>NZ_CP132480.1:1254580-2509161 GCF_030770395.1 Telluria beijingensis | reverse complement strand
GCCGTCCGCTACGACTCGGTCCAGGTAAAAGGCGCGGAAGTGTTCTACCGCGAAGCCGGCCCGCAGGACGCACCGGCCGTCCTGCTGCTGCACGGCTTCGGCGCCTCGTCGCACATGTTCCGCAACCTGATTCCCGCGCTCGCCACCGGCTACCGCGTAATCGCGCCCGACCTGCCGGGCTTCGGCCTGACCCGCACCGACCAGGGTTTCAAGTACACCTTCGACAACCTGGCCGACGTGATCGACGCCTTTACCAGCGCCAAGGGCCTGCAGCGCTACGCCATCTATGTGTTCGACTACGGCGCGCCGGTCGGCTGGCGCCTGGCCGTGCGCCATCCGGAAAAGATCACGGCCATCGTGAGCCAGAACGGCAATGGCTATGAAGAGGGCCTGAGCCCCGGCTGGGCCCCGATGCGCGCGGCCTGGGCCGATCCGACGCCCGAGAACCGCGAAGCGCTGCGCAAGTTCAATACCCTCGACATGCTCAAGTGGCAATACACCGAGGGCGTGAAGGATCCCACCGTCATCGCGCCCGAGGGCTACCTGCTGGCCCATGAGGCGGTGCAACGTATCGGCGTCGAGCCGCAGATGGACCTGCTGGTCGACTACGGCCAGAACGTCAGGCAATACCCGCTGCTGCACGCCTATTTCCGCCGCCACCAGCCGCCGCTGCTCGCCATCTGGGGCAAGAACGATCCCTTCTTCCTGCCGCCCGGCGCGGAAGCCTTCAAGCGCGACAATCCGAACGCCGAGGTGCGTTTCGTCGACAGCGGCCACTTCGCGATCGAGACCCATGGCGCCGAGATCGCGCAGGCGATGCGCAACTTCCTCGACCGCCACCTGGGCCAGGGCAACAAGAACTAAGCCGGCAACTCCGCCAGGTGCTGGTGGACCTGCGCCACGCGGCGCA
Source organism: Telluria beijingensis (assembly GCF_030770395.1). GTDB lineage: Bacteria > Pseudomonadota > Gammaproteobacteria > Burkholderiales > Burkholderiaceae_D > Telluria > Telluria beijingensis. Next base: position 2,508,251 of record NZ_CP132480.1, on the reverse strand, counting down.
GGATCAGGGCGCGCACGATGCGCTCGCCCAGTTCCGCCTGCGCGATCAGGAACATGCGCAGCGCCTCGGCAGCGCCATCGGCTGGTTGACGCCGGAACCGTGGTGGCGCCGCAGCAGCAGTTCGCCGCCCGGAACGAACAGCACGGCGGGCGCGCCCTGGCCGGCCTCGAACACCGGGTAGCAGCTACCAGAACGTAGCGGAACTATGGCCGGGTTTCGGTATCTGACACTACGTAGGCTGGCAAGATGCAGCACTTTTGCATTGCTGATTTATTCCGTGAAAACCAGGCGGAAAAACTAGAATGCACGAATGCGTTTAGCAAAACAACTTCTTACCAACTTACAGGTGAAAGAGGGCTCGCAAGTAGCGTCCTCGCGACGCATACTGCGCTACCCGTGGCACGTCTGGCGGCAACGTCAGGCACTGCTACTGGCGGTCAATAAGACGGTTCGGGGCAGGAAGAGAACGCTGAGCACATTTTGCTCACGTTTCTGATAGCAGAGGTCAACCAGCAATTCCCCAACGATGCTTTTGCGGCAGTCGATGGGGCGCTGGACCGGGAGCAGGCTCTGCACAAGTCCAGCAGGTCGAAGGGTCCGGTCGCGCCGCGCCTGCAGATCCTGCTGTGCCTCGCTGGATTGGTCGAGGAGAATCCTGGGTTCTCATCCCACCGGGCCGGCGTCCCTGCCGGCCCTTCCACATTCCGTACTCGCCGACCATCCCGCCACCCGGGCATTGCAGGCGGCGATCACCTGCATCTGCTGGCTGCGCATGAAGGTGCAGCAGATCAGGATCTCGCGCATGAAATAGACGAAGCCGACCAGCAGCGCCAGCATGCCGCCGATGAAGCACAGGGCGATGTACTGGTCCAGCGGCAGGTCGGTGGTGTCACCCAGGAACAGCATGGCAATCACCAGGCACACCAGCAGGCCGCAGGCGGTGCTGGCCGTGATGGCGATATTGAGCAGCGCGGCGCGGTGGTGCAGGCTCAGCAGCTCCTTGACGCATTCGGTGTCCGGATTCGCCCGCAGGCGGTCGTCAAGGATCCGGCTACGGTCGATCAGGCGACCCAGCCGGTTGGTCAGCACGATCAGCATCGTGCCCACCCCGGCGAGCAGGAACACCGGCGCAATCGCCAGCTGGATGGCTTGACCGATGTCGCTGAGCTGGAGATTCATGGATGCGCTGGAAGACCTTGTGGATGGCATGGCCCCAGTGTATCAGCAAGGCCGGGGCCGCCACTCTGTATTCCGGCTGAGGCCCCCGTGCCTTGGGTTGCGGCATCGGCACTTGCATTGCGGAACGACACGACGCCAGATGCAATCGATCGGCAACTCCAACGCCTGGGGCCCCAGCGGCCAGCCGCAGCGGATCGACAACACCACCTTCACCGGTACCGCCCAGAACGCGGGAAACGCCAGCTACAACATGGGCATCAACGTCCAGCTGCCAGGGCAGTCCGGCATGACGCTGAACCTGAACCCCAGCGTTTCCGTCAACTAAACCAGGGAGGACCACATGAACGCAGATAAAAAAATGGCTTCGGTCCGCGTCGTGAAACCGAGCGCCACCATGCCCGCGCCGCAGACCCAGATCGCGATCGCCGTCGACACCGCGTACATCGCCGCCACCAACGGCCAGTCGGTCGGCACCGGCATCCACATGATGGACAACCAGCTGAACATGGACAGCTCGGGCGAGGGCTCGCTGGAACTGAGCACCGTGTGCCCGGTCGGCAGCCTGATCGGCTTCTCGGTCTACCCGATGGACATGAACTCGGGCGACAAGGTCGTCATCACCGGCTTCAACGTCTCCCAGGGCAATGTGTTCGGCAACGTCGGCTATCCGATCCAGGCCGACCCGAACGACGGCAGCTACTGGATCGGCCAGGCGATGAATGCCGGCCGCCAGACCTACCAGATCCAGGTGCGGGTCACGGTCGGGACCCTGCGCCCGACCAACTACGACATCGACTGGGATCCGTTCATCACCGCCCGCTGATGCCGCGCCCGGCCACCTCAAGGGCCGGGCCGCACGCTTGCGCCGTACCGGACAGGCGATCTCTACCGTGCATGGTAGGATGAAATTTTTGCAACAAAAGTATCATGCACAGCCGAATCGCGGACGTCCTTCCCTCCCTGGCGGACGCCGGGCCCGCCACCGCACTGGCGCGCCTGGTCGCCGCCGGCCTCGACCGCCTGCCCCTGCCGGGCCGTGGCGCCACGCTCGAGCGCTGGCGCAGCCTGGCCGCCACCGGCGCCCACGACCTGGGCTTGGCCAAGCTGTTCGAAGGCCATACCGACGCCCTTGCCATCCTGCACGAAGCCGGCGCTGCCGACCGGGCGCAGCAGCCAGCCGCCCTGTGGGCTACCTGGTGCGCCGAGCCGCCCGACGCGCGCCTGGTATTGCAGGCGAACAGCAACGGACATTTCTCGTTGCACGGCCGCAAGGCTTGGTGTTCGGGCGCGCGTGACGTGACGCACGCGGTCGTCAGTTGCTGGAGTCCGGACGGCGCGCCGCTGCTGGCTGCGGTGCACTTGCGCCAACCGGGCGTCGAAGTCACGCGCGACGGCTGGCACGCGGTCGGCATGGGCCATACCGCCAGCGTCGACGTGCTGTTCGACGGGGCGCTCGCCACGCCGCTGGGCGGCCCCGGCTTCTATGTGGCGCGCGCCGGCTTCTGGCATGGCGGCGCCGGTGTGGCCGCCTGCTGGTTCGGGGCCGCGACCCGGCTCGCCGCGGCGCTGCGCGAGCGCCTTGCCGGACGCGACGATCCACACCGGCTGGCGCAACTGGGACGGGCGACCGTCGCCCTGGAGGGCAGCGCCGCCTTGATGCGCGAGACGGCGGCCACGATCGACCGCGATCCCGGCGCCGATGCGATGGCGCTTGCGCTGGCGCTGCGCCTGCACGTCGAAGCCACCTGCGCGACGGTGCTGGACGCCTTCGGCCGCGCGCTGGGCGCCGCCCCGCTATGCAAGGACCCGGTCCTGGCCCGCCTGTACGCCGACTTGCCGGTGTTCCTGCGCCAGAGCCACGCCGAGCGCGACCTGGAAGCGCTGGGCCGGCTGGTCGCCGATGGACAGGAGGCGCCATGGACGCTGTGAGCCGCTCGCGCCACATCGCCGGCGCCGGCAGCACGGCCCGGGCCTGGGCGCTGGACGCCGCGCTGAACGCCGTCCCTTTCTGCTCGCTCGATGCCATCATTCCGCCGGGCCGGCGCGTGGTGGTGGTGGCGCCGCATCCCGACGACGAGATCCTCGCCTGCGGCGCGCTGCTGCACCTGCTCGCGCTGCGCGGAGACACGCCGCTGATCGTGGCCGTCACCGATGGCGAGGCCAGTCATCCTGGTTCAAGCGACTGGCCGCCCGAACGCCTGCGCCTCGCGCGCGCGAACGAGACCGTGGCCGCCCTGGCCTGCCTCGGCATCGACGCGCCACGCATGGTGCGGCTCGGCATCCCGGACGGCGGCGTGGGCGGCGCCGAACGCGAACTCGCTAGTCGCCTGGCGCCGCTGTTCGCGCAGGACGACATCGTCATCACCACCTGGCGCCACGACGGCCACCCCGACCACGAGGCCTGCGCCCGCGCCTGCATGGTCACAAGCCGGCAAGCCGGCGCGCGCCTGCTGCAGGCGCCGGTCTGGGGCTGGCACTGGAGCGCGCCGGGCGACGGATGCCTGCCGCTGGCGCAGGCACGGCGCCTGCCGCTGCCCGCGTCCGCCGTGGCGAAGAAGCGCGCCGCGCTGGCCTGCTTCACCAGCCAGGTCGAGCCCGACGCCAGCAGCGGCGCGGCGCCGATCCTGCCGGGCTTCGCCATCGAACGCGTGCTCCACCCATTCGAATTGTACCTGGACGACCATGGTTGACGCCGACCGCCTGCGCCATTTCGAGGCCCTGTACAGCGCCAGCGACGATCCCTGGGACGTGCGCGGCGCCTGGTATGAACAGCGCAAGCGCGCGCTGGTCCTGGCGAGCCTGGCGCGGCCGCGCTACCGCAGCGCCTTCGAACCCGGCTGCGGCAACGGCGAGATGAGCGCCGCGCTGGCCCTGCGCTGCGAGTCCCTGGTTGCCTGCGACGGCGCCGCCAGCGCCGTGGACGCCGCGCGCCGGCGGCTAGCCGATGCCCGGAATGTGCGCGTCGAACAGCGCCGCCTGCCGCACGACTGGCCGCGCACGGAAACCTTCGATCTCGTCGTGGTGAGTGAACTTGCCTATTACTTTGGCCTGGCCGACGTCGGCGCGCTGCTGGCCGCGGCCGCATCCTGCCTGGCGCCGGGCGGGGAACTGTTGATGTGCCACTACCTGGGCGATTTCGACGACCGGGCCAGCGCGACCGACGCCGTGCACGGGGCCGCCCACGCGACGCCCGGCCTGGCGCCGCTGCTGCGCCACCGCGACGAACGCTTCCTGCTCGAGACCTGGAGAAAGGAAGGAAACCCGCGATGATCGGCGTCGCCATCCCCGCCCATGACGAGGAAGCCTGCCTCGGCGCCTGCCTGGCCGCGCTGCTGCGCGCTGCGCGCCATCCGGGCCTGGCCGGCGAGCCGGTCGCAGTCTGCGTCGTGCTCGACACCTGCGCGGACGGGTCGGCCGCCGTCGCCGCGCGCTACCGGCGCCGTTTCGAGGCCGCCGGCTGCGTGCTGGAGGTACTCGAGATCGGCGCGCGCCAGGTTGGCGCCGCGCGCGCCGCCGGCGCCCGCCGCCTGCTCGAGCGCGGTGCGCGCTGGCTGGCCTTCACCGACGCCGATACCCGCGTCTCCCCACAATGGCTGGTGGCGCAACTGGGCCTGGGGGTCGACGCGGTGTGCGGCTCCGTGACGGTCGACGACTGGTCTGCGCACTGCGCCATGGCGGGCCGCCTGCGCGAGCATTTCGCTCTCCACTACCAGGATCGCGACGGCCACCGTCACATCCATGGCGCCAATCTCGGCGTCAGCGCGGCCGCCTACCTGGCGGCCGGCGGGTTCGCCGCCGTCGGCTGCCACGAAGACGTGTTGCTGGTACGGGCGCTGGAAGGGACAGGCGCCAGTGTCGCCTGGAGCGCGCTGCCGCGCGTGATCACCAGCGCGCGCATCGATGCGCGTGCGCGCGGCGGGTTCGGGGATGCCTTGCTGGCGATGACGGCGGGACTGGATGCGGGACTGTCAGCCTAGAAGACGCCGTTCCCGACGGCCAGCCGCGATCCGCAAACCATCGGACAGCAACTGCGCCGCCCACCTGAACACGGTGAACTGGCTGACCACGCCGCGCATCGCGCGCATGCGCAGCGCCTGTTCGTCCAGCGGCATGTCCAGCGCGCGCCCGATCGCGCGCGCAATCCCCTCGATATCGCGCGGATCGACGATCAGGGCCTGCTGCAATTCCGCCGCAGCGCCGGCCTGGCTGCTCAGCACCAGCGCCCCGCGCAAATCGTTGCGGGCGGCGACGAATTCCTTCGCCACCAGGTTCATGCCGTCGTGCAGGCTGGTCACCAGGCACACGTCGGCGGCGCGGTAGCATTCGTTCACCGCGTGCGCGTCGAGGCTGGCAGCGTGCAGGACCACGGGTTGCCAGCCGGCCCGGCCGAACCTGGCGTTGATCCGCGCGCTCGACTCGGCCACCTGCCGCGCGATCTCCCGGTAAGCCGGCAGCGCGCCGCGGCACGGGGCGCCGATCTGCAGCAAGGTGACCTGGCCGCGCAGTTCCGGCCGCTGTTCCAGCAGCCGCTCGAAGGCTTGCAGGCGCTGCGGGATGCCCTTGGTGTAATCCATCCGATCGACGCCCACCAGCAGGCGTACGCCGGGTGCGATACCGAAGCGTGCATCGATCCGCGCGCGCAACGACGGGTCGGGCGCATCCTGGCGCGCCGGCCAGGCGATCGAGATCGGATAGGCGCCGGCGTGCGCGCCGCCGCCGGCGCCGTGGCTACTCGCGCGCGACATGCTGAAGTTGGCCAGGTCGGCCGGCGTATGCAGGCCCACCACGGTGCTGGCCGACAGGCCGGCCATCATCTGCTCGCGCCACGGAAAGCGCGCCAGTACCTTCGGCTCGGGAAAAGGAATATGCCAGAACAGGATGATGACCGCGTCCGGCAACTGCGCGCGCACCATCTGCGGCACCAGCGCCAGGTGATAATCCTGGACCAGCACCACCGGCCGCGGGCTGGCCGCCTCGGACACGACGGCATCGGCAAAGCGTTGGTTGACGCGCACATACTCGTCCCAGTCCGCCTGGCGGAAGGTCGGCTGCACATCGGTACGGTGGCACAGCGGCCACAGCGCTTCGTTGGCCAGGCCGTCGTAATAGCCGGCCACCTCGGCGTCGGACAACCACAGGCGGCGCAGGCGGTACGGGGCGTCCAGGTGCTGGCGCAAGACATGGTCGGCGGCGTCGCAGGTCTCGCGGTCGGCGCTGCCGCTGCCATGGGCGATCCAGCAGCCGCCTTCCTTCGACAACACCGCTTCGAGCGCGGTGACCAGTCCGCCGGCCGGGCGCTGGGCGACAATGCCGGCGTCGCTGCGGGAATGGATGCATGGCGCCCGGTTCGAGACGACGATCAGGTCGTCGCCGCAACCCAGCTGGTCGAGCAGACGGGCCAGGTCGGCGCTATCCCTGACGTCGGCCGGGGTGAGCAGCTCGGCCGTCGTGGGCCGCTTGCTCGGAATAGTCGATGGATGCGCCGGATTGCCGCGCACCCGCATGATGGGGTCGGGTTGGTATCGAGCTGTCATGCAAACAGCTTAATATATTAGCATTCCCCTTGACCGTGCGCTAACGTACGCAAACATGCACGTAATTGACGGCATCACCAGGCTGGCAGGTAGTGATCGACCAGCAAGGCAGCGAACAGCAGGGCCAGGTAGACGATCGACCAGGCAAAGGAACGCATCGCGATGCGGTCGCTGTAGTGCTTGTGGACCAGCCAGCCAAACCGGAGGAACACGGCATTGAGGACGACGGCGGCCGCCAGGTAGAACGGCCCGCTCATCCCGACCGCCCACGGCAACGCGGTACCGGCCGCCAGCGCGATGCTGTAGCGCCACACCTGCTGGCCGGTATGGGCCATGCCGTGGGTGACTGGCAGCATCGGCAGGCCGGAGCGCGCATACTCGTCGCGGCGGGCCATGGCCAGGGCCCAGAAATGCGGCGGCGTCCAAAGAAAGATGATCAGGACCAGCAGCCAGGCTTCCAGCGGCACGGCGCCGGCCACCGCCGCCCAGCCCAGCGCCGGCGGCATGGCGCCGGCGAAACCGCCGATGACGATGTTCTGCGGCGTATTCGGCTTGAGCAGCAAGGTATAGATGAAGGCGTAGCCGACGAAGGTGCCCAGGGTCAGCCACATGGTCAGGGCATTGACCTGGGTGTACAGCAGGGCGGCGCCAGCGCCACCCAGCGCCAGCGAGAACAGCACGGTCCGCAGCGGCGTGACGCTGCCGCTGGCCGTGGCGCGGCGCGCGGTGCGCGCCATGCGGGCGTCGACGCGCGCCTCGAGCAGGCAGTTGACGGCGAAGGCGGCGCCGGCCAGCAGCCAGATGCCGCTTGCACTGGACACCAGCACGCGCCAGCCGGGGAAACCGCTGCTGGCCAGCAGGCTCCCGATGACGGCGCAGAATACCGTCAGCATGGTGATGCGCGGCTTGGTCAGGGTCCAGTACTGCGAGCACATGCTGGCGCACTGGCGCGCCAGCGACGGCGCCGCCGGCGCCGACAAGCCCAGGTCGGCCGTATCCAGATTGGCAACTTTGTAATTCGACATGATCGATCGACCGGCGCTGGCGGACCGCGGGCCTTATCCAAAACCCGACATCGTAGTGGAAATCCGGCCAGGGACAAACGGGCAAATTGTCCCAGTTGCCGGATCGGCACCATAGCTAACCAGCTTCTTCGACCTTGGCCTCGACCGGCAGAGCGCTCGACCATGCCGCGATGCGCGCCGCATGCTGCTGGAAAACCACATGCTGGATGACGCAAAGAGCGCCGTAGGCGAGCAGTTCGGACAACTCTTCAAAAAGCTGCGCATGCGGTTCGGCCATCGGCAAGTGACACGACATATGCCCCTCAGCACAGGTTGCCCCCATTGCACCGCCAAGCACCACGAGCAGGCCTAGCCATGGCGTGCGGCGCGCGAACGCGGCGCGCAGCGGTTCGTCGATCCGGTCGCGCCAGGCGCTGAATAGCAACCAGGCCAGCAGCACGATGGCGCCGGGCCGGGCCAGCAACTGCAGCCACACCAGGTTACCGAGCCACTCCCTGCCCCAGCTCAGCTCGCGCCCCGCCAACAGCAGCCAGACCGGCGCGACCCAAAGCGCCAGCCTGGCCACCCGGAATGGCCAAGCGCGCAGCGCCATGGACAGGGCCAGCACACACCCCATGACCAGCAGCGCTACCTGCAGGCTTTCGAGCGGACCGCCTTCGCGCGACCAGGCCGCCGGCAACAGCAGGCTGGCCGGCAGGCAGGCGGTAAGCGCCGCCAGCAGCGCCCATTCGCCGTGGCCGACCTGCAGCCGTGAGGATGCTCGTGACATATCCGCTCCGTTCGCATGAATGCGCCGCGGCTCCTGATGGGAGCCCTACGGCAATCACGCGATTGTACGAAGCGGAACCATGCGCACGATTGGTTTGCCGGGAAACCGAACTGCCGCCTGTTGTTTTCCGGTCAAGTCCGCACAGGGATGAGGCTTAGTGCCCCGCGTGCGCCGGCTTGGCGGTGCTGTTGAGCGCCTTGACTGGCGCCTTGATCTCGACCGTCTCGCGCTTGCCATCCTTGCCCTCGAACACCAGGGTGAACGGCACGGTGTCGCCCTCCTTCACCTGGGCCTTCAGGTTCATCAGCATGATGTGGTAGCCGCCGGGTTTCAGTTCGACCGTCTTGCCGGCAGGGAGCTCGACCGACTGCACCTGGCGCATGCGCATGACGTCGCCCTGCATCGCCATCTCGTGCACCTCGACGTTCGGGGTCAGCGGCGAGCTGGCTGAGACGAATTTGCTGTCGCTGGCCGCCTGCAACTGCATGAAGGCGCCGGTCGCCTTCTGCTGCGGCACGGTGGCGCGCACCCAGGCGTCCTTGACGCTGACGTTGGCCTGGGCAAAGGCGGAACCGGCGGTCGCCGCCAGCACGGCGGCCGCGGCGAAGGTGCGGATGAAATGATTCATGGTGTTCTCCTGGTGGATGGATCTGGCTCAGGCCGCATGCAGCAGCTTGCGCACGTCGGCAGCGTACTCGATTGCCGACTGGCTGTGCGAGAGTTTCAGGCGCAGCTTGCCGTCGGTGTCGAAGGCATAGGTGACCGAGGTATGGTCGATGGTGTAGGAATCGCCGGTGGGCACCTTCTGGTAGATCACCTTGAATTCCTTCGCGGTCTCGGCCAGGCGCTCGGCGTCGCCGTACAGGGCGAGGAAGGTCGGGTCGAAGGCTGCCGTGTAGGCACCCAGCACCTCGGGCGTGTCGCGCTCGGGGTCGACGCTGACGAACAGCACCTGCAGGCGGTCGCCGTCCGGCCCGAGCAGGGTCTTGACCTCGGCGGCGCGCGCCAGCGCGGTGGGGCACACGTCCGGGCACTGGGTGAAACCGAAGAAGACCAGCACCACCTTGTCCTTGAAGTCGGCCAGCGTGCGTTCCTGGCCGGATGGATCCTTGAGGCGGAAATCGCGGCCGAAATCGGCGCCGGTGATGTCGGTGCCATTGAAGCTGACCGGTCCGCCGATGTTGCAGCCAGCCAGCGCGCCCAGGGCGATGGCCGCGCCGGACAGGACGAAGGCGCGGCGCGCGGTGGACACGCGGCGGGTTGGAATCTCTTGATTCATCTTGCTACTCCTGGTTGATCGCGCGACGTGCCGGCGCGGCCCAACAAGGGGTCGCCGCGCACGCGCGTAAAGACATTGCCGGCGCCAGGCCGGCTCGCATGCATCAGGAGGTATGAGGCGGCCCGCGCGGCGGCAATGGCGCGCCGGGGCTGGCGGTAAGGTGGGCGGCAACGGCGACCTGCGCCGCGCCCACGGCAGGCTGCGGCACGGGCTCGCGCGGCGCCGCGACGGCGGAGGGCAAGGCGGCGGGAAGGCACAGCGGACAGTCGAGCGTATGCGCCTTGCCGTGCACGGCGCCGCCATCGCGGTCGACCTTGACCAGCTTGACGCCGCCCTCGGAGCATACCAGCGCCATGCTGCCCGACTGCACCATTGGCGCAGCGCTGGCCGCGCCCAGGGTCAGGACGAACCAGGCCAGGACCAGGCGGACCAGCAACGACGATGTGCGCAGGATGTGCATGACCTTCGATTATTGGCGATGCCCCACGCCGGCGTCAACGCCAAGCTGCATCCAACTGCTCTCCCATAACGTAGATAAGCAGCGATAAACGTGGTTCGGCATGCGGCGGACGCTTGACACGTATTGACGTGCCGGATATCTTAACGTTAAAAGTTGCCACAGAGCAATTCACCCTTGATCCAAAGGGGAAGGTACTCGATCACGGCCTTCAGGGCACGCGGAAAAACAGGACTTGCGCCATGCGGACGGCGGCTGCCGCCGGCGCAGGATCTCCACCCGATCAACATCCAATCAAGGAGTTTCACATGAACCAACTGCCTCGCGGGCAGTTCTCAGGCCGCCTCCGCATGCCCGGCCTGCCGCTCGCGCTCACCCTGCTGCTCGCCGGTTGCGGCGGCGGCGATGGGCAATCGCCCGTCGCCCAGATGGAAAGCGCCAGCAAGAGCCTGTTCAGGTCGGTCGCCGGCGCCTTCGCCGACACCGAGACCGCCCTCACCCCACAAAAAGCCTGGGCCAGCTCGGCCGAACGCGGCGACCTCGACGGCCCGGCCGCGATCGACGGCGATACCGGCACCCGCTGGGGCAGTCGCTTCACCGACGACGAGTACCTGGCGCTCGACTTCGGCCGGAGCGAAACCATCACCCGCGTGCGCATCGACTGGGAAAACGCGCACGCCAGCAGCTACCTGCTGCAGGTGTCGGAAGACGGCAGCGAGTGGAAGACGATCAAGAAGGTCGACGACAGCCAGGGCGGCGTCGAGGACCTGACTGGCCTGAACGGCCAGGGCCGTTACCTGCGCATGCAGGGCATCAAGCGCGCCGGCCAGTACGGCTATTCGATCCTCGAGATCCAGGCCTTCACCGGCACCCCGGCGGCGCCTGGCCCCGATCCCGACCCCGTGCCCGATCCGGACCCGGTGCCGGGCGACCCGACCAAGCCGGGCGTGGCCATCAAGCCGCTCGCGGCCACCTCGTCGACGCCGGAAAACGGCAGCATGGCGGCCGGCATGGCGATCGACGGCAAGCCGGGCACGCGCTGGTCCAGCCAGGCGGAAAACGGCGCCTGGATCCAGTTCGACTTCGGCCAGCGCACCGCGCTCGGCTACATCAAGCTGAACTGGGAAGCCTCGTACGGCAAGCAATACACCCTCCTGACCTCGAACGACGGCCAGGAATGGACCCAGCTGCGCCACGTCGGCAACGGCCAGGGCGGCGTCGAGGAATTCTTCAACCTGAACACGGTGACGCGCTTCGTGCGCCTGCAGGGCGTGGAGCGCGCCTCGCAATACGGCTACTCGCTGTTCGAAGTCGAATTCAAGAGCCCGGGCAGCGATAACACCATGCCCGAGAACCCGACCTCGGCCCTGCCCTACCCGGCCAACGGCAATGGCTGGACCGCGCTGCCCGGCTCGAACGAGGCGATCGAGACACTGCAGTTCTCGCTTCCCGACGGCACCCTGGTGACGCGCTTCGGCGCCCGCGGCCTGGGGCGCCATGCGCGCGAGCGCGGCGAGGACTGGAACGAAATCGGCTTCGGTCCCAACGAGACGATCAATCCCGCCACCGGCCTGCCGCAAGACAAGGGACCGGGCGACTACCTGACCTTCGTGCCGCAGTACTTCAAGAACCGCACCTGGGGCATCGAGATCATCGACGATAGCCGCGTCGCCGGCGTCACCAAGCCGCGGCTGATCGTCAACGAGTACACGACGGTCGACTTCCTGCCGGGTGGGGCGGTGTTCTTCCGCAGCTTCGACAATCCGGAATCGACCGGCTACGGCTGGATGACTGGCCGCCGCCTGGTCGACAACAACGTGCCGATCTGCAAGCCAACCCCCTATCCGCAGAATGGCCGCATGTTCAACCCGACCGGCATCAACGGCGGCTGCACCATGCTGATCGAGGACTATCCGGGGCACCGCCAACTGGGCTCCGACGGCTTCCCGAACGGCGGCAATGTGCCAGCCCGGCCATTGGTGAAAGGCGATGTCATCGAGGTCGCGCCATCCTACTTCACCACCGTGGCCTCGCTGGCGTCGAAAGGCGATAACGGCCGCATCCGCTACTACTCGCAGGAATGGAGCTATGTGGTGGGCACCGGCCTGCGTCCATGGTATGGCGTGCAGCCGCGCCTGAACTCGATGCCGCTGCCCGACGACGTGCTGGCCGGCGGCATCGGCTCGGTGTCGTACAACTACAGCGACAACGGCCAGTACATGTTCCAGCAGCCGCACAACCATGTCGGCATGCAGAACATGCAGCGCTTCGTCGAGGGCCGCCGCCTGTTGCACACCAACTTCAGCACCGGCCGCCACAACGAACCGGGCAACGACCGCTACGATGCCGCGATCGGCCTGCAGGGCCAGCATTTCAACGCCTCGACCTGTATCGCCTGCCACACCAACAACGGCCGCAGCCCGGCCCCGGCGGCGATCAACCAGCGCCTGGACGGCATGGCGGTGCGCGTCGCCAGCACTGGCGCCAACGGCCAGCAGATACCGCACCCGACCTATGGCACGACGGTCCACATGAACGCCCTGTCGACCGACGGCACGCCGCAGAACTGGGGCACCAATGTGCGCGTGACGGGCTTCGACACCCGCGTGGCCGTGCTCGCCGACGGCACCCGGGTCGAGCTGCGCAAACCGAAGATCGCCTTCGACGGCCCGGTCCCGGACACCGTCTCGCTGCGCGCGGCCCAGCCGATGCTCGGCGTCGGCCTGCTGGAAGCGGTGCCGGAAGCCGACATCCTGGCGCGCGCCCGCACCAGTCCCGACCAGGACGGCGTGCGCGGCACCGCCAACTTCGTCTACGATCCGGAAAGCGGCGCGGTGCGCCTGGGCCGCTTCGGCTGGAAGGCGTCGAAGGCGTCGCTGCGCCACCAGAGCGCGATCGCACTGCTGCAGGACATGGCGGTGGCGTCGCCGGTCTACCCGAACCGCAGCTGCGACGCCAATCCGGCCGGTTGCGCCACGGCGCCGAAGCAGAAAGGCATTTCGGAAGCCGACCTGCAGTCGATCACGAACTACCTGGCCCTGCTCGCGGTGCCGGCCCAGCGCAGCCTGGAGAGCGGCTTCCCGAAAGGCGTGGCGCCGCTCGACGAGCATCGCGTCGACACCCGCCAGGTGGCGGCAGGCGCCAAGCTGTTCGAAGCGATGCGCTGCGTGGCCTGCCACACGGCCTCGATGAAGACCGGCTCGAACCACCTGTTCGCGGAACTGCGCGACCAGACCATCCGTCCTTACACCGACCTGCTGCTGCACGATATGGGTCCGGGGCTGGCCGACGGCTACGGCGAAGGCCAGGCCACGGGCAGCATGTGGCGCACCGCGCCGCTGTGGGGCATCGGCTATACCGAGAAGGTGATGGGCAAGGACGGCAAGGTCGGCTACCTGCATGACGGCCGCGCGCGCAGCCTGACCGAAGCCGTGATGTGGCACGACGGCGAAGCGGCCGCCGCGCGCCAGCGCTTCGAGAAGCTGGCGACGGCGGAGCGTGAGGCGTTGCTGGCGTTCCTGCGATCGCTCTGATCTGATTTGAGCGGTATGTAGCGATGGCGCCGGGATCGCATCCCGGCGCCATTTTTTTGTCCGGCCGGCTTGCCACCTCACTACGGATCATATACTCTCCATATACGATTCATATACGGAGAAAATACCATGGGCATCGTCAATATCGAAGACGAGCTGCACGACCAGGTGCGCCTCGCCACCAAGGTCTCATGCCGCTCGATCAATGCGCAAGCCGCGTTCTGGATCAAGATCGGCATGCTGTGCGAGACCAATCCCACGCTCAGCTTCAACGAGATCGTCCAGCGCGAACTGGCCGCCGCCGGCGTGTCGGCCCCGCCCCTGGTCCTGAGCGCGGCATGACGAAGCAGCCGCACGAACTGGCGCTGATGGCCGAGTCGGGGCGCCTGCTGGCCTGCGTGTTCGGCATGCTCGACCGCCTGGACCTGGCCGGCATGACGACGCTCGAGGTGGACACCCTCGTCGAGCGCTACATCGTCGACGAACTCGCAGCGCGCCCGGCCAGCAAGGGCCAGTACGACTATGGCTTCGTGCTCAATTCGTCGATCAACCACGTGGTTTGCCACGGCGTGCCGTCGAAGGACGAGGTGCTGGAGGACGGCGACATCGTCAACTTAGACATCACGCTCGAGAAGAACGGCTATATCGCCGATTCCAGCAAGACCTACCTGGTCGGCGCGGTCGACCTCGGCGCCCGCAGATTGGTCCAGACCACGTATGAGGCGATGTGGAAGGGCATCCGCGCAGTGCGGCCCGGCGCCACCCTGGGCGACGTCGGCTGGGCGATCGAGCGCCACGCCAAGCGCAATGGCTATTCGGTGGTGCGCGAATACTGCGGCCACGGCATCGGCCGCGAAATGCACGAAGAACCGCAGGTGCTGCACTTCGGGTCCAAGGGCGCCGGCCTGAAGCTACGCGAAGGCATGGTGTTCACGATCGAGCCGATGCTCAATCGCGGCGGGCGCAGCGTGCGGACGGAGGACGATGGCTGGACGGTGGTGACGCGCGACGGTTCGCTGTCGGCGCAGTTCGAGCATACGGTGGCGGTGACGGCGAGCGGGGTGTCGGTGCTGACGCTCCGCCCGGAAGAACACGCGATGCTGCGCGCCGCCTAGAACACCAGCATCCGCCAGCCGGGTGCGCTGCCCTGCTCGACGAACGACACCATGCCTTCGACGCCGGCACACTGCGGCGCCAGCGTGCTGCGGTCCATGCCGCTGGCGTGCAGGGCCTGGGTGCAGGCGCGGATCTCGATGCCCAGTTCGGCGCTGGCGTCGAGGTGCCGCGAGATAGGCCAGCGTTCTTCCCCGAAGCCAGTTAGCAGACCGCTGTTCTGCGCCAGCAGCCATTGCACCGACTGGCTGGAAAACAGCATTTTTACACGCATATCGAGCGCCGCCGCGGCCTGCGCAGTCATGAACGGCGTCGCCAGCAATTCCGGACGCGTCAAGTCGCACGACCAGACCAGGATGACCAGCCCGCGCTCAGGCTCGCTCATGGCTTGATCCAGTCGTCGATCGGCTCGAGCCGCATGCGGCGCTCGGCCTGTTCGGCGAGCAGCGCGCCGTGCGCCAGGCGCGCGCTATCCTGTTTCCAGTTACTGGCCTGGATCACGGCGATCCAGCCGGCGCCATACGGATCCTGGTGGATGAGTTCGGGCTTGTCTTCGAGCGCGCCGTTGACTTCGACCACGGTGCCGGATACCGGTGTCTTGATCGTCACCACGGTCTTGCTCAGCTCGACGACGCCCATGGTCTTGCCCTGTTCGAGCTCGGTGCCGACCGATTTCGGACGGCACATGTAGAAATAGTTACCGCTGATTTTCACGCCGAAGGCGCTGACGCCGACCTGGATGCGGCCATCGCCCAGGTCGCGGCACCACATATCGTGCTCGAGGTCGAAATGGCAGTCGTCCGGATAATCGAAGCCGAGGATGAGCATGATCAGGTTTGGGGAAGAAACGGCATGGCGGAAGGATGCGGGAGTCGAACCCACCCGGCGACGCATGGCGCCACCAACTGGGTTTGAAGCCCAGCCGCCCCACCAGGGACGATTTCCTTCCGACGAGCCTGCATTTTAACGCGTGGCGGCCATTCCATCCAGTGGCGGGCTGGAACGGCGGTCGAGCAGCTGGCGCTGGCCGAGCACGCTCGCCACCTTGGTGGTGATGACGTCGATCGCCGGACCGTTGGCGCCATGCGGGAGGATGACATCGGCCATGCGGCGGGTCGGCTCGATGAATTGCTTGTGCATCGGACGCACGGTGTCGAGGTACTGGCCGACGATGCTGTCCAGCGAACGCCCGCGTTCGGCCACGTCGCGCTGCAGGCGGCGGATGAAGCGCACGTCGGGCGCGGTGTCGACGAAGATCCTGAGCGACATCAGGTCGCGCAGGTCGGCATCGTACAGGGCGAACAGGCCCTCGATCACGATCACCGGGGCGGGCTTGACGGCAATCGTCTGGTCGGTCCGGTTGGATACCGTGAAGTCGTAGATCGGCATGGCGATCGCTTCGCCGTTGCGCAAGGCGCGCACGTGCTCGACCAGCAAAGGCCAGTCGAAGGCGTCGGGATGGTCGTAGTTCTGCTCGCGCCGCTGTTCGAGGGTGAGGTGGGTCTGGTCGCGGTAGTAGTCGTCCTGCATGACGACCGAGACCATCTCGGTGCCGAAGGACGCCAGTACCTGCTGGGTCACGGTGGACTTGCCACTGCCGCTGCCACCGGCGACGCCGATGACAAAGGGTTGAAAAGGAATCTGATTCATCTTCGCATGATACCGGAGCGGCGGCAGAACCAACAGGGTGACACGTATGCACTGCAAGGTTGTCATTACATCGTCACACGTCCGGCTTACCTTGGCGATGTTGCAAGCCTTAGCGGCGAGGCAACAAGTGACAGCAACTTTAGTTGCACATTCGCAATCACCATTTCGGACCAAGGTCATGACTTCACGCCGCAAATTCCTGAGCAATAGTGCCCGCGCCGGCATCGCCGCCGCCACCTACGCCGCCTTTCCTCCCTCCATCCAGCGCGCCCTCGCCATCCCTGCCAACAATGCGACCGGCACCATACGCGACGTCGAGCACGTGGTGATCCTGATGCAAGAGAACCGCGCCTTCGACCATTATTTCGGCACGCTCGCCGGCGTGCGCGGCTTCGGCGACCGCTTCCCGATCCCGCTGCCGGAAGGCCGCACCGTATGGCAACAGCGCCTCGCGAACGGCAATGTCGTCCTGCCATTCCACCTCGACGGCAGCAAGGGCAACGCCCAGCGCGCCAACGGTACGCCGCACGATTGGCTCGACAGCCAGCTGGCGTGGGACAACGGCCGCATGGACCAGTGGCCGCGTTACAAGAACACCATCTCGATGGGTTACTTCAAGGAGAACGAGATTCCATTCCCGTTCGCGCTGGCCAATGCCTTCACCGTGTGCGACGCCTATCACTGCGCGATGCACACCGGCACCGACGCGAACCGCTCGTTCTTCCTGACCGGGACTAATGGCGCGGTCCCGACCGGCACGGCCTTCGTCACCAACGAATGGGATGCGATCGACGGCCTGCCCGGCGGCGTCAACACCGGCTATACCTGGACCACGTATGCCGAACGCCTGGAGGCGGCGGGCGTCAGCTGGATCAGCTACCAGAACATGCCGGACGAATGGGGCGACAATATGCTGGGCGCCTTCCGCCAGTTCAAGCGCGCCAATATCGCGTCGGGCTATCCGGTCTCGAGTGGAGGCTCCCCTAACACCCCGTACACCAGCACCGGCCAGGCCGTGCCCTACAAGGCCTACGACGCGGCGACCGACAACCCGAACAATCCGCTGTACAAGGGCATCGCCAACACCCTGCCCGGCACCCGCCCCGAACAGTACCTGGATGCCTTCAGGCGCGACGTCCGCGAAGGCAAGCTGCCGCAGGTCTCGTGGATGAACGCGCCGTCGATCTACTGCGAACATCCCGGCCCATCGAGCCCGGTGCAAGGCGCCTGGTTCCTGCAAGAGGTGCTGGACGCGCTGACCGCCCATCCCGAGGTCTGGAGCAAAACCGTTTTGATCGTCAACTTCGACGAGAACGACGGCTATTTCGACCACGTGCCCTCGCCTTCCGCGCCTTCGCCCGACGGCAAGGGCGGCCATGCCGGCAAGACGACGCTTGCGCCTGGCGACCTGTCCGCCGAATACTTCACGCACCCGAAGCCGGCCGGCAGCACCAAGCAGCCGGCCCCGGATGGTCGCGTCTACGGCCCCGGCCCGCGGGTGCCGATGTATGTGATCTCGCCGTGGAGCCGCGGCGGCTGGGTCAATTCGCAGGTGTTCGACCACACCTCGGTGCTGCGTTTCCTGGAAGCGCGCTTCGGCGTGCGCGAACCGAACATCAGCGCCTTCCGCCGCGCGGTGTGCGGCGACCTGACCAGCGCCTTCAACTTCGCCACACCCAATTCTGAAACCCTGCCAGTGCTGAAGGGCCGCAGGAACAAGAGCGAGGCCGACGCCCTGCGCGCGGCCCAGCAGCGCCTGCCGCAAGTGACGCCGCCGGCGGCGCCGCAACTGCCGGTGCAGGCAGTCGGCACACGGCCATCGCGCGCGTTGCCGTATGAGCTGGCGACCATCTGCGAAGTGCAGCCCGGCGCCACGATGGCCGCCGCGCGGGTTGCGCTGAACTTCATCAATACCGGCCGCCAGGGCGCCGTGTTCCACGTCTACGACCGCAAGAACCTGGCCGCGATCCCGCGCCGCTACACTGTCGAAGCGGGCAAGTCGCTGTCGGACGTGTGGACGCCTGCGATCGGCGGCGCCTACGACCTGTGGGTGCTGGGCCCGAACGGCTACCACCGCCATTTCACCGGCAGCGCCTTGCGCGCCGTGGCGGCCGGCCAGCCGCGTCCCGACATCCAGGTACGCTGCGACGCCACCACCGGCGAACTGGTGCTGCGACTGGTGAACGCCGGCGCGGCGCCCTGCACCGTCAACCTGGCCGCGAATGCCTATGCGGCGCTGCGCCAGCAGTTCACGCTGGCGCCACGTTCCGAGTCAAGCGTGCGCATTCCCGTCGCCGGCAATGACTACTGGTACGACGTCAGCGCCACGGTCTCCGGCCAGCCCGACTACCTGCGACGCTTTGCCGGCCGCGTCGAAACCGGACGGCACACGGTCAGCGACCCGGCGTTGGGCCGCATCTAGCCATCACCTGACACCACATGAGGATTTCCATGCATTCCATCATCCGCAACATCGCCTTCAGCGCCGCCATCGCGCTGTTTTCTTCGTTCGCATCGGCCGCCGTGCTGAATTTCGACGATATCGTCGGCCCTGACGACATCGCCGCCGTACCCGGCAACTACGGTGGGCTGGACTGGTCGAAGTCGGGCCTGAACGTCATCACCAGCGAGCAGTATCCGTTCACGCCCCGCTCCGGCCATGGACGTGTCACGACCGACTGGATCGACGGCGGACCGGTCGCCAGCACCATCCGCTTCCTGGCGCCGACCGTCTTCAACGGCGCCTGGTTCTCCGGCTATGGCGACAGCAGCGTGCGTTTCGACCTGTATTTCCAGGGCCAACTGGTCGCAACGTCGGCCGAACTCATGCTGGCCGAGGCGCCTGCCTTCCTGGACGCGGGGTGGAACAGCGCGATCGACACCGTGGTCGTGTCCACCGGTTTCCAGGCCAGCTACGCGATGGACGATTTCACCTTCGAGAGCCCGGCGCAGGTGCCCGAACCGGGTTCGCTGGCGCTGATGCTTGCCGGGATCGGCGTTGTCGGCACGCTACGGCGTCGTCGGCCGGGGCATTGACCCCGGTCGGACTTCGCCACTCCACGGCCACTTGCTCAAGCAGGCCGTGGTGAGAGTGATCCTGGTCGATATCACGTCGATTCCCTTGTCCGAGCGCCAGCCGTCGAGACGCGCCTTGACGGCGGCCAGGTCGCGCTCGGTCGCGCCGCCATCGAAGTGCAGCTCGATATCGACAACGCCATGGCTGGTGCTTGAATAGAGATCGCCCCGCCTGGGCACGTCGGCAAGCAGCTTCTCGACCGGGTTGGTGATGGCTGCCTCCACGCGCTCCGGCGCCTGTTCGCCGACGGCAAAGTGAACCGCCACCTTCGGGACTGTGTCCTGGCAGGCCGATGCGCCGCCACTCATGATTAGTGCGGCTGCGGCGAACGCGAACATCGCTTTCATCTGCATCGGCGACCTCATTAGTCTGTAGTTTCAGGAAACAGCATGGTTCCCGGCCGCAGCAGGTGCACGTCGCCGACCCGCCGCAAGAAGCCGATCCGGTCGAAGAACTCGAGGATCTGGATCGCGCGCTTGCGTCCCAGCCCGGTCTCGTCGCGGAACCGCGCCGCCGTGACTTCTCCCTTGGCATCTTCGCGCGCCAGCCGGCGGACAATGTCTGCGGCCTCCTGCATCACCGCAGGATGGTAGAACAAGTCCTTCACCACCTGGTAGACGTCGCCGCCGCGCGCCATGCGGCCCAGCACCTGGCGCACCTGGACTTCGGGCAGGCGCGCGGTCTGGGCGATGTCGCGCACCCAGGGCGGATCGAAGCGCCCGTCCAGCAATTTCGGCAAGGCGTGTTCGGCTACCACCTGCTCCGCCGCGCGCAAGGCCACGCCGTGCTCGGGCAAGTGCAGGAAGCCGTTGCGACGCGCGATGCTGCCCGCCGCGATCATGTGGTCGGTCAGCTGCAGCCATAAGGCTTCGGGCATGCGCGGTGCGGCCAGGCGGCGCGCGCGCAGCAGGTCGGGGCCGATCTCGTCGGGATTTTTCGCATGGAAGTCGCCGAGCGCCTGCAACAGTCCGGCCTCGTTTTCTTGCAGGCGGGCGCGCGACACCAGCCATTCGCCGCCGGCGCCGACCACGATGTCCGGCACGCCGGCAAGATCGAACGGCCAGCTCGCCAGCCCGGCGCTACGCAGCCAGGTCGCGCCGTTGACGCCGTACTGCGCCTGCGCCAGCGCGCCGAGCAGGCGGACCAGCGGATCGTCGGCGCGCTGGGTGTCCAGATAGGCCAGGCGTTCCGGCGTCTGTCGGTAGCGCACCGGGCCCAGGGGATCGAGCACCGAACCGCCGGCGACGGTGCGGATCGCCGACGCGTCGCGCAGGATGAAACGGTCGCCGTGCCAGACATTGGCCGGTTTGTGCAGCACCAGTTGGGCCGGCGCCGCGGCGCCCGGTGCGATCGAGGGCTGGCCCAGCACGGCCACCGTCGCCAGGCAATCCTGGGTCGCGGCATGCAGGTGTACCAGGGTGCCCGACCGCAGCGCGCGCTCTTCGGTCGAGGCGACCTGTAGCCAGACGTCGATACGTTGAGTGGTCAATGCGATGGCCGGATCGCACAACACCTGGCCACGCAAGTCGTCGCTGCGTTCCAGTCCCGCCAGCCCGACCGCGCAGCGCTGGCCGGCATGCGCCTCTTGCGCGGCGCGACTATGCACTTGCAGGCTGCGCACCCGATACACCTTGTCCGGTGCGCCGGCCAGGGCCAGGCCGTCGCCGATGGCGACCTTGCCGGCCGAAACGCTGCCCGCGACCACGGTGCCCACGCCGTCCAGGGTAAATGCGCGGTCCAGGCCCATGCGGAATCCGGCACCAGCCACGCCACCGACCGGCGCCGCATGCAGCGCCTGCACCAACCGCGCGCGCAGCGCCTCGATGCCGTCGCCACGCACGCTGGACACTTCCAGCACAGGATAATCATCGAGCCCCACGCTGGCCAGCAAGGCGCGAACCTGCGCTCCGGTTTCACGCAGGCGATCCTCGTCGACCCGGTCGATCTTGGTGATCACGGCAGCGCCCCGCCGCACGCCAAGCAGCGACAGGATGGTCGCATGCTCGATGGTCTGCGGCATCGGCCCGTCGTCTGCCGCGATCAGCAGCAGCCCGAAGTCGATGCCGCTGGCGCCGGCCACCATGGTGCGCACCAGTTTTTCGTGGCCCGGCACGTCGACGAAGCCGATCCGGCCGCCATCCTCGAGCGGCATCCAGGCGTAACCCAGTTCGATCGTGATGCCGCGCTTTTTTTCCTCGGGCAGGCGGTCGGCGTCGATGCCGGTCAGTGCCCGCACCAGCGCCGTCTTGCCGTGGTCGATGTGTCCGGCGGTGCCGACGATCATGCAAAGTCCTTCATAGGGTTCAGTCCTGGATCAGCGCCGCGCGCAGCGCAGCCAGTTGCCCCAGCAGTTCGAGCGGGTCGTCGATGCAGCGGCAATCGAGCAGCAGGCGGTCGTCCGCGATGCGGCCGATCATCGGCAGCGGCAAGCCGCGCAGCGCCTCGGACAGCGCATCGAGCGCCGTGCCGACGCCGCGCTTGCCGGCCAAGGCGGGGGCAATCGCCAGTCCGCTCGACGGCAGGCGATCGATCGGCAGCGAGCCGGAGCCGATCTGGCTCAGCATCGATTCCAGGCTCACCGTATAACGCGGCGCCAGCGCCGCGCGCAGCGGCTCGAGCAGGGCCTGGGCGTTCGCCGCCACCTGCTCCTGGCCGCGGGTCAGCCAGCGCAGGGTCGGCAGCTCGCGCACCAGCAATTCGGGCTGCAGGTACAGCCGCAAGGTCGCCTCCAGCGCCGCCAGCGGCAGCTTCGACAGGCGCAACGCGCGCTTCATCGGGAATTTGCGGATGCGCGTGACGAACTCCTTCGAGCCGACGATCAGGCCGGCCTGCGGCCCGCCCAGCAGCTTGTCGCCCGAGAAGGTGACCACGTCGCAGCCGGCCGCCAGCATCTGCTGCGGCGTCGGCTCCTGCGGCAGTCCATACTTGCCCATGTCGATCAACGAACCGCTACCGAGGTCGCTGACCAGCGCCACGCCGCGCGCCCTCGCCAGCGGCGCCAGTTCGGCTTCCGACACCGCGCTGGTGAAGCCCTGCACCGCATAATTGCTGGTGTGGACCTTCATCAGGAGCGCGGTGCGCTCGTTGATGGCGCGCTCGTAGTCTGCCAAATGGGTGCGGTTGGTGGTGCCGACTTCGACCATGTGGGCGCCGGCGCTGGCCATCACGTCCGGCATGCGGAAAGCGCCGCCGATTTCGACCAGTTCGCCGCGCGAGACGATCGCCTCGCGCCCGCCGCCCAGGGCGGCCAGCGACAGCAGCACGGCGGCGGCATTGTTGTTGACCACGGTCGCGGCTTCGGCGCCGGTGATCTCGCACAGCAGCCCTTCGACGATGCTGTCGCGATCGCCCCGCGCGCCGCTGGCAAGGTCGTATTCGAGGTTGTTCGGGCCAGCCATCATCGCGACCAGGTGGTCGATCGCCGCCTGCGGCAATACAGCGCGTCCGAGATTGGTATGGATGACCGTTCCGGTCAGGTTGATCACCCGGCGCAGGCGCGGCGCCAGGCGTTCGGCGACACGCCCGGCCAGGGCCTGGGCGAGCGCCTCCGGCAGCAGCGCGCTCGAAGAGAGCGCGCCGGCCAGGGCCTGCGCGCGCAAGCCGTCGACTTGCGCGCGCGCTTGGGTCGCGACCACCGTGTGGCCATGACTGGAAACCAGCGCCTGCACGGATGGCAGGCGCAGCAGTTTATCGATCGAAGGCAGATCCTTGACTGTCGCCTTCGAGCCGTGGACCACGGACTCGGTCAGCGACATGGTCAACTACTCCTTGCTGGTTCGGGATCCACAGGGTCTTCTTCGCCGCCCGTGAGCAGCAGCAGGTTGACGCCATGCGGCTGGAAGCCGGCCTCGGACACCAGGATGTCCAGGGTCAGGGTCGCCACGTCGTCCGCCACCGGATCGACGTGGAGATCCCTCTCCATGCGCACGATCTTGAGGTAGTGGCCGCACTCGTCGCAGGTTTCGGCCTGCACCGATGCCTGCGCCGTATCCTCGGTCGCGCCATCGGTGGCCACCGCCTGCAGCGAGTGGTAGTGGATGCCCTTGGTGCTCTGGCAGTGGCTGCACTTGACCCGCACCATATGCCACTGCGTCGAGCACAGCGCGCAATTCAGGTAGCGGAAGTTGCTGCCGCTGGCGTCCAGCCGCGTGACGGAGGACGTCGGCAGGCTGCCGCAGCACGGGCACAAGGTCGCATCGAGCGTGCGCCCGAACGGTTCCTGGCGCGCCGCGCCGTGGGCCTGCTGCACGGCCAGCACCATATGCGTCCAGTAGACCTGCAGGCCGGCCGCCACCAGCGGCGCCGCACTCATGTCCAGGCCGGCCGCGCCTTGCAGCAGCAGTTCGGCCTGGCCTTCGAGATGGGCATCGTCCTGAGCCAGCAAGGCCTGCACCGCGGCCTGGGCCGGGCTGCCCGCGAGGCGCGGGACCATCAGCTCCAGCATGCGGCGCAAGGCCCCACGCCAGGCCGGGTCACGCGGCCACAGCGGCGCCGGCAGCGGCGCCTGGGCGGCGCGGCCGGCGGCCAGCAGGTCGTCGGCGCTGGGCAGCGCCACGTCGGGATAGTCCTGCAGGACTTCATGCTGTACGTGCGCCAGTTCGGCGGCGAACAGCAGGAAGTCGCGCATCGCATGCCCGGCCGCCAGCTCGCGCAGGCGGGTTTCACGGGTGGCGAACAGCTCTGCCCTGCTTGGCAAGTGCAGGTAGGGCATCTGCTGCCCGGACCGGACCGCGATTTCTTCCGGGCTGAGCAGCGGTGTTGCTTTGGAAACACTCATGGAACAGGGAGGTCCTTATGGTTGCTTGCGCGTGGCATTGTCGCGCGTGGCTTGGGTGACTTCCTTATACCACAGCGGATGGTGCGACTTGGCCCAGTCCTCGTGCACGGTGCCGCGGGTCATGGCGCGGAACGAGCCCTTGACCCAGATGGCCGCATACACATGGACGATCACGCTCAGCACCAGCACCAGGGCCGCCACCGCATGCACCAGCATGGCGATGCGGCGCAGCGGAATCGGGAAGAAGTCCGCGAACCACGGCTGCCAGAACATGAAGCCGGTGATCAAGAGCAGCACCAGGCTGACGGCGAAGGCCCAGAACACGGCCTTCTGCCCGGCGTTGTACTTGTGCACCGGCGGCAAGGCGTGCTCGTTGCCCGTCTTGATCAGCTCGGGCGACTTCTTGACCCATTCCGTATCGGCCTTGGTCCAGAAGTTGTCCCGCACCACGGCGAAGAACAGGAACACGAAGCCCAGCACCATGAACAATCCGAAGAACGGATGCAGGATGCGGGTCCACTGGCCACCGCCGAAGAAGGCAGTGAAGAAGTACATCGAAGGATGGAACAGTGCCAGCCCGGTCAGGCCCGCGCAGATGAACAGCAGGGCCACGGCCCAGTGGTTCATCCGCGTACGGTCACGATAGCGAGTGATAAACATGTTCTTCTCCTTAAACGCGGGTGTCGTCACGCTGGTCCGGGCGGGGCGTTGGCTGCACGTCCGGCTCGTCCACATGGGTTTCGATCGGACCGACCTTCATGTAGTGGAAGAAGCCCGCCACCGCGGCGCCGATCATCGCGGCCACGCCCAGCGGCTTGGCCACGCCCTTCCACAGCGCCACGGTCGGGCTGATGGTCGGGTTCTCGGGCAGGCCGGCGTACAGGTTCGGCTTGTCGGCGTGCTGCAGCACGTACATCACGTGCGTGCCGCCGACGCCGGCCGGGTTGTACAGGCCCGCGTTCTGGTAGCCGCGCTCCTTCAGGTCGACCACGCGGTCGCCCGCATACTCGATCATGTCTTCCTTGGTGCCGAAACGAATGGCGCCGGTCGGACAGATCTTGACGCAGGCCGGTTCCTGGTTCACCGCCACGCGGTCCGCGCACAGCGAGCACTTATAGGCCTTGGAGTCCACCTTGCTGATCCGCGGCACGTCGAACGGGCAGCCGGCGACGCAATAGCCGCAACCGATGCAGTTCTCGCTGATGAAGTCGACGATGCCGTTGGTGTACTTGACGATCGCGCCCGGCGCCGGGCAGGCCTTCAGGCAGCCCGGCTCGTCGCAGTGCATGCAGCCGTCCTTGCGGATCAGCCACTCGAGGCGGTCGCCTTCGTCTTCGGTCCTGGTAACGACCTCCGAATACTTCATGACCGTCCACGACTGCGGCGTCAGGTCGCGCGGATTGTCGTAGGTGCCGTTGGTGTCGCCGACGTCGTCGCGCAAGTCGTTCCACTGCATGCAGGCCACCTGGCAGGCCTTGCAGCCGATGCAGCTGGAAACGTCGATCAGCTTGGCGACTTCGGGCTTGTGGGTCCGGGCCACCGGCACGGTCGCCGTACTGGCCGAGCGCGCCGCGATATCGAGAGATTGGAGTGATGACATGACTTAAGCCCTTTCGATATTGACCAGGAACGACTTGAACTCGGGCGTCTGGGTATTCGCATCGCCCACGAACGGGGTCAGCGTGTTTACCAGGAAGCCCGGCTTGGTCAGACCGACGAAGCCCCAGTGGTTCGGCAAACCGACCGTATCCACTTTCATGCCGTCGCAATCGAGTTGCGGAATGCGCTTGGTGACGACGCACTTGGCCTTGATGAAGCCGCGCATCGACGACACTTTCACCATATCGCCATTGCTGATGCCCTTGGCCTTGGCCAGCTCTTCGCCGATCTCCACGAACTGCTCCGGCTGGATGATCGCGTTGGACAACACGTTCTTGGTCCAGTAGTGGAAGTGCTCGGTCAGGCGATAGCTGGTCGCGACGTACGGGAAGTCCTTGGCGGTGCCGAATGCCTCCATATCGCCCTTGAACACGCGCGCCGCAGGGTTGGCGCGGGCCTTCAGGTTCTTGGGGTGCATCGGGTTGACCGGGAACGGCGACTCGAACGGCTCGTAGTGCTCCGGCAGCGGACCTTCGGCCATGCCGGTCGGCGCGAACAGGCGCGACACGCCCTCGGCCGTCATGATGAACGGCTGCACGCGGTTCTCGTCGCCCGGGTTCGCATCCGGACGGATGTCCGGAATGTCCGAACCGATCCAGGCCGTGCCATTCCACTTGACCAGGGTGCGGTGCGGATTCCACGGTTTACCCTGCGGGTCGGCCGACGCGGCGTTGTACAGCACGCGGCGGTTCGCCGGCCAGGCCCAGGCCCAGCCCAGCGTGTTACCCACGCCATACGGGTCGGCATTGTCGCGGTTGGCCATCTGGTTGCCGGCCTGGGTCCAGGCGCCGGCATAGATCCAGCAGCCGCTGGCGGTGGTGCCGTCGTCGCGCAGCACGCCGAAGCCCGGCACCTGGTCGCCCTTCTTGACCACGACCTTGGTCGGGTCCTTGGCGTCCATGATGTCGGCCAGCGCACGGCCGTTGAACTCCTTGGCCAGTTCCTCGGCGGACGGGCTATGCGGGATCTTGTACGGCCAGGCCAGGTTCACCATCGGATCCGGGAAGGCGCCGCCATCCTTGATATAGGCGTTCTTCATGCGGGTGAACAGGTCAGCGATGATCTCGATGTCGGGTTTCGCTTCGCCCGGCGCCTCGGCGCCCTTCCAGTGCCACTGCAGCCAGCGCGACGAGTTCGACAGCGAACCGTCTTCCTCGGCGAAGCAGGTAGTCGGCAGGCGGAACACCGTGGTCTGGATCTGGGCCGGATCGACGTCGTTCGACTCGCCGAAGTTCTGCCAGAATTCCGAGGTCTCGGTATTCAGCGGATCCATCGTCACCAGGAATTTCAGCTTCGACAGGCCGGTGATGATCTTCTTCTTGTTGGGGAAGGAACCGACAGGATTGAAGCCCTGGCAGATGTAGCCGTTCAGCTTGCCTTGACCCATCAGTTCGAAGGCCTGCAGCACGTCGTACAGCTTGTCGATCTTCGGCAGGTAGTCGAAGGCCCAGTTATTTTCCGCGGTCGCGGCGTCGCCCCACCAGGCTTTTTGCAGGCTGACGAAGAACTTGGGATAGTTCTGCCAGTAGCTCATCTGGTTCGGACGCAGCGGCTTGAGCGCGCGCGGCTTGTAATAGGTCTCGATGTCCTGCTCGTTGTCGGTCGGCAGCGACAGATAGCCCGGCAGCGAGTTCGACAGCAGGCCCAGGTCGGTCAGGCCCTGGATGTTGGAGTGACCGCGCAACGCGTTCAGGCCGCCGCCGGCGACGCCGACGTTGCCCAGCAGCAGCTGCATGATGGCGCCGGTACGGATGATCTGCGAACCCTGGCTGTGCTGGGTCCAGCCCAGCGCATACATGATCGTCATGGCGCGGCCAGGGACGGCGGTCGACGCGATGTATTCGCAGACTTTCATGAACTGCTTGACCGGGGTGCCGGTGATCTTGCTCACCTGCTCGGGGGTGTAGCGCGAGTAATGGCGCTTCATCACCTGCAGGACGCAATTCGGGTCTTGCATGGTCGGATCGACCTTGGCAAAACCGTCTTCACCCATGGCGTAGCCCCACGACTTGTTGTCGTAGCGGCGCTTGGTCTCGTCGTAGCCCGAGAAGATACCGTCCTCGAACGTGAAGTCGGGACCGACGATGAAGCTGGCATTGGTGTAGTTCCGGACGTATTCGGTCTGGATCTTGTCGTTGCTCAGCAGGTAATTGATGACGCCGCCCAGGAAGGCGATGTCGGAGCCGGCGCGGATCGGCGCGTAATAGTCGCTCATGGCGGCCGAACGCGTGAAGCGCGGGTCGACCACGACCAGCTTGGCTTTATTGTGATGCTTGGCTTCGATCACCCACTTGAAACCGCAGGGGTGGGCCTCGGCGGCATTGCCGCCCATAATCAGTACTACATCGGCATTCTTGATGTCAACCCAATGGTTGGTCATCGCGCCACGTCCGAACGTCGGGGCCAGACCGGCCACCGTAGGTCCGTGTCAAACGCGAGCCTGGTTATCGAAGACGAGCATGCCCATCGAACGCATTGCTTTGTGCGTGATGTAGCCCGTTTCGTTGCTCGCCGCGGACGCACACAGCATGCCGGTGCTGGTCCATCGGTTGACTAGTTTGCCTTCGGCATTGTTGACCACGAAGTTCGCGTCGCGGTCGTCCTTCATGAACTTGGCGATGCGCGACATCGCCTGGTCCCAGGAAATGCGCTTCCATTCCTTGCTTCCTGGCTCGCGGACTTCCGGGTACTTGAGGCGGTTCGGCGAATGCACGAAGTCGAGCAGGCCGGCGCCTTTCGGGCACAGGGTGCCGCGGTTCACTGGATGGTCCGGGTCGCCTTCGATGTGCATGATGCTGGAGGTGACGTTTTTCGCGCCGTCGCCGATGCTGTACATCAGCAGGCCGCAGCCCACCGAGCAGTACGGGCAGGTATTGCGCGTCTCCTTGGCTTTCGCCAGTTTATAGTGCCGCGTCTCCGCCATTGCCGGCAACGGCGAGAAGCCGAGCGCGACGATGGTGGAAACGGCCAGTCCCGCGCCGCTTACGCGGAGGAACTGCCTACGATTCATTCCCATCTGGTTTCTCCTACTAGTGATGGATTGCGCACGTCGCAATAGACCCTGCCGGGGTCGATGCCCCGGCATGCTGTCCTGTTGCCACGCTGCCGCCGCCAGGCGGCCTGCGCTCCTGCTACGCCAGCGGCCGTGTTACTTGGCCGGCGGCGTCGATTCCTGCGTGGCGCCATCGCCACTGGTCGGTTCCGAAGCGCCGGTGTCGCGCGGCTTGTCCGTCCCCTGGTTCGCGACCACGCCGCCAATCGCCGTGCCGCCTTCGGCAGGACCGGTGCCCGGAATCGTGTCCGGCGAGCTGGTCGGTTCGGTGACGATCGCGGCATGCGGATCGGGATTCTGTGCAGCAACTGCGGCAGGCGACGCCGGATCGGTCGGCGCCGGCGACGCCTCGACGTCGGCCTTCTTGTTGCAAGCCGACAAGGCGAGCACGGCGGCCAGCGTGGCCGCGCTCAGCAAGGTGCGCTTCGTGGTATATGAGGTATTGTGCATTGCAATATCCGTTGACCTTGAGATATATAAGAAATATATATGAATTGATGAACACTACAAATAAGTATTTTACGCAATAGCCCCCGCCACTGCGTGACAGTAGGATTCAATCGAAGCGCCGTCCGCCTGCCGTTGTCGACTGCTCAATGCAGCGACATGCCGCCATCGCCCTTGTGCTGGCCCGGGTGCCGACGAGCTGGTGGCCGCTCGTCCGCCGCCACCCCGGCGCCGGCCTCCTCTGCGGCGTCTGGCGCCCTCCTCTGCTCGACGTTGAGCAGCCGCGTCTCTGCCAGTTGCCAGCCGTCTTCCACCCGCCGCAATAGCGTCGAGCCCTTCATTCGCACCAGGCTGATCTCGCGCAGCGGACACAGATAGGGACTCAGCTTGAGGTCGACCTGGGCCATGCTGCCGACCCATTGGCCGACGTCGTTCAGCAGGCGCTCGCCCGGCCTGGTCGCGCAATTGGCTACCCAGAAGCGCTCGAGCCTGGTCCTGGCGGCCTCGGCGCCGCCCAGCAGGTAGCCGTACCAGGCGAGCAAGGCGCTGATGGCCCCGCCCGAGGTGCCGCTGATGCCGGTCAGCTGCAGGACGTCGGCGGCGCCCCCTTCCAGCGCCGCCCGCCCCTCGCTTGAAGCGAGCTCGGCATTCTTGAACTGCGGCAGCAGCCGGCCTGTCGCCGTTAGGCAGTTGGTCGTCCGCACAGTTCCGCGACGGGTTTGGCGCGGTCATGCAGGCCGGGTGATGATAACGATTTCATCGAAATACAACATTATCAATAAATATTCACCGAAAGCCTCAAAAACCCAATGATTGCGCCAAACATTCGGTGTTATATTTACTGACAGGTTGTACTGACGCCCCTGATCACGGCGCCTGCCGACCGCAGACCCGAGGAAGGAACCCCGTAGATGGGTTCTTCGAACAAAAACGGAGACACAATATGAGACAGTTGAACAAGTCGGCCATTGCCGTGGGCGTCGCACACCTGTGCTGGCTATCCGCCGCGTTTGCGCAGGAAGCTGCGCCGGCAACGAGCGCCACCCCCGCCACCGGCGCCACCCAGGTGGTCACGGTGACCGGCCAGCGCGCCGCGCTCGACAGCGCACAGAAGCTGAAGAAGAACTCCGACGAGGTGGTCGATTCGATCGTCGCCGACGACATCGGCAAGCTCCCCGACAAATCCATCACCGAAGTGCTGCAGCGCGTGCCGGGCGTGACCATCGACCGCACCATGTCGCGCAGCGACCCCGAGCACTTCTCGGTCGAAGGCTCGGGCGTGTCGATCCGTGGCCTGAGCTGGGTACGCTCCGAATTGAACGGCCGCGATTCGTTCTCGTCCACCGGCGGTCGCGCGCTGAACTTCGAGGACGTGCCGCCCGAGCTGATGGCCGGGGTCGACGTCTACAAGAACCCTTCGGCGGAACAGATCGAAGGCGGCATCTCGGGCCTGGTCAACCTGCGCACCGCGCTGCCCTTCGATATCAAGGGCCAGCGCATCTCGGGCAGCGTCGAAGGCACGTATTCCGAACTCAAGAAGGGCAAGGCCGATCCGGCCGGCTCGATCCTGTATTCGAACCGCTGGAAGACCGGCATCGGCGAGATTGGCGCCCTGGTCAACTTCGCCAGCTCGCAGAGCGCGACCCGCACCGACGCCTTCCAGGTCGAACCGTATTATCCAGTGGCCGGCGCCGAACCGGGCCGCACGGTCTGGATTCCGAAAGGCGCGCAATGGCGCACGCTCGACTTCGACCGCAAGCGCCAGGGCACCTACGGCGCACTGCAGTGGAAGAAGGACAATACCCTGCGCAGCCACCTGACCTGGTTCCGTTCCAAGTACGATATGCAGTGGGACGAGAATGCGCTGTTCTCGGCCGAGGGCAATCCGACCCAGCTGCGCGTGACCAACGGCGTGTACGACAACAATGGCGCCTTCCTGAGCGGCACCATCACCAACCCGACCGCCGGCAGCATCGAGTACGCCAACAACGCCCGCACCGCCACCCGCGATTCGACCACCACCGACATCGCCTGGAACATCGAGTGGAAGCCGAGCGACCGGTGGACGTTCACCTCGGACTACCAGCACGTGAAGGCGCGCTCGGAAAGCTTCGACTCGACCGTGGCGCTCGGCACCCTGATGCCCGAGCTGAACCTGGACCTGCGCGGCAGCCTGCCGCAGATCACCTTCAATCCGGCCCAGGCGGCGGCGATGAGCGATCCGAAGAACTTCTTCTGGGCGTTCTCGATGGAGCACCTCGACCGCAGCGTCGCCGAGCAGAAGGCGTGGAAAGGCGACGTCAAGTACGACTTCGACCACTCCTTCCTGCGTGACCTGCGCATCGGCGTGCGCCTGACCGACCGCGATGCCAAGACCATCAACTCGAATCCGAGCTTCAACTGGGTCGGCATCTCGCAGCGCTGGATGATGCCGTGGCAGATCAATAACCTGGCCTACCTGAGCGATCCACGCTTCCAGGCAGCGACCACGGTCAACCAGTTCAAGAACTTCTTCAACGGCGACGCCAGCGTCCCGGCGATCATCTTCCCGGCGCGCTCGGTCACCGCGGGCTACCCCGGCACCTACGCCCAGTTGCACGGCTTCCACGACATCCTGTGCGCCGAAGCCGGCAACAGCTGCGCGCCCTGGAAACCGGCCGCCTTCGGCGAAGCCAACCCGTCCGGCGACAACGAGCAGGCCGAGAAAACCAAGGCGCTGTACGGCCAGCTGCGCTTCGCCTTCGACGAACTGCGCTTCCCGGTCGACGGCAATGTGGGCCTGCGCTACGTGAAGACCGATTCCAAATCGTATGGTTACACGGTCTACAACTCGACCTTCACCATCCCGCCAGGCGGCACCACCGGCCTGCCGGTGCCGGTCATCGCGCCGTTCGCGGCCAGGGAAGACTACGACAACGGCTACCACAACTGGCTGCCGAGCCTTAACCTGCGCCTGAAAGCCAGCGACGAGCTGCAGTTCCGCTTCGCGCTCGGCAAGGGCATGTCGCGCCCGAACTTCGACCAGCTGCAGGCCTACACGACCCTGAGCCAGAACGTCACCAGCACGACCACCGGCAACGGCGCCGAGCAAGTGACCAACGTGACCTCGGTCGGCCATACCGGCGAAGCGATCGGCAATCCGAACCTGCGTCCCGTCACCTCGCGCAATATCGACCTGACCGCGGAATGGTATTTCGCACCGGCCGGCTCGTTCACGATGGCCTTGTTCGACAAGCGCCTGCGGGACATCATCATCAAGCAGAGCTCGTTCTATCAGCTGACTGACTCGACCGGTCGTGTAATCGATTTCAATGTGGCGACACCGGTGAATGGCGCCCGCGGCAGCGCGCGCGGCATCGAGCTGGCCTACCAGCAGTACTACGACCGCCTGCCGGGATGGCTGTCGGGCTTCGGGATCCAGGCCAACTACACCCACGTCAAGACCAAGCGCGACCTGTACACCCCGGTGTTCTCGCCGTGGTGCGGCGCGGGCAATAATGCGGCCAACCTCAACCTGAACCTGAACGGTTGCGACACCGACGGCCGCAGCTTCGGCGACCTGCCGCTCGAGTACATGTCGCGCAACTCGTACAACTTCGCGCTGCTGTACGACAAGGCTGGATGGTCGGCGCGCCTGGCCTGGAGCTGGCGTTCGAAGAGCCTGCTGGGCAACAACAATAACGGCACCAACGGCACCAACGGCGTCGACACCAATCCGGACAGCCCGACCTTCGGCCAGAGCGTGGTCGCCTGGGGCTTGCCGATCTGGGCCGACGACTATGGCCAGCTCGATGGCGGCATCAGCTACAAGTTCAACGACAACTACCGCATCGACTTCCAGGCGCAAAACTTGACCGATGCCAAGTACAAGCAGATCATGACCCACCACGTCGGCGACAAGGGACGTGCATGGTTCGTGACGGGGCCGCGCTACAGCGTGCGTCTCGGCGTGTCGTTCTAAGCTGTCTCGCGCCGGCCGCGCCGCCCTTGTGGACGGCGCGGCCGGCGCGCGTTTCGTTATCCCAGGACTGGATTCATGCAGAACTCGACTTTCTCGTCGCTCGATACCTTCGTTTTCTTCGTTTATTTTCTCGTCGTCGCCGGCTACGGCTTGTGGGTGTACCGGCGCAAGCAGCGCTCCACATCGGCCTCGCACGATTACTTTTTGGCCGAGGGCTCCCTCACCTGGTGGGCCATCGGCGCCTCGATGATCGCCTCGAACATCTCGGCCGAACAGTTCATCGGCATGAGCGGCTCGGGGTTCAGGATGGGCATGGCGATCGCAGTTTATGAGCTGATGGCGGCCTTCACCCTGATCCTGGTGGCCGTGTTCTTCATGCCGGTGTACCGCAAGAACCGCATCTACACCATGCCGCAATTCCTCGAGCAGCGCTACAGCGGCAGCGTGTCGACCATCATGGCGGTGTTCTGGCTGTCGCTGTACGTGGTGGTGAACCTGACCTCGATCCTGTACCTCGGCGCGCTGGCCATTGGCGCCATCGCCGGCATCGATGTCTGGACCTGCATGCTGTTCCTCGCCGTATTCGCGGCCATCATCACCCTGGGCGGCATGAAGGTGATCGGCTACACCGACGTGATCCAGGTGTTCTGCCTGGTGCTGGGCGGCCTGGTCACCACCTGGCTCGCGCTCGACATGGTCGCGGCCAACAATGGCGGCGGCGGCGCGATGGACGGTTTCAACCACCTGCTGGGCGTCGCGCCCGGCCATTTCGACATGGTGTTCGAGCGCGATAACCCGAATTACCTCGACCTGCCAGGCATCTCGATCCTGATCGGCGGCATGATGATCGTGAACCTCAATTACTGGGGCTGCAACCAGTACATCATCCAGCGCGCGCTTGGAGCAGACCTGCACACGGCGCGCAAGGGCATCCTGTTCGCCGCCTTCCTCAAGCTCCTGATGCCGGTGATCGTGGTGGTGCCGGGGATCGCGGCCTTCGTGCTGCACCAGCAAGGCGCGCTGGGCGGGGCCATGGGCAGCGGCGACGCGCTCAATCCCGACCGCGCCTATCCGGTGCTGCTCACCTTCCTGCCCGCCGGGCTGAAAGGCATCGCGTTCGCCGCCCTGACGGCGGCGGTAGTGGCCTCGCTGGCCGGCAAGGCCAACAGCATCGCCACCATCTATACCTTCGACATCCACAAGAAGCTGGTCAACCCTAACGTGTCCGAAACCCGCATGGTGTGGATCGGACGCGTGACGGTGGTGGTGGCGATGGTGCTGGCGGTGCTGATCGCGCCCTTCATGGGCATCGACAAGAAGGGCGGCTTCCAGTACGTGCAGGAATACACCGGCTTCGTCTCGCCCGGCATCCTGGCCATGTTCCTGATGGGCTTCTTCTGGCGGCCGGCGACGGCTGCGGCGGCGATGTTCGCCACCATCGGCGGCTTCGTCGGCTCGCTGATCCTCAAGTTCCTGCCCGGGATCATGGACCTGTCGTTCCTGGCGCCGATCGGTTTCGCCGTGCCGAATGCAGCCGGCGTGTACGAGATCCCGTTCCTGGACCGGATGGGCATCGTGTTCGTGGCGGTCATCGTCGGCATGGTCGTCATCAGCAAGCTGTTCCCGAAGACTGCCGCTGAAGCTGACAAGCGCATCGAGGTCGACGCCCGCATGTTCAAGGTGCAGCCGGGCTTCGCGATCGGTTCGGTCATCATCTGCCTGGCGCTGGTGGCCATCTACGCGGCCTGGTGGTAGCCTGGCCCGCAATCAATACAATAAAGGAGACACAAGAATGCATCGAGCTTTGCCGAACACCCGCTGGGCCATCGCCCTCGCCGCCGCCTGCGCCGTCCAGTGCGCGCAGGCCGCCCCCGACGCTGCCCAACAACGTGCCGCAAAGCTGGTGGCCCAGATGACCCTCGACGAAAAGATCGGCATGGTGTTCGGCCAGTTCGGCACCGAATTCCAGGGCAAGGTACCGCCCAAGGAAGCCCTCGTGCAATCGGCCGGCTACATCAAGGGCATCGAACGCCTCGGCATCACGCCGCAGTGGCTGACCGACGCCGGCATCGGCGTCGCCTCGCAGCCGGGCAAGCAGACGCGCGAACGCACCTCGCTGCCGGCGGGGATCGCCACTGCCGCCACCTGGAACCCGGAACTGGCCTTCAAGGGCGCGGCCATGATCGGCAAGGAAGCACGCCTGTCGGGCTTCAACGTGATGCTGGGCGGGAGCGTCAACCTGGCGCGCGAGCCGCGCAATGGCCGCAACTTCGAGTACACCGGCGAAGACCCGCTGCTGGCCGGGATCATGGCCGGCGAGCAGATTCGCGGCGTGCAGTCGAACCACGTGGTCTCGACCGTCAAGCACTATGCCTACAACGACCAGGAGACCGGCCGCAACCACCTGAACGTGAAAATCCAGGATGCGGCCGGCCGCATGTCCGACCTGCTGGCCTTCCAGATCGCCATCGAGCGCGGCAACCCGGGCTCGGTCATGTGCTCGTACAATCGCATCGGCGGCGTGTATGGCTGCGAAAACGACCACCTGCTCAACAAGGTGCTCAAGGGCGACTGGGGCTATAAAGGCTATGTGATGTCCGACTGGGGCGCGGTGCACTCGACCATCCCCGCCGCGCTGGCGGGCCTCGACCAGCAGTCCGGCTACCCCTTCGACAAGTCGCCATACTTCGACGGCGCACTGAAAGAAGCGGTGCAGAACGGCCACGTGCCCGAGAAGCGCCTGGACGATATGGTGGCGCGCATCCTGTGGGCCATGGGCGCGCACGGGGTGCTCGACAACCCGGTCAAGGTGCAGGACAAGTCGATCGACTACGCCGCCCATGGCCGCATCTCGCAGGAAGATGCCGAAGAAGGCATCGTGCTGCTCAAGAACCAGGGCAATGTGCTGCCCCTTAGCCAAGGTCTGAAGCGGATCGCCATCATCGGCGGCCATGCCAACAAGGGCGTGCTGTCGGGCGGCGGCTCGGCCCAGGTCTATCCGCGCGGCGGCATGGCGGTGCCGAACGAGGGTCCTGCGGCCTGGCCGGGTCCGATGGTCTACCTGCCCGGTTCCCCGATGGCGGCGCTGGCCAAGCGCAGCAAGGCGAAGCTCGACTGGCATGACGGCAAGGATCCGGCAGCGGCGGCGAAGGTCGCGGCAGGCGCCGATATTGTGCTGGTGTTCGCGACCCAATGGACGTCCGAGGCCAACGACGTGCCGAACCTGTCTCTGCCCAACAGGCAGGATGCCCTGGTCGCCGCGGTGGCGCAGGCCAATCCGCGCACGGTGGTGGTGCTGCAGACCGGCACCCCGGTGACCATGCCGTGGCTCGACCAGGTAGCCGGCGTGGTCCAGGCCTGGTATCCGGGCACGAATGGCGGCGAAGCGATTGCGCGCGTGCTGAGCGGCGAAGTCGACGCCTCGGGACGCCTGCCGCAGACCTTCCCGCAGTCCGAGAACCAGCTGCCAAGGCCGAAGCTCGACGGCCTGGCCCTGCCCAAGGACAGCCGCTTCGACGTCGACTACGACATCGAAGGCGCCGCGGTCGGCTACAAATGGTTCGACCTGAAGGGCCACAAACCACTGTTCGCCTTCGGCCACGGCCTGTCGTACACCAGCTTTGCCTATACCAACCTCAAGGCGGAAGCGGGCGATGGCGGCATCCGCGTCAGCTTCGATACGCTGAACAGCGGCGCACGCGCCGGCAAGGCGGTGCCGCAGGTCTATGTGTCGAAGGTCGGCGCCGGCTGGGAAGCGCCGAAGCGCCTGGGCGGCTGGGACAAGCTGGCCCTGAACGCCGGCGAGCGCCGCGCCAGCACGGTGGCAGTCGATCCGCGCACGCTGGCGGTGTTCGATGCGGCCAGCGGGCGCTGGAAGATCGCGGCCGGCGACTACCGCGTGATCCTCGCCACCGCGGCCGACGCCCCGGTGCAGACGGTGACGGTGCGCCTGGCGGCGCGCGAATTCGCCGCCGGCGCGCGCTGATCAGCCATGCAGGCCTTCCAGCGCCAGGCGCTGCTGGTCTTCCTGGCGCTGCTCGTGGCCAGCCTGGTGCTGGGGGTGGCCGCCTACCGCCGCAGCTTCCTCGAGATGCCGCTGTTGACGGCGCCGGGCGAGACCCAGGCCGGCTGGCGGATCCGCCCCGCGGCCGCCATCTCGCCAGGCAGCGAGGCAGTGGTGCGCCTGCTCGACGGCGGCCGGCGCCTTCGCATGGTGCTGACCGTTGCCGGCGGCGCAGCCTATCCGCATGCCGGGGCCGACCTGTTCTTCGAGGCAGGCGGCGCGCCGACCCATCTCGACCTGTCGCGCTACGCCTCGGCCACGCTGGTTGCCACCTGCGCGCCGGGCAATACCCTGTCGCTGGTGGCGCCGACCTTCGAGGAGGGCGTATCGCGCCGCGGCGACCTGCTCACCTACCGTTCGCCGGCGGGCTTCTTCGCCTGCAGCGAACAGGGCAACCGGGTGGAGCTCGACCTGACCCGGATGGAAACGCCCCAGTGGTGGTTCGCCATGTTCGGCCTCGACCTGGCGCGGCAAAGCTACCGCCTGGACCAGGTGCCTAAGCTGGCGCTGGGCACCACCTTCCAGAGTCCGCAGGAAGTGCCGATCGTGGTCGACATCAGCGCCCTGGTACTGCATGGCCGCGACCTGCGCTGGCTGTTCGTGCCCGGCGCCGCGCTGCTGCTGGCCTGGGCCGGGTTTGGGCTATGGTTCTTCCGCTTTCACGCGCGGGCCCTGCGCCTCGATCTCCAAGATAAATTACAGAAGGACTTGCCCATCGTGGCCTACCAGCAGCTGTCGATCGAACTCGCCTGTGAACCGCGGCGCGACCGCGAGAAGACTGCCATCCTGCACGCCATCGCCAGCCGCTTTGCCGACGCCGACCTGGACCTGGAAGCGGTGGTGCAGGCCGCCGGCGTCAATCGCAACAAGGTGAACGAGGTGCTCAAGTCCGAACTCGGCTTCACCTTCACCGGCTACCTGAACAAGCTGCGCCTGACCGAGGCGGCGCGGCTGCTGGGCGAGAAGGAAGCGGCGACGGTCTCCGAAATCGCCTACACGGTCGGCTACAACAACGTCTCTTACTTCAACAAGCTGTTCAGGCAAGAGTACGGTTGCACGCCGAAGGCGTTCCGCTCCACCCTGGCCGAGGACGTCGGTGCGGCGCCTGCGATTGCCACGTCCCGCACGATTCCTTCAACTATCCGCATGGCGCCTCCTGCCGGAGCCGGGGCATCGTATGCTGGCCGCTCTCCGTGTTCACCGTCAGAGAGTTGACCCATGAAACAGAAGCACTTCCTCCCTACCCTCTTCGCCGGCCTGCTTGCCACGTCGGCGTCCATCCCGCTGGCCGCCACGGCGCAGCAGCGCAACATCGACGTCGACGTCACCCAGACCAGGGGCAAGCTCGATCGCATGTTCAACCTGTCCGTCGGCGCCGGACGCGCCAACGAAGGCCTGCGCGCCGACTGGCAGCAGCAGCTGGCCGAGATCAGGAAGGACGCCGGCTTTCGCTATATCCGCATGCATGGCCTGCTGACCGACGACATGGGCGTCTACAAGATCGACGCCCAGGGCAAGGAGCAGTACAACTTCCAGTACATCGACGCCCTTTTCGACTACCTGCTGAGCATCGGCATCAAGCCCTTCGTCGAACTGGGCTTCATGCCGAACGCGATGGCCAGCGGCACCAAGACCATCTTCTGGTGGCGCGGCAACGTCACGCCGCCGCGCGACTACGGCCAGTGGGAACGGCTGGTCGAGGCGCTCACCCGCCACTGGACCGAGCGCTATGGCCGGCAAGAGGTCGCGAGCTGGTACTTCGAGGTGTGGAACGAACCGAACCTGGACGGCTTCTGGGCCGGTACCCAGGACGAGTATTTCAAGCTGTACGCCCACGCGGCGCGCGCCGTCAAGCGCGTCGATCCGGGCTACCGGGTGGGCGGCCCGGCCACCGCCGGCGCGGCCTGGATTCCGGAGATGATCGCCTACGCCGACAAGAACAAGGTGCCGCTCGACTTCGTCAGCACCCACTCGTATGGCGTGGGCGAAGGCTACCTCGACGAATTCGGTACCAAGGGCACGATATTGAGCAAGGACGATATGGCGGTAGCCAGTGACGTGCTCAAGAACCGCAAGGAGATCGCGGCGTCGACCATGCCGAAACTCGAGCTGCACTATACCGAGTGGAGTTCGTCGTACACGCCGGCCGACCCGACCCACGACAGCTACCACCAGGCGGCCTACATTCTCAAGAAGCTCAAGCAGAGCGAAGGCGCGGTGCAGTCGATGTCGTACTGGGTGTTCACCGACATCTTCGAGGAACCGGGCCCGCGCTTCGAAGCCTTCCACGGCGGCTTCGGCCTGATGAATACGCAAGGCATCAAGAAGCCGGCCTATTTCGCCTACCAGTTCCTGAACCAGCTCGGCGACACCGAGCTGAAAAATACGGACAAGGATTCGTATGCGACCGTCGACGCCAATGGCAATGCCCAGCTGCTGCTGTGGGATTACACGCATACGCTGCCCGAGGGGATCAACAACCAGCAGTTCTTCGTCAAGGACCTGCCGCCCAAGGCCAAGGGAAAGGTCGACGTTTCGCTGCGCGGCATGAAGCCGGGCGCCTACACGATGACGGTCTCGCAGGTCGGCTACAAGCAGAACGACGCTTTCACCGCCTATATCGGCATGGGTTCGCCGAAGCAGCTGACCCGCGAGCAGGTGAGCACGCTCAAGGCCCAGGCCACCGGCAAGCCGGCGCGCCAGACCGCGGTGACGGTCGGCGCCGACGGCCGCCTGCGCACCACGCTGCCGCTGCGCGAGAACGACGTCTACCTGCTGCAGTTCACTCGGCGCTAGGAGCCGGGCCAGGCATGCGCTCGGCCGCGAAGCGACGCAGGCGCCGGCTGCTGACGGTCAGGCCGGCGATCTCTCCCGCCTCCGTTCGGGTAAAGGTCACCGTGCCCAGGCTGGTGCTGAAGAAGCGGTCGCCGCTGGCCGGTTCCAGCACGGCACGCGCGTTGCGGCCGAAATGCAGGGTCAGCTTGCCCTCCTCCATCCGCGCCACATAGTAGGCGCCCAGGTCGCGGCTGCGGTAGGTGCCGGCGTAGCGCTGCAAGCCTTCCGTGACAACGGGTTCATCCATGCGCTCGAATATGCGCGGCACGGGCCACGAATCCCAGATACTCAGGGTCGCGCCATCGTCTGCGAAGCGCCAGCGCTCGACGCCGTCGCCTAGCTGGAAGGCGTTGGCGCCGATATGGTGCAGGTTCTCTTGCCGAAAACGCGGGCGCAGCGCGCCATCCACCAGCTCGAGCCGAACGATCTCGTCGGTCGTTGGCGACCAGTACAGGCCGGCCAGGCGGGCGACGCGGCCGGCTTCCAGCGCCACCCGCGGCGGCTGTAGCGGCGCCATCCGGTCTTCGAGGTAGATGTCGGCGATGCGGCGGCTCAGTTCCCAGGCGACCGCGGACCCGTTATTGCACAACACCGCCACCGACAGGCCGTGGTCGGGGAAGGTCACCGTATCGGCACGGTAGCCGCCATTCAAGCCGTCGTGCGACACGGTGCGCAGGCCGCGG
The DNA here is from genome assembly GCF_030770395.1 of Telluria beijingensis. Classification (GTDB taxonomy): domain Bacteria; phylum Pseudomonadota; class Gammaproteobacteria; order Burkholderiales; family Burkholderiaceae_D; genus Telluria; species Telluria beijingensis. The sequence continues at coordinate 2,467,159 of NZ_CP132480.1, read as the reverse complement.
TAATGCTCGATCCGCAGGCCGCCGCCATAGCCATGCGCCACGCCGCTGTCCAGTATCCCGGACGTCTGCATCAGCGCCGCCACGTCCTTGCCGCCGACCCGGCCATCCGCCAGGTTGCGCTGCCATTCGAGCATATCGCCCACGGTGGTCGACAGGCTGGCAGCACCTCCCAGCGGCGTGGCGATCTGCCAGCCGCCGCCGGCGCGCGGGCTGTAGCCGATGGCGCGGCCCGGAGTCGGTTCGTTGCCGTCGTCGCGGAAGAACGAGTCGCGCATGCCGAGCGGCGCGAAGATGCGGCTGCGCGCGAACTCGCGCTGGCGCATGCTGCTCCGGCGCACCACCACTTCGCCCAGCAGCGTATAAGCCGCATTGGTGTACAGGACTTCGCTGCCGGGCCGGTAGTTGAGCGAGCGCTGTGACTTGATGACGCCGAGGATGTCTTCATCGGTGGTGACGTCGCCGGTGCGCCAGCCGGCCAGCTGCAGCAACTGGCCCTGCTCGCGCATGCCGCTCGTGTGGTGCATCAGTTGGCGCAGCGTGACCGGCACGCCGTAGTCGGGCAGTTCCGGGATGTGGCGGTGGATGTCGTCGTCGAGCGCGAGCTTGCCGTCCTGCTGCAGCAGCAGGATCGAAAAGGCCACGAACTGTTTGTTGAGCGAGGCCGCGTGGAATATCGTGGCCGGCGTAATCGCACCGCCCGTCTCGAGATTGGCGCTGCCGTAGCCCTGGGCGTAGTCCAGCTTTCCGTCACGGCTGATGCCTACCGCGCAGCCGGGCGTGGCTCGATCGGCATACGGTGCGAACAAGGCGTCGACCTGCCGGTGCTGGGGTGTGGACTGCGCCTGGGCCGTTGGCGCCGCGCATGCGGCAATGACGCAAAGCTGAAGCATCCCGTTACGCATGGCGAGTCCCCGCAGGAGGCGCGGCCAACAGGAAGTGATAGCCGGCGCATAACCGAGACTATATGATTAGTCGCCCACGCACGCAATCCCTTGCCGGCCCCCCTCTCTGCTACGGTAAAATCCCGACGGCGCGGATCGCACCGATCCGCCATTCACGCGGCACGGAAGGAACTGGCATGGCCAAGAAAGAAGAGTTGGACGAGGAAACCCTGGCATTCATCGGGTGGTGCGTCGAGGTGGAAGGTTTCCTGGTCGCCGGCGGCGCCACCGTCAGGCAGGCCCAGGACCACATCGAAGAGCAGATCGACTGGTTCACCGACCAGTTCTACGACGGGCTCACGCCCGAGGAGGCGGCCAAGGAAGCGCTGGCCTGATCAGCGCGGATACGTGAAGCCGGTGCGGATATCCATCGGCGCCAGCTTTTCACGGGTGCGCACCATCAGCCGCTGCGGCGGCTCTTCGCCGGCCAGCGCGCCCGGCGCAAACGGCAGGCCTTCTCCCTTGCGCACCAGCGCATCGCAACGCTCGTACACGTTCGGGCAACCGGTGGCGGCCAGCAGCGCCTGCACCACCGGCACCTTCCACAGGTCGACGCCGCCGGCGTTGAACTGGCACACCAGGTAGCCGGCCGCCCCGCCGTAGCCCTGCACCAGCAGGCCCGGCAGGCCGTCCTTTTCACCATCGACCAATTCGACCAGCGCGTCCGGACCGACCGCGTTCCAGGTGGCGGCGCGGCGCTCAACGGCCGCCTGCACGCGGCGCTTGATCAGCGCGTGGTCGACCGCCTCGTCTTCGCGCAAGGTCCAGACGCGGGCCGCGATCTGGGACTTGGCGGTATAGGCGGCGCGCGCCAGGAATTGGCGAGATGACGACTGCACGAGCGCGGTAACACCGATCTTGTTGCGCTCATGCGGCTTGCCGTCGACTTTCTCGATGGCGGACGGATAAATCCAGGGGTCGCCGGCAAGGATGGATTTTTCCTTGCCCTGCTTGATGGTGATGATGAGCATGTGCGGCTTTCGTAAACAAGGGCGGGATGATACAGCACTGCGCCTCGGCGCCGCGCTACCATCCCATCTTTTGCCGCACGAAGGCCGCCAGGCGGTCCGCGTTCTCCTGATGCTGGGCCACGCGCGGGTGCTTGCCGTAGCCCGTGAACGGGAAGACCAGCGTGTCGATCCGCTTGTCGCCGGACTCCTGCAGATTCTTCACCGCCGTGCCGACATAGCCGGGCCAGGGCGAGCCTGGCTTCGTCGCATCCATGCTGCCGAGTGCGCAGACGATATAGGCCTTCGGGTACAGCGCCCGGATGCGCGCAACGAAGGCCTGGTAGGCCGCGATCCGCTGCGCCTCGTCGGGCTCGGGCTGCAGCTTGCGGTCGCGGCCGATCAGCCAGCTGTCGTTCTGCATCAGGTTCACCACCACCACGTCCGGCGTCCAGCGCGAGAAGTCCCAGCGGCTGTCATTGTCGCCGACCGCGCTCAGCTGGTCATAAAAATCCGGCATCGTGAAAGGGAACCAGCTGATCATGATGCCGATGCCGCCCTGAGAAGTGAAATGCGCTTCGGCGCCGAGCTGGCGCGCGGCGATCGCGGCGTAGGAGCGGTAGTTGTTCTTGTCCTTGCCGTGGTGGTCTTCGCCATCGTCCGGCGCCTCGTTGCCCATGCCGCTGGTGATGGAGTCGCCGAAGAATTCGATCCGGCGCTGCGGCCTGGCCGGGGGCGGCGCCAGGGTGCCCTTGTCGTCCAGCTCCATGCCAAGGAAGGCGGTGGCGCCCTCCTCTCCCTCGGTGCGCTTGGTGAGCAGTACCCGATGCGCGCCGGGCGCCAGGCCATTGGCGACCAGGTAGCTCTTCTTCCCCTTGTCCAGCTTCAGGATGATCGGCCGCTCGGTATCGCCGTCAAGGAAGACGTTGTAGTAATTCTTGCCATGCTGGTCGTCGAGCACGATGGCCAGCGAGGTGCCGGTGAAGGTCGCGGCCACCGACGTGCCGGGCCAGCTCAATACCGGCGCGCGGCGGTCGCCGAAGTCGATGCGGCCGGTGTACTGCAGGTGCTCGTGGTCCGGCGCGACCGTGTCGATCGCATGGGCCGGCGCGATGGCAAGCAGGCCGGTCAATACGAGGCCGGCTGCGAAAGAATGAATGTTCATGTGCGTCGATTGGATGGGCCGGGCACGCGAACGCGCCCGGCCTGTGCTTACAGCTTGATGCTCACCGCCTTGCCGTCATAGCTGACCGACTTGTCGGCGCTGTCCATGTCGTTCGCCGTCGACACGCCCGGCTTGATCACGCGCACCCTGAACTCGCGCTTCTCGACCATGCCATTGTAGCGCCCCACCCGCTCGCCGATCTGCACCACGCCGGCCTTGTCGTCGTAGCTGATCGGAATGCGGCTGGCTTCGCCGCGCTGGTAGCCGTTACTTACGCCGTCGTCCTCGTACAGGGTCGCGACGCCATTCGCGCCGGCATACACCAGCAGCGTGACCGGCGCATCCGGCTTCTCGTCGACATACTGGGTCACCGGGCCGGTGGTGATCACCGAGCCGGCCTTGACGAACAGCGGCATGCGCTCGCGCGGCGCCTGGATGGTGCGGGTCGCGCCGCCCTGGTGACGCTCGCCGGTATGGAAGTCATACCAGTCGGCGCCTGCGGGCAGGTAGACCTGGCGCTGTCGCGCCTTGTACTCGTACACCGGCGCCACCAGGAACGACGGGCCGAACATGTACTGGTCCTTGACGTTCTTCGCCTTCTCGTCGTTCCCGAAGTCCATCGCCAGGCCGCGCATCATGGTGCCCGAGCGGTAATGGGTATCGGACGCGATCGTGTAAATGTACGGCATCAGGCGATAGCGCAGCTTCAGCCACCACACCATATTGTCGCGCATGGCGTCGTCGCCGGCGGAGATGTTGTAGATCTCGCGCTTGACCACTTCGCCGTGCGAACGGAACAGCGGCGTGAAGGCGCCGAACTGGAACCAGCGGTGATTCAGTTCGCGCCACTCTTCCATGTCTTCCGGGTTCGCCGCGGCGCGGCTGGTCGTGCGGTTTTCCTGGGCCGAGCCGACGTCGCCGGTCTGGAACCGCACCTCTTGCGCATAGCCGCCGATGTCATGAGTCCAGTTCGGGACGCCCGACATCGACATATTGGTGCCCGACGCAATCTGGTCGTACAGGTTGTTCCAGCGCCCGACCGTGTCGCCGCTCCACACCGCCACCGCGTTGCGCTGGATGCCGGCGAAGCCCGAACGCGACAGGATGAACTGGCGTTTATCCGGCTGGTCGCGCTTGAGGCCATCGATCATGGCGCCGGTGCTCACCAGGCTGTAAGGATTGAAGGTGATCTCGCCGGCGCCGTAGACGGTCGGCCCGATCAGCTCCTTGAAGTCTTCCAGGCGGCTGTTAGACAGCACGTCGGGTTCGGTATTGTCCATCCACCAGGCGTCGAAGCCCAGGTCGACCAGCTTGGTCTTCATCTGGCGATAGTAGATGTCGCGCGCCTCCTGGGTATACGGATCGTAGTGGCTGTTCAGGTAACCCTTGCCCACCCAGTCGCGCGAGCCGTTCTCGACGTTCTTGGTCCACATATGGCCCTTGGCCGCGAACTCCTTGTAGTTGTCGGTATTGGCGTAGAACTTGCCCCACACCGACAGCATGATGCGCGCGTTCTGCTTGTGCACCGCGTCGACCATGCCCTTCGGATCCGGGAAGCGGGTCTTGTCGAAGTCGTGCGAGCCCCAGCCATCCTCGGGCCAGTAGAACCAGTCCTGCACGATGTTATCGAGCGGCCAGCCGCGCTTGCGGTATTCGCCCAGGGCGTCGAGCAGCTGCTGCTGGGTCTCGTAGCGCTGGCGCGACTGCCAGAAACCATAGGCCCACTTCGGCATCATGGGCGCCTGGCCGGTCAGGTGGCGGTAGCCGGCGATGGCGCCGTCCATGCTGTCGGCGCTGATCACATGGTAGTTGATCGCCTCGGCGATCTCGGACGACATGGTCAGCGAATGGCGCTCAGGCGCCGGCAAGGGGTTGTTGTGGGTGATCGCCACCATGCCGCCCGACGGCTTCCATTCGAGATGCAGCTTGACCGGTTTGTTCTTCGCGAACTTAACTTCAAAGTTGTGGTACCACGGGTTCCAGCCCATGCGCCACACGTCCATCACTTCCTTGCCATCGACCGTCAGCTTGGCATAGTCCGACGAGTACAGCTGCATCTTGTGGACGCCCGGCTTGTCGCTGCTCATCGTGCCTTCCCACACCACGCGCACGTTCTTGAGGTCCTTGGCCGGTTTCAGCTCCCTGGGCCAGTTCTCGTCGACGTCCTTCAGGTACTGGTAATCGATGTCCTTTTCCTGGCGCGTGAGCACCAGCTTGCCGTCCACGTAGTAGCGCGCCGTCAGGCCGGCCTGCTTGCCGTCAGGGCTGCGCAGCACCAGGTCGCGCGACATGTGGTCGTAGGGCGTGGCGTCGCCGAAGCGCGAGATCGCGTTGTTATCCCACAGCAGGCCATAGCCCTTGTCGGACACCACAAAGGGCACCGCGGCGATCATATTGTGCTGGGCCAGCAGCACGTCTTCGCCGTTGTAGTTCATCTGGTTGTTCTGGTGCTGGCCCAGGCCGTAATAGGCGTCCTTCGTGCCATGGTTGAAGCCCTGCTTGATCGCCAGGAAGGGCTTGCCGCCGACGTCGACCGGCGTCATCGATTCGGATGCCTGCGCCAGGAAGCGCTTGCCGGCGGCGTCGAAGAACTGCACCTGGCCATCCTTGAGCGAAACGGTGGCGGCGATTCTATCCGCCTTGAGCTGGACGCTGTCCTGGCCGGGCGTGACGGTAAAGGCGCACTTGTCGGCGCACGGCGTGGCGACCGTCATCAGCGAGGGCGTGAGCTGTTTATCGGCCTGGGCCAGCTTGAGCACCTGGATGATGTTGTCGCTCATGAGGTTCAGCCGCACCAGCTTGGCGCCGGTGTCCGGACGCACCTCGATGCCGGTGCCGGTCTGCTGGAAAGTGCCGGCATGGGCCTGCAGGCCCGCTGCAAGAAACAGCGTCGCGGCTGCCACCTGTGTCATACGCATTGTCGATCTCCTGTCGTCGTTAACCATGTGTCGTTATTCCTGGTACGTCCCGAGCCTGACCTTCAGCACCACCGGCGTCGCCGGCAGGTTGAGGCCATAGTCGGTCTGGTCGCCATTCCAGTTGCGCTCCATGACCCAGTGGCCATCGGCGTCGAAACGGCCCTGCTCCACCCGCGCCAGCAGCGAGGGCTTGCCCGCATTCGGGCCATCGCCGGCGAACTTGACCCGCGCCTGCTGGCCGACGATCACGAACTCGTTCTCGCCGACCTGGGCCAGGGCCACGCCGCCGCCCGGTTTCTCGGTTCCTTCCTTGTACTCGCTCTTGTCCTTCAGGTACTGGCGCTCGCCGAACTGGAATTCGCGGAACGACACGGTCGCCTTCCAGCCGTTCAGCGCCACCGTCTGCGGCGCGCGGTCGTCGCCCTCGGCCACGCCGCGGGTGCGGCCTTCGAAAGCCCATTGCGCCCACTGGCGCTGCATCGGCGCGAAGGCGCCGTAGACCGTGGCGAACGGTTCCACCATCCGGCGGTCGGTGAATTTGGAGCCGAGCGGGTAGTTGCTGTAGTCGAAATAGTCGAGCCCGAAAGGCGCCACTCCCAGCGCCCCTATGCCGAAGGCCTGGTAGACATAGCGCGCATAGCCGGCCGCATTGCCCATTTCGGGCACCATCAGCGCGTTGTCGGGCCGCTGGTAAGACCGCAGAATTGCCGTCACCTTGTTCGACTCCGGCATGTAGATGTCGGGCGCGGCCAGGTCGATATGCGGCGCGGCCGCCTTGTAGATGTCGATCACGTCATAGGTCGGGCCGCCGCTGGCGAAGTCGCCCTTCCACGGCGCCGCCGGCTTGCCGTCGACGGAAGGCTCGCGTAGGGCTGCGTTGACGAACATAGGCAAGTCGTAGACCGCGCGGCCGGCCTTGGCGATCGATTCGATGTAGCTGGCGATGGCCCAGGAATGGAAATACTGGTCGGCATAGTCGCCATACACCTGGCGCCAGCTGCCCTGGGTCACGCCCGCCACCTGCGGCTTCTGGCGCGCCAGCACCGCGGCCGGCACCGGCTGCCTGAAGGCCGCCTCGGCGCGCTCGCCATGGTCGCGCGGCACGCCGTAGGTGCCGACCTCGTTCTCGACCTGGACCATGATCACGGTGCGGTGGCTGCTGTCGATCTTCTTGATGTGCTCCATCATCTTGACGAAAGCGCGGCGATCGAGCTCCAGGGTCTGCTCGCCGAACGGCGAATGGCTGTAGACCGTCTTGCCGTCCTTGTCCTTCATGCGCGGGAAGCGCCGGTTGTCGAACTTGACCCATTCCGGCAGATAGCCCGGACCCGTGTTCTTCCAGGTGCCGAACCAGACGATGACGAGCCTGATATCGTTTTCACGCGCCTGTTTGACAAGGACGTCGAGGAAGCTGAAGTCGAATTCTCCTTCCTTCGGTTCCACCTGCTCCCAGGCGATCGGCATCTCGAGGGTGTTGGCATGCGCGTCCTTGAGCGCGGCCCAGACCTTGGGCAGCGCTTCCGGATAATTGCTGGAATTGTGGGCCTGGCCGGCCAGCATGAGGAACGGCGCACCGTCCACCATCAGGGCGTGCCGGCCATCCTTGGCAACGAGGCGCGGCAGCTCGGGGGTCGGCGCGGCACTGGCGGCGGCGCTTGCCATCAGCAGGCATAGCGGGGCCAGGCGGCGCGCGATCTGGTTCAGGGTCATGCTGGTCGTCTCCTTGGTTGTCATTGTCGTTGTCGTCTTTACTGGAACCGGGCTGCATCCAGTACCTGGCCCTGGTTCCCGGCCGGGTTGATCTCGATGCTTTTCGCGCCATAGCGGACCTTCACCGGTCCCGCCCCCTGGGCGACCGCCCTCACGGTCGCGCCCTGCAGGCGGCCGTTGGCCCACCGGATGTCGACCTCGTAGCCGCCGCGTGCGCGCAAGCCCCGGAACGAGCCACTGGCCCAGGTGGCAGGCAACGCCGGCAGCAGGTGGATCTCGCCGCCGTGCGACTGCAGCAGCATCTCGGCGACGGCGGCGGTGGCGCCGAAGTTGCCGTCGATCTGGAACGGAGGATGCGCATCGAGCATATTCGGGTAGGTGCCGCCGGCGTTGTTATGTTCCGAGAAGATGCCGGCCTGCTCGGCCGCGCGCGCCCCCGGCGCCGCCAGCAAGCCACGCAGCATGCGGTAGGCGCGATCCCCATCGTGCAGGCGCGCCCAGAACGCCATCTTCCAGGCCATCGACCAGCCGGTGCCGGCGTCGCCGCGCGCCTCCAGCGTGCGCCGCGCCGCTTGCGCCAGGTCCGGCGTACGCAGCGGATCGATCTGGCGGCCCGGGAACAGCGCGAACAGGTGCGAGACGTGGCGATGGGTGTCCTGCGGGGTGTCGAGCACCGGGTCCTTCTTTTCCTCGAGCCACTCGAGCAACTGGCCCCAGCTGCCGATGCGCGGACCGGCCAGGCGGTCGCGCATGCCGGCCAGCGTGGCGCGCAGGTCTGGATCGACCTGCAGGATGCCGGCCGCCTCCACCGTGTTGTTGAACAGGTCCCACACGATCTGCTGGTCGTAGGCCACGCCATCCTCGACCGGGCCGTGCTCGGGCGACCAGCCCTGCGGCGCGACCAGGCGCCCGTCCGGCAACGCCTTCAGGTAATCCTGCCAGAAGGCGCTGGCTTCCTTCATCATTGGATAGGCGACCTCGCGCAGGAAGCGTTCGTCGCGCGTGAAGGCGTAATGCTCCCAGAAGTGCTGGGCATACCAGGCGTTGCCGGTCTTGTTCCACAGGTAGCCCATGGCGCCGAAGGGATTCGACTCGGTGCGCAGCGTCCAGCCGCGCACCGGTTTGCCATCGGCCCGCCGGAACTCGGCGGCCGTCGTACGGCGCCACACGGGCGCCACACCGTTGACGAAATCAAAGAACGGTGTCGCCAGCTCGGACAGGTTGGCCACCTCGGCCGGCCAGTAATTCATCTGGATATTGATGTTGGTGTGGTAGTCCGAATTCCACGGCGGCGTATAACTGTTGTTCCACAGCCCCTGCAGATTGGCCGGCAGCGAGCCACGCGAGCTCGAGGCCAGCAGGTAGCGGCCATACTGGAAGTACTGGGCTTCCAGCTCCGGGTCCCCGCCCTGCTTCGTGTAGGCGAGTAGGCGCGCGTCGGTCGGCAAGGCGCGGCGCGCGGCCGGGGTCTCTCCCAGGTCCAGCGCGACCCTGTGCAACAGGCTCGTGAAATCCTTCTCGTGCTCGGCGCGCAGCGCAGCTGCCGGGCGGGCGGACGCCCGGTCGACCTGGCCGGTGACCCGCGCCAGCGGATGCTTGCCCTCGTAGCGGCGCGCGGCGTCGAGCACATAGCTGGTGCCGGCGCCCAGGACAATCGTCAGCGCATCGGCGCCGGCGAAGGAGACACGCTCGCCATCGCTCGTCAGCTTGCCGCCTTCGTTCCTCACCTGCGCCTGGCCGACATAGGACATCACGTTGCCGCTCTTGTCCTGGCCCTTGGGCGTAAAACCCGCCAGCGAGCCGGCAACTTGCAGGCGGCCGTTCGCCACCGTGTGCCGGCCGTTATGGCGGTCGCTCAGGGCGACAGTCCCCGTGTAACGACCGGGCCGGTCGGCGCTCAGGCGCAGCACGATCACCTGGGCCGGATGGCTGGCCCAGGCTTCGCGCGTGTAGCGTACCCCGCCGTGCGTATAGCTCACCGTGTGCACGCCGCGCTCGAGGTCGAGCGTCCGGCGGTAACCGGTGGCGCCCTGCTCGTGGCCGGGCAACGTGACCAGCAGGTCGCCGAACGGCTGGAACGCGCCCATGGCCTTGTCGTCGCCGGTCCACAGCGTGATGTCGTTGAACTGCAGATGTTCCCGGCCCGGCTGGCCGAACACCATGGCGCCGATGCGGCCATTGCCGATCGGGAGCGCTTCTTTCTCCCAGCCCTGGTCGTTGTCCTGGGCCGGCCGGTCGTAGCGCAGCACCATCTCGGGCGCCGCGCCGGCCACCGTCGCAAACAGGATGGCGACGGCGCCGAGCGCCCGGCGCAGGGTTGCGGCTGGATTCATAGTGGCCTTCCATAGACGATGCCGCGCCCTGCGGTGCTCATGTACACCACGCCAAAGCGGTTCATGTCGCCGACGATGAAGTGGCCGTCGCCCGGTCCGCCGTACTGGTGGGCGTCGTCGTTGATGCGGGTCCAGCTGCGGCCCAGGTCGAGCGAACGATAGATGCCGCGCACGCCGCCGACGCTGCCCCAGATGTACACGGTCGGCTCGAGCTTGCCCGGCGCCGCCTTGCCGAAACCGACCGCGCCGCAGTAGCCGACGCCGCCGATCGCGGTGAAACTGGCGCCGCCATCGAGCGAGCGGACCAGGCCGCCGTCCTTGAGCGCCACCCACAGGTCGCCTTCGCGGCCCGGCATGGCGCGCAGCAGGCGCGAGCCGCCCGCCGGCAGGCTGGCGCGCGGCGCGAAGCTGGCGCCACCATCGACGCTGGCCATCAGCGCCCGGTCGTCATAGGCGTAGAACACTTTCGGGTCGACCGGATCGGCGACGGCCCGCAGCCGCGACCCGGCCAGGCCCTTCACCTGGGTCCAGCTCGCGCCGTCGTCGGCCGAGCGGTACAGCGTCGTCGCCCCCTGAGGCGCGTGCACCACGGTCGCGCCATCGTTCGACATCGCGACCGTGCCGCGCTTGCCCTGCAGCGCCGGGGTCTGGGTCCAGCTGGCGCCGCCATCGCGCGTGACCAGCATTGCGTCGCCCACCCGCACCAGGCTCCCCGGGCGGCGCACGGCCGCATCGAGCCCGGTGGTAGTGCCGATCTCGGGCTGGTGGATGCGCCCGGGGCGCGCCGGATCGTCGTGTACGAAACCATCGTAGTCGCCGATGGCCGACACCAGCGGCGCCCCCGGCATGCTCACCAGGCCGAGCGGCACCGTCTCTTCCAGTCCTTTGACGGTGAAGGTCCAGGTGGCGGGTGTGGCCTCGATGTCGGGCGTGCGGAATACGCCGTTGCCGGACGTGACCCAGACTGCCTTCGGGTCCAGCGGATCGAATGCGATCGAGCCGGCCCAGTGGATCGCATGGCCTTCGAGCCACGGCACGCCGGCCGCATCGCGCCGGAAGCCACGCGCAATGACGTCGATCCAGTTGGCCCCGCCGTCGTGCGACAGGTAGATGCGGTCGCCGCGCGCATCGCCCTGGGCGATGAAGGTATTGATGGTGGAGGCCACCAGGCGCTTCGGATTGCGCGGGTCGACGCTGATCCCGGCGTACGGCCGGGTCGTGCCGACTGGCGTCACATTGCGCCAGGCGTCGCCGGCGATGTCGTATTGCCATACCTGGCCCCGATCGATCGGCTCGCTGCCGCTCTTGTCAGGATGCGGGCCGGCGCCGTTGGCGTAGGTGATGTAAATCTTGCCGGCGCCGTCGAAGGCGGCGCGCTGCGGCATCAGGCCGGCCGGGCTGCCGGCCACCGGGGCAAACGTGGCGCCGCCGTCATCGCTGCGGTACAGGTTCGGGCCCATGCTGCCGAAACGCGAGACGCCGACGAAGATCCGCTGCGCGCGGTCGCCCTTGACGCTGGCCGGGTCGGGCAGCACGATGTTCAGGCCGACGTCGTTGGGCGTCGCGGTCACCGCCAGCGCCGTGTTGCGCTGCCAGGTCTTGCCGCCGTCGTCGCTCACGAACAGGCCATCGCGGCGCGAGCCCAGGTAGAGCCGTTTGCCGGCGCCGGGATCGACTGCCAGCCGTTCTCCGGTCTGGCGCCCGAAGCCGTTGCCATGGGTCTTGAACTGGGCCGTGACGTCGATCACCTCGAACGTCTTGCCGTAGTCGGTGGAGCGCAGGATGGCGCTGCGGCCGCCGTTCAGGTAGGCGATCCCGGCCAGCAGCCAGACCTTGCCAGCATCGTCGGGGTCGATCGCCAGCGCGTCGATGCCCAGCAGGCCGGTCTGGTCCTCGCCCACCCAGTCGAGCAGCGGCGTCCAGCGGCCCTCTTTCGCGCGCCACAGGTAGGCGCCGCCGACGTCGGTGCGGGCATAGGCGATGCCGGGCTCGCTGCGGCTGGGCACGATGGCGGTGACGAAACCGCCGCCGCCGATGGCCACGCTGTCCCAGGCATACCGGGCGCCGTCGCCGACGGCTGGCGCTGCCGCGCCGCTGTCAGGCGGCACGGCGAAGGCGGCGGCCGTGGCGATGGCCGCAGCGCCAATGGCCGCGAACATGATACGCATGCTGTCTCCTGAATCTTATTATTGACCTGCTGACAAGCATGCTAATCAATACGAGGGCTGCTGGCAACAAAAATGTTCGCGCTAACAGATATCGATTTCATGATTCTCGCCAGAATGGGGGCAAGCCGTGCAGCCTTGGGTGTTTGCGTATAACATCCACGCTCTCGACTTCACTTCCAGCAAGGAGACCCACCCATGAATATCAGCGGCGAGATGATCATCGGCCACCGCATCGTGCGCGGCGGCGCCGGCACTACCCACGCCGTCGACCCGGCGCGCAAGCAGCAGCTCGAGCCGGCATTCGGCCTGGCGACGCCGGACGACCTGGCGCGCGCCTGCCAGTTAGCCGACGACGCCGTCGAACCCTACCGCGCATTGCCACTGGAAGAACGCGCGCGCTTCCTGGAGACGATCGCCCAGCGCATTCTCGACCTGGGCCCGGCGCTGATCGAGCGCGCATCGCAGGAAAGCGGCCTGCCCGCCGCCCGCCTCGAAGGCGAACGCGGCCGCACCGTCAACCAGCTGCGCCTGTTCGCCAAGGTGGTCCGCGACGGCCACTTCCTGGAAGCGACGCTCGATTCGGCCCTGCCCGAGCGCACCCCGCCGCGCCCCGACCTGCGCATGCGCAAGATCCCGCTTGGCGCGGTCGCCGTCTTCGGCGCCAGCAACTTCCCTCTCGCGTTCTCGGTCGCCGGCGGCGATACGGCGTCGGCCCTGGCAGCCGGCTGCCCGGTCGTGGTCAAGGCCCATAACGCCCACCTCGGCACCTCGGAACTGGTGGGCAAGGCGGTGCTGCAAGCGGCGCTCGATTGCGGCCTGCCGGAAGGCGTGTTCTCGCTGTTGATCGGCGAAGGCAACCAGATCGGCGCCGACCTGGTCGGCCATCCGGCGATCCGAGCGGTCGGCTTCACCGGTTCGCGCGCCGGCGGCCTGGCGCTGTCCCGCATCGCGAGCCAGCGCAAGGAACCGATTCCCGTGTATGCCGAGATGAGCAGCATTAATCCAGTCTACCTGCTGCCCGGCGCGCTGGAGGCCGGCGGCGCGAAGCTGGCCGGCGCCTTCGTCGATTCGCTGACCATGGGTGTGGGCCAGTTCTGCACCAATCCGGGCCTGGTGATCGGCCTGGCAGGCGTGCAGTTCGACGCCTTCCGTGACGCCGCCGCGGCCGCCCTGCAGCTCAAGCCGGCCGGCACCATGCTCAGCGCCGGCATTCATGGCGCCTACGAGGACGCCATCGACAAACGCTCTGGCGCGAGCGGCGTGAAGCTGGTAGCGCAAGGCAGCAGCGACGGCCCCGGCTGCGCGGCGCGCGCGGCGCTGTACCAGTGCGACGGCGCAGCCTTCCTCGCCGATCCGGCGCTGCACGATGAGATCTTCGGACCGGTCTCGCTGCTGGTCGCCTGCCGCGACCAGGACGAGCTGCTGGCGGTCACCCGCCACCTGGAAGGCCAGCTGACGGCCACCGTGCACGCGATCGACGCCGACCACGCGCTGGCCGGCGCCCTGCTGCCGCTGCTGGAACGCAAGGTGGGCCGCATCCTGTTCAACGGTTTCCCGACCGGCGTCGAGGTGGCGTACGCCATGGTGCATGGCGGCCCGTTCCCGGCGACGTCCGATCCGCGCAGCACCTCGGTCGGCGCTACCGCGATCGAACGCTTCCTGCGCCCCGTGTGCTACCAGGACGTGCCGGCGGGCCTGCTGCCGGAAGCGCTCAAGGATGGCAATCCGCTCGGGATCGCGCGCATGGTCGATGGCGAGTTGAAGTTGGCGTGATGTGATTGCGTAATGTGATCCCCCGCTGATTCGGTCCCCGGGACCGAATCAGCGGGTATTGCCGCGCGTCGCCACATCCAGCCACACCGCCAGCGTCAGGATCAGCCCCTTGACGATCATCTGCCAGTAGGCGTCGACGTCGAGCATCGACATGCCGTTGTCCAGGCTGGCCATCACCAGCGCCCCGACCAGCGCGCCGTGGACGGTGCCGGCGCCGCCGCGCATCGAGGTGCCGCCGATGAAGCAGGCCGCGATCACGTCCAGTTCCGCCGACACGCCGGCCGATGGCGAGCCAGCCGCAAGGCGCGCGGTATTGATCAGACCCGCCAGCGCGCACATCAGGCCCATCAGGCCGAAGATCCACAGCTTCACCTTGCGCACGTCGATGCCCGACAGCCGGGTCGCTTCCATATTGCTGCCCACCGCATAGATGCGGCGGCCGAACACGGTCTGCCGGGCGATATAGCTGAACACCCCCAGCAGGATCAACAGGATCAGCACCGGCAGCGGAATCCCCTCGTAGCTGTTGAAGGTCGAGATCAGCCCGGCCAGCACCACGCCGACGACGATCACCCGCAGCACCGAACGCCACGGCGCGATCACTGGCAAGCCATGGCGCGCCTGGTTGACCCGCTGGCGCCAGGCCAGCACGCCGGCCAGCGCGAACAGCAGCACGCCGAGCAGGATGCCCCAGGTGGGCGGCAGGTAGGCCTGGCCCAGTTGCTCCATGCCGGGCGAGACCGGCGCCACGGTGGCGCCGTCGGTCAGGCCGAGCACGACCCCGCGATAGGCCAGCATGCCCCCCAGTCCGACGATGAAGGATGGTATGCCCGCATAGGCGGTCAGGTAGCCGTTGAGGAAGCCGCACATCAGGCCGGCGCCCAGCACCACCGCGATCGACAGCGGCAGCGGCATGCCGTGGGTGACGTCGAGCACCGCCGCCATCCCGCCCAGCAGGCCAAGCAGCGAACCGATCGACAGGTCGATCTCGCCGGCGATGATGACGAACACCATGCCGCAGGCCAGGATGCCGGTGATCGACATCTGGCGCATCAGGTTCGACAGGTTGCGCGCCGAGGTGAAGCCGCCGTCGGTCTTGAGGTGGAAGAAGGCCCAGATCAGGGCCACCGCCACCAGCAGCGCGAGGATTTTATATTGGGTGAACAGCCGCTTGAAGGTCGTCGTATCCATTGGTTCGCTTGTATTTGCTTGTTCTATGAGGCCTGGCCGAGGGCGGCGGCCAGCACCGTCTCCTGGCTCAAGCCATCGTTGATGAAGTCGCCGCGCAGCCTGCCCTCCTGCATCACCAGCACGCGGTCGGACACGCCCAGCACCTCGGCCAGCTCGGACGACACCATGACGATGGCGATGCCCTGGGCCGCCAGCTCCAGCATCAGGCGGTAGATCTCGAACTTGGCGCCGACATCGACGCCGCGCGTCGGCTCGTCCAGGATCAGCACCTTGGGGCCGGTCAGCAGCATCCGCGCCAGCACCGCCTTTTGCTGGTTGCCGCCTGATAACGCCGTGATCGGCAGCGCCGGGCTGGCCGTCTTGAGCGCCAGGCGCGCGACCTCGCCCGCGACCGCGCTGGCTTCTTCGCTGTCGTCGACGCGGGTCAGGTGAGCATAGCGCTGCAGCACCGACAGGGTGATGTTCTCACCCACCGACAGGTCGCGAACGATGCCGTGGTGCTTGCGGTCCTCGGGCACCAGGGCGAAGCCGGCGCGGATCGCCTTCAGCGGCGTCGCGGTGTCGACCTTGCGTCCCTCGAGCCAGACCTCGCCCTCGTGGCGGCCCGGATAGGCGCCGAAGATCGCCGTCACCAGCTCGGTGCGGCCGGCGCCGACGATGCCGGCGATGCCGAGGATCTCGCCGCGCCGCACCTCGAACGACACGTCGTCCACCTTCTTGCGGCGCGGGTTCTCGGCGTCGTAGCAGCTGATGTGGCGCGCCTCCATCACCACATCACCGATATCGTGCGGCAGGCTCGGATACATCTGGTTCATCTCGCGCCCGCACATCTGGGCAATGATGCGTTCCACGCTCATCTGCGGCATCGGCGTGGTGGCGATGTGCTTGCCGTCGCGGATGACGACGATGGTGTCGCAAATGGCGGCCACCTCTTCGAGCTTGTGCGAGATGTATACGCAGGCCACGCCGCGCGCCTTCAGGTCGCGCACCGCCTGCAGCAGGACCTCGATCTCGGACAGGCTCAGCGAGGCCGACGGCTCGTCGAGGATCAAGAGCCGCGCATTCTTGTTCAGCGCCTTGCCGATCTCGATCAGCTGCTGATGGCCGCCGCCGTAGTGCTTCACCGGCAGCGCCACGTTCACGTCCGGCAGCTTCAGTTCGCGCAGGATTTCCGCGGCGCGCCGGTTCATGGCCGGATAGTCCAGGCGCCCGCCCGGCAGGGTGATCTCGTTCCCCAAAAAGATATTCTCGGCCACCGACAACTCGGGCACCAGCATCAGTTCCTGGTGGATGATGACGATGCCGGCGTCCTCGGTCTCGCGCACCGAGCGCGCGCGCAGGGGCTGGCCATCCCACAGGATCTCGCCATCCCAGCTGCCGTGCGGGTAGACCGCCGACAGCACTTTCATGAGGGTCGACTTGCCGGCCCCGTTCTCGCCGCACAGGCCGACGCATTCGCCCGGCCGGATCGCCAGGTCGATGCCGTCCAGCGCGGCCACCCCACCGAATCGCTTGGCGATTCCCTTCATTTCAAGCAGATAGCCCGACATCGCACCACTCTACAAGGCGTGAAAAAGCCCCGGCCCGCGCGTGCGGGTACGGGGAAAGGAGAGATCCGGGCTTACTTGCCGGCCAGTTGGCCCTGGGTGTAGAAGCCGTCCTTGACCAGCAGGTCGACGTTCGATTTGGTGAGCGGGATCGGCTTGAGCAGCACCGTGCTGACCTGCTTGTAGCCGTTGTTGATCTGCGCGTTATAGGCCGGCTTTTCGTTACGCACCAGTTGCACCGCGAGCGTCGCGGCGCTGGTGGCGATGGTCTTGAGCGGCTTGTAGACTGTCATGGCCTGGGTGCCGGCGATCACGCGCCGCACCGCGGCCAGGTCGGCGTCCTGGCCCGAGACCGGCACCTTGCCGGCCAGCTTCTGCGAGGCCAGGGCCTGGATCGCGCCACCGGCGGTGGCGTCGTTGGAGGCGACCACGGCATCGATCTTGTTGCCGTTGGCGGTCAGCGCATTCTCGACGATGGACATCGCCTCGGAGGCGCTCCAGTCCTTGACCCACTGGCGCCCGACCACCTTGATGTCGCCCTTGTCGATCAGCGGCTGCAGCACCTTCATCTGGCCTTCGCGCAGCATCTTGGCATTGTTGTCGGTCGGCGCCCCGCCGAGCAGGTAGTAGTTGCCCTTCGGTTTCAGGCCGACGATCGCCTGCGCCTGCAATTCGCCCACCGCCTTGTTGTCGAACGAGATGTAGGCGTCGACATCGGCATTGAGGATCAGGCGGTCGTACGACAGCACCTTGATCTTGGCCTTCTTCGCTTCGCGGATCGCGTTGTTCAGCACCGTGGCGTTGTACGGCACGATCACCAGCACGTCGACGCCGCGCGAGATCAGGTTCTCGATCTGGGCGATCTGGCGCTGCTCGCTGGCGTCGGCCGACTGCACATACACCTTGGCGCCCAGCTTCTCGGCGGCGCCGATGAAGTAGTCGCGGTCGCGGGTCCAGCGCTCCAACCGCAGGTCGTCTATCGAGAAGCCGATCTTGGGATTCCTGGCGTCGGCCATGCTCGGCGCGGACGCGAACAGCAGCGCGCAACCGACTCCGACCGCGATGCCCATCTTCGTGATGCCATGTTTCTTCATGCCTGTCTCCTGTTTTTTATCTGCGCAGCGAGCCGGTCGCGAGCGCGGTATTGACATTTTGCTCAAGAATCGACGTTAGCGCTACCCCTAACGGCCTCTCAGGCGCCGTACCAGCCGGCGTCGACGAAGTATTCGCGGCCGCTGCAGCGGCGTGCATTGTTCGAAGCGAGGAACAGCGACAGCGCCGCCACGTCGCGCATCTCGACCCGCGCCGGCAGGCACTGGCCGGCCAGGATACGGTCCTCTTCGCTGGGCGAATGCCACAAGGTGTCCTGGCGCGGCGTGCGCACTGCCCCCGGAACCACGGTGTTGACGCGGATGTGATCCGGCCCGAGGTCGCGCGCCAGCGCCCGGCTCAGGCCCTCGATCGCGGCCTTGGCCGTCATGTACAGCGCCAGGTCGCGCGAGGCCAGGTGCCACGAGATCGAACCGAAGTTCAGGATCACCCCGGCCTTCTGGCGCCGCATGCCGCCCACCGCGGCCTGGGCGCAGAAGAACTGGTGGCGCAGGTTGACCGCCATCCGGTCTTCCCAGTAGGCGGGCGTGACCGATTCGATGTCGTGGCGGTCGTCGTTGGCGGCGTTGTTGAGCAGGATGTCGATGCCGCCAGCCTCTCCTTCGATGGCGGCGAAACTGGCGGCCAGCGCATCGAGGTCGGTCAGATCGCAGTGCAGGTAGCGCGGCGGGTGGATCACGCCGGGCGCGGTGGCCAGCGTCGCCGCCAGCGCCTGCGCGGGGGCATCGGCGATGTCGAGGAACCAGACCCGGGCGCCCTGGCCGGCGAAGGCGGCCACCAGTTCGGCGCCGATGCCGGACCCGCCGCCGGTGATGACGACCCGCTTGTCGCGCAGGTCGGGATAGGTCGCGTAAACCGTCAATGCATCAGCATAGGCCGTCATGGTCGTCTCCAGATTATTCTGAGTATTATGGATGCGCTACGACATTCCCTTAACAGAACTGTTAGCGCAATCATCCCAGTCTAATCGGCCCCGTGAACGGTTGTCAACGAATTATTGAAATGGGTTTCATCGGGGTTGGGAACCCCGATGTATGCACGCGCTCAGCGCGCCTTGGCGGCGGCCGGCAGGCGCGCTGGCGGACGGATACGCGGAGCGGCGTCCGACTGGCGGCGCACCAGCTCGAACTTCATGCGGGTCTGCTCCGGCTCGGCCGGCTCGTGCTCGCGCATTGCCCGCACCCGCCGCACCAGCGCCTGCACCGCCTCGCGCGCCATGCCGGCGATCGGCTGGCGCACCGTGGTCAGTTCGGGCCAGATAGTGGTGGCCAGGGCAGTATCGTCGAAGCCCGTGACGGTCAGGTCGCCCGGCACGTCCAGGCCGAGCCGGTGCGCGACCGCCACCGTAGCGGCGGCCATGTCGTCGTTGCTGGCGAAGATCGCCGTCGGGCGGTCGGCCAACGCCAGCAGCTGCTCGGCCGCGTCCAGGCCGGAGCGGTAGGTGAACATGCCCTGCACCACCAGCTCTTCGGAGGCGTCGGCGCCCTTCTCGGCGATCGCCTTGCGATAGCCCTCGAGGCGGCGCGCGCTGGCAGTCTGGTTCGGGTGGCCGACCACGAAGCCGATGCGCTGGTGGCCCAGCGCGATCAGGTGGCGCGTCATGTAGTGGGCGGCCTCGTAATCGTCGATGCTGACCGCGCCGACGCCCGGCGCCGGCGACCCGCAGGCCACCACCACTGCCGGAATCCCAGCGCGCTCGACGCATTCGAGCACGGCCACGCTGTCGCACAGCGGCGGCGGCAGGATCACGCCGTCCAGGCCATTGTTGATCAGGCGCTGGGTGTGTTCGATCTCGTGGTTGCCGGCCTCGCACTTTTCGACGAACAGCTGGACGTTGTTGAGGCCCGACTGGTTGAGCAGGCCGACCAGGAATTCGCTCAGGTAGGCCGCGCTCGGGTTGCTGTACAAGAAGCCGACGCGGATCGGCTTGGAGCCGGCCAGGTTGCGCGCCTCCTGGTTTGGCGTGTAGTTGAGCGCCGCAACGGCCTCGGCCACCTTGCGGCGGGTGCTTTCGCGCACCAGGCTCTTGCCGTTCATGACACGGGATACGGTCATCGCCGACACGCCGGCGAGCTTGGCCACGTCCACCATGGTGGGCTTGCCCTGCTCCATCGATTCTCGGACGGCCTCGATGCTCGCTTTGCTCATGTTGGTGAATTTCTCTTAGAAGTTAGTAATGTTTATTGATGTTAGCACAGTTAAGAAATTGGCATCGGGGACTAGCAATGAATGCCAAGTAACTATCGTCCTTAGGAAACTTGCGGCTATGCATCGTGAGTTTGCGCTAACATCGTGACGCGAAACGAACCATGATAGCGCCATGTGCACACTTTGGGGCGTGCGACGTCCCCTGCACATGACGCAGGGACGCCATACCGCTATAATTTCGTCCTTCGCCCCAAAGGAAACACCCATGTCCCTGCTTGCCCACGAGCTCGAATTGCTCTCGCCCGCCAAGACCGCCGAGATCGGCCGCGAGGCAATCCTCCACGGCGCCGACGCCGTGTACATCGGCGGCCCGGCCTTCGGGGCGCGCCACAATGCCAGCAATCCGCTGGAAGACATCGCCGCGCTGGTCAAGTTTGCCCACGGCTACCGCGCGCGCATCTTCGTGACCATGAACACGATCATGCACGACAGCGAACTCGATCTGGCGCGCAAGCAGATCTGGCAGCTGTACGAGGCCGGTGTCGACGCCCTGATCATCCAGGACATGGGCCTGCTCGAACTCGACCTGCCGCCGATCCAGCTGCACGCCAGCACCCAGTGCGACATCCGCGGGGCCGACAAGGCCAAATTCCTGGGCGACGTCGGCTTTTCGCAGCTGGTGCTGGCGCGCGAACTGACGGTCGAGCAGATCCGCAAGATCCACGCCACGGTCGACACCCCGCTCGAATACTTCGTGCACGGCGCGCTGTGCGTGGCGTTCTCGGGCCAGTGCTATATCTCGCACGCCGACACCGGCCGTTCGGCCAACCGCGGCGACTGCTCGCAGGCCTGCCGCCTGCCCTATACCCTGAGCGACGGCCAGGGCCGCGTGGTGGCCTACGACAAGCACCTGCTGTCGATGAAAGACAATGACCAGAGCCGCAACCTGGAAGCGCTGGTCGACGCCGGCATCCGCTCGTTCAAGATCGAGGGCCGCTACAAGGACATGGGCTATGTGAAGAACATCACTGCCCACTACCGCCTGCTGCTCGACGAACTGCTCGAGCGCCGTCCGGAATTCACGCGCGCCGCCAGCGGCCGCACGCGCGTGATGTTTACGCCCGACGTCGACAAGAACTTCCACCGCGGCCATACCGAATACTTCGCCCAGGGCCGCCTGACCGACATCGGCGCCTTCGACTCGCCCAAATACGTGGGCGTGGAACTGGGCATCGTGGCGCGCCTGAACGGCGACAGCTTCGACCTGGTCACCACCGCGCCGATGGCCAATGGCGATGGCCTGAACTACATGCACAAGCGCGACACCTGCGGCATCCAGGCCAACCGCGCCGAGAAGCTGGGCGACGAGCCCGATGGCCAGCGCTGGCGCGTCTACCCGAACGAGCCGATGCAGTCCCTGGCCGGCCTGAAGGTGGGCACCGTCGTCCACCGCAACCGCGACCACCAGTGGGAAGCCACGCTCAACAAAAAATCGTCCGAGCGCAAGGTGGCGGTCGACCTGATCCTGAGCGAAGTGGCGGGCGGCCTGCGCCTGGACATCGTCGACGAAGACGGCATCGCCTCGTCGCTCGAGGCCGCGATCGAACTGCAACCGGCCCAGCAGGCGGCGCAGGCCGAGGCCTCGCTGCGCGCCAGCCTGGCCAAGCTGGGCAACACGATGTTCGAATGCGGCCACGTCGAACTGGCGCTGTCGCAGCCGTGGTTCGTGCCGAACGGCGCCATCAATGCGCTGCGCCGCGATGCCGTCGCGGCGCATGAAGCCGCGCGCCTGGCGGCCTGGGAACGCCCGCAGCGCAAGGCCCCGGCGGAACCGCCTGCGGTGTATCCGGAAGAGCAGCTCAGCTACCTGGCCAACGTCTACAACGAAAAGGCGCGCGCCTTCTATCACAAGCACGGCGTGCGGCTGATCGATGCGGCCTACGAGGCGCACGAGGAAGCGGGCGAGGTGTCGCTGATGATCACCAAGCACTGCCTGCGCTTCTCGTTCAACCTGTGCCCGAAACAGGCCAAGGGCGTGCAAGGCGTGCAGGGCCAGGTGAAGGCCGAGCCGATGACCCTGGTGAGCGGCGACGAGAAGTACACGCTGCGCTTCGACTGCAAGCCGTGCGAGATGCACGTGGTCGGCGCCATGAAAAGCAACATCCTCAAGTCGCCGCCGCCGTCGAACGTGGAATATACGCCGCTGACCTTCCACCGCCAGCGTCCGCGCGACAAGGCGACGTCGCCGGCGTAATTACGCGGCCGCCATCATCCGTTAGCACCAGAACGTCGTTCCCGCCTTCGCGGGAACGACGTTTCTACGTTAACGTGATTGCACGCTAGCGTCGTCGAACGCTTATGCAATTTTCTTTTTCGGACGATTGTGCAATCCCGGTCGATTTTTCGGCATGGGCAGCGCGCACGTACCCCTCCATACTGGCTCCACTGTCCAATCACATCAAGGAGCCAATCATGCAAGACCAACTGTCCAAAGTCGTCCTGATCACCGGCGCCAGCAGCGGCATCGGCGAAGCCACCGCCCGCCACCTTGCCGCGCTCGGCCACCGCGTAGTGCTGGGCGCCCGGCGCACCGAACGCCTGGTCGCGCTGGCCGCCGACATCCGCGAAGCCGGCGGCGTGGCCGACGTCGCCCAACTGGATGTGACGAGCCTGGAGAGCATGCGCGAGTTCGTCGCCTTCGCCGTCGAGCGCCACGGCCAGGTCGACGTGCTGGTCAATAATGCGGGCGTGATGCCGCTGTCGAAACTCGAGGCACTCAAGATCGACGAATGGAACCGCATGATCGACGTGAACATCCGCGGTGTATTGCACGGCATCGCCACCGTGCTGCCGGGCATGCAGGCGCGGCGCAGCGGCCAGTTCATTAATATCGCGTCGATCGGCGCCTATGCCGTCAGCCCCACGGCCGCCGTGTACTGCGCCACCAAGTTCGCGGTGGCCGCCATCACCGAAGGCCTGCGCCAGGAAGTGGGCGGCGACATCCGCGTGACGCTGGTCTCGCCGGGCGTGGTGGAATCGGAACTGGCGGACACGATCTCGGACGGCCTCGCCCGCGACACGATGCGCGAATTCCGCAAGGTGGCGATCAAGCCGGAAGCCATCGCGCGCGCCATCGCCTTCGCCATCGAACAGCCGGCCGACGTCGATGTCAGCGAAATGATCGTGCGCCCGACCGCCAGTCCTTACTGATTCACGCGGGGATCTTGAGACCCTTCTGCACCGACGGCCGCGCCAGGAAGCGCGCCAGCGTGGCCGTCACGTGCGTGAAGTCGGTAGCGCCGACCAGCTCGCTCGCTTCGTAGAAGGTGAACAGGTTGTTAATCCACGGGAAGATCGCAATGTCGGCGATCGTGAATTCCTCGCCTGCGATCCAGGCATGGCGCGCCAGCTGGGCATCGACCACGCCCAGCAGGCGGCGCGATTCCGCCACGTAGCGGTCGCGCGGACGCTTGTCTTCATACTCCTTGCCGGCGAATTTGGTGAAGAAGCCGACCTGCCCGAACATGGGCCCGATCCCGCCGATCTGGAACATCAGCCACTGGATCGCGTGGTAGCGCGCGGCCGGGTCCTTCGGCAGCAGCTGGCCCGACTTGTCGGCCAGGTAGATCAGGATGGCGCCCGATTCGAACAGCGCGAGCGGCTTGCCGCCCGGGCCGTCGGGATCGAGGATGGCGGGGATTTTATTGTTCGGGTTGAGCGACAGGAAGGCCGGCGAATTCTGATCGTCCTTCGAGAAATCGACCTTGTGCACCTCATAAGGCATGCCGATCTCTTCGAGCATGATCGGGATCTTGACCCCGTTCGGCGTCGGCAGCGAATACAGCTGCAAGCGCTCGGGATGTTGCGCTGGCCATTTCTCGGTGATGGGGAAAGCGGACAGGTCGGACATAGCGTAGGCACCTCGTCGGTTGGACAGGATGCCTACGATAGCGCATATCGGGGCCGGTTGCTTGTACCGGGCTGCCGGTGGATCAACCGAACAGTTTGTTCGCCGTCTTCGCGATCAGCTCGCCCTGGAAGCGCGCGCCGCCCAGGCCTTTTTCGCTCGGCTGGCGCTGGCCCTGGCCGCCGGCGATGGTGGTGGCGCCATACGGGCTGCCACCGACGATCTCGTCCAGCGTCATCTGGTCCTGGTAGCTGTACGGAAGGCCGACGATGGTCATGCCGAAGTGCAGCAGGTTGGTGATGATCGAGAACAGGGTCGCTTCCTGGCCGCCGTGCTGGGTGGCGGTCGAGGTGAAGGCGCCGCCGACCTTGCCGTTGAGCGCGCCGCGCGCCCACAGGCCGCCGGTCTGGTCGAGGAAGGCCGCCATCTGGCCCGGCATGCGGCCATAGCGGGTCGGCGCGCCGACGATGATGGCGTCGTAATGCTCCAGCTCATCGACCTTGGCGACCGGCGCGGCCTGCTCCAGCTTGAAGTGGGCGCCCTTGGCGACGTCCTCGGGGACGGTTTCGGGAACCCGCTTGACGTCGACCGTCGCGCCCGTGCTGCGCGCGCCTTCAGCGACGGCATTCGCCATCGTCTCGATGTGGCCATACGACGAGTAATACAGAACCAGTACCTTTGCCATTGACTTGCCTCCATGAGTGGGTGTCTGGACGGCCATTGTAGCCACAATGGCGTAACGTCCGTTTTCGGTAACACATGGATTGTGCAGGCCGGGCGGCCCGCACGCATTACGGCTTAAGTCAGAGCCAGACGATGAAGGCGATCAGGGCGACGACCAGCGCCACGCGGGTGATGTTGTAGGCGGTCTTGTTCCAGGCCTTGAAGCGGCGCCGGTACTGGCCGGCATAGAAGGAGATGCGGAACAGCTTGCTCACCAGGCCGACCTGGTCGCCGGTCTCGTTCGGCGAAGCGGCGGCGGTCATGACGGTGCGGCCAAACCAGCGGTTGAAAGCGCCCATCCAGCGGTAGCGCATCGGCCGCTCGACGTCGCAGAACAGGATCACGCGGTCGCTCTCGCTGCCATTGATGGCCCAGTGGATGAAGGTTTCGTCGAACACCACGCCCTGGCCGTCGCGCCAGCTGTGGCGCTCGCCGTCGACCTCGATGAAGCAGCGGTCGTCGTTCGGCGTGGCCAGGCCCAGGTGGTAGCGCATCGAGCCGGCGAACGGGTCGCGGTGCGGGTTCAGCTTGCCGCCCGGCGGCAGCTCGGCGAACATCGCGGCCTTGACCGACGGGATCGATTGCAGCAAGGCGTAGGTCTGCGGGCACAGGCGTTCGGCCGACGGATGGCTGGCGTCGTACCACTTGAGGTAGAAGCGCTTCCAGCCGTTCTTGAAGAAGGAATTGAAGCCGGCATCGTCGTTCTGCTCGGCGGCCTTGATCTTCTTGAGCGCGAGCAGGTTCTCGGCTTCGGCACGGATGATCGGCCAGTTCTCTTGCAGGCGCGCCAGTTCGGGGAACTCGCTCACCGGGATGAAGGGCGTGCTCGGCACCTTCGAGAACTTGTGCATGAAGATGTTGATCGGCGCCATGAACGACGAGTGGTCGAAAATCTGGCGGCGGAACGGCAGGCGCACACGCCCGCGGAAGTGGATGTGCAGGATGGACAGAATATAGAAACCTACCACTACCCACTTCATCGCATTCTCCATCGCAGCCACGTCCACGGCTGACTACCTTGATCAAGGACGCAGGATACCACATCGGCTACCCGGCCGTGGAGGGCCTGCCGACTTGTGAAAGAGCGGAAACGGGTGCGCCACACCGACTGCGAAACACGGCGTCGGGCGGCGCCGGCGCGCGGGAAACTGGCCCCCGTGCCGGCGGTAGCGGGCATTGCCCGCCAGGAAAATGTCAGTGCAGTACCGACGTCATCGCATAGCCTTTTTCGGCGATCTGGCCGTTGAGGTTATCGATGTCGAAATCTTCGATCTGGTCGGCATTGTCGTCGACCTCGAAGGCGCGGGCTTCGATTTCCCAATCGGTATTGGTGGCTTCCTCGGGGATGTTCTTGGCTTCGGGCACGGCCAGGTACGAGAATTTGCCGTCGTGTTCGGCTCTGCGGTAAATATCCAGGCGCATAGTCATTTTCCTCTATTAATGCGCACTTTCCGGATGAAAGCGCGCAGCTCCACAGTAGAAGATCGCGTGGCCAACGTCTGTTATTTGCCGAACATTCTGCCGAACGCCCCAATATCCTTCAGCGCACCGGCTGGTGGCCGAGCACGCGCGCGGGCAGCATGACGATGGCGCGCAGCAGGCTGAACACGGCATCGACGCCGATGCCCAGCAGGCGCAGCGGCAGCAACAGCAGCCACACCACAGGATACAGTACCAGGGCAAGCAGCGCGATTGGCCAGCAAAGGAACAGCAGGACCAACCATACCAGGAAACTCAGCATTGTCTTCCTCCATGAGAAACATCGGCATGGTCGACAATGTAGGCGGAAGGCCATCATGGGGCCAGCGCTGTGCGATGAACGGGGGAAAAGACGGTATGAACGGTAGAGGGCAGCCGTGACCCGCTGCGCTGGCACGTCGTCCCCGCGCAGGCGGGGACCCAAGTAGTCGGCCAACCACTGACGGATATCGCAGTAGCTGTGCGGGCAAGCTTGGGTCCCCGCCTCCGCGGGGACGACCTGGATCAGGTTTCGCGTCAGGCGACGGCCGCGGCTTCCTGCATGGCCGGAGCGTGGGCGTCCGTGGCCTCCTGCTGGCGCATCACCTCGGCCTTGATCGACGCTTGCAGCGACGGGATCGAGCCACCGGCGCGGTAGGCGAAGGACACCCGCAGCAGGTCGCCGGCCTTGACTTCGAGCGGCCGGTACAACGGCAGGGTCATGTAGTGGTTGAGCCAATCGATGGTGGTCGAGCGCTCCGGCACGATCGCCAGCACGTTCTTGGTCACGAAGCGCAGCGCGTTCAGGGTGCCGCCCTGCTCGACCACGAACGAGCCTTCCCAGGCGATCAGGCCATCGACCGGCTGGCTGAAATCGAGGATGCTGTAGACGGCCGGCTGGGCCAGCTCGACCGTGGCCGGCTGGACCACGCCGGTTTCCTGGAACTGGACGATCGGGGCGTGGAAGCCGTCGAAATCGTATTCCTGCTGCAGGGGCTGGGCCGCCATGATCACGGCCTCGGGCATGAACATCGGCAGCGGGCCGCCGAACTTGGCCAGGTAGCGGCGCTTGAACGACTCGATCACCTCGACCTGCTTTTCGCGCAGCATGCCCACGTGGATCATCTCGCAGATCACGACGTCGACCGGCTCCGGCGGCAGGTAATCGAAGGCGTCGGCGTGCACCACCTCGACCTTGTGGCCGTTCTCGTTCATCGCCAGGAAGCGGCGCGCTTCCATGACCATGTCGGGGTTGAACTCGACGCAATAGACTTTCGAGGCGCTCTGGGCCGCGAAGAAGGACAGCACGCCGGTACCGCCGCCCAGCTCCAGCACTTTCGCGCCGGGGAAGACCGCGTAATGGATGGCGGCCTTGAAGCTGTGCATCCGGTTCTTGTCCATCAGCATATTGTGATGGTAGTGGACTGGAATGAACTGCCCCAGGTAGCAGCTTTCGATTTCGCGTTCGTTGAGCATGGGTATCCTTGATTGGTCGGGTGGTCGTTTGACCGTGGAACCATTATGGATACACTTGCCCCCACGCAATTGGTCGAGCTGAGAGCGTTTTACCGTCCAATTCGCAATTCGTCCGCCAGTTTCTCCCGGCCCGCCTGCTTGGCAATCTGGGCCGCCGTGTGTCCTTCGGTGTTCTTGAGGCCGACTTTCGCGCCACGCGCCAGCAGCAGGCGCGCAGTCGATTCCTGCCCCTCGCGCGCGGCCAGCATCAGCGGCGTGAAGGCGCCGCTGGCGCGCGGCGACAGCGCGTCGATCTGGGCGCCGCGCTCGATCAGCAGTTGCGCGATCTTCTCGTCGCCGCTGGCGGCGGCATAGTGCAGCGCAGTCCACCCCGGCTGGTTGACCTTCGCGCCCTTGGCCAGCAGCGCGCGCACCACGTCCTCGTCGCGTTTGAAGGCGGCCATCATCAGCGCCGTGTTGCCGTTCAGCGCCTGGCGCTCGAGGTCGGTGCCGGGATGGCGCAGCAGCTCGCGCACCACTTCGCGCGATCCCTCGCGGATCGCCAGCACCAGCGGCGGCTCGCCGCCCAGCGGGTTCAACTCATTGGCGTTGACGACCGCGCCGACCATCGTGCGCACCGTGTCGGCATCGTCCAGCTGCACGGCGCGGAAGAAGGCCGTCACCTGCTGCTCGCTCGGCGGCGGTGGCGCGGCATGGGCGCTGGCCATCACGGCAAACAGCAGGCTGGTGGCAAGCAAGCGGCGGATCGGCATCGGTCAGCTCCTGGCGGTATTAAACAGCTTGAAGAAATTCTCGCTGGTGCGCTCGGCAACCTCGCGCAGCGAGACACCCTTGAGCGTGGCGATGTACTCGGCCACGTGGGCCACATAGCCCGGCTCGTTCATACGGCCGCGGAACGGCACCGGCGCCAGGTAGGGCGAGTCGGTCTCGATCAGCATGCGGTCGAGCGGCACGGCAAGCGCCACCGCCTGCAACTCCTTGGCGCTTTTAAACGTGACGATGCCCGAGAACGAGATGTAGAAACCCTGCTCCATGGCGGCTTCGGCCACCGCGAGCGATTCGGTGAAGCAGTGCATGACGCCGGCCACGCCGCCTGCACCCGTGCCGGCGCCCTCTTCCTTCATCAGGCGGATCGTGTCCTCGCTGGCCGCGCGGGTATGGATGATCAGCGGCTTGCGGGTCTCGCGCGAGGCGCGGATATGGACGCGGAAGCGCTCGCGCTGCCATTCCAGATCGCCCTCGAGGCGGTAGTAGTCGAGGCCGGTCTCGCCGATGGCGACGATCTTCGGGTGATTTGCCAGTTCGACCAGTTGCTGCACGGTCGGTTCCGGCGTGTCTTCGTAGTCGGGATGGACGCCGACCGAGGCGAAGATATGGGGATGCTGCTCGGCCAGCGCGAGCACTTGCGGGAAGTCCGGCAAATCCACCGACACGCACAGGGCGTGCATCACCTTGTTCTCGGCCATCTTGGCCAGGACCTCGGGCATGCGGGCTGCCAGCTCCGGGAAATTGATATGGCAATGGGAATCGATAAACATCCCGCCATTGTACAAGACCCCAGGCCAGCGATCCGCGCCCCCTCGCAAACCACCGTCACCCCCTCGCAAACCACCGTCACCCCCGCGCAAACCACCTTCACCCCCGCGCAACCCACCGTCGCCCCCGCGAAGGCGGGGGCCCAAGTTCACCTCAGCCCACCCGCTTGCCGAGAATGATCAGGTCGCGCTCGATCCCATCGAGATTGGCCACGCGCGGAAAATTGGCCCAGGTCTCGAAGCCATATTTGCGGAACAGCGCCAGGCTCGGCTGGTTATGGCCAAAGATGAAGCCCAGCAAGGTATGCACCTTGACCTCGGGCGCGTGGGCAATCGCCAGATCCAGGCAATACCGCCCCAGGCCCTGGCCGCGCGCCTGCTCGGCGATATAGATCGACACCTCGGCCGTGCCCGAATACGCCGGCCGGCCATAGAAATTGGAATACGACAGCCAGCCCAGCACGACCGGCTGCTCGCTGCGGTCATCCGCATCGTGGATGACCCACAGCGGCCGGCGCTCCGGCGTATGGTCGCGGAACCAGGCTTCGCGCGACTGGACAGTGATGGGTTCGGTGTCGGCGGTGACTTCGCGCGAAGCGATGGTGGAATTGTAGATGTCGACGATGGCTGGCAGGTCGTCGAATCGGGCCAGGCGATGAACGTAGGAAGGCATGCAGCGTGGTGATGGAAGTTACAGGGTATGGGTAGCGCGCGAGGACCGCAGCGCCGCGCCGAGGATCTCTTCGATGCGGGCCTTGGCGCGCTGGCCGGCCTCGTCGGCCGGAAAATGCACGCCAATGCCTTGCGCCTTGTTGTTGTTGGCGCCGCTCGGCGTGATCCAGGCCACGGTGCCGGCGATCGGGTATTTATTGGGGTCGTCCATCAGCGCCAGGATCAGGTAGATCTCGTCGCCGATCTTGTAGGGCTTATTGGTGGGCACGAACATGCCGCCATTCTTGAGGAAGGGCATATAGGCCGCATACAGCGCCGCCTTTTCCTTGATCGCCAGCGACAGCACCGATGGCCGCGGGGCCTGGGCTGCGTTCGTCTCTGGCTGGCTGGCGCTCATCGTGATCCTTTCATGTGCAGCACGCAGTGTACTCAAGCAGCATATCTTCGACAAACAATTTTGCCGACAAAGGATGATCCGCCACAGCGCGCCGCTCGTTCATGGCCTTGATGGCGCGCAGCAGGCTTGCCGCCGGGGCCCGGCCGGCAAGCGCGGCCAGTTCTTTTTGATAACGCGGGTAGTAGCGGATATTGCCAGACAGCTTGTATGAAAATACATCGTACAGCCAGCGCTGGGTCCAGGAAACCAGGGCCGGCAGCTCGGCCTTGGCCAGCTTGTCGGCGGCGCGCAGCGCGCTGTCCGGCGCCGGGCGGGCCAGGAACTGCAGCAGCGCTTCCATGTCCTCGCGGCTGCCGTTGTTCGACTCGGCCAGGGCCGCCAGCGGCGCCCCGCCCTGCTCGCGCAGCCAGCTGTCGGCGTCCGGCACGCCCTGCTCCCTGAGCCAGGCCAGGGCCTCGTCATGCCCCGGCATCGGCAGCGCGAACTTGCGGCAGCGCGACAGGATCGTCGGTAGCAGCCGGTCCAGGCTGTTGGACGAGAGCAGGAACACGGTGCCGGGCGGCGGCTCTTCCAGCGTTTTCAGCAAGGCATTCGAGGCGGGCATGTTCAGCGCCTCGGCCGGATACAGCACCACCACCCGCAAGCCCTGGCGGTGGGTCGAGATATTCATGAAGTCCGCCAGGTTGCGGATCTGCTCGATCTTGATCTCTTTCGACGGCGCCCGGGTCGACTTCGACTTGCGTTCGCCGTCGCCTTCTTCGCCCTCGGCCGGCAACTCGTCTTCCAGCGCCTCGGGCCGCACACGGCGGTAGTCCGGGTGGTTGTGCTGGACGAACCAGCCGCAGGACGCGCAAGCGCCGCAGGCATGGCCGTCGGGCCGCGGGCTTTCGCACAGCAGGGCCTGGGCGAAGGCTTCGATAAAGCCGGCCTTGCCGGTGCCGGCCGGGCCATGGAACAGGATCGCATGCGGCATGCGCGCGCGCATTTGCTGCAGCTGCGACCAGGCGGCGCCGTGCCATGGGTACATCGTCACAACAGTTTCTCCAGTACCTGGCCCAGCTCGGCCTGGATCTCGGCGATGCTGCGCGTCGAGTCGATCACGGCGAAGCGCTCGGGGAATTGCGCGGCGCGGCGCAGGTATTCCGCGCGGCAGCGGGCGAAGAAATCGGACTGCTCGCGTTCGAATTTATCCAGCGTGCGGGTCGCATTCAGGCGCTGGCGCGCCACTTCGAGCGGCACGTCGAACAGCAGGGTCAGGTCGGGCTGCAGGTCGTGGTGGACCCAGGCCTCGAGCGCCTCCAGTTTGCCGCGCGCCAGGCCGCGCCCGCCGCTCTGGTAGGCGAAGCTGGCGTCGGTGAAGCGGTCCGACAGCACCCAGTTGCCTTCGGCGAGATTGGGCGCGATGACTTGCGCGATGTGCTCGCGCCGGCTGGCGAACATCAGCAGCGCTTCGGTTTCGAGATGCATCTGCTCATGCAGCAAGTGGTCGCGCAGTTTCTCGCCCAGCGGCGTGCCGCCCGGCTCGCGCGAGGCGACCACGTTCTTGCCGCGCGCCACCAGGAAATCGGTGACGAATCCGATATGGGTCGATTTCCCGGCGCCGTCGATGCCTTCGAATGTGATGAACTTGCCCTGCATGTAAAGCCTTGAATCTGATTATTGGGTGGTGATGCCGCGCTGGTAGCGGTTGACGGCCCGGTTATGGTCGGGCAGGTTGTTCGAGAACTGGCTGGTGCCGTCGCCGCGCGCGACGAAGTACAAGGCCGGCGTCTCGGCCGGCTCCAGCGCCGCATGCAGCGACTGCAGGCCGGGCAGCGCAATCGGGGTCGGCGGCAGGCCGCCGCGCGTATAGGTATTGTACGGGGTGTCGGTCTGCAGGTCCTTCTTGCGGATCTGGCCCGCATAGCTGGCGCCCATGCCGTAGATCACGGTCGGGTCGGTCTGCAGCAGCATGCCGGTGCGCAGGCGGTTGACGAACACGCCCGCGATCATGTTGCGCTCGCTTTTCTGGCCGGTTTCCTTCTCGACGATCGAGGCCATGATCAAGGCCTCGTACGGGCTCTTGTAGGGCAGCGCCTTGTTGCGCTTTTCCCAGGCCGCGTTCAGGTGGTCCAGCATGGCCTGGTGGGCGCGGCGGTAGATCTCGATCTCGGACGAGCCCTTGGCGAACAGGTAGGTATCGGGGAAGAACATGCCCTCCGGCTCCTTGAACTCGGTCGAGATCTTTGCCATCAATTCCTGGTCGGTCAGCTTGACGGTATCGTGCTTGAGCCGGTCGTGGCCGCTGATTGCCTGGCGCATCTGGCGGAAGGTCCAGCCTTCGATGATGGTCACCGCCTCGTGCGAGAACTCGCCGTTCACCAGTTGGGTGAGCAGGCGGCGCGGACTGGTATTGGGTTTCAGCTCGTAGCTGCCGGCCTTGATGCGGCCGGCGTCGCCCGTCAGGCGCGCCAGCAGCCGGAACATGGTCGGGTTGATCGGCACGCCCGCCGCCACCATCTGCTGGGCGCTGGCCGCGACCCCGCTGCCGGGATTGATCGTGAATTCGATCGGCTCACCGCCGGTCGTCAGCGAATGCTTGGTCCACCACGAGAATCCGCCTGCAGCCACCAGCGTAACGACGACGCCGGCGACAAATAATTTTTTTATGAGTGCCATGTGTTCTGTGCAGGGGAATCTGCAGGCGCGAATGCCGTTTGCGGCACGCTCGGCGCGATTTCCCCGACAACTCTATAATGAGGCCGTAATGATAAAGCCTAATTGCCAAAATATTTCGGATTTTCATGAGTAACTGGACAGACCACCTCGCCACGCACGGCGCCCGCTTTCATATTGATGAAGCAACGCAAGTCGACGACTTCGGCCAGCCACTCGATACCGACGCGCTCGCGGCCGGTTTCGTGGCCACCGTGACCGACCAGGGTTTGATTGCCGTGGCTGGCGAAGAAGCCGCCAAATTCCTGCACGCCCAGCTCACCAACGACGTCGAGCACTTGCAGCAAACCGAGGCGCGCTTCGCCGGTTTCTGCACCCCGAAAGGCCGTCTGCAAGCCAGTTTCCTGATGTGGCGCGATGCGGACGCCGTGTATTTGCAGCTGCCGCGCGCCATCCAGGCCCCGCTGCAAAAACGCCTGTCGATGTTTGTGCTGCGCAGCAAAGCCAAGCTGCGCGACGCCACCGACGAAGCGCCATTCACGGCCGTCCTGGGTCTTGGCGGCGCCAAGGCATTGGCGGTGCTGGGGCGCTTCGTCAATACGTTGCCAGCCGCGCCGATGAGCGCCGCCAGCGGCGAGTTCGGCACCGTGCTGCGCCTGAACGACGCCTTTGGCGCGCCGCGCTATCTGTGGCTCGCCACGGCCGACGCAGCCAGCGCCGCCCTGCCCGCTCTCAAGGCCGAGCTGGCCCTGGGCGGCAACCAGGCCTGGCGCCTGGCCGCAATCCACGCCGGCGAGCCGCAGGTGGATGCGGCCACGCAAGAGCAGTTCGTGCCGCAGATGGTCAACCTCGAACTGCTGGGCGGCGTCAATTTCAAGAAGGGCTGCTACCCGGGCCAGGAAATCGTCGCGCGCACCAAATACCTCGGCAAGATCAAGCGCCGTACGGCGCTGGCCGCCATCGACAATGCCGCCGCGCGCGCCGGCGACGAAGTGTTTTCCACGGCCGACCCGGACCAGCCCTGCGGCATGGTCGTCAACGCCGCGCCGAACGGCCGCGGCGGCGCCGATGCGCTGGTCGAGATCAAGCTGGCGGCGCTGGGCGAGGACGTGCGCCTGGGTTCGAGTGCCGGCGCGCAGCTGCGCTTCCTGCCCATGCCCTATAGCCTCGACGCGGTCGACGACTAGCGATGCAAGACTTCTACGTCTACTACAAGGTGCGCGCCATCGATGCCGCCACGCTGGCGCCGCTGGTGCACGCCATGCAGCGCCGCCTGGCGCAGGACGCCGGCGTGCAGGTCCAGCTCAAGCGCCGCCCGCAAGACCAGGACGGCCTGCAGACCTGGATGGAAGTCTACCCGGGCGTCACCGACGCCTTCCCGGCGCAGCTCGCACAGGCGGTCGACGCCGCCGGCATCGCGCCCCATCTCGCGGGACCGCGCCGTCTCGAAATCTTCACGGACCTGCCATGTGCCTGATCGTCTTCGCCTGGCACGTCGTCCCCGGCATGCCCGTCATTGCCTGCGCCAACCGCGACGAGTTCTATGACCGTCCGGCCACCCCGGCCGGCCCCTGGCCGCATGCGCCGCACGTGATCGCGGGCCGCGACCTGCAGGGCGGCGGCAGCTGGATGGGCGTGTCGGTCACCGGCCCCACCGGCCCGCGCTTCGCGGCCCTGACCAATATCCGCGCCCCTGGCGAACGCCGGGTCGACGCGCCGTCGCGCGGCGCACTGGTGGCCGACTACCTGCGCGGCGAACTCGATGCGGCGGCCTACGTGGCGGAACTGGCGGCGCGCCCCGACCTGTACAACGGCTACAACCTGGTGCTGGGCGACCGCGAGACCCTGTACTGGTACTCCAACCGCGGCCAGGACGACCCGCGCAACGGCCAGCCGCTCGAGCGCGGGCGCATCTACGGCATCTCGAACGGTTTGCTGGATACGCCGTGGCCCAAGGTGCTGCGCACCAAGGCGCAGTTCGCGAGCCTGCTGTGCCAGGGAGCGCCCGAGGATGCGTATTTCGAAATGCTGGCCGACACCACCCGCGCGCCGGACGTGCGGCTGCCCGAGACCGGGATGCCGATCGAGGTCGAGCGCATGCTGTCGCCGGTGTGCATCGAGTCGCCCGGCTATGGCACGCGCACCTCGACCGTGGTCAAGCTGTATCGGGATGCGGCGCCGGAATTGCATGAGCGGGTGGTGCAGCCGGGGGTTGTTGCCGCGGCTTGACGAAAGGGGGGGGTCCTCGGCCGTCATTTACGCTGGTGGGTGCTCGGAGGGCTTGGGTTCCCGCCTCCGCGGGAACGACGGTCTTCGGATTAGTGGCAAATTTCGACGTTCCCCGTTTTGTCCGCACGTCGTTCCCGCGGAGGCGGGAACCCAAGTCAGCCGCACACCGCCACCATTATTCCAGCCCGCCTCAGCGCCGCCCCTTCATGCCAGCCTTGAGGATTTCCTTCAAATGCGGCGTCGCCGCATACGGATCGGCCGGCGGCCGCGCGTGCACCAGCGCATCCATGCGCTCGGCCACCGCCCCCAGTGCCTGCGGGTGCGAATACACGTAGAAACGCTCTTCGCGGATCGCATCGAAAGTCAGGCGCGCGACGTCCGCCGCCGATACCTTGCCCGACCCGACCGCCTTCTCGGTCAGCGCCTGGGCCGCCATCTGGCTCGCGGTCATGATCTCGTCGGTGCGCAGTTCGTCCGGCCGGTGGCGGTGCGATTGCGCGATCGCGGTCGGGATGAAATACGGGCACAGCACCGAGGTGCCGATCGGCGCATCGACCAGCTTGAGGTCGTGGTACAGGGTTTCGGTCAGCGCCACCACCGCGTGCTTCGAGACGTTATAGATGCCCAGCGCCGGCGAGTTGAGCAGGCCGGCCATCGAGGCCGTATTGACGATCCAGCCGCGGTAGCCCGGGTCCTGGGCCGCGCATTCGAGCATCACGCGGGTGAACACGCGCACGCCGTGGATCGCGCCCCACAGGTTCACGCCCAGTACCCACTCCCAGTCTTCCTCGGAGTTCTCCCAAACCAGCCCGCCCGCGCCGACGCCGGCATTATTGAACACCAGGTGCACGGCGCCGAAGCGCGCCATCGCCGAATCGGCCAGTTCCTGCACGTGGGCGCCCTTGCGCACGTCGCACACCATCGCCAGCACTTCGCCCTGCCGCGACAATTCGTCGGCCGCCTTCTCGAGCGGTTTCTGCTGGACGTCGGCCAGCACCAGTTTCATGCCCAGGCTGCTCGCGAGATTGGCGAACTCGCGCCCCATGCCACTGGCCGCACCCGTGATGACTACGACCTTGCCGTTAAATTCGTCCATCTGCCTCCCCTTCCTGCTGTTCTAGACGGCCGTGACACCGCCGTCGACGGCCAGGATCTGTCCGGTGATGTGCTTGCCGGCATCCGAGGCGAACAGCACCACCGCGCCCTTCAGGTCTTCGTCGTCGCCCAGGCGCCCCAGCGGCGCATGGGCGGCCAGGCCGTCGGCGCCATAGGTGGCCAATACGCCCCTGGTCATCTTCGACGGGAAGAAGCCGGGCGCGATCGAGTTGACCGTGATGCCGTAGCGCCCCCATTCGCCGGCCAGCGTACGGGTGAAATTTACCACCGCGCCCTTGGACGTGTTGTACGCCAGCGTCTGCATCGCATCGGGCGGATTCCCGGCCAGGCCGGCGATCGACGAGATATTGACGATGCGCCCGTAGCGGCGCGGGATCATGGACAGCTTTCCGACCGCCTGCGACACCAGGAATACCGAGCGCACATTCAGGTTCATCACCTTGTCCCAGGCCTCGAGCGGGTAATCCTCGGCCGGCGCGCCCCAGGTGGCGCCGGCATTGTTGAGCAGGATGTCGACATGGCCAAGGCGGGCGATGGCGGTTTCGACCAGGGCCTGGGCCTGGGCCGGGTCGGACAGGTCGCCCGCGAAGCAGCTCGCCTCGATGCCGAGCTCGTGCAGCCTGGCCACCGTGGCGTCGAGCTCGTCCTGCTTGCGCGATGCGATCACCAGCCGCGCGCCCTGCTCGCCGAGCGCCTGCGCCATCTGCAGGCCCAGCCCGCGCGAACCGCCGGTGACGATGGCGGTCTTGCCCTTCAGTGAAAACAGTTCCTGGGTGGTGCGCATGGGTTCTCCAGCGTGATCGTGATCAGGAATTGGGTCGGGGAGCCGCTCAGACCTCGTAGTCCATGCACTGGCGCGCTTCGCGGATGGCGCCGATGAAGGGCACGACGGCCTGGTGGGTCGGGTGCTTGATGTAAGCGTCGAGGGCGGCGCGGTCGGCGAATTCCGAGTACAGCACCACGTCGTAGGTCGCTTCGAGGTCGGGCTGGGCGATGGTGACTTCGAAGGTCAGGATGCCCGGAACGATGGCCGCGCATTCGTCGAGCCGGCGCTTCATCTCGCGCGCATTGGCGGCGCGGTCGGCGCCCTCGGCCTGTTCCTTCAACTTCCACATCACGATGTGCTTGATCATTCTTTTGTTCCTGTTTTATTCATGGTGGGTCGCCTCGCGGCCCTGGCCGCGAAGCCGATCGAGCATAGCATAGCGTCAGTACGACGGTTCGCGAAGAATATTGAATTTAGTTATCGGCTTATCTATCAGATTAGATAGGAGGATTCTCTCCTATGAGCGGGGTCTTGTCCGACACGTCAAAGCGACATACGGGATTGCATGAGTCAGCTACATGTAAGCTGGTTGCAAGATTCGCGTAAGGTTTGAAGCGCACAGTGAAGTTAGCTGACCAACAATCAGCATTTCCGGTTACACAAACAAAATACGGAGACACCCATGGCTATCACACCCGGCAACACTGT
Organism: Telluria beijingensis; assembly: GCF_030770395.1. Lineage (GTDB taxonomy): Bacteria > Pseudomonadota > Gammaproteobacteria > Burkholderiales > Burkholderiaceae_D > Telluria > Telluria beijingensis. Next base: position 2,429,566 of record NZ_CP132480.1, on the reverse strand, counting down.
CGGAGGACAAGCTGCACCGACCTCCGCCGGACTCACCAAGGAAGAACGCAAGGTCATTGCCGCTTCTTCCCTCGGCACCGTTTTCGAATGGTACGACTTTTACCTGTACGGCTCGCTCGCCACCATCATCGCCAAGCAATTCTTCATTGGCGACCCCAATACCACCTTCATCTTCGCCCTGCTCGCCTTCGCGGCCGGCTTCATCGTGCGCCCGTTCGGCGCACTGGTGTTCGGCCGCCTGGGCGACATGATCGGGCGTAAGTACACCTTCCTGGTGACCATCCTGCTGATGGGCGCCTCGACCTTCCTGGTCGGCATCCTGCCGAGCTATTCGCAGATCGGCATCGCAGCGCCGATCATCCTGGTTACGCTGCGCATCCTGCAAGGCCTGGCCCTGGGCGGCGAGTACGGCGGCGCCGCCACCTATGTGGCCGAGCACGCGCCGCACGGCAAGCGCGGCCTGTTCACGGCCTTCATCCAGACCACCGCGACGATCGGCCTGTTCCTGTCGATCCTGGTCATCCTGGGCACCCGCACCCTGACCGGCGAAGAAGAATTCCAGGCCTGGGGCTGGCGCATTCCCTTCCTGATCTCGGTCATTCTGCTCGGCATCTCGGTCTGGATCCGCCTGTCGATGAACGAGTCGCCGGCCTTCGCCAAGATGAAGGCCGAGGGCAAGACCTCGAAAGCGCCGCTGTCCGAAGCCTTCCTCAAGCCGAAGAACGCCAAGGTCGCCCTGCTGGCGCTGGTCGGCCTGACGATGGGCCAGGCCGTGGTGTGGTACACCGGCCAGTTCTATGCGCTGTTCTTCCTGACCAAGACGCTCAAGATCGCCGAGCCGACCGCCAACGTCCTGATCGCGATCGCGCTGCTGCTGGCGACCCCGTTCTTCATCATATTCGGCGCGCTGTCGGACAAGATCGGCCGCAAGTGGATCATCCTCGGCGGCTGCGTAATCGCCGCCGCCACCTACTTCCCGATCTTCAAGGCCATCACCCACTACGGCAACCCGGCGCTCGAAGCCGCCCTGCGCAGCGCGCCGGTGGTGGTCGTGGCCGACCCCGCAACCTGCAGCTTCCAGATCGACGCCACCGGCACCAAGAAATTCCCGAACTCGTGCGACATCGCTACGCGCATGCTGACCGCCGCCTCGGTGAGCTACAACCGCGTCGATGCGCCACCGGGCACGGTTGCGACCATCAAGATCGGCGAGACCGAGTTCAAATCCTTCAACGCCGTCATGACGCAGGATAACCTGAACTTCGACAAGGCATCGCTGGCCAGCGAGACCGCGCTCAAGGCCGAAGTGAACGGCGCACTGAAAGCGGCCGGCTACCCCGACAAGGCCGACCCGGCGCAGATCAACAAGCCGATGCTGGTGGTGTTCCTGTTCATCCTGGTGCTGTACGTGACCATGGTGTACGGCCCGATCGCGGCGATGCTGGTCGAGATGTTCCCGACCCGGATCCGCTACACCTCGATGTCGCTGCCGTATCACATCGGTAACGGCTGGTTCGGCGGGCTGCTGCCAACGACCGCATTCGCACTGGTGGCGTTCAAGGGCGACATCTATTACGGCCTGTGGTATCCGATCGTCATCGCGGTGATTACCTTCGTGATCGGCGGACTGTTCATCAGGGAGACCAAGGACAATAATATCTACGCCAACGACTGAGGCCGCGAGGCCACCATGAAAAATGCCGCTGGAACTCCAGCGGCATTTTTTTTGATCCAGCCCGGTTTCGCAACAATCAGCCGTTGAAGCCCTGCCCCAGCGCCGCCAGCCGCGCCAGATGCGGCGCCGGCTGCCAGGCATCGCCCTGGCGGCCGCGTCCGAATCCCTCGATCGCAGCCAACACCTTTGGCAGCCCGACCGTGTCGGCATACAGCATCGGCCCGCCGCGGTGCAGCGGGAAACCGTAGCCGCTCAGGTAGACCATATCGATGTCGGACGCCCGCAGCGCGATGCCCTCTTCCAGGATCTTCGCTCCCTCGTTCACCAGCGCATACACCAGGCGGTCGACGATTTCGTCGTCCGCGATCGCGCGGCGCTGCACGCCGATATCGGCCGAATGGCGCACGATCATCTCGTCCACCACGGCCGAAGGAAGCGCCTTGCGCTCGCCCGCCTGGAAGTCGTACCAGCCAGCGCCAGTCTTCTGTCCAAAACGCCCCTGTTCGCACAGCAGGTCGGGCAGCTTCGAATACGTAAAGCCCGGCGCCTCGAGCGCGCGCCGCTTGCGGATATGCCAGCCGATGTCATTGCCGGCCAGGTCGCTCATGCGGAATGGCCCCATCGCGAAGCCGAAGGCCTCGATCGCGCGGTCGACCTGCTCCGGCAACGCGCCTTCTTCGAGCAGGAAGTAAGCCTGGCGCAGATACTGTTCCAGCATGCGGTTGCCGATGAAGCCGTCGCACACGCCGGCCACCACGCCGGTCTTCTTCAGCCTTTTCGACAGCGCCAGCGCCGTGGCCAGCACGTCCTTGCCGGTCTGCGCGCCACGCACGATCTCGAGCAGTTTCATCACGTGCGCGGGGCTGAAGAAATGCAGGCCGATCACGTCCTGCGGACGGTTGGTGAAGGCGGCGATCCGGTTCACGTCGAGCGTCGAGGTATTGGTGGCGAGGATCGCTCCCGGTTTCATGACCTTGTCCAGTTCGCGGAATACCAGCTCCTTGACGTCCATGTCCTCGAACACCGCCTCGACCACGATATCGGCTGCGGCGATGGCGTCGTAGGACAGCGTCCCGCCGATCAGCGCCATGCGCTGTTCCAGCTTGTCCTGCGCCAGCTTGCCCTTCCTGACGCTGCCTTCGTACAGCTTGCGGATACCGGCCAGGCCCTTGTCGAGCGCGTCCTGCTTCATTTCGAGGATCGTGACCGGGATGCCGGCATTGGCGAAGTTCATCGCGATACCCGCGCCCATGGTGCCGGCGCCCACCACCGCCGCCGTGGCGATGGTGCGTAGCGGCGTGTCGGCCGGCACGTCCGGCACCTTGCCGGCGGAGCGCTCGGCAAAGAAGGCATGGCGCAGCGCCTTCGATTCACTCGTCGTCGTCAGATGGATGAAGCGTTCGCGCTCGAAGCGCAGGCCGTCCTCGAACGAGTCGGCCGTCACCGAAGCGGCCACCGCTTCCACGCAGGCGCGCGGCGCCGGGAACGGGCCGGCCGTGGCCTCCACCCTGGTCCGCGCCGACGCCAGGAAAGCGGCAGCGTCGGGGTGCTCGACCGCGCGTTCGCGCACCTTCGGCAGCGGACGCGCGGCGGCGATCTTTTCGGCGAAGGCGATGGCGGCCGGCAGCAGCTCGGCGCCTGGCGCGAACACCTCGTCGAACAGGGGCGTGCCGGCCAGCTTGTCGGACAGGACCGGGACGCCGCCCAGGATCATTTCCAGCGCCTGTTCCAGGCCCAGCAGGCGCGGCAGGCGCTGGGTGCCGCCGGCGCCTGGGATCAGGCCCAGCTTCACTTCGGGCAGCGCGATCTGGGCGCCGGGGAGGGCCACGCGGTAGTGGCAGCCCAGCGCCAGCTCCAGGCCACCGCCCATGGCAACGCCGTGGATGGCCGCCACAATGGGTTTCGAGGAGCCCTCGACCGCCCGGATCAGCGAGTGCAGGGTCGGCTCCGTGAGCGCCTTCGGCGAATTGAATTCGCGGATGTCGGCGCCGCCCGAAAAGGCCTTGCCGGCGCCGGTGAGCACGATCGCCGTCACCGCAGGGTCACGCTCGGCGTCCTGCACGCCCTGCACCGCGGCCGCGCGGGTCGCAAGTCCCAGGCCGTTGACCGGCGGGTTGTTCAGGGTGATGACGGCAACGCTGCCGTGGACCTGGTAGTCGGCGCTCATGTCTCTTGTTCTCCTTGTAGGTGGTACTGGCTGAGCAGTCCACTATACCGCAGAAAATGCACGAACGTACTATTCAGGCAACGGTCGATTGCCTGTCAAAAACCTCAGAATTCGCGCTGCTGGCGGGCCCGATCGATCTTCTGGTCGGTCTTGTACTGGCTCAGGGCGTACACGGCCCAGATCGCTGCCGGCAGCCAGCCGATCAGGGTCACTTGCAGGATCAGGCAGATGATGCCAGCGACCGGGCGGCCGATGGTGAAGAAGGTCAGCCAGGGAAGGATAAGGGCGATAAGCAGGCGCATGGTAATCCTGTAGAGAGGTTTGTCGAATTTGACAACAGTCTAGCCGCTACGCTCCGGGTACCGTGTTCCGATTGGATGCCGCCGCCTGCGCGCGCAGCCAGGCCAAGGCCGCCCCGACCTCGTCGGACGGCGCCTGCCCGGCGCTGCGCACCAGGTGATACACATGGCCCGGCAGTTGCGGGCCGAAAGGCTGCACCAGGCGGCCGGCGGCCAGGTCGTCGGCCACCAGTTCCAGGCTCAGGAGCGCGATGCCCTGGCCCGCCAGCGCCGCCTGGATCGCATGGCCTTCGTCCGAAAACTTCAATTGGCCACCCGGCGCGCGCCACGGCAGGCCGGCCGCCGCATGCCAGGCCTCCCAGGTCGGGTTCTGCGGGTCAAGGCGGGTCCAGGAAAAGGAAACCAAGGGGAGGCGCGCCAGATCGCCGACACCTTCCACGTCCAGGCCAGGACTGGCCACCGGCGCGAAGCGGTCGGCGAACAGGGCTTCGGCCACCGCACCGGGATACGGGCCGCGGCCGTAGCGGATCGCGATATCGACCGCATTGCCCGCGACGTCCACGGTGGCGTCGGACGCGTGCAATTGCAGGTCGATGCCGGGATGCCGCGCCTGGAAGCTGGCCACGCGCGGCGCCAGCCACTTGGCGGTGAAGGCGCTGGTCGCCGAGATCGTCACCTCGCGCCTTTTGCTCGCCGCGCCCAGTCCCGCGAGCGCCGCCTCGAAGGCATTGAAGCCGTCACGCAGGACCGGATACAGGCGCTCGCCGGCCTCGGTCAGCGCCACCTTGCGCACCTCGCGCCGGAACAGCGCCTGCCCGGTGCTCTCCTCGAGCACGCGGATCTGGTGACTGACGGCGGTGGGCGTCACCCCGAGTTCGCTGGCGGCCTGTTTGAAACTGCCGTGGCGGGCGGCGGCTTCGAAGGCGCGCAGGGACGAAAGCGGCAGGTGTCGGCGCATGACGATGGATGAAATGAACTCATCTTATGCCTGACGATTTCGAGTTTGTCAACGCCTTGCGCCAACCGTATCTTGAGCACCTGGCCGCAGCGGGCGGCCCTTCATCCACCTTCCAAAGGACACCATCATGCTCGAACGCATCGTTACCCAACCCGACAACTACGCACCCTTCCTGCTCTCGCAAGGCATCAAATTCGGCAACCTGCTGTTCATCTCGGGCCAGGCCGGCGCCGCCGACGACGGCAAGATCGTCGAGGGCGGCTTCCGGGCCCAGGGCGAACAGGCGTTCGCCAATCTGTGCCGCGCGCTCGAGGCAGGCGGCTCGAGCCTGGCCGACGTGGTGAAAGTCACGATCTTCGTCACCGACATGGGACATTTCGACGAAGTGGTCGCGCTGCGCCGCAAATACTTCAGCGCGCCCTACCCGGCCGACACCATCGCCGAGATCAAGGCCCTGTACGATCCGGCCGCGTCGATCGAGATCGAGGCCATTGCGGCTGTCGCCGAAGGGAGCCGTTGAGATCCGCGCCGAACCGACCGCCACCACCATGCTTGCCACCCCGTTCGAACTCGGCGCCCTGCGGCTGCGCAACCGGGTCGCCGTCGCGCCGATGACCCGCGTCAGCGCCAGCGCCGAGGGCCTGGCCACCAGCCAGATGGCCGACTACTACGGCAGCTTCGCCGCCGGCGGTTTCGCGCTGGTGACGACCGAAGGCATCTATACCGACGAAGCCTGGTCGCAGGGCTACCTGTTCCAGCCGGGCCTGGCCAACAATGCCCAGCGCGATGCCTGGCGGCCCGTGATCGATGCGGTCCACCGCCATGGCGCCGCCTTCGTCGCCCAGTTGATGCACGCCGGAGCGCTATCGCAGGGCAACCGCTTCCGCACCGACACCCGGGCGCCGTCGGCCGTCCAGCCGAAAGGCGCGCAGATGGCCTTCTACCGTGGCGAAGGCGCCTATCCGGCGCCGCGCGAGATGAGCGAGGCCGAGACCGTCCAGGCGGTCGATGGCTTCGTCCAGTCGGCGCGGCGCGCACGCGAAGCCGGATTCGACGGTGTCGAGATCCACGGCGCCAATGGCTACCTGCTCGACCAGTTCCTGACCGAAGGCGTGAACCTGCGCCGCGATGGCTATGGCGGAGAGGCGCTGTGCCGCCTGCGCCTGATCCGCGACACGGTAATGGCCGTGCGCCAGGAGGTGGGTGACGACTTCACGCTCGGCCTGCGCATCTCGCAAGGCAAGGTCAACGACTTCACCCATAAATGGCGCGGCGAGCAGGAAGCGGCCGACATCTTCGGCGCGCTGGGCGAGCTGCCGCTGGACTACCTGCACGTGACTGAATTCGAAGCCTGGCAGCCGGCTTTCGGCACTGGCCCCAGCCTGGCGGCGCTGGCGCGGCGCCACGGCGGATTGCCGGTCATGGCCAACGGCTCGCTGCACGACCCGGCCCGCGCGGAGGCGTTGCTAACCACTGGTTCGGCCGACCTGGTGTCGCTGGGCCGCGGAGCCTTGACCCATGCCGACTGGCCGCAGCGGGTAAAGCAGGACTTGCCGCTCGACGCTTTCGACCGCGGCCTGCTGTCGCCGCTGGCGGATCTGGACAATGCCGCGCGTCGCCGCAGCGAAGCGGTTCGATCCTAGCGTTCAGCCACGTGCACCGTGGCCTTCACGTGCTTCAGGCTCGCCACGATCGTGAAGGTCATGATCACCAGCAGCGACCACGAACTCCACTTGCTCAGGTGGACGCTGGACCACGCCCCGAGCTGGTTCGGATAACGCCACACACCCCAGAAGGTGCCGATGTTCTCGGCCAGCCAGATGAAGAAGCCGGTCAGCACGAAGCCGAGCAGCAGCGGCATGCGGCGGTCGCGGTCCAGCGGCCGGAACACGACCTCGGTGCGGGCATACAGGCCCAGTGCGCAGGCGGCGAGGTACCAGCGGTAGTCGCCGATATAGTGGTGGGTGAAGAAGTTCAGGTAGATCAGGATGGCGATACAGGTCGCCATCCAGTACGGCGGATGATGCCGTACCCGCAGGTCGAGCAGGCGCCAGGCCTGGATGATGTAGCTGCCGACCGAGGCGTACATAAAGCCGGCGAACAGCGGCACGCCCCACACCTTGGTGTACGCAAAATCGGGATAGCTCCACGACCCGATACTGCCCGACACCTTGAATACCTCCAGCGCGAAGCCGATCACGTGGAACAGCGAGACCGCCTTCAGTTCGTCCCAGGTTTCGAGCCTGGACCAGACCATGCCGGCCTGGATCGCCAGCGCCACCACCAGCAGCACGTCGTAGCGCGGAACGCCGAACACTCCGGCGCGCGGCGTCAGGACCATCGCCAGGAAGAAGCCGGCCACGAACAGGCAGGCGCGCGCTTCCTTGATCCCGAAGTACAGGAACTCGACCAGGCCGCGGCGCGCGCCGCTGAGCGGCCGTGCGCGCGCATCCATCAGGTGGCGGTCGAAGGCCGCGAGCAGCGTGGTCACCATGCCGGGCGACTCAGGCAGTCGGCAGCCGGTGTCCCGAATACGCCTCGCGCAGCTTGTTCTTCTGGATCTTGCCGGTGCCGCCCACCGGCAGGCTGTCGGCGAACACGATGTCGTCCGGCGTCCACCACTTGGCCACCTTGCCCGCGAACCAGCCGAGCAACTCCTCGCGCGAGACTTCCATGCCCGGCCGGCGCACCGCCACCAGCAAGGGCCTCTCGCTCCACTTGGGGTGAGACACCCCGATACAGGCCGCCTGCAGCACCGCCGGATGCGACATCGCCACGTTCTCGAGCTCGATCGTGCCGATCCACTCGCCGCCCGACTTGATCACGTCCTTGCTGCGGTCGGTGATGGCCAGGTAGCCGTCGGCGTCGATGGTCGCCACGTCGCCGGTCGGGAACCAGCCGTCCTGCAGCACGTCGCCGCCCTCGCCCCGAAAATACCCGGACACCACCCACGGTCCCTTGACCAGCAGGTGGCCATAGGTCGCGCCATCCCACGGCAGTTCGGCGCCGTCGTCGTCGACGATCTTCAGGTCGACACCGTAGATCGCGTGGCCCTGCTTGCGCAGCACCGCGCGCTGGTCCTCCGGCGGCATGGCTGTGTGCTTGGCCAGCAGCGTGCAGGCGGTGCCGAGCGGCGACATCTCGGTCATGCCCCAGGCGTGCACGACCTGCACGCCCAGGCGGTCGATCAGCGTGTCCATCATGGCTGGCGGGCAGGCCGAGCCGCCGATGACGGTGCGGCGGAAGGTCGAGAAGCGCAGGTCGCTGGCCAGCACGTGATTGACCAGGCCCAGCCAGACCGTCGGCACGCCGGCCGAAAAAGTCACTCCCTCGGCCTCGAACAGTTCATACAGCGACTTGCCGTCCAGCGCCGGCCCCGGGAGCACCAGCTTGGCGCCCGCCAGCGGCACCGAATACGGCAGGCCCCAGGCGTTCACATGGAACATCGGCACCACCGGCAGCACGACATCGGCGCTCGAGACGTTCAGGGCGTTCGGCATCGCCGAGGCGTAGGCGTGCAGCACGGTTGAGCGGTGCGAATACAGCGCGCCCTTGGGATTGCCGGTGGTGCCCGAGGTATAGCACAGCGCTGCGGCGGAGCGCTCGTCGAATTGCGGCCATTCGTAGTCGCTGGATGCGGCATCGAGCAGGTCTTCATAGCACAGCAGCCCGGGAATCGCGCCCGCCGGCGGCATGTACTCGCGCCCGCACAGGGCGACATAGGCCTTGACGGTCTCGCACTGGCGCGCCATGGCCTCGATCGCCGGCAGGAAGGTCAGGTCGAAGAACAGGACCCGATCGTCGGCATGGTTGACGATGTACGCGACCTGGTCCGGATGCAGGCGCGGATTGATCGTGTGCAGCACGGCGCCCGAGCCCGAGACACCATAGTACAGCTCCAGATGCCGGTAGCCATTCCAGGCCAGGGTAGCGACGCGTTCGCCCATCCCGACGCCGAGCGCCGCGAGCGCATTGGCGAGTTGCCGTGAACGGCGCGCGCAATCGCGGTAGGTATAACGGTGCAGATCGCCCTCGACGCGGCGCGAGACGATCTCGCCGTTGCCATAGTGGCGCGCCGCGAATTCGAGGATGCCGGAGATGAGCAGCGGCTGGTCCATCATCTGGCCCGGCACGGGGCTCATCGGAAACGCCTGCATGGTCACTCCATGATCGGATTGGCAACGCCGAAAGTGTCGTCGTTGAATCATTGCGCCGTCAACCGGATTCGATGATGCACTGCATCAAGTGTTTGACTCACATCGACAACGACCGGTTACCGGATGTAACGCCGGCCCACGCCGCACCGGTGCGCGAATAGAATCGGCTGGGTGCGGTAAAATTCCGCCAATCTTGACCACCTTGCCACGGATACTGCCATCACTGCCGACGAACTTCCACTGAACAATTCGTTTGCCGAATTGCCACCGGCGTTTTATACGCGCCTCATGCCGACGCCGCTGCCCTCGCCCCATTTCATCGCGGCGAGCGGGCCTGCCGCCGCCCTGGTCGGGCTGGACTCGGCCGCGCTCGCGCGTCCCGACTTTGTGGAGGTGTTTACGGGCAACAAAGTCGCGGCGCGATCGCAGCCCTTGTCCGCCGTGTATTCCGGCCACCAGTTTGGCGTCTGGGCAGGCCAGTTGGGCGATGGCCGCGCAATCACGCTGGGCGATCTCGCTACCACGAACGGCCCAATGGAACTCCAGCTCAAGGGCGCCGGCCGCACGCCGTACTCGCGGATGGGCGATGGCCGCGCGGTATTGCGCTCGTCGATCCGCGAATTCCTGTGCTCCGAAGCCATGGCCGCGCTCGGCATCCCGACCACGCGCGCGCTGGTGGTGACCGGCTCGCCGCAGCAGGTTGCCCGCGAGACGATGGAAAGCACCGCCGTCGTGACGCGCATGGCGCCGACTTTCATCCGCTTCGGTTCTTTCGAGCACTGGGCCTCGCGCGGCGACGAGGCCGCGCTGCGGACCCTGGCCGACTACGTGATCGCCAATTTATACCCGGAGTTCCAGGGCGCCGCCAATCCCTATAAAGAGTTGCTGGCCGAAGTCACGCGCCGCACGGCGCGCATGATCGCGCATTGGCAGGCGGTCGGCTTCATGCATGGCGTGATGAACACCGACAATATGTCGATCCTGGGCCTGACCCTGGATTACGGCCCGTTCGGCTTCATGGAAGCCTTCGACGCCAAGCACATCTGCAACCATACCGACCAGGGCGGGCGCTATTCGTACGCCAACCAGGTGCCGGTCGGCCACTGGAACTGCTATGCGCTGGCCAATGCCCTGCTACCGCTGATCGGCGAACCCGAAGCGGCCGAGGAAGCGCTCGACGTCTACCGTCCCGAGTTCGGCCGCCAGCTCGACGCGCTGCTGCACGCCAAGCTCGGCCTGAAGGACGTGCGCGACGAAGATAGCGCCCTGTTCGACCGCACCTTTGGCCTGCTGCAAGAGAACCATGCCGACTTCACGCTGTTCTTCCGCCGCCTGGGCGAACTCGCGATCGACGATCCGGCTAACGATGAGCTGCTCCGCGACCTGTTCATCGACCGCGCCGCCTTCGACGCCTGGGCCAGTGAGTACCGCGCGCGCCTGCGCCAGGAAGGATCCGATGACGCCGCCCGGCGCCAGGCCATGCATCAGGTCAATCCGAAATACATCCTGCGCAACTACCTGGCGCAGATGGCCATCGAACAGGCCCAGAACGGCGACTTCGGCGGCGTCCACAAGCTGCTGGCCGTGCTGGAACGTCCATTCGACGACCAGCCCGAGAACGACTCCTACGCGGCCCTGCCGCCGGACTGGGCGGCCCACCTCGAGGTGAGCTGCTCGTCCTGAGCCCCGGCGGCCTCGCCCTGCCCGCCACCATCACGAAAGCACATCATGACCGACAAAGTGACCAAGACCGACGCCGAATGGCGCGCCCAGCTCGACCCGATGGAATACCAGGTGACCCGGCACGCCGCCACCGAGCGCGCCTTCACCGGTAAATTCTGGGACCACCACGAGCACGGCATCTATACCTGCGTGTGCTGCAATACGCCACTGTTCGAATCGGACACCAAGTTCGATTCCGGCTGCGGCTGGCCCAGCTATTTCCAGGCCCTCGACCCGGCCAATGTGGTCGAGAAGGTCGACCGCAGCCACGGCATGGTGCGCACCGAAGTGATCTGCGGCGTGTGCGACGCCCACCTGGGCCACGTCTTCCCGGACGGTCCGCCGCCAACCGGCCTGCGCTACTGCATCAACTCGGCGTCGCTGCGTTTCGACCCACTCTGAGGACCGCACGACGATGAAATTCCTGTTCGACCTGTTTCCGGTCATCCTGTTCTTCGGCGTCTACCGCTACGGCGACAACAACCAGGACTGGGCCCACCGCATGGCCGTCGAGTACCTGGGCCCGCTGATCGCCGGCGGCGCCGTGCCGCCGACGCAGTCGGCAATCCTGCTCGCCACCGCCGTGGCAATCGTCGCCACCGTGCTGCAAGTGGGCTACCTGCTGGCGCGCGGACGCAAGGTCGACAATATGCTGTGGCTGTCGCTGGCCGTGATCCTGGTGGCCGGTGGCGCCACGATCTATTTCCATGACGACCTGTTCATCAAGTGGAAACCGACCATCCTGTACTGGGCCTTCGCTTTGGCGCTGCTGGTGGCGCAGGTGATCTACAAGAAGAACCTGATGCGCTCGGTCATGGAAGCCAACATCAAGCTGCCGGAACTGGTCTGGAGCCGCCTGGGCTATGTCTGGATCCTGTTCTTCGTCGGCATGGGCCTGCTGAACTTGTTGATGGCCTTCGTGGTCTTCCGTACGGATACCAGCGCCTGGGTCAGCTTCAAGCTGTTCGGCTTTACCGGCATTTTCTTTGCCTTCATCGTGATCCAGACGATGATGCTGTCCAAATACATCAAGGAGGAAGACGCATGACCACCATAGACCGCGAAGCACGCCTGCGCGCCATTCTCGAGGCCGAGCTGGCCCCCACCGCGCTCGAGATCATCGACGATTCGCACCTCCACGCCGGCCATGCCGGCAACACCGGCGGCAGCCACTACACTGTCAAAATCGTGTCATCGCGGTTCGAAGGCCTCAAGCTGGTCATGCGGCATCGTCTTGTGTATGATGCCGTTCACGATATGATCAACAAGGCGGAAATCCACGCGCTCGCGATCCATGCGACCGCGCCTTCCGAACTGTCCTGAGCGTCGGCTTCAGGCAGTTTTAAGTAATTGGCCCGACAATTTACCCTGCTCGTCAACAATAATTAGTCCAATCTCGTCCAGCAACTATCCCCGCTACAGGAACACACATGACCTTTAAGCCAGCTCGCCTGCTGTTAGCCCTTGTCGCCGTCGCATCGGCTCCCGCTTTCGCCCAGAACCTCGCAGTGGTGAATGGCAAGGCGATCCCGTCGTCGCGCGCCGATGCCGTCGTCAAGCAGGTCGTGGCCCAGGGCCAGGGCCAGGACACGCCAGAACTGCGCCAGGCCGTCAAAGAAGACCTGATCGCCCGCGAAGTGCTGATGCAAGAGGCCGTCAAGCAGGGCTACGACAAGAAACCCGAAGTGCGCGAAGCGCTGGACAATGCACGGCAGTCGATCGTCGTCAACGCCCTGGCCCGCGAATACATCACCAAGAACCCGGTGAGCGACGCCCAGATCAAGGCCGAGTACGACAAGTTCAAGGCCAAGACCGGCGACAAGGAATTCCACGTGCGCCACATCCTGCTGGGCACCGAAGAAGAAGCCAAGGCGACCATCACCAAACTGAAGGGCGGCGCCAAGTTCGAAGAACTGGCCAAGACCTCGAAGGACACCGGCACCGCCAGCAATGGCGGCGACCTGGACTGGGTCACCCCCGGCAACCTGCCGCCGGAATTCGAAGCCGGCTTCACCAAGCTGCAGAAAGGCGCGATCACCGACGTGCCGGTCAAGACCAATGCCGGTTTCCACGTAATCAAGCTGGACGACACCCGTCCGGTCAAGTTCCCGTCGCTGGACGAAGTCAAGCCGCAGATCGCCGATACGCTGGCGCAGGACAAGCTGCGTGAGTATCAGGAGCAAATGGTCAAGAAGGCAAAGGTGCAGTAATATGTGCTGTCGTCGGCGCTGAACAGGCGCCGGCTCTCGTCGCCTGCCGCGATACTTATCGTGTTTATATAGGATGTCAACAATGATTTTGAAGCCAGCCCGCCTGTTGTTAGCCATGACCGCATTGGTTGCCGTGCCAGCACTCGCGCAAAACGCTGCAACCGTCAATGGCAAGGCGATCCCGCAAGCGAGGGTCGACCAGCTGGTCAAGCAGGTCGTCGCCCAGGGCCGCGCCACGGATTCCCCTGAGCTGCGCGATGCGATCAAGAAAGATCTGATCAGCCGTGAAGTATTGATCCAGGAAGCCGACAAGCAGAACATCGGCGCCCGCGCCGACGTCAAGTCGGCCATCGACAATGCCCGCCAGAGCATCATCATCAATGCGATGCTGGCCGACTACGTCAAGAAGAACCCGGTCAAGGATGCCGAGATCAAGGCCGAGTACGACAAGCAGAAGGCCATGATCGGCGACAAGGAATACCATGCGCGCCACATCCTGGTCGATTCCGAAGCCACCGCCAAGGACCTGATCGCCAAGCTGAAAGGCGGCGCCAAGTTCGAAGAGCTGGCCAAGCAGTCGAAAGACGGCAGCGCCCAGAACGGCGGCGACCTGGGCTGGGCAAGCCCGGCAACCTATGTGCCTGAGTTCTCGAAGGCCATGGTCGCCCTGCAAAAAGGCGCCATCACCGAGACCCCGGTGAGATCGCAGTTCGGCTTCCACGTCATCAAGCTGGAAGACGTGCGCGCGACCAAGATCCCGCCGCTGGAAGAAGTCAAGCAACAAGTCGCGGAAGGCCTGCAGCAGCGCCAGCTGGCGGTGTACCGCGAAAGCCTGGTCAAGAAGGCCAAGGTGCAGTAATCGCCGGTTGATGGCATCGAGAAGCGCTCCCAAGGGAGCGCTTTTTTCATGGGCGATGGCCTGGCGCCATGCCGGATGTGATTATTCGTGCAATTACCTGGCCCCGCCATCTGCTATCGTTGCGGCTTTCTTCTTGCAGATAGCTCCATGGAATTCGACTATATCGGCATTCTTTTCCAGGTTGTGCTCTGGATCGTTACGATGGCCTTCATGATGCGCTGGTTCTCCCGCAGCCGCCTGCGCGAACGGCCGGCGAGCGAGGCCCGCGACCTGCGGCAGCCGCCGGCAATCCTCATCGTCAGCCTCGTTTGCCTGGCGTTCTCCATCGCGATGGTGATCGGCTCATTCACCGAGACGGGAGGCGTGCTGCCTTTCGTGGTCGGTTGCGCCATGGCGGTGCTCAGCTTCTACCTGATCGCCGATTACTACCTGGCGCGGCATGCCGTCGACGAGCAAGGCATGCGCTATGGCCGAGTGCTGGGGCAAGGCGGACGCTTCGACTGGAGCGAGGTACGGCGAGCCGCCTTCAACAAGCGCATGAACTGGTACCGGCTGGAGCTGGCATCCGGCGCCATCGTGCGCGTGTATGGCACACAGATGGGGCTGCCAGAATTCGCCGCCCACGTGCTCAAGTACGTGCCGCCGACGCGGATCGATCCGCGCGTGCAGGTCATGCTCGGGGACGCGGCGCAGGGCAAGCTACACCGGATATGGCCGTAGCAGCGGCCACCTTCAGGCGGGCGACCGCCGCCGACATCCCGGCCATGTCGCGCATCCGGCTAGCGGTTACCGAGTACCGTCTGCGCGACCCGTCCCGTGTAACACGGCAGATGTACGAGGATTTCCTGGAGCGCGATGGCCGCGGGTGGGTCGCACAGATCGATGGCGTCGTCGTGGCATTCAGCTATGCGAACGGGCTCGATGGTTCGATCTGGGCGCTGTTCGTCGATCCCGGGCATGAGGGCAAGGGCCTGGCGAGGGCCCTGCTCGGCTTGGCGACGGCCTGGCTGTTCGACATGGGCTTTGCCGAGATCACGCTCGAGACGGGCGCCGGTACCAGGGCCGACGATTTCTATGCGCGCCAGGGCTGGACCAAGGAACGTGCCAACGCGTCCGATATACGCTACACGCTGGCGCGCCCGGTTCCCTGACATCGTACGGCCGAAAAAAACGCCTCCGGGGAGGCGTTCATGCTTGCTGCATCAAGCGGTCAGCCGACCCACTTGCGCGCATTGCGGAACATGCGCATCCACGGCGACGCGTCGCCATACGATTCCGGCGCCCACGAATGCACGACGCCGCGGAACACGCGCTCGGCGTGCGGCATCAGCACGGTGAAGCGGCCATCGTCAGTCGTCACCGAGGTCAGGCCGCCCGGCGAACCGTTCGGGTTGAACGGATAGACTTCGGTCGGCTCGCCACGGTTGTTCACGAAACGCATCGCCTTGTGCGCCGCGTTGATATCGCCGGTCAACGAGAAGTCGGCGAAACCTTCGCCGTGGGCGATGGCGATCGGCGCATGAGTGCCGGCCATGCCGGCGAAGAAGATCGACGGCGAATCCAGCACCTCGACCATGCCGAAGCGCGCTTCGAACTGCTCCGATTTATTGCGGGTGAACTTCGGCCACGCCTGTGCGCCCGGAATGATCGACTTCAGGTTGCTCATCATCTGGCAGCCATTGCACACGCCCAGGCCGAAGGTGTCCTGGCGCTGGAAGAAACGCGCGAACTGTTCCGACAGCTGCGGGTTGAACAGGATGGTCTTGGCCCAGCCCTCGCCCGCGCCCAGCACGTCGCCGTACGAGAACCCGCCGACGGCGATGATGCCGTGGAAGTCGTCCAGCTTGGCGCGGCCGGCAATCAGGTCGCTCATGTGGACGTCGACCGCGGCGAAGCCGGCCTGGTGCATCACCCACGCGGTTTCGATATGCGAGTTGACGCCCTGCTCGCGCAGGATGGCCACGCGCGGACGTTTGCCGGCTGCGATGAATGGCGCGGCCACGTCTTCGTCCATGTTGAAACTGATCTTCGGCGTCATGCCGATATCGGTTTCGTCCAGCAGGCGGTCGTATTCCATATCCGCGCAGGCCGGGTTGTCGCGCAGGCGCGCGATGCGCCAGCTGGTCTCGCTCCACAGGCGATGCAGGCTGCTGCGGGTTTCGTTGTAGATCACCTTGGCGTCGCGGGTGAACTCGATCGCACCGCGGTCATTGAGCTTGCCGATGATGTGGCTGCAGGCGCCCAGGCCCTGGTCGCGCAGCACGTTCATGACGGCGCTCTTGTCGTCCGCGCGCACCTGGATCACAGCGCCCAGCTCTTCGCTGAACAGCGCGCGCAGGGTCATCTCGTTGCGGCGCTCGGCCACCTGGCCGGCCCAGTTCTTGGCGTCGCCCCAGTCGGAGGCGTGCTCGCCTTCCATGGTCAGGATGTCGAGGTTGACCGACACGCCGGCGCGGCCGGCGAAGGCCATCTCAGCCAGCGTCGCGAACAGGCCGCCATCCGAACGGTCGTGGTAGGCGAGCAGCTTGCCGTCGCTATTGAGCTGCTGGATCGCGACGAAGAAGGCTTTCAGGTCTTGCGGCGAATCGACGTCCGGCACCGAGTCGCCCAGCTGCTGGGTGACCTGCGCCAGGATCGAGGCGCCCAGGCGGTTCTTGCCGCGGCCCAGGTCGATCAGGATCAGCGCGGTGTCGCCACAGTCGGTCCGCAGTTGCGGGGTCAGCGAACGGCGCACATCCACGACCGGCGCGAACGAGGACACGATCAGCGACACCGGCGAGATCACGGCCTTGTTCTGGCCGTCGTCGTTCCAGGTGGTGCGCATCGACAGCGAATCTTTACCCACCGGGATCGACACGCCCAGCGCCGGGCACAGTTCCATGCCCACCGCTTTCACCGTATCGAACAGCGCGGCATCCTGGCCCGGCTGGCCGCAGGCCGCCATCCAGTTGGCCGACAGTTTGATGTCCGAGATATCGGCGATCGCGGCGGCGGCGATGTTCGTGATCGCCTCGCCCACGGCCATGCGGCCCGAGGCGGCGGCGTCGATCACGGCCAGCGGGGTGCGCTCGCCCATCGCCATCGCTTCGCCGACGAAGCCCTCGAAGGACATCGCAGTGACGGCGCAATCGGCGACCGGCACCTGCCATGGGCCGACCATCTGGTCACGCACGCTGGTGCCGCCGACAGTGCGGTCGCCGATGGTGATCAGGAACGATTTGTCGGCCACGGTCGGGTTGAGCAGCACGCGGCGCGCCGCTTCCGGCAGCTCGATGCCGGTCAGGTCAACCGGCGGGAAGGCATGCTTGACGTGTTCGACGTCGCGCAGCATCTTCGGCGGCTTGCCGAGCAGGACGTCCATCGGCATGTCGACCGGCGAATTACCTTCCTGCTGGTCGATCAGCTTGAGCTGGCGCTCTTCGGTTGCGGTGCCGACCACGGCGAACGGGCAGCGCTCGCGCTCGCACAGCGATGCAAATTTTGCAAGGTCATCCGGCGAAATCGCCAATACATAGCGCTCTTGCGATTCGTTGGACCAAATTTCCTTTGGCGCCAAACCGCTCTCTTCCAGCGGCACCTTGCGCAGGTCAAAAATCGCGCCGCGTTTGGCGTCGTTGACGATTTCCGGGAAGGCGTTCGACAGGCCGCCGGCGCCGACGTCGTGGATCGAGATGATCGGGTTGTCTTCGCCCAACTGCCAGCAGCCGTTGATGACTTCTTGCGCGCGACGTTCCATTTCCGGGTTGCCGCGCTGGACCGAATCGAAGTCCAGGTCGGCGGTATTGGTGCCGGTCGCCATCGACGAGGCGGCGCTGCCGCCCATGCCGATACGCATGCCGGGGCCGCCCAGCTGGATCAGCAGGCTGCCGACCGGGATCTCGTCCTTGTGCGTGTGCTTGGCCGAGATATTGCCGATGCCGCCGGCGATCATGATCGGCTTGTGGTAGCCGTAGACCGCATTCGCGGCGCCGACGTTCTGCTCGTAGGCGCGGAAGTAGCCGCCCAGGACCGGGCGGCCGAACTCGTTGCTGAAGGCGGCGCCGCCGATCGGACCGTCGATCATGATCTGCAGCGGCGAAGCGATGCGCTCCGGCTTGCCGTAGACGGTATCGAGACGCTCGCCCTTGGTGACGTCCGACGCGTTTTCCCACGGACGCTGCGCATCCGGCAGCAGCAGGTTCGAGACCGTGAAGCCGGTCAGGCCGGCCTTCGGCTTGGCGCCGCGGCCGGTCGCGCCCTCGTCGCGGATTTCGCCGCCGGCGCCGGTCGAGGCGCCCGGGAATGGGGAAATCGCGGTCGGGTGGTTGTGGGTCTCGACCTTCATCAGCGTGTGCGTCAGCTCGGTCGACGCGCCGTATTCCTGGCCGTCGCGCGGGAAGAAGCGGGTAACGGTAGCGCCTTCGATGATCGACGAGTTGTCGCTGTACGCGACCACGGTGCCGCGCGGATTCAGCTGGTGCGTGTTCTTGATCATGCCGAACAGCGACTTATCCTGCTTGACGCCGTCGATGATCCAGTCGGCGTTGAAGATCTTGTGGCGGCAATGCTCGCTGTTCGCCTGGGCGAACATCATGAGTTCGACGTCGGTCGGGTTGCGCTGCGCGCGCGTAAAAGCGTCGTGCAGGTAGTCGACTTCGTCTTCCGACATCGCCAGGCCGAGCTCGGTGTTAGCGCGCACCAGCGCGTCGCGGCCCGCACCCAGCACGTCGATGCTTTCCAGCTGCTTGCCTTCGAGTTCGTTGAACAGGTGCTGGGCGTCGTCGGCGCTGCGCAGCACCGATTCGGTCATGCGGTCGTGCAGCAGCGCGCTGACGGCTGCCAGTTCCGCGTCGGTGAGCTTCTTGGCGGCGCCGATGCTGCTGCCCAGGATGCCGCTCTTGAGCACCACGGTGTAGCCGACGCCGCGCTCGATGCGGTGCACGTGGCCCATGCCGCAGTTGTGGGCGATGTCGGTCGCCTTCGAGGCCCAGGGCGAGATCGTGCCCAGGCGCGGGATGACGAAGAACTCCTCGGTCACGCCTTCGTACAGCGTTTCCAGCGCCGGCTCGCCATAGGTGAGCATGGCCGATAGACGTTGCGTATCGTCAGTGCTCAGCGGTGCGCTGGTGTCGATGAAGTGGTAGAAGCGTCCCTGGACGGCGGCAATCGACGGGGCGACGGCTTGCAGTTGGCTCAGGAGGCGTTGGCTACGGAAGGCGGACAGGGCATTGGAACCCGGCAGAATCAACATGGCTTGGACAGTCGTTGATGCAGCGTGGCTGCTTGGGTGGAAGATAGCCCGCTATTATACAGTGTTGCACTATGGGTCAGGCCCCGGCCGACTGACAATATGACACTGCAGTTTCCTTGATCGAATTGAAACTTGCCGGTATCTTTACGGTAGACAATATTTGGATGCGCGCCCCCATTGCGGCGCCGTGAACGGGATAGGCGAGAGCGACGATGCAAGAGAATGGAAACCTGGCGGTGCTGGTGGTCGATCCCAACCAGGGGATGCGTACCAGCCTGCAGAACATGCTGAACCAGGCGGGCATCGCCAAGGTCGAGTATGCGATCAATGCCAATACCGCGATCCGGCAGCTGCAGCGGCGCGCCTACGACATCGTCCTGTGCGAGTACGACCTCGCCGGCAGCGGCGGCGAAGGCCAGGACGGCCAGCAACTGCTGGAAGACCTGCGCCACCATCGCCTGATCTCGCCGTCGACGATCTTCATCATGCTCACCTCCGAGGGCGTGTACGACAAGGTGGTCAGCGCGGCCGAGCTGACCCCGACCGACTACGTGCTCAAACCCTTCACGGTCGACCTGCTCGCCGGGCGCATCAAGCGCTCGCTGGAGCGCCGCGGCGCCCTGCTCCCGGCCTGGCAGCTGGCGGCCCAGGGCAAGCTGCGCGAGGCGATCGCCGCCTGTCGCGATGGCGCCGCCGCCCAGTCGCGCTTCGCGGCCGACTTCGCGCGCATCCGCGCCGAGCTGCACACCACGCTGAACGAACACCTCGAGGCAGCCGCCGTCTATCGCGAGGTGCTGGCCGAGCGTCCGCTGGGCTGGGCCGCGCTGGGACTGGCGCGCACCTTCTTCGCGCTGGACCAGGTCGACGACGCGCGCGCCATCCTCGAAGAACTGCTGGCCGCAAATCCGCGCCTGATGGCCGGCTACGACCTGCTGGCGCGCTGCCTCGAGGCGGGCGGCGAGCAGGAGGCGGCCAAGAAGGTGCTCGAGGACGCGGTTGCGATTTCTCCGCACGTGGTGCGGCGCCTGCGCAAGCTGGGCGAAGTCGCGCTCGCGGCGGGCGATGCGGAAGGCGCCGAAAAGTCGTTCCGCCAGGTGGTGACCAAGGCCCGCTACTCGGAGTTTCGCAATCCCGAAGACCACGTCAACCTGGTCAAGGCGCTGGTGACGCGCGACGACGTGCTGGGCGCGACCGGCGTGGTGCGCGACCTGGAACGGTCGATGCGCGGCAATCCGGCGGCGGACGCCTGCCGTTCGTATGCCAACTCGCTCCTGCTCGACAAGACCGGCAATGCCGGCGGCGCGGTGGCCGAACTGCAGGCGGCGGTGACGGCGGTGCGCGCCAGCGGCGCGATGTCGTCGAACCTGCGGATGGAACTGGCGCAGGCCTGCCTCGATCATCGCCTCGACGAACAGGCGTCGGATGTCATGCTGAGCGTGATGAACGACGCGGCCAGCGGCGTCTCGGTCGACCAGGCGATGCACGTGTTCGTCAAGGCCGGCCGTACCGACATGCTGGAAGGGATGGGCCAGCAATTGCGGGCGCAGGCGCAGATCCTGTTGGGCGTGGCCGACGAGAAGCGCAATATGGGCGACGTGCGCGGCGCGGTGCAGACCCTGCTCGAGGCGCTGCACATCGCGCCGCACAACCTGCAGGTGATGGTGGCGACGGCCGGCGGCATCCTGCGCCAGGTGAACGAGCTGGGGTGGGATCACCCGCTGGGCGAGACTGCGGCCAGGCTGCTCGAAGGGATACAGGCGCAGGATGCGCAGCATCCGCGGCTGGCGGCGCTGGTCGATGAGTACATGGCGGCGCGGCGCAAGTACGGCATTGCCGACGCGCGCTGACCTCCCTGCGTAGCAATTCCTTACAAATCAATCGCTTACTGCATGGCATCCGGGCCTAGAATGAATCATCTTCCGGGTGGGGGCTGCCATGAACCTGCAGATGATGGGCGCGGCGAAACGCCTGATATTTTCGCTACTGCTCGCGAGCGGCATTGGTGGCTGCGCGGTCTACGGACCGCCGTATGCCATCCATGACGCCGGGTATGCTCCGGCATACGGCTATTCCACCTATTCAACCTATCCTGCAGACTCCTATTATGGCGGCTACCCGTATACGGGGCCGGCCTATGCCTATCCTCCGCTGTCGCTCGGCCTGGGGTTCAGCTATTACGACCGCGGCCCACGCCATGACAGAGGCCACGGCTGGGGACACCGGCACCGCGGCGGACACGAATGGCGTGGCCATCGTGGCGGGCGCGGCGACCATGGACAGCGTGGGCGCGGACGCGATCATCGGCGGCGCTGAACGCCGGCTTGGCGCGGTCAGCGCGAAAACCGCGACAAGGCCTTCCCGGCTTCGATCCACTCGAGGGCGAGGCGGTGGAACGATTTTCCGCCGCTCGAGAAGCCGCACATTGCCGCACACTCGCCGTGCTCGCAGGCAGCGGCCAAGCGCGCCGCAGCCTCCCAGTCGCCGTCGTTGATCAGGCTAACCACCAGTTCGACCGCATACACTCCCCGTTCCACCTGCCAAGGATGCGCAGCCAGGCGTTCGGAAAAATCCATGTTCGCCAGTGCAGCGTCGATGCCTGATGTACTTCGCCGGGCGAAAGCAGCGATCGATGCCGCGGCGGCGATTCCGGATTCGTAACGCCCCTCATCGACAACTTCGTCCACCGCGATTCCCCAACAGGTAAACGCGCCGCGCGCGCGTAATGACAGCGGTTCGTGTGCGTTCTCGGGCATCCCGAGTATGTCCCAAAGAATCGGGTCGAGCGCCATCGGTTTGATGCGGTGCGTGAGCACGGTCTTTTCCTCGATAGCGTGGACCCCGATATCGATCTGCAGGAAATACGCTCCCGCCTGTCTGAACAGCGTGTGGCCGGATTTCTTCCAGCCGCTGCCCTTCAACGCCGGCGCCAGCGCCTTCAGCATTTCCCGTTCGAACGTCTTACGACGCCTGGCGTATTCACGCGCCGTCACTGGCCGAATCCACCGCCGCCCGGCGTCTCGATCACGAACACGTCGCCCACCTGCATATCGGTCTTGCCGATATGACCGAGTTCTTCGACCCGCCCGTCGGCGCGCTCGACCCGGTTGCGGCCACGCTGCGCCTCGTGGCCGCCGGCCATGCCGAATGGCGCGTGAATGCGGTTGTTCGACAGGATCGCCGCCGTCATCGGCTCGAGGAAGCGCACCTTGCGCACCCCGCCGTTGCCGCCGCGCCAGCGCCCTGCCCCGCCCGAACCCGGCCGGATCTCGTAGCTCTCCAGTCGCACCGGGAAGCGGAACTCGAGGATCTCGGGATCGGTCAACCGGGAGTTGGTCATATTTGTCTGCACTACGTCGGTGCCATTGAAGCCCTCGCCCGCACCCGATCCGCCCGAGATGGTCTCATAATACTGGTAGCGCGCATTCCCGAAAGTGAAGTTGTTCATCGTGCCCTGGGCCGCCGCCATCACGCCCAGCGCGCCATACAGCGCATTGGTGATACAGGTCGAGGTCTCGACATTGCCCGACACCACCGAGGCTGGATAGTGGGGGTTGAGCATCGAGCCGGGCGGGATGATGACCTTCAGCGGTTTCAGGCAGCCGGCGTTCAGGGGAATCTCGTCGTCCACCAGCGTGCGGAACACGTACAGCACCGCCGCCATGCACACGGCCGACGGCGCGTTGAAGTTGTTCGGCAGCTGGTTCGACGTGCCCGTAAAATCGATCTCGGCGCTGCGCGCGGCCTGGTCGACGCGGATCGCGACGTCGATGTGGGCGCCGTTATCGAGCTCGTAGTGGAAGCTGCCGTCCGTCAAAGCCGAGATCACGCGCCGCACGGCTTCCTCGGCATTGTCCTGCACGTGACCCATATAGGCGCGCACCACATCCAGGCCGAAGTGCGCCACCATCTTGCGCAGCTCTTCGACGCCCTTCTGGTTCGCCGCAACCTGCGCGCGCAGGTCGGCCATGTTCTGGTCGGGATTGCGCGCCGGGTAGCGCGCGCCCTGCAGCATCGCGCGCGCCGCCTCCTCGCGCAGGATGCCGTCAAGACCGTCGACCAGCTTGAAGTTGTTGATCAACACGCCTTCCTGCTCGATGTGGTTCGAATCCGGCGGCATCGAGCCGGGCGTGGTGCCGCCGATGTCGGCGTGGTGGCCGCGCGAGCCGACATAGAACAGGATCTCTGCCCCGGCTTCGTCGAACACCGGCGAGATCACGGTCACGTCGGGCAAGTGGGTGCCGCCGTTGTACGGATCGTTGAGCACATACACATCGCCCGAGCGCATGCGGCCCGCGTTCTCGCGCATCACGGTCTTGATGCTCTCGCCCATCGAGCCAAGGTGCACCGGCATGTGCGGTGCGTTCGCCACCAGGTTGCCGTCGTGGTCGAAGATTGCGCAGCTGAAGTCGAGGCGTTCCTTGATGTTGACCGAGTACGCCGTATTCTGCAGGCGCAGCCCCATCTGCTCGGCGATCGACATGAACAGGTTGTTGAAGATCTCGAGCATCACCGGATCGGCGGTGGTGCCGATCGCACGCCGCTCGGGCAAGGCCTCGACCCGCTGCAGCACCAGGTGGTTATAGCTGGTGACCTGCGCCTGCCAGCCCGGCTCCACGATCGTGGTCGCATTGTCTTCGGCGATGATGGCAGGGCCGCGCACCACGTGCCCTGGCTGCAGTGTACGACGGGCATGGATGCCGGTCTCGTGCCACTGGGCGCCGCTGTACATGCGAACGCGTTCCTGCGGCGACGGCGCTGCCTCTTGCGTCGCCGCGCCGACGGGCTGCTCCGGCGGCGCATCGGACTGCCCGATCGCTTCCACCGACACTGCCTCGACCACCAGCGCGCGCGACGGCATCAGGAATGAATAGCGCCGTTTATAGGCCTGCTCGAACTGCGCCTGCATGCATGCCACGTCGTCGAACTGCACCACCAGCGCCGAATCGGTGCCCTCATAGCGCAGGTGCACGCGCTCGACCAGGGCGATGCTCCCCGCTTCCACGCCTTGCTTGAGCAACTGGCCGCGCGCCGCCTCGCCCAAGGTCGACAGGCGCGTCGCCAGCGCATCTAGCGCAGCATCCGACAGCTTTTCTTCCACCGCCTGCTCGCGCATCGCGGTCTGGTCGGCCAGGCCCATGCCATAGGCCGACAGCACGCCTGCCAGCGAGTGGATGAACACCGTCTTCATGCCCAGCGCATCGGCCACCAGGCAGGCATGCTGGCCGCCGGCGCCGCCGAAGCTGGTCAGCGCGTATTCGGTGACGTCGTGGCCGCGCTGTACGGAAATCTGTTTGATCGCATTGGCCATATTGCCGACTGCAATCTGGATGAAGCCCTCGGCCACCGCTTCCGGCGCCGGCCGTTCGCCGGTGGCGGCGCCGATCCGGTCTGCCATCTCGTCGAAGCGCGCGCGCACCGCATCGGCATCGAGCGCCTCATCGCCTCTCGGGCCGAACAGCCGCGGGAAGTAATTCGGCTGCACCTTGCCCAGCATGACGTTGCAGTCGGTGACCGCCAGCGGTCCGCCGCGACGATAGCTCGCCGGGCCCGGATTGGCGCCGGCGCTGTCCGGCCCCACGCGATAGCGGCTGCCGTCGAAATGCAGGATCGAACCGCCGCCGGCGGCGACCGTATGGATGCTCATCATCGGCGCGCGCATGCGCACACCGGCGACCTGGGTCTCGAACACGCGCTCGAACTCGCCGGAGAAATGAGAGACGTCGGTCGACGTGCCGCCCATGTCGAAACCGATCACCTTCTCGAAGCCGGCGAGCCGGCTGGCGCGCACCATGCCGACGATGCCGCCGGCGGGTCCGGACAGGATGCTGTCCTTGCCCTGGAACGCGCGCGCATCGGTCAGGCCGCCATTGGACTGCATGAACTGCAGGTTCACGCCCGGCAGCTCGCCCGCGACCTGGTCGACGTAGCGGCGCAGGATCGGCGACAGGTAGGCATCGACCACGGTGGTGTCGCCGCGCGCCACCAGCTTCATCATCGGGCTCACCTCGTGCGACACCGACACCTGGGTAAAACCGATCTCGCGCGCAATGCGGGCCACCGCCGCCTCGTGCGCCGTATGGCGGTAGCCGTGCATGAACACGATCGCCAGCGAGCGCAGGCCGGCGTCAAACGCCTGCTGCAGGCCTGCGCGTGCGCCCGCTTCGTCGAGCGGCAGCACGACGTCGCCGCGTGCGCCCATGCGTTCGTCGATCTCGACCACCTGTGCATACAGCAGCTCGGGCAGCACGATGTGGCGGTCGAACAGGCGCGGCCGGTTCTGGTAGGCGATGCGCAGGGCGTCGCGGAAGCCGCGCGTGATGGCCAGCGCCGTCGGCTCGCCCTTGCGCTCGAGCAGCGCATTGGTGGCGACGGTGGTGCCCATCTTGACCGCCTCGACGCCAGCGGCCGGCAGCGGCTCTCCCGCGGCCACGCCCAGCAGGTGGCGGATGCCGGCCACTGCGGCGTCGCGGTACTGTTCCGGGTTCTCGGACAGCAGCTTGTGGGTGACGAGCTGCCCATCCGGGCGCCGCGCCACGATGTCGGTGAAGGTGCCGCCGCGGTCGATCCAGAACTGCCAATCCATGCCTTGCTCCTGCTGTACGAGTGAAGCGCCTATTGTAGATCGGACGGCGCGACAACGTTGGCGGAAATGCACGACAATCGAGACTGGCTTCACCACCCCCTTATGAGCATGGAACGAGATCTCTACACCGTCGCGCAACTGCGCACCATCGAACAGGCCGCCCAGGTTGGACTGCCGCCGGGCACGCTCATGCAGCGCGCCGGCAAGGCCGCCGCGCACTACGTCCTCGAGCTGCTGGGAGACAGGCGCGACCAGCCGGTGCTCGTCCTGGCCGGCCCCGGCAATAATGGCGGCGATGCGCTCGAAACCGCGGCCAACCTGGCAGAAAGCGGCATCGACGCCACCGTCCTGCACCTGCCCGGACAGCGCGATGCATCGACCGAGACGGCGGCCGCCTATGACCGCGCCAGATCCGGTTCGGTCGGCTGGATCGACATGCTGCCGCCCGACGCCGAATGGGGCCTGGTCGTGGACGGCCTGTTCGGCATCGGGCTGGAGCGCCCCCTCGACGGCGACTATCGCGAACTGGTGCTGGGGCTCGACGCGATACGCTGCCCGGTCCTGGCGCTCGACGTGCCGTCCGGCCTGGATGCCGACACCGGCGCCGTGATCGGCCCGGACGGCATCGCCGTGCGCGCAACCCACACCGTTACCTTCCTGGGCGACAAGCCCGGCCTGCACACTGCCGATGGCCGCGACCACGCCGGCCACGTCAGGGTCGACATGCTCGGCTTTGGCGACGACATGCTGCCGCGCGCAACGGCGCAACTGAGCGGGCTGCCGCTGTTCGCCAGCCGCTTCACCGCACGGCGCCACAATACGCACAAGGGCAGCTTCGGCGACGTCGCCGTCGTCGGCGGCGCCCACGGCATGGCAGGCGCGCCGGTGCTGGCGGCGCGCGGCGCGCTGTATGCGGGCGCGGGCCGGGTCTATGTCGCCGCGCTGGGCACGCCGCCCGGCTACGACAGCAGCCAGCCCGAAATCATGTTCCGCGCGGCCGACGACGTCGATTTCCTTGGCCGCACCCTGGTGATCGGCCCCGGCATGGGCGACTCGGCCAATGCGATCCGCCTGCTGGCCAAGGCGCTCGATGGCGACAGCCCCCTGGTGATCGACGCCGATGCCTTGAACCTGATCGGCGCCAGCCCCGACCTGCAAGCGCGCCTGGCGCAGCGGGCGGCGCCGGCGGTATTGACGCCGCATCCACTCGAGGGCGCGCGCCTGCTCGGCATGACGGTGGCGGTGGTGCAGTCGGACCGCCTGGCGTCGGCGCGCGAGATGGCGCTGCGCACCAATGCGACGGTGATCCTGAAGGGTTCCGGCACGGTGATCGCGCGGCCCGACGGTCACGTACTGGTCAACCCGACCGGCAATGCCGGCCTTGCCACGCCGGGCAGCGGCGACGTGCTGGCGGGGATCTGCGGCGCCTTGCTGGCACAGGGCTGGCCGGCCTGGGAAGCGGCGGCTGCCGGCGCCTGGATCCATGGCGCGGCCGCCGATGCGCTGGTCGATGAGGGCGTCGGCCCGATCGGATTGACGGCCGGCGAATTGCCTGCCGCCATGCGCAAGGTACTCAACCGGCTGGTGAAGGATGCCGCCAGCCGCTGACCGTCTTTACCCGGCCAGGCGGCCGGCAGCAATCGTGATGGTCCGGCTGCAGCGCGCGGCCATGCCGGGATCGTGCGTCACCAGCACCAGGGTCGAACCGCGTTCGCGATTGAGTTCGAACATCAGCTGGATCACGGATTCGCCGGTCGCCGCATCCAGGCTGCCGGTCGGTTCGTCGGCGAACAGCAAGGGTGGCTCGGTCACGAAGGCGCGCGCGAGCGCGACCCGCTGCTGCTCGCCGCCGGACAGGAATTTCGGGTAGTGCTTCAGGCGGCTCGACAGGCCAACGCGGCCCAGCATCTCGGTCGCCTTCTCGCGGGCGCCAGCATCGCCGCGCAATTCGAGCGGCAGCATCACGTTCTCGAGTGCGGTCAGGTGGGCCAGCAGCTGGAACGACTGGAACACGAAACCCAGCTTGGCCTTGCGGAAGGCTGCGCGGCCGTCCTCGTCGAGGGCGAAGATGTCGGTCCCATCGAGCAGCACGGTGCCCGATGACGGCGTATCGAGACCGGCCAGCAATCCGAGCAGGGTCGACTTGCCCGAACCCGATGCGCCGACCAGGGCGAGCGTCTCGGCCGCTTGCACGGTAAAATCGATGTCTTGCAGGATGGTGAGCTCGCCGCTGGCATCGGCCACCTTCTTCGACAAACCGCTTACCTGGATCGCGGGCGGACGGCCTGCATTGACGCTGGCGTCGTTGACGCCGTTTTTGAATGCCTCGGGATGATCACGCATGCTAGCTTTTCTTAAAAATTTGACTGTCGTCGTATTCCTCGTGTGGGGAGCGACGGCGAACGCTTATTCTGCACCAAAATCCGTGCTCGTGGTGGGCGACAGCCTGTCGGCCGAATACGGCATCGCGCGCGGCGCGGGCTGGGTGGCCTTGCTCGAGCAAAAACTCAAGCGCGAAAAGATCGATGCCAAGGTGGTCAACGCCAGCATCAGCGGCGACACCACCAGCGGCGGCCGTGCGCGCCTGCCGGCCCTGATCAAGCAGCATCGTCCCGACATCGTCGTGATCGAACTGGGCGCCAACGACGGCCTGCGCGGCCTGCCGGTGCCCTCGGCCGAGGCCAACCTGCGCGCCATGATCGCGATGGCGCACGAGAACAAGGCGCGCGTGCTGCTGGTCGGCATGCGCATGCCGCCGAACTACGGGCGTGCCTACACCGAACGCTTCTTCTCCATGTTCGAGACCGTCGCCAAGTCGACCAAGTCGCCGCTGGTGCCGTTCATGCTCGAAGGCGTGGCCGACAAGCCGGCGCTGTTCCAGCAGGACCGCCTGCATCCGACCGCGCAGGCGCATCCGATCATCCTGAATAACATCTGGCCGCAGTTCGCGGCCCTCATCAAGAAGTAAATCAGCAATGAGCATGAAGTATCCGGAAGTCCTGGGGTTCGACGCCCTGCTGCCGCAACTCGACGCATTCGACACCATCATCGATGCGCGCAGCGAGGCCGAGTACGCCCTCGACCACATTCCCGGCGCGATCAACTGCCCGGTGCTGAACGACGAGGAGCGCATCCGCGTCGGCACGCTGTACAAGCAGACCGGCGCCTTCGAAGCCAAGAAAGTCGGCGCCCCCATCATCGCCCACAATATCGCGCGCCACATCGACACCCTGTGGGCCGACAAGCCGCGCGAGTGGCGTCCGCTGGTGTATTGCTGGCGCGGCGGCAACCGCAGCGGCGCGATGGCCCACATCCTCGCGCGCATCGGCTGGCCGGTGGTGCAGCTCGAAGGCGGCTACAAGACCTACCGCGCCCACGTCAGCGCGGCGCTGGAGAACCCGCCCGCGCTCGACCTGCGCGTCATCTGCGGCACCACCGGTAGCGGCAAGAGCCGGCTGCTCGAGACGCTGGACGGCATCGGCGCGCAGGTGCTCGACCTCGAGAAGCTTGCCGCCCATCGCGGCTCTGTGCTGGGCCACCTGCCGAATGAGCCGCAGCCGACCCAGAAGATGTTCGAAAGCCTGGTGTGGGACAGGCTGCGCCGCTTCGATCCGGATAAGCCGGTGTTCGTGGAATCCGAGAGCAAGAAGGTCGGCAACCTGCGCGTGCCGGGCCTGGTCATGGAGCGCATGCGCGCGGCGCCCTGCATCGCCGTCGAGCTGTCGCGCTCGAACCGCGTGCGGCTCCTGATGGAAGATTACGACCATTTCTGCGCCGATCCGTCGGCATTGAATGCGCAGCTGGATCACCTGGTGCAGCTGCATGGGCGCGCCAGGATCGACGCCTGGCATGCGATGGCGGATAACGGCGAGATGCCGGAGCTGGTCGACCAGTTGCTGGTGCAGCATTACGATCCGGCCTACCTGCGCTCGATCGATCGCAACTTCGTGCGATATCCGCAGGCCGAGGTGCTGAAGCTCGACGACATCGCACCGGAAGACTTCCTCAAAGCTGCGCGTCGCCTACACCCGTAGGGTGGACGGCTACGCCGTCCACGCGTTCAACTATCGGCCGCGCCGTGGAAACGCACGCACTGGCTGAACGCGTGGACGGGAGACCCGTCCGCCCTACGTATTCGAGCCTCTCCAATAAAAACAAAGCCCGGCTGCGCGAGCAGCCGGGCTTTTTTGATATTGATCGATCCGCTTACTGAGCGTCGTTGTTCGCGCCGAGTTCAGCCGGCTGGACGTTGATCTTCACCTTGGCCTTGGCCTTGAGCGCCTCGACGTAATCGACCATCTGCTGCTGGCCCACCAGCTGGCCGATCTGGTCGGATTCCTGCTTGCGGCGCGCCGCATCCGGAGTAGCCGGCTGCGAGACCTTGCCGATGCGGTAGACGCCATAGCCCTGGCCCGGCACCTCGACGCCGACATAGGCCGGCAGCTTGGTCACGTCGGCCTTCAGCACGGCGATCGCGGCGGTCTGGTTGATGGCTGGCTCCTTGGTGCGCGACACGACGACAGGCGCGGCGAAGCCGGTGGCGTCGCCCGACGCCTTGGCGGCGTTCAGCTTCGCTTCGCCGGCGGCGCGCGCCAGGCGGGCCGCTTCTTCCAGCGTCACGCGCTGGCGGATCTGCGCATCGACTTCGGCCAGCGGACGCTTCGAGGCTGGACGGAACTCGACCACGCGGCCCGACACCAGCACGCTCGGCGCCACTTCGACGGCTTCGGTGTTGCGCTTGTTCTTGACGGCGTCGGTGCTGAACAGGGCCGCCAGGAACTTGGCGTTGTTGACCGGCGCATCGCCCAGCGCCGGGTTCGGCGTACGGGTCAGGTTGTCGACGGTCTGGATCTGCAGCTTGAGCTTGTCGGCGACCGGCTTCAGGCTCTCGGACTGGTCATACGCGGTTTCGCTGAACACGCCGGCCAGTTCGGTGTACTTGGCCGACATCTTCTGCTTCTTGAGATCGGCGGCGATATCGGCCTTCGCGTCGTCCAGCGAACGCTGCGACGACGGCTTGATGCCGGTGACCTTGATGATGTGCCAGCCGAATTCCGACTGCACCAGGCCGCTCGTCTCGCCCTCTTTCAGCGCGTAGATCGAATCCTCGACCGACTTCACGAACAGGCCCTTCTCGACCACGCCCAGGTCGCCGCCCGACTGGGCCGAGCCCGGGTCTTGCGAGTTGGCCTTGGCAATCGCCGCGAAGTTGTCCGGATTGGCGCGCACCTCGGCCAGCACGGCTTCGGCCTTCTTCTTGGCCGCTGCCTGGTCGGCGGCGCTGGCGTCGCGCGACATCGTGATCAGGATGTGGCTCGCGCTGCGCTGCTCGGGCGTGGTGTAGTTCTTGAGGTTCTTGTTGTAGAAGTCGGTGACTTCGGCATCGCTCACCTGCACCTGGCCCTCGACGGTCGACGCATCGAACACGACGTATTCGGCCTTCACCTGCTCCGGGATCTGGAACAGCTGCGCGTTCTTGTCGTAATAGGCCTTGACCATCTCGTCGGTGACCTTCACCTGCGGCAGGTAGGTCGCGAGCGGGAACACGAGCTCCTGCACTTCGCGTTCCTGGTCGTTGATGTCCGACAGGCGGTTGGACACGGTACGCGGCGCGAAGGCGGTAGCCTGGATGGAGCCCGACAACTGCTGCACTGCCAGGTCGCGGCGCAGGCGCTGGTCGAACATCTCGGGCGTCATGCCCTGCGCCGCCAGCGCGGCCTTATAGCCTTCCATGTCGAAGCCACCGTCCGGCAGGCGGAACTGCTGGATGTCCATGATGGTCTTCTGCAGGGTCGCATCGCTCACGGTCATGTGCGCGCGGTTGATCTCGACGTTGATGGCGCGTTCGGCGACCAGGTTGTTGAGGATCGCCTGCTTGGCTTCCGACGTTTCGAACATCTTCTGGTCGAACTGCGCGCCCATCATCTGGCGCGCCTGGTCGATCTGGCGGCGCTGCGCATCTTCCCATTCCTGCTGGGTGATCTTCTGGCCGTCGACGGTGGCGACACCGGCGCCGCCATCATTGCTCTGGTAACTCTCCATCCCGACGAACACGAACGAGGGAATGATCAAGAGCAGCAGGATCCCGTACATCCAGCGCTTGTGGGTCCGAATAAATTCAAACATGGTCAGCCATTCAAGGTTGAGAATGCATTAACAGCACTAGTTAAAAAAAAAAGGCGAACTCGCGTTCGCCTCTTCTCGTTTCGAGGCGGCTCGTGGTGAGCTGCCCCTGTCTTACTGAATTCTGGCGGAGCGGACGGGGCTCGAACCCGCGACCCCCGGCGTGACAGGCCGGTATTCTAACCAACTGACCTACCGCTCCAGACTTGTGTTTCATGTTTTTTGTTGGCGGAGCGGACGGGGCTCGAACCCGCGACCCCCGGCGTGACAGGCCGGTATTCTAACCAACTGAACTACCGCTCCAGACTTGTGTTTCATGTTTTTTGTTGGCGGAGCGGACGGGGCTCGAACCCGCGACCCCCGGCGTGACAGGCCGGTATTCTAACCAACTGACCTACCGCTCCAGACTTGTGTTTCATGTTTTTTGTTGGCGGAGCGGACGGGGCTCGAACCCGCGACCCCCGCCGTGACAGGCCGGTATTCTAACCAACTGAACTACCGCTCCAGCAAAAAACAATCAACGCAGCATCAGGACGGAACCAACATTATCCTGCTGCTTTCTACGCTTGTCATCGCGAAGAAGGCATTAGTTTACTGCATCTTTCAGCGCTTTACCAGCCTTAAATTTCGGAACCTTCGCAGCCTTGATCTTGATGGGTTCCTTGGTGCGTGGATCGCGGCCGGTACGCGCTGCGCGCTCGCCCACGGTGAAGGTGCCGAAGCCGACCAGCGTCACGCTGTCGTTCTTCTTCAGGGTCTCGGTCACGGCTTCGATCATGGCGTCGAGTGCACGCGTTGCGGAGGCCTTCGTAATGTCCGCGGACTTCGCGATTTCTTCGATCAGTTCTGTCTTGTTCACTCGTTTCCTCGTTTTCCGTTCGTGACGCACATCGCGCCATTGGTGCAAAAGTGCAAGCGTATATTAAACAAGGGCAACATAGGGATGTCAAGCTTGCATGGCCGAGGAAGGCTTCGGTCAGCGGGTCAAAAAGCCCGCCAGTATTGACGTTCTGGCGCGTCCGCGACGTAGCGGATACTCGACGTCGTACCCGCGAAGGCGGGTACCCAAGCCTGCATACAGGCGTCGATCGCCAACGCCGCCTTTACGCGAATGACTTGGGTACCCGCCTGCGCGGGCACGACGTTCTGGTGCAGCGAAAAAAAACAGGCGCCACGTGGGCGCCTGCTCCATGAACTGCTTAACGAGCTTAGTGCTTGACCACTTCGCCCTGCCCTTCGCTCGGGCTTGGCGCCACGGCGACGGCCGGCACATCGGGCAGCGCTTCCGGTTGGCGCTCCAGCGCGACTTCGAGCACCTTCTCGATCCAGCGCACCGGGACGATCTCGAGCTTGTTCTTGACGTTGTCCGGGATTTCGGCCAGGTCCTTCACGTTCTGCTCCGGGATCAGCACCGTCTTGATGCCGCCGCGATGCGCCGCCAGCAGCTTCTCTTTCAGGCCGCCGATCGGCAGCACTTCGCCGCGCAGCGTGATCTCGCCCGTCATCGCCACGTCGGCGCGCACCGGGATGCCGGTGAAGGCCGAGACCAGCGCGGTCGTCATGCCGATGCCGGCCGATGGACCGTCCTTCGGCGTCGCGCCTTCAGGAACGTGGATGTGGATGTCGGTTTTCTCAAACACTTCGTTCCTGATGCCGAAACGCTGCGCACGTGAACGGACCACAGTGCGGGCTGCCTCGATCGATTCCTTCATCACGTCGCCCAGGGTGCCGGTGCGGATGATGCCGCCCTTGCCCGGCACGTTGACGGCCTCGATGGTCAAGAGGTCGCCGCCCACTTCGGTCCACGCCAATCCAACCACCTGGCCGATCTGGTTCTCTTTCTCGGCCACGCCGAAGTCATAGCGGCGCACGCCCAGGAATTTATCCAGGTTCTTGGCGTTGACGATCACGCGCTTCTCGGCCGCGGTCGAGCCTTTTTTCAGCAGCAGCATCTTGACCACCTTGCGGCAGATCTTCGACACTTCGCGCTCGAGCGAACGCACGCCGGCTTCGCGGGTGTAGTAGCGGATAATGTCGCGGATCGCAGACTCTTCGACCTTGATCTCGTCTTCGCGCAGGCCGTTGTTCTTCAACTGCTTCGGCAACAGGTAGCGCTGGGCGATCGAGGTCTTCTCGTCTTCGGTATAACCCGACAGGCGGATGACTTCCATCCGGTCCAGCAGCGCCGGCGGGATATTGAAGGAGTTCGAGGTCGCCACGAACATCACGTCCGACAGGTCGAAGTCGACTTCGAGATAGTGGTCCGAGAACGTGTGGTTCTGTTCCGGATCCAGCACCTCGAGCAGGGCCGACGACGGATCGCCGCGGAAGTCGGCGCCCATCTTGTCGATCTCGTCGAGCAGGAACAGCGGGTTGCGCACGCCGACCTTGGCCAGCGACTGCAACACCTTGCCCGGCATCGAACCGATATAGGTACGGCGGTGGCCGCGGATCTCGGCCTCGTCGCGCACGCCACCGAGCGCCATGCGCACGAACTTGCGGTTCGTGGCGCGCGCGATCGACTGGCCCAGCGAGGTCTTACCGACGCCCGGAGGACCGACGAAGCACAGGATCGGGGCCTTCAGCTTGTCGACGCGCTGCTGCACCGCGAGGTATTCCAGGATGCGTTCCTTGATCTTGTCGAGGCCGTAGTGATCCTGCTCGAGCACGTTCTGGGCGTTCTCGAGGTCGGCGGTAACCTTCGACTTCTTCTTCCATGGCAGCGACACCAGGGTATCGATGTAATTGCGCACGACCGTCGCTTCGGCCGACATCGGCGACATCAGCTTGAGCTTGCGAATCTCGGCCTGGGCTTTTTCCAGGGCTTCCTTCGGCATCTTGGCGGCGATGACTTTCTTCTCGAGCTCCTCGATATCGGCGCCCTCTTCGCCTTCGCCCAATTCCTTCTGGATCGCCTTGACCTGTTCGTTCAGGTAGTACTCGCGCTGCGATTTCTCCATCTGGCGCTTGACGCGGCCGCGGATACGTTTTTCGACCTGCAGGATATCGAGCTCGCCTTCCAGCTGGCCGAGCAGGTGCTCCAGGCGCTTGG
Source organism: Telluria beijingensis (assembly GCF_030770395.1). Classification (GTDB taxonomy): domain Bacteria; phylum Pseudomonadota; class Gammaproteobacteria; order Burkholderiales; family Burkholderiaceae_D; genus Telluria; species Telluria beijingensis. Next base: position 2,394,531 of record NZ_CP132480.1, on the reverse strand, counting down.
CGACGTTGAAGATCTCGAGGATCACCTGCTTTTGCTCGAGCTTGAGCGGCAGGTGGGCGGCGACGGTATCGGCCAGGCGGCCGGCGTCGTCGATGCCGGCCAGCGAAGCCAGGATCTCGGGCGGAATCTTTTTATTGAGTTTGACGTACTGGTCGAACTGCTGGACGATGGCGCGGCGCATCGCTTCGACTTCGGAATCGTCGCCGATTTCCGAATTGAGCGGCGTCAGGTCGGCCACGAAATGGGTAGCGCCATCGGTAATATTGTCGATGCGGGCGCGTTGCGAACCTTCGACCAGCACCTTCACGGTGCCGTCCGGCAGCTTCAGCATTTGCAGAATATTGGCCACGCAGCCGATTTCATAAATGTCGGCGGCAGAAGGTTCGTCCTTGGCGGCAGCCTTCTGGGCAGCCAGCATGATGCTCTTGCCCTGCTCCATGGCGGCTTCGAGCGCCTTGATGGATTTTGGACGGCCAACGAACAGAGGTATCACCATATGCGGGAACACAACCACATCGCGCAGCGGCAGAAGCGGCAGCGTTGTTTGCTCGGTCAATTTCGAAGTTGTCATGGCATACCTTATAGAAAGCGTGTTGCTGAAGTTGGGCGCTGGACAGTCGAAACTCAAGACCGCAAGCAAAAATATTTTCTACAAGTAAAAGAACGTCTACTTGCCGGAGAATATAGCCCTTCCAATAAAAGACCGATTCTAAATAAAAAAAGCCACTGCGCGGCGCACCGCGAGTGGCTTTTCGATTGAAGCCTGGCTCTTTTATTGAGATCGATTGTACCGAGTTAAGTCCACACGGCAAGCCTTTTGTGACATCCGTGTGGCGTTTTTTCAGTTCTCTCCGGAAGCCTTGGCGGTTTCGCTATAAATCAGCAAAGGTTTCGCGCCATTCGTGATCGTATTTTCATCGATCACGACTTTCACCACATTTTGCTGGCTAGGCAACTCATACATCACGTCCAGCAGCGCGTGTTCGAGAATCGAACGCAGGCCGCGGGCGCCGGTCTTGCGCGCCAGCGCCTTCTTGGCGATTGCGTGCAGCGCGGCAGGACGGATTTCGAGTTCGGCGCCTTCCATCTCGAGCAGTTTCGAATACTGCTTGATCAGCGCGTTCTTCGGCTCGATCAGGATCTGAATCAGCGCCTCTTCGGTCAGCTCGGACAGCGCAGCCACCACCGGCAGGCGGCCGACCAGTTCAGGGATGAGACCAAATTTAATCAAATCCTCTGGTTCGGCTTCGAGCAGGATCTCGGCGTTATAGCTGTCGTCAAGGCTCTTGACGGTGGCGCCGAAGCCGATGCCGCTCTTGACCGACCGGTTCTGGATCACCTTGGCCAGGCCATCGAAGGCCCCGCCGCAGATGAACATGATGTTGGTCGTGTCGATCTGCACGAAGTCCTGGTTCGGATGCTTGCGGCCACCCTGCGGCGGCACCGAGGCCATGGTGCCCTCGATCAGTTTCAGCAGCGCCTGCTGCACGCCCTCGCCCGACACATCGCGGGTGATCGACGGATTGTCGGACTTGCGCGAAATCTTGTCGATCTCGTCGATGTAGACGATGCCGCGCTGGGCTTTCTCGACTTCGTAGTTGCAGCTTTGCAGCAGCTTCTGGATGATGTTCTCGACGTCTTCGCCGACATAGCCGGCTTCGGTCAGCGTGGTCGCGTCGGCGATCACGAACGGGACGTTGAGCATGCGCGCCAGGGTCTGGGCCAGCAGGGTCTTACCCGAACCGGTTGGGCCGACCAGCAAGATATTGCTCTTGGCCAGTTCGACTTCGTCTTTCTTGCCCAGGTGCTTGAGGCGCTTGTAATGGTTGTACACCGCGACCGACAGGATGCGCTTGGCCGTTTGCTGGCCGATCACATACTGGTCGAGCAATTCGGTGATTTCGTGTGGCGTCGGCAGGTCGGACTTGGCGCCCGCCACCGTTTCGACGTTCGACGTTTCATCGCGGATGATGTCGTTGCACAGGTCGATGCATTCATCGCAGATGAATACCGACGGTCCCGCGATCAGCTTCTTGACTTCGTGCTGGCTCTTTCCGCAGAAGGAGCAGTACAGAAGTTTTTCGCCGCTGGAGGATTTTTTGTCTGACATGGGGGCAGGACTCTATTGAATTGCTGTGAATATAACGCTTATACGAGCATGCAACAAGTGCGAGTGTGACATGCCATCAACGCAGCGCAACTCGTGCACGTACGAACATGCTACCCGAAATAAAAAACAAACGCCCGAACGTGATCGCGTCCGGGCGTTTTTTTTCCAACACCTCTTACGAGGTTCAGGCTTGGCCGCGGCTGGTCAGGACCTTGTCGATCATGCCATATTCGACGGACTCCTCAGCCGACATGAAGCGGTCGCGGTCGGTGTCCTTGTGGATTTGCTCGATGCTCTGGCCGGTGTTGTCGGCCATGATGCGCGCGAGGCGCTCGCGCAGGTACAGGATCTCTTTGGCCTGGATTTCGATATCCGAAGCCATACCCTGCGATCCACCGGAAGGCTGGTGGATCATGACGCGCGAGTTAGGAAGCGAGAAACGCTTGCCCTTGGCGCCGGCGGCAAGCAGGAACGCGCCCATCGACGCGGCTAGGCCGGTGCACAGGGTCGACACGTCCGGTTTGATGAAATTCATCGTATCGAAGATCGCCAGGCCGGCCGAGACCGAACCGCCAGGGGAGTTGATGTAGAGCGAAATATCCTTGTCAGGATTTTCACTTTCCAGGAACAGCATCTGGGCGACGATCAGGTTCGCCATCTGGTCGTTGACAGGGCCGACCAGGAAGATCACGCGCTCTTTCAAGAGGCGCGAATAGATGTCATAGGCGCGCTCGCCGCGCCCACTCTGTTCGATCACCATCGGCACCATGCCGAGTGCTTGTGTATCCAATGCCGGATTACGAATCATACCTGTCTCGTTCCTTAAAAAAAGGCCATGGAAAAAAATGCCGGCCACGCAGGCCGGCATTTCGACGCTTATCAGGCCTGCGGGACGCTGCCCATCAGTTCATCGAAAGCGATGGTCGTGGTCGACACTTTCGCCTTGCCGAGTACATAGTTGACGACGTTTTCTTCCAATACAAGAGCTTCGACTTCGCCCAGGCGACGACGGTCGCTGAAATAGTACTTGAGGACTTCTTTCGGGTCTTCGTAGCTTTGCGAGAAGTCGTCGATCTGCGCCTTCACCTGCTCTTGGGTCGCTTGCAGGTTGTTGTCGGCGACCAGTTGCGACAGGATCAGGCCCAGGCGCACGCGGCGCTCTGCCTTGTCCTTGAACATCTCGGCCGGGAATGGCAGCTTGGAGACGTCCATGCCGCGCTGCGACATGTCCTGGCGGGTCATTTCGGCCAGACGCTCGGAATCCTGCTCGATCATGACTTGCGGCACGTCCAGTTCGGTCGACTTGACCAGGGCGTCCATCACGGCTTCCTTGTTACGTGCTTTGACACGGGCCCGCACTTCGCGTTCCAGGTTGACCTTGATGTCTTCGCGCATTTTCTCGATCGAGCCGTCTTCGATGCCCAGCGATTGTGCGAATTCGGCGTCGACTTCCGGCAGGTGCGCCCACTCCAGCTGCTTCAGGGTGATGGTGAACTCGGCGGTTTTACCGGCGACGTCCTTGCCATGGTAGTCCTCCGGGAAGGCCAGCGGGAAGGTCTTGGCTTCGCCGACTTTCAGGCCGACGGTGGCGGCTTCGAATTCCGGCAGCATGCGGCCTTCGCCCAGCACGAAGGCGTAGTCGTCGGCCTTGCCACCGGCGAACTCGACGCCATCCAGGGTGCCGACGAAGTCGACGGTCACGCGGTCGCCATTCGCAGCGACGGCTTCGCCGCCGGTGCCGTGTTCGCCTTCTTCGCCCTTGGTGTGGTAGTGCACGCGCTGCTTGCGCAGGATGTCGATGGTCTTGTCGATCTCGACGTCGCTCACTTCGGTGGCGACGGTCTCGACTTCGACGGCGGCCAGGTCGCCGATCACGACTTCTGGATAGACTTCGAAGGTGGCGTCGAAGGACAGGGTGCCTTCTTCAGCGTCTTGCTTCGGTTCGATTTTCGGGAAACCGGCAACGCGCAGTTCGTTGGCGACGGCGGCTTCATTGAAGGCGCGGCCGACCTTGTCGTTCAGGACGTCGGTTTCGATCTGGTAGCCGTACTGGGCGGCGACCATTTTGAGGGGGACTTTGCCTGGACGGAAGCCCGGGGCACGGGCCGTCTTGGCCTGCTGTTTCAGGCGCTTTTCGACTTCGGTACGGACGTCAGCGACCGGAAAAGAGATCGTCAAGCGACGCTCGAGTTTACCCAGGGTTTCGACTGCAGTTGCCATTGTAAAAATCGTCCAAAAAAATAATTATTCGTGGTGCGAGGAGGGGGACTCGAACCCCCACACCATTGCTGGCGTCAGGACCTAAACCTGGTGCGTCTACCAATTTCGCCATCCTCGCTCAGGATTGCATAATTGCCACAAAAACAAAGGACGACCGACAGTGAAACCGGCCGCCCTGCACTCCAATGTTTAGGGGCTACAACTTCAAACGATTATTTTACTGGAATTTCTGACACTATTGGGCATCATTTTTAGGAGTGCGGGGTGTTGCGTAAGGCTGAGCTCTAAGTGTCAGCTTCAATACGTCGTTCCCGCGCAGGCGGGAACCCAAGTTTCTACGCACAGTGACGCAATATGCGCAGGCGGCAACGCTCGCAAACTTAGGTTCCCGCCAAGGCGCCCGGCGAGGGCGGGAACGACGTGCGAATGCTAGCGGTTCAGGGAGATATCGCTCTGCTCGGGCTTTTTCACCCGGAACCACAACGCATACAGCGCCGGCAAGAACAACAATGTCAACGCCGTCGCCACGATCAAGCCACCCATGATCGCCACCGCCATCGGCCCCCAGAACGTCGACCGCGACAATGGGATCATGGCCAGCGCCGCCGCGGCCGCCGTCAGCAGGATCGGCCGGCAACGTCGCACAGCCGACTCCACGATCGCATCCCACGGATGGCTGCCATTGGCGATATCGTGCTCGATCTGATCGACCAGGATCACCGAGTTACGGATGATCATGCCGAACAGCGCAATCACCCCCAGGTTGGCCACGAAGCCAAAGGGACGATCGAGGATCAGCAGCGCCATCGCCGCCCCCGCAATGCCCAGCGGCCCGGTCAGGAACACCAGCAGCGAACGCGAGAAGCTGTGCAGCTGCAGCATCAAGAGGGTGAAGGTGATGAACAGCACCAGCGGCACATTGGCCATGATCGAGGCTTCGGCCTCGGAACTGTCGGCCGCGGCGCCCTCCACCACCACCCGGTAACCGGCCGGCAGCCTGGCGCGGATGTCGCCCAGCTTCGCATTGACCTGGTCGGTCACGGTCGGGCCCTGGATGCCTTCCACCACGTCGGACTGCACCATGATCGCCCACTCGCGGCCTTCGCGCCAGACCACGCCCGGCTCCCACACGAACTGCACCCGCGCCACCTGGCCGATGGTCACGGCGCGCCCACCGGCGGTCGGCACCAGGGCCTCCTGCAGGCGGGTGATGGTCGAACGTTCTTCCAGCGGCTGGCGCACCACCATGTCGATCAGGCGGTTCGACTCGCGGAACTGGCCGATCGGGGTGCCGGTCAACGTCGTCTGGACCACGCGCCGCACCTGTTGCGAGGTCACGCCCAGCGCGCGCAGCTTGTCCTGGTCGAGGTCCAGGCGCAGCACCTTGACCGACTCATTCCAGTTGTCGTTGACGCCCTGGGTATTCGGGTTGGCCGCCATCACTTCCTTGACCTGGTCGGCGATGGTGCGCACCACGCCGATGTCCGGGCCGAGCACCTGGAACTGCACCGGATACGGTACCGGCGGCCCGTTCGGCAGCAGTTTCACCCGGCCGCGCACCTCGGGGAAGTCGGTCTTGAAGACCTCGACGATCTTCAGGCGCAGGCGCTCGCGCGCTTTCGTGTCGACGGGCAGCACCACCAGTTGCGAGACGTTCGACTGCGGGAAGATCTGGTCCAGCGGCAGGTAGAAGCGCGGGCTGCCGGTGCCGACATAACTCGTCACGCTCTGCACGCCTTCCTGCTTGGCCAGGAAGGCCTCGAAACGCTTGACCACCGCCTCGTTGGCGGCGAAGCTGGTGCCTTCGGGCGACCACAGTTCCACCATCAACTCGGGGCGGCTCGAATCCGGGAAGAACTGCTTCTCGATGAAGTTGAAGCCGAACACGCCCAGCGCGAACACGCCCAGGCTCAGCGCGATCGTGGTCTTGCGCCATTCGACGCAGCGATGCACGAGCCGGCGGAAGCGCTGGTAGCCGGGCGAGTCGAACACGTCGTGGTGGCCGCCCTCGCCCGCCGCATGCGGCTTGACCTTCAGGAGCAGGAAGCCGATATACGGCGTGAACGTCACCGCCACCACCCACGAGATCAGCAGCGCCAGCCCATTCACCGAGAACATGGTGAACGTGTATTCGCCGGCCGCCGATTCGGCCAGGCCGATCGGCAGGAAGCCGGCGGCCGTGATCAGGGTCCCGGTCAGCATCGGCATCGCGGTCGATGTATAGGCGAAGGTGGCGGCCTCGAAGCGCGACAGGCCCTCTTCCATTTTTCGCACCATCATCTCGACCGCGATGATGGCGTCGTCCACCAGCAGGCCCAGTGCGATGATCAGGGCGCCCAGCGAGATCTTATGGAGCGAGATGTCCAGCATGCGCATGAACAGGAAGGTAATCGCCAGCACCAGCGGGATCGACAGCGCCACCACCAGGCCCGGATAGACGTCGACCCGCCACTTCGGCTTGGTGTGCAGGCCCAGGGCCAGGAAGGACACGACCAGTACGATCACTACCGCCTCGATCAGCACCTTGACGAATTCGCCGACCGAGGCCGTCACGGCCTGCGGCTGGTCGGCCACCCGTTCGAGCTCGATGCCGACCGGGAGCTGGGAACGGATGCGCGCCACCGTCTCGCTCATACCCTCGCCCATGGTGATGATATTGCCGCCCTTTTGCATCGACACGCCCAGGCCGATGACTTCCTTGCCGTTGAAGCGCATCTTGTCCGCCGGCGGATCCTGGTAACCGCGCTTGACGGTGGCGAAGTCGCCCAGGCGGAAGGTGGTGCCGCCGGCGCGCAATTGCAGGTCTTCGATCTGGCCCAGCGTGCGCAAGGCGCCCGTCACGCGCACCTGCAGGTTGTCGGTCGGCGTGACCAGCACCCCACTTGCTTCTACCTGGTTCTGGGTCGCGATCTGGTTGACGATCTGCTCGAACGGCACGCCCAATTGCGCGAATTTTTTACTGGAGAACTCGATATACACCTTCTCGTTCTGCACCCCGAACTGCTCGACCTTGGCCACCAGCGGCACGCGCAGCAGTTGCTGGCGCACGAAGTCGGCGTAATCCCGCATCTCGGCATAGGTGAAGCCGTCGCCCGACAGGGCGAAGATGGAACCGTAGGTGTCGCCGAATTCGTCGTTGAAGAACGGCCCGATCACGCCCTGCGGCAGGGTGCCGGCGATATCGCCGATCTTCTTGCGCACCTGGTACCAGGCCGGCGCCGTCTCGGCGGGCGGCGTCGATTCGCGCAGTTCGAGGATGATGGTGGTCTCGCCCGGCTTGGAAAAGCTGCGGATGGTGTGGATATAGGGCGTCTCCTGCAGCTTGCGCTCGAGCGGGTCGGTCACCTGCTCCGCCATCTGCAAGGCGGTGGCGCCCGGCCACACGGCGCGCACCACCATCGCGCGGAAGGTGAACGGCGGATCCTCGTCCTGGCCCAGCTCGAAGTAACTGAGGATCCCGAACAGCATACAGGCGGCGATCAGGAAGCGCGTGAGCGGGATGTGCTCCAGCGCCCAGCGCGACAGGTTGAAGCCCTTCATTTCCCCGCCCTGCCCGATTCGTCGCCCGACACGAGCGCTTCGGTATCGGCGCGGCGCGACACGTCGGCCGTGAGGATGCGCACCTTCTGGCCATTCCTCAGCAGGTTGACGCCCGCGGTGACCACGTTCTGGCCGGCGCGCACCTGGCCCGTGACCAGCACATCGTTACGTACCTGGCCCACCACCTGCACCGGCACCAGCTTGACGGCGCCATTCTCGACGATCCAGACCGCGCTCGCGCCCTTGTTCTGCACCAGGGCCGTCAACGGCAGGCGCAGGCCGGCCGCGCCATTGCCACCGGTCGCCAGTTCGACGGTCGCCGTCATCCCCAGGCGCACATCGGCGTTGTCCGGCAGCGCTACCTTGACGGTATAGGTGCGGGTGGCCGGATCGGCCACCGGCGACACCTCGCGGATCTTGCCGGGGATGGCGACCGACTCATTGGCCCACAGCCGCACCACGACGTCGCCGGCGGCGCGCAACTGGCCGACTTTATCTTCGGGGATGCCGATCACGACTTCCTTCTCTTCGGTACGCGCCACCCGCACCACCGGCGCGCCGGGCTGCACGACCTGCCCCGTTTCGGCCTCGATGGCCGTCACCACGCCGTCGGCATCGGCCGCCAGGCTGGTGTAGTTGGACTGGTTCGATTGGCCGCGCAGGCCGGCGCGGGCGGCGTCGACATTGGCCTGGGCCGCCCTCAATGCGCTCTGCTTGGCGTCGAGCACTGCCTGGCTCACGAAGTTCTGGGCCCGCAAATCCACGTGGCGCTTATGGTCGGCGCGCGCCAGGTCGCGCTCGGTCTCGGCTGCGCGCAGGGTGGCGCGGGCCTGGCTCTCGGCCAGGCGCAGGTCTTGCGGATCGAGCCGCATCAGGACGTCGCCGCGCTTGACGGTGGCGCCGACGTCGACCTTGCGCTCGACGATCTTGCCGCCCACGCGGAAGCCCAGTTGCGATTCGTAGCGCGGACGCACGTCGCCCGAGAATTCCAGGCGTTCGCCGGCGGTGTCGGCGGCCAGGGTCAGCACCCGCACCGGGCGCACATCTTCAGCGGGAGGGGCCGGCTTGGAACAGGCGAGCAGCGCGGCGGCGGCGAGCGGCGCCAGCACGGCCGCGCGCAGGGCGGGAGAAGAGAATCGGGCAAACACGATGGCAATCCTTTGGCTTGTCTGGCGGCGTCTCGGGCCGGAGCCGGTGCTGCGAAAGCGCCAGTTTGTAATCCAGCAATTATAATCATGCAAACAGATAACACGATGACTTTAGAGTCATCCGTCCAAAATGGCCGTAGACCACTACGAAAACTTCCCTGTCGCCTCGATCCTGCTGCCGCGCCGCCTGGTGCCGGCGGTCGAGGCGATCTATGCCTTCGCGCGCAGCGCCGACGACCTGGCCGACGAAGGCAATGCCACGCCCGACGAGCGGCTCTCCGCCCTCGCGGCCTATGAACAGGAGCTGGACCGGATCGCCGCCGGCGCCGCGTCGATCGACCCGATGTTCGCCCGCCTGGCCGGCGTGGTGGCCCAGTACCGGCTCGCGCTCGAACCGATGCGCGACCTGCTGTCGGCCTTCAAGCAGGACGTCGTCACCCAGCGCTATCAAGACTACGCCAGCCTGCTCGATTACTGCCGCCGTTCGGCCGATCCGGTCGGGCGTATGATGCTGGCGCTGTACGGGGCCGACGACGCCACCAATCTGCGCGAATCGGATGCGATCTGCAGCGCCCTCCAGCTGACCAATTTTTTGCAGGACGTGGCAATCGACCTGGAGAAGGGGCGCATTTACATCCCTTTGGAAGACCTGGCGCGTTTCAAGGTGAGCGAGGCGGCGCTGCGCGCGGGCACCGTCGACGCGCCATTCCAGGCCCTGATGCGCTTCGAGGTCGAGCGCACCCGCGCGCTGATGCTGCAGGGCGCGCCGCTGGCCAAGCGCCTGCCGGGCCGCATCGGCTGGGAGCTGCGGATGATCGTGCAGGGCGGCCTGCGCATCCTGGACCGGATCGAGCATGCCGGCTACGACGTGTTCCGGCGCCGCCCAGTGCTGTCGGCGCCCGACTGGTGCATGGTGGGCTGGGGCGCCTTGCGCATGTGAATGCCCCGAGTAGCGACCCTGTTTCCCCGCTCATCGGCTAAACTAGCGGATTGACCGCGCGGCAGCACCCGGCTCCGCCGCGCCCCGACCAGCATTTCACGACGATTTCATGTCTCCAGACGAATACTGCCAGCAAAAGACCGTCCAAAGCGGCTCCAGTTTCTACTACAGCTTCCTGTTCCTCCCGCCCGAGCGCCGGCGCGCGATCACGGCGCTGTACGCCTTTTGCCGCGAAGTCGACGACACCGTCGACGACGCCACCGACGGCTCGGTGGCGCGCATCAAGCTGGCCTGGTGGCGCACCGAGGTCTCGAAGATGTACGGCGGCACCCCGACCCACCCGGTGATGCTGGCCCTGCAGCCGCACGTCGCCACCTACAAGCTCGAGGAAAAACACCTGCTGGCCATCGTCGACGGCATGGAAATGGATCTCGACCAGAGCCGCTACCTCGACTATCCCGGCCTTCAGCGCTATTGCTGGCATGTCGCCGGCGTGGTCGGCATCCTGTCGGCCAGCATTTTTGGCTACACCAATCCGCAGACCCTGGCCTATGCCGAGAAACTGGGCCTCGCGTTCCAGCTGACGAACATCATCCGCGACGTCGGCGACGACGCCCGCAAGGGCCGCATCTACCTGCCGGTCAACGACCTGCAGCAGTTCGGCGTGACCGCCAACGACCTGCTCAAGCTGCAGCACAGCGACAAGTTCGAGGCGCTGATGCGGTTCCAGGCCGAGCGTGCGCAAGCGGTCTACGACGAGGCCATGGCCCTGCTGCCGAAGGAAGACCGGCGCGCCCAGCGTCCTGGCCTGATGATGGCCGCCATCTACCGCACCCTGCTGGACGAGATCCAGCGCGACGGCTTCCACGTGCTGAACCAGCGCATCTCGCTCACGCCGCTGCGCAAGCTGTGGCTGGCGTGGAAGACGTATGTCCGTACCTGAAGGCAAGGCGCAGGGACTGCGGGTCGCCGTCGCCGGCGGCGGCTGGGCCGGCTGCGCGGCGGCGGTCGAGCTGGCGCGCCAGGGCTGCCAGGTGACACTGTTCGAGGCTGCCCGCACCCTGGGCGGCCGCGCGCGCGGCGTCGAGGTGCGCGGCCTGGCCCTCGACAACGGCCAGCACATCCTGCTGGGCGCCTACCGCGAATCGCTGCGCCTGATGGCGCGGGTCGGCGTCACTGAAAAGACGGCATTCCTGCGCCTGCCGGTGCAGATGCGCTATCCGCCGGGCGGCGCCGGGATGGACTTCGCCGCCCCGCGCCTGCCCGCTCCGCTGCATCTGCTGGTCGCCCTGCTGCGCGCCGCGGGACTGGAACGCGCTGACAAGCTGGCCCTGGCCCGTTTCAATAGCGCCGGGCGCTGGATGGGCTGGCAGTTGAACGACGATTGCACGGTCAGCGAGCTGCTCGAGCGCTTCGACCAGACCGAGCGCCTCATCCGCCTGCTATGGCGCCCGCTGTGCATCGCGGCCCTGAACACGCCGCCCGAGCGCGCCTCGGCCAATGTCTTCCTGGCCGTGCTGCGCGACAGCCTGGGCGCCAGCCGGCGCGCCGCTTCCGACATGCTGCTGCCGCGCCTGCCGATGGGGGCGCTGTTCCCGGAACCGGCAGGGGCCTGGCTCGCAGGCCAGGGCCATACTGTGCTTCTCGGAGAGAAAGTCGCCTCGATCGCGCACGATGGCGATGGCTGGCTGGTGACGCTGGGCGGAGACGTCCCGGCCGAGCGGTTCGACGCCGTCGTGCTGGCCACCCCGGCGCCGGTGAGCGCCGCCCTGCTGGCATCCCTGCCCGGGACCGCGCAACTGGCCGGCCAGCTGGATGCCTTGACCCACGAGCCGATCGCCACCTGCTACCTGCAATACGCGCCCGGCACCCGGCTCGACCTGCCGTTCTACGCGCTGCTGGACGACCCCGCCGCCGGCCGCTGGGGCCAGTTCGTGTTCGACCGCGCCCAGCTCGACCCGGCCCAGGATGGCTTGCTGGCAGTCGTCGTCAGCGCCGCGGGAGAGGCGGCAAACTTGCCACGCGAACAACTGGCGGCGGCCATCGCGGCCCAGCTGGCGCAGGACTTCGAACGGCCGGAACTGGCCTCTCCCGCCTGGACCCAGCTGATCACCGAGAAGCGCGCCACCTTCGACTGCACGCCGGGATTAGTACGTCCAGGCAACATCACACCCCTGCCCGGCCTGGTGCTGGCCGGCGACTACACGGCTTGCGACTACCCGGCGACCCTGGAAACGGCGGTGCGCAGCGGCCAGGCGGCGGCGACGGCCATCCGCGCCTATGGCGCCCTGCCCCGCGAAAAGCGCAGCCTGTCGCACGCCGATGGCGCCCCATCCGGCGCTTCCGTAAGGTAGCAGCATCGAAACACGTCTTATGGATATGCATATGAAACCCCGTCTCGGCCTGCGCGCCGCCGCCATCCTGGTCCTGGTGCTTGCGAGCACCCTGGTGCTGGTCCAGCCCGAGCTGATCGGCGGCACGGCGCACGCGACCGCGCTGGCGATCGGCTCCATCCCGGCCATCGGCCGTTACTAGGGCGAGGCGGCACGCCATGGGAAAGCTGGAATACCTCGACGCGCTCAAGCGCGCCCTGATGGGCCTGCCGCCGGAGACCCAGGCCAGGACCCTGGCCTGGTACGAGCAGCGCTTCGTCGACGGCTCCGCGTCCGGCCGGCCGGAGCACGAGGTGGCCGAAGAACTGGGCGACCCGCGCCAGGTCGCGGTGACCCTGCGCACCAGCGCCCACCTGAGTGAGCTCAAGGACAAGAAGCCGGCCACCAATATCGCCCGCACCATCGTGTCGGGCATCGGCCTCTTGATCTTCAACCTGTTCATGCTGATTCCGGCGGCGGTGTTCGCCTCGCTGCTGATGTCGCTCTACCTGTCGGCCTTCGGCGTGTATGTTTCCGGCATCGCGGTGACTGCCAGCGGGCTGGCCGGCTCCAACGAACTGGTGCTGAGCGCGCCGCTGACCCGCATGGTGGTCAGCGACGATGGCGAGCAGGTCGAATCGCAGACCCGGGTCACGATCGGCGCCAACGGCATCCACGTGTTCGACGAACCGGCGCCGATGGGCGACGGCGGCGACGGCGATGCCCGCGCCGAGCGCGACGACCGCAACTCGCGCTTCATGCGCGGCGCCGAAGCGGTGGCCGAGCGTAAGATCCAGATCACGACCGAGATGGACCCCGGCTCGCGCACCACGCAAGTGGCCCTCGGCTGCGCGCTGGTCCTGGGCGGCATCGCGCTGTTCCTGCTGGCCATCGTCCTGACCAAATACACGCTGCTGGGCATCCGCCGCTACGTCAACATGAACCTGTCGCTGCTGAAGGGATAACGACACCATGCGCGCCTTGATGAGAATCGGATTCGCCCTCCTGGTGCTGTCTGCGGTGCTGATCGCCCTCAGCTACAGCATGCTGCGCGCCACCGGCACCAGCACCGCCGCCGAGCGGCGCGAAGTGGCCCAGGACACGCGCAGCGTGCCGGCCGGGGTCGAGATCGTCGAAGTCGATGGCCCGATCGACCTCAATCTGCGCTACGGCGCCACCCCGGCGCTGCAGGTCAGCGGCGAGCAGCGCATGCTGGGCAACGTCGAGGTGTCCGCCGACGGCAAGGTGCTGCAGATCGGCATCCGCGGCATGGTGCTGCGCCACCGCGAACCGCTGGTGGTCGACCTCACCCTGCCGGCGCTGAGCGCGGTCACGATCGACGGCAGCGGCGACAGCAGCATCAACGGCTTCTCGGGCGACGAGATCGCGGTGCAGCTCAATGGGTCAGGCAGCGTGCGCTTCAACGGGCGCTTCCGCACCGCCCGGGTCGGCCTGAGCGGCAGCGGCGACCTGGACGTGAACGGCGGCGCCGCCATGGACCGGGTCGAGACGCGCCTGATGGGTTCCGGCCGCATCACCGTGGTCGGCACCGCGCGCGAGCTCGATGCCAGCACTACCGGCTCGGGCCATCTAGACGCGGAGCACCTGCGCGCCGACGAGGTGACCGTGAACCAGAGCGGTTCGGGCGACAGCGCGGTACAGGCGCGCAGCAAGGTCAAGGTGTCACTGGCCGGCAGCGGTGACGTCGAGGTGTATGGTAATCCGGCGGAGCGCAGTACCAGCCGGGCGGGGAGCGGGAGCGTGAGTTACCACGAATGATCGTGAGCCAGCGGCGACGCCGTCACTCTTCGTGGCGTCCGTCGAGTCACGATCGTATTCGTAGCGCCGCGCCACGGGAAATGGCGGCAGCCATGCCTCGCGGCGCACATTCCAGAGTTCATACGTCGGCGCCAGCTGGTTGGGGGCATCGAGCGAACCCAGGTACACCAGCACTTCGTCGCCGCTGCGGTCGAACACCGGCGCGCCACAACGCGGACAGAAATACCTGCTCCTGTAGTCACGCCCCTCGCCAGTGATCGTCACCGCGTCTGCCGGAAAGACCGCCGAGGCGTGAAACAGCGCGCCATGACGCTTGCGGCAATCGAGGCAGTGACAAAGTCCGACCCGATATGGCCGCCCGGACGCTTCGAAGCGCAGGTCGCCGCACAGGCAACCGCCAGTGAATGTTGCCATCTCGTCCCCCGGTGAGCAGGACGATAGCTTACAACGAAATCAGCAGGCCGCCGGCTTCAACCGCTCCACTTCCAACCCGAACAGCGGACGCAGGCGCGTCCCGGCCACATTGCCGCAGAAGGCGACCACCAGCCACAACCAGCCGTGCAGGCTGCCCGAAACAATGCCGCTGAAGTAGGCACCGATATTGCAACCATAGGCCAGGCGCGCACCATAGCCCAGCAGCAGGCCGCCGACTACCGCCGCAGCCAGCGAGCGCAGCGGCAAGCGCCACACCGGCGCATAGCGGCCGGCCAGCGCCGCCGCCAGCATCGCGCCGAGCACGATGCCGATATCCATCACCGAAGTGACGTCGAACGCGATCGGCGCTGCCAGCGCCTTGGCATTGGCGGCGCTCGACCAGTAGGTCCAGCTGGCGGTGTCGATGCCAACGACGGCAGCCGCCTTGGCGCCCCACAGCGCGAACGCCGACGTCACTCCCCAGGGACGCCCCGACAGCGCCAGCGTGGCGAAATTAAGCACGACCAGCGCCAGCGCGCCGGCCACCAGCGGCCAGGGGCCATGCAGCCAGCGCGCGCCGCCCTTCGGCTGCACGTGGGCCGCGACCAGCCGCCCATGGCGGCGCTTCTCGACCACGACGGTCACATATGCGATCAGTGCGAACACGGCCAGGTTCAGCGCCAGCGCCGGCAATAAGCCCAGTTCCTTGACCGCCGACAGCGGCGGCAGTTGCGGCATCGCTGTCCAGTATGGCATGTGGGCGGTGCCGATCAGCGAACCGACGATGAAGAACAGCAGCGTGACGATCATGCGGGTGCTGCCGCCACCGACCGTGTACAGCGTGCCGGAGGCGCAACCGCCGCCCAGTTGCATGCCGATGCCGAAGATGAAAGCGCCGACGATGACCGAGGTGCCGGCCGGCTGTACCAGCCCGGTGACCGGATTGCCGAACAGCGTGCCGCCGGCGAGCGCCGGAAAGAACAGCGCGACGCCGACCGCCAGCATCAGCATCTGCGCGCGCAGGCCCGCGCCGCGGCCGTCGGCGATGAACACGCGCCAGGCCGAGGTGAAGCCGAAGGCGGCGTGGTACAACGCGACGCCGAGCAGCGCGCCGACCACGTACAGGGCGGCCTGGCGCGGACCGACGACCTGCGCCAGGTACCAGGCGCCAAGCGCGATGAGAACGAGCGCGACCGCGAGCGGGCGCGGATTGATGTCGGCGCGTCGTGCGCCGGACAAGGATGCGGAACTGGTCATGTAGCGTCCATGAAGATGAGGCGGAACCCGCTATTTTCCAGCATCTTCGCGATTCGCGCACGATGCCGGCCAGTTTACAATGGCGCGATGGCCGTCATCAATCCTCTCGAAGTCGAATTCAGCGCGATCCGGGCCCAGGGCCCTGGTGGGCAGAACGTCAACAAGGTCTCGTGCGCCGTGCATGCGCGCTTCGACATCGCGGCGTCCTCGCTGCCCGCGCACGTCAAGGAACGGCTGCTGGCCTCGCGCGACGCGCGCATCACCCAGGAAGGCGTGCTGGTGCTGAAGGCGCAGGGCTCGCGCAGCCTCGAGCAGAACAAGGAAGACGCCTTGCGGCGCCTGCAGGAACTGGTCGACAAGGCCGCCATCGTGCCGGTCGTCCGGCGCCCCACCCGGCCAACCCGCGGCTCGCAGCGACGGCGGCTGGACGCCAAGACGCGCAGCGGCCAGATCAAGGCCTTGCGCGGCAAGGTCAGCGACTAGCCTGGCCGCTCGTCGTGCGCCGGCAGCGCCGCGAACCAGTCCGCATACGGCGTATTGGCCACCATCCTGCGGTTGAGGTCGGGCGCGTCATCGGTCCACCACACGGGGCCGCGTTCTCCCAGCGCGCGCTTGGCCGCGTCGACCGCCTGGCGCGCACTGCGCTCGGCATTGCCGTCGCGCGCCTTCAGGGCCGCCGCCACGTCGCGGCGCGCCGTCATGAGCTGGTCGACCAGTGCCTGCCGCTCGTCCGGCGCCAGTGCGGGATTGCTCGCGCGCCAGAGGCGGCCCCTGACGACGAAATACCGTCCGTCCGGCGTGGTGGGATAGTTGGCGGGTGAAGGCATGGAACCACTATACGCAAAACCGGCAGGCGCGCCCGTTCGCTTCGCTGATTCACCGAATCTCGAGCGGCCCCGTTAAACCGGTTTCCAGCCATTCCAGCACATCCTGTCCGGCCGCGCGCCCTCCGGCAAAGCAGGCGGTCAGCAGGTAGCCGCCAGTCGGCGCTTCCCAATCGACCATCTCGCCAGCCACGAACGTACCCGGCACCTCTCGCAGCATGCTGCCCGCCAGCGCCTCGAAGCGCACCCCACCGGCGCTGCTGATCGCCTCGTCGATCGGGCGCGGGCGCAACAGCGTCAGAGGCAGGCGCTTGATGGCGGCGGCCAGCCGGACCGGATCGGCATAGTCCTCGCGCGACAGGCATTCGTGCAGCAGGCCGGCCTTGACGCCCTTGATTCCGAGCCGGCTTTGCAGGTGGCTGGACATCGAGCGCGAGCCGCGCGGCCGCGTCACTTCGTCGAATACGCGGTCGGCGTCATGGTCGGGCGTCAGGTCGAGCCAGAGGGTAGCATTGCCTTCCCCGGCGATTTCATCGCGCAGCGGCGCCGACAGCGCATACACCAGACTGCCCTCGACGCCGCTTTCGGTGACCACGAACTGGCCCTTGCGCCAGGCGATCCCGCCATCCGGCTGCTGCATTCCGGCTGCAACCGTGAGCAGCGGCGCGCCCGCATGGCGGCTGCTGAAATGCGTGCTCCAGCCGACGTCGAAGCCGCAGTTGGCCGGCGCCAGGGGAACCAACTCGACCCCGCGTTCGGCGAGCAGGGACTGCCAGGCGCCGTCCGAGCCGAGCCGCGCCCAGCTGGCGCCGCCCAGTGCGAGAATCGTGGCGTCCGCCTCGACCAGGCGCTCGCCGTCCGGCGTGGCCATGCGCAACAGCCCATCCTGCCAACCGAGCCAGCGGTGGTGCATGTGGAAGCGCACGCCGGCCTCGCGCAGGCGATGCAGCCAGGCGCGCAGCAGGGGTGCGGCCTTCATCTCGCGCGGGAATACCCGGCCCGAGGTGCCGACGAAAGTCTCGATGCCGAGGTCGTGGATCCAGGCGCGCACGGCGTCGGCGTCGAACCCTTGCAGCCAGCGCGCGACGTCGTCGTGCCGGGCGCCGTAGCGCCGCACGAAGTCGGCGTAGGGCTCGGAATGCGTGATGTTCATGCCGCCCTTCCCCGCCAGCAGGAACTTGCGGCCGACGCTGGCCATCGCATCGTAGACGTCGACCTGCACGCCGCCCGCCGCCAGCACCTCGGCCGCCATCAGCCCGGCGGGACCGCCGCCGATCACGGCGACACGCTTGGAAACAGGGGCTGGATGGGTCATAACGGCGGCAGGAGAATGAAGGACTGGCATTGTAGTCGAATCGGGCCGCCTGGCGCCATGTAAAGGATGCTTGACACAGCGTCCCGCTCGCCCTACGATGTAAAGCATCCTTTACTTTGCGAGCCACCCGACATGAAGCCGAATACACACGAGAAACGGACCGGCAAGGTCTATCTGCGCGAAATGGCCGGCTCCCTGCTGGCCTACTCCCTGCTGCTGGTGGCGTCGATCCGTTATGGACGTCCGATGGACGACGGCGTCCTGCGCACCGTGGTGCTGCTGTCGCCGATGATCGGCTTCTGCCTGATGTTGTGGGCTATCGCGCGCCACCTCGGCCGCATCGACGAATACCTGCGCCGCAACCTGCTCGAATCGTTCGCGCTGGCCGCCGCCCTCACCGCCGGGCTGACCTTCAGCTACGGCTTCCTCGAGACCGCCGGCTACCCGCGCCTGTCGATGTTCGCCGTATGGATGGTGCTGGGCGCGTCGATGGCGCTGGTCACCGTGGTGCGGGCCCTGCGCCAGCGATGAAAAACCACATCCGCGCGCTGCGCGCCGACCAGGGCTGGAGCCAGGCCGACCTGGCCGAACGGCTCGACGTCTCGCGCCAGACCATCAACGCGATCGAGACCGGGCGCTACGACCCCAGCCTGCCGCTCGCCTTCGCCATCTCACGGTTGTTCGGCCTGCCGGTCGAAGCCATCTTCTCACCCGATCAGGAGACCGCATGAAACCATCCTCCCTGCTGTTCGCGCTGACGCTTGGCGTCGCGTCCATCGCGCCCGCCCACGCCCAAGCCCAGACTCAGGCCCCGGCCGCGCCAGTCGCCAACCGCTTCGCCGCCACCATCGAACCGGCCGAACGCTTCGAGTCCGGCACGCTGCTGGTCGAGCGCCACGGCAGCCGCGGCCGGCCCGTGATCCTGGTGCCCGGCCTGGCCAGCGGCCCCTGGGTATGGCAAGAGGTGATCCGGCAGTTCAAGGACGAGTTCACGCTGTACGTGGTGACCCTGCCCGGCTTCGACGGCCGGCCCGCGCCCGCCGGTTCGCCCGACTGGGCGCCGTTCGAGGGCGCACGCGCCGCCCTGCGCGGCCTGGTTGCGCAGCGCAAGCTGGACAAGCCGGTCCTCGTCGGCCATAGCCTGGGCGGCACCCTGGCCTATGCCGTGGCCCAGGACCTGGGCACCGGCATCGGCGGCGTGGTGGCGCTGGACGGCTTGCCGGTCTTCCCCGGCACCGAGAACATGCCGCCGCAGCAGCGCCCGCAGGCCGCGCTCAACGTCCGCCAGCGCATGGCCACCAGCCGCCCGGACGCCTACGCCGCCGAACAGCGCCAGTACATGCGCGGCCAGGGCGTGCTCGACATCGGCAAGGCCGACGACATCACGCCGCTGCTGCTGCGCAGCGACCGCGAGGCGGTCGGCGCCTATGTCGCCGACCTGCTGGCGCTCGACCTGCGCCCCGGCCTGGCGAAAATCAGCGCCCCGGTGCTGGTCGTGGCCCCGTTTTACCAGTACGATGCAGCTCAGGATGCGCTGACGGTGAACGACAAGGTCGAGCATTACCGGATGCTGGTCGAAGGTATCCCCTCGGTCGAGGTGGTCCCGATCGCACCGTCGCGCCACTTCCTGATGATCGACCAGCCGCTGGCGCTGGCCGGCATCCTGCGCCGTTATCTCGACCGCCGTTGAAAGGAGTAGCCCCCATGCGACCACTCACCCACTGGATCGGCCAGTACCTGCTGGCTTCCGGCACCATGTTCCTGCTGCTGTGCGCCATCGACCTGATGCGCGGCGACAGCCTGGCCGACACCTGGGGCCCGACCCTGGCCTGGTCGCTGGCCGCCGCCGCCATTTTCGTGGCCGCGCGCTGGCGATCTGCCAGCCAGGTGGTGGCAGACCAGGGGATAGATAACAAGCGCTGAACCCGAACATTCTCCAGGATGGATCAAGCCGTGCCATCCCGGCCTGCGGGATACTGCCGGGTTGGGATGCATATGCCTTTGTCATAGCTGCAATATTCCGCTTGACATGCGGTGTGGCAGGAATATTCTTGTACACGCCAGCGTGAACGATGGCGCCCGCTCGACGAGGTCAGCCACGATTCGCCCGGCAGTCCGTTAAACATCTTGGAGGATGTGTATGTCGGTAATCAACCGGTCGTTTACGACCCGCAGGGCAATGCTGGGCGCGATCGCGACCAGTCCGCTATGGATGCAGTCCGCCTGGGCGCAGCCAAACAATCTCAATATCTCGCACCAGTTTCCTGGCGGCAGTATTGCCAGGGGCGACTTCCGTGACCGCCTGTGCCGCATGTTCGCGGCCGAGGTCGAGAAGCGCACGCGCGGCGGCCTGAAGTTCTCGATCCACCCGGGATCGAGCCTGATGCAGCCCAACGCCCAGTTCGGCGCGCTCAAGAGCGGCTCGCTCGACATGGCCCTGGTGCCGCTGTCCTATGCCGGGAGCGAGGCGCCGGAAGCGAATATCGGGCTGATGCCGGCGCTGGTCACGTCCTACGAGCAGGGTTATGGCTGGAAGAACGCCCCGGTCGGGCGCGAGCTGTCGCGCATCCTGGGCGAACAGGGCCTGGTGATCGTCAGCTGGATCTGGCAGGCCGGCGGCGTCGCTTCGCGCGGCGATCCGATCGTCACGCCCGAGGACGTGCGCGGCCTCAAGGTGCGCGGCGGCTCGCGCGAAATGGACATGCTGCTGCAGGACGCCGGCGCGACCGTCGTCAGCCTGCCGTCGAACGAGATCCACGCCGCCATGCGCAGCGGCGCGCTGGACGCGGCCCTGACGTCCTCGACCTCGCTGATCTCGTTCCGCCTGCAGGAGACGGCGCGCTCGCTGACCACGGCGCGCGGCGGTTCCTACTGGTTCATGTTCGAGCCATTGATGATGTCCCGCACCGTGTTCGAACGCCTGAGCAAGCCGCAGCAGGAAGCCATCCTCAAGGTCGGCGCCGACCTGGAGCAGTTCGCGATGAAGATGGCGCGCATCGACGATGCGGCAGTGGTGTCGGTCTATCGCGGGGTCGGCGCGCGGGTGGTCGACCTCAATCCCGAAGCCCTGCGCGGCTGGCAGGACGTGGCGCGCAACACGGCGTGGAAGGATTTCGCGGCGCGCAACGATAATTGCGCGAAGTTGATGGCCCTGGCGGAGCAGTCGATCGCGGCCTTGTGACGGTGCTGCCGGCCCTCGCGGGCCGGCGTCGTTCAACCGCCGGTCACCGGCGGGAAGAACGCCACTTCGGCGCCTTCGCTGATCGGCGTATCGCCATCGCACATGACCTGCCTGAAGGCCATGCGCACCGCGCGTTCCGGCGCCAGCGCCTCGCTCCACACACCACCACGCGCGCGCAGCAGTTCGCGCACCGCGCCCACCGTCGTCACCTCCGGCGGCAAGTCCAGCTGTTCATGGGCGGTGCCCACCGCTTCGCGCAGCGCGGCGAAGTATTTCACATCGATCTTCATGGCTTTCCTAATGCTGTAGTTCGGCGAACGGGATGAAGCGCACCAGGTCGCCGGCGGCGATGCGGTTGCCGGCCGGGTTGTCGACCAGGCCATCGCCCCACACGGTCGACGTCAGCACGCCCGAGCTCTGGTTCGGGAACAGGTCCAGTCCCCCGGCCGCGTTCAGGCGCGCGCGCAGGAACTCGTTGCGGCGGTCACCCTTCGCCAAGTCGAAATCGGCGCGCACCGTATAGCCCCGCGGCTCGACCTGGCCCGTCACCCCCTGCAGGCGCAACAGGAATGGCCGCACGAACAGCAGGAAGGTCACGAAGCTCGAGACCGGATTGCCTGGCAGGCCGACGAAATACGCTGCGCCATGCTCGCGCCGCACTTCGCCGAACGCCAGCGGCTTGCCGGGCTTGACGGCGATCTGCCACATCGACAGCCGCCCTTCGGCTTCCACCGCCGGCTTGATATGGTCTTCCTCGCCCACCGAGACGCCGCCCGAGGTGATGATCAGGTCGTTCTCGCGCGCCGCAGCCACCAGGGTGGCGCGGGTCGCCTCCAGCGAATCGGGCACGATGCCGAAGTCGGCGATTTCGCAGCCGAAGTTCTCCAGCAGGCCGCGCAGCGTGAAGCGGTTCGAGTTGTAGATCGCGCCCGGCTTGAGCTGGTCGGCCGGCACCTCGCCCGGCATGGCCAGCTCGTCGCCGGTGAAGAACACGGCGACGCGCAGGCGCCGCCGCACCGGCAGGCTGGCCAGGCCGACGGACGCAGCCAGCCCCAGTTCCTGGCTGCGCAGGCGGGTGCCTGCGGCCAGGATCACGGAACCTGCGCCGATGTCCTCGCCCTGGCGGCGGATCCACTCGCCGGCGCGCGGCGCGTGGTGGATGGTGACGCTGTCGCCCACCGCCTCGGCCTGCTCCTGCATCACGACCGCATCGGCGCCCGGCGGAATCAGGGCGCCGGTAAAGATGCGCGCCGCGGTGCCGGGTTCGAGTTCGTGGCCGACGCTGCCGGCCGGGATGCGCTGGCCCACCCTGAGCGTGGCGCTGCCGCTGGTGCAATCCTCGGCGCGAACGGCGTAGCCATCCATCTGCGTATTGTCGGCCGAGGGCACGTCGATCGTGGCCAGCTGGTCTTCGGCCAGCACGCGGCCATTGGCCTCGAGGGTCGGCACCGTCTCGGCCTGCCCGACCGGGCGCGCCGCCTCGAGCAGGAAGTCGAGCGCCTCGCGCACCGACAGCATGGGCGAGCCTGGTACCGGCGCGCCCATCACAGCCCCGTGTGTTCGGCGATGTAGGCCTTCATCAGGCTCACATCGGGCGGCATCACGACGAAGCGCTGCGGCAGGGACTCGATGTCCTCGAAGCCGGCGGGACGCGCGGCGTCCTCGCCCAGCGCTTCCAGGATCGTCTCGTTGAACTTGGCCGCCAGCGCGGTCTCGAGGACGATCATCGGCACGCCCGGCTGGACGTGCTCGCGCGCGACCTTGATGCCATCGGCGGTGTGGGTGTCGATCGTGATGCCGTAGTCGTCGGCGACGTCGCGGATCGTGGCCAGGCGGTCGGCGTGGGTCGAGCGGCCGGACAGGAAACCGTACTTCGCCACATCCCTGAACTCGTCGCCGTCGCTGCCCGGCGCGCCGGACAGGTCGAAGCCGCCGTGGGTGTCGACCTTGCGGAACAGCGCATGCGTGCGCTCGGCGTCGCGGCCCACCAGTTCGTAGACGAAGCGTTCGAAGTTCGAGGCCTTCGAGATATCCATCGACGGGCTGCTGGTGTGGAAGGTCTCGGAGGGCTTGCGCACCCGATAGACACCGGTGCGGAAGAACTCGTCCAGCACGTCGTTCTCGTTGGTGGCGGCGACCAGCTTGTCGATCGGCAGGCCCATCATGCGGGCGATGTGGCCGGCGCAGATATTGCCGAAGTTGCCCGACGGGACCGTGAACGACACCTTCTGGTCGTTGCTGGTGGTCGCCGCCAGGTAGCCGCGGAAGTAATACACGACCTGGGCCACGACGCGGGCCCAGTTGATCGAATTGACGGTGCCGATCTTCTGGCGCGCCTTGAATTCGAGGTCGTTCGAGACCGCCTTGACCAGGTCCTGGCAATCGTCGAACACGCCCTCGACCGCGATATTGAAGATGTTCGGGTCCTGCAGGCTGAACATTTGCGCGGTTTGGAAGGCGCTCATCTTCTTGTGCGGCGAGAGCATGAACACGCGCACGCCGCGCTTGCCGCGCATCGCGTACTCGGCGGCGCTGCCGGTATCGCCCGAAGTGGCGCCGAAGATGTTCAGTTCGTCGTTTTCTTTCGCCAGCGCGTATTCGAACAGATTGCCCAGCAACTGCATCGCCATGTCCTTGAAGGCCAGGGTCGGGCCGTTCGACAGCGCCTGCAGCACCAGCTTGCCCTGGGGGCCGTCTTCCAGCACGCGCAGCGGAGTGATGTCGGCGGCGGCCTCGCCTTCGCGGGCGTTGCGGTAGACCTCGGGCGTGTAGGTCCGCGCGGTCAGCTCCTTCAGGTCGGCGTCGGGAATGTCGGTTGCAAACTTGCGCAGGATTTCATAGGCCAGCTCGGCATAGGACAGCTTGCGCCATGCATCGAGCTCGGCACTGGAGACCTGCGGGTACTCGGCCGGCAGATACAAGCCGCCGTCCGGGGCCAGGCCGCCTAACAGGATGTCGGAGAATTGCTGGGGATTGCGTGCTGCGGACGCGCTGGTCGCGCGGGTGGACACATAATGCATACAGTTTGAAGATCCGGTTGGCTCACATTGAAACTTTATTATAGTGGGAGCCGGGCGAAATGTATGCTGTGCTGCAAAAAACGGTGTTGTGGCGCGCATGCGCCACAACACCGCCCCCGCGCAGGCGGGGGCCCAAGTCTGCATGGAGGACAGGATCAGCAGGCCGCGTGGTTGACCGTGACCACGTGGATCGCCAGGCCACCGAGCGAGGTTTCCTTGTACTTGACCTGCATGTCGGCGCCAGTCTGGCGCATGGTTTCGATCGCGCTGTCCAGGCTGACGAAATGGGTCCCGTCGCCCTTCATGGCCAGCGAGGCAGCGGTGATCGCCTTGATCGCGCCCATGCCGTTGCGTTCGATGCAGGGAATTTGCACCAGGCCGCCGATGGGGTCGCAGGTCATGCCCAGGTGGTGCTCGATGCCGATCTCGGCCGCGTTCTCGATCTGCTCGTTGCTGCCGCCCAGCGCCGCCACCAGGCCGGCAGCCGCCATCGCGCAGGCCACGCCGACCTCGCCCTGGCAACCGACTTCGGCGCCGGAGATCGAGGCGTTTTTCTTGCACAGCATGCCGATCGCGCTCGAGGCCAGCAGGAAGTCGCGCACGCCGCGCTGCGGGTCGATCGGGCGACAGTCCTCGGCGTAGTAGCGCAGTACTGCCGGGATGATGCCGGCCGCGCCATTGGTCGGCGCGGTGACGACCCGGCCGCCGGCGGCGTTTTCTTCGTTGACCGCCATCGCATACAGGCTCACCTGCTGCACCGCGTCATGCGGCAAGGCGTTCAATGGTTGCTGCTGGGCTTGCTGGGACTGCTTCCACAGCCCGGCTGCGCGCCGGCGCACGTCGAGGCCACCCGGCAGGCGGCCTTCGGTTTTCAGCCCGTGGCAGATACAGTCGCGCATCACGCGCCAGATATTGTCGAGGCCGGCGTCGAGCGCTTCATCGCTCATGCGCGTGCGCTCGTTGGCGCGCAGCATTTGCGGGATGCTCAGCCCACTGCGGCGGCCATGTTCCAGCAACTGGGCCATCGTGTCGAAGGGATACGGAACGGCTGTGGTCTCAGTATCGGCGGCGCGTGTCTGGCTCTCGCCGGCCGCGGTAATGAACCCGCCGCCGACCGAGTAATAGACGCGCTCGATGATGCTGCCGTCCTGCAGTTGCAGCACGAAGCGCATGCCGTTCGGGTGTTCCGGCAGGGTCGAGGCCTTGTGCCAGACCAGGTGAGTCTTCGCGCTGAACGGAACCGGGTGCGTACCCAGCAGGTGCAGCACGCCGTCGAGTTCAGCTTCCGAAAGCTTGTCCTCGACCGCGACCGGGTCGACGTCCTGCGGGGTCTCGCCCATCAGGCCCAGGATCACTGCCTTGTCGGTGGCGTGGCCGACGCCGGTCAGCGCCAGCGATCCGTACAGGTGGGCTTCGACGCCGACCGCCTGCTCCAGCATTCCGCTCTCGAGCAGGAAGCGGCGCGCCGCCACCATCGGGCCCACGGTGTGGGAACTCGAGGGGCCGATGCCGATCTTGAATAGATCGAAAACGCTCATGTCCATTATTGTCTCCTTTGCCGCTGTCTGGTTGTTATGCGCGGCGGTATTGCGTGGGATTCAGGCCGCGACGCCGAGGCCCACGTCGATATTCTTCAGCATCGAGTCGACCATCTCGTCGACCCCGATGCGCGCCTTCCAGCCCCAGTCGCTCGTCGCGCGGCTGTCGTCCAGGCTCTTCGGCCACGAGTCGGCGATCTGCTGGCGGCTGTCCGGCTTGTAGTCGATGCGGAACTGCGGCAGCGCCTTGCCGATCGCGGCGGCCAGTTCGCGCGGGTTGAACGACACGCCTGCCACGTTGTACGAGGAACGGATCGCGACCTGTTCGCTAGGGGCTTCCATCAGCTCGATGGTGGCGCGGATCGCGTCCGGCATGTAGATCATCGGCAGCGTGGTTTCCGGACCCAGGAAGCATTCATAGGTCTCGCCGCGCAGGGCCGCGTGGAAGATCGCGATCGCGTAGTCGGTGGTGCCGCCGCCCGGAGGCGATTTGTACGAGATGATGCCCGGGTAGCGGATGCTGCGCACGTCGACGCCGTACTTGCTGTGGTAGTACTCGCACAGGCGCTCGCCGGCCAGCTTGCTGATGCCGTAGATCGTGGTTGGATCCATGATCGTGAACTGCGGCGTGTCCTCGCTCGGGGTGGTCGGGCCGAAGGCGGCGATCGACGATGGCCAGAACACCTTCAATGGCTTGCCCGCTTCACCGCGTTCGCGCGCGATCTCGAGGATGTTGAGCAGGCCGTCCATGTTCAGGCTCCAGGCCTTCAAAGGCGCCTTCTCGCCGGTGGCCGACAGCATCGCGGCCAGCTGGTAGACCTGGGTGATGCCCTCATCCGCCACCAGCCGCGCCAGGCTGTCCTTGTCCAGCACATTGAGCACGGTGTAGCGCGCGGCGCCGTACAGGTTCTTGTCGCCGATGTCCGAGGCGATCACGTTTTGCGCGCCGTGCTTGTCGGCCAGCGCGCTGACCAGTTCACTGCCGATCTGGCCATTGGCGCCGATGATGAGGATGCGTTCCATGCTGTGTATTCCTTGTCTTGCTCAGTTATTCTGGATGATGCCGAGTTCCTTGCCAGCCTGCTCGAAGGCCTTCAGCACGGTGTCGAGCTGTTCGCGGGTGTGCGCCGCCGAGAGTTGCACGCGCACGCGCGCCTGCCCCATCGGCACCACCGGATAGAAGAAGCCCGACAGCAGCACGCCCAGTTCGAACATGCGGGACGCGAACTTCTGCGCCACCGGCGCCTCGAACAGCATCACCGGCACCACCGGATGGGTGCCCGGCTTGATGGTGAAGCCGATGCGCTCGATCTCCTTGCGGAAGTAGGCGGTGTTCTCGTGCAGGCGGTCGCGCAGCTCGGTCGACTTCGAGATGCGCTCCAGCACCGCCAGCGAGGCGCCGGCGATCATCGGCGCCAGCGTGTTCGAGAACAGGTAGGGCCGCGATTTCTGGCGCAGGGTTTCAATGACTTCCTTTTTCCCTGACGTGAAGCCGCCCATCGCGCCGCCCAGGGCCTTGCCCAGGGTGCCGGTGATGATGTCGATCTTGCCGATCACGCCGCAGTGCTCGTGGGTGCCGCGGCCGGTCGCGCCCATAAAGCCCGAGGCGTGCGATTCGTCGATCATGGTCAGCGCGCCATACTTCTCGGCCAGTTCGACGATCTTGTCCAGCTGGGCGATGGTGCCGTCCATCGAGAACACGCCGTCGGTGACGATGATCTTGTGACGCTTGCCCGCTTCGGTGGCGGCGACCAGCTGCTTCTCGAGGTCGGCCATGTCGTTGTTGGCGTAACGATAACGCGCGGCCTTGCACAGGCGCACGCCGTCGATGATCGAGGCGTGGTTCAGAGCGTCCGAGATGATGGCGTCGTTCTCGTCGAACAGCGGCTCGAACACGCCGCCGTTGGCGTCGAAGGCGGCCGCGTACAGGATGGTGTCTTCGGTGCCGAGGAAGTTCGACAGCGCGCTTTCGAGTTCCTTGTGCACGGTCTGGGTGCCGCAGATGAAGCGTACCGAGGACAGGCCGTAGCCATATTTCTCCAGGGCGGCGGCGGCCGCCTTCTGGGTCTCGACGTCGCCCGACAGGCCCAGGTAGTTATTGGCACACATATTGATCAGGGTACGGCCATCCTGCGCGACCACTTCGGCGCCCTGGCGCGAGGCCAGCACGCGCTCGGGCTTGAACAGTCCCTCGTCCTTCAAGGTGGCGAGTTTTTGCTGCAGGCTGCTATAGAAAGCTTGGTCGCTCATGGTGTTCCCCTGTTCCCTGGTTGTCTGGCTGGACCGGCGGCTTGACCGGCGGTCGGCGGATGTTGTACCGTTGGTTCGTTCGATGTCGAGAACTTGGTTCGTTATCTCGAACTGAAATTCAATATATTGAATATTACGCCCAGCCAATGAACTTGGCAAGCGGCTTGCAATATACTTATAAGCGTTTCGACTTAAGCAATACGCATACAGGCACGCACACGGAAAATGAGCACCACTCTAACAAACAATGCCCCGCCAGAAGTTGGCGCCACGCTACAGCGCCTGCGATTGGCGCGCGGCCTGACACTGGAAGATCTGTCGCGCATCGCCGGCGTCTCGAAATCGATGCTGTCCCAGATCGAGCGCGAAAAAGCCAATCCCACCATCGCCATCACCTGGCGCCTGGCCAATGCGCTGGGGGTGCAGATCGGCGAGCTGCTATCGTCCGAGGTGCGTAGTGCCGAGCTGATCCGTGTTGTCGATGCGCATGAAATCCCTACCCTGCCCGGCGCGCATGCCGGCTATTCCCTGCGCATCCTGGGACCGATGGACCTGGCGGGCAAGTATGAATGGTATGAATTGATCCTCGCTCCGGGGGGGGCGCTGGCGTCGCAGGCCCACGATCCGGGCACCGGGGAGCACCTGACGGTGATTACCGGAACGGTCGAGCTGGAAGTGGGGAACGAGAAGAAGAAGGTGCGGCACGGCGCGACGGCGCGCTATCCGGCCGACCAGGACCATGTGATTCGCAATACCGGCAAGACCGAGGCGAAGGCGGTGCTGGTGGTCGTGCACCGGTAGGGTGGGCGGGGACGCCGAGTCGGCTCCGCCGCCCACCCTACATCACAGCCAATGGTTAGTGAGTCCCACCAACCGTCTTGGCCGCGTCACCCATGTGCAGCTCACGCGACAGGAAGCCCCAGCGATCGGCCACTTCCTCGATCTGCTTGCCGGTCGGCTTGCCGGCGCCATGACCCGCCTTGGTATCGATGCGGATCAGGAACGGCGCCGCACCTGCCTGCGCTGCCTGGCCCGCGGCGGCATACTTGAAGCTGTGCGCCGGCACCACGCGGTCGTCGTGGTCGGCCGTAGTCACCATGGTCGCCGGATAGCAGCTCCCCGCCTTCAGGTTGTGCAGCGGCGAATACTTGACCAGGGCCTTGAACTCGTCAGGATTCTCCGACGAGCCGTAGTCCGACGTCCATGCCCAGCCGATGGTGAACTTGTGGAAGCGCAGCATGTCCATCACGCCCACCGCGGGAATCGCGGCCGCGAACAGGTCGGGGCGCTGGGTGGTGGCGGCGCCGACCAGCAGGCCGCCATTGCTGCCGCCGCCGATCGCCAGTTTCTTCGGCGAGGTCACCTTGTTCTGGACCAGCCATTCGGCCGCGCCGATGAAGTCGTCGAACACGTTCTGCTTCTGCAGCTTGGTGCCGGCCTGGTGCCAGGCTTCGCCGTATTCTCCGCCGCCGCGCAGGTTGGCCACCACATAGACGCCGCCCATCTCCATCCAGGCCAGGTTGGCCGGCGAGAAGCTCGGGGTCAGCGAGATATTGAAGCCGCCATAGCCGTACAGGTAGGTCGGGTTCGAGCCATCCAGCTTGAGGCCTTTTTTCGACACGATGAACATCGGCACCTTGGTGCCGTCGCGGCTCGTGTAGAACTGCTGGCGGGTCTCGTAGTCGGCCGGGTTGAAAGCGACCTTCGGCTGGCGGAACACGGTGCTCTGGCCGGTCTGCAGGTTCAGGCGGTAGATCGTGGTCGGGTTGGTGAAACCGGTGAACGAATAGAAGGTCTCGGTGTCGCCGCGCTTGCCCGACAGGCCGCCGACGGTGCCGATGCCCGGCAGCGCGATCTCGCGCACCGGCTTGCCGTCCAGCGAGATCACGCGCACGACGCTCTGCGCATCCTTCAGGTACTCGAGCACCAGCTGGTTGTTGACGATGTCGCTGCCTACCAGGGTGTCGGCGCTCTCGGCGACGATTTCCTTCCAGTTGTTCTCGGCAGGCTTGCTGACGTCGATCGCGACGATGCGCTTCTTCGGCGCCTTGCGGTCGGTGCTGAAGTAGAACACGGTGCCGACGTTGTCGATGAACTCATAGCCGGCGCCGAAGTTGTCGATCAGGTCGACCACCTTGGAATCTGGCTTGGACAAATCCTTGTACGACACGCGGTATTTCGGCGCGGTGCCCTTGGTCGTGGTGACGATCAGATAACGGCCGTCGTCGGTGGTCTGGCCGCCGAAGCCCCATTCCTTCTGGTCGGGACGGTCGTAGACCAGGGTGTCGGCGCTTTGCGGGGTGCCGATGCGATGGTAGTACAGCTTCTGGAAGTAATTGACGTCGGCCAGCTTGGTGGCTTCCTTCGGCTCGTCGTAACGGCTGTAGAAGAAGCCCTTGCCGTCCTTGGTCCAGGCGGTGCTCGAGAACTTGACCCACTTGACGTGGTCAGCCAAGTCCTTGCCGGTCTCGATGTCGCGAACCTTGATCTCGTTCCAGTCCGAACCCGAGGCGGCGATGCTGTAGGCCAGGAGCTTGCCGTCGGGGCTGACTTCGGCGCCGGCCAGGGCGACCGTGCCATCGGCCGCCAGGGTATTCGGGTCGAGCAGCATGCGCGGCTGCTCGTCCAGGTTCTTGAGGGTGTACAGCACGGCCTGGTTCTGCAGGCCGTCGTTGCGGGTGTAGAAGTAGCGGCCGCCTTCCTTGCCCGGCACACTGTAGCGCTCGTAGTTCCAGAGCTGGGTGAGGCGCTGGCGGATCGCTTCGCGCTGCGGAATCTGCGCCAGGTAGGCCTGGGTCACCTTGTTCTGGGCATCGACCCAGGATTTGGTCTCCGCGCTGTTCGCGTCCTCGAGCCAACGATAGGGGTCGGCCACCACGGTGCCGTGGTAGTTGTCGGTCTGGTCGACTTTTTTCGATACCGGATAGGTCAGCGAAGGGCCGGCGGGCGAGCAGCTCTGGGCCATCGCTGGCGCGGCAAAAGCGGCGGCCAGGACGGCGGCGAGCGTGGCGAGTCTCATGTGCATATTGTTCTCGGGCTGTTTAATGATGGGGTGGGCTTGTGGCCGCAGGGCATCATAGCGCGAAATGACAGGCTTGAATATGGCGGGGAACGCTGCGTCGGGCGTCAATATTCAGGTGCCGGTACGCCCGACCAGGCGACGTGGACTCGTCTTGACCGCCAGCCAGCGTTCGACCAGCGTCCGCGCGCGGCTGCGCTCGGCCGGGCTGAGCGAAGCGGTGTAGTCGTTCGCCGCCGTGCTCGCAGCCAGCGCGACATCGGCCGGGGCAGCCTTCTCGAGCCCCCTTCCCTGCCGCGCGAGCCAGGCCCACATGCAGGCGCGCAACGGATCCTTGACCACGCCGCGGCCGGCCGCGTACAGGCCACCCAGGTTGTGCTGGGCCGGCGCGTGGTGCTGGCGCGCCGCCTGGCGGTACCAGTAGGCAGCCAGCACGTCGTCGCGCGGCACGCCCTCGCCGCTCGCATATAGCGCGCCGAGATTGTTCTGCGCGCTGGCATCGCCCTGCTGGGCGGCGCGCCGGTACCAGGCAGCGGCCTGGGCCGGGTCGCGCGGCACGCCCTGCCCCTTCGCATACAGCAGGCCCAACGCGAACTGGGCGTTGGCGGCGCCACCCTCGGCCGCCTGCCGGTAGAACACCAGCGCCCGCCCCCCATCGCGCTGCACGCCGCAGCCACCCGCCAGCATGCGGGCCACGCGATACTGGGCCTGGACATGGCCCTGGCCCGCCGCCTGCAGGTAACATCGCAAGGCCCGGGCACTGTCGCGCGGCATCCCGCCGCCCGACAGCAGGCCGCCCAGCGCGTACAGCGCCTCGGGCTCGCCGCCGGCGGCCGCACGTTCGAGCCAGTGGCTGGCCAGCGCCGCATCGGCCCCTGTGCCGCGGCCTTCGGCATAGGCCAGGCCCAGCTGGCGCTGGGCGCCGGGGTCGCCCGCGCCGGCCGCATGGCGGAACCAGTACAGGGCCTGGCCCGGGCTGGGCGCCACGCCCTGCCCGCGCGCATACATCTGGGCCAGTTGCACCTGGGCCGCCACGTGGTCTTGCATGGCGGCCTTGCGAAACCACGCCATCGCCAGCGGATGGCTGACGCCGACCCCATGCCCATGCAGATAGGCCTGGGCCAGCTGAACCTGGGCGCGCGCCAGGCCCTGCTCGGCGGCGCGGTAGAACCAGCCGATCGCGGCCTGGTGCGAGCCAGGCACGCCGCGCCCCTTGAAGTACAACAGGCCGAGATTGTGCTGGGCCGAGCGGTCGCCCTGGCGCGCGGCGCGCAGGAACCAGTGCGCGGCGCGCGCGTCGTCGCGGCATGTGCCCCGGCCGGTGTAGTACATGACCCCGAGGTAGTTCTGGGCATAGGCCAGCCCGCGGGCGGCGGCGCGCGCCATCCAGGCCGCGGCGCGCGCGTCGTTGGGCGCGACGCCATCGCCGCGCAGGTAGAGCTGGGCCAGGTTGAACTGGGCGTAGGGATCGCCCTTGATGGCGGCCCGATGGAACCATTGATAGGTGTCGGTGCCCTCGCGGGCGGCGTCCTGGCTCATCCACATCCCCTCGGCGGTCACAGCAATCCCATTGCTAAAATTTTAAGTAAAGCACGGGATGCGGGATTTGCGACCGCACAATCGGACGCCCTGGCGGCGCGCGCGGGGCGCCGCCGCGGGCGGTTCAGGCGGATTGAGCGGCAGCGACGGGTGCCGCAGCGGCCGCGGCGCGGCGCTCGCGCACGGTGGCCGCATATTTATCGAGGAAGGCGGGGATCTTGGCGGCCGCGACCTTGTTGATCGAGACCAGCAAGGCGGGCTCGACCTGCTCGATGCCGCAGGTGCGGCCGAGGTGGCGCGCGGCATGCAACAGCACGTCGGCGGCCACCTGGGCGTCGGCCTCGGCCCGGTGGGCGGTGCCGCGGAAGGCGATGCCGAGCTGGCTGGACAGCAGGCCCAGCTTGTAGCTGGCCAGGCCCGGGAACAGGCGCCGCGACAGCTTGAGCGAGCACACCAGGCCGGCATGCGCCGTGCTGCGGCCGTAGCGCGCGCCCTCGGCCTTCAGGAACTTCTCGTCGAAGCTGGCATTGTGCGCCGACAGCACGTCGCCGCCGATGAAGTCGAGCAGCTCGGGCACCACCTGGTGCGCGGGCGGCGCGCTGTCGACCATTTGCTGGGTGATGCCGGTGAGTTGGGTGATGAAGGACGGCACCCGCACGCCGCAATTGACCAGCGAGACGTAACGCTCGGTCACTTCTCCGCCGACGATGCGCAGCGCCGCCACTTCAGTGATGCGGTCGCCCATCTCGGGCGACAGGCCGGTGGTCTCGAAGTCGAGCATCACCAGCGGTCGATCATAAACACTCATCGCTATTCCTGTATTAATTACACAAAGCGTCAGCCGAACTTGCGCAGCGCGTCCAGCGCCAGGCCGGTGCCGATGCTGCCGAACAGGTCGCCCTCCACGCGCCGCGCGCCTGGCACCATGGCGCCGATGCGCTCGCGCAGCAGGCCGACGCCGCTCGAGCCACCTGTGAAGAATACCGTATCCACGTCCTCCGGCCGTACTCCGGCGTCGGCGAACAGTCGCTTGACCGTGGTGGCCACCTGGTCCACCAGGCCGGCGATCGCCGCCTCGAACTGCGCGCGCGCGACATCGAGCGTCTCGGGTGGCGACAGCCGGTCGAGCTGCAGGCGCACCAGGTCGGCATCCGACAGCGCGATCTTGGCGCCTTCGACCTGGATCGCCAGCCAATGGCCGGCGCGCTCGTCGATCAGGTTCTGCAGGCGCGCGATCTTGCCCGGCTCGGCCGCGTCGCGCGCCAGGTCGGCCAGCTGGGCCACGCTCTTGCGCGTATAGGCCTGGTTGATCGTGTGCCAGGTGGCGAGGTTGAAGTAGTAGCTGGACGGGATCGCCGCGCCCGAGCGCAGGCTGCTGCCGTAGCCGAGCAGCGGCATCACGCTGGCCAGGCTCAGGTACTTGTCGAAATCGGTGCCGCCGATGTGCACGCCGCCATTGGCCAGGATGTCGTCGCGCCGCTCGGCGCGCGCCGCGCGCTGCGGACCGAGGCGCACCAGCGAGAAGTCCGAGGTGCCGCCGCCGATGTCGGCGATCAGCACCAGCTCTTCGCGGTCGATGCGCGCTTCGTAGTCGAAGGCGGCGGCGATCGGCTCGTACTGGAATCCGACCTCGCGAAAGCCCACCGCGCGCGCGACATCGTGCAGCGTGTCCTGGGCCAGCTGGTCGGCCTGGCGGTCGTCGTCGATGAAGAACACCGGACGGCCAAACACCGCGCGCTCGAACGGCACGCCGGCCTGGCTTTCGGCACGCCGTTTCACTTCGCCGATGAACTGCGACAGCAGCGCGCGAAATGGCAGCGCGCGGCCGGCGACCTCGGTCTGGCCGTCGATCAGGCTGGTGCCGAGCAGGCTTTTCAGCGAGCGCATGAGGCGGCCCTCGTAGCCTTCGAGGTATTCGGCGAGCGCCGCGCGGCCGTAGCTGACCTTCTCGTCGTCGGCATTGAAGAAGACCACCGACGGCAAGGTCGGCTTGCCGTCCTCGAGGCTCAGGAGCGCGGTCGGGGCGGAGTGCGTCGTGCCGGGACGGAGCCAGCCGACGGTGGAGTTGGACGTGCCGAAGTCAACGCCGCAGGCGTGCGTCATAAGAACCCTTTATCGTGAAGGGGCGGTATGGTACCAGATTCCACGCCGGCTGTATCCCTCCAGGCCGCCTCCGCGGCCCTGTAAGCGGCCTCTTACACACACACGGCGGCGCTACCGATATGGCTGATTCAATTGCTTTTGCATAATTAGTCAAGGCCGCACACGATGTTGCGCGGCCACTCGAAGATAACAATAATGCAAAAGGATAGTACGAGATGAGCAAGCCCCAACAAGCTGGCGCGGTCGTGGTTCACGGCGGCGCCGGCGCGTCGTGCGGGAACGAAGACGGCTGCGTGCTCGCCGCGCGCCGCGCGCTGGCGCAGCTGGAAGTCAGCGGCGACGCGCTGGACGCCGCGGTCGCCGCCGTCAGCACCCTCGAAGACGATGGCCGCTTCAATGCCGGCAGCGGCTCGGTGTTGGGCCTCGACGGCGCCACCGTCGAAATGGATGCCTCGATCATGGATACCCGCGGCCGCCTCGGCGCGATCGCGTGCGTGCAGTCGGTGAAGAACCCGGTGCAGCTGGCGCGCGCCGTGGCCGACACGCCGCACTGGCTGCTGGCCGGCGACGGCGCCACCCGCTTCGCGCGTGCGATCGGCATGCGCGAAAGCGCGCCGGTGTCGGAGCGCCAGCGCGCCCACCACCGCAGGATCATGGCGCAACTGGCAGGCTCGGTGCCGGTCATGCCGGGCGTCGACACCCAGCTGTTCGAGCGCTTCTGGAACTACAACACGCCGCTGCGGCTGCCCGAAGGCGTGGCCTGCGATACGGTGGGCGCCGTGGTGCGCGGCGCCGACGGCCACTTCGCGGTGGCCTGCTCGACCGGCGGCTCGGCGCCGTCGCTGCTGGGGCGCGTCGGCGACACGCCGATCATTGGCAGCGGCTTCTATGCGGGTCCGGAGGGCGCGGTCGCGGCCACCGGCATCGGCGAGCAGATCGTGCGCCACCTGCTGGCGCGCACGGTCTACGGCTGGATCGCCGACGGCCTGCCGCTCGAACAGGCCCTGCGGCGCGGGATCGATCTGTTCGGGCCTGACGTCGAGGTCGGCCTGGCCGCCGTCAGCCGCATCGAGGCCGGCGCCCTTTCCAACAGCGACATGCCTTATTCGAAGATGGTGCAACGATGAACGACCAAGCACGGCAAAAGAACGGTCACCTGGTGATCATCGGCGGCGGAGAAGACCGCAAGCACGATATGGAAATCCTGTCGCGCTTCGTCGAGCTGTCCGGCGGCGCCGATGCGCGCATCGTGGTGATCACGGCGGCCAGCCAGATCGCCGACGAGATGTGGAAGATCTATGACGGCGTGTTCGGCACGCTGGGCGTGAAGGAACGCGCCCACCTCGAAATCACCAGCCGCGAGGACGCCAACGGCGAGGACTTCGTGCGCAAGGTGGCCGAGGCCGACGGCATCTTCATGACCGGCGGCGACCAGAAGCGCCTGCTGGCCCTGATCGGCGGCACCGCGATGGACGCCGAGATGCACACCGCGCTCAAGGTGCGCGGCGCCACGATCGGCGGCACCAGCGCCGGCGCCTCGGCGATGTCGGGCCATATGCTGGCCCAGGGCCGGGCCGATCTGCTGCCAGAAAAAGGCTCGGTGAGCCTGGGCGCCGGCCTCGGCTTCCTGCACCGCGTGGTGGTCGACCAGCATTTCTCGGAGCGCCAGCGGCTCTCGCGCCTGCTGTCGGTGGTAGCCCAGAACCCCTACCTGCAGGGGATCGGCATCGACGAGGACACGGCGCTGGTCATCGAACGCGGCGTCGGCATCGAGGTGCTGGGCGAAGGTGCGGTGACCGTGGTCGACGGCCGCTCGATGAGCACCAACGTGGCCGAGATCCGCGACCGCGCCACGCCCGAACTGATCGATGTGCGGCTGCACCTGCTGCCGGCCGGGACGAAGTATTCGCTGCCCGATGGAGAAGAACAGACCGGCAAGCGCGTGCCTGCCCAGTTGCTGGACTTCCTGGAAAACGTCACCAAACGGACCCTATTGTCATGAGAATCAAGGAAAAACGCCTGCTGCGCGGGCCCAATCTGTACGCCGCCAGTCCCTGCCTGGTGGCGCTGGTCGACAACGTCGGCATCAAGGGCCGCGGCTTCGCGGCGCGCCTGCTCGCGCTCCTGCCGGCGCTGCCGCTCGAGGCCGCGGCACGCCTGGCCGACGATGCCCTGCTGGTGGACGCCCTCGAGCCGGTCGTCATGGAATTGCAGCGCATGGCTGGCGCGCCGGGCGAGCATGGCGCGACCCTGCCAGTCCCTGGCCAGCCGGAACGGCGCCGCGTCGTGTGCGGCTACGCCATCGAACAGGTGGCCGAGGAAGCGCTGCGCACCGCGATCGCCCTGCTCGACGCGCTGGCGCACGAGCAGGCCTTCGACCTGCACGAGGCGCTGGCAGCGCTGCGCGAGACGGCTGAGCACCACGCGATCGGCACCAGCACCGGCGCCGTCGTCAATGCGGCGCTGCGGCGCGGGATCCCGGCGCTGCGCCTGACCGAATCGGCCAACCTGTTCCAGCTGGGCTGGGGCAGCCGCCAGAAAAGGCTGCAGGCGACGATCACCGGCGCCACCAATTCGATCGCGGTCGGCATCGCCAGCGACAAGCAGCTGACCAAGGCGCTGCTCGACCAGGCCGGCGTGCCGGTGCCGGAGGGCGACGTCGTCACCACGCTGGAGGCGGCCCAGCGCATCGCGCGCCGTCTCGGCCGGCCGGTGGCGGTGAAACCGCTGGACGCGAACCAGGGCAAGGGCGTGACGGTCGATTGCACGGGGCCTGATGCAGTGGCGCGCGCCTTCGAATTCGCTCGCAAGCATGGACGGCGCGTGATCGTCGAGGAACACCTGCGCGGGCGCGACTACCGCGTGCTGGTCACCGGCGGCAGGATCGCAGCCGCCTCGTGGCGCCGACCGCCGAACGTGACCGGCGACGGCAGGTCGACGATCCGCGAACTGGTGGAGATCGAGAACCGCAATCCGGCGCGCGGCGACGGCCACACGAACATCCTCACCAGGATCCCGCTCGACGCGCTGGCCGACGAGGCGCTGGCCAGGCAGGCATATACTCTCGACACGGTGCTGGAAGACGGCGCGAACGCCGACCTGCGCGGCAACGCCAACCTGTCGACCGGCGGCACGGCGGAAGACGTGACCGACCTGCTGCCGGAAGAAACACGCGACATCTGCATCCGCGCCGCGCTCACCATCGGCCTGGACGTGGCCGGGATCGACATCGTCTGCGAAGACATCGCGCGCCCGCTGCGCGCCCAGCGCGGCGGCATCATCGAAGTCAACGCGGCGCCCGGCATCCGCATGCACCAGTACCCGAGCCGCGGCACGCCGCGCGACGCGGGCGACGCCATCGTGGAGGCGCTGTTCGGCGGCTGCAACGGACGCATCCCGGTGGTGGCGGTGACCGGCACCAACGGCAAGACCACCACCAGCCTCCTGATCGAACACACGGTGCGCATGGCGGGCCTGCGCACCGGCGTGACCACCACCAGCGGCGTCTACCTGAACGGCCAGTTGGCCTATGAAGGCGACTGCACCGGCTACCATTCGGCGCGCAGCGTGCTGGGCGCACCGGACGTCGATTTCGCGGTGCTGGAGACGGCGCGCGGCGGCATCCTGAAGCGCGGCCTGGCCTATGACCGTTGCGACGTGGCGGTGGTGCTGAACGTCTCGGCCGACCACCTGGGCCTGGACGGCATCGACACCATCGACGACCTGGCGAAGGTGAAGGCGGTGGTAGCCAAGCGCGCCTCGCGCGCGGTGGTGCTCAATGCCGAGGACACGTATTGCGTGCAGATGGCGGCCGAACTGGCCGAGGGTGTGGAAATCATCTATTTCGCGCTCGACGCCGAAGACCCGGTGCTGCTGCGCCACGTGGAGCATGGCGGACGCGCGGTCTACCTGCAGGACTCGACGATCGTGATCGCGAGCGGCCTGCGCCACGAAGCGCTGCTGGACGTGCGCGAGATGCCGGCCTCGCTGGGCGGCCGCGCGCGCTACAACATCGCCAACGCGATGGCCGCCGCCGCGGCCTTGACCGCCTTCGGCTTCGACAATGGCGAAATCGCGGACGGCCTGCGCGGCTTCGTCTCGGACAGCAAGCACAATCCATTGCGCTCGAACCTGTTCGACGTGGACGGCGTGACGGTGGTGGTGGACTACGCCCACAACTGCGCCGCCTACGCCGCCCTGGCCGACATGGCGCGCGCGATGACCCCGGGCCGCCTGGTGGGTGTAGTCGCCGCCCCCGGCGACCGCCGCGACGCCGACCTGGTCGACATCGGCCGCACCTGCGCCGCCGGTTTCGACGAGCTGGTGATCTACGAAACCGAAAACCGCGGCCGCCCCGCCGGCGACACGGCGACGTTACTCGCGCGCGGCGCCAAACTAGGAAAAATCGACAGCGAGCAACTGCAAGTAGAACTGGACGTCCACCGCGCGATCCGCCTCGGCCTCTCGATGTGCCGCCCGGGCGACGTCCTGGTCTTCGGCTGCGGCTCCTCGATCTCCGAGCTAACCGAAGCCCTGCGCCCCACCCGCCCCGACCTCGCCCGCCGCATCGAAGCCACCACAACCTAACCCCACCGCCCCATTAACTAGGGTCAGAGTGAGATGCACCGGAATGGTGGACAGGGTTACCGACCAGCGGCGCCGCGCCCAGAGGGCGGCCGGGCCGTCGCCGCAGGCCGCCACCAGCAGGGTCCAGGCGCACAGCTCGCCAGCGGCATAGCTCGGGCAGGCCGTCCCGGCCTCGACCAGCGCCGCGCGCGCCTGCCGCACCGCGTCGCGCGCGCCCGGGGTGTCCAGCACCTCGGCCGCGAAGGCCAGGCAGCCGCCGTCCAGCGCGCCGGCGCCGAGATGCACGTACAGCGCCTCGGTCGGTCCTTCCAGGATGCGCATCACGCGCGCGTCGCGCATCAGGAGCGGAATCAGGTTCGGCTCCAGGTAGCCGCGTCCGCCCAGCAGCTGCATCGCCATGTCCGCCGCCTCCCACAGCAGTTCCGAGGCCACGCACTTGCAGGCCATGCAGGCTTCCTGCGGCAGGCCGCCGTCGCTGCCGCCGCGATCGTCGTGCGCGCCCAGCGCCAGCACCAGCGTCTCGAGCGCGGCGATCGCGCCGGTCAGCTCGTCCAGGCGCGCCAGCGTCACCGGGTGGTCGAGCAGGCGCCCGCCCGCCACCTCGCGCCGGCTGGCGTAGCGCAGCATCAGCTGGGCGCAACGCTTCATGCCGCCCACGCACAGCGCGCCGATGCCGAGCCGGGCAAAGGCCATCGCGTCGCGCGCCACCTCCATCCCGGCGCCCGGCTGGCCCAGCACGTGGGTGTCGGGCACGAACACGTCGTCGAAGCGCAGCGCGTTCTGGACCATGGCGCGCATGCCCATGGTCAGCGCCTCGGCTTCCTGGCGCAGGCCGGGCGCGTCGTCCGGCAGCAGCAGCGCCACCGTGCCCAACGCGGTGCCCTCTGCGTCGAGCGCGCGCGCCACCACCGTGATCCAGCCGGCCCAGTTGGCCAGGCCGATCAGGTGCTTGTCGCCGTTCAGGCGCCAGCCGCCGGGGCAGCGCTGGGCGCGGGTGCGCATCGCCAGCGGATTGGCGCCGGCCGCCGGTTCGGTCAGCGCGAAGGCGGCCAGCTGGCGCCCGCCGGCCAGGTGCGGCGCCACCGCCGCGCGCAGGCGCTCCGGCGCGAAGCGCAGCAGCGGCCGCAGGCCCAGGCCGTTGTGCACGCCGACCGCCGTGGCCAGGGTCAGGTCGATCGCGGCCAACTGCTCCATCAGACCCAGCAGGTCGACGGTGCACAAGGCCTTGCCGCCCAGCGCGAGCGGCGCCTGCATGCCCAGGAAGCCGTGATTGCCCAGGTCGAGCAGGACGTGCGGCGGCATCGTGCGGCGCTCGTCCATCAGGCGCGAGTCGAGCCGGCGCGGCGCCCAGCCCCGCAGCCAGTCGCGCATCGCGTGCGCCGTGCGCCGGCTGTCCTCGGCGGCGGACGGTTCGCGCCCGTCGCTGCTGCGGCGGCGCGGATGCAGCTCGCGGGCCGCGTACACCACGTCCAGTTCGCCGCGCGCATTGCGCGCCCGGCACAGCGCGCGCTGCACCTTGCCGCTGCTGGTGCGCGGAAAGGTCCCGGGACGCACCAGCACCACCAGCGCGACCGTGGTGCCGAAGCGGCTGGCGACCGCGCTGCGGATGCGCTGGGCCAGCGCGTCGAGCCGGGCCAGGCAGGCGCCGTCCGCCTGGCCGCGGCGCGCGAGGCGCACCAGGGCCCGGTCGGCCTCGATCACGATCGCCAGCCGCTCCTGGCCGCCATCGTCGACGCCGAACACCGCGCAGCGGTTCGGCTCCACGAAGCCGGCCACCTCTTCCACCAGCATCTCGACGTCCTGCGGATAGAGGTTGCGGCCATTGACGATCACCAGGTCCTTCAGGCGCCCGGTAATATATAGCTCGCCGTCGCGCACGAAACCCAGGTCGCCGGTGCGCAACCACGGCCCGGCGCCATCCGCCAGGCGCGCCTCGAAACAGGCTTGCGCCGCCGCCGGCGCATTGCGGTAGCCGCGCGCCACCGCGGCGCCGGCCAGCCAGATCTCGCCGACCCGCCCCGCCCCCGCCGGGCGGGCGCTGTCCGGATCGACCGCCAGCAGGTCGACGCCCGGCGCCGGCGGCCCGCAGCTCACCAGTTCGCGCGCATCGGGGTCACTGCGGTCGGCCTCGCGCACCTGGCCCGCCTCGAGCCGCGACTGGCTGATGGCGAGGGTGCGCGGCGCCTGCCCGCGCGGGCCGCCGGCCGCCAGCAGGGTGTGCTCGGCCAGGCCGTAGCACGGGAAGATCGCGCCGGG
Source organism: Telluria beijingensis (assembly GCF_030770395.1). GTDB lineage: Bacteria > Pseudomonadota > Gammaproteobacteria > Burkholderiales > Burkholderiaceae_D > Telluria > Telluria beijingensis. Next base: position 2,353,119 of record NZ_CP132480.1, on the reverse strand, counting down.
CTTGAGCCCGCATTCGGCGAACGCCGCAAACACGCGGCGCACGGTGGCCGCGCGCACCGGCTCGGCGCCGTTGTAGGCCACCGTCAGGCAGGACAGGTCGAGCCGGGCTTTATCTCGCTGCGTGACGCGGCGCGCGCACAGGTCCCAGGCGAAATCGGGCGCGCCGGCGCAGGTGGCGCGATAGGCGTCGATCGCTTCCAGCCAGCGCAGCGGCTGGCGCAGGAAAGTCGCGGGCGCCATCAGCACCGAGCGAAAGCCCACGCTGACGGGCACGACGATGCTGCCCACCAGCCCCATGTCGTGGAACGGCGGCAGCCAGCTCACCATCACGCTGTCGGCGTCGAAGCCGAAGGCGGCGCGGATCATCGCGACGTTGGCGGCCAGGCTGGCGTGGCCGACCTCGACCCCGCGCGGCGCTATGGTGGAGCCGGAGGTGTACTGGATGAAGGCCAGCGCGTCGGCCTCGACCGCAGGCAATGGCGCGGGCAACGGCGCGGACAACGGCGCCAGGTCGACGTCGGCCGCATCGGTGCACAGCAGGTGGGTGCGCCCGCCCGCCAGCGCCGGCGCCAGGGCGGGCGCCGCCTCGCGCGTGGCCAGGGCCAGCGCCGGATCGGCGTCGACCAGCAGCGCGCGCAGGTGCTGTTCGCTGCCATGGCGGCGCGGCAGCGGCGCCGGCACCGCCACCAGGCCGGCGCGCAGGCAGGCGAAGAAGGCGGTCACGAAGGCCAGGCCGGGCGGATACAGCAGCAGCGCGCGCTCGCCCGGCGCCGCCGCCCGCGCCAGCACGCCGGCCAGCGCATCGACGCGCGCGGCCAGCTCGCCGAAGCCGAGCGATTCCGCGCGCCCGTCCTCGCGCACGAAGGTGAAGGCGATGCGCGCCGGCGCCGCGCGCGCGTGGCGTTCCAGCTGCCGGACGACGAACGCCGCCTGCAGCGGCTCGCTCTCAGCCACGATAGCGCTCCTGGCCGGGCCGGTGGGTCGGACGGCCGGCGCCGGCGCGATTGCAGGCATTGGCCACCAGGCTGGCCCCGCGCCGCAACTGGGCCGGCGCATGCTGGGCCATCAGCTGCAGCCGCAGCCGGGCCGCGCCGAGCGGCACGCCGGGAAACTCGACCGGGTTGACGAACACGGCGTCGCGCGCCAGCAGCATGCCCGCCACCCGCGCCGCGGCCTCCGAACCGGTCCATACCGGCACGATCGGCGACGGACCGCCCAGGCAATGCAGGCCGGAACAGCCGAGCAAGGCGCGCAGCTCGACCGCGTTGCGCAGCAGGTCGGCGCGCAGGCCGTCGCCCTCGTTCGAGGCGGCGATGCGCAGGCTCGCCAGGGCCACCGCTGCCTGCATCGGCGACAGCGCGTTCGAGAACATGTGCGGCCCGGCGTACAGCTGCAGGCGGCGCCGCGCCGCCGGCTGGGCGCAGGCGACGAAGCCGCCGTTGGTGGCGAAGGTCTTGGAAAAGCTGCCCATCACGATGTCGGCCTTGCCCAGCATGCGCTGGCTGGCCACCACCCCGCCGCCGCCCGGCCCCAGCGCGCCCAGGTCGTGGGCGACGTCGACCAGCAGGGTCGCGCCGTACTCGCGGCACAGGTGCTGCAGCAGCGGCAGGTCGGGACTGTCCGCATCCATGCTGAACAGGCCCTCGGTCACCACCAGGATCGCGTTGACGGCGTCGCTCGCGCGGATCCGCGCCAGCAGCTCGCGCACGTGGTCGCAATCGAGGTGGCGGTGCACCAGCACGTTGCGGGTGGCGCAGGCCGCGCCCTGGCGCAGCGACGCATGGGCCAGGGCGTCGATCACCACGTGGTCGTGCGCGTGCACCAGGGCCGTGATGGCGCCGAAGGCCGCCGCCCAGCCGGTCGGGAACAGCACCAGCTGGTCCAGGCCCAGCAGCTCGCCCAGTGCCTGTTCCAGCGCCCGCGCATAGCGGCTCGTGCCCAGCAGGACGGCCGAGCCGGCGCTGTGCGGCCCGGCATCGTGCAGCGCGCGCCGGGCCGCCTCGTGCACCTCCGGATGGGCCGCCAGCGACAGATAATCCTGGGAAGCGAAGTTGATGCCGCGCGCAGGCGCCTCGCCGTCGGCGGCCACGCTGGCCAGCGGCCCGGGCGGCCCTTCCAGCACCCGCCCATAAGGCCACACGCCATGGCGCGCGCGCAGCTGGACCCAGGCGTCGAGCGCGCCGCCGCGGCGCAGCAGGTCGGGCCCGCGCGGCTGGGCATACAGGGCGACATTGCCGTCCAGGGCGCCCGAGGCGCCCAGCGTCGCCGGATCGCGCGCGGGGTCGAACGGAATCGGTTCATTCTGCACGGCGTCCTCCATTGACGGATTCAAGGATGCGGGGCGGCGGCAGCGGCGCCTCCGCGCACTCGCGCGCCTGGCGCGCCAGCAGCGCCGCCACCTGTTCGGGCGCCAGTGGCCGGTCGAACAGGTAACCCTGGGCGGCATCGACGCCCATCGCGCACAGGTCGCCCAGCTGCTCCGCGGTCTCGACGGATTCGGCGATCACGGAGAGGCCCAGGCGATGGGCCATCGCCACGATGCTGTCGGCGACCGCGTAGGCGCGCGCGCGGCCGCTGGCCGCCCCCAGGCGGCGCACGAACAGGCCATCCATCTTGAGGATGTCCACCGGCAGCTCGCACAGGTAGTTCAGGCTCGAATAGCCGGTCCCGAAATCGTCGATCGAGACCAGCACGCCGGCCCGCCGCAGCTGGCTGATGACGGCGCAGTTGGCGGCCAGGTCTTCGATCAGGATGCCTTCGGTGATCTCGAGGTCGAGGCAGGCCGGCGGCATCCCGGTCTGTGCCAGGATATCGATCACGCGCACGGCCAGCCCCGGCTCGCGCAGCTGGCGCGCCGACAGGTTGACCGCGGTCTTGATCTCCGGCAGGCCGGCGGCGCGCCAGGCGCGGTTCTGCAGGCAGGCGCAGCGCAGCACCCATTCGCCGATCGGGACGATCATTCCCGTCTCTTCGGCCAGCGGGATGAAGCGGCCCGGCTCGATCCGGCCGTACAGCGGATGGCGCCAGCGCAGCAGCGCCTCGACCCCGATCACGCGCCGCTCGCGCAGTTCGACCTGCGGCTGGTACTCGATGAACAGCTGGCCCTGGGCCAGCGCGTCGCGCAAGCCGTTCTTCAGCGCCAGGCGCTCGCTCTGCGGCGGCAGCGCCGCGGCTGCTCCGGCTCCGGCTCCGGCTCCGGCTTCGGCCCCGAGGGCGGCTGGGGCGGCGCCATTGACCGCATATACGCGCACGATGTTCTGGCCCCAGCCCTTGGCGCTGCGCATGGCGACGTCGGCCCGCTTGAGCAGCGCGTCGGCGTCGCAGCCGGCAGCCGGGTACAGCGCGATGCCGACCGCCAGGGTGACGTAGCAATCGCGCCCGGCGACCGTCAGCGGCGCCGTGAAGCGGTCCAGGATCTTGTCGGCCACCAGCTGGGCATCGGCCTGGCTGCCCAGGTCTTCGAGCAGGGCCACGAATTCGTCGCCGCCCCAGCGCGCCACCGTGTCGCAGTCGCGCAGGCAGCGCCGGACCGCATGGCCGGCCTGGTGCAGCAGCGCGTCCCCGGCCTCGTAGCCGAGGGCGTCGTTGATCTCCTTGAAGCGGTTGATGTTCAACAGCAGCAGCGCCACCAGACGGCCGTTGCGACGGGCGCGGTCCATCGCATGGCGCAGGCGGTCGCGCAGCAGGCGCCGGTTCAGCAGGCCCGTCAACTGGTCGCGTCCGTGGCCTTCGGCGCCCTCGGGCGGCGCGCGCAGGACCGCCACCGCCCCGCCCTCCGGCGCGGCCGGCGCCGCCGCGACTTCGGCCGGTCCGTCCTCGCCATGGCACAGCACCCGGTTGCGCCCGCCCGCCTTGGCCAGGTACAGGGCCTGGTCGGCGCGCACGATGGTGTGCGCCACCTTCTCGCCCAGCCGGTACTCGGCCACGCCGACCGACACCGTCAGCGTGATCGCCCGCTCGCCATCGAGGCAGCGCAGGCCCTCGACCACGCCGCGCGCCCGTTCGGCCAGCGCGATCGCGCTGGCGGCCGGCGTCTCGGGCAGCATCAGCAGGAACTCCTCGCCGCCGTAGCGCCCGAAGGCGTCGAGCGTGCGCAACTGGCCCTGGACCGACTGGGCGAAGGCGCGCAGCACGGCGTCGCCGGCAGCATGGCCATAGGTATCGTTGATGCGCTTGAAGAAGTCGATGTCGAACAGGCACAGGCAGAACTCGCTGCCGTGGCGGTCGGCGCGTTCCTTTTCCTTTTCCACCAGGTCGAGCAGGAAGCGGCGGTTGTGGATGCCGGTCAGCTCGTCGCGGATCGCCAGCTCGTTGATCGTGGACAGCGCCTGGCGCAGGCGCGAAAAACCTTCGTTCTTGGTCAGCTCGAACAGCAGCACGAACACCAGCACCACGACGTAGAGGCCAAGGTCGCACACCAGGTGCAGCAGCGGCATGTCGGCCCGCGGCGCCAGCGGCTGGGCCAGGCCAATCGCTTCCAGCAGGTAGATCAGGGTCGCGCTGGCGCAGCTCATGGCCAGCCAGAAGCCGGCGCAGTGCTTCCCGCCGAGGAACATGGCCACTACCGGCCCCGTGATCAGCCAGCTGACGGTGGGCGAGACGATGCCGCCCAGATGCCAGCTGAGCCAGCTGAAATTGAAGAATAGCGCGCACAGGAAGACTTCGCGCGCCGCCACCACGCTGCCGGTCAGGCGCAGCACGGGCGGGGCCGACAGCATCACGGCGCAGCACAGCAGGATCTCGACCGCGGCCGTTTCCAGGCCCAGCAGCCAGTAGGCAAGCGCGTACAGCGGTCCGGCGGTGCCGGCCATGACCGCCGCGTTGACCACATTGCCGGCGCGCGCGGTCTGCGCGGCATCCTGCTGCAGCGCGGCCGGGATGAAACGATGCGCGACGCCCAGGTAGCGCCCGCTCCACCGCTGTGTGCTGTCGTCGTTCATGGAATTCCCGGTTACCGTTGCGCACACTTGTGCCGTGGACACTCAAGGTCAGAGTGTAGGTAGGGAATTTCCTAACGACTTTATTTTCAAACAGACAGTTCGCAGGAAAACGCTGACCGTGCCGCGCCTTTTCGGCATGCGAAATAAATGACGCGCGCCAGCAACAGGATGCTGGCGCGCGTCATGGACAGCGGCTGCGCAGGGCGTATCGCCCCGCTGAAAAATCAGTCGTTCTTGACGACGATGCTCGGGAACTTGCTGCTCATGTCCTTGGCTTTTTCGGCGATCTTGACCGCCACCTTGCGCGCGATCTGCTTGTAGACCGCAGCGACCGCGCCTTCCGGATCGGCGACCACGGTCGGCCGCCCGGCATCGGCCTGCTCGCGGATCGACAGCGTCAAGGGCAGCGCACCCAGGAAGTCGACGCCGAAGTCGGCGCACATCTTCTCGCCGCCGCCATGGCCGAAGATCGCCTCGGTATGGCCGCAGTTGGAACAGGTGTGGGTGCTCATGTTCTCGACCACGCCCAGGATCGGGATGCCGACCTTCTCGAACATCTTGAGGCCCTTGCGGGCGTCGAGCAGGGCGATGTCCTGCGGCGTGGTGACGATCACGGCGCCGGTGACCGGCACTTTCTGCGACAGGGTCAGCTGGATGTCGCCGGTGCCCGGCGGCATGTCGACGATCAGGTAATCGAGGTCGCGCCAGTTGGTTTGCTCGAGCAGCTGCTGCAGCGCGCCGCTGGCCATCGGGCCGCGCCACACCATCGGCTCGTCCGGGTCGATCATGAAGCCGACCGAGGACACCTGGATGCCGTGGTTCTCGAGCGGTTCCATGGTTTTATTGTCATGGCTCAGCGGGCGGCCGCTGACGCCCAGCATCATCGGCTGCGACGGGCCATAGATGTCGGCGTCCAGGATGCCGACGCTGGCGCCTTCGGCGGACAGCGCCAGGGCCAGGTTGACGGCCGTGGTCGATTTGCCAACACCGCCCTTGCCCGAGGCGACGGCGATGATGTTCTTCACATTCGGCATGATCTTCATGCCGCGCTGGACGGTGTGCGACACGATCTTGCTATAGGCGCGGATCGCGACGCCTTCGACGCCGGGCAGTTCCAGCACGGCTGCGGCCGCCATGCCGCGCAGCATTTCGACCTGGCTGGCGGCCGGGTAGCCCAGCTCCAGCTCGAACGTGACTTGTCCGCCGTCGATCTTGATGTTCTTGACCGACTTGGTCGTGACGAAGTCTTTTTGGGTGTTAGGATCGATGACTTCCGACAAAGCGGTCTTGACGTCGTTCTCAGTGATGCTCATGGTGCTCTCCGGATGATATTGGGGCGAAGTGTAGCGCAAAACGGCCTCCGGGCTGGGCGGAAGGGGGTAAAAGCCGACAATACCCCCTGAGCGCACAGGGCCATCCGCTGGTAAAATGCTTCTTTTCATACAACCCGAGCGTTTCGACACCATGACCCGCAAGCTGTTCGTCACCACCGCCCTGCCCTACGCCAACGCTGCCTTCCATATCGGCCACATGATGGAATACATCCAGGCCGACATCTGGGTGCGCTTCCAGCGAATGCAGCGCGACAATGGTAAGCAGCGCGAGGTGCATTTCGTCTGCGCCGACGATACCCACGGCACGCCGATCATGATCGCGGCCGAGAAGGAAGGCATCACGCCGCAGGAATTCGTGGCCAAGATCGCCGCCGGCCGTGCGCAATACCTCGACGGCTTCCACATCGCCTTCGACAACTGGTATTCGACCGATTCGCCGGAAAACGTCGAACTGTCGCAGGGCATCTACCGCAAGCTGCGCGACGCCGGCCTGATCGTCACCAAGACGGTCGACCGTTTCTATGACACCGCCAAGGGCATGTTCCTGGCCGACCGCAATATCAAGGGCGAGTGCCCGGTCTGCCATGCGAAAGACCAGTATGGCGACAACTGCGAAGTGTGCGGCGCCGCCTACCAGCCGACCGAGCTGATCAACCCATTCTCGGTCTTCACCGGGTCGACCCCGGTATTGAAACCGTCGGAACAGTATTTCTTCAAGCTGTCCGACCCTCGCTGCTTCACTTTCCTGAAGGAATGGCTGAACACCCCGGGCCGCCTGCAGCCGGAAATGGTCAACAAGGTGTCGGAATGGCTGGGCGAAGAAGGCGAAAAACTGGCCGACTGGGATATCTCGCGCGACGCCCCCTATTTCGGCATCCCGATCCCGGATGCCCCAGGCAAATTCTTCTACGTATGGCTGGACGCGCCGGTCGGCTACCTGGCCAGCCTGAAGAATTATTTCGCCAGGCAGGGCCAGGACTTCGACGCCTTCCTGAACGACCCGGATGCCGAACAATTGCACTTCATCGGCAAGGACATCGTGTCGTTCCACCTGCTGTTCTGGCCGGCCATGCTGAACTTCTCGGGCCACCCGATCATCGACAAGCTCAAGGTGGCCGTGCACGGCCACCTGACCGTCAACAACGAGAAGATGTCCAAGTCGCGCGGCACCGGCATTTCGCCGCTGCGCTACCTGGAACTGGGCATGAACCCGGAATGGCTGCGCTACTACCTGGCCTTCAAGCTCAATGCCAAGGTGGAAGACCTGGACTTCAATGGCGACGACTTCGTCGCCCGAGTGAATAGCGACCTGATCGGCAAATACGTCAATATTGCCAGCCGCTGCGCCGGCTTCATTGCCAAACGCTTCGACGGCAAGCTGGCCGACAGCCTGTCGCAGACTGCCCGCGATACGATCTGCAAGGCCCTGATGGCGGATGGCGCCGAACGCCAGACCAGCATCGCCGCCGCCTTCGAGGCGCGCGAGTACGGCCGCGCCCTGCGCGAGATCATGGAAATCGCCGACGTCATCAACCAGTACGTCGACGAATACAAGCCATGGCTGCTGGCCAAGGACGACACCAAGACCGCCGAGCTGCACGATGTGTGCACCACGGCGCTCATCCTGTTCCGCCAGCTGACCGTCATGCTGGCGCCGGTACTGCCGAACGTGGCCGCGCGCGTTGCCGAATTCCTGGGCGATGCCGAACTGAGCTGGGCCGACACCCATGGCGCCGCCGTCTATGAAACGATGCTGGGCCGTACCATCGGCACCTATGCCCACCTGATGCAGCGCGTCGATGCCAAGATGGTCGAGAACCTGTTCGACAAGCCGGCCCAGCCTGCGGTTGCAGCGCCTGCTCCGAAGCTTGAGGTAGCGCAAGCGGCGGCCGCCGGCGATGGCGACATCGAAGCCCTGGCCCCGGAAATCTCGATCGACGATTTCACGAAAATCGACCTGCGCGTGGCGAAGATCGTCAACTGCGAACATGTGGAAGGCTCGAGCAAGCTGCTGCGCCTGACCCTGGACGTGGGCGAAGGTCGCCACCGCAATGTGTTCTCGGGCATCAAGTCGGCGTACCAGCCGGAAGACCTGATCGGCAAGCTGACCGTGCTGGTCGCCAACCTGGCGCCGCGCAAGATGAAATTCGGCGTCTCCGAAGGCATGGTACTGTGCGCATCGAGCGCCGACGAGAAAACGAACCCGGGCCTGTACCTGCTCGATCCGATGCCGGGCGCGACGCCGGGCATGCGCATCCGCTGATTCCAGCATATTGACGGGGCTGTCCTGCGGCCGGCACAGCCGGTCGTAGAGCGGCCTCATGCCAGCCCCGGGAAGCATTTCCCGAGCTTGTGGCGTGTGTGTACAATGCCATTTTTTAAATATGACAAAACGCCGCCACAAACTCTTTTGATAGGTAGCTAATAATATGACCGAATTGAATCCTCTCCGCCAAATCCCACAAGCCAATGTGTTCCGCAAGGGCGACGTCTTCGTCCTGTTCGGCGAACTGTTCGGCCGTGGTTATGTGAACGGCCTGATCGACGAAGCGCGCGCCGCCGGCATGACCATCGTCGGCATCACCGTCGGCCGCCGCGACGACGCCGGCGTCCTGCGCGCGCTGGACGAGGCAGAACTGGCTGAAGCGGAAGAGAAACTGGGTGGCCGCATCATCAACGTGCCGCTGATGGCCGGCTTCGACATGGACGCCTTGGCGGGCGAACAGAACCCGACCGAAATGCTGTCCGGCATCACCCTGAAGAACTGGCAGGAAGAAAAGCTGGACTGGGAACGCATCGAGCGCTGCCGCGCAGCCGGCGTGGCCCGTTTCACCGGCTCGGCCGCGACTGTCATGGCCGAGATCGACAAGCTGGTGCCGGAAGGCGCGAACGTCTTCTTCGCCCACACCATGGCGGGCGGCATTCCACGCATCAAGGCCTTCCTGGCCATTGCCAACCGCATCTATAAAGGCCGCGGCGAGCGCTTCATGTCTTCGCGCGCCCTGCTCGACAGCGACCTGGGCAAGCTGATCCTGATGAACTTCGACGAAGTCTCGGCCAACACGCTCAAGTACCTGATCGACGCCTCCGCCGCGATCCGCGCCCGCGTCGAGCAGGCCGGCGGCGAAGTGCGCTACACCGCCTATGGCTACCACGGCACCGAGATCCTGATCGAGGACCGCTACCAGTGGCAGACCTATACCAACTACACCCAGGGCTACGCCAAGATGCGCCTGGAATCGATTGCCGAAGCAGCCTGGAAGGGCGGCGTGGCCGCGACCGTGTTCAACTGCCCGGAAATCCGCACCAACTCGTCCGACATCTTCGTTGGCGTCGAGCTGTCGCTGTTCCCGCTGCTGCGCGCCCTCAAGAAAGAAGGCGGCGGCGCCTGGGCCGACGAGCAATGGCGCATCTGCGAAGAACTGCTGGGCGAAGGCACGTCGCTGCAACAGCTGCTCGACACCATCGAGGGCTACAATAACGACGCGACCAGCGCCACCTTCCGCAACTTCGAAGCCTGGCCGATGGACAATACTCCGGAGCTGGCCGAGGTCATGATCGGCACCTCGGAAGCCATCACCGCCCTCCACAAGGATAAAAAGGCGCTGATCACCGACCACCTGTCGAGCCTGGTTCTGGAAGGCGCCGGCCCGTTGATGTTCCATGGCGCATCGGAAAAAATCGCACCGGTGCTGTGGCTCAACCACGACATCATCGCCCGTCAGCTGAACGAGTTGCACAAGTAAGACTTGACGCAAGCGGCGGCTGGCCGAAGAATCAGCCCCGTCGCTTTTCATTTGCATAGATACCCCGCACACCATGATCTTCTCGAAAAAACACGTGATGTACGAATCCGAGCACACCAAGTTCATCTCGGAGCTCAAGAAACAGAATCCCCACCTCGACGCAGGCCAGGTCGCCGGCCGCGCCCTGCTGTGGGACAAGGAGCCGATCTCGCTCGACGAGCAGGCCCGCGTGAAGGAATCGCGCCTGAGCCAGCAAGCCTACCCGTACCAGAGCAAGGTCTAAGGGCGTCGACGCATGATGCCCGAGGGGGCGGCCGACGGGCAGGACCTGCCCGTTGTTGCCACCATGGACACCCAGCACGCCGCGCCGCCCCCGCCCGAGGACGCCGCGATCGCGCGCCTGTATGGCGAACCGCTGACGCGGCTGCCGAACGACCTGTACATCCCGCCCGACGCGCTCGAGATCTTCCTCGACGCCTTCGAAGGTCCGCTCGACCTGCTGCTGTACCTGATTCGCAAGCAAAACTTCAACATCCTCGACATCCCGATGGCGCAGGTAACCCTGCAATACCTGGAATACGTCGAGCAGATCCGCAAGAGCAATCTCGAGCTGGCGGCGGAATACCTGTTGATGGCTGCGATGCTGATCGAAATCAAATCGCGCATGTTGCTGCCCAAGCGCCAGGACGACCTGGTCGAGGATGCCGGCGACCCGCGCGCCGAACTCGTGCGCCGCCTGCTGGACTATGAACAGATCAAGTCCGCCGCCGTCGCCCTTGGCAATGTGCCGCAAGAAGGCCGCGACTTCGTCCGCCCCCAGCTGTTCGTGGAACAGGGCCTGGTGGCGCCGCTGCCCGACGTCGATCCCTGGGACTTGCAGCGCGCCTGGCTCGACGTGCTGCGCCGCGCCAAGCTGACCCAGCACCACCGGATCGGGCGCCAGGAACTGTCGGTGCGCGAACACATGTCGGCCATCCTGCGCACGCTGCAATCGCAGCGCTTCGTCGAGTTCGGCGACCTGTTCCTGGGCCAGCACACCGTTCCCATCGTGGTAGTACACTTTGTCGCCATGCTCGAACTGGCGAAAGAAACATTGATTGAAATCACGCAGGCCGAGCCTTTCGCGCCGATCTACGTGCGCCTGGCCTATTCGCCGGCTTGAAGCCGGTCTATTCTCATCCGATCACCATGAAAATCATTTCTTCCATTGACGAATTGCGCGACCAGTTGCGCGGCCAGCTGCGCACCGCCTTCGTGCCGACGATGGGCAATCTGCACGAAGGCCACCTGTCGCTGATGCGCCTGGCGCGCCGCCACGGCGACCCGGTGGTGGCGTCGATCTTCGTCAACCGCCTGCAGTTCGGCCCGAACGAGGATTTCGACAAATACCCGCGCACCTTCCAGGAAGACGTGGCCAAGCTGGAAAAAGAAGGCGTGTACGTCCTGTTCGCGCCGACCGAAAAAGACCTGTACCCGGAACCGCAGGAATACCGCGTGCGCCCGCCGGATGACCTGGGAAATACGCTGGAAGGCGAATTCCGCCCCGGCTTCTTCGAGGGCGTGTGCACCGTCGTGACCAAGCTGTTTTCCTGCGTGCAGCCGCGCGTGGCCGTGTTCGGCAAGAAGGATTACCAGCAGCTCATGATCATCCGAAATATGGCGCGCCAGTTCGCGCTGCCGACCGAGATCATCGGCGCCGAAACCTTCCGCGCCGAGGACGGCCTGGCGCTGTCCTCGCGCAACGGCTACCTGTCGAGCGCCGAGCGGGCCGAGGCGCCGCTGCTGTACCAGCAGCTGAATGCGGTGGCCGACAGCATCCGCAGCGGCGCGCGCGACATCGACGCCGTGCAGGCGCAGGCGATGGCGGCCCTGGCCGAGCGCGGCTGGAAGCCCGATTATATCTCGGTGCGCAAGCGCATCGACCTGCAGGTGCCGGGCGCGGCCGACCTGGAGCGCGGCGAACCGCTGGTGGTGCTGGCCGCGGCCAAGCTGGGCACGACCCGCCTGATCGACAACCTGGAGATCTGATCGATGCAAAAGCTGCACGATTGATTTCCTGTTTGCAATAAAATTGCAAAGAGCGTTATACTTCCGTGCAGCAGCATTTTACAATCACGTCCAGGACCCCGCCGTGAACGTCTCCGATGCCGTCGCCATTGCCCGCAAGGGCCCGCCCAAGCCTTCCGACCTGTTGACCCGTATTCCCGGCAATGCCGCGCCGCACCAGATGTCGGACCCGTTCGACATCGGCGAAGCCCTGAGCGCGCTGGCGCAGAGCGGCGATCCGGTGACGGTCTATTGCGGCATCGAGGAGCCGGTCCTGGCCAGGATCGAGTCGGTCGATCCCGAATTGCCGCATTTCGTGCTGGACTTTACCGGCAGCGCGCTGCCGTCCACCCACCACGCCACCTTTGTCGCCGCGATCGGCGGCAATGCCAAGCTGCAGTTCGAGCTGGAAAGCGACTGGGCCACCGTGCTAGAGCAGCCGCACCTGGTGCCGGCGACCTTCCCCGGCCACTGCCTGGTGTTGAACCGGCGCTCGACGCGCCGCATCGAGACCCCGATCGGCGGCAACTATACCGCCAGCTTCGGCCTGTCGGGCAAGCAGTACGAACTACCCTTATACGATTTTTCCCAGGGCGGCATCGGCATGCGCGCCTCGCCCGAGCAGTGCTTTGGCCTGCACGTGGGCAAGAAACTGATCGGGGTGCGGCTGGAACTGGGGCCGGCGCTGATGGTCGTGGCCGACCTCGAGGTGCGCCTGATGCGGCCATTCCGCACCTTCCTGCTCGGCGAGCAGGTGCAGATCGGCTGCAGCTTCGTGAATATTTCGATGCAGTTGCAGCAGACCCTGGAACGTTTCGTCACGACCGGCCAGCCGGAACGACGGGTTGCCCAGCGTCCAATCGCCTAGAATTCGACCTCGGCGGCAGGCGCCGGCCGCACCCGGTGCGCGTAGCCGCCGATATTGGCCAGCGTCGCCGTGTGGTGGCGCGATATCTGCGCTGCTTTCAACAGGCCGCTATCGCAGGTCGAGTGCCCGTCCGATACCAGCGTGACTTCGTAGCCCAGTCCCAGCGCGCGGCGCGTCGTCGAATCGATGCAATAGTCGCTCTGCAATCCGCAAATGACGACCCGCGTCACGCCGCGCCGCGCGAGTTCCTCGTGCAGCCCGGTGCCATGGAAGGCATCGCTCGCGGCCTTGCCCACGCGCAGGTCGGCGCCGTCCACGACCAGTCCCTGCGCCAGCGCCCACCCTTCGCTGCCGCGCGCCAACGGTCCGTCGTCTTCTTCGTGCTGGACCAGCACGACCGGCACGCCGGCGTGGCGCGCCCTGGCCCCGAGCAGGTTGATACGCTCGATCAGGCCTTCGCTCCCGAACGCCGCTTCTTCGCCAAAACACAAGGCCTGCTGGACATCGATGACGAGCAGGGCTATCGACATGGGAGCTCTAACAACGGGATCGATGCGCCGGCCCTCACGTCAGCACCCCTGGATTGCCCTGCCAGACCATGTAGTCGCTGACGATGTAGGCAAAGCCATTGGCCGAGGTATTGCTCACGACCCGCACCAGGTTGTACCGGATCGGCGTACCGTGGACGCGCACGCCGGTGCCCGGCAAGGAGATCGCCGCCACGGGCGGAATCGCGTTTGCCACGATACGCACGATGGCGTCGTCCATGATGGCGCGTTCGATCGCCTTGTCCGGACCGGCGTAGCGGGGATTGGTCGCCGGGCCGGTATTGTGATCCCGGTAGGCATGGCCGCGGTTGAACTTGAACTGATACGTCTGGTAAGTGTATTCGCGCCGCTCTTCGGCCCCGGCGCCGGTGATATCCACCGACGTGTCGACCATGAGGATTTCGGCGAGCTTGGTTGCGATCACTGCATCAAGAGGCATGGTTTTTCTCTCCTGGCAAAACAACCGGGATGCGTCGTCGGGATGGACGACATCCCTGACGTCATTGAACGTAGGTATAGGTAGTGGCGAACTTGATTTCGATCCGACCGTCCAGCGTCACGACGCGCGGGACCCCGCCCAGGTGCTGTGGGTTGGTGATGTCGATGGTCGGACAGCCCGGCGTGGTGCTGGTGGAGTGGATCTCGCCCAGCATCTGGTAATCCTTGGTCAGCAACATGACGTGTTTTTCGGAGGTGATCGACGAACTCGAGCCCCCGCGCAAATTGACGTTGACCGGATTGCCATTCACATTGCCGGCATAGGTATGGATGAAGAAGCCGCCGGCCGCCTTCAGGCGGGTCAGGTCCGCCATCGCCAGCCGCTGTCCGGTGATCTTCGTGAACCACGACATCGCGGTCATCATATTGCCTCTCTCGACCATGAAGACCCTGTTGCTTTGCGTCGACAGCACCGATGAATCCAACAACAAATTGATCTGGTTTTGATCGATCGGCATGGCAGTTCCAGAAGGATTGTGTCGTCAAATCCTACTGGAAATTACCTTGAAAATGCAAGAGTTTGTTTCTCGCGCAGGAAGTCGCGAGCCGGCACATTGAGCTTGCGCAATACTTGATGGCGTGGCGGTCCCGGGAGGACCTCCGTCGACTAGGCCTCGACCGCCACGCTCTGGGCCCAGGCCAGCGCCGACAAATGCGCCTGGTTGACTTCGGTCGGTGAAATATCCAGCGTATCGGCCAGCGAGGCCACCAGCTTCGAATTGAGTTCGCAGGCCTCGGCCAGCGCCAGATAGGGTCCATACGGCCCTTCGCGCCCCTTGAGCGCCTGCACCACCTCGGCCGGCAGCTGGATCGTGGCCAGCACCTCGTCCATCGGCAGTCCCAGCAGCCGGTCGAGCAGGGAGAACATCCCCGCCACGAACAGGTTTTCGGCCTCGCCTTTCCCCAGGAATTTCTGCCCCAGCAACTCGGCCAGGCGACCGCGCACGACCGCCGTTTCCATCAGCACCGGCGAGTAGCCGCTCGAACTGGCCGTGGCCAGCAACAGCACCAGCCAGCGGTACAGCGGCGCATAGCCCAGCAGCGAGATCGCCTGGCGCAGCGAATGCACTTCGCGCCCCGCCCCGAAGCCGGCGGTATTAATGTAACGCAGCAGTTTATAGGTCAGCGCCGGATCGCGTTTCAGCACGCTTTCCAGCTTGGGCACGTCCTCGTTGCCCTGCACCATCTGCATCAGTTGCAGGATCACGCCCTGGGTCGGGTTCATGCCCTTGACCGGATTGCCGGGCCGCGGCGTCAGGTGCAGCTTGCCGACGAAGGCGTCGAGGCCGAGCGCGGCGCAGGCGTCGAAGTCGGCCCAGGTGCCCACCGGCCGCCCCACCATGCGTAGCGCCGAATGCTTGGCGGCGGCATAGGTGCGGGCCTGGTCCGCCACGTCGGCGCCGGTGAAGCGCACTTCGAGGTAGGAGGCATAGGGCGACAGGTTGCGCGCCAGCAGGTTGAGGTCGCAACCGCGGATCGCCACGCCAACGCCGCCGGCGCGCACGGCCTGCACGGCGGAGCGCACGTCGACGTTGGTCAGCTGGCGGATATCGAAGGTAAGTACCGTGCGTTCCGGCGGCAGCGCGTGCAGCGAATCGAGCGACAGCATGGCCGGCACGGCGTCGAGGAACAGGATCTTGTCGCGCAGCAGCCAGCCATGTTCTTCATGATTGACGTGCCGGGCGACGAAGCCGACCAGCCCTTCCAGGTCCTGGTCGGTGGGATGGATGCCGTCGTGCTGCTGCCACGACAGCTCGTAGCCGAGCACGCGCTGCCTGGGGTCGAGCAGCGGTTCGCGGACGATGAAATTGGTGCGATGCATGCGGGGCGCCGGGTGGTGGTGCGCGGCGCCCGGTCAGAACCCGAGGCTGTCGAGCAGGTCGTCGACCTGGCCCTGATTGGCCACGACTTCGGTGCCGGTCGGCTTGATCTGCGGGCCGTTCAGCAGGCCGTTGTCGAGCTCGCGCTTGATTTCGCTGGGGGCGAAATCGATCAGCACCTGCACCAGCTGCTTCTCGAGATTCTGGGCGATGCCGGTGATGCGGCCGATCACCTGGCCGGTCAGGTCCTGGAAGTCCTGGGCCATCATGATGTTCATCAACTCGCTGCGCGTGGCCACCGTGGCGGCGGCCGAGGCATCCAGGCCGGCGATCGTGCGCTCGGCCATTGCGCGCCATTCGGCCTCGCTCGCGCCCTTGTCCAGCAGCGCCTGCCAGGCGCCGGAGAGCTCGGTCGAGCGGGTCTCGATGCCGTCCTGCAGGGGGCCGGCCGCATCGGTTGCGTCCAGCACCTTCTTGGCGGCCTGTTCCGACAGGCGCGCCACGTAGTCCAGGCGGTCGCGCGCATCGGGGATGTCGCTTGCCGCCTTCTCGATCAGCTTGTCGAGTCCCAGCCCGCGCAGGCTTTCGTGCAGCGCACGGGTCATGTGACCGATCCGGCTCAGCACTTCTTCGTGCGAAGCCGCTCCGGCGTCAGGCGCCGGATTATGCTCACCCATCTCAGGCTCCGGCTTTGTCCAGTTTCTCGAAGATCTTGTTCAGTTTTTCGTCGAGGGTCGCGGCCGTGAACGGCTTGACCACATAGCCGCTGGCGCCGGCCTGGGCGGCGGCAATGATGTTCTCTTTCTTCGCTTCCGCGGTCACCATCAGCACCGGCAGCTTGGCCAGCGCGGGATCGGCACGGATGTTCTGCAGCATGGTCAGGCCGTCCATATTCGGCATGTTCCAGTCCGACACCACGAAGTCGAACGATTCGCTGCGCAGCTTGGCCAGCGCCATCACGCCGTCTTCTGCCTCGTCGACGTTGGCATAACCCAGTTCTTTCAACAGATTCCGGACGATGCGGCGCATCGTCGAGAAATCGTCAACAACCAGGAAACGCATCTTTGGATCAGCCATGAATAACTCCGTTGAATCTTCTACTGTGGTTTGTTGGGTGAGCTTCTTTTACAGGCTCAAGAATAGCATTTTTGTTGCTTTACGGCGATAAAATAGCCCGTAAAGCATGATCGCAACCCGAATTCGGATCAAACACGCAACGCCCGGCCGCCCTGCGCCGCCAGATGGTCGAGCACCATGCCCGGCAAGGCCTGCAAGGGGCCGACGTCGTGGGCGGCGCCGAGCGCGATCGCCTCGCGCGGCATGCCGAACACCACGCAGCTCGCCTCGTCCTGGGCGAAGTTGTGGGCGCCGGCCTGGCGCATCTCGAGCATGCCGGCCGCGCCGTCCTTGCCCATGCCGGTCAGGATAACACCAACCGCGTTTTTACCGGCCGCCTGCGCGGCGGAGCGGAACAACACGTCGACCGAGGGACGGTGGCGGTTGACCGGCGGGCTCTGTTCGATGCGGGTCATGTAGTTGGCGCCGGAACGCGTCAAGAGCAGGTGCGAATGGCCCGGCGCGATATACGCGTGGCCGGGCAGCACCCGCTCGTTGCCGGCCGATTCGACCACGCTGATCCTGCACAGCGAATCGAGGCGCTTGGCGAATGACGTCGTGAAACCCTCGGGCATGTGCTGGGCGATCAGGATGCCCGGGCAATCGGACGGCATCTGCATCAGGAATTCGCGGATCGCTTCGGTGCCGCCGGTCGACGCCCCGATGATGATCAGTTTTTCGGAAGAAATCAGGGGGCTCCTCAAGGCCGACAGCGGCGCACTTGCCACTTGCAGCGTGCGCGAACGCGGTGCGATGCGGGCGCGGGCGGCGGCGCGGATCTTGTCGGCGATCATGTCGGCATACTCGCGCATGCCGCTCTGGATCGAGATCTTGGGCTTGGTGACGAAATCGACGGCGCCCAGTTCCAGCGCACGCATCGTGATCTCCGAGCCGCGCTCGGTCAGCGACGATACCATCAACACCGGCATCGGCCGCAGGCGCATCAGTTTTTCCAGGAAGTCGAGACCGTCCATCTTGGGCATCTCGACGTCCAGCGTCAAGACATCGGGATTGTGCTTCTTGATCAGTTCGCGCGCGACCAGCGGGTCGGGCGCGGTGGCGACCACTTCGAGGTCGGGCTGGGAATTGACGATCTCGCTCATCACGCTGCGGATCAGCGCGGAATCGTCGACGATCAGCACCTTGGTCTTCATGCTCTTTCCTTTCTGCTCGCTACAGCTCAATACTTCAGAACAGGTCGATGGCGCCGCCGACGGGTTCGACCTTGAGCCGCTTGGCGTAGTCGAGTTCACGCTTCGCCAGGGTATCGTTCTGGGTTTGCATCAGTTTCTTGACCAGCACCTTGCCCGTGCGCGGGAAGAAGAACACCTTGCGCGGGTAGATGTCGTTCAGGTCTTCGGCCAGCACCGGGATGCGTTCGGTCTTGAGGAACTGCATCACAAACGCCGCATTGCGCTCGCCGACGTTCATCGCGGTAAAGCCACGCAGCACGGCGCCGCCACCGAACACCTTGGCCTCGAGATGTTCGCGCCGCGCGCCGGCCTTGAGCAGGTCGTTGATCAGGATCTCCATCGCGAACGACCCATAGCGCATCGAGGCCGACACCGGGCTGTTGCCGGCGTCGGCGCCGCCGTCGGGCAGCATGAAGTGGTTCATGCCACCCAGGCCGGTGAGCCGGTCGCGGATGCAGGCCGACACGCAGGAGCCGAGCACGGTCGCGATCAGCATGTCCTTGCCGGTATAAAAATACTCGCCCGGCAGGATCTTGGCCGCGTCGACGTTGAAAGTGCGGTCGTGATACAGATTGGTGGCGAACTGGCTGTTCATGGTCGTCCCAGGTCTCAGGCACTGCGCCCGTCGAGTTCATACACCGTCTTGCCGCGCAGGCGCAGCGCATCCGACACGTACAGGAAGTTCTCGGAGTGGCCCGCGAACAGCAGCGCGTGCGGCTTCATCAGCGGCACGAAGCGGCCCAGGATCTTGCGCTGGGTCGGCTTGTCGAAATAAATCATCACGTTGCGGCAAAAGATGGCGTCGAACTGCCCTTCCAGCGGCCAGCCGTCGGCCAGCAGGTTCAGTTGCTTGAAGGTCACCAGGTTGCGCAGTTCGGGGCGCACGCGCGCCATGCCCTCGTGGGCGCCCTTCCCCTTCAGGAAGAAGCGGCGCAGGCGCTCGGGACTCGTCTTCTCGAGCCGCTCCATCGGATACACGCCGTTCGAAGCCGTGGCCAGCACATTGGTGTCGATGTCGGTGGCGACGATGTGCACCGGCGGCGACAGCGTATTGAACGCTTCGCAGGCTGTCATCGCGATCGAGTACGGCTCTTCGCCGGTGGACGCGGCCGAGCACCAGATGGTGAGCGGGCGCGTGTCCTTCTTGCGCAGCGCGACCAGGTGATCCAGCAGCAGCGGGAAATGGTGCGCCTCGCGGAAGAACGAGGTCAGGTTGGTGGTCAGCGCATTGGTGAACGATTCCCACTCGCGGTCCATGCGGCCCGCTTCGAGGTCGTCCAGGTAGTTGGCGAACGACTGGATGCCGGTCGCGCGCAGGCGCCGCGCCAGGCGGCTGTAGACCATCTCCTGCTTGCTGTCGGCCAGCGAGATGCCGGCGCGCTGGTGAATGAGCGCGCGAACCCGTTCGAAGTCACGGCGCGTGAAATCGAATTCCTTGACCGTCTCTGTTTTCTGCTGCGGCACGTTGCTTGCCTTCTGAATGCTGGTTGGTCCGCGTCATCGAGACGCGGTCCGGGTTGTGGGTGCTGCGCGCCGCGCCAGGATCAGGCGGCCATCTTGTCGATCAGGCCCATCTCGCTCGACGACATCAGCTTGTCGATGTCGACCAGGATCAGCATGCGCTCGTCGACCGTGCCCAGGCCGATCATGTAGTCGGAGTTGAACGCCGTGCCCATCTCTGGCGCCGGCTTGATCTGGTCCGGGGTCAGGGTGGTGACGTCGGACACGCTGTCGACCACCATGCCCATGATGCGCCCGCCAATGTTCAGGATGATCACGACGGTGAACTGGTCGTACACCGGGGTGCCCAGGTTGAACTTGATGCGCATGTCGACCACCGGGATGATGATGCCACGCAGGTTGATGACGCCCTTGATGAATTCGGGAGCGTTGGCGATGCGGGTCACGGCTTCGTAGCCGCGGATCTCCTGCACTTTCAGGATGTCGATGCCGTACTCTTCATTACCCAGGGTGAAGGCCAGGAATTCGTTGCCGGCGCCGTCGTGAGCGGTCCCGTCAGCCGAGGTGGTGTTTGCCAGGTTGGACATGGGATTTCCTCTTCGTGATAAAAATTTATAGAACGACCGGATCGTCGGCCAGCTGACGCGACGAGCGCACCAGCGCCGCCACGTCGAGGATCAGGGCGACGCCGCCGTCGCCCATGATGGTTGCGCCGGAAATGCCGGCGACTTTGCGGTAATTCGCTTCCAGGTTCTTGACCACCACCTGCTGCTGCCCCACCAGCTCGTCCACGAACAGCGCCGCCTTCTTGCCCTCGGTCTCGAGGATCACGACGATGCCGTCGCTCGGCTCGCGGTGGCGCGGTTCGATGTCGAACATCTGGTGCAGCGGGATCAGGGGCAGGTATTCGCCGCGCACCTTCAATACGCGGCCGCGCCCGGCGATGTCGCGCACGTCTTCGCGCACCGGCTGCAGCGACTCGACCACGAACGACAGCGGCAGGATGTAGACCTCTTCGCCGCTCCTGATCGACATGCCGTCCAGGATCGCCAGCGTCAGGGGCAGCGAGATCGAGATCGTGGTGCCGAAGCCGGCCGCCGAGCGGATGTCGACCGTGCCGCCCATCGCGGTGATATTGCGCTTGACGACATCCATGCCGACCCCGCGGCCGGAGACGTCGGTGACCACTTCGGCGGTCGAGAAGCCCGGCGCGAAGATCAGCTGCCAGACGTCGGCGTCGCTCATGGTGTCGGACACGGCCAGCCCGTTGGCGGCCGCCTTGGCCAGGATCTTCTCGCGATTCAGGCCGCCGCCGTCGTCGGCCACCTCGATCACGATGTGGCCGCCCTGGTGGCCGGCCGACAGGAACAGCCGCCCTGCTTCCGACTTGCCGGCGGCGACGCGCGCGGCCGGCATCTCGACGCCGTGGTCGATCGAATTGCGCACCAGGTGGGTCAATGGATCGACGATGCGCTCGATCAGGCCCTTGTCGAGTTCAGTCGCGGCGCCGTGGGTGATGAAATCGACCTTCTTGCCCAGTTTGCCGGCCAGGTCGCGCACCATGCGCGGGAAGCGCGAGAACACGAAGTCCATCGGCATCATCCGGATCGACATCACCGCCTCTTGCAGCTCGCGCGTATTGCGGCCCAGCTGGCTCACCGACGACAGCAGGCGTTCATGCTGGATCGGATCGAGCACGGTGCTGCGCTGCTCGAGCATGGCGTTGGTGATCACCAGTTCGCCGATCAGGTTGATCAACTGGTCGACCTTCTCGACCGAGACCCGGATCGAGGACGATTCGTTTTTATCGTCCTTGCGGGCGGCTTTCTTCTCGGCGCTGAGTTCGGCCAGGTGCTCGACCATGTTCTGGGCCTGCGCCGAGATGGTCGCGGCAGCCGGTTCCGGCTTGCTGTCGACGATGCCGGCGGCAGCGCGGATCTGTTCGATCGGCTGGAAGAAACCGTAACCGAGATCGTCTTCCGACAGGCCGTCGCTCGAGGGCGCGACGTCGTCGTCCGGCCCGAAGAAACCATAACCCTGCGCATCCTCGACGCGCTTGCGCTCGGCCGCTTCGAGCGCGCGTTGTTCCGGCGTCAGCGCCGGCGCCTCGAAGATTTTCAGCTCGTCCGGATCCAGCACGAAGGAACAGATCGCGATGACGTCGTCCAGGCTTTCATGGGTGGTGATGACGAGCGCCGTGCGGCCGCCGTCGAGCGGGGCCACCGAGACCCGGCCCATCAGGCCCAGTTCGTCGACCAGGGCATTGATGTCGCGCTGCGCGACCTGCGGCAGCTCGATCTTGTAGCGGCGCGCGTTCTCCAGCGAATGCTCGAGGCGCGGCTGCGCCGTCAGGTAGGAAGGCGCCACCACCGGTGCAGCCGGCACCAGGCCCTCGGCCAGGTCGTGCAGGGCCATGCGCACGTTGGCGATGGCTTCGTTGTCGACGCTGGCCCCGTGGCGGTGGCCGTCGAGCTGCATCTTGAGACCGTCCTTGGCCGCCAGGAAGGCGTCCACGTGGTTCGAGGTCAGCGCCATCTCGCCCTTGCGGATGCGGTCGAGCAGCGACTCCAGCACGTGGGTCACGTCGCACATATCGGTCAGGCCGAACGTCGAGGCGCCGCCCTTGACCGAGTGGGCGGTGCGGAAGATCGCATTCAGGTCTTCCGGGTCCGGCGCGGCGACGTCGACGCCCAGCAGCAGGCGTTCCATTTCGGCGAGCAGTTCCTCTGCTTCGTCGAAAAAGACCTGGTAGAACTGGCTGATGTCGATGGTCATAAGGCCGTCCGCTCGGATGTAAGCAGGGTCAGGGCGTCGCGCATGGCGTCAGCCGATCACTTTTTTGACCACCTCGATCAGGCGCTGCGGATCGAAGGGCTTGACCAGCCAGCCGTTGGCGCCGGCGGCGCGGCCCTTGTTCTTCATCTCGTCCGACGACTCGGTGGTCAGCATCAGGATCGGGGTCTTGGCGTAGCCCGGCAGGGTACGCAGGGTCTTAATCAGCTGCAATCCGTCCATCTTCGGCATGTTCTGGTCGGTCAGCACCAGGTCCACGGTCTGCAGCTTCGCCTTGTCGAGACCGTCCTGGCCGTCCACGGCTTCCACCACGTTGTAACCCGCCGCCTTCAGGCTGAACGCCACCATCTGGCGCAGCGAACTGGAATCGTCGACCGCGAGAATCGTTTTTGCCATCTTGTGCTCCTGCTATCTTGTATCCGGCCCGGGGCCGGTTGAATTGTTTATATTTATTTGTGCGCTCAGAACAGCTCGACGTCGCCGCTTTCCATGTGCTTCTGCTCGACCGAGCGGCGCAGCATGCTGCGCAGCTCGAGCGACTGGATCGCCAGCGCCATGCTGACCTTGCCGAGCCGCTCGACGATTTCGTCGCTGTCGGTCTCGGGGGCGATGTCGGCGCCATGCTCGCTGAGCGTGCCCAGAAAGTCGCGCAGGCCCGCCACGCGTCGCAGTGTACGTTCAATCAGTTGCGCCGTCATGTCCTGGAACTGCATGCCGGTGATCGCCGTGTTCACGTGAGCGCCCACTTCGCCCGACATGGACGATAGCAGCGCGCGGTCTTCCGGGGTCGGCGCGCCGCCCTCCAGCAGCCGCTCGATCGCTTCCTGGCGCGCGCCGACCGCCGTGTGCACCGCCATGAAGCTGGCGGTGAGCTTGTCGATCGCCTCTTCCAGCAGCAGTTCGGTCTGCAGCAGGTCGGTCTCGACCTCGGTCAGGTGGCGCCGGCCGTGCACCGACACGCCCGACAGCAGGCGCTTCACATGCGATCCCAGTATTTTTTTTCTTGTCATTTCTTCTCTCCAGTCCTGCCGCAACTACTTCTTGCTGTTACTTTTTGACTGCTTCCAGCGTGGCCGTCGCCGCTGCCTCGGCGTCTTCCGCCGGCACGTCCAGCGTCGCCGCATCGCGCCGCACCGCGTCCTCGGTACGCTTGTTCATGACGATGATGCTGATGCGGCGGTTGATCGGGTTGAACGGGTCCTTCGCATCGAGGTGGGCGGCCGAGGCCAGGCCCACCACACGCAGCACCTTGTCGTCCTGCAGGCCGCCCAGCACCATCTCGCGGCGCGAGGCGTTGGCGCGGTCGGCCGACAGTTCCCAGTTGCTGTAGCCCGATTCGCTGTAGTACGGCGTCGAATCGGTATGGCCCGAGATCCCCAGCTTGTTCGGCACCTCGTTGAGCACCATGCCGATGATGTGCAGGATGTCCTTGGTGTACGGCTGCAGCTCGGCCTTGGCCAGCGCGAACATCGGGCGGTTCTTCTCGTCCACGATCTGGATCCGCAAGCCTTCGCTGGTGATGTCGAGCAGCAGCTGGTTCTGGTACTTCTTGAGCATTGGGTTGACCTCGATGGCCGACTCGATGCGCGCCTTGAGCGATTGCAGGCGCTCGCCCTCGGCCTTCGCCAGCGCGGCGCGCGCCGCCTGCAGGTCGTAGGTCTTGTGCTCGGGCGGCGAATCGCCGCGCTTGACCTGGCCGGAGGTGCGGGTCAGGTCTTCGCCGCCGCCCTTGATCACCGACGACGAGTCGCCCGAACCCGAGCCGCCCGCCATCGCCACCTTCAGCGGCGTCTTGAAGTATTCCGAAATGCCGACCAGGTCGCCCTTGGCGGTCGAGCCCAGCAGCCACATGAGCAAGAAGAACGCCATCATCGCGGTCACGAAGTCGGCGTAGGCGATCTTCCAGGCGCCGCCGTGGTGGCCGCCGGCCACCTTCTTGATGCGCTTGATGACGATGGGCCGCGCGTTGTCGTCAGCCATGCGCGCCTCCCTTCGTGCAGCCGGGGGTGAAGTCGAATGCGGTCATCGCGGCTTACTTCTTCTTGATGTGCTGTTCGAGTTCGGCGAACGTCGGACGCTCGGTCGAATACAGGACCTTGCGGCCGAATTCGACGGCCAGCGCCGGCGCATAGCCGTTCAGGCTCGCCAGCAGCGTGACCTTCACGCACTGGAACATCTTGGTCGATTCCTCGAGTTTCTGCTCCAGCACGCTCGCCAGCGGGGTGACGAAGGCGTAGGCCAGCAGGATGCCCAGGAAGGTGCCGACCAGCGCCTTCGCGATCAGGATGCCCAGCTCGGCCGGCGGCAGGCCCACCGATTCCATCGTGTGGACCACGCCCATCACCGCCGCCACGATGCCGAAGGCCGGCAGGCCGTCGCCGACCTTGGCGATCACGTGGGCCGGAATCGCGCCCTCGTGGTGGTGGGTCTCGATCTCGTTGTCCATCAGGTTTTCGATCTGCATCGCGTCCATGTTCCCGGACACCATGAGGCGCAGGTAGTCGGTCATGAATTCGACGATGTGGTGGTCGGCCAGCACCGCCGGGTACTTGGAGAACAGCGGCGACGATTCCGGCGCCTCGATATCGCCCTCGATCGACATCAGGCCTTCCTTGCGCACTTTCGACAGCACGTCGAACTGCAAGGCCATCAGCTCCATATACATGTCCTTGGTGAACTTGGAGCCCTTGAACACGCTCGGCAAGGCCTTCATGGTGGCCTTGATCGACTTGCCGTTGTTACCGACAAAAAAGGCGCCGAAGGCGGCGCCGCCGATCATCAACAGTTCGATCGGCTGCCACAGCGAGGCCAGGTGGCCGCCGGCGAGCGCAAAGCCGCCGAATACGCAGGCGCAGACGATGATGTAACCAACAATGACTAGCAAGGGAATTCGCTCCAGAACAGCCTGTTTCGATCCCGTCCTGGGGACACGAAACCGGTAATTTCAGAAAAAGTTTATGCAGGGAACTACTCTAGCTGGAGAATGGCCCACGGGCAAGAAAAACCCCGCGAATACTCACCATTTGTCGCCTAAAAGTCCCACATATACAGCGACGGCCCCTCTGTGGTTGGATGGATAACGCGGCTCGGCGGGCAGTCTTCGATGATGAATTCGTAACTGAAAAGCGTCGAACCTGGCCGCATCTCGCGCGCGGCCTTGCGCCACAGCGCGCCCATCGCGGCCGGCGACAGGTAGGCGAACACGGCGTCGTAGTCGCCCAGGTCGAGTTTTTCGTAGTCGCCGCGGATGAAACGGGCCCGGCTGCGCCCCAGCAGCGCGCGCGCGTGGCTGGCCAGCCACGGCAGCGGCGCCAGTTCGATGCCCTCGATCGTCGAGTCCGGACGGCGCCGCTGCAGGTCGAGCACCAGGCCACCGATGCCGCTGCCGATGTCGATCACGCGCAGCGGCCGGTTCTGCGGCAAGGCGGCGGCCACCGCGTCCCACACCCGGCGGCCGGACGGGTAATACGGCACTTGCGTGCGATAAGTCGACCAGTACAGTAATAGCAGGAACAGGAAGATCGCCAGGAAGGCGGCCGGCGGGATTGCCAGCTGGCTGGCGCCCAGCAGCGCGAGCGGAAAGCCGAACTGGATCGCGCGCCACCAGCTGGCCAGGCCGCGCCACCACGACAGCAAGGCCGCAACAATGCCCTGCACCAGCGCCACGTGCCAGTAAACGAACACGACGCCGGCGCTGGCCAGGAGGAAGACAATCGCCAGGGTCAGCGGAAAAGCGGCGATCTGGATCAGCAGCGCACGGAGGGCAGGATAGCGCAGCAAGTGCGTCGGCAGGCGCAAGGAGAAGCGCGCCCGCAAGTCAGGCGCTGTCCTGGCCGGCGTCGCCGTCGGCCGCGATGCGTTCGGCGGCCTCCTTGGCGTCCCTGGCCTTGCGGGTCTTGCCGGCGCGCGAAGGCATGTGGCACAGGCCGCACAGGTAGTCGGCGTTGAGGTCGAGGGCGTTGACGATGAACTTGCCCTGGCAGCGGCTGCACGGGGCCAGCAGCAGCATGCCGCTCTGGAAGAAGCGCACCAGGGTCCAGGCGCGGGTCAGCGACAGCAGCGGTTCTTCGCCCGGCGCCGGCGGCATTTGTTCGAGGTAGAGTTTATAGGCCTTCATGACGGCCTGGATGCCGGATGCCCCGGCATGCTCCACCAGGAACTGGTGGATATTCATGAACAACGAAGAATGGATGTTCGGTTGCCAGGTCAGGAACCAATCCGTGGAGAACGGGAGCATGCCCTTGGGTGGAGAGACACCCTTGAGCTCCTTGTACAGCTTGAGCAAGCGTTCGCGCGACAGCGAGACTTCGGTCTCGAGCAGCTGCAGGCGGGCGCCCAGGTTGATCAGTTCGATCGCGAGCTGGATTTCCTGCGCTTCGGATACCACGCTTTTTTTGCTCATGTACTGCTCCCTGCTTCTCCCGGTCGGCCTTCCAGCGAGGCCGCTGGCAGGATTATACGATCTCTTCGACCGGCTGGCCGGCCATCAGGATGGCGGCGTGCGACTGGGCCAGGCTGCGTTCCTTGGTGTGGCTGGTCAACATGCCCAGGATGGCGCTGTCGTCGAAGCGGAAGCGGGCCAGCATCATGTTGCCGCCGGCGAGCTTCAGGATCTGGGCATTGCTCATGCCTTCGATCAGGTCGGCGATCTCGGCCGAGACGCCCAGGCGGAAGATGGCGGTGACTTTGTCGGCACGAATCATCTGCTGGGCCAGCATCAGGTAGCTCAGGTTTGCGTCGCGAATCTCAGCCATCATGTCGTTCATCGTCATCTTCTCTCTCCGTTAGTTGTTTCGGCGTTGTTTGTGTTGCCGACGAGATAGATTCTGACCGTGGGGAAACTTTTCAGGAATTGGACGAACGCTGTATTTTGCGTCGGCGAACGACGAGATAGACCCGTAGGAGTTTGTCTGACAAACCCTTCTGGATCACTATGACGCCCCTATGAAAAAGGGAGTGTTGCTGGCGCCGGGAAGCGCCTTGATTTGTGTCTACGTCAGACGGTGCCTGTCGTAGTTTTGCCACGCGACAATATGCCGCTGAGTTGTTTATCGGCACACTGCAGAGCAACTTTAGGGTTAGTTCGAAAATATTTTTCGCCCTGTTTATCCGCCTTGCTCATCCATTAACGGCAGCCGGATCGGCAACTTTAGGGTTGTTCGCAAAAAATTTTGAACTTTTTTTCAGACCCATTACTGCCTATCTGAGATCGTTATCGGACAGCTCATCAGGAACTTTAGGGTCGGACGCAAAAAAATTCGAAAATATTTTTTGTGTTTACATTCCATGTCGTAACAGCAACATTGCGCTGTCGACGGGCGCGGGAACTTGTTACACTGCACGCATTCTTGAAGCGTCAACTAATTCATATGGACACCGCATGACCGCATCCGCCATTACCCGTGCCGACTGCCTGGCACGCGACGCGCACGACCCGCTGGCCGGCCTGCGCAGCCGCTTCGACCTGCCCGAGGGCGTCATCTACCTCGACGGCAACTCCCTGGGCGCCCGCCCCCGCGCCGCCCTGGCCCGCGCCCAGGAAGTGGTGGCGCGCGAATGGGGCGCCGACCTGATCAAGAGCTGGAACACGGCCGGCTGGTTCGACATGCCGAAGCGCCTGGGCGACCGCCTGGCGCCGCTGGTCGGCGCGGGCCCCGGTGAAGTGGCCGTCACCGATACCACCTCGCTCAACCTGTTCAAGGCGCTGGCCGCCGCGCTGCGCATCCAGGCGCAGGGCGGGGGCAGCGACCGGCGCGTGATCGTGACCGAGCGCAGCAACTTCCCGACCGATATCTATATGGCCGAAGGCCTGAGCCGCTGGCTGGAGCGCGGCTACCGGGTGCGCCTGGTCGATTCGGTGGACGAGATCCCGGCCGCGCTCGACGCCGACTGCGCGGTGCTGATGCTCACCCACGTCAACTACCGCACCGGCTACCAGCACGATATGGCCGGCCTGACCCGCCTGGCGCACGAAGCCGGCGCCCTGGCCGTATGGGACCTGGCCCACTCGGCCGGCGCGGTCCCGGTCGACCTGCGTGGCGCCGGCGCCGACTTCGCCGTCGGCTGCACCTATAAATACCTGAACGGCGGCCCGGGCGCCCCGGCCTTCATCTGGGTGCCGCAGAAGCACCAGGCCCGGTTCGACCATCCGCTATCGGGCTGGTGGGGCCATGCCAGTCCGTTCGCGATGGCGCCCGCCTTCGCGCCGGTGGCCGGCATCGGACGCGCCCTGTGCGGCACCCAGCCGATCGTGTCGCTGGCGCTGGTCGAATGCGGTCTCGAGGTGTTCGAGGCCACCGACATGGCGGCCGTGCGCGCCAAGTCGCTGCTTCTTACCGACCTGTTCATCGCGCTGGTGGAAAGCCGCTGCGCCGGCCATCCGCTGGGGCTGGTGACGCCGCGCGAGCATGCGCGCCGCGGCAGCCAGGTCAGCTTCACCCATCCGCACGGCTATGCCGTGATGGCGGCCCTGATCGCGCGCGGCGTGATCGGCGACTACCGCGAACC
This sequence comes from Telluria beijingensis, assembly GCF_030770395.1. GTDB lineage: Bacteria > Pseudomonadota > Gammaproteobacteria > Burkholderiales > Burkholderiaceae_D > Telluria > Telluria beijingensis. The sequence continues at coordinate 2,324,249 of NZ_CP132480.1, read as the reverse complement.
CGAGATCATGCGCTTCGGCTTCACGCCCCTGTATACGAGCTTTGCCGACGTCTGGGACGCGGTCGAGATCCTGAAGCACATCCTGGACCGCAACGACTACGACGTCGCGGCCGAGCGCGGCGCCGTGACCTGATTGGACATCCGATGAAAAAAGAACAGACCACAAGCCAGGCCGCCGAGTGGCATGGCGCGAAGATGGACTTCAAGGAAGCCATGAGCTATGGCGACTACCTGGGCCTGGACCAGATCCTGAACGCCCAGCACCCGCGCTCGCCGAACCACAACGAGCTGCTGTTCATCGTCCAGCACCAGACCAGCGAGCTGTGGATCAAGCTGATGCTGCACGAGCTGCAGGCGGTGCGCCGCCACCTGCGCGAGGACGACCTGCCGCCGGCCTTCAAGATGCTGGCGCGGGTGGCGCGCATCATGGACCAGCTGGTCCATGCCTGGGACGTGCTGGCCACCATGACCCCGCCCGAATACACGGCGATCCGCCCCTACCTGGGCGCCTCGTCGGGCTTCCAGTCGTTCCAGTACCGCGAACTGGAGTTCATCCTCGGGAACAAGAACGCGGCCCTGCTGGCGGTGCACGAGAAGTCGCCCGAGGCCCACGCCATCCTGGCGCGCGAGCTGGCGCTGCCCTCGATCTATGACGAAGCCGTGATGCTGCTGGCGCGGAGCGGCTTTGCGATCGATCCGGCGCGCCTGGCCGCCGACTGGACCCAGCCCACCCGGGCCGACGATTCGGTCAAGGCGGCCTGGCTGGGGGTGTACGGCGACACCGGCAAGCACTGGGCGCTGTACGAGCTGGCCGAGAAGCTGGTCGACCTGGAGACCGCCTTCCGCTTCTGGCGCTTCCGCCACGTGAGCACGGTCGAGCGCATCATCGGCTTCAAGACGGGCACCGGCGGCACCGCCGGCGTGAGCTACCTGCGCAAGATGCTCGACGTGGTGCTGTTCCCGGAGCTGTTCGCGCTGCGCACCGAGTTGTAAAAGTACGCAAGGGCGCCGGCGCGCCCGGCTGGCGTCGCCAGCCGCCCGTTTTGCATTAATATAAACGCCATGCGCGCCGCCCCCTCCCACCTCGACCAGCCGTTCTCGGTGTACCTCGACCTGGTCCGCTTCCTGGCGGCGCTGGCGGTCGTGCTGATGCACCTGCGCCAGTTCGACCTGGTGGAACTGCCCGGCGCCCACCTCCTGACCCTGCTCGGACGCGAGGCGGTGATGGCCTTCTTCGTGCTGTCCGGCTTCGTGATCGCCTACACCACCGAACAACGCCGGCCCAGCGCGCAGGCCTATGCGCTGGCGCGCGCCGCCCGCATCTATTCGGTGGCGCTGCCGGTGCTGCTGCTGGCCTTCGCCTGCGCCAGCGTGGTGCCGCCCCACCTGGCGGGCGACACCGGCCAGCACTACCAGCTGGCCAAGCCCTGGCTCTACATCCCGTTCCACCTGCTGTTCCTCGGCGATATGTGGACGCTGACCGAAGTGCCGCCCTGGCTCGGCCCCTGGTGGTCGCTCAACTACGAAGTCTGGTATTACGTGCTGTTCGGCGTCGCCTGCTATGTGCGCGGGCCGTGGCGGCTGCCGGCGCTGGCCCTGGTGCTGGCCGTCATGGGCATCAAACTGTGGCTGCTGCTGCCGGTGTGGCTGGCCGGCGTCGCCCTGTATCACTGGCAGGCGCGGCGCACGCTCGCGCGCGACCTGGCCCGCCTGGGCTGGGTCGCCAGCCTGGCGCTGCTGGTGGCCTACGAGGCAAGCGGCATCGAAGAGACGCTGCGCCTGGCCGGGCGCGCCTCCTGGATCGGCCAGGCTTTCGCGCTCGGCAATGCCGACCGCTTCCTGGCCGACTACGTGTTCGGCCTGATCGTCTGCCTCAATTTCGCCTGCGCGCGCTTCGCCGGCTTCGACGCCCTGCTGCGCTGCGCGCCGCCGATCCGGCTGCTGGCCTCGTACACCTTCACCCTCTACCTGTCGCACGCGCTGGTGCTGGCCGTGTGGCCGGCCCTGTATCCGCACGATCCGGGCAGCGCGGCCGACCTGCTGGCCCTGGGCGCGGCGATCGCCCTCGCGACCGCCATCCTCGGCAACCTCACCGAACGACGCAAGAACGGTGTGCGGCGCCTGCTCGCGCGCCTGGCCGGCCCGTGGCGGCGCCCGGCCCGCCTGGCGCCGGCGCCCGTCGTCCCCCTCAAGGAGAAGCAAGATGAAATGTGATGTCATGATCGTTCCCGGCCTGTGGAATTCGGGCCCGCGCCACTGGCAATCGCTGTGGCACGAGCGCAACCCGCACTGGCGGCGCGCCGAACACCGCGACTGGACCAATCCCCATTGCGGCGAATGGGTGGCCGAACTGGACGCCGCCATCGCCGACTGCCAGGGCGCGCCGATCCTGGTCGCGCACAGCCTGGGCTGCATGCTGGTCGCGCACTGGGCCATGTCGGGCTCCCCGCTCAAGGTGGCGGGCGCCTTCCTGGTCGCGCCGAGCGACGTCGAAGCGCCGAGCTTCCCGTCCGAACTGAATCGCTGGGCGCCGATTCCGCTGCAGGCGCTGCCCTTCCCGAGCCTGGTGGTGGGCAGCGCCAACGATCCCTTCGCCAGCCTCGAGCGCACCCGCGCCTTCGCCGACGCCTGGGGCAGCCGCCTGGTCGAGATCGGCGACGCCGGCCACCTCAACACCGAATCCGGCCACGGCGACTGGCCTGAGGGCCTGCGCCAGCTGGAGCGGTTCTGCGACGAGATCTCCGCGCCATGACGGTACTGCACAGCGCGTAGAGCGATGCCGCGGCGGCGGCATGAAGACCTTCCACGGCAGTTGCCATTGCGGCGCGGTGCGCTACGAGGCCGATATCGACCTTGCCCTCGGCACCGTCAAGTGCAACTGCTCGATCTGCACCAAGATGCGGTTCTGGGCGGCGGTCGTCGCGCCCGCGGCGTTCCGCCTGCTGCAGGGCCAGGACGCGCTGCGCGAATACCGCTTCCATACCCGGCGCGACGGCCACTACTTCTGCGGCGCGTGCGGCATCAATGCGTTCTCGACCGGCGCCTCGCCGCGCACGGGGCCGTTCGTCGCCGTCACGGTGGCCAGCCTCGACGACCTGCCGGTGGCAAGCCTGCTGGCGGCGCCGGTGCGCCATATCGATGGCCGCAACGACAACTGGAGCACGCCACCGGTCGAGATCCGGCATCTCTGAACATGTTCTCCTCTTGCGGCTTGTGGTGCGGGAACAGCAGTCATGGAACTTGCATATTGCATAAATTCCATACTTGACGCAAAATGCGAATCATTCTCATTTGTATTAGCATTTTTTCTCCGTCTCCGCCCATCCCCCTCAAGAAAGATTCGCATGACTTCACCGATGCGCCTGCCGCTCGCGCTTGCCCTCGCCCTCGCCTATCCGACCCATGCCTTCGCCGCCGATGCCGTGGAGGCGCCGGAACTGCCGGCGTCGCCGTCGACCGTGCTGATCAGCGCCGACCGCCTCGAGAACAGCTATGCCAGCGATGCCGCCGGCGTCGCCAAGGGCAGCCGCAGCCTGCGCGAGACGCCGCAATCGGTGTCGGTCGCCAACCGCCAGCGCCTGGACGACCAGAACCTGCGCACGCTGGACGAGGCGCTGGCGAACATGACGGGCGTGATCGTCGAGCAGGCCAGCGGCCACGAACGCCGCTACTATTCGCGTGGCTTCGAGATCGAGGCGGTCCAGTACGACGGCGTGACCAGCCAGCGCAACAGCGGCTTCAACATCAGCCCCGACCTGTCGGTATTCGAACGGGTCGAAGTGATGCGCGGCCCGGCGGGCCTGTTTGCCGGCGCCGGCAATCCCGGCGGCGCGGTGAATATGGTGCGCAAGCGTCCGCTCAAGGCCAATCGCATCGAGGCCCAGGCCAGCGCCGCGCGCTGGAACGACTACCGTGCCCACGTCGACGCCAGCCGCCTCCTGAACGAGAGCGGCAGCGTGCGCGCGCGCGTCGTCGGCGCCTATGAAGACAAGGAATATTTCTACGACGTGGCCGACAACCAGCGCACGGTCCTGTATGCGATCGTCGAGGCCGACCTGGCGCCATCGACCACGCTCGGCGTGGGCTTCCACCGCGAAGAGAACGACATGACCCCGTTCTACGGCGGCCTGCAGCGCTTCACCGACGGCGGCGACCTGGGCCTGCCGCGGTCGACCTACACGAATGCCGCCTGGTCGGACACCAATATCCAGTCGACCACCGCCTTCGCCGACCTGAATCACCGCTTCAACGACGACTGGAAGCTGCGCGTGGCCTTCAACCGCATGCGCGAAGACAACCACGACCTGAGCGGCTCGGCCTTCGGCGCGGTGAACCGCGCGACCAATCTCGGGCCGTCGCTGTCGTCGTTCGTCGGCCATCTGCTGGGAGAGCAGAAAGCGGCGGATGCGACGCTGGAAGGCAGCTTCAGCGCCTTTGGCCGCCGCCACGATGTCCTGCTGGGCGCCAACTGGATGCAGCGCGACTACGATTACTACAACCAGCTGTACACGGTCGCCAACCCGGTGATCAATCCCTACACCTTCGATCCCTACGATTACGCGGTTGCGCCGACCACTCCGGCGCGGGCGGCGACGCGCACGCTGGCCGCGCTCGAGCAGTCCGGCATCTACGGTTCGCTGCGTTTCGCGCTGACTGACACCGTGAAACTGATCGCGGGCGGCCGCGTCAGCAACTGGAAGAACTCGACCCGCAACCTGGTAACCGGCGCCTACAGCGTCCAGCCGTTCAAGCAAAGCGGCGAGTTCACGCCCTACGGCGCGCTGCAATGGGAGTTCGCACCCGAGTGGACCAGCTACCTGAGCTACGCCGAGATCTTCCGCTCGCAGGCGAACCAGTTCACCGCCAGCGGCGACCGCCTGGAACCGGCCACCGGCAACAATATCGAGGCCGGCGTCAAAGGTGCGATGTACGGCGGCCGCCTGAACGCCTCGCTGGCCGCATTCCGCATCCTGGAAGAGAACCGCTCGCAGAGCGATCCGTTCAATCCGTCGCCCTGCATCGGGTCGCCAACCGGCGGCGCCTGCTCCATCGCCGAGGGTGAAGTCCGCAGCCAGGGCCTGGACGCGGAGCTGAGCGGCCAGCTGCTGCCGGGGCTGCAGGTGAGCGCCGGCTATACCTGGAACCAGACGAAGTACCTGCGCGACCGCACCGCCACCGGCATCCCGAGCGCCAACGAAAACCAGCCGCTGTCGACCTTCACGCCGCGCCACCTGGCGCGCATCTGGGCCAACTGGCAGCCGAACGGCAGCGCCTGGGAAGTGGGCGGCGGCGTCAATGCCCAGAGCGAGACCTACAAGACCGGCGGCGCGCTGCGCTTCGAACAGGCCGGCTACGCGGTATGGTCGGCCCGCGTCGGCTACCGGATCAACCGCAACCTGCTCGCCTCGGTCAATTTCAACAATATCTTCGACAAGCACTACTACCGCACCCTGGGCAGCACCAGCGGCAACAACTGGTATGGCGAACCGCGTAACGTGACGGCGACGCTTAGGGCCACGTTCTAAGGCGGAACATGCCCGCGCTGCTGGCCACTTTTCTACTCGGCCTGGCCGCCTTCGCGGCCGCGGTGGCGGGCTTCCTGGCGCTCGGGCTGAGCATGGAGCGGCACTGGCAGGACGCCTGCGGCGCGCTGCGCCGGCCGCGCGTGCGCACGACGGTGCAGGGGCTCGGGCTGCTGTCGCTGCTGGTATCGCTGGGGTGCTGCGCCGGGCTGCGCGCGCAAGGGTTCGGTTTCGTGCCGTGGATCGGCTGCGTGACGGCGGCGGCGTGGGTCGCGATCGGGCTGCTGTCGCATGGCGCCGCAACGGCGGCGCGCGTAGTGCGCCTCAGCGGGGTGCTGGCGGCGGTGGGCTGCGTGGTGGCGATGGTGTTGCGGTTCGGTTAAAGCGCCAGTCGGATAGCAGCATCGTTAACGCCAAAACGTCGTCCCCGCGCAGGCGGGGACCCAGGTGCTGCCTGCGTCGACGTAACGCTTGCAAACTTAGGTCCCCGCCTGCGCGGGGACGACGTGTGAGAGCTAACGAAAAAAGTGCGTCGCGTGACGCGATTTACTTCGCAGTCGCCAGCAACAGCTCGTTCAGGCGCTTCACGAACGACGCCGGATCGACCAGGCTGCCGCCTTCGGCCAGCATCGCCTGGTCGAACAGGATATGCGACCAGTCGGCGAAGCGGGCGCCGCTCGCGTCTTCGTACTTCAGGCGCTGCACGAGAGGATGGTCCGGGTTGATCTCGAGGATCGGCTTCGACTCCGGCGCTTCCTGGCCGGCGGCCTTCAGCATGCGCAGCAGATTGCCCGACAACTCATTGTCGTCCGCCACCAGGCAGGCCGGCGAGTCGGTCAGGCGGAAGGTCACGCGCACATCCTTGGCCTTCTCGCCCAGGGCGCCCTTGATGTTCTCGACCAGTTCCTTGTAGCCGGCCTCGGTCTCGGCGTGCTCCTTTTTCTCGGCCTCGTCTTCCAGCGCGCCCAGGTCCAGGCCGCCCTTGGCGACCGACACCAGTTCCTTGCCGTCGAACTCGGTGAAGAACGACAGCATCCATTCGTCCACGCGGTCGGTCATCAGGATGACTTCGACGCCCTTCTTGCGGAAGATCTCGAGGTGCGGACTGTTCTTGGCCGCCTTGTAGTTGTCGGCCGTGACGTAATAAATCTTGTCCTGGCCTTCCTTCATGCGGCCGACGTAGTCGGCGAACGACACGGTCTGCTCGTCGTTTTCATTGGCGGTCGAGGCGAAGCGCAGCAGCTTGGCGATGCGGTCCTTGTTGGTCGTGTCCTCGCCGATGCCTTCCTTGAGCACCTGGCCGAATTCCTTCCAGAAGGTCGTGTACTTGTCCTTGCCGGCCTGTTCGTCCGAGTTCGCCATTTCTTCGAGCATGCCCAGCACGCGCTTGGTCGAACCTTCGCGGATCACGCGCACGTCGCGCGACTCCTGCAGGATCTCGCGCGAGACGTTCAGCGGCAGGTCGCTCGAGTCGATCACGCCCTTGATGAAGCGCAGGTAGGTCGGCATCAGCTGCTCGGCATCGTCCATGATGAAGACGCGCTTGACGTACAGCTTGATGCCGCCACGCTTGTTGCGGTCCCACAGGTCGAACGGCGCATGGGCCGGCACGTACAGCAGCTGGGTGTATTCGCTGCGGCCCTCCACCCGGTTGTGGGTGTAGGTCAGCGGGTCCTGGAAGTCGTGCGAGACGTGCTTGTAGAACTCGTTGTACTGTTCTTCGGCGATGTCGTTCTTGGAGCGTGCCCACAGCGCGCTGGCCTGGTTCACGGTCTCGAATTCGTCCCTGACGACGGTTTCCTTCTTCTCTTCGTCCCACTCTTCCTTCTGCATCACGATCGGCAGCGAGATGTGGTCGGAATACTTGCGGATGATCGACTTGATCTTCCACGACGACAGCAGTTCTTCCTCGCCTTCGCGCAGGTGCAGGATCACGTCGGTGCCGCGGCCGGTCTTCTCGACCTGCTCGATCGAATAATCGCCCTCGCCGCGCGATTCCCAGCGCACGCCCTGTTCGGCGAACGCGCCGGCGCGGCGGGTATTGACGACGATCTTCTCGGCCACGATGAAGCCCGAGTAGAAGCCCACGCCGAACTGGCCGATCAGGGCCGCATCCTGCTGCTGGTCGCCCGACAACTTGCTGAAGAATTCCTTGGTGCCCGACTTGGCGATGGTGCCCAGGTGGGCGATCACCTCGTCGCGGCTCATGCCGATGCCGTTGTCCGAGATCGTGATGGTCTTGGCGTCCTTGTCGAACGAGACCTTGATCTTGAGTTCATGGTCGTTGCCGTACAGCGCGTCGTTGTTGATCGCCTCGAAGCGCAGCTTGTCGGCGGCGTCGGACGCGTTCGAGATCAGTTCGCGCAGGAAGATCTCCTTGTTGGAGTACAAGGAGTGGATCATCAGTTGCAGCAGCTGTTTTACTTCTGCCTGGAAGCCAAGGGTTTCTTTTTCGGCGCTTGCCATCTTGTTCCTCGTTAAAAACATAGGGGGTTGTGGGACTCGGAGCCATATTAGGCTGTCATCAGGAATTTCAAGAGGCGTTTTTGACAAGCATTCCCCAAGCCGGACGATTTTGCAGTTTTATGCGTGTAGCATGTCGATTCGTGTCTATCCCGTTCGTCGTAGCGATGCAGCACCCATCCACCACACAGGAGAAGATCATGAACCAGGCAGTGCGTCCCATCCCGGAAGGCTACCGTACCGTCACCCCGCACCTGGTCTGCGAACATGCAGCCGAGGCAATCGAGTTCTACAAGAAGGCCTTCGGCGCGGTCGAGATCGCCCGCCTGCCGGGGCCGGATGGCAAGATCATGCATGCCGAGCTCCGCATCGGCGATTCGCCCATCATGCTGGCCCAGGACTATCCCGAGTACGGCAGCCGTGGGCCGCTGGCCCTGCAAGGCACGTCGGTGGTGATTCACCTGTACGTGGAAGACGCCGACGCCGTGTTTGCCCAGGCAGTGTCAGCGGGTGGCAAGCCCATCATGCCGCTGTCCGACATGTTCTGGGGTGACCGCTACGGCCAGGTCGAAGATCCGTACGGCCACCGCTGGTCGATCGCCACCCACAAGCAGGACTTGACGCCGGAACAGATCATGGAGGGCATGCACAAGATGATGGCGGAGGGTTGCCCGGGCCAGCAAGAACCGCCATCGCCCTGAAACAGGCTCCTCCGGTAAAGACTGGTTAAAAGTGGTGAATGCACGATTTTTACACCGAGCAGCGTGATTAGAATCATCACGAACTGATCGGCAATCGTGCAAGCGCCATCGGTCCCTGCGGACGGCAGCGCGCCACCGCAGCCAGCCAGCCATCCGGAGGAGCCACATGAACTTTTCCCTGAACGTCAACGGCAAGGCGAGGAAGGCGGACGTCGACGCCGATACGCCGCTGTTATGGGTATTGCGCGACACGCTCGGCCTGACGGGCGCCAAGTACGGCTGCGGGGCCGTCATGTGCGGCGCCTGCACGGTCCACGTGGACGGCCTGGCCAAGCGCGCCTGCGCGCTGCCGGTGTCGCTGCTGCAGGACGCGAAGGTGCAGACCATCGAAGGCCTGGCCGACAGCCCGGCCGGCAAGGCGCTGCAGCAAAGCTGGGTGGAACTGCAGGTGGTGCAGTGCGGCTACTGCCAGTCCGGCCAGCTGATGCAGGCCGCAGCGCTGCTGCAATCGAATCCGCAACCGAGCGACGCCGACATCGATTCGGTCATGTCCGGCAACCTGTGCCGATGTGGCACCTACCACCGCATCCGGGCCGCGATCAAGCATGCGGCCCAGGCCCTGGGCGCCGGCGCGCAAGGGAGTACGGCATGAACGCCCCGGACACCCTGCCGGTGAACCGGAAACGGCGCGCCCTGCTGGTCGCCTCGCTCGCCACCGGCGGCGGCCTGCTGATCGGCGGCCTGCCCGCGACCGCGGCCACCACCACCAGCGGCGAGGCCGGCGGCTGGCAACCGAACCCCTACCTGCGCATCGATCCGGACGGCAGGATCGTGGTGTTCGCGCCCTATTGCGAAATGGGGCAAGGTTCCTATACCTCCCAGGCGATGGTGGTGGCCGAGGAACTCGACGTGCCGCTGGCGCGGGTGGCGATCGAAGCGGCGCCGGCCGACGACGCCACGTATGCCAGCCCGCTGCTCGGCGGCCAGATCACCGGCGGCTCGGCCTCGCTGCGCGCCCAGTGGACCACGATGCGCAACGCCGGCGCGGCGGCGCGCGCCATGCTGGTGCAGGCCGCGGCGAGCCAGTGGGGCGTCGCCCCCGGCGACTGCGCCACCGCCGACGGCGCCGTCACCCATGCGGCATCGAAGCGCTCCCTGCCGGCCTACCAGAAGGACCATATCGACCTCGACGTGGTCGAGAACGCGGTCGGCCACTACGACATCCCGAACGTCTGGATCGACTTCACCCGCCACGAAGCGCCCGAAGGCATGAACACCGGGAACTGGCGCGGCGTCGGCCCGACCCGCAATGTGTTCATCACCGAGAGCGTGATGGACGAGCTGGCGTTTCGCGCCAGGGCCGATCCGCTGGCCTACCGGCGCGCCCTGATGACGCAGGCCCCGGCGCGCCTGCGCCACGTTCTAGACGTGGCGGCCGAAAAATCGGGATGGGGTTCGCCGCTGCCGCCGCGCAGCGGACGCGGCATCGCGGTATTCGAGGGCTTCGCCTGCTTCATGGCGATCGTGGCCCAGGTGCACGTGGATGCCGACGGCCACATCGCCGTTGAACGCATGACCTGCGCCCTCGATACCGGCACCGTGGTCGCGCCCGACGTGGTGCTGGCCCAGGCCGAGGGCGGGATCATGTTCGGCGTGTCGGCCGCCCTGCACGAGCGCATCACGGTGGCCAATGGGCGCGTGCAGCAGGCCAACTACGACAGCTATCCGATCCTGCGCATGGCCGAAGCCCCGCGCATCGAGGTGCACGTGGTGCAGAACGCCGAGCCGCCCGGCGGCATCGGCGAACCGGGCACCTCCGGTGCGATCGCCGCGGTCGCCAACGCGGTGTTCGCCGCCACCGGCGTGCGCGCCTATTCCCTGCCCCTCGACCCCGCCCTGTTCAAGGTGACGACATGAAAACGCATCCATGGAAAGCGCATTGTGTCCTGGCGGCGCTGGCCAGCCTGGCGGCGGCGCACGCCCTTGCCACGCCACCCAGCCCGCCGCACGTGCTGCAACCGGCTTCCAGCTTCGCCGGCATCCAGGACCCGAAGGAGCGCGCGGCGGCCCTGTTCATCGAGGCCGGCAAGGTGATCACCCATCCGCGCTGCCTGAACTGCCACCCGTCGCTGCGTTCGCCGACCCAGGGCGACAACGGCCAGCCGCACGTGCCGCTCATTCACGCGGGCGACAGCGGCATGGGGCAGCCGGGCCTGACCTGCATGGGCTGCCACCAGGCCAAGAACGTCAAGGCCACCGGCACCAAATTCCGCTCGATCCCGGGCCACCTGCCGTGGATGCTGGCGCCGGCGTCGATGGCCTGGCAGGGCCTGTCGCTGCGCGAGATCTGCGAGCAAGTGAAGGACCCCGCGCGCAATGGCAACAAGACCATGGAGCAGCTCAGCCACCACATGGGCGAGGATGGCCTGGTCGGCTGGGCCTGGGATCCGGGCGAAGGCCGCACGCCGGCGCCCGGCAGCCAGAAGGTGTTCGGCGGGTTGATCCAGGCCTGGATCGACGCCGGCGCGCATTGTCCGAAATAAGCCTGTGGGGCCGGCCGCTCAGCGCATCTCCAGGAAGCGCCACACGCTTGGGTCCTGCAGCGCCGCCAGGTTCAGGCGCATGCGCGTCGACGGTTGATGGCTGGGCGAGAACAGGCTGCCCGGCGCCAGCAGCAGGTCTTGCTGCATGGCGCGCGCCGTCAGCGCATTGGTGTCGAGACCGGCATCGACCCACAGGAACATGCCGGCCGCCGGCGCCGGATCGACCCGCATCCCGAGCGCCTCGAGCCGGCGCAGCGCGCCCGGCCGCACGGCATCGAGGCGGCCGCGGATGCGGTCGAGGTGCTTGCGGTGGTGGCCCTCGGCCAGGATTTTATAGACCACGCGCTCGCCGATATCGCTGGTGCTGAGCGTGGCCAGCATCTTGCGGTCGGCCAGCAGCGCGGCTCGCTCGCGCGAGGTGGCGATGTAGCCGACCCGCAGGTTGGCCGCCATCGATTTCGAAAACCCGCTCAGGTAGATCACGCGCCGCAGGCCGTCCAGCGCCGCCAGGCGGGTGGCGCCGCCCGCATGCAGGTCGCAGTACACGTCGTCCTCGACCACCAAAAAGTCATGCTGCTCGGCCAGGCGCAGCACCTGGAAGGCCTTGGCCGCCGAGATCGAGGTCGAGCTGGGATTGTGCAGCACCGAGTTGATGACGAACAGGCGCGGCTTGTGCAGGGCCGCCAGGCGCTCGAGCTCTCCCAGGTCGGGACCATCGGCCAGGCGCGGCACGCCGACCACCTTCAATCCCATCGCCGCGAACGAACCGAACATCAGGAACCAGGCCGGATCGTCGACCAGCACCGTGTCGCCCGGCTGGCAGAACGCGCGCGCCACCAGGTCCAGCCCCTGGGTGGTGCCGAGCGTGGTCACCAATTGCTCGGGCGCGGCGTCGATCTCGAGTTCGGCCAGCTTGCGCTGCAATTGCTGGCGGAGCAGCAGGAAGCCGTGCGGCGAGCCGTAGTTGAGCAGGCCATCGCAGTTCTGGCGGCTGAGCGCGCGCAAGGCGTTGCCGACCGCCGCACCGTCGAGCCAGTCGGCCGGCAGCACGCCGGAGCCCGGCGCCAGCCCGAGCGGCGCCTGGCGGAACATGCTGCGCACCAGCCAGGCGATGTCGAGCTCGGCCGGCGCCGGGGATGGCGGCGCCATCGAGACGGCGCGCGCCGGCGCCGGCTGGCGTTCGCGCACGAAGAAGCCGGCGCCGCGGCGCGATTCCAGGTAGCCCTGCGCCACCAGCCGGTCGTAGCTGGCCACCACGGTGAACGGCGAGACGCCGTGGCTGGCGGCGAAACGGCGGATCGAGGGCATGCGCGCGCCGGGCCGCAGCAGGCGCTCGTCGACGCGCGCCGCCACCGCGCGCACGATCTGGTCGGACAGCGGCTCGCCGGCGTCGCGCGCCAGCGTGAAGGCGGGTGTATCGGTCATTTCACCACCACAGTGGGCAAATTATCGGATGAAGTGTACTGGGACTGTACTGGTCCTTAACGCTAGGATAGACCCATCACCCTGTCACCGCAAGCCTTGAAAGTACCCGATGAGCGCCCTCTCCCCGCCCGTTTCCACCGCCACCGCCCACGACGAGACGCGCGGCATGCTGCTCGGCCTGGCGGGCGTGGCGATGTTCAGCCTGACCATGCCGTTCACCCGGCTGGCGGTCCTGGCGCTCGACGTGGAATTCGTGGTGCTGGCCCGGGCCCTGGGCGCGGCCGCGCTGGCCGGGCTGTGGCTGGCCTGGCGCCGCGCGCCGCTGCCGCCGCGCGCCGCGCTGCTGCCGCTGGCGCTGGTGATGCTGGGCGTGGTGGTCGGCTTTCCCCTGCTCAGTTCGATGGCGATGCGCCACGTGCCGGCCGCGCACGGCGCGGTGCTGGCCGGCCTGCTGCCGCTGGCGACGGCGCTGTACACCGCGCTGCGCGGCGACGAACGGCCCTCGCCCGCCTTCTGGCTGATGGCGGTGCTCGGCGCGGGCCTGGTGGTGGCCTTCGCCTTGTCCCAGGGCGGCGGCGCGCTGCATGCGGCCGACCTCATGATGTTCGGCGCGGTCGCCGCCGGCGCGGTCGGCTACGCCGAAGGCGGCAAGCTGGCGCGCACGCTGGGCGGCCCCGAGACGATCTGCTGGGCGCTGTTGCTGGCGGCCCCGCTTCTGGCGCCGCTGCTGCTGGGCTGGCGCCTGGCCAACGGCGCCGGCGCCCTGGCCGGCGTTGGCGCCGCGGCCTGGATCGGACTGGGCTATGTGACGGTGTTTTCGATGTTCATCGGCTTTTTCTTCTGGTACCGCGGCCTGGCCCTGGGCGGCATCGCCCGGGTGGGCCAGGTGCAGCTGCTGCAGCCCTTCATGAGCCTGGTTGGCGCGGCCGTGCTGCTGGGCGAGGCACTGACCCTGCACAATGTCTTGTTCGCGCTGGCGGTGATCGGCGTCGTGTTCGCCGGGCGCCGGCTGCAGGTGCGGCGCCGGCCGGGCTGAATGTCAAGCCCATGCGCCGCTGTGCATGGCGCCGGCTCGACGTACAATACCGCCTTTACTCAACGCAAAATTGGAGAACACCATGTCCGTCTACGACAAACTGAAGGAACTGAACATCACCCTGGAAGCGCCGGGCACCCCGGCCGCGGCCTACGTCATGTACGTCCAGACCGGCAACCTCGTGTTCATCTCGGGCCATATCGCCAAGAACAAGGATGGCAGCATCAACGCCGGCATCCTGGGCCGCGACAAGACCACCGCCGATGGCCAGGCCGCCGCGCGCTCGGTCGCGATCGACCTGATCGGCACCCTGCAGGAAGCCGTCGGCGGCGACCTGAACCGCGTCAAGCGCATCGTCAAGGTGATGAGCCTGGTCGCCTCGACCCCGGACTACAACGAGCAGCACCTGGTCACCAATGGCGCCTCGGAACTGATCGGCGAGGTGTTCGGCGACGCCGGCAAGCACGCCCGTTCGGCTTTCGGCGTCGCGGCGCTGCCGCGCGGCACCTGCGTCGAGATCGAAATGATCGTGGAAGTGGCATAAAGCGGGCGATTACGTCGCAACAACCGGCATTAATTTGNGCGGCGCTGCCGCGCGGCACCTGCGTCGAGATCGAAATGATCGTGGAAGTGGCATAAAGCGGGCGATTACGTCGCAACAACCGGCATTAATTTGTCGGCAAATCAATTACTGTTGTAACGCGGGTGGCGCTGACCCGGCGCCATTCGCCGACGTGAAGCCGCCTACCCGGCGAGTTTTATATAATGGCCCGGCAAGACCGTGCACCTTCCTGTGAGACGAGTATGAAAATCGAAAACCCCAATCCCATCCAGTGGCAGTTCTCGGAACGCGCCCAGCAGCTGCAAAGCTCCTTCATCCGCGAAATCCTGAAGATCACCCAGCGTCCGGAGATCATCTCGTTCGCGGGCGGCCTGCCGTCGCCGGCCACCTTCCCGGTCGAGCGCATGAAAGCGGCTTATGACAAGGTGCTGACCGACAACGGCAAGGTGGCGCTGCAGTACGGCCCGACTGATGGCTATGCCCCGCTGCGCGAATGGATTGCCGGTTCGCTGTCCACCGAAGGCTCGACCATCCTGCCGGAACAGATCCTCATGACCTCGGGCTCGCAGCAGGCGCTCGACCTGCTGGGCAAGGTGCTGATCGACGAAGGCAGCCGCGTGCTGGTCGAAACCCCGAGCTACCTGGGCGCGCTGCAGGCGTTCTCGGTCTACCGTCCCGAATTCAAGTCGGTCGACACCGACGAACACGGCCTGGTGCCGTCCTCGCTCGAAGGCATCGCGCAAGGCGCGCGCATGCTGTACGCGCTGCCGAACTTCCAGAACCCGACCGGCCGCTCGCTGTCGGTGGAACGCCGCCAGGAACTGGTGGAAACCTGCGCCCGCCTCGGCGTGCCGCTGATCGAGGACGATCCCTACGGCTCGCTGAGCTACAAAGGCGCGCCGAGCCCGAAGATGGTGGCGATGAACCCGGACGGCGTCATCTACATGGGCTCGTTCTCGAAGGTGCTGACCCCGGGCATCCGCCTGGGCTATGTCTGCGCCCCGCTGCCGCTGGTGCGCCGCCTCGAGCTGGCCAAGCAGGCGGCCGACCTGCACACCGCCCAGCTGACCCAGATGGTGGTGCACGAAGTGGTCAAGGACGGCTTCCTGGACCAGCACATCCCGACCATCCGCCAGCTGTACGGCGACCAGTGCCAGGTGATGCTGGATGCGATGCAGGAACACTTCCCGGCCGGCGTGAGCTGGACCAAACCGGAGGGCGGCATGTTCATCTGGGTCACCCTGCCGCAGCAGATCGACGCCATGAAACTGCTGGAGCAGTCGCTGGCCGCGCGCGTGGCCTTCGTGCCCGGCGCCCCGTTCTATGCCAACGACCCGGCCACCAACACCCTGCGCCTGTCCTTCGTGACCGTGCCGCCGGAACGCATCCGCGAAGGCATCGCCATCCTCGGCAAGCTGATCGCCGGCATGCTGTAACACCGAAAAGGCCGCGATTCGCGGCCTTTTTTTTGTATCGATTGTCAGCCGATACCGGTATCTTCGGCGAGACCATGTCGGGTCAGTTGCGACAGTGCAACAATTACATCGGGTCGTGGATTTTAGGCAACGTTAATTGTTCCAAACGTCCATGTAAAGAGTATCATTTCTCGTCACTGATGAGGTCTACCCGACACCGATGATGCATCCTGCCCTAGCGCTCGCCGCACCGGCGCGCCAATCCGCGATCCTGATCGTCGACGATGCTCCCGACAGCCTCGGGCTGCTGC
This sequence comes from Telluria beijingensis, assembly GCF_030770395.1. GTDB lineage: Bacteria > Pseudomonadota > Gammaproteobacteria > Burkholderiales > Burkholderiaceae_D > Telluria > Telluria beijingensis. The sequence continues at coordinate 2,308,271 of NZ_CP132480.1, read as the reverse complement.
AGGACATCATGCGCCAGCAGGGCTACCAGACCTTCGTTGCCAATTCCGGCAAGCGCGCGCTCGATATCGCCACCCGGGTCCAGCCCGACCTGATCCTGCTCGACGTGATCCTGCCCGACCTCGACGGCCTGGAGATCTGCCGCCGCCTGAAGCGCCAGCCCGACACCGCCCACATCCCCGTCATCTTCGTCAGTGCCTGCGGCGAGACCGAGGACATCGTGGCCGGCTTCGACACCGGCGCCGCCGACTACATCGCCAAGCCGGTGCGCATGGCCGAGGTCTGCGCCCGCGTGCGCGCCCAGCTACGCCTGCGCAGCAGCAGCGAAAGCCAGAAGCAGCAGGCCGAGCGCCTGCAGATGATCGTCGACGGCATGGACGAGGGCCTGATGCTGGTCGACCGCGAAGGCCGCGTGGTGTATGCCAACCCGGCCTGCGAGCGCTTTCTGTCGCAGCCCAAGGAAATCCTGGAAGGCGAGGCGCTGGCCGACCTGATCGAGCCGCCGGCGGCCAGCGACTACGCCGACTATTTCGCCGACCCGGGCGACCTGGAAGTGGCCGAGCGCTGCCGCGGCACGCGTGAAGTGCTGGTGCGCCAGTCGGACGGCACCATGCGCGCGATGGACCTGGGCCTGTCGCCGATGGCGGGCGGCGAAGCGCTGTTCGTCGCCCTGCTGCACGACATCACCCACCACAAGCAATCCGAGACGGCGCTGCAGCGCGCGGCCCTGGTCGATCCGCTGACCCGCATCGCAAACCGCCGCCACTTCGACGTCTTCCTGGACAAGGAATGGCAGCGCGCGATCCGCAGCAGCCAGCCGCTGTCGCTGATCGTGCTCGACGTCGACCACTTCAAGAACTACAACGACAGCCTGGGCCACGCTGCCGGCGACGCGTGCCTGCAGACGATCGCCGAAGCGCTGCAATCGCACGCGATGCGCCCGACCGACCTCGCCGCGCGCTATGGCGGCGAGGAATTCGTGGTGCTGCTGGCCGATACCGCGGCCCCGGCGGCGGCGCGGCTGGGCGAAGCGATCCGCGCCCACGTCGAGCGCCTCGCCATCCCGAACCCGCGCGCCGAGGGACCGGGCGTGGTCACGGTCAGCGTGGGCGTCGCCTGCATCGTGCCGACCCTGTTCGACGACATCCGCTCGTTCTTCGTCTCGGCCGACCGCGCGATGTACGAGGCCAAGGCGCGCGGGCGCAACCAGGTGGTGGCGATGCAGGCCGGCGCGGCGTGGGAACCGGTGCGCGGTGGCCTGCTCAACTAGGCGCCAGCCAGCGCCATGCCTTTCGAGGAATCGTCGACCATGAACCAGCTCCGCGCGCGCCGCCTTCTCCAGTATCTGCTACTGGTCCTGCCCTGCATGGCGCCAGCCATGCCGGCGTCGGCGACGCAACCGCTGGTCGACAGGTTCATCCTGGGTTCGAACGAGGGCTTCATCTTCCCGTCCGAATGCTGCTGGATGCCGGTGCCCGACTCCGCGCGCCTGCTGGAACTGAAAGTGCAAGAGGGGCGCCAGTGCACGGCGATGGGCGGGCCGGTCGGGGTATTCGCGCACCGGGACGGAAAGCTGTGGCTCACCGGCTTCGAGACTTGCAGCCGCGAGATCCCCCTGGCCGAGATCTACCCCGAGCTCGAGCAGCCGGCATTGGCCAGATGGTTGTCCGGCACCTTCAAGACACGCGTCGGCCTGCCCTGTCGCGCATTCGGCGGACGCCCGGTCCTGGCGCTGGAACAGGAATTGACCGTCAGCGAAGGCGTCGTCACCGCCGTGACGGAAAAATTCCTGGACCGCTCCGCATGCGGTAACGAGGCGGACGAATGACGATCCGAACCGCCACATGCAGCTGCGGCCAGCTGGCGGCGCAGGCCAGCGGCGAACCGCTGCGCATCTCGATCTGCCACTGCCTTGCCTGCCAGCGCCGCAGCGGCAGCGTCTTCAGCGCCCAGGCCCGGTTCCAGACCGGACAGGTGACGCTGTCCGGCCGATCGAGCACGTATTCGCTGGTGGGTGACGAAGGGTCGCGCGCCAACTTCCATTTCTGCCCGACCTGCGGCGCCACGGTGTATTTCCAGACCGAAGGCGCCGAGGACACCATCGCCATCCCCATCGGCGCCTTCGCCGATCCCGGCTTTCCGGCGCCGACCGTGTCGGTGTATGAATCGCGCATGCACGCCTGGGTGGTGCCACCGCCGGGCGCCGAGCATATCCCCTGAAGGCTCACGTCGGCGCGGAGAAGCAGCGATGCGCACGATATCGCGATACATCGGACACACTACTCGCGGCCAAACCACTCGCGGCCAAACCACAACTTTGATCCAGCGCAATGTCCAAGGTGCTTGTGACAAAGCGCGTCTTTTGCGCCTTTTTTTGCGTTATAGCATGAGGCCGGCGCGTTGAGGGCAAGTCCACCATAGAGTTCTTTCGAGGAGACATTTCATGGCATCAATCAAGCAGGCGATCGAGACAAACGATCCGAAGAACGAGAAATTCGAACAGATCAAGACCACCCTGGACCTGCTGGACAAGCTCGCTACCTTGAAGCTCGGCGAACTTAATGAGCAGATCAGGAAAGAGCTGGACGATGACAGCAAATTCCGGATCACCCACCAGGACCAGTCGAAATCTGGCACCCACGTCACCGCCTCCGACGATGCGGACAATATCGGCCGGGCGCTCGACAACATCGTCGACGGCTTCTGCGCGGGATCGTCCGATGGCAGCAAGAAGGCGGTGGCGGGCATCGTCAGTACCGCGCTGACCGCCCTGCTCGGCTCCGGCGCCGGACAAGAGACTTACCAGCAAAGTTTCGCCGCCATCGCGGAAGACGACATCCTCAAGCGCATCGACGTCGCATTCTGGTCCTACGGCGTGGCTGCAGGTGGCATCACCGAGAAAAGCCAGACCCCCATCGCCTACGTCTGCGTCAAGAGCTATATCGATCCTGGCGACGTGCACGCGACCGAACTCGTTTCGATGTACCGCGCGGCCGCACGGCTGGCCAAGAAGCCCGAGGACGAAAAAAACATCCTGCAGGCGCTCGAAGAAGCACAGAAGGTTCTCGCAGCGATGAAGGATGATCCGGTAATGGCCAGGGATAATCACCTGGCGGCCCTGTCGGCGCGACGCATGCTGGCCTGAATCCATCGTGCCTGCGGCTGGCAGGGCCGGCCGCAGTCTCCATACGTGCTATTCAGCGTGAAGCTCCCTGCGGGTAGCCAGTGATGCGGGCGATATCGCGGTACAGCGGCTGCATCCTGCGGTACATCGCCAGATAGACCTGCTTGTACAGGCGTTCATAGATCGCCCGGTTGGCCGCGATCGGTTCGAACACCCGCCCCACCCGCGTCATGCCCGCGATTGCAGCGGGAAAATCCGGATACAAGCCCAGCCCCACGGCGGCGTCGATCGCCGCCCCCAGTCCCGAGGTCTCGTACACATGCGGCCGCGCCGTCGGCAGCCCGAAGATATCGGCCGTCAGCTGCATCGCCGCATCGCTCTGCGAGCCGCCGCCAGAGACGCGCAGCTCGGTGATGCGCACCCCGCCGCGGCGCTCGATGCGCTCCTTCCCTTCGCGCAGCGCATACGCCAGCCCTTCCAGGATCGCGCGGTACACGTGGGCACGGGTATGCACGTCGCCGAAGCCGACGATGGCGCCCTTGGCCTCGCGGCCCGGCAGGCGGATGCCCGGCGTCCAGTAGGGCTGCAGCATCAGGCCCATCGCGCCCGGCGGCACGCTGCTGGCCAGGTCGTCGAACAGCCGTTCCGGCGCCACGTCCTCGAGCAGCGCGCGCGATTGTTCATGGTGGCCGAACTGCTCCTTGAACCAGTTGACCATCCAGTAGCCGCGGTACACCTGCTGCTCGATGCTCCAGGCGTCCGGCAGTGCGCTCGGATACGGCGGCACGAAGCGCACGGCCTCGACGTAGCGGCGCGAGGTGACGTTGATGGTGGCGGTGGTGCCGTAGCTCAGGCATGCCACATGCGGCTCGCAACAGCCGGCGCCGATCACTTCGCAGGCCTTGTCGGCGGCCGCCGCCAGCAGCGGCACGCCTTCCGGGATGCCAGTCTCGGATGCCGCCTGCGCGGTGACGGCGCCAAGGCGCGCGCCGGGCGGCGCCAGCTCGGGCAGCATCGACGGCGTGACCGCCAGCGCCTGCCATTGCCAGGCGCGCGGCCCGGCCCAGCGCCGGCGCCGGTAGTCGAAGGGAATATATGCCACCTGCGAGCCGCTCGAATCGACGAAGCGGCCTCCCAGGCGCCAGTTCAGGTAACCCGACAGCAGCAGGAACTTGTCGGTCGCCCGCCAGACGTCCGGCTGGTTGGCGCGGATCCAGTTGATCTCGGCCTCGCCCACCAGGTGCCGCATGGTGGCGGCCACGCCCGCCACGCGGAACGCGGCGCGCCACAACGGACCGACCTGGGGCACCTCGTTCTCGTCGGTATGGCGCTGGTCGAGCCAGGTCATCGCCGGCCGCAGCGGGCGGCCATCGCGGTCGAGGTTGACCACCGTGCCGCGCTGGGTGGTGACGGCGACGCCGGCCACCCGCGCGCGCTCGGCGCCGGGCAAGGTCCACAACAGCCGGCAGGCCTGGCACAGCGCCTCCCAGTAGGCGTCGACGTCGTGCTCGTGCCAGCCCGGCTGCGGCGAGCGATAGCCATCGAGCGCCACCTGCGACCTGGCCACCAGTTCGCCACGCAGGTCGAACAGCAGCGCGCGCACGCTCTGGGTGCCGTTGTCGATGGCCAGCAGCAGCGGAGCCTGCACGGTCAGGCGGCCGGCGGAATGCCGTACTGCTTGCGCCATTCAGCCAGGTAGCGCCGCTCCTGCGCCTCCCAGTGGGCGTCAGGCCAGCCGAGTTCCGGCTGGCAGATGGCGCGGATGCGCGCCATCTGACCGAGCCCGCCGTTGGGCAGCTGGATGCCGAGCCGGGTGCGGCGCAGCAGCAGGTCGTCGAGCTGGTAGACCTGCTCCGATCTCGCGGCCCAGCGCAGCTCGGCCCATAGCGTCTGGGTGCCGGGGATGCATTCCAGCTCGCCCACGCGCGCCGCCAGCAGCAGCGGCTTGGCTTGCGCTCCATGCCGGCCGGCCAGGCGCCGCAGCACGCCGGGCGGCAGGTCGTGGCGCGCCGGCACCGATACCCGCGCGAACACCGGCCCACGCTCCGCGCGCAGCTGCCAGCCGGGCAGTTGCTGCGACACGTGGCGCAGCACGTCGAGGGCGATCGAGCGGAAGGTCGTCAATTTGCCGCCGGCGACCGAGACCAGGCCCGGTTCGGACCACACGAAGTGGTCGCGCTTCTCGGACGACGGCGCGCCGTGCAGGCCGCCGTCGATCACCGGCCGCACGCCGGCGAAGGTGGCGACCACGTCGGCGTCGACCAGGTCGAGCTGCGGGAACTGGGCGTGCAGCGCCGCCATCAGGTAGTCGAATTCGGGACGCGTGATGCGGGCTTCCGAATTCAGGCCTTCGGCGTGGTCGACGTCGGTGGTGCCGACCAGGGTCACGCCCTCCCACGGGAAGGCGAACACCGGGCGGCCGTCGGCCGGGTGCAGCAGGCTGACCGCCTGCGCCAGTGGCAGGCGCCAGGCCGGCAGCACCAGGTGGCTGCCGCGCAGCGGACGCAGGCGCGGCGCGCGGTCCGGCGCGCTGCCGCCGGCCGCGCCGCCCAGCAGGTCGGACCAGGCGCCGGTGGCGTTGACCACCACCCGCGCCCGCACCGCCGTCTCGGCCTTGCTGCGTTCGTCGCGCAGCATGGCGCCATGCACCTTGCCGCCGTCGCGCACCAGCGCCTGCACGGTCACGTAGTTGCAGGCCACGGCGCCGTGGGCGCGCGCTTCGTCCAGCACGCGCAGCACCAGGCGCGCGTCGTCGGTCTTGGCGTCGGTGTAGCGGATGCCGCCGGCGAGATCGGTTTCTCCTATATTCGGCGCCAGCATGCGGAACGATTCCGGGCGTTCCCAGTGCGGCTCGCGGCGCCCGGCCAGCATGTCGTAGACGCGCAGCATGGCCAGGAAACCCAGGCGGCGCTTGATGTCGGTGCCGTGGTCGGCGAAGGCGAAGCCTTGCGGCTCGACCAGGCCGGGCGCGGCGCGCAGCAGGGCCTCGCGTTCGCGCACCGCGTCGCGCGTCAGGCGCAGGCTGCCGCTGGCCAGGTAGCGCAGGCCGCCATGCACCAGCTTCGACGAACGGCTCGAGGTGCCCCAGGCGAAGTCCTTCTGTTCGACCAGCAGGGTCTTGAGGCCGCGCCGCGCCGCCTCGAGCAGGATGCCGGCGCCGGTGATGCCGCCGCCGATCACCAGCAAGTCCCAGTCGCGGCCGGGCGGGAAGGCATTGGGCTTGCCCATGGCGGTGGCCGTATTCATGGCGTCACCAGCTTGCCGGGATTCATGCGGCCTTCGGGATCGAAGTGGCGGAACAGCGCGCCCATCGCCGCCAGGCCCAGCTCCCCCTTCTCCGCCGCCAGCCACGGCGCGTGGTCGACGCCGATGCCGTGCTGGTGGCTGATGGTGCCGCCGCAGCCGACGATCGCGCTGGAGACCCGGTCCTTCAGCTGGCGCCAGCGCACCAGGTCGGCCTGGTAGTCGCCCGCCAGCCGGTAGACGAAGGTGGTGTACACGCTGGCCCCCTGCGGGTACAGGTGCGACAAATGGGTGTAGGCATGCACGCGCTCCCCGAACGCCTCGAGCGCGGCGGCCGCCGCCTGCTCGATCGCGCCCACCGCCTGGGTGACGTGGGGCCAGTCGAGCGCGGTTTCCACCGTGTCGATCGCATAGCCCAGTTCCCAGGCCGCGTTGCGCAGGTAGACGCTGCGGAAGCGGTTGCGGCGCCAGCGTTCGCCCAGGGCGCGGCCGACGTGCACGCCGCGCTGGCGCCGCGCCAGCGCCAGCGCCGCGCGCAGCGCCTCGCGCGCCTGGCCCTTGGCCCCGCTGGCGCCCACCAGCAGCATGCATTTGTCCTGGCCGCAGCCGCGCCAGCCCAGGTAGCGCTCCAGCAGTCCCACCTGGCGCCCGTGGCCGGCCAGCGCCAGCATGGTGCGCGTCTCGCTGGCGTTCGACAGGCGCAGCATCGACAGTCCCAGGCGCGCCTGGGCCAGGCCGCGCACCGCGCGCACCGCATGCTCCCAGTCGGGGAAGAACAGCGCGTGGAAAGCCTCGAACTGGGGCAGGCGGCTGATGCGCACGGCGGCGTGGGTCAGCACGCCCAGCCGGCCTTCGGAGCCGAGCACCATTTCGCGCAGGTCGATGCCGCTGCTCGAGGCCGGGAAGGTCGGGATGTCGAGGGTGCCCGACGGCGACTCGATGCGCCCGCCTGCGAACAGCTGCTCGATGCGGCCGTAGCGCAGCGACTGCTGCCCCGACGAGCGGGTGGCGATCCAGCCGCCCAGCGTGGAGTATTCGAACGATTGCGGATAGTGGCCCAGCGTATAGCCGTGGGCGCGCAGCTGGGCTTCGAGGTCGGGACCGGACACGCCGGCGCCGAAGCAGGCCAGTTGCGCTTCGCGGTCGAGCGAGATCATGGCGCGCATGCGGCCCATGTCGATGCTCAGGGATGAACGCAGCCCGCCGTTGGAACTGTGGCCCACGTCGAGGTGGCCGGCCACGCTGGTGCCGCCGCCGTAGGGAATCACCACCGCATCGTGGCGGGCGGCGAAGGCCAGCAGCTCGCGCACCTGGGCGCCCGATTCGGGAAAGGCGACGCCGTCGGGCACATTGCCGAGCCGCCCGTGGCGCAGGCGCAGCCAGTCGGGCAGGCTCTGGCCCAGGGCGTGGCGGGCGCGGACGGCGGGGCTGGCGTCGACCAGCGGATGGGCCGGCAGGCGGCCGGGCGGCAGGCCGGCGCAGGCCTGTTCGAACGTAGCGTCCTGCGGGGCCGTGCCCCGGCCCAGCCGTGCTCCGAGGAAGGCGCGCGCCTCTCCCTCGAGCTGCACCGCAATCGACTCGTCACCCCAACCGTTCCAACGCCGCATCAATGACTTTGCCTTATACTATAAGTTGTTCTTTTTGCCAGCTCGGGTATCACATTAGAGCGGCCTTCCCCAACCGTATTGCGCTTTCATGACACAGCCTTGCTCTATCGCGCCAGCGCCCGCGGATGGCGGCCGCGTGACGGGTTCCTATCTGCAGCCGCTGCTGGACACCGCGCGCGAGCGCGGTCTGGCCCCCGACCAGCTGGCGCAGGCCGCCGGCCTGGCCCCCGACGCCCTCGACCCGTTGCCAGATAACCTGTCCTCGCGACGCTACATCGCCTTGCTGGAAGCCGGCGCGCGCCTGGCGGGCGATCCTTTCTTCGGCCTGCACGTGGGCGAAAAGGTGGGGCCCGCCACCTACAGCGCCTACGGCATGCTGCTGCTGGCCTGCGACAGCTTCGGCCACGCGCTGCAGCTGACCGAGCGCTATGAATCGCTGGCCCACGACCTCGGACACAGCCGGCTGGCGCAGGGTGGCGCGCAGGCGCATTACGAATGGATCAGCCACCATCCGGACGCCACCCGGCATCTGGTCGAGAGTGTATTCGCCGGCATCCGCGTGTTCGGCAGCTGGCTGGCCGGACGGCCGCTGGCGCCGCTGGGGCTAAGCTTCATGCATCCCGACCCGGGCCATGGCGACGCCGAATACCTGCGCGTACTGGGCGTGGCGCCAGGGTTCGATGCGCCGCGCCACTGCGCGACGGTCGATGCGGCCCTGCTGGCGATGCCGGTCCCGAATGCCGACACGAGCCTGTATCCGCTCCTGCTCCAGCACGCCGAGCGCCTGCTCGAAGAACGCGCCGCCCGGCAGGAGCACATTGTGGCGCGGGTGCGCGCCGCGCTGCTGCCGCGCCTGGCCGGCGGCGCGGCGCGGCTGGCGCCGGTGGCGGCCGAGCTGGGACTGTCGCCCCGCACCCTGCAGCGCAAGCTGGCCGAGGCCGGGTCGAGCTACCAGGAAGTGCTCGACGCGCTGCGCTTCGGCCTGGCCCAGGACTACCTGCGCCGGCGCGAACTGGGACTGGTCGACATCGCCTTCTTGCTCGGCTTCCAGGAGCAGAGCGCGTTCACCCACGCGTTTCGCGAATGGAGCGGGATGAATCCGGGGGCGTGGCGCGAGCGGATCGCCTGAGGCCGACGCACACCGCGAACGGCACCAGGAAGGGATACAGCCCCCACACCAGGCGCCCCTCGACGCGCACGCTGAGCGCCGCATACAGCTGGGGCAAGGCCATCAGCAGCAGAAGGCTGGTCAGCGGCCGCAACGGGGCCGGCGCACGGCGCCAGCCGACGATGGCCAGCGGCACCACCAGCAAGGCCGTCCCCGCGATCGAGGCCAGCGAGCGGACGTCGCGCAGGGCCGCCAGCACGGTCCCGAAGTTGGGCTGCCAGGTATAGCCGGGCAGGCCGGTGATCAGGTACCAGCGCACCAGCACCATCCAGCCGCCGGCGGCAGCCAGGAAGGCGAGGCCGGGCAGCACGGCAATCTGGCGCGTGGCGACCAGCCACACCAGCAGCAGGACGTTCTCTTCGCGGATCGCCGAGCCGACCAGGCCCGCCAGCGCCGCCAGCCAGGGCTGGCCGGACAGCACCGCCAGCACGAAGGCGGCGCGGGCCGCGATCGAGCCCGGATCGACCAGCAGGTAGGGCGCGTACCAGAAGGTGGGCAGGGACACGATCATCAACAGGCCGGCCGCGATGGCGCGCTTGTGGTCGAGGCCCGCGCGCAGCACGGCGGCCGCCATGCAGCAGGCGCCGGCGACCACCAGCAGCCAGTTCAGCAAGGCGAAGCTGTTGCGCAGCTCGCCCGGCATGACCGAGGCGGCGGCCGGCACAAGCAGGCGATACGGGAAAGGCGCGCGCAGTTCGCTGGCCGCGAGCTCGCCGCGCAGGTAGCGCGCGGTGTCGTAATAAGCTTGCGAATCCTCGACCGTGCCGCCCCAGCGCCAGCACATGACGGCATAGGCAAGCAGCGCGAAGGAGATGGCGAGCAGCGGCCAGTTGAGCGGGCGGCCGGTGGAATGCGGAATCGATGCGTGATGCATGACAGGGCAACTAGTGGAAAGCGGCATCATAACCGCATACGCACCGGCAGCCGGCGTTTGCGCTGCCCTCCCCTGTCAGGACTCGCCCTGCCGCCCCAGCACGCGCACGGCATCGTCGACCACCGGCACGATCGCCAGCACGCACAGGAAGGCCGCCAGCGGCACGGTGGACAGGTAGCCCAGGTGCTTGAAGCCCAGCGCGCCCACCACGCCTCCCAGGCAGAACGCCCCGAGCAGCGACAGCATCAGCAGCAGGCGCCCGAGATTGGCGGTGACCTTCGGCTGGCGCACCTTGCCCTCGCCGTTCCAGTAAGCCATCTTGCCCAGCTCGATGCCGATATCGGTCACGATGCCGGTCATGTGGGTGGTGCGGATCTCGGCGTGCGAGACCTTGGTGATGACCGCATTCTGCAACCCCATCATGTAGCACAGCAGCATCACGGTGAGAGGGATGAACAGGGCGTCGATCCCGGCCAGGCGCGCGCCGAGGATGCCGAAGACCAGCAGAAGCACGGCTTCGAGCAACAAGGGCAGCGCGAAGCCGCTGCGCAGGCCGCGGCGCCGGATGTAGTTGACGAGGATGGCGGTGCTGGCCGCGCCCAGCAGGAAGCTGAGCAGTGCGCCGATGGCCGCCAGCACCAGGTCGGTATCGCCCAGCACCAGGTGGTCGGCGGCGCTGGAGACGATGCCGGTCATGTGCGAGGTGTACTCGCGCACCGCCAGGAAGCCGCCGGCATTGATCGCGCCGGCCACGAAGGCCAGCGCAACGCCCAGGTGCCGGTTGGCGCCCGGCGTGCGTTCATGTCCTGTCAGGCTGCGCGCGTAACTGATCGGCACGGCGAATCGCTTTCCAATGAAACCGCGGGTGAATGTGTGGTTCATGTTACCGCAAATCACTTGCCTCACACTCGAACGCATCTCCATTCATGGGGCTATAATAAAAAATTATCGAAACCGCATACTGCGTACCGCGCATCCGACTGCCGTGAATCCCCATCTCGACAAGCTCCATCCTTATCCGTTCGAAAAACTGCGGCAGCTGTTCGCCGGCATCGTCCCGAACCCGGCTCATGCTCCCATCAGCCTGGGCATCGGCGAGCCGAAGCACCCGACCCCGGCCTTCATCGAGAAAGCCCTGACGCATGCGGTGGCCGGCCTGGCCAATTATCCGAGCACGGTGGGCGCCGAGCCGCTGCGGGCGGCGATCGCCGGCTGGCTGGAACGCCGTTACGGCATCCCGGCGCTGGACCCGGCCACCATGGTGCTGCCGGTGAACGGCTCGCGCGAAGCGCTGTTCGCCATCGCCCAGTGCATGGTCGATGCCTCGCGGCCGGATGCGCTGGTGCTGTGCCCGAACCCGTTCTACCAGATCTACGAAGGCGCGGCCTACCTGGCCGGCGCCACGCCGTATTTCGTCAACTCGGAACCGGCGCGTAATTTTGCGCCAGACTATGGCAGCGTGCCTGACGAAGTCTGGCCGCGCGTGCAGTTGCTCTACGTCTGCTCGCCCGGCAACCCGACCGGCGCCACCCTTGGCCTGGACGACTGGCGCCAGCTGTTCGAACTCTCGGACCGCTGGGGCTTTTTGATCGCGGCCGACGAGTGCTATTCCGAGATCTATACCGGCTCCACGCCGCCGCTGGGCGCGCTGGAAGCGGCGCACCAGCTGGGCAGGAGCGGCGGCGAGCGGCCGTACCGCAACCTGATCGTGTTCTCGAGCCTGTCGAAGCGCTCGAACGTGCCGGGCATGCGTTCCGGTTTCGTCGCCGGCGACCCGGCCGCGATGAAGAAATTCCTGCTCTACCGCACCTATTGCGGCGGCGCGATGTCGCCGCCGGTGCAGGCGGCCTCGATCGCGGCCTGGAACGACGAGCAGCACGTGCAGGACAACCGCGCGCTGTACAAGGAAAAATTCGCCCTGATCACGCCGCTGCTCAAGGGCGTAATGGACGTCGAACTGCCCGACGCCGGCTTCTACCTGTGGGCCGACGTGCGCCGCACCGGCCTGTCGGACACCGACTTCGCGCAGCGCCTGTACGCCGACTATAATGTGACGGTCCTGCCGGGCAGCTACCTGGCGCGCGAGGCGCACGGGCACAACCCGGGGCGCGACCGCATCCGCATGGCCCTGGTGGCCGGCGTCGACGAAGGACTGGAAGCGGCAAACCGCATCGTCCAGTTCTGCCAGGGCCTCAAGTAGGCGCCCATCCCGCATTCCCGATTTTTTATTTCAACCAAGACCAGCACCATGACCCAACAACTCCAAACCATCATCGACACCGCCTGGGAACAGCGCGCCGACATCAGCCCGAACAATGCCAGCGCCGAAGTACGCGAAGCCGTTGCCCACGTCCTCGCCGGCCTCGATGACGGCAGCCTGCGCGTGGCGCAGAAAGATACCGGCAGCTGGGTCGTGAACCAGTGGATCAAGAAGGCCGTGCTGCTGTCGTTCCGCCTCGAGAACAACGTGCCGGTGGCTTCCGGAGACATCCAGTTCTACGACAAGGTACCGACCAAGTTCGCCGACTACACGCCGGAAGATTTCGCCCGCGGCGGTTTCCGCGTGGTGCCGCCGGCCGTCGCCCGCCGCGGCAGCTTCATCGGCAAGAACGTCGTGCTGATGCCGTCCTACGTCAATATCGGCGCCTACGTCGATGAAGGCACCATGGTCGACACCTGGGCCACCGTGGGTTCGTGCGCGCAGATCGGCAAGAACGTCCACCTGTCGGGCGGCGTCGGCATCGGCGGCGTGCTGGAACCGATGCAGGCCAACCCGACCATCATCGAAGACAACTGCTTCATCGGCGCGCGTTCGGAGATCGTCGAAGGCGTGATCGTCGAAGAGAACTCGGTGATCTCGATGGGCGTGTACATCGGCCAGTCGACCAAGATCTACAACCGCGAGACCGGCGAAGTGAGCTACGGCCGCGTGCCGTCGGGTTCCGTGGTGGTGTCGGGCAGCCTGCCGTCCGCCGACGGCAAGTACAGCCTGTACTGCGCGGTGATCGTCAAGCGCGTGGATGCGCAGACGCGCGCGAAGACCGGGATCAACGAGCTGCTGCGCGGCGAGTAATTTGCGCGAGTGCGCATGAGCCGGTTGGACGCGTGGACGGGGACGCCGAGTCGGCTCCGCCGTCCACGCGTTCATCCGCCTCCAAAACACCCTGAACTACGGAGACGACGCAATGGCCATGGACCGCCTGTTCCAACTGATGAAAGAGAAGAACGCCTCCGACATGTTCTTCGCCGTGAATTCCCCGGTCCACATCAAGATCAACGGCGCCCTCATCCCCATCAACCAGCACCGTCTCGAACCCGAGAACATCCTGTCGCTGCTGTCCGAAGTCGCCACGCCGGAACAGCTGCTAGAGCTCGAGCGCGACAATGAACTGAATATGGGCGTCTCCGTCCCCAACCTGGGCCGCTTCCGCCTGTCGGCCTTCCGCCAGCGCGGCTCGATCTCGGCCGTGTTCCGCTTCGTGCCGGCAGATATCCCGCCGCTTGGCGGACTGGGCCTGCCGCCCGTGCTCTCAGAGCTGATCATGGAAAAGCGCGGCCTGCTGCTGGTCGTCGGCGCCACCGGCTCCGGCAAGTCGACCACCATCGCCGCCATGCTCGACCACCGCAACGAAGCGCGCACCGGCCACATCCTGACGCTCGAAGACCCGATCGAATACCTGTTCAAGAACAAGAAGTCGATCGTCAACCAGCGCGAGATCGGCAGCGACGCCAGCAGCTTCGGCATCGCGCTGAAGAATTCGATGCGCCAGGCGCCCGACTGCATCCTGATCGGCGAGATCCGCGACCGCGAGACGATGGCCGCGGCCCTGGCCTACGCCCAGTCCGGCCACCTGGTGCTGGCCACCCTGCACGCCAACAACAGCTACAACGCGCTGAACCGCATCATCAGCTTCTACCCGATGGAAAACCGCGGCGCCCTGCTGCAAGACCTGGCGTCGAGCGTCAAGGCGATCGTCTCGCAGCGGCTGGTGAAATCCGCCGCTGGCGGCGCGCGCCAGGCGGCGGTCGAGGTGATGCTGAACACCCGCTACATCGCCGACCTGATCGAAAAAGGCGAGATCGGCCAGATCAAGGAAGCGATGGACAAGAGCCTGTCGCCCGGCTCGCAGTCGTTCGAGGGCGCGCTGTTCAAGCTGGTCAAGGACGGGCTGGTAAGCCAGGAAGAGGCGCTGGCCAATGCCGATTCGGCCACCAATCTGCTGTGGCTGCTCAACAATGGGCCGGATAGCCAGGCCCAGCAGCAGGAACAGGAAAAGCCCGCCGCGCCGCAGGGCGCCTCGTTTACCGAGTTCACGCTCAATTCCTGAGCTAGAGATTTCCGGCTGCTTCGCGCATATGCGTGAAATTAATGGCGTCGTGCTTTCCCGTGACGGCAAGATACAAGTCGAGATCGTCAGTGAGCAACAGATTATCGCCGAGTGTGGCGGCAATCACGGCATCGGTAAGCCCAAGATCGTGAAACGCTGCAAACTTGATGTCGGCTAGATCTACGGCCCTCAATACGATGCGGCCATCGTTGGAACAAAACAAGGGAAACAGGTGCTCGCTCAGCGCCGTCCACATCCAACCTCGCACATTCTGACGGGCCAAGTTGGATGTCTCCGCCAATACATGCGGCGTAGCGATGACGTGATCAAATCTCTGCACGTACCTCAACAGCAATTCTGCCGCAGCCCGATCGTATTTCGCGAGCCGCTTCGAGCCTTCGATCTTCTCAGGCATGAACACTGCGAAAATGAAAAGCAACATGACGTTCGTGTCGAGAAAGATCCCACTACTGGAATGTTTCGATGCCAATCCGCCAAGTTGCCGATCGAGTGAGGCGCTCATGGTATCGGTCGTATTTCCATCCGGGTGAATGCACCACTTTCAGCATTGATATACAGTTTCTTGTAGTCCCGATTCTCGACCTGCGTTGGTTGAAGCAGGCTGCCGATTGCCCCCGTTTTTACCGTGACCGATTTCGGCCGATAAAACCCGAGCGTCACTGCCCAGCATTCGGTATCCCCATCCATCACGAGTTCGATTTCCTCGAGGGCCAGGGCGCTCAGGGACTCGTCGGCGTAGAGTTCATTGATGATGGTCTTCGCTGTGGATACGGCGTCTTTCATCGATATGGTCGGCATGTTGGTTCCCCGGCGGATGCATGAATGTAGATAGAATAATCGAACATCATAACGTGGTCCGGACCTCGGTGAGCAGCTCATTGCCAACTGCACACCGTCGAACTCGGCGGCATGTTACCCTGCCAACCTTTCGCCTCCGGCTGCTGGATGCAGCGACTATCGGGCCGAAGCCAAACAATTTTCAAGCACGCATTCATGAAGACTTTAACTCTCTACGGAATCCCCAACTGCGACACCGTCAAGAAAGCCCGCACCTGGCTGGCCGACAACGGCCACGATTTCACTTTCCATGACTTCAAGAAACAAGGCCTGGACCGCGAACTGGTCCAGGGTTGGCTGAAGGACGTCGACTGGGAAACCCTGGTCAACCGCAAAGGCATGACCTGGCGCAACCTGTCCGACGAGCGCAAGGCGCAGGTCAAGGACGCCGACAGCGCCATCGACCTGATGCTGGAAAACCCGTCCGTCATCAAGCGCCCGGTGCTGCAGGGCGTCGGTCCGGTATCCGTCGGATTCAGCAGCGACGCTTACGCAAGCAAGTTCGAGAGCGCAAAGTGAAACCCTCACGGACCCTGCTGCTGGCCGAAGAGCTGATCGCGCTCGACTCGATCACGCCACACGACAAGGGCTGCCAGCAGCGTCTGATCGAATTGCTGGCGCCGCTGGGCTTTCGCTGCGAGGTCATCGAGTCGAACGGCGTGACCAATCTGTGGGCCCGTAAAGGCAGCGAAGCGCCCGTGTTCGTGTTCGCCGGCCATACCGACGTGGTCCCGGCCGGCCCGCTGCACCACTGGGAATCGAACCCCTTCGTGCCGACCCAGCGCGACGGCAGGCTGTATGGACGCGGCGCCTCGGACATGAAGACCTCGATCGCAGCGATGGCGATCGCCTGCGAGGAATTCATCGCCGACCATCCGGACCATCGAGGCTCGATCGCCTTCCTCATCACCAGCGACGAAGAAGGCCCCGCGGTCGACGGCACCGCGGTCGTGGTCGACCTGCTGGAAGATCGCGGCGAGACGCTGGACTACTGCCTGGTCGGCGAGCCGACCTCGAACCATGTGCTGGGCGATACGATCAAGAACGGCCGCCGCGGTTCGCTGTCGGGCCACCTCGCCATCAAGGGCATCCAGGGCCATATCGCCTATCCGCAGCTGGCGCGCAACCCGATCCACCAGGCGGCGCCGGCGCTGGCCGAGCTGACGGCGGAGGTCTGGGACGAGGGCAATGAATACTATGCGCCCACCAGCTGGCAGATCTCGAACATGGCGGCCGGCACCGGCGCCACCAATGTGATCCCGGGCAGCCTGAACATCGACTTCAACTTCCGCTTCTCGACCGCCAGCACGGCCGAGGGCCTGCAGTCGCGCGTGCACGCCATCCTCGACCGCCACGGCCTGGACTATGACCTCGACTGGACGCTGTCGGGCCAGCCCTTCCTGACCGAGAAGGGACCGCTGTCCGACACCATTTGCGGCGCGATCAGGGAAGAGCTGGGCGTGCAGGCCGAACTGTCGACCAGCGGCGGGACCTCGGATGGCCGCTTCATCGCCCGCATCTGCCCCCAGGTGATAGAATTCGGGCCACCGAACGCCAGCATCCACAAGATCGATGAACACATCGAGCTGCGCTACATCGATCCCCTGAAGAACATCTACCGCCGCACGCTCGAACGCCTGCTGGCTGCCTGACCAACAAGAGAACAAGGCCATGACCAACACCACCTTCAGTACGCCGCGCGACCTGCTGCGCTACGCCATCACCCGCTTCAACGGCGCCAAGCTGTTCTTCGGCCATGGCAGCGCCGAGGCCTTCGACGAAGCCGCCTACCTGATCCTGCACACCCTCAAATTGCCGCTGGACCGCCTCGAGCCCTTCCTCGACGCCAGGCTGCTGCCGGACGAAGTGCTGCAGGTGATGTCGGTGATCGAGCGCCGCGTCACCGAGCGCGTGCCGGCCGCCTACATCACCAAGGAGGCGTGGCTGGGCGAGTACCGCTTCTACGTCGACGAACGCGTGCTGGTGCCGCGCTCCTTCATCGCCGAACTGATCCCGCAGCAGTTCAGCCCATGGCTGACCGACCCGGACGGCGTCGAAAACGTGCTCGAACTGTGCACCGGCAGCGGCTGCCTGGCGATCATGATGGCCGACACCTTCGAGAACGCCGTGGTCGACGCGGTCGACATCTCGAAGGACGCGCTGGCCGTGGCCGAGCACAATATTCGCGAATACAAGATGGAAGGCCGGGTGAACCCGATCGAGTCGGACCTGTACGAGAACGTGCCGTTCAAGAAGTACGACCTCATCATTACCAATCCGCCGTACGTGAACGCGGAATCGATGCGCACCCTGCCGCCGGAATACCTGAACGAGCCGCAGATCGCGCTGGCCGGCGGCGAGGACGGCATGGACCTGGTGCGCAAGATCATCGCCGGCGCCGCCGAGCGCCTGACGCCGGACGGCATCCTGGTGGTCGAGATCGGCAACGAGCGCGAATACGCCGAAGCGGCCTTCGGCCACCTGGGCCTGACCTGGCTGACCACCAGCATCGGCGACGATGCGGTGTTCCTGCTGACGGCAGAGCAGTTGCAGACCGCGCAGTAAAATACGCGATTGGCCGGCGCCGATTGATTGCGCCGGCCTTCGAACGTCGTCCCCGCGAAGGCGGGGACCCAAGTTTTCCTGATCAGCCAATACGTCAAACGTTGCGGCGACACATGCACACTTGGGTCCCCGCCTTCGCGGGGACGACGTGCATGAGCAAACAACGAAGTAATGTTAGTTAGATTCCCATGATCCGTATCCAGAACGTCAGCCTGATGCGCGGCACCAAGCCGCTGCTCGTCGACGCCGACCTTACCCTCAACCCCGGCGACAAGATCGGCCTGATCGGCGCCAATGGCGCCGGCAAATCGAGCCTGTTCGGCCTGCTGCGCAACGAGCTGCATCCGGACCAGGGGCAGATCGACTTCCCCGCCAGGTGGCGCATGGCCTATGTGGCGCAAGAGACGCCGCCGCTCGAGCGCGCGGCGCTCGACTACGCGATCGACGGCGACGTCGGGTTGCGCAAACTGCAGGCCGAGCTGGAAGAACTGGAAGCGCACCCCGACGCCGACGCCCACGGCATGCGCCTGGGCGAACTGCACGCGGCACTGGCCGATGCGGATGCCTACACGGTGCAGTCGCGCGGTGAACAGCTGCTGCTGGGCCTGGGCTTCTCGCTGGCGCAGATGAACCAGCCGGTGGCCAGCTTCTCGGGCGGCTGGCGCATGCGCCTGAACCTGGCGCAGGCGCTGATGTGCCCTTCCGACCTGCTGCTGCTCGACGAACCGACCAACCACCTGGACCTGGACGCCATCATCTGGCTCGAGGACTGGCTCAAGCGCTATCCCGGCACCCTGATCATCATTTCCCACGACCGCGACTTCCTGGACGAGATCGTGAACGTGGTGGTGCACATCGACGAGCGCAAGCTGAAGCGCTACAGCGGCAACTATTCCGCCTTCGAGCGCCAGCGCGCGGCCCAGATGGTGCTGCAGGCCTCGGCCATCGAGAAGCAGAATCGCCAGCGCGCCCACCTCGAATCCTTCATCAACCGCTTCAAGGCGCAGGCCACCAAGGCGCGCCAGGCGCAGAGCCGGATCAAGGCGCTGTCAAAAATGGAAGAACTGGCGCCGCTGCGCGCCGCCGCCGAATTCTCGTTCGAGTTCCGCGAACCGCTGGCAGCCCCGAATCCGCTGCTGGTGCTGGAAGGCGTCGATGCCGGCTACCCGCTGCTGGACGCCCATGGCGACAAGGTCGGCGCCAAGACCATTGTCAACCACATCGATTTTTCACTGCAGATCGGCCAGCGCATCGGCCTCCTGGGCGTGAACGGCGCCGGCAAGTCGACGCTGATCAAGACCGTCGCCGGCGAGCTGGCGCCGCTCACCGGCCACGCCACGCTCGGCAAGGGCCTGTCGATCGGCTACTTCGCCCAGCACCAGGTCGAGATGCTGCGCCACGACGAATCGCCCTTGTGGCACCTGGCGAAGATCGCGCCGACGGTGCGCGAACAGGAGCTGCGCAACTTCCTCGGCAGCTTCAACTTCCCGGGCGATATGGTGACCAGCCCGATCAAGCCGTTCTCGGGCGGCGAGAAGGCGCGCCTGGCGCTGGCCCTGATCGTGTGGCAGCGGCCAAATTTACTGCTGCTCGATGAACCGACCAACCACCTGGACCTCGAGACGCGCGAGGCGCTGACGATGGCGCTGGCCCAGTTCGAAGGCACGCTGGTCGTCGTCTCGCACGACCGCCACCTGCTGCGCGCCACCACCGACCAGTTCATCATCGTGGCCGACGGCCGCCTGCAGCCGTTTGACGGCGACCTGGACGACTACAAGGACTGGCTGTTCAAGACCAAGCTGGGCAAGGGCACCGAGGCCCTGCCCGGCGCGGCGCCGGCGCCGGCCGCGAAGGCGGTCGCCGCCGCGCCTGTCCCGACGGCCTCGCCGGCCGAGCGCAAGGAACAGAAGCGCCTGGAAGCCGAGGAGCGCCAGCGCCTGGCCGCCCAGCGCAAGCCGCTGGAAAACCGGGTCAAGCGCCTGGACGAGCAGATGGCCAAGCTGAGTGCAAAGAAGGCGGCGATCGACGCCGAACTGCTCGATCCGGCGATCTACGAGGCGGCGAACAAGGAGCGCCTCAAGACGCTGGTGGCCGACCAGGCTTTCGCGGCGCGCGACCTGGAAGCGCTGGAGATGGAATGGCTGGAGATCCAGGAGCAGCTGGAGGCGTTGACGGCGTAACTATTCGTCACGCGGCCCGCAACGGCCGCCTTGGCGACAACGACATCAGCCGGTCGATGTCGATCAGCACGACACGCCGGCCCTCGACCCGCGCCATGCCGATCAGGTAGCCCGCGCCCGGCGCGTCCGGCAAGGGCTGCACCGTCTCCGGCCGCACGTGCACGATGCCGGTCACGCCCTCAACCACCATCCCGACGATCCCGCTCGACAGGCGCAGGATGATGACGTCGGTATCGGGCGCCGACCGCCCCTGCCCCACTCTCTGCGCGCCGCCGCCCCGCATGTCGACCACCGGCATGATCACCCCATGCGACAGCGCCACGCCGCCGATGATCTCGCCGTCGGCCGCGAAGCGCTCGAGGGATCCCAGCAGCTTGAGCTCCTGCACCCGCGCGCAATCGAGCCCGTATTCCTGCCCGTCGAGCATGAAGCTGAGGAACTCCCTGGGAGCGGCATGCCGTGGCGCCGGAAAGCGCGGAACGCTGGAGGTGACCATGGTGGATCCTTTATGAGTACGACCCCCATCGTATGCCCGGCCCCCACGGGCGATGTTGACTGCAGTCAATTTCGGCCTTGCGCCCACGACGTGGGCGGACCAAACTCAGGCCGGCGCCTGCGGCGCGTCGGCGGCGCTTTCCGAATCCCAGGCCCACGTCCCTTCGCGGCCCGCGAACAGCACCTCGGCGCCCTTGGTGTCGCGCAGGCGCAGCTTGATGTCGCGCGGCGCCAGGTCCCAGGCACAGCCCAGGTCCGGCTCGTAGGGCAATGCCAGCACCTGCACTTCGCCCGCCAGCTGGCCGAGCGCGACCCGCGCCGCGCCGACCCGCTCGAAGCGCTGGGCCTCGAGGCGCGCCAGCAGCGCGGTCCCGGCCTGGCGTTCGCCGTCGAGCGCCTTGGCCTCTTGCGACAGCCGCCCCAGTTCCTTGAGCGCCGGCGCCACGGTCGCCGCCAGGCGCCGGAACTGCGGTTCCTGTTCCGGCGTCAGCACCAGCTCGCCCTTGCGCAGGCGCGGCGCCAGCAGCAGGTATTTCCGCATGTCCGGCTGGCCGGCAAGGGCTTCCATTGCCGTGCGGTGGCGCGCCGCCAGCTCGGCGAACTGGTCGATCCGCTCGCGCACCTGGGCCAGCGCCGCGTCGATCCGCGCGCAATCGGGCCGCAGCAGCCAGACCAGCATCTCGCCCAGCTTCCACGGCGCCGCGCTGCCGATCGCCACGCGCCGCCCGGCGATGACGCAGCCTTCGGCATGCGCTACCTCGACTTCGTCGCCCATGATCTCGCAATTGATCGCGGTCTCGACCTTGATGCGGGCGCCCGCGATCACGCAGTTCTCGGCGCGCCCCAGCACGATCTCGCCTTTCGGCGCCTGGATCGCCGCCGTCGAGGCCACGCCCAGCACCCGCACGCCGCCTTCCAGGTTGCGCGCGCTGCCTCCCACCAGGTTGCGGTGCAGGACGATGGCGCCAACGCGCGAGACCACGTGGCCGTACACGTCGCCGTGCACCGTAATGCCCTCGCCCTCGATGATGCGCTGCTCCTGCACTTCGCCGAATTCCTCGTAGTCGCCGCTCAGCTGCAGGTTGCCGGTGGTCCTGGCGCTGACGCCGTCGCGGCTGACGATCTTGTCGGTGATGGCGATGCGGCTGCTCCTGGGGTCGACACTCAAGAAGCCATCCTGGCGCGCGACCAGGAATTCGCCTTCCGGGACCAGCTCGACCGCGGTGCCGTCGGCCGCATAGGCGGCCAGGTCGAGGTCCTTGGCGACTTCGGGCGCGATCGGAATGCCGTTCAGGTCGAAGCCGGGGCTGCCGTTGGTACGCGGCACCTTGCGCAGCAGGCGGGTGCCGGCGGCGACTTGCGGAAAGCGGTTCTGGAAGCTCATCAGGTCGAGCTTGCCGTTGGCAAGCTGGCGCGGCGCGTCGCTGCGGTGCAGGTCGCTGGTCACTTCCTCGACCCGGGCGTCGTCGCCATTGCGCGGATCCAGGCGCCGCGCCACCACGTAGCGGCCAGCCGCGCCGGCCTCGATGGTGCGGCGGATGGCGTCGACCTGGGCGCCGAAACGGATGCCCTTGATCCACATGTCGGCGACAAATTCATCGACGTCAAGGCGGGTCCGGCGCTCGTTACCTTCGTCGTCGCGCTCGAACACGGGCTCGAAATAGTATTCGGCCTGGCCGTCGGCGATCTTGACCGAGCGGTACAGCGACTGGCGCTGCGGCGCGAAGGCCACGATATCGTCGGCGATGCGCACCGACACCCGGCCGGCCGCGTCGCGCGGCAGGTCGGCGCCGTGGCCGTACAGGGCCTTGATCAGGACGGGGTAATCGAGGCCGGCGAAATAATGGTTCGAGCGCAGGATGCCGTCGACCGCCGCCGCCAGCGTGGTGCCCAGCACTTCGGGGTCTGCATAGATGCCGTCGTCCCGCCTGGCGATGCAATGTTCCGGCCCGCTGGAGCTGAAACGGACGGCGGTGGCCGCGACAGGCGCTGCGTCGGGGAGTACGGCAAGGTCGGACACGTTCACGCTCCAGTTGGCGAAAGAGTTGGCGACGAAGACCCTGCCAACAGTAAGGTGGAGGTAAACATAGCATGTTGCGCAATCTAAATAAACATATTGCAACTAGATTTCTAAAAAGAAAATTTGTGGCGTGGCTGACACCATTGCCGGGCGGTGGATTTTCGTGAGAATCCGGCAAAACCACACAATCCGCGCCCCGTATGCCCCTTGTGAAATGTCAAATTCCAGAAACGACAACGGCGCCATCGGCGCCGTTGTTTTACATTGCATGCCGCGCTGTCAGCGGCGGCGGGAGTTCGGATACAGGTCCGCCCCTTCCTTGATCTGGCGGCGCAGGTCGCGCCGCTCGTCCGCCGACATGCGGCCGCGGCGACGGTCGTCGCGCGCCGCATCGGACTGGGCTTCCATCGCGCGGCGGTCCTGGTCGCGCATCTCGTAGGCGCGGGCATCCTGCTGGGCCTGCATCTGGTAACGTTCGCGCATCTGCGCCGCTTCTTCGCGGCGCGGATCGCGCTCCTGGTTCTGCGCCAGTGCACCGGCGCCGGCGCCAGCCAGCGCGCAAGCCAGGATACCAAGGCGCGCGAGCCGGGCGAGCCGGCTGCCGCTGGCGCCGAGTGCTGCTGGGTTGTCGATGTGCGCGTGGTTCATGGTGTTCCTCTTCCGCGATGCCGGATAAACGGATAAGCTGTGTTGATCACTTGTCGCCAGTGTAGGTGCATACCGAAAGGGGAGTAAGACTTATTGGGTAAAGTTTGTAACACATTGTAATGGCTGGGCTGAGACGTGCCTACGTCAAACCCATAAGAAGTTACCATAGCGACATTCATCTGACAATTCTGGACAGTTCTATGACTTCATCGACTTCGAACAATAATGCGGGAACGGGCGCACCATCGGGCCACTCCGCCAAGATCATGGTCGTGGATGACGACGTGCGCCTGCGCGACCTGCTGCGCCGCTACCTGACCGAACAGGGCTTCCAGGTGGTGACCGCCGAAAGCGCGCCGGCGATGAACAAGCTGTGGCTGCGCGAGCGCTACGACCTGCTGGTGCTCGACCTGATGCTGCCCGGCGAAGACGGCCTGTCGATCTGCCGCCGCCTGCGCGGCGCTGGCGACCAGACCCCGATCATCATGCTCACCGCGAAAGGCGAGGACGTCGACCGCATCGTCGGCCTCGAGATGGGCGCCGACGACTACCTGCCAAAACCGTTCAACCCGCGCGAGCTGGTGGCCCGCATCGGGGCCGTCCTGCGCCGCAAGGGCCCGGACGAGATCCCCGGCGCGCCGTCCGAAACCCCGCAGACCTTCGAGTTCGGCGACTTCGTGCTCGACCTGGGCACGCGCACGCTCAAGAAGAACGGCGAGACGGTGCCGCTGACGACCGGCGAATTCTCGGTGCTGAAGGTATTCGCGCGCCATGCGCGCCAGCCGCTGTCGCGCGAGAAGCTGATGGAACTGGCCCGCGGCCGCGAATACGAGGTGTTCGACCGCTCGCTCGACGTGCAAATCTCGCGCCTGCGCAAGCTGATCGAACCCGATCCATCGAGCCCGCTATACATCCAGACCGTGTGGGGCCTGGGCTACGTGTTCATCCCTGAAGGCCAGCCGCGCTAGTGTTCGCCCCATTCGTTCAAGCGCGGCGCGCGCTGCGCTTCGCCTGGTTCAAGAGCGGCCTGTTCTGGCGCACCTTCTTCCTGATGTCGGTGCTGACCGCGGTGTCGATGGGCGCCTGGATCGGCATGATCAGCGTGGTCCAGCGCGGCCCGCAGGTGCAGCAGACCGCCGAACTGGTGGTGTCGGTGGTGACCATCACCAAGGCCGCGCTGACCCACTCGGCGCCCGACCTGCGGCGCGAGCTGCTGCTCGAACTGGCGTCCAGCGAAGGCATCCGCATCTTCACGCTCGAAGACACCGACGTCGTCGAGCCGCCGCCGAACAATCCCCTGATGCCCGAGATCGCGGCCATGGTGCGCGAGCGCCTGGGCGCCAGCACGCGCTTCTCGAGCGGCCTGAATGGCGTGCCGGGCTTCTACATCAGCTTCAATATCGAGGACGACCAGTACTGGCTGATGCTGGAACGCGAGCGCCTGGCCGGCCTGACGCGCGTGCAGTGGCTGGGCTGGGCCACGGTGGTGGGCCTGCTGTCGGTGGTCGGCGCGGCGCTGATCTCGAGCCTGGTCAACCGCCCGCTGGCGCGCCTGACGGCTGCCGCGCGCGCGATCGCCAAGGGCGAGCGTCCCGCGCGCCTGCCCGAGAAGGGATCGCAAGAGATCATCGAGGCAAATCGCAGCTTCAACCAGATGGTGGAAGACCTGGCGCAGGTGGAGAAGGACCGCGCCGTGATCCTGGCCGGCATCTCGCACGACCTGCGCACGCCGCTGGCGCGCATGGGGCTGGAGGTCGAGATGGCCAATCTGTCGCAGGAGGCGCGCGAAGGCATGCAGTCGGACATCGCGCAGATGGACGCCATCATCGGCCAGTTCCTCGACTATGCCAAGCCGACCGAGGCCGCCACCTTCGTGGCGGTGAACCTGTCCGAGATGCTGTCCGACGTCGGCCGCGAGGCGGCCCGCATTCCCGACCTGCATGTCAAGACCGACCTGATGCCGGGAGTGCACGTGATGGGCAACGCGACCGACCTGCGGCGCGTGATCAACAACATCATCGAGAACGCGCGCCGCTACGGCAAGACGCCGGATACCGCGTGCACCGACATCGACATCGTGCTGCGCGTGAAGGCCACGGGCCACGGCCGGCGCGCCGTGATCGAGATCGGCGACCATGGCGTCGGCGTGCCGCCGGACCAGATCGCGCAGCTGATGAAACCCTTCACGCGCCTGGACAGCGCGCGCGGGCAGGCCAATGGCGCCGGGCTGGGCCTTGCGATCGTGGAGCGGGTGCTGACCCGGCACAATGCGGGGCTGGAAGTGCGTAACCGCGAGGGCGGCGGGTTCTTGCTGCAGGTGGCGTTGCCGCTGGCGGCTTGAGTAGACCGCCTGCGTAGGGTGGACGGCTCTGCCGTCCACCCTACGCTTGATCGCCGAGCAGGCTCGCGAACCGCCCCAGGTCGATATTCCCGCCACTGATCAACACCCCGACCTTCTTCCCCTTCAACTGCTCCTTCATCCTGCGCGCCGCCGCGAACCCCAGGCAACCGGTCGGCTCCACCACGATCTTCATGCGCTCGGCGAAGAAGCGCATGCAGGACACCAGCTCGTCGTCGCTCACGGTGAGGATGTCGTTCACGTCGCGCTGGATGATCGGGAAGGTCAGCTTGCCCAGGTGCTGGGTCTGCGCGCCGTCGGCGATGGTGCGCGGCGTGTCGATGTGGACGATCTCGCCCTTGCGGAACGACTGCTGGCCATCGTTGCCGGCTTCCGGCTCGACGCCATACAGCATGCAGCCCGGCGACAGCGCGCGCGTGGCGAGCGCGGAGCCGGACAGCAGGCCGCCGCCGCCCAGGCAGACGAAGAAGGCGTCCAGTGGCCCCACTTCCTCGAACAACTCCTTGGCGGCCGTGCCCTGCCCCGCGATCACGTCCGCATGGTCATAGGGCGGGATCAGGGTCAGGCCATGCCTCTCGGCCAGCTCGCGGCCGATCTGTTCGCGGTCTTCGGTATAGCGGTCGTAGGTCACCACGTTGGCGCCATAGCCGCGCGTGGCGGCGACCTTGGCGGCCGGCGCGTCCTGCGGCATGATGATCGTGGCCGGCATGCCGAGGATTTTGGCCGACAGCGCCACCGCCTGCGCATGGTTGCCCGACGAGAAAGCGACGACGCCGGCGCGGCGCTGCTCGGGACTGAACTTCGACAACGCGTTGTAGCCGCCGCGGAACTTGAAGGCGCCCATGCGCTGCATGTTCTCGCACTTGAAGAACACCTCGGCCCCGAACTCCTCGTTGACGGTGCGCGAGGTCAGCACCGGCGTGCGGTGTGCCGCGCCCAGGATGCGCTCGGCGGCCTGGGCGATGTCTTCATAGGTAGGGAGCTGGAGCGAGGTCATGGTGAAGTCCTTTCAGGTTCGCGGTAACGGAATGGAGGTCCGATCCAATATTAGACATATTATCCAATCCTGGAATGCGCGTCAAACCGTCGCCCCATTGGCGCTTGCGTCGTCAGAACCTGAAATAGAGACTCAGGATGCCTGTGATCACGGTGCGAACCGACATCGGCGGATCGCCGCCCGATCCGGGCGGCGCGGCCGGCGGGACATCCCTGAGCGCCTGGTCGACCAGCCGGTTGCGCTCCCGCGCTTGCCGGACGAAATACACCGCCCCCCACAGGAACAGGACCAATACCGCCAGCGCCGCCCAGATCCCGAGGAACAGGAGCGCCCCGAAAATGAAGAACGGCCCGAACCAGTACAAGCTCCAGGCCTGCTCGTGCGCAACGTCCCAGGCCGTTTCCGCCAGCACGACGTTCGGGGTGGAGAGATCGCGCCAGCCGATCACCTTCTGCCAGTTACTCTCTTCCACCAGCGCCACCGCATACCGCGCCCCGTCGCGCGGGACGGTACCGTCGGAAAAGCTGACGCCGTATTCCTTCCTGCCGCCGCTTTCAAAACTGAACATCCGGCCCTGCACATCGAACACCCGGTCGAAGGTCAGTTGCACGATGTCGGCGACATCTTCCACGCGTCGGTTCATGCCATGATCTCCGTAGTGGTGAAACAAGCAGCGTCCCGCAGCGCACGGCCGGCCCGGCGGTTGCGCAGCAGCCCCCGCGCGCCGTGGACGATCGACGCCAGCATGACCGCCCCTGCCAGCGTCACGAAGACCTTCGACCCGCCCGGATCGTTCGACACCGCGATCACGCCCGGCGCCAGCGGCATCCAGAAAGGCATCGCATGCGTGATCACCGTCCAGTTGCTTCGCCTGAGTTCCACCCTGGCCGTCGTCAGATCGCGCCAGCCGACCACGGTTTCCCAATTGCCCGGCTCGAGGAAGACAACGGCGTAGATCGCTCCTTCGCGGGGTATGCCGAGCCCGAGGGCGCGGACGCCGTACACAGGCCTGCCGCCATCCTCGAAACTGAACTCCTCCAGGCGCTCCCGGACATCGAACACCCGATCGAAACGAACTCGCTCTACATGCATCTGGATTTCCTGGCCACTGGCAATGCCGGAAACCCTAACGCACCATGCGCCACCTTGTCCAGCCCACGGCCAGTTTCATTCATCCCGCATCAATCCGGGATCCGGTTGACCAGTTCCTCGCCTGCTTCATAAGCGCTGATGCTGTCGATGGTCGTGCGCATGATCTGCCCGATCGCCTCCACCGTGAAAAAGGCCTGGTGGCCGGTCACGATCACGTTCGGGAACGACACCAGGCGCTGGATCACGTCGTCCGTGATGATGGTCGACGACAGGTCCTGGAAGAACAGGCTCGCCTCCTGCTCGTAGACGTCGATCGCCAGTCCGCCCAACTGGCCGCTCTTGAGCGCCTGCACCGCCGCCTCGGTATCGACCAGGCCGCCGCGGCTGGTGTTGACCAGCACGCAGCCGCGCTTGACCCGCGCCAGCGCGGCGGCATCGACGATGTGGTGGGTCTCGTCCAGCAGCGGACAATGCAGCGACACCACGTCGCTGCAGGCCAGCAGTTCGTCGACGCCGATATAGCGCCCACCCAGCGCCTCGAAGGCCGCGCTGGGATGACGGTCGTATCCAACCACGGTGCAGCCGAAACCGGCCATGATGCGGGCAAAGATGGTGCCGATCTTGCCGGTGCCGATCACGCCGACCGTCTTGCCGTGCAGGTCGAAACCCATCAGGCCGTCGAGGTCGAAGTTGCCTTCGCGCGTGCGCACGCTTGCGCGCGCGATCTTGCGGTTCACCGCCAGCAGCAGGCCGACCGCGAATTCCGCGACCGAGTTCGGCGAATAATCGGTGACCCGCACCACCGCGACGCCGAGCCGGCGCGCGGCGCTCGCATCGATGTGGTTGTAGCCGGTCGACCGGGTCGCCACCAGCCGCGTCCCCTGCCCGGCCAGGATGCCCAGCACCTCGACATCGACCGTATCGTTCACGAAGACGCAGACCGCCTCGCAGCCCTCGGCCAGGACCGCCGTCGCGGCGCTCAAGCGGTCTTCGAGAAAACGCAGCTCATGGCCGGCGCCCGCATTTGCCTGGGCCAGCATGGTCCTGTCGTAGCGGCGCGCACTGAATACGGCGGTCTTCACGGCGGTTCTCCGAAGTGGAAGGATCCGATCCTACTTGATGTCGTTATAGGCCGTCGCCCGCGAAATACCGAGATGCGCCGCCGCCACCTCCATCGCGCGCCGCACTTCCAGGAAGCCGCCGTCCTTGAGCTCGCGCATCAGCGCGCGCCGCTCGTGCGCCTTGAGCAGCTGGGGCGAGGATGCCAGCCGCGCCGCGTAGGCGTCGATGCGGCGCCGGATGGCGTCGGCGTTGGCCGGATCCAGCGATTCCCCCACCGCCGCCGCGCCCACGGCATTGAACTGTTCGAGGATGCCCTGCATCGAACGGAACAGCGTCAGGTCGACGTTCAGGCACAGCGCCGCCACGTAGTTTCCGTCGGCATCCTTGATGCCGATCGAAGTGCTCTTGGCCGGGCGGCCGTCCGGGAACTGGTTCGGGTAGTTGGCGACGACTTGCGGATAGGCGCTGTCGGCGATGCGCGCCAGGCCCAGCTCGGTGGCCGGATCGCCCGCCGCGCGGCTGGACAGGTTGTTGTGGATCGCCAGCACCGCCTGGCCGGGATCGCGCAGGTCGTGCACCACGACCTCGCAGAACGGGGCGAAGGTCTGGGCCAGGCCCTCGGCGATGTGCCGGACCTGCTCGATGAGCGCGGATTCTTCCTTGCTGGGCAATGGCTTGGTCATGCTGGACATTTTATCCAAGACTGGCGCTTCTGTAAAAAACGACGGCGCTTGCGCCTACAGCGCCACGTGAAGTGGCGAACAGAAGCGTAGTGATGCAAGGAAGACAATGAAATTCCTGAATACGGATCCGTCCAGGAGCCAACCATGAAGCGTCACCTGAGCCACATTTGCCTGCTGGCCGCCGCTGCGGTAGCCGCGCCGAGCGCCTTGTCCCAAGCCGTGATCGTCAAGTGCGTCGACGGCGCCGGCCGCGTCACCCTCACCGACCGCCCCTGCGAAGCCGGCGCCGCCACCGTGCGCATGGCCAGCATGCCGTCGAACGAGGGCGTGACCCGCCTGGCGCCAGCGCCCTACCCGCTGGTCGCCCGCCACGACGCGCTGCCGCCGCCGGATGCGCTGCAGCGCCGGGCCGTGCCGATGCCGCGGGTCAAGGCCGAACCGCTGTCGAGCGACGTCGCCACCCTCAAGGCGGCGCGCGCGCAATTCCTGATCGGCGACGTGGGCGGCAGCAGGGAAACACTGGCCGGTCTCGAATAAGGCCAGCCAGCTCAGTGCAGCCTGGTCACGCTGGCCAGGTGCGGCGCCGGTGGATTTTCGAGTTCGCGCAGCAAGTCCAGCAAGGCTTCATCCTGGATGAAGCCCGCGCTCGAACGCCCGCCCAGCAGGCGCTCGGGCGGCATCGAGCGCGCCACCACATAGCCCTGCACATAGTCGACGCCGATCTCGTGCAAGGTCTGCACGGTGGCCGCGTCCTCGGCCCACTCGGCGATCGTCTTCATGCCCAGGTTCACCGCCAGGCTGACGATGGCCTCGACGATCGCCACATTGGCCGGATGGGCATTGATGTTGACGATGAAGTTGCCGTCGATTTTCAGCACGTCGGCCGGTAGTTCCTTCAGATACGAGAACGAGGTATAGCCGGCGCCGAAGTCGTCCAGCGCGACCTTGACGCCGAAGCTGCGCACCTGGTCGATGAAGCGGCGCGTGTTGTCCAGGTCGTGCAGCGCCACGCTCTCGGTGATTTCCAGGCACAGGCGGCTGGCCACGTGCACGTAGCGGCCGAGGATGTCGAAGGTGTCCTGCACGAAGCGCTCGTCGTTGAGCGAGGCCCCCGACAGGTTCATGCAAACAAAACGGGTATTGACCAGGTCTTCGGCATGCTCGGCGATCCAGGCCAGGGTCGAGGTGAGCACCCAGCGGTCGATCATGCTGGCGCGGCCGCTCTTTTCGGCGGCGGCGATCACGGCGCCGGCCGGCACCACGCGCCCGTCCGGCTCGCGCATGCGCAGCAGCACCTCGAAATTGAGCGATTCCTGCGGCGCGCGCAGCGACATGATCGGCTGCATCTCGAGCAGCAGGTTGTCGGTGGCGTTGGGGCCGGACAGGCGCTCGACCAGGTCCAGTTCGGCGGCGCGCTGGCGGAAGGCGTCGGCGCCGCGCTCGTACACCACCAGGCCATCGCCCAGGCCGGTCTTGGCTTCGCGGCAGGCGCGGTCCGAGGTCGACACCGCATCCTTCATCGGCATGCCCGGCACCACCTCGATCAGGCCGACCGAGGCGCGCACGTGGAAGGCCTTGTCGCCCACCCGGTACGGTGTGTTGCCGAGGCGGTCGACGATGCCGCGGCAGATGATCGAGGCCAGCGGGATCGCCGTCTCGGGCATCACGATCACGAATTCGTCGCCGCCCACGCGGCCGATCTGCTGGCCGCCGGCCAGCATCGTGGCCATCCGCTCGCACACCTGCTTGAGCACTTCGTCGCCCGCCGCATGGCCGAACAGGTCGTTGATCAGTTTAAAACGGTCGAGGTCGACGTAGGCCAGCGCCATCGGCCGGCCCAGGGCCAGGCTGGCGGCCGCGCTGGAAAATTCGCGCTCGATGCCGCGCCGGTTGTAGACCTTGGTCAGCGGATCGTTATTGGCCATGAAACGCAGCTGCTCGGTGGCCTTGTGTTTTTCGGTGGTGTCCTGCAGCACGCCCTCGATGCGCGAGCGCGCCAGCGTCGCGCTGACCAGGAAGCGCTGGTTGCCGTCGCGGCTTGCCAGTTCCATCTCGGCCTCGGCCTTGGCATGCACCTGCTCGTGCAGGTTGGCCCAGCTGGCCTCGGTGAAGAACTGGCGCCAGGCGGTGCGGCCAGGCACGAAGCCGCTCATGCCCAGCATCTTCTGCAGCGCCGGATTGACGCTCAGGAAATGCCCATACATGTCCAGGGTAAACAGGCCGACCGGCATCGCCTGGTAGGCGTGTTCGAGTTCTTCCTGGGCTTCCAGGCGCTTCTCGGTTTCCATGCGCATCTGCTCGGCCACGGCCAGCGCCGCCAGCAGGCTTGACGCGAGCGCGGCGGTGACGCTGTTGATCACGCCCAGTAGCTCGCGCATGCCGAGCGCGGCCGACAGGACTTCGGCCAGCGAGGCCAGGAAAGTCACCGCGAACGAGGCCGCGAACCAGGCCGCGACCCGGGTGCGCGATTCCACGATGATCTTGAACAGGCCAACCGTCATCAGGGAGAAGCAGCACACCAGGATGCCCCACAGCAGCGGCAGGTACATGCCGTACGGCAGCAGCATGGCGGCGGCCAGCATCGGCATGCACAACCACTGCATCACGCGCATCGGCAGCAGGTAGCGCATCTCGGCCAGGTGTTCCTTCAGCAGCGCCTGGTACAGGGTCAGGGTGGCGATGCCGTACAGCGTGATCGTCACGGCGCGGCTGCGCAGCAGCCATTCGGACGGCACGGTCTGGCCCAGCCACTGGATGTCCCAGCCGGCCGACAGCGCGCCCATGCGCAGGTTCAGGATCAGCCAGCCGGCGAACAGCACATACACCGGCTGGCGGTTGATCAGGGCCGTGATCAGGATGAACAGGGCCAGCACGATCATGCCGCCGTCGAGCAGGCCCGATTTGCGGTGATATTGCTTGACCGACAAGGCGTACTGCTCGGCCGGCCATTGCAGCACCGACAGGCGCGCCGGGCCCGAGAAGGTGGCGCGGCACAGCAGCTGGCGCGGCAGCGGCGCCAGGCGCATCGCGAAGCCGGCCTTGTCGGACGTCAGCGCGCCGTCGGCGGTGCTGCGGGTGGCGGCGCCGAGCGGGGCCAGGTCGGCCGCATCCCAGCAGGCGATGTCGAGCGCGTGGCGCGACGGGAATTCGATCACCTGCTCGCCGGCGCGCGGCATGGGTTCGAAGGCGAACCAGACCGGGGCTTCGGACAGGTGGGTATCATGGCCGTTGCCCAGCGGCGTGGCGCGCGCGAGCGCCAGCGCGTCGACCGGGGCCAGCGCCGCGGCCTGGTCGACCGTGACGTGCATCGCCAGCGGCACGTCGCCGCTGGTGCGGTATTCGTCATGCCAGAACACCAGCGCGATCAGCGAGACAATGCCGATCCCGACCGGGATCAGGTAGTAGGAAAAAATCTTCAGTACCAGCTCGACCGCCGCGTGGAACGCGGCCGGCAGCGTTGCAGGGAGCCGATGTTTGAGGTTGGGCATGGACACTCTTGGTAGTGCTTTAACACGGCGCAAAAAAACGGCGGTCATTAAAGCGCAAGGATACAGCTTTACGCTAGTGCCGTCATGCAATTAATGGGCCATCAGGGGCCATCACACAACGTTTTTGCATGGACGACACACGGAACGCGACCCGCCCAAGGTCCCGTTCCGCTTCTCGCCGACCCGCGACTCAGGCGAAAGCCAGTTCGCTCCGGCTGCGCGCGGCCGGCGTTGCGATCCGCCCCGGCAGCGCCAGCGATGGCGGCGGTGCTGCCGGACCGATGTCGATGTCCGGATGGTGGGTGTTGAAGAAGAAGTTCAGCATCGGATGGCGCGCCTCGGCCCAGCGCTGCTGGAAGGTGGCGATCTCGAATGCCATGACGCGGTGCGGAATATTGCCCACGTGGCGCAGCGGCACCAGGCCCTCCTCCGGGAACACGTCGACGAACATCAGTTGCTGGTATTGCTTGTCCACCGGCGGCCGGCCGGTTGCTACCGAATAGTCGATGGCGTTGTCTTCGCAATACATGAAGCAAGCCTTGACGAGGGCAATCTTGACCATGCGGCCCACGCGGCCCTCGTCGATGCCGAGGCGGGTGGCTTCGACCAGGCGCTTGCCCTGCAACCAGTCGGGCAGGACGATCGACTCTTCCACGCCCAACGGGCGGTACAGATTGGTGCGGATGCGGGTGCTGCCGATCGGGGTGCCGTCGAGCTTGGATTCGGCCAGCAGGACGATGGTGTCGGCGTCATAGTCGGCGGCTTCTGGCTGCGCCAGGCTGCGGGCGAAATCGGGGACGTGGCGGGCATAGGCGGCGTGGCGGATGCGCACGGCCTTGAGAAGATCCGCTTCGGTTTCCACCCGGCGGACGGTGAACGGCAAACGCTCGATCGCGCCTCCAGCGGCGGGGGCACGCGCGGTGCGCGGGCGGGACGCTTTCGAGGGGTTGAACACAGCTGCTGGGAACAGCTCCATGGCGGTACTCCTGGGTTGATTGGTTTGAAACAGGGTTGGTCTGGATCAAATTATCAATCCGCTCATGAAAAATCTAACTGATGAGCAGGCGTGCTTTTAGCCCTCTATTTGATTTTGCGTAAAGACGTGATGTAATGACAAAATAGTCGGGTTTACGGCAGCGTGTTTAGGGCGTACTCGACATCGATGGTCCCCCCCACAGGAGAAGCCATGTTCAATGCTGACGATTTCGCCCGACTCCAGTTCCTTGAAGGCCGCTGGAAAGGCGAAGCCCCCGACGGTACGCCGTTCTACGAAGAATACGATCGTCCCGAACCGTCGGTATTCCGCTCGCGCCGCTTCACCGACGCCACTTTCAGCGAACACACCGACGGCAGCACCATCACGCTCAAGGATGGCGAAGTCGTCTCGCAATGGGGCGAGTTCACCTGGCGCGCGGCCGGCATCGACGGCGACAGCGCCAGCTTCGACCCGGTCAACGCCCCCAGCCATTTTTCCTGGCACCGTATCGACGACATGACGCTGGAAGCGCGCCAGCGCTGGACCGCCGACGGCAAGGAACAGCGCTACACGATCACGATGACCCGCATCGCCAACGACTGACACGCCGCTGCCGGCTTGACAGCGGATCGGCGCAGCCCTAGTATTTAGACATTCATCTAATTAGATACTTATCGAATGTCCGTCCCGCTCAACGACGTCTTCAAGGCCATCGCCGACCCGACCCGGCGCGAGATCCTGCGCCTGCTGCGGCATGAAGAGATGAATGCGGGCGAGGTGGCGGCGCATTTCGACATGACCAAGCCGACCATGTCGCACCATTTCTCGGTCCTGAAGGCGGCTGGTTTGATCACCAGCCGGCGCGAAGGCCAGACCATCTGGTATGCGCTGAACACGACCGTGCTCGAAGACGTGCTGGCCTGGACCGTCGACCTCGCGCAAGGCAAACAAGGAGAGAAAAAATGAAGAAACGGTTCCTGCTGCTATCCGCCCTGCTGACCCTGGCGGCGTTTGCCTTCTGCGCCTGGCTGTATCCCGCCCTGCCAGAATCGATCCCGACTCACTGGAACGCCGACGGCGTGGCCGACGGCTTCAGCCCGCGCATGGCGATCTTCGCCTACAGCGGCTTGATGCTGGCGGCGATCGCCGCCTGGATCGCGCTGCCGTCGCTGTCGCCGCAGCGCTTCACGATCGACGCCTTCGCGCCCACCTGGTGGCAGGGCGGCGTGATGGTGGTCGCCTTCCTCGGCTACATGCAGTGCCTGCACGCCTGGTCGGCCCATGCGGGCGGGGTGGACATCGGCCGCGCCGCGCTGGCCGGCCTGGCGCTGCTGTTCGCCTTCACCGGCAATGTGATGGGCAAGGTGCGCCGCAATTTCTGGTTCGGGGTGCGCACGCCGTGGGCACTGGCCAACGGGCGGGTCTGGTACGCCACGCACCGGATGGCCGCGCGTTCGATGGTGGCGGGCGCCGCCCTGGCCCTGCTGATGCTGCTGCTGCGCGCGCCAGCCGGCTGGGCGATCGCCGTCCTGGTCGGCTCCGCCCTGCTGCCGGCCGCGTGGTCGCTGCTGTACTACAAGCGCCTGGAACGGCGCGGCGCGCTGTGAACGGGGTTAGCGCCGCGCCCCCTCGATCTTCGGCAGCAGCGCCGCCATGATGCCCAGCAGCGGCAGGAAGGACGCGATGCGGTACACCTGCTCGATGCCGTGGATGTCAGCGATATGGCCCATGGCCGCCGCGCCCACGCCGCTGATGCCGAACATCAGGCCGAAGAAGATGCCCGAGATCAGGCCGACCTTGCCCGGCACCAGTTCCTGGGCAAAGACCACGATGGCCGAAAACGCCGACGACATCACCAGCCCGATCACGACCGACAGCACGCCGGTCCAGAACAGGTTCGCATACGGCAGCGCGATGGTGAACGGCGCCGCGCCCAGGATCGAGAACCAGATCACGCGCTTGCGGCCGATCCTGTCGCCGATCGGGCCGCCGGCGAAGGTGCCTACCGCCACCGAGGCCAGGAACAGGAACAGGTACAGCTGGGCGGTGCCGACCGGCAGGTGGAATTTGTCGATCAAAAAGAAAGTGTAATAGCTCTGCAGGCTGGCCATGTAAATGTACTTGGAGAATACCAGCAGCGCCAGCACCACCAGCGCCTGGATCACCTTCTTGCGCGGCAGCTCCGGGCCGGCGTGCTGCGCGGCCTTCTTGATCATGGTCATCAGGTGGTTGCTGTACCAGCGGCTCACGCCCACCAGCACCGCCACCGCGACCAGCACCAGCAGCATGAACCAGGCGATCTCGCCCTGCCCGCGCCCGACCACGATGGCAGCCGCCAGCAATGGCCCGAGCGCCGAACCGGCGTTGCCGCCGACCTGGAACAGCGATTGCGCGAAGCCGAAGCGGCCACCGGACGCCAGGCGCGCCACGCGCGAGGCCTCGGGGTGGAAGGTCGAGGAACCGACGCCGATCATCGCCGCCGCGGTCAGCAGCATCGGGAAGCTGTTGGCCCAGGCCAGCAGGCCCACGCCCATCAGGGTCACGCACATCCCGACCGGCAGAAGGAAGGGAATCGGGCGCTTGTCGGTGTACAGGCCGATCCAGGGCTGCAGCAGCGAGGCGGTGCACTGGAAGGTCAGCGTGATCAGGCCGACCTGGGTGAAGCTCAGGTCGAATTCATGCTTCAGGAGCGGGTAGATCGACGGCAGCACCGCCTGCACGCAGTCGTTGAGCAGATGGACGAAGGCGACCGAGAACAGGATCTGCATCACGGTGCCGGAAGCGGCGGGGGCGATCGTGGTAGGGGAAGACGATGGTGTGGACATGGAACAGCGTGACCGGATTGCGCCAGCAGTATGGACAATCCAGCAGCATATGCCAATTTGGCCGAACGTGCATGGGCCGGAGAGGATTCCGGCCCATGCAACGGCTTACTTCACCGGCGCCAGGCGAATCGCCTGTCCGCCACCGGGCGCCAGCACCATCTTGATGGTGTCGGCACTGGTCACGTTGCGCTTCTCGATCGCGATGTCGAAACGGCGCTTGTCGTCGCGGTAGTCGGCGTTGTCTCCGTCGCGGTAGATCTCGGCCACATAAGTCTTGCCGGCATCCAGGAAGTCCAGCTTCAGGTCCAGCATGCGCTTGTTGGCGTCGGTGACCGAACCGACGTACCAGGCATCGGAATTGCGGTCCTTGCGCACGATGGTCACGTATTCGCCCACCGCACCATGCGGCACGCGGGTGTCTTCCCAGTCGGCCGGGACGTCCTTGATGAACTGGAACGGGCCCGGATAGCGCTCGTAGTGCTCGATCAGGTCGGCCGCCATCTGCACCGGCGAATAGATCACCACGAAGTTGGCCAGTTGCTTGGCCTGGGTCGAGTTGAATGGCCGCTTGTCCTTGCCTTCCAGGCTCAGGATGCCCGGCGTGTAGTCCAGCGGGCCGCTCAGCATGCGGGTGAACACCAGGTTGGCCTCGTGCTCGACGCTGTTGACCGGATTGCCCCAGGCGTTGTACTCGACGCCGCGTGCGCCTTCGCGCGAGATCCAGTTCGGGTAGGTGCGGCGCAGGCCGGTGTCCTTCACCGGCTCATGGGTGTTGATCGCGATCCTGTAGCGCGCCGCCTCCTCGACCACTTTCTGGTAATGGCGCACGCCCTCTTGCGAGTCGGTGTAGCCGAAATGGACCTTGCCGTTCTTGCCCATGAACTGGGCCGCGCCGCCATCGGTCACGTAGCCGGTCTTGATGCTGTCCACGCCGTGTTTCGCATACAGCTTGAAGGCCGCGTCCATCTGCTTCTCGTAGTGGGCGACGTTGCCGCCCGTCTCGTGGTGGCCGATCAGGTGCACGCCCTTCTGCTTGCCGTACGCCGTCACGGCGGCGATGTCGAAGCTCGGGTGTGCACGGGTGAAGTCCATGTCCAGGCCATTGCCGGCCCAGTCGCTGTCCCAGCCCGGGTTCCAGCCCTCGACCAGCACGCCACGGAAGCCGTGCTTGGCCGCGAAGTCGATGTAGCGCTTGGTGTACTCGGTGGTGGCGCCATGCTTCGGCCCCGAGGCCCACGACTTGGTCTCGAGGTGCATGTCCCACCACACGCCGACGTACTTCGACGGCTTGACCCAGGAAACGTCGCCCAGCTTGTTCGGCTCGTTCAGGTTCAGCACCAGGTCCGACATGTAGAGGCCCGCCGCGTCGTCCGCGATCTGCATCGTGCGCCACGGGGTGGTGAAGGCGCCGGTGCGCACGACAGGATTGCCGGTGGCCGATGGCGTGAGGTGGGCGCGCAGGCGCTGGCCTTCGACCCGGCGCAGCCACATCGAGGCATAGTCGACCAGGGCCGCTTCGTGGAAGGCGATGTGGGTGCCGTTCTCCATGCGCACCGTCATCGGGGTGTTGGCCATGCCGACTTCGCGCAATGGCGACTTCTGGATCGGGTATTCGAGGGCCCAGACTTCGCCCGCCTGCTGCCACCAGGCGGTGGCCGGCTGGGCCACCACGAATTCGGTCAGCTCGTCGGCGATGTGGGTCGCACGGTTGTTCGGCAGCTTGGGGAACTCGTAGCAGAAGCCCAGGCCGTCGTCGTACACGCGGAACACGATCGCCAGGCGGCGGCCGTCGTTCTTTTTCACATCGACCCGCATCTGGCGGTAGTTGTTGCGCACCGTGCGGCGCTCGCCCCACGGTTGTTCCCAGCTGCTGTCATGGTCGGTGACGACCTGGCGTTCGATCTTGAAACCCGAATCCAGCGGCTTGTCGCTGCCCAGCACGAAGCCCAGGCGCGACGGCGCGATCACCGGCTGGCCCTTGCGCTCGACCTGGTACGACAGGCGCCCGTCCGGCGCGACCTGCACCGACACGTTCAGCACCTTGCCCGGCGACTCCACGCTCGCGCTCATCGCCTCGGCAGCAAAAGCGCTGCTGCTCACCACCATGCCCAGCACCACGCAGCAATGCGTGGCCAGGCTGACATTCATGAATCTGGAAACCATATCTCTCCTTGTTTACTTCACCAGCACGCGGTAACTCCACGGTGCCATTTCAAAATTGGTCGACGCGCCCACGTCCACCTTTGCGCCGGTGGCGAAATCGCGGTAAGCGCCGTGGTGCAGCGCGGGTTGCAGCTTATTCTCGAAGGTGGCCCTGGCCGGCTTGTCCGACAGGTTCAATGCGACGAACACCTTGTCCTTGTCGTTGGCACGCACGAAGCTCAGGACCTGCTGCGGAACGTTGTTCGGCACCTGCACCATCCGGGCGCCGAATTCGCCGTTCCACAGCGCCGTATTGCCCTTCTTGAGCGCGATCAGCTTCTTGTAGAACGCCGTATAGGGCGAGTCCTTCCACGCGATCGGGTCGCGCTCGAAGAAGGCCAGGCGCTTCGTGTTGCCTGCTTCCTGGCCGTTGTAGATCATCGGGATGCCTTCGCTGACGAAGCTGAACACGATGGCCGCGTCGACCGCCGGGCCGAAGGCCTCGAACTCGGTGCCGTCCCAGGCGTTCTTGTCGTGGTTCGTCGTGTACAGCATGCGATAGGCCTGGCGCGGATAGAACTTATTGTTCCAGGCGTAGTAGGCATGCAGGCGGGTGGCGTCGGAACGGCCGCGCGCGATATCGTGCAGCGCTTCCCACCAGGTCCAGGCATAGCTGGCGTCGAAAGCCTCGCGGTGCATGTCGCGGCTCTCCCACTCGGCCAGCATGAACACCGGCTTGATGGCGCGCAGCTCGCGGCTGGCATGGTCCCAGAAGTCCTGCGGCACCAGGCCGGCGGCATCGACCCGGTAGCCATCGATGCCGGCTTCCTGCACCCAGTATTTCATTGCGTCCGTCATGTAGCGGCGCAGTTCCGGCTTGCCGTAGTCGAGGTCGATGATGTCGTCCCAGTTGAACCAGGGCGTCGGCTGCGGCTTGCCATCCGGCCCCTTCGCGTACCAGTCCGGGTGCTGCGTCATCAGGACGTTGTCCCACGAGGTATGGTTGCCGACCCAGTCGATGATCACGCGCAGGCCCAGTGCGTGGGCCCGGCCCACGAATGCCTTCAGGTCGGTCAGCGTGCCCAGTTCGGGGTTCACGGCGCGGAAGTCGCGCACCGCGTACGGACTGCCCAGGGAACCCTTGCGCTTGACTTCGCCGATCGGGTGGATCGGCATCAGCCACAGGATGTCGACACCCAGCTCCTTCAGGCGCGGCAGCTGGAGGGTGGCGGCCCTGAACGTGCCCTCCTGCGTGAACTGGCGCGTGTTGATCTGGTAGATGCTGGCGTTCTTCGTCCAGTCGGCGTGCTGGAACTGGACGTACTCTTGCGGCTGATACGGATCGGCGACGGGCGCCGCCAGCGCCGCCGGGGCAGCAGCCAGCAGCGACAGCGCTGCAAACATGTGGACGAATGTGGGCTTCATGGGCAATCCATTCATGGTCAGAACTTGTAGTTGAGACCCGCCGAGTAGGTGCGGCCGAAGTTGACGGTGTTCGTGAACACCTTCGGATCGCTGGTGTACTCGCGGAACGGTTCGTTGGTCAGGTTATGCCCTTGCAGGAACACCGACCAGCCCTGAAGCATGCCACCCTGGAAATCGTAGGAGACCTGGGCATCGGCAATCGTCTCGCCCTTGATGAAGGTGAACTGCGATTCGCTGCGGTAGTCCAGGATCTGGCCGATGAAGCTCGAGCGGCGATAGGCCGCCAGCGACACCTGCAGGCCGTGCTTCTCGTAGTACAGGCGCAGGCTGGTGACGTTGCGCGACAGGCCAGGCAGCCCGATCTCGTCGACCGCACCATTGAACACCGGCGCATTGCTGCCGGTGACGAAGGCGCTGGTCGGCAGGCGCACCGAGGAATCGGTATGCGAATGGTTGACCTGCATGCCGAAGCCGTCGAGCGCGTTCACCACCAGGCCGAACGGCAGGTTGGCCGACAGCTCGATGCCGCGCATGATGCCGCCCTGCCCGTTCTGCGGCATGGTCAGGAAGCCGATCGTCGAGCCGGCGTACTGGCCGGTGGTCGGCAGCGGCGTGCTCGGGCTGGTGTACTGGGCGAAGTCGAACATCTGCGGTGCGTTGATCACGTAGTTGTCGAGCTTCTTGTAGAACACCGCCGCGCTGACATACCCCTTCTTGCCGAAGTATTTTTCGTACGACAGGTCGAGCGCGCGCGCTTCATACGGCTTGAGTTCCGGATTGCCGGCGAAGCCGGTCAGCGCCGGGTCGTCGGCGGTGGCGCTCTGCAGGCCGAAGTTCATGCTGGCCTTGAGGTTGTCCAGGTTGGCGCGCGAGACCTGCTTGCCGGCGCCCAGGCGCAGCAGCTGGTCGTTGCCGAGGTCGAAGGTCAGGTTCAGGCTTGGCAGCACCTTGGTGTAGTCGATGCCGCCGGTCTTGACCACGGCCGGGCAGGTGTCGGTGGTGATGCCGGTGCAGTTGGCCAGGTCGACCTGGTTGCCGCTGGCGCGCTGGCGGGTATCGACCACCTGCACGCCGATATTGCCGCTGTACGGCACCCGTCCCAGGGTGCCATCGAGTTCGCCCATCAGGTAGGCGGTGGTGACCTTCTCGCCCACCGTCCAGTCGCGCGCCAGCACGGTGGCGTCGACCCAGCGGTTCATGTCGTAGATCGTGCCCAGGCTGCCGGTCGGGTCGAAGGACGCGACCGGGATGCCGGTCGGGCCGGCATAGTCGATGCCGGCGCCGGGAATCGGCGCCGTGGCGTAGCCGTCGCCGCCGCGGATCGACAGGCGGCCTTCCTCGCCCAGGCGCGATTTGTCGCGCTTGGTGAAGTTGACGCCGAAGCGCACGGCGGCCAGCGGCCCCCATTCGACATCGCGTTCGGCCGACAGGCGCGCCGCCTGCACCTTGTCGTCGATGGTCGGCAGGGCCACGTAGCCGGCCTGCGGCGACAGCGGGCCGCCGCCCCAGCCGGCGACGTCGGTCAGCAGCGCCACGTTGCGGTCCGAATAATCGAGGCTCGGCGTGAAGCGCACGCTATTGTAGTTGGTGCCATTGAAGCCGCTGTAGCTGATCGAGCCGAGCTGGCTTTCGGGCGTATTGCCCGGCTGGCCGGCGATGGTCTCGAAGTTGCTGATGCGCTTGGTGCCCTTCGAGTACGACAGGTCGTTCACGATGCGCCATTCGCCCACCTTGAGCTCGTTGTTCACGCCGACCGACAGCAGCCGGTCCTTGTTCGAGAACATGTGGTTGCGCACGTCGCCCTTGTAGTTGCTGAAGGTGCCGGCGGTGACGATGCCGTTCTCGATGGTGGCGTCGGTCAGCACGGCGTTCGGGTCGTAGATGCCGGTGCCGCCGACGATGGCGCCTTCGAGGCCGGTCTTCTTGGTCGCTTCCTCGCCGCGCGAGTAGAACAGGTCGGCCGTCGAGCGGAACTTGTCGTTGGGGCGGAACTGCAGGGTGACCGAGGCGCCGTCGCGTTCGGCCTTGCGGCGCGAGGTCTCGGCCATGAAGCCGTTGATGGCCTTGACGGTCTGGCCGTTGTAGTCGATGTCGGCAGTGTTGGCGCCCCAGCTGTCGAATTTCAGCTCGCCGCCGTTGTCCTGCTTGAACGAGGTCAGGCCGACCGACAGGCCCAGCTTGCGGCCGAAGAACTGGTCGACATAGGTCAGCGTCTTGCGGTGGCCCGAGCCGAGATCCGAGCCGGAACCGAAGCCGATGCGTTCCTTGCGCGCATTGGCCGCGAACATGCGCTTGCCGAAGTCGAGCGGGCGCAGGGTGCGCAGGTCGATGGTCGAGGCCAGGCCCTGGCCGATCAGGCTCGCGTCCGGCGTCTTGTAGACCAGCACGCTGCCGGTCAGTTCGGACGGGAACAGGTCGAATTCGGGGCTGCGCGCGTCGCTGGTGGAGGCTTGCTCGCGGCCGTTGAGCAGCGAGCCGTTGAAGGTCGGCGACATGCCGCGCACGCTGACTTCGGTCGCCTTGCCGTTGATCTTGCTGCGCTGGGTGGTCACGCCCGACAGGCGCGAAATCGACTGGGCGACGGTGGTGTCGGGCAGCTTGCCGATGTCCTCGGCGGATACCGCTTCGACGATCGAGGTGGCGTTGCGCTTGATCTCGATGGCCGCCTCGATGCCGCGCCGGATGCCGGACACGTTGACGGTGGCGATCGGGGCTTCGCCGGTCACCGTGGCCGCCGGACGGACGGCGTCTTCAGGGTCCTGGGCGCCGGCTTCCTGCGCGTGCAGCGGCGCCGCCATCATCATCAACAGGGCGCAAGCCCCTGCAACCGGATGCAACTGGAAAGCCTGGCGCCGCGCGCCATCCCGACGTGTCGTCATTGTCTGTCTCCTGATGTTGTTTTAATCCAGCTTGATGCTGGTTGGGTGCGATGGTCCAATAACACGCGGGCGAGGTCAACGCGGCGGCTGAAGCGAATCTGAAGATTGATCGCCACGCCGGCGCCGCGCCACACTGGTAAACTCGCGCCATGAAAATTCTCATGATCGAAGACGATCTCGCCATCGGCCAGGCGTTGTTGTCGGTATTCCAGGACGAGGGCCACACGGCCGTCTGGCTGCGCCTGGCGGCCGATGCCGGGACCCGCATCCGCGACGAAGCGTTCGACGCGGTGGTGCTCGACCTCGGCCTGCCCGACGGCGACGGCAACGACCTGCTGCGTATGCTGCGCGCCGACGGCGTGCGCCTGCCGGTATTGATCATCAGCGCGCGCGACAGCCTGCAGGACCGCCTGAAGGGCTTCGACCTGGGCGCCGACGACTACCTGATCAAGCCGTTCGAGATTCCCGAACTGCTGGTGCGGCTGCGCGCCATCGTGCGCCGCGCCCACGGCACGCTGGAAGAAAACCTGTGGACGGCTGGCGACATCGTGCTCGACGAGAACCGCATGGCGGTGACGCGCGGCGGCCAGCCGGTGACCTTGTCGAAGACCGAGTTCGCGCTGCTGCTGACCCTCATG
Source organism: Telluria beijingensis (assembly GCF_030770395.1). Classification (GTDB taxonomy): domain Bacteria; phylum Pseudomonadota; class Gammaproteobacteria; order Burkholderiales; family Burkholderiaceae_D; genus Telluria; species Telluria beijingensis. The sequence continues at coordinate 2,264,597 of NZ_CP132480.1, read as the reverse complement.
AAGCAGGCCAACCGGGTCTTGACGCGGGTCGAGCTGGAACGACGCGCGCTGCCCGCCGCGGATGGCCAAAGCGGCCAGAGCCAGACCCTGGACGTCCACATCTTCAACCTGCGCAAGAAGATCGGCGAAGGCGTGATCCGCACCGTGCGCGGCGTCGGCTACATGGTGCAGCAGGATGCTTAGCCGGCTCGCCAGCAGGCAGTCGTCGCTGTTCCAGCGCCTGATGTTCAGCTTCGCGGGTGTGATCCTGGGCGTCGCGGTGATCGGACTGGCGTGGGTATTCCTCGAGGCCAAGGCCACCCAGCGCAGCCGCACTTTCAGCGAGAACAAGGCGCACACCGCCAATATCCTGGGCCACCTGTCGGATGTCGGGCCGAATGTGCAGCGCATGCTGCCGGTCCTGGAGGAGATCGAGGCAAATCGGGTGCGCATGTTCCGGGAACTGGATTACCACTCGCATGTGCGGGTGCGCGTCTGGCTGCACGGCCGCCTGGTCTACAACTCGGCGCCAGAGCTGCCGGACCGGCTGCCGGAAGTCGCCACCCGCGCTGCCTATGCCTGGGTACGTTGGGAAGCGCACGACGCGCTCCAGGGCATCGTGGTCGAGCGCAGGCACGAAGTCGACGACGAATGGATGTTCTCGATCGGCGGCGTCGGATTCCTGCTGTCCTCGACCATCTTCAGTCTGCCGCTGCTCCTGATTCCCGCCTGGCTGATCGTCGGCATCGGCCTGCGTCCGCTACGCACGATCGCGTCAAACATCGCCCAGCGCTCCGACGGCGACCTGACCCCGCTGCCCGATTCGCCCTACCGCGAACTCTCGCCGCTGGTGGACGCGATCAACGGCCTGATGGCGCGCCTGTCCCAGCGCATCGAACACGAACACGAGTTCCTGACCGATGCCGCGCACGAACTCAAGACGCCGCTGGCGGCGATCCAGATCAACGCCCACGTGCTGCTCAGCCGCGCAGGCAACGAGATGGCCGAGCGCTGCGCCGAACCGGCGGCCGGCCTGAGAAGCGGCGTCGCGCGCGCCACCCACACGGTGCACCAGTTGCTGGCGCTGGAGCGGGCGCGCGCCGAGCCGCAGGTCGACCATCCGCGCCCGCAGACCGACGTCGCCGAATTCGTGCGCGACCGGGTGGCGGCGGCGGCCCACCTGGCGGTGCAGCGCAATATCGAGATCGAGTTCCACGCCGACGCCGACGGCAGCGTGCCGCTGCACCTGGAAAGCATGGCCTCGGCGGTCGATAACCTGATCAGCAATGCGATCAAGTATTCGCCGCAGGATGGCCGCATCGCCGTGCGCCTGACGCGCATCGGCCACATCTATCGCCTGGCGATCGGCGACCAGGGGCCGGGCATCGCGCCGGAGTTGCGCGACCGGGCCTTCGAGCGCTTCTACCGGGTGCCGGGACAGGAGCAGTCAGGCAGCGGCCTGGGACTGGCGATCGCCGAACGCGGCGCGGCGCGCAATGGCGGCATCATCGTGCTGTCGGATGGCGAAGGTGGCCGCGGCCTGACGGCGACCATCGAGTTCGCCGGCGCCGCGGCGTGATCATGTGATCGGCCCGCGCCCCCGGCACGTCGTATCGATAGCGCAAGCACACTTGGGTTCCCGCCTGCGCGGGAACGACGTGCGGGAGGCGCAGGCCGAGAGTGAAGATCGTCAGCCCGCGAGAAACGGCAGCACGCGTTCCAGCAACGCCTCCGGCGCCTCTTCGGCGATGTAGTGCCCGCAGGGCAGCGCCCCGCCATGCACGTCGTCCGCGACCCGCTTCCACTCCGCGAGCGGATCGAAGCAGCGGCCCACCACGCCCTGTTCGCCCCATAGCGCCAGCAGCGGCATCGCCAGCCGGCGTCCCGCATCACGATCGATCCGGTCGTGTTCCAGGTCGATGCCGGCGGCGGCGCGGTAATCCTCGCAGATGCCGTGGGCCGCGCCCGGCAGGGCCAGGCAGCGCTGGTATTCAGCGAGCGCGCGCGGATCGAACGGCGCCAGGCCGGCGCTGCGCTTGCCCATCACGTCGCGCGCGTAGGCGGCGGGGTCGGCCTCGATCAGGCGCTCGGGCAGCGGCGCCGGCTGGATCAGGAAGAACCAGTGCCAGTAGGCGCGCGCGAATGCTTCCGACGTCTGTTCGTACATCGCCAGCGTCGGCGCGATGTCCAGCAAGGCCAGCCTCTCGATCGCCTGCGGATGATCCAGCGCCAACCGGTGCGCGACACGCGCGCCGCGGTCGTGGGCCAGCACCCTGAAGGTCTCGAAGCACAGCGCGCGCATCACGGCCAGCACGTCGGCCGCCATCGTGCGCTTGCTGTAGTTGGCGTGATCAAGCTCGCCCGCGGGCTTCGAAGAGTCGCCATAGCCACGCAGGTCGCAGGCCACCAGCGTGAAGCGTTCGGCCAGGCGCGGGGCCACCTTGTGCCAGATGGCGTGGGTTTGCGGGTGGCCGTGCAGCAGGAGCAGCGGCGGGCCGGAGCCGCCAGTGACGGCATTGATCGTGATCGACGGGGCTACCTGCACCTGCAGGGAACGGAAACCGGAGAATAGCGGCGTCATGGTATCTCTTTCACGTTCTGTTCGCGCGCGGCGCGGCGCATGCGCGCGCGGCGGTCGGCGGCCAGCAAGGCCTGCTCGACGCGCAACCGTGCGCCGTAGCGGATGGAATGCACGCCCACCGCGAACGTGCCGAGCGCAACCGCCGGGAGGAAGAAATCGGGGAAATCGAGTCCATCGACGTAGGCAATCGCGCGCTCGGGCTTGCGCGGATGATGGCGGATCGTGATCCGGTCCCCAGGCTGGCGGTTCTCGAAGCGCGCCTGGATGACGGCGCGCGATGGGTCGCAGCCGGCATCGGTCATGCGCGACGTGGCGCTGCGGGCCGATTCGAACTGGCGGCCATCGACCTGATAGCGGTAGGCCATCTTGATGCACCAGCTGGTCGACCGGCCGCCGCGCTTGTACAACTCGCTCCTGGTGACTTCGGCGCTGGTCTTCGGCCAGGACCGCGCATCGAACTTGTCGTGGATGCGCAGCGCCATCCAGATCGCCAGCGGCAGCGCGAGCGCGATCAGGAACCAGCCCAGGAGCACCTGAAACTGGGGATCGTGCGGGATGGCGGGTTCGGTGTGTGGCTGCGTGCTCATGGATGGCTACTGTAGCACGGGCCTCGGCGCTGCAGGCCGGGCTGCTAGGTGCGCCGATGCCCATTTTATGCCCACCGCTTAATCACACGCGCGTGCTTACAAGAACCTGACATTTCGACAATTGTTGTAAAGACGCATTGAGCGGTTTTAACGAATTGACACTCTGCATCGTGCTGCGCAGTATGAACTGGAGGACAACACCTCGCCCTTTCCCAGGACCACCGCCGTAGAACAAAAAAGGAATCAGCACCATGCAGAAAGCCAGGACGGAAAAGACAGCACTCGCACTTGCCATCGCCACGCTGTGCGCGGGGTTCGCCCACGCCCAGGAAGCCACGCCACAGGCCGCAACCCCAGCGGAGACGGCAAGCAATGCCGCCACCGTGGTGGTCACCGGCACCCGGGTCGCCAACCGCACCGCGCTCGACACCGCCGCACCGGTCGACATCATCGCGGCCGACACCCTCAAGAATGCCGGCAGCACCGAGATGAACCAGGCGCTGTCGCTGGCCCTGCCCTCGCTGAACTTCCCGCGGCCTTCGATCACCGACGGTACCGATACCATCCGCCCCGCCACCCTGCGCGGCATGGCGCCCGACCAGACCCTGGTGCTGATCAACTCCAAGCGCCGCCATGCGTCCTCGCTGGTGAACGTGAACGGCTCGATCGGCCGCGGTTCGGCGGCGGTCGACCTGAATACCATCCCGACCGCGATCGTGAAATCGGTCGAGGTGCTGCGCGACGGCGCCGCGGCGCAATATGGTTCCGACGCCATTTCGGGCGTGGTCAATATGCGCCTGCGCACCGACCGCGATGGCGGCGAAGCGAGCGTGACCTATGGCGCTCGCAAGACCGAATACGACTTGTGGAACGACGTGGCCCCGGCGGGCGCTACCTGGTCCGGCCCGGATTCGCGCAAGCGCACCGACGGCCAGACCGCCACCGTCAGCCTGTGGAAAGGCCTGGCGCTGGGCGAATCGGGCTTCCTGACCCTGGCCGCCGAATACCGCGACCAGCACCGCACCGAACGCACCGGCTACGATATGCGCCAGCAGTACCCGCGCGTGAACGGCGGCTTCGACCCGCGTGAGAACACCATCAACCGCTTCAATGCCTGGACCGGTGAGCCGGAACTCGAGCAATCCACCCTGTTCGCCAACGCCGGCAATGACCTGGGCGGCGGCGTCAAGGTGTATGGGTGGGCCAGCTACCAGGACCGCGACGCCACCTCGGGCGGCTACTTCCGCCCGCCGCAGGATGCGCGCAACATCCCGTCGATCTATCCGGACGGCTTCCTGCCGCTGATCTCGCCGACCGTCAAGGATTTCTCGATGACGGGCGGCGTGACCTGGCAAGCCGGCCAATGGGATATGGACGCCTCGCTCGGCTACGGCAAGAACAAGATGGAGTACACCATCGAGAACACCCTGAACCGCTCGCTGGGCCCGACCAGCAAGACCGAGTTCTATGCCGGCGGTTATTCGTACGACCAGGCGGTGTTCAACCTGACCGGCGTGCGCAGCATCGAGCTGGCTTCGCTGTCGTCGCCGCTGAACGTGGCGGTGGGGGTCGAGGCGCGGCGCGAAGGCTATGAGCTGTTCGCCGGCGAGGAGCAGTCGTGGAGCTATGGCGGCGAAGTGCTGCCCAACGGGACGCCGGCCGCGCCGGGCGCCCAGGTGTTCCCGGGCTTCCGTCCCGCCAACGAAGTCGACGCCCATCGCAATGCGGTCGGCGCCTTCGTCGACCTGGAGGCGAATATCACGCCCGAACTGCTGGCCTCGGCGGCGGTGCGCGCCGAAAAATATTCGGACTTCGGCAACAGCGTGGCCGGCAAGCTGGCGCTGCGCTACGACTTCACCAAGTCGTTCGCACTGCGCGGCGCGATCCAGAACGGTTTCCGGGCGCCGTCGCCGCAGCAGCAGAACTTCACCGCGACGTCCACCAACTTCATCAACGGCGTCCCCTACGAGATCACCACCTTCAAGCCGTCCGACCCGGTGGCCGTGGCGCTGGGCGCCAAGCCGCTCGACGCCGAGGAATCGGTGAACGCCTCGCTCGGCGCCGTGCTGCGCCTGGGCGCCGTGAGCGTGACGGTCGACGCCTACCGCATCGACATCGACGACCGCATCATCCTGTCCGAGAACCTCACGCAAGCCAATGTGCGCGACTACATTGCCAGCCAGGGCTTCATCGGCGTGGGCGGCGGGCGCTTCTTCATCAATGGCGTGGACACCACGACCAAGGGCGTGGACGTGGTGATCAACTGGGCGCATAACGCGGGGGCAGCGGGCCGCTTCGACTTCACGCTGGCCGGCAACTACACCGACACCGAAGTGACCAAGGTGCCGGTCACCGCGCAACTATCGAACCTGAGCCCGGCGCCGGTGCTGTTCGACCGTGTGAACGTGCTGTCGCTCGAGAAGGGCCAGCCGAAGAACAAGATCAGCGCAAACGTCAACTGGAAGCTGGGCCCATGGGGCGCGACCCTGCGCGCCACCCGCTACGGCGAGGTGCTGTCGCCGGGCACCACGGCGGCCTTCGACTTCGAGCTCGGCGCCAAGACCGTGGTCGACCTGGAAGGACGTTTCGCCGTCACGCCCAAGCTGACCCTGGCGCTGGGCGCGGACAACGTCTTCGACCAATATCCCGAGACGCTGCCGCCGGCGATCAACACCACCAGCAATATGCCGTTCTCGACCTATGCGCCGTTCGGCCGTTCGGGACGGTATATCTACGGCCGCGCCACCTACGCGTTCTGACGATTATCGTTCCAGCACCTCGCCCAGCCTGCGGGCGAGGAAGTCCACCAGCGCCGCCACCCGCGGCGCCAGGGCGCCCTGCTTGTAGAACACGGCCCACACTGGCTGGGTCCACGGCAGGGTGTGCTCTTCCAGCACCGGCACCAGCCTTCCCGCCTCCACGTCGGAGCGCACCAAAAACTCGCCCATCGACCCGATACCCGCGCCATGCAGGACCAGGTGGCGCACCGTCTCGCCGCTCGATGCCAGCACCTGCGGCGTGACCGTGTAGCCGTCGCCGCCGGCGTGCAGCAGCGGCCAGGTATTGAGCGACGCCGGCGCGGTGAAACCCACGGTGCGGTGCTGGGCCAGTTCGGCCGGCTCACGCGGCACGCCATGACGTTCGATGTAGGAAGGCGCCGCCACCACCCGCAGCCGGCCGGTGCCCAGGCGCCGCGCATTGAGCGTCGAATCGGGCAGCGCGCCGATGCGGATCGCCAGGTCGGCCCTTTCCTCGATCAGGTCGACATAGGTTTCGCCGCTGGTCAGTTCCAGTTGCACCAGCGGATAGGCTTCCAGGAAGTCGGGCAGCAGGGGCGCCAATAAATGGTCGAAGGCGGGCGTCGACGCGTTGACCCGCACCAGACCCGAAGGCTGCGAACGGCGCGCTTGCGCCTCGGCCTCGGTATTGGCCAGGTCGCGCAGGATGGCGCGCGCCCGCTCGAGCAGCCAGGCGCCCTCCTCGGTCAGTTGCAGGCGCCGCGTCGTGCGGTGCATCAGCGTCATGCCGAGGCCATCCTCGAGCCGCGAGATGGTGCGTGACACTCCTGAGGGCGTCTGCCCCAGGCGCTCGGCAGCAGCCGAGAACGAGCCGGAATCTATGACGGCGACAAATACAATCAAGGCATCGACATCGATCATTGATGACTCCAGCTCAAAAGTCCATTGTACAGCGGCCACTTTTTCCTTGCGCCGAGGCACGGCACACTGCTTGCCTGTCTTGGACTCCACCGCATTCATACGGCAACAACAAGGAGAATCGTATGCCACTCGCACTCTGGGCGCTCGCATTGAGCGCCTTCGCCATCGGGACGACCGAATTCGTGATCGTCGGCCTGATCCCCACCATCGCCGCCAGCCTGGATGTGTCGGTGCCATCGGCCGGCCTCCTGGTCAGCCTGTACGCGCTGGGGGTCGCCATCGGCGCGCCGGTGCTCACGGCGCTGACCGGCAAGGTACCGCGCAAGCAGCTGCTGCTCGCCCTCATGGTCCTGTTCACCCTCGGTAACCTGGTGGCCTGGATGGCGCCGAACTACGAGGCCCTGATGGCCGCACGCGTCCTCACCGGCCTGGCGCACGGGGTGTTCTTCTCGATCGGTTCGACCATCGCCACCAGCCTGGTGCCGAAAGAGAAAGCCGCCAGCGCCATCGCGCTGATGTTTACCGGTCTCACCGTGGCCCTGGTCACCGGCGTGCCGCTCGGGACCTTCATCGGCCAGCACTTCGGCTGGCAGGCCACCTTCCTGGCGGTGTCGCTGCTGGGCGTGATCGCGATCGTCGGCAGCGCGATCCTGGTGCCGGCGGATATCGCCGGCAGCAAGCCGTCGAACCTGCTGACCCAGCTCGCGGTACTGAAAAAACCGCGCCTGCTGCTGGTGTACGCCATCACCACGCTCGGCTACGGCGGCAGCTTCATCGCCTTTACTTACCTGGCGCCGGTGCTGCAGGAAGTCTCGGGCTTCGCGGCGTCCACCGTCGGCCTGGTGATGCTGGTGTACGGCGTCTCGGTCGCGGCCGGGAATATCTGGGGCGGCAAGCTGGCCGACCGCCACGGTCCGGTGCGCGCGCTGCAGATCGTGTTCGCGCTGCTGGCCTTGGTGCTGCTGGTGTTGACCTTCACCGCGCCCAGCAAACCGCTGGTGCTGCTCACGGTACTGGCCTGGGGTGCGGTCGCCTTCGGCAACGTGCCCGGCCTGCAGGTGTATGTGGTGCAGCGCGCCGAGGTGGATGCGCCGCGGGCGGTGGACGTCGCCTCGGGCCTGAACATCGCCGCTTTCAACGTCGGCATCGCGCTGGGTGCCTGGGGCGGCGGCCTGATCGTCGCCAAACTCGGCCTGATGGCCACGCCGTGGATCGGCGCCCTGGTGGTGGTCGGCGCCCTGCTGCTCACGACGCTCGCGGGCTGGCTCGACCGGCGCGATGGCGTGCCGGCCAAGGCGGCCGTGCGCGGCGCCGTCGCCACCCACTGATTTTTACGAAAGGACACCATATGAACATGCCACAACTCGGTCTCGGAACCTTCCGCCTGCAAGGCCAGGCCGCCATCGACTCGGTCGCCACCGGCCTCGCACTGGGCTATCGCCACATCGATACCGCCCAGATCTACGGCAACGAAGCGGAGGTTGGCCAGGCGCTCGCCGAGTCGAACGTCGCCCGGCGCGAGGTCTATTTGACCACCAAGATCTGGACCGAGCACCTGGCCGCCGACCGGCTGACCGCCAGCCTGAAGGACAGCCTGCGCAAGCTGCGGGTGGAACAGGTCGACCTGACCCTGATCCACTGGCCGTCGCCCGGCGCCGCCGTACCGGTGGCCGAATCGATGCAGGCCTTGCTGGCGGCGCGCGACGCCGGCCTGACGGACGCGATCGGCATCTCGAACTTCCCGGTGGCGCTGATGCGCGAGGCGATTCAAAGCGTCGGCGCGGCGAACATCGCCACCAACCAGGTCGAACTGCATCCCTACCTGCAGAACCGCACGGTGGCGGAGTTTGCCCGCGGCGCCGGCATCCACATCACGGCCTACATGCCGCTGGCTTATGGCAAGGTGCTGGGCGATCCCGTGATCGGCGAGATCGCGCGCCGACATGGGGCCACGCCAGCCCAGGTGACGCTGGCCTGGCTGCTGGCCAAGGGCTACGCCGTGATCCCATCGTCGACGAAGCGCGCCAACCTGGCCTCCAACCTGGAAGCGCCACAACTCGTGCTGTCCCTCGATGAGCGCGCCGCCATCGACGCGCTCGACAATGGCGGCCGCCTGGTCAGCCCCGACTTCGCCCCAGCCTGGGACTGAGGGAATTGCGGCCTACTGGTCGAGCTCCGGATAGCGGCGGAAGATGCCTTCCTGGTTGAACGGAATCCGCCGCTCGGACGCCAGGTAGGCCGCGATGTTCGGCCGCGCGGCGACCCGGTCGCGCAGGCCGGTGAGTTCAGGATGCTCCTGCTCGATCTTCTTCATCGCGTTCGGGAAGGCATAGCGCAAGCCGTCGATGACCTGGAACAGCGACAGGTCGGCATAGGTCAGCTTGTCGCCGGTGAGGTAGTCGCGCGGTTCCGGGTTGGACAGCAGGCGCGCGAAATAGGCCATGAACTTGGGGATGCGCGCCTCGACGAAATCGGCCGAACGGCGCAGCGCCTCGGGCTTCTGGTCTTCGTAGTACAACGCGGACGCGATCGGGTGGTGGCTGTCGTGGGCCTCGGTCACCAGGTCGGCGATGGTCAGCTGCAGCTGGTGCACCCACAGGCGGCCCGGATCGGTGCGCGGCGCCAGGCCATGCTGCTCGCCCAGGTAGAGCAGGATGTTGGCCACCTGGCCGATCACCAGCTCGCCGGCCTTCAGGAAGGGCGGCGCGAAGGCCGGGTATTCCTCGACCTCGAGCGCCGCCATCAACAGATCGACGCCGCCTTCGCGGCGCGCCACGTCGACGTAGTCGGCGCCCGCTTCTTCCAGCGCCAGACGGACGAATTCGCCGCGGCCCTGGATGGTCGGCCAATAAAACAGTTCATACGCCATCGGTTGCCTCCAATGCTGGTTGGTTCCGGCGCATTATCGATGATGAATGAAGAAGCGTGGCGCGCCGCAAACATGGTAGTCTTGTCGTGCATGCCTAAAAACAACCATAAGTCATAACGTCCAGAGAGAGCATCATGACCGACCACGTCCGCCTTGGTTCCCCACTACTATTTGCACTGCCTCCGGGCACGAGTTAGCAATTCGGCACATAATTGCACAGCGGAATTGTTTCTTGCCATTGCGCTGAGCATGGTCCACCATCCCGTGGTGGGCAGGAGTACACGTCCTTTTAAGCCGAATGGAGCGCTCGATGATCTTCGCTCGATTGACCCAACGCTGGCATGCGCTGCGCTATTGGCGCGAGCACCAGTCCCTGTCCCGCCTGAAGCTGCTGCGCCGTCTTGAAAACGCGCCCGACGACGACCTGTTCCGCCGCGTGAGCGGCCGCGACTACCTGGCGCGCGGCCTGGGCGTGCGCGAGCGCATGCGCTGCGTGCTGGCCCATTACCGTTTCGAGGACGCGATCTTCAACGGCGCCTACCGCCAGGCCGTGCACCACGACGGCCTGGTGCTGTGGCAGCACGAGGAGGACGGCGGCAGCTTTGTCCTGCGGCTCGAGCATGCGCCGCGCATCGACCCGGAAGGCGAGCTGACGCTGTCCCTGCTCGCCGACGGCAAGGTGCTGCACCGCCTGTCCTGGACCTGGGTCGAGGGCGCGGTAGTCGGCGTCGACCTGCCGGTCGTCCCCTTCGTCACCCGCAACGCGGGCCTGTGGCGCGACGCCGGCGGGGCCTTCGAGGCCTTCGAGCGCGTATTCCCCAATAATTCGCCCAGCTTCTTCTGCTTCGCCGCCCTGCAGGGTGCGGCCCAGGCGCTGGGCTTCGACCGCGTGGTGGCGGTGCGCGGCAACGCCCACGTCGCCTACGAGGCGGCGCAAGACAAGGCCTTCGAGAACGGCTATGACGGTTTCTGGCGCATCCTGGGCGGCGCCGAACTGGATGCGCGCAGCTTCCTCGTGCCGCTGCCGTTCTACCTGAAGCCCTTGCAGGACATGCCGTCCAAGCACCGCAAGCGCGCGGCCCAGCGCCGCGAACACTGGCGCGCCATCGGCGACGCGGCGCGCAGCGTCCTGCTGCGCCATATGCTGACGCCGGCCGCCGTCGCACCGGCGCCGGCCGAAGCGCCGTCGGCCGCCAAGGCCTGATCGGCCGCAAACAGCCTGCCGTCGCAGGCTTGCCAGATTCACCACGGCCGCGCGCGGCCGTGGTACACTCGCGCCTTCGCTAGGGGTCCTGGAACTTTGTTCCGGGTGAGAGATACCCTTCGTACCTGATCTGGATAATGCCAGCGAAGGAAAGCGCAAAGCAGCACCCCCATTCGTTTGCCCTTCCCCCACGTTGGCTCCGGCTTTGATAAAAGCAGCGCGCCGCGTGGCGCGCGAACACGAGCAAACCATGACATTCACCACGAAGCACACCATCCTCGCCTGCGCCGTCGTGCAGGCGTTTTCCCTGTCGTCCGAGGCCGCCGCGCAGGCGCAGCCGGACAATCCAGTCGCCTCGGTGGTCGTCACCGGCAGCAAATGGATCGCCCTCGACCGCGCCAGCGTCGGCGGCTTCTCCGACGTCCAGCTGCTCGATGCCCCAGCCTCGATCACCTCGATCAGCCAGGGCCAGATGCAGGACCTGTCGATCCGCAGCGCCACCGACGCCGCCCGCTACGACGCCTCGATCGGCGACGCCTACAATGCGATCGGCTACGCCGAGCAGTTCTCGATCCGCGGCTTCGCGCTCGACAACGCGACCAGCTACCGCAAGGACATGATCGCGATCTCGGGCGACACGCAAATCCCGCTCGAGAACAAGGAACGCATCGAGGTGCTGCGCGGCCTGGCGGGCCTGCAGGCCGGCGTCGCGGCGCCGGGCGGCATGATCAACTTCGTCACCAAACGTCCGACCAGTGCGCCGCTGCGCCAGGCCACGGTGGAAGTGCGCGAGCGCGGCACCGTGTATGGCGCGGTCGACCTGGGCGGCCGCTTCGCGGACCGCCGCTTCGGCTACCGCATCAATGCCGCAGCCGAAGACCTGAAATCGTATGTGCGCGGCGCCGACGGCGAGCGCCAGTTCGTCTCGGCCGCCTTCGACTGGCAGATCACGCCGGACGCGCTGTTCCAGATCGACCTCGACCACCAGCACAAGGCGCAGGTCACGGCGCCGGGCTACCAGCTGATCCGCGACGAAGTCCTGCCGACGGGTATCTCGGCCAAGACCCTGCTCAACGACCAGCCGTGGACCAAGCCGGTCGATACCGACAGCAGCAACCTGGGCCTGCGCTTCGAGTACCGCCTCAACGACGCCTGGAACGCCACCGTCAGCGCCAACAAGCACTGGTTCAAGCGCGATGACTTCACCGCCTTCCCTTACGGCTGCAGCAACGAGGGCGACGGCTTCTATCCGGGCTACTGCTCGAATGGCGACTACGATGTGTATGACTTCCAGAGCACGGGCGAACGCAAGACGCCTTGGGGCCTGCAGGCGATGCTGCAGGGCCGCTTCGGCACCGGCGCGGTGCGCCATGCTTTGACGGTCGGCGCCTCGTATGCCGAACGCCACGACAGCTTCGGCGAGTACGTCTACGACTACGTCGGCTCCAGCAATATCTGGAACCCGACGGTCGTGCCGCCGGTGGCAAGCGACCGCGTGACCGGCCCGGTGATGGAACGGCGCGCGACCCAGGAGCGCTCGCTGTTCGTGCAGGACGTCATGACCTTGTCGCCGCAACTGTCGCTGCACGCCGGCGTGCGGTACGTGAAGCTGGAGCTCGACGCGCTGGAAGAGATCGACGGCGGCTGGGTGCACGCGAAGGACTCGTTCGCGCTGCCGAACGTGGCGCTGGTGTATGCGCCGGCCCGCGACTGGCGCGTGTATGGCTCGATCAGCCATGGCCTGCAGTATGGCGGCATCGCGCCGATGGAGACCAGCAACCAGAACACCGCCCTGCCGCCGAGCCGCTCGAAGCAGCTGGAGTTCGGCGTCAAGCGCAACGTGAACGAGCAACTGGCCTTGTCCGGCGCGCTGTTCGAGATCCGCCAGGGCCTGGAATACACGAACGCAGCCAACACCTTCGTGCGCGCCGGCGAGCAGACGCACCGCGGGGTCGAACTGTCGGCGATGGGCAAGGCCACGCCTAGCCTGAACTACAGCCTGTCGCTGATGGCGCTCGACACCGACCAGAAGGACACGGGCGACGCGGCGACCGAAGGCAAGCGCGTGACCAATGTGCCGGAGCTGCGCACGACCGCGTGGATCGAGTACGCGGTGCCACAGGTGGCGGGACTGAAGCTGGACGCGCAGTGGCAGTATTCGGGCAATAAGGTGTTCGATCCGGCCAATCGGGTGAAGGTGCCGGGGTATCACGTGGCGGGCTTCGGCGCGTCCTACCTGCTGCGCGCGGGAGGGCTGAACACGGTCATCCGGGCGCGGGTGGACAATGCTTTCGACAAGTTCTACTGGCGCGATGTGACGCAGTCGCTGGGCGGGTATCTGCTGCCGGGGGCGCCGCGGACGTTCAGGGTGTCGGCGCAGATCGATTTCTGATCTGGGCTGAGAACGATGTCCTCGTGTTCGCTGCAGCGCACACGAGGACAGGTTCCTTATTTTTCCGTACCGAGTTTGACAGCTTCCTGGAGCAGTTGCGTGGCCTTCGCCAAAACCGGTCCAGCCATCTCGTCGTTCCGGAAAATTTCGGCGGAACCCTCGCCGAAATAAAGCCCATCCGAGACAAGGAATGTAATGCGGATGTTTCCCGCTTTCGGCGGCGGTAAACGATCCTCTTCCCATGGGCCGATCTTGTCGATGACTGGACGTGAGACCGCGATGAGTTCTCTAGCCCGTTGCGAAACAGGTGTGTTCTCTCCCTCAACGACAAGCACTTTCCCGGATTGGTTCAGATAGCGCACGCCTCCTTCGCTAAATGCAGCCAGCACGTCCAGTCCGCCTTCAAGAGGAACCTCGACGATGACGCCCAACAGCTCTTTTGACAGACCCGTCTTGCCCAGCATGCGCAGCCGGTGATAGGCGACTGCACGTATCCTTCCCTCGTTCTTGTCGTCGCGCGCGATGTCGAGAAGACTTTCTGCACTAGCCGATTCGGCGAGGACTGACGATAGCAGGCCGTCACTCCGCTTGCCGTCCTGCCCGTCAAACAGTGCCAGATCGTCGCAGAACAGCAGGTTGTACATGAAATTAACGTGCGACTCCGCATATGGATTGTGGAGCCCGGTCGAAGCCACGGCGCTACCTGACGCTACCGCCATGCCAAGTGCTGCAAAGAGTTTCCTGAGCATACGCCCTCCGAGAATGATGGAATGCGGACAAAACACGAAGCCGTGTTTTTGCATCGACCTGCGTCCGCCCTCAGTTCACGATACGTGATCAATTAACCGGAAGGAATCGTAAAGGCGAACTGAATGGGTGTCCATGCAGTATGTATTTGGCATCAAGAACTATTGATGCAGTACGAAACGCGTGCGAAAAAGAGCTGGCGCCACGTACCTAATCCGACAAATCCTTCAGCTTACCCAGGCACCGCCGCTGGAACCCATTCAACCCTTGCGTAATCAGCGTGTCGTCTTCCTCGATCACCTCGGCATCGAGCAACAGCCGCAGCTTGGCGATGCGGTCGCCCTGGGCCAGGGCCTGCGCCAGGTGCGGGCCATCCGCTTCGCCCGCCTGCTCGATTGCCTCCACCACCTCGGGCGGGAAATCCCAGTGATTGGCGATCACCGACGACAGCTGGCGGCTGGCCGCGAACAGCTCGATGCCGAATTCGCTGGAGCCGGGCACCTTGCCTTCGCAAATGCGGTCGGCCACCTGGAACGCGACCTGCAGGCCGAGATTCTGCATCAGGCCGGCCAGGTAGGATTCGAACACGCCGGCCGACAGGCCCGGCGCCATCACGCTGGCCGCAAAGGCGCAGCGCTCGGAGTGCTTCCAGACGTTGGGAGCCACCTGGCGCGCCACGCCCTGTACCTTCACCCGCACCAGCGGCCGGAAGGCGATTCGCGCCAGCAGCATGCGCAGGCCGTTCAGGCCGAGCATCGTCACCGCGCCTTCCAGGGTCTCGATCGGGGTCATCGGGCGGTAATAGGCGCTGTTGGCCTCGCGGATCACTTCGGCCACCAGCACCAGGTCGCGGCCCACCTGGGCCGACAGGGCGCTGGTCGAGATGTTTTCGTCGGATAGCGCGGTGAGCAGCTGCGACACCAGCTCGGGGATGCGCGGCACCAGTCCCGACGCGCAGACGGGATCGGCGGCCAGCGAGCGCACCTCGGCCAGGATCTGCGCTTCCTGTTCCGGCGTGGCGTTGAAGCCGCTGGAGGCGGTCAGCCAGCGGTAGTAGGTGGCGTGCACCTGGTTCGCCATTTCTTCGTCGTTTTCGATCGTCGCCGGCGCGCTGACGACGGCCGCAGCCTCCGCCTCTTTACCTGAACCGCCCAGCATGCGTCCAATCCAGTTTTTCATAGCGCCCCGCTCTACGTTCGAAAAATCCCTTCATTGTAATGCCTTACAGAAACAAATAGTCATGCTCTTGTAAAGATTTATCGTTCGTCAAGACTGGACTGGCGTGCGTGGAAAAAATCGACTTCCCCCATATTGCAAATGATAATCATTATCATTTAATATGCGAATGAAACGCGAATCATTCGCAATGATTAGCTCGCTTAGCATGCCTGCCCACGCAGGCGTGCCTGGCGGAGCATGGGCAATTGAATAAGGAGCCCCCTGAACATGAAACTCACCCGTCACATCCTGGCCGCCGCCATCGCCCTGGCAGTCATCCCCGCCCACGCCAGCCCGCAATTGCTGGAACAGTGGAATGCGCTGAAGGCCAAGGAGCCGCGCCTGCAGACGCGCGACGCCGCGCGCCAGCTGAAGGTGTCCGAAGCCGAGCTGCTCGCAACAAGCATCGGCAGCACCGTGGTGCGACTGAAGGAAGCCGACCACGCCCCGCGCGAGATCATGCGCCGCGCCCTCGACCTGGGCAAGGTGATGGCGCTGACCCGCAACGAGAACGGCGTGATCGAGACCACCGGCGTGGCCATGCGCATCCCGAAGCAGGCCGAGAAAGCCAGCGCCGACGAGGCCGAGCGCGAAGCGCGCAACCTGAACATCGCCGGCGGCTACCTGGGCGGCCCGATCGACCTGCGCTTCCAGTTCGCAAAATGGAAGTACGCCTTCGCCGTGACGCAACCGGGCCGCGATGGCGCCGTCAACCGCAGCCTGCAATTCTTCGACGCCCATGGCGATGCCGTGCACAAGCTCTACCTTCGCGACGACGCCAATATCGCGGTGTTCGACAAGCTGGTGCGCGACTTCCGCAACCCGAGCCAGGGCGCGCAACTGGATGTGACGCCGCCTGCGCCCAAGCCAGCCGTCAAGCCGGACAGCGCGATCGACATCAAGGAATTCCAGACCGCCTGGCAAGAGATGACCGACGTCCACCAGTTCAACCGCATCGTGTCCGAGTTCGGTCTCACGCGCGAACAGGCGCTGCGCCTGGCGCCTGGCGGCGTGGTGCAACCGGTCGCGCCGCAGGCGGTGCGCAAGCTGCTGGAAGACGCCGCGAAAAACCAGGTGGCCATCATGGCCTTCCTCGGCAACGGCGCCCTGACCCAGATCTATAGCGGCAAGGTGAACAAGGTGACGGCGGCCGAAGGCTGGTTCAATGTGCTCGACCCCGACTTCAACCTGCACCTGCGCGACAGCGCGCTGCGCAGCGGCTACGTGGTGCGCCGCGCCGGCGTCACCTCGGTCGAGTTCTTCGACGACCAGGGCGAGCTGGTGGTGACCTTCTTCGGCGTGCGCGAGCGCGGCAAGCCGCAGCCGCAATCGTGGCTCGACCTGGCCGCGAGCTTGCCGAAGACCTGAGGATCAAGGCTGGCCGAGCACCCCTTCGACCTGCCGCATCCGGTGCGGCAGGCCGCCTTCCAATAGCGTATAGAAGATGCCGCGTTCCGCCAGCGTCTCGACCAGCATCCGGTGCACCATCTGGCGCACCGCCTCCGATTCGCGCTGCAGGCCATCCGGTTCCCACGGCGTATCCGGCGCCGTGACGAAGGTCCAGGCATAGTCGTGGCGCGCGTCGAGCGCCGCCAGCTGCGCATCCACCCGTTCCCAGTACACCCTGCTGTAAAGCGCTGTCATCAGGGGCGTGGTGTCGCAGAACAGGAAGCGCCGTGCTTCCGCTGCCGCCGCATCCTCGCGTGCGCGCTGGGTCAGTGCGATGCCGTACTGGTCGTCCTCGTGCGGTACACGTCCCAGCGTATCGACGAATTCACGCAGGTATTCGGGCACCCACCGTGTGCCGTAGCGGCGCCCCAGCGCCTCGGCCAGGGTCGACTTGCCGGATGATTCGGCGCCCAGGATCGCCACCCGCTGCACCGGGTTCATCGCCGCTCCCGCGCCAGCGCCGACCAGGTTCGCAGGCCGGCGATCGCCAGCAGCACGAATATCCCGTACAGCACCGCGGTCAGCACCAGGCCCTTGTACAGGTAGAGGCCGACGTACAGCACGTCGACCGCGATCCACACATGCCAGTTCTCGACCTTCTTCTTCGCCAGCAGCAGCTGGCCTACCAGGCTGCCGGCGGTCAGGAAGCCGTCCGCGTGCGGCACGTCGGTGTCGGTGAAGTTGTCGAGGAAGGTCGAGAGCAGCACGAAGCCCGCCAGCCATGCGGCCACCGCCCACACGCGACGGCTCGGCGCGAGGAAAGTCGGCACCAATGGCGCCGCTGTATTACCCTCGGCGCCATGCAGCCACTGGTACCAGCCCCAGACCGAGGCTGCGATGAAGACGAACTGCAGCCCCATGTCGCCGTACAGGCGCGCGTCGTAGAACACCACCGCATAGGTCGCGGACGAGGCGATCGAGAACAGCCAGGCCCAGTGCTTCTGGCGGATGTTGAGGATGACGGTGGTGACGGCCAGCAGGAAGGAGATGAGCTCCAGCGGCGAGGTCGTGAGGCCGGCGATGATGAGGGGTTCGTTCATTGTTGGCAGATGAACCGTCGTTCCCGCGCAGGCGGGAACCTAAGTTTGTCAGCGCTTTCGAGGCGCATGCAAACTTGGGTTCCCGCCTCCGCGGGAACGACGTGCAGGGGGCTGGTGGCCGAAATTACTTCTTCGGATACTTGATCGTCATTTCCTTGAGCAGGTTGTCGGCGTGGTCGACTTCCTTCATCACCCACAGCATGTAGCGGATGTCGACGTGGATCGCGCGCGTGATGGCGGTGTCGAAGTACCAGTCCTTGGTGATCGATTCATAGGTCGAGTCGAAGTTCAGGCCCACCAGCTCGCCCTTCCCGTTCATGACGGCCGACCCCGAGTTGCCGCCCGTGGTATCGGCGCTCGACAGGAAGTTGACCGGCACCGTGCCCAGCGCCGGATCCTTGAACACGCCGTAGCGCTTGCCCTGGATCGCTTCCTTGAGCCCAGCCGGCACGATGAACGGATCCTTGCCGGTTTCCTTCTCGAGGATGCCTTCGACCGTGGTGAACGGGCCCTTGACCAGGCCATCGCGCGGCGAGAATGGCGATACGGTGCCGTAGGTCACGCGCAAGGTCGAGTTGGCGTCCGGGTAGACCGGCTTGCCCTGCGACTTCTTCCATGCGATCACGGCCGACATGTATTGCGGGATCACGCGCTCCAGGTTGCCGTCGATCTCGTTGCGGCGCTCTTCCAGCGCCATGCCGGCATCGTAAAGGCGCACGGCCAGGACGATGAACGGATCGCGGGAAGAGCGGAATGCGTCGGGCGACTTGCCGATCCAGGCCAGGCGCCTGGCGGTGTCCGACAACTCGCTGGCCTTGTACAGGTCTGCCAGCGCGTCGTGCGCCGGCACCAGCGCGTCCACGCCCTGCGGACGCACCGAAGCGTCGATGCGGGCGTAGCGCGCCAGCGCGGCGGCATACCGCGCCTGGTCCACATCCCCCACGAACGATTGCTCGAGGCGGGTCAGGCGCGCCTTGATGAAGCCGAGGTCGCGTTCCTGGTAGCCGCTTTCGCGCTGGGCGTCCGGCTTCTGGCTTTCCAGCGCCAGGCGGTACAGGGTGCGCGCGCTCTTGAGCAGGTCGCTGTGGGTGGCCTCGAGCCAGGCGGCTTCCTGGCGCTGCAGCGCCATGTCCTGGGCGATCACCGCATCCAGTTCGGACAGCAGCGTCGCGTTGCCGTTCGCATGCGTCTTCTGCCAGGCGCGGAACTCGGCGTCCTGCACGTCCTTGATGGCGGCGATGTCCTTGCGCGCGAAGCCGTCCAGCAGGCCCTTGGTCTTCTTGAGCACGTTGTTCAGTCCCTTGTCGACACTCGCATAGCGCACGGTCCAGGCAGGATTGCCCTGGGTCGCGGCGGCGATCGTCGACAGGTCGGCGGTGATGCTCGCGGCCTTGGCCGGCAGGTCGACGTCGCGCGCGAAGCGGATCTCTCCCGGCAGCTTGTAGCGGCTGGTGCGGCCCGGGTAGCCGGCCAGCAGGATCGGATCGCCGTTCTTCAGGCCTTCGGCCGAGACAACGAGGAAGTCCTTCGACTTGTACGGCACGTTGTCGGGCGACGGATCGGCCGGGCGGCCATCCTTGCCGACGTAGGCGCGATAGAAGGCGTAGTCGCCGACGTGGCGCGGCCATTCGTAGTTGTCGATGTCGCCGCCGTAGTTGCCGATGCGGTCGGACGGCGCGTACACCAGGCGCACGTCGCGGATCATCAGCTGCTTGATGCGGTAATACTCCAGGCCCCGGTGGAAGGCCGGCACCGAGCAGCGCGTGGACTTGTCGGTTTCGCATTCCGCCACCAGGGCCTTGATGCGCGACTCGACCAGCGCATGGCGCTCGCGGCCCGACATGGCCGGGCTCAAGCCCTTGAGCACGCGATCGGTCACGTTCTCGACCTTCTCGGTCACGTACACCAGGGTGTTCGGGCCGCCCGGCAGTTCGTCGGCGCGCGTCTTGGCCAGGAAGCCGTCGACGATGTAGTTCTTCTCGGGGGTCGCGTTGCGCTGGATGGCGCCGTAGGCGCAGTGGTGGTTGGTCACCACGAGGCCGTCGGGCGACACGAAGGACGCCGAGCAGCCGCCCAGCGAGACGATGGCGCTCATCGGATGCTTGCCCAGGTCGGCCAGCTTCTCGGCCGGCATGGCGATGCCGATGCGTTTGAGTTCGGATTTCAGTTGCGGCAGCTGGTGCGGTTGCCACTGGCCTTCGTCGGCGAAGGCGGCGCCTGCGAGGCCGGACAGGCCGACGATGGCGACGGGCAGGACGATCGATTTGAACAAGACGGATCCCCGGGATGAAAAAAGCAATCCGCGAGTATAGCGCCCTTGTGTCATCCCCGTGCGGTTTTCCCGGGTATCGACACCCATCCCGGCGGCGTCAACATCGCGTCATATTGGCGTGGCAGGATGTCATATTATGCAAAAAGAAGGCAAGCAGACATGAGCACCGAGGCCCCCCTGTACCGACACCAGGTCCTCTTCCTCTCACAGAGTTTCTTCATCAAGGACAACCGCGCCGAACTGCTGCTGCACGCGCACAAATATGATTTTGACATCCGTTTTTTCAGCGAAGCGGCCGAATTCACCGCCGCCGTCGAGGCCGACCGCGGCGGCAGCCTGTTCGTGATCGATCTCGACGCCCTGCACAATATGCAGGCCGACCTGCACGACAGCCGCAAGACCCTGATGCTGGGCGAGCTGCTCGCGCGCCTGCCGCGCGGCCACGAATACGTCTATCTGCAGTCGAGCCGCCAGGGCAGCCGCTTCCTGCTCCAGCAGCGCCTGGTGGACAGCAACTGCCTGGCCTATGCCGAAAAGCGGATCGCCAACGACGTCCTGGTCGACAAGCTGTTCAACCTGTTCGTGCGCACGGGGCGCGGCGACCTGGTGTCGCTGGTCCATCTCGGGCCGCCGGCCGGCCTGGACGCGGCGGCGCTGCTGGGGCACCGCGTCGAGGTCGTCCACCACCTGGACGCCGCCACCCTGCACCTGCGCGTCAAGGAATTGCAACCCGACCTGGTCGTGATACCCGACGACGAATACCGGCGCCTGGATGCCCTGGCGCGGGTACTGAAGAAGAATATCGAGGCCGACCCGGTGCGCGAGATCGTGCTCTTGCTGCGCCATCCCGACGACGCGCTGGCGCGGCGCGCGCTGAACGACGGCTTCGATTCGGTGCTGGTCGACGCCGGCGGCGGCATGGTCGAGGCCCAGCTGGCGAACCGCGCCGCCCGGATCCGCGTCAGCAAGGACCTGATCGGCAAGGACCGCGCCACGGGCTTGCTGAACAAGGTCGGCCTGCAGCGCAAGGCGCAAGACCTGATCCGGCACGCTACGCTCGAGAGCAAGCCGCTCGCCTTCGGCGTGATCGACATCGACAAGTTCAAGACCATCAACGACACCTGGGGCCACCACTTCGGCGACATCGTCATCAAGCGCCTGTGCCTGTGCCTGGCGCCGCAGATGGCCGAGCGCGACCTGCTGGCGCGCTTCGGCGGCGAGGAATTCGTGGTCGTGTTCTGGGATTGCACGCTGAAGGAAGGCTGGCGGCGGCTGGACGCGCTGCGCCAGGCTTTTTGTGCGATCGAGTTCCAGGTTGCGCCTGGTGACCTGCGGCGCTTTTCGTTCAGTGGAGGATTGGCGGCGTTTCCCGACTACCGCAGCGAGAACGAGTTGTTCCTGCGGGCGGATGCGATGTTATATACGGCCAAGGAGACTGGCCGCAACCGGATTTGTCCCGCCATGTAGGGTTGGCGGTTACGCGAGCAACCCCACCGGCCCGCTGTCGAGGGCAATCGCCTCGTATTCGCGCCGCACCGTCCCCTCGCCGTACAGGCGCTCCAGACGCCGCACGGCGAAATGCCCGCGACTCATGTTCTGGAAATGGTCGACGAACAGCAGGTTGATGGTCGCGCCGCCCACGGCGCCCAGCGCCGGCACCAGCATCGCGGCCGCCTTTTGCGTCACGTGCACCTGGAAGCGCGCCGCGACCGTGGCGATCAGGCGCAGCACGGCCGGCGCGGTGGCGGCGTTGACCGACTTCGCCGCCAGCGCCTGGGCCGCTTCGCTGACCGCACGCGCCAGCGCGATGCGCATCGCAAAATAACCCGAATCGGCGGCATCGTCGTTGCCGCCTGGTCCGCCCATGGCCAGGATGCGCAGGCATTCCAGCCGCGTCTCCACGTCCTGCGGCCGCTCGCCGTTGGCGCGCGCGATCTCGGCGACCGAACGCAGCATGATCACGGTCGATAGCGGCAGGTCGACCAGCAGGCCGGGCAGGCCGAAGGCGCCGCCCACGCCGCCCGACACGCTGGCGGCGAATTTGTGCAGGCGCGGGTAGGACGCCTCCTTGCCCTCGCCCTTCATGGTGAAAAGCGCGCCCGTCATCGCGTGCTGGAGCGCGCTCTCGGTGGCGCTGCCGACGCGCTTCTGCCACGGCGCCGGCAGGCGCTCGATGGCCGCCTCGATCGGCGAGCCGACCAGGTTGCTGATGCGCGCGGCCAGGCCGGGATTCTCGAGCAGGCGCTTGGCTTCGTGCAGCTCGGCCAGGTGTTCGGCGTTCATCTTCATGGCGATCTCCTTCGATAGGCGATGCGATGGTGCGTCGGTCAACCCGGCAAATCTGTCAGCTTGCCAAGGCAACGGCGTTCGAAACTGTCCAGCCCCTCGGTGACGAGGGTGTCGTCTTCGTCCAGCACATGGGCGTCGAGCAGGACCCGCAGCTTGGCGATCTGGTCGCCCCGCTCGAGCGCGCGGGCCAGCGGCGGCGCGTCCGGCCGGCCGACACCCGCGATGCCCTCTACCACCTCTGGCGGGAATTCCCAGTGCGCGGCGATGGTCGACGACAGGCCGCGGCTGACGTCGAACAGGCGCCGGCCGAATTCGCTGGAACCGGGAATCTTGCCCGACTCCGCCGCCCGTTCGGCCAGCCGGAAGGCCACCACCAGCCCCAGGTTCTGCATCAGGCCGGCCAGGTAGGCCTCGAATACGCCCGCGCCCAGTCCCGGCGCCAGCAGGCTCGAGGCCAGCGCGCATTTCTCGGACTGGTTCCAGACCAGCGGCGCGGCGCGGCGCGCGAAGCCCTGCTCGGCCATCTTGATCAGCGGCCGGAAGGCGATTCGGGCCAGCAGCATGCGCAGGCCGTTCTGGCCGATCATCATGAGGGCGGCGTCGAGCGACTTCACTGCCTGCAGCGGCCGGTAATAGGCGCTGTTGGCTTCGCGGATCACCTCGGCCACCAGCACCAGGTCCTGCTCCACCTGGCGCGCGAGGTCGCCGG
The DNA here is from genome assembly GCF_030770395.1 of Telluria beijingensis. Classification (GTDB taxonomy): domain Bacteria; phylum Pseudomonadota; class Gammaproteobacteria; order Burkholderiales; family Burkholderiaceae_D; genus Telluria; species Telluria beijingensis. The sequence continues at coordinate 2,241,602 of NZ_CP132480.1, read as the reverse complement.
TCGAGACCTCGTCGTCGGCCAGGTCGCGCAGCAGCTTGGGGATCAGCTCGGGCACGCGCGGCACCAGGCCGCTGGCCGCGACCGGGTCGGCCGCCAGCGTGCGCACCAGGTCGAGCAGGTGTTCCTCGACCTCCGGCCCGGCCTGGTAGCCGCCGGACGCGGTCAGCCAGCGGTAATAGGCGGCGTCGACCTGGACGCCGTAGTCTTCTTCCGCCGCCTCGGCCTGCGGGGCGGCGGCCTCCGGCGCCTGTTCGGCGCCGCTCAACATGCGATTGAACCAATTTTTCATGGCGTGTGCCCGACTATCGATAATCGCAGCATTGTAATGCCTGGCGCACGGATCAGCGCGCGGCCGTGGCCAGCGCCTCTTCCTGCCAGCCGCCGCCCAGCGCCTGGATCAGCGACACCGCCGCCGTCTGGCGGTCGGCCTGCACCTGCACCAGCGAGCGGCGCGCATTGAGCGCCGTCACCTGGGCCTGCACCACCTCGGTATAGCTCACCTGCCCCGCCTTGTAGCGGTTCAGGATCTGCTCCTCGACCAACCCGGCCGCCTCGGCCGCCTCGGCCCGCAATTGCTGCTGCTGTTCCAGCACGCGCGTGGCCGACAGGCCGTTCTCGACGGCGGCGAAGGCGTCCAGCACCACCTGGCGGTAGCGCGCCACCGTGGCCTGGTGGCGCGCCTCGGCGCCTTCCACGCTGGCGCGGGTGGCGCCGGCATTGAAGATGGTCTGGGCCGCCGACAGGCCGAACGACCAGGCCGCGGCGGACGCCGAGAACAGGTCACCGACCCGGCTGGTGGTATTGCCATAGTTGGCCGACAGGCCGAAGTTGGGGAAATACGCCGAGCGCGCGACGCCGATGTCGGCATTGGCGGCGGCCACGTCGCGTTCGGAGGCGGCGATGTCGGGCCGGCGCTGCAGCAGGGTCGACGGCACGCCGACCGGCACGTCCGGCACCGACACATGCCATGGCGCGCTCGGCAGCGAGAACGTCGACGGCGTCTGGCCGACCAGCACCGCGATCGCGTGCTCGAGCTGGGCGCGCTGGTTTTGCAGGCCGAGGGCGTCGCTGCGCGCATTGGCGAGCTGGGTCTGGGCCTGCAGCACGTCGGAGCGGGCCGCGATGCCGGCCTCGAAGCGGTTCGAGGTGATTTGCAGCACCCGCTCGTAGCCTTCGATGGTCGAGGCCAGCATCTCGCGCTGGGCATCGGTCTGGCGCAGCGAGAAATAATTAATCGCCAGTTCGCCCTGGGCCGCGAGGACGGCGCTGGCCAGGTCGGCGGCGGTGGCCTGGGCGCTGGCCTCGGCCCCGCTCACGGCATTGCGCAGGCGGCCGAACACGTCCGGCTCCCAGCTGGCGCCGATCTGCAGGCGGTAGGAATTGGCGGGACCGCGGTTGACGCTATTGTCACCGCCGCCGGCACGGTCGGCGCCCGCGCCCAGCGACACCACCGGGAACAGCGAGGCGCGCTGCTGGGCCACCAGCGCGCGCGCCTGGGCGTAGTTGGCGACCGCCACCGCCACGTTCTGGTTGGCGGCCTCCACCTGTTTCGCCAGGCGGTCGAGTTCCGGATCTTCGAACAGCGACCACCAGGGGCCGCGCGCGAGGGCGTCGGCCGGTGCGGCCGGCACCCAGCCTTCGGCCTCCTTGTAGGTCTCCGGCAGCGCCGCGCCGGCCTGCAGCGGCGCGGGACGCTCGTAGGCGGGTCCGACGGCGCAGCCGGCCAAGGCGGCGGCAAGTGCCAGCAGGGAGAGACGGGTGGGAAGCGTGTGTCGCATAGGGATCATGGTTTGGCCAGCGATGGACCCGTGTCGCCTTCATGCGGGTGACGGGTCAGGTTGTGTTCGTCGGGTTTGCGGGTGCGCAGCTTGTCGAGCAGGACGTAGACCACCGGCGTGGTGAGCAGGGTCAGGAGCTGGCTCGCGGCCAGGCCGCCGATGATGGCGATGCCCAGTGGGCGGCGCAGCTCCGAGCCTTCGCCGAAGCCGATCGCCAGCGGCAGCGCGCCCAGGGCCGCGGCCAGGGTCGTCATCAGGATCGGGCGGAAGCGCAGCATGCAGGCTTCGCGCACCGCCTCGATCGCCGAGAGGCCGCGCGCGCGCTCGGCCTCCAGCGCGAAGTCGATGATCAGGATTGCGTTCTTCTTGACGATGCCTATCAGGAGGAAGACCCCGATCAGGGCGATGATCGAGAACTCCATCTTGAACAGCAGCAGGGCCAGCACCGCGCCCACGCCGGCCGACGGCAGGGTGGACAACACCGTCACCGGATGCACGAGGCTTTCGTACAGGATGCCCAGCACAATGTAGATGACGACAATGGCGGCCAGGATCAGCAGTGGCTGTTCCTTGCTCGACTCCTGCGCCGCCGCCGCCGTGCCCTGGAAGCTGCCGCGTACATTGGTCGGCATCCCGATGTCGGCCTCGGCCTGGCGCACCGCCGCCTCGCCGTCGGTCAGCGAGAAGCCCGGATTCAGGTTGTACGACACCGTGGTCGCCAGCTCGCCGTCCTGGTGGCTGACCGAGGTCGGGGTCGCGCTTTCGGCGAAGCGCGCGATCGCCGACAGCGGAACCATGGTGGCGGCGTTGCTTGCCAGGGCCTGGCCGCCGGACGGATCGCGCGCCGCGGTCAGGTTGGCCGTCGACGAGGTCGAGGCGCCGGCTGCGCCGGTGGCGGCAGCAAGGCCGGTGCTGGTGGAGGCCGCGCTGGCCGCGCCGCCGGTCGGCCGCGCTGGCACGTAGACATCCTTGAGCGCCTCGGGCGACTGCGCATACTTCTGGGCCACGCCCATCACCACGTGGTACTGGTTCAGCTCATCGTAGATGTTCGCCACCTGGCGCTGGCCGAAGGCGTTGTACAGGGCATTAGTGACGTCGCGCGTGCTGATGCCCATGCGCGCCGCCGTCTCCTTGTCGATGGTGACGTAGGTTTCCACGCCGTTCTCGGCCTGGTCGGTGTCGACGTCGACCAGCGCCGGTTGCGCCTTCATGGCCTCGGCCAGGCGCGTCGCCCATGCCTTCAAGTCCTCGGCATTGTCGCTCTTGAGCGTGTACTGGTAAGTGGAATTGCTGGAGCGGCCGCCCATGCGCAAGTCCTGCACCGGGTTCAGGAAGATCGTGATGCCGGTGACCTTCGCCATCTGCGGCCGCAGGCGCGCGATCACCGCCTGGGCCGCGACGTCGCGCTCGCCCACCGGCTTCAGGTTGACGAACATGAAGCCGCCGCCGGCACGGCCACCGCCGGTGAAGGCCACGACCGTCTCGACCGCCGGATCCTTGCGGATGATCTCGACCAGCTGGTAGATCTTGGCCTGCATGGCCGTGGAAGAGATGCTCTGGTCGGCGCGAATGCCGCCATTCATCTGGCCCGAGTCCTGCTGCGGGAAGAAGCCCTTGGGGGCACTGGAGAACAGGTAGACGTTCAACGCTACCGTAAACAGCAGGATGATCATCACCAGCAGCTTGCTGTCGAGCGCCCAGTCGAGCGCATGCTCGTAGACGCGCAGCACGCGCGCAAAGCCCTTCTCGGACCAGCGCGCCAGGCGGCCCGGCTGCTTGTCCTTGTCTTCCTTGCGCAGCAGCCAGGCGCACATCATCGGCGTGGTGGTGAGCGAGATTACCAGCGAGATCAGCACCGCCGCCGACAGGGTCACGGCGAATTCGCGGAACAAGCGTCCCACCTGCCCGCCCATGAACAGCAGCGGGATGAACACGGCCACCAGCGACAGCGAGATCGACAGCACCGTGAAGCCCACTTCGCGCGCGCCCAGCAGCGCGGCCTGCATGCGGTCCATGCCGTTCTCGATATGGCGCGCGGTATTCTCGAGCACCACGATGGCGTCGTCGACAACGAAGCCCGCCGCCACCGTCAGCGCCATCAGCGACAGGTTATTGAGCGAAAAGCCGAGCGCATACATCACGCCAAAGGTGCCCAGCAGCGAGACCACGGTGGCCACCGCCGGCACCACGGTGGCGCGCAGGCTGCGCAGGAATACGCTGACCACCGCCACCACCAGCACGATCGACAGCACCAGGGTGAACTCGATCTCGTGCAGCGACGCGCGGATCGAGTTGGTGCGGTCCGATGCCACCGCCAGGTTGATGTCGCCCGGCAGCTGGGCCTGCAGCGACGGCAGCAGCTCGCGGATGCCGTCCACGGTCTCGATCACGTTCGCCTCGGGCTGGCGCGTGACCAGCACGATCACGGCCGGCTGGCCGTTGAACAGGCCGAGGGTATAGACGTTTTCCGGGCCGTCGAACACATTGGCCACGTCGGACAGGCGCACGGCGGCGCCGTCGCGCCAGGCCACGATCAGGCCCTTGTAATCGCTGGCGCTGCGGCCATCGCCGCCGGCCGGCTGCGAATAGATCTGCAGGCGGTTGCCATTGCCGTCGATCTCGCCCTTCGGGCGGTTCGGGTTGCTGGCCTGGATCGCGGCGCGCACATCCTCGGCCGAGACGCCATAGCGGTTCAACGAATACGGCACCAGTTCGACCCGCACCGCGGGCAGCGAGCCGCCGCCGATCTCCACCTCGCCCACGCCTTTCACTTGCGCCAGGCGCTGCTGCACCAGGTTCGATACCGATTCATAGATCTGGGCCGGCGACTTGGTTTTGGATGTCAGCGCCAGGATGATCACCGGCGCATCCGACGGGTTGGCCTTGCGATAGGTCGGATTGCTGCGCAGGGTCGCCGGCAGGTCGGCGCGCGAGGCATTGATCGCCGCCTGCACTTCACGGGCGGCGGCGTCGATCTGGCGATTGAGTTCGAATTGCAGGTTGATGCGGGTCGAGCCGGTGCTGCTGCTCGAGGTCATCTCGTTGACGCCGGCGATCACGCCCAGGCGCCGCTCGAGCGGTGTGGCCACGCTGGACGCCATGGTCTCCGGACTAGCGCCCGGCAGCGAGGCCGACACCGACACCGTCGGATAGTCGACCTGGGGCAGCGGCGCCACCGGCAGCACAAAGTATGCTGCGATGCCGGCCAGCGCCAGGCCCAGGGTCAGCAAGACCGTGGCGATCGGGCGTTCGACGAAGGGGCGCGACAAATTCATGCTCCCGCCGCTTCCGTCTTGTGCGGCGCTTTACCCGTCCAGCGGCGCGCGGTGCGGTCGAACGCCAGATAGATCACCGGCGTGGTGAACAGCGTGAGCAGCTGGCTCAGGATCAGGCCACCGAAGATGGCCAGGCCCAGCGGCCGGCGCAGCTCGGCGCCCTCGCCGGTGCCCAGCATCAGCGGAACGGCCGCGAACAGCGCCGCGAGGGTCGTCATCAGGATCGGGCGGAAGCGCAGCAGCGCCGCCTGCCTGATCGCGTCCAGCGGCGATTTTCCTTCCTCGCGCTCGGCCTCGATCGCGAAGTCGATCATCATGATCGCGTTCTTCTTGACGATGCCGATCAGAAGGATGATGCCAATGATGCCGATCACGCCCAGGCCCTGCCCGCTGACCCACAGCGCCAGCAGCGCGCCGACGCCGGCCGACGGCAGGGTCGACAGGATCGTCATCGGGTGGATGTAGCTTTCATAGAGCACGCCGAGCACGATGTAGACGCAGACGACGGCAGCCAGGATCAGCCACAGCTGGTTCGACAGCGACGCCTCGTAGGCGCCGGACGCGCCGAGGAAGGTCATGCTGACCGAGGCCGGCATGCCGATCTCCTCGGCGGCAGCGCGGATCGCGCTCACGGCGTCGCCCAGCGAGGCGCCGGAGGCGGTGTCGAAGCCGACCGTCGCGGCCGGGTATTGCGCCACGTGGATCACCTGCAGCGGCGCCTGGCGCTCGCTGATGGTGGCGATCGCCGACAGGGGTGTCGGCTGGCCGGAACCGGTGCGCAGCTGCAGGCGGCCCAGGGCGGCGATCGACATCGCTTCGTCCTGCTGGGCTTCCAGGATCACGCGGTACTGGTTGGTCTCGGTGAAGATGGTCGACACGATGCGCTGGCCGAAGGCGCTGTACAGCGCGTCGTCGATCGAGGCGGCCGTGATCGACAGGCGCGAGGCGGTGTCGCGGTCGATGTCGATGAAGGCGGCCGCGCCCGTCGCGCCGGCGTCGGTGACGGCAGTGCGCAGCTCGGGCAGGCTGCCGATCCTTTGCGTCAGCTTGCGCGCCCACTCGTTGACGGTGCTTTCGTCCGCGCCTTCGATCGACAGCCGGTACTGGGTCGGGCCGCTCTCGGCGTCGATGGTCAGGTCTTGCGTCGGCTGCAGGAACAGCTGCAGGCCCGGCACGGTGGCCACGCGCTGGCGCAGCCGCTGCATGGTCTCCAGCTGGTCGCCGCGGTCGGCCTTCAGGTTGATCAGCATGGTGCCGGTATGCAGCATGGTGTTGTTGGCGGCGTCGACGCCGACATACGAGGCGACGGAAGCGACTTCCGCATCAAGCATGATCTGGCGCGCAGCCTCTTGCTGCAGCTTTGCCATGTCGGCGTACGAGATCGATTGCCGCGCCTGCACCCGCGCCTGCAGCTGGCCGGTGTCCTGGGTCGGGAACAGGCCCTTGGGGATGATCATCCACATCAGGGCGGTCAGCACCAGGGTGCCCAGCGCTACCAGCAGGGTCAGGCCCTGGCGTTTCAATACCCAGCCCAGCATCACGTCGTAGCGCTCGATGACGCGATCAAAAAAGGCCTGGAACCTGACGGCGAACTTGCCCGGCTTTTCCTGTTCATGGCTGCGTAGCCAGCGCGCCGCCATCATCGGCACCAGGGTCAGCGACACCACGCCCGAGATCAGGATCGTGATCGCCAGCGTCACCGCGAATTCGCGGAACAGGCGACCGACCACGTCGCCCATGAACAGCAGCGGAATCAGGACCGCGATCAGCGACACGGTCAGCGAGATGATGGTGAAGCCGATCTGGGTCGCACCCTTGATCGCGGCCGCCATCGGCTTCTCGCCCTTCTCGATATAGCGCGCGATATTCTCGATCATGACGATCGCATCGTCGACCACGAAGCCGGTGGCGATCGTCAGCGCCATCAGCGACAGGTTATTGAGGCTGTAGCCGAGCAGGTACATCACGCCGAAACTGCCGATCAGCGAGATCGGCACGGCAAGGCTGGCGATGATGGTCGCGCGCAGGCTGTGCAGGAAGGCGAAGATCACCAGCACCACCAGCACCACGGCCAGCAGCAGCTCGATCTGCACGTGCTTGACCGAGGCCCGGATGCCGGTGGTGCGGTCGCTCAGCACGTCCATGCGCAGGGCCGTCGGCAGGCCGGCCTGCAGCTCGGGCAGGCGCGCCTTGATGGCGTCCACGGTGGCGATTACGTTGGCGCCCGGCTGGCGCTGCACGTTGAGGATGATCGCCGGCTTCATATTGGCCCAGGCGCCCAGGCGCACGTTCTCGGCGCTGTCGACCACGTTCGCCACCTCGCTCAGCTTGACCGGCGCGCCGTTGCGGTAGGCGACGATCAGGTTCTGGTAGTCGGGCACGGTGACCAGCTGGTCGTTGGCATTGATCGCATACGAGCGGGTCGGCCCATCGAAGCTGCCCTTGGCGCTGTTGGCATTGGCGGCGGTGATCGCGGTGCGCAGCGTGTCCAGGCCCAGGCCATAAGACGCGAGCGCCTCGGTGTCGGCCTGGATCCGCACCGCGGGCCGCTGGCCGCCCGACAGCGAGACCTGGCCCACGCCCGAGACCTGGCTGATCTTGAGCGCCAGGCGGGTATTGACCAGGTTCTGCACCTCGGTCAGCGGCAGCGTGTCGGAGGTGATGGCCAGGGTCAGCACCGGCGCGTCGGCCGGATTGACCTTGGCGTAGACCGGCGGCGCCGGCAAGTCGGTCGGCAGCAGCGAGCCGCCGGCATTGATCGCGGCCTGCACTTCCTGTTCGGCCACGTCGAGCGTCTCGCCCAGAGCGAACTGCAAGGTCACGATCGAGACGCCGGCGGCGCTGGTGGAACTCATGCGGGTCAGGCCCGCCATCTGGCCGAACTGGCGCTCCAGCGGAGCGGTGACGGTGCGCGCCATCACTTCCGGGCTGGCGCCTGGGTACAGCGTCTGCACCTGGATGGTCGGGAAGTCGACCTGCGGCAGCGCCGACAAGGGCAGGAAGCGGTAGCCGACCAGGCCCGAGAGCACGATCGCCAGCATCAGCAAGGCGGTGGCGACCGGGCGGCTGATGAAGGGGGTGGAGGGGCTCATCGCGTGCCCCCGATATCAACACAGCCACCACGTCGTTCCCGGCCTCGGCGGCAGCCCGGCGGGAACCCAAGTGCTGCGTGAGCAGTGGAGATGCCGGCAAACTTGGGTTCCCGCCTGCGCGGGAACGACGGGAAGGTGGCGCAGGTTGCCGAGGCCAGCATCATCGCTGCACCCCTTGTGCCGGGCGCCCCTGCCCTTGTCCCTGACCGCGCGGTCCTGCTGGACGATCGCCCGGCAACACCACACTCGCGCCATCGCGCAAGCGGTCCGCGCCTTCGGTAATGACCTGCTCGCCGACCTTCAGGCCGCTGACGATCTGCACCTTGTCCACCGTCGCCTGGCCGCGCTTGACGGTGCGCAGCGCCACGGTTCGCTCCTGGGGATTGAGCACATACACGAAGTCGCCGTTGGCGCCATGGCGCAGCGCCGTCACCGGCACCACCACGGCATCGCGCAGCGTATTCACGGTCAGGCGCAGGTTGACGAACTGGCTGGGAAAGAGCTGGTTGTCGGCATTGGCGAAGCGCGCCTTGGCGCGCACGGTGCCGGTTTGCGTATCGACCTGGTTGTCGAGCGCGATGAAGCTGCCGGTCGCCAGCGCATCGGTGCGGGTGCGGTCCAGCGCGGTGGCCGGCAGCTTGCCGTCCTGGGCGATGCGCCGCTGCAGCGCCGGCAGGTGGTCTTGCGGCACGGCGAATTCGACGTCGATCGGCGACAGCTGGGTGATGACGGCGATGCCGGCCGCGTCGCCGCTGCCGACCAGGTTGCCGACGTCCACCGTGCGCAGGCCGACCCGGCCGCCGATCGGCGCGCGCACCGTCGCATAGTCCAGGTTCAACTGGGCCGTGCCTTCGGATGCCTTGTTGGTCAGGACGGTACCTTCGAGCTGCTTGACCAGCGCGGCCTGGGTATCGACTTCCTGGCGCGCGATCGAATCCTGTTCCAGCAGGGTGCGGTAGCGCGACAGGATCAGGCGCGCGCTTTCGAGCTGGGCTTCGTCGCGCTGGCGCTGGCCGCGCGCCTGCAGCAGGGCCATCTCGAACGGCCGCGGATCGATCGTCGCCAGCACCTGGCCGGCCTTGACCATCTGGCCCTCGGTGAAGTGGATCTTCTGGACCACGCCCGACACCTGCGGACGCACGGTGGCGGTGGCGGCGGCGACCACGGTGCCCAGCGCGTCGAGATTCACCGGGATATCGGCCTGGGCCGCGGTTGCCACGCCGACCGTGGTGGCCGGGCCCCGGCCGCCGGGACCGCCCGGACCACCAGGACCACGGGCACCACCAGGGCCGCCAGGCCCTCCCGCCGCCATCCCCGGCCCCGCGCCACCCGGACCGCTTTCCGGCTGGGTGAGCGACCAGGCCAGGTAGCCCAGCGCCACCATCGACAGCACGGCGATCGCGCCGCCGATGATGCGGGTGCGCCGGGTGCGCACTGGTCGGCCGGTGGTGGGATGGGTCGGGGAATGCTGGTCCATGCTTATCCTTGTTCTATATAAATGCTAATTGCACAATACGGGTCACAATGACTTTAGCATGGGCGTTTCATGGGATATGTTTCGTAACGTACATTGCTCTGCCGTTAAAACAGGCCATCCGCGGACGCCTTAACGCCGATTTACACAGTTCGCCCCTAATTAGGCGCAGTAAACGAAAAACGGGCGCGGAATGCCTTCCGCGCCCGTCGCAGCCTGTATTAATCAGTTACAAACTGCTTACATATTTCATCACCAATTACCACAGAAGCAATGCGCGACCGCGGCGAACGGCTTGCGCTCCTGCGTCAACTCTGACAGGAAAGCCATGTCCTGCGCCACCTGCCCGACCGGACCGGCCGGGATCGCCTGCTCGACCAGGCCCAGCTTGACCTGGATCGTCATCGCCTGCGCCGCCGATGCCCCCGCCATCTGCAGGAAGCGTTCCACCCGCGTCACCGGACGCTCGACATAGACCACGCGGTAATCCTTGGCCAGCTTGGCGCGGCCGGCGGCCGAGGCCAGCGCATCGTTATAGCTGCCCAGGCGGTCGACCAGGCCGCGTTCCTTCGCCTGGGCGCCGGTCCAGACCCGGCCCTGCCCCACTTCGTCGATCCTGGCTTGCGTGGTCTTGCGCGCCGCCGCCGCCTTGCTGGTGAAGTCGGCGTACACATTGTTGATGCTCTGCTGGACCAGCTTCTCGAAGCGCGGGTCGAGCGGCCGCAGCGGATTGTAGGCATCGGCCAGCCAGGTGGTGGTCACGCCTTCGGTGCGCACGCCCAGTTTATCCGCCACCTTGTCAGCGGTCGGCAGCAGCGCGAACACGCCGATCGAACCGGTGATGGTGGCCGGGTCGGCGATGACTTCGTCGGACGCCATCGAGATCCAGTAGCCGCCCGACGCCGCGACGCTGCCCATCGACACCACCACCGGCTTGCCGGCAGCGCGCGTCAGTTCCAGCTCGCGCCGGATCAACTCGGAGCCATAGGCGCTGCCGCCGGGCGAATCGACGCGCAGCACCAGGGCCTTGATCGCATCGTCCTCGCGCGCCTGGCGGATCAGGTTCGCCGTGGCGCGGCCGCCGACCACGCCGGGACCGCCTGCGCCGTCGGTGATGGTGCCGGAAGCGACGATCACGCCGACCGCGTCGCCAAAGGCCTTCTGCGGATGGCGCGCCAGGTATTCATAGAAGCTCACCTGGCGGAACGACTTGATGTCTTCTTCGTACACGCCGCGCTTGACCATCAGCGCGCGCAATTCGTCGCGGGTCTTGAGGCCATCGACCAGCTTGGCCTGCAACGCCACCTTGGCGGCGCTGCCGCCGGCCGCTTCCATGCGCTCGGGCAGCGTGTCGATCAGGCTGCCCAGGGCGCCGTCCGGCAGCTTGCGGTTCTTCTCGACCAGGCCGGTGTAGCCGGCCCACATCGCGTTGTACAGGTAGGCGTCGGCCTCGCGCGCGGCGTCCGACGGGCCGTTGGCGATATACGGTTCGGCCGCGCTCTTGTAGGTGCCGACCTTGACCAGGTTGACGGTGACGCCGACCTTGTCGAGCGCGTCGCGGTAATAATTGCGGCGCCCGCCGAAGCCCTCGATCAGCACCATGCCCATCGGGTGCACATAGACTTCGCTGGCGTGCGAGGCCACCAGGTAGCGCTTCTGGTCGTACTGGCCGCTCCAGGCCACGACCGGCTTGCCGGCCTTCTTGACCCGGTCCACCGCGGCGCCGAACTCGCGCAGCATGGCCATGCCGCCGCCGTTCATCTCGTCCAGCAGCAGCACCACGCTGCTGATATTCGGGTCGCGCGCGGCGTTGTCGAGCACCTGGACCACGTCGCGCAGGCGCACGGTGCGCTTGCTGTCGCCGCCGACGTTGTCGAGCACCGTATCGCGCAGGGTGGTCTCGTACTGCTCGACCAGGTCGCCCCTGACCTCGACCACCAGCGCGGTTTTATCCGACAGCGGCTTGACGCCGCCGCTGAAGAACATCGCGACGATCAGGATGACGATCAGCAGGAACAGCAGGTTGAAGAAGGTGCGGCGGGTCACGTCGAGCGCGGTCCACAGGAACACGAACCCGCGCCGCAAGGCGCTCAGGGGCTTGAAGGCCATCGAAACTCCAGTCAAGGTCAGGTCAAACGAATGCGCTCAGGCGGCCTGCCCGACCCTGGCCGCGCCAGGATCGGGCCGCGAGATCGCATACAGGCCGGCAAACACCAGTATGCCGTTAATCATCAGCAATTCCAGCCCGAGTCGGTAAGAGCCGAGCAGGTAAGCCTGATTGTACTCAAGGATTGCGCACAGGACGGGTGCGCCGACCGTGATCAGCGGGACAAGCCTGTCGCGCGGCATGCGCCGGGTCAGCATGCCGAAGGCGAACAGGCCGAGCAAGGGCCCATAGGTATAGGCGGCCAGCTTGAGGATCACGCCGATCATGCTCGGGTTGTCGGCCACCTTGAAGCCCAGCACCAGCAGCAGGAACAGGAAGGCGAAGCCCAGGTGCACGCGGCGGCGCAGGCTTTCGGCCTGGGCCGGCGACAGGTCGGTGCGGCGCTTGATGCCCAGCAGGTCGATGCAGGTCGACGAGGTCAGCGCCGTGATCGCGCCGTCGGCGCTGGGGAACAGGGCCGAGATCAGCGCGATCAGGAAGATGATCTGGATCGCCGCCGGCAGGTGGCCCATCACCACGGCCGGGAAGATCTTGTCGCCGGTGGCGGTCAAGCCGACCGTCGGCGCATACAGGTACAGCAGGCCGCCCAGGAACAGGAAGGACAGCAGCACCACGACCAGCACCGCGGTCAGGGTCAGCATGTTCTTTTGCGAGTCCTCCAGGGTCTTGACCGAGATGGTCTTCTGCATCATCTCCTGGTCCATGCCGGTCATGGTGATCGTGATCAGGGCGCCGGCGACGATCTGCTTGAGCCAGAAATTGGGGCTGTCCACGTCGTGCGTGAAGATGGTGGCCAGGCCCTGCGACTGCATCTGGTTCAGGCTCTCGGGCACCGACATATCCAGTTCGCCCAGCAGGATCCAGACGCAGGCGAACAGGCCGAACAGCATGCCGCTGGTCTGCAGGGTGTCGGTCCAGACGATGGTCTTCACGCCGCCCTGGTAGGTGTAGAGCAGGATCATGCCCAACACGACCAGGGTGCTGAGCCAGAACGGTACGCCCAGGCTGTCGAGGATGATGGCTTGCAGGATGTTCACCACCAGGTACAGGCGCGCGGTGGCGCCGAGCAGGCGCGAGACGATGAAGAAACCGGCCCCGCTCTGGTAGGCGCGGCGGCCGAGGCGCACATCGAGGTAGTGGTAGATCGAGGTCAGTTGCAGGCGGTAGTACAGCGGCAGCAGGACGTAGGCCACGGCGATGTAGCCGATCACGTAGCCGATCACGATCTGGGCGTAGCCGAAGCCGTCGACGCCGACCGCGCCCGGCACGCTGACGAACGTGACGCCCGACAGCGTGGTGCCGACCATGCCGAAGGCGACCAGCATCCAGTTGCTGCTCTTGTTACCGATGAAGAAGCTGTCGTTGTTGGCGCCTTTCGAGGTGGCCCAGGCGACGCCGAGCAGCAATGCGAAATAAGCGATGAGGATGCAGAAGAGGAGTTGCGGGGACATGGCGTGCCGAGGTTGATATTTCGCTCAGCAATATACACCCTGTCGCGGCCAGGCCCAAGGCCCGGCGGGCCGGCGCCCTCAGATCTCTTCGCCGCGCACCCGGGTGAAGGGACCGATGCAGGCCTCGATCGAGGCCTCGGCGCACAGCAGGAACAGCTTGCCGGACGGGTGGAATCGCACGAAACGGGTGGCGCTGGCGCCCGGCTTCATCACGTTGCCGGAGCAATCGGGCTTGCCGTTGTCCTTGGTGACGCGGTCGGTCAGGCGGTAGAAGCCGTCGGGATCGGGCTCGTTCGGGATCGTGTAGACGCTCTCGGAGATCTCGGCGGCGCTGGTGACCAGCGTGGTGCCGTCGCCGCGGAAACGGTAGGTTTCGGCGCAGTTTGTGTCGGGCACCTCGAGGCGCCAGATGCCCAGGATCGGGTGATCCGAGGCCGGACCCTTTTGCGCAAGGGCCGGCATGGCGGCGCCCAGGACCGACAACAGCAACAGGCTGGTAATGGCGCGCATGGCGGGCTCCTTCTTCGAGGCCGAACACTGCCTGGACGGGATCGCACAGGCGATGCCATTATTGCATCGCCTGTCGCGGGACGGCGCACGCGCCTTGCGGGTCAGCCGTTCTCGGAACCGGCCTTCGGCTTGGCCGGACGACGGCTGCGCGGCGCGGCCTTGCGGGCCGGGGCCTTGTGCGCCGGGCGGGCAGACTTCTTGCGCGCCGGCTTGGCGTCGGCGTCGGCCTCGGTAGCCTCCTCTACGGCGGGCGCATCGAGCGCCAGCTCCGGTTCGGCCGGCGTCTCGACCACGGCGGGCGCCGTGGCCGGTTCGGCAGCAGCCGCTTCCAGCGCCGCCTGTTCGGCGAGCTTCTTGGCGGACGGCTTGCGCGGCGCACGGCGGCGTTCCTTGACCGGCGCCGGAGCTTCGGCTTCGGCTTCCTCGGCTACCACCGGCGCGGCATCCGCCTCGACCACGAACAGCGTCGGCTGCGATGCCGGCTGCTCGATGGCCTGCTCGTCGTCTTGCGCTTCGGCGTCGTTCACCACCGGCTCCAGCAGGGCCGGGATCGGCGCGGCATCGCCACGGCCGCCCTGCTTGCGGCCACCGCGGCCACGGCCGCGACGGGTGTCCGGCCTGGCTTCTTCAGGCGCGGCGTCGACCGCTGCGCTGGATTCGGCCTGGTCCTGGACCGCCATGTCGGCGCTCGGCGCCAGCTCGGGCGCCGCGCTCTCCACGCCCGGCACGAGGGCCGGCGCATTCGCGCTGCGATAGACATAGGTGCCCGACTTCTCGTCGCGGCCGAACTCGAACAGGCCGCGGGTCTGCGCTTCCTCGAGCAGGTTGCCGAAGGTGCGGAAGCCGTAATAGGTTTCGGAGAAGTCCGGACGGCGGCGCTTGAGGGTATCCTTCAGCAGCGAGGCCCATATCTTGCCGGTGTCGCCGCGCTCGGAGACCAGGGCGTCGAAGGTCTCGACCACCATGTCCAGCGCCTGCACCTTGCGCGCCTCGAGTTCTTCCTTGCGCTTGTCGTCGCTCGCGCCGGCGCGGCGGTTCGACTGGCCCTTGCGCGCTTCCTGCTCTTCGCGGCGCTTGGCGGTGGCGCGGTTCTTCTCGCGCACCAGGTCGTCGTAGAAGATGAATTCGTCGCAGTTCGCCACGAGCAGGTCGGAAGTCGACTGCTTGACGCCGACGCCGATCACCTGCTTGGCGTTCTCGCGCAGCTTCGAGACCAGCGGCGAAAAGTCGGAGTCGCCGCTGATGATGACGAAGGTATTGACGTGCGACTTGGTGTAGCACAGGTCGAGGGCGTCGACCACCAGGCGGATGTCGGCCGAATTCTTGCCCGACTGGCGCACGTGCGGGATTTCGATCAGCTCGAAGTTCGCCTCGTGCATCTGGCCCTTGAAGGTCTTGTAGCGGTCCCAGTCGCAATATGACTTCTTGACCACGATGCTGCCCTTGAGCAGCAGACGCTCCAGCACCGGGCGGATGTCGAATTTCTCGTAGTTGGCGTCGCGTACGCCCAGTGCGACGTTTTCGAAGTCGCAGAACACCGCCATGCTGATGTTGTCGGAAGATGAGGCCATGAGTTGTTGTTTTCTGGTAATAGGTGGACTAGCTAACGGCGATTATACGCAACCGCACGCGCTTTCAACCGTCTCGCTTGCTCGTACCCCAGACGCATCGCCAGCAGGCAGCGCGCCTACCAACCGTGCAAACAAGATTGTGACCGCCTCAATTGTCCGTTTAACATGCCCGCTTCTGCCCTATAATTCGGGCTTCCCGCAACCGGTCTTCGGACGACGATGCTCTCCTTCACCCTGTTCGAGTCAGTCTTCAACAGCTCGCCCTTCGGGCATTACCTGCTGTCGCCAACGCCTGACGCGATCATCCTTGCCGTCAACGACGCCTTCCTCACGGCCTCGTCGCGTACGCGCGAGGAACTGGTGGGGGTCAGCCTGTTCCTGGCCTTCCCCGGCAACCCGGACGATCCGCACGACACCGGCGAAGCCAACCTGCGCGCCTCGCTCGCCAGGGTGCGCGAGACGGGCCGGCCCGACACCCTGCCGGCGGTGCGCTACCCGATCCCGGTGCTGCTGCCCAATGGCGAGACGGTGTTCGAGGAACGCTTCTGGACCTCGACCAGCACTCCGATCTTCGGTCCCGGCGGCGAACTGGCGTGCATCTCGCACAGCAATAGCGACGTGACCGACCAGGTGCGTTCCCAGGCCGCCGTGCGAGAGAGCGAAAAGCGCTTCCGCGCGCTGACCAATGCGACGGCCGAGGTCATCTATCGCATGAGCCCCGACTGGACCCAGCTGCGCCATCTCGAGGGCCGCGGCTTCCTGAAGGACACGGCCGACACCAACCGCTTCTGGCTGGAAGAGTACATCCCGCCCGAAGACCACGACCGGCTGCACCAGGCGATCGCGCGCGCCATCCGCGAGCGCTCGGTGTTCGAGCTGGAGCACCGGGTGCGGCGCGCCGACGGCAGCCACGGCTGGACCCTGTCGCGCGCGGTGCCGATGCTCGACGCCGGCGGCCGGGTCTACGAATGGATCGGCGCCGCCAGCGACATCACCGAGCGCAAGGCGGCCGAGGAAAAGCTGCGCGAGGCCGACCGCCGCAAGGACGAATTCCTGGCCATGCTGGCGCACGAACTAAGGAATCCGCTGGCGCCGATCGGCGCCGCGGCCGAACTCCTGCAGCGCATGAAGCTCGACGAGGCGATCATCAAGCGCACCAGCCAGATCATCGGGCGCCAGGTCGGCCACATGACGGCGCTGATCGACGACCTGCTGGACGTCTCGCGCGTCACCCGCGGCCTGGTGGAACTCGATACTGAGCCGCTCGACGTCGGCGCCGTGCTGCACGAGGCGGTGGAACAGGTCATGCCGCTGATCCAGCAGCGCCGCCACGACCTGGCGCTGCGCCTGCCGCCGCCCGGCACCTCCGTCGCGGGCGACCGCAAGCGCCTGGTGCAGGTGGTCGCCAACCTGCTCAATAACGCCGCCAAGTACACGCCCGAAGGCGGCCGCCTCGAAGTCGGCTCGTCGATCGACGCCGAACGCCGGCTGTGCATCGACGTCAGCGACGACGGCATCGGCATGGCGCCCGACCTCACGGCGCGCGTCTTCGAACTGTTCGCCCAGGCCGAGCGCTCGTCAGACCGTTCCTCGGGCGGGCTGGGCCTGGGCCTGGCGCTGGTGAAAAGCCTGGTCGAGCTGCATGGCGGCACGGTGGCCTGCGACAGCGCCGGGCCGGGCCGCGGCAGCCGCTTCTCGGTCTGCCTGCCGCTGCTGGAGCGTGGCGCGGATGCACCCGCGCAGTGCGAAGAGCAGCTCGGCGCCGGGCAGCCGGGATCGCTGCGCGTGATGGTCGTGGACGACAATGTCGATGCCGCCGTCACCCTGTCGATGCTGCTGGAGTCGGCCGGCCACCGGGTAGTCGTGGAACATGGCGCGCTGCAGGCGCTCGAGCGGGCGCGCCAGTTCGCGCCCCAGGTCTGCCTGCTCGACATCGGGCTGCCCGGCATCGACGGGCTCGAGCTGGCGCGCCGCCTGCGCGCGCTGCCGCACACGGAGCACGTGCTGCTGGTCGCCGTCACCGGCTACGGCCAGGAGCGCGACCGCGAACAGATCCTGGCCGCGGGCTTCGATCATCACCTGGTCAAGCCGATCGATACCGGGCGGCTGTATGCGCTGCTGGACGGCGTCGGCGCGCCGGCCGCCTGAGCCGGCATCCGCCCCGGGATCTTGCGCGATCGGCGCCAGGCGGCGATCATGCCGCAGACATTTTTTGACATCGACACCATGCAAGCACACAAAGCCCATTACCTGCAGCTGCGTCCCCACGACGCCCTGCCCGACCTGACCCACCTGGCGCCGTTCATGGCGGTGGTCGTGATCGACGACGACAGCGACGAGATGTGGCGCTGGGACGTGGCGCGCTGGCTGGTCGATTCCGGCTGCCGCTTCATGCTGGCCTGGGGCAAGGAGTGCGCGAGCTGGAACGAGGCGGTCGAGGATGCCGCGCTCGAAGCGGCCGACTACGACGAGGTGGCGCCCGAGCACACCGTGCTGACGACGGCGCACGAGGATGACGACCTGGACGAGGTGTTCTGGTTCGCGCGCCACCGCGCCAGCCACCCGGCGCTGCGCTTTACGACCGCGGTGATCCTGCACGTGGCCGTGCGCGGCCGGCCGGACGAACTGCTGGCGCAGTTCGCCGATGCCTGAGCCCAGCGGGACCTTACACCCGCGCCAGCGTCTCCGGATCGGGCTCGCCGTCGAAATATTTGTCGATACAGGCCTGGAATACCGCCTCGTCGGGCGCCACGTCGGCGAACAGCGTCATCGACGAGCGGAACTTGAGGTCATCCGGATGGCCGAAGATGTCGTGCGCCGACGGCCCGTCGAGCGCGGCCACGATGCCCGCGCATTCACGCAGGCGCCGCCCCAGCACCGGATGGGCGAGATAGGCCGCCGCTTCGTCTTCCGAGGCGATGGCGTAGCGGCGCGCCATCTCGCTGCTGCCCAGGCCCTGGATTTGCGGGAACACGAACCACATCCAGTGACTGCGCTTGTGCCCGGCCCGCAACTCGGCCACTACCGTTGCGTATACCGGCTCCTGCGCCTCGGCGAAGCGCGCCAGATTGAATTCATCCATGATGCTGCCCTCCCCTTGTCAGCGAAATGCTACAACGTCTTCGTTGTTTGCTAAAGTGCCGCACGATGAACGCTGAACACCTGCAACTTCTCCTGGTCCGCGAGATGCCTTATGGAAAATACAAGGGACGCAAGCTGGCCGACCTGCCCGGCCACTACCTGGGCTGGTTCGCGCGCGAAGGGTTCCCGCGCGGTGAGCTGGGCCAGTTGCTGGCCCTGATGTACGAACTCGACCACAATGATTTGCGCGGGCTCCTCGATCCGCTGCGCGATCCTCGCCGGCAACCGCGAAATAGGTGATACCCTCTAGCAACAGACACACCGGAATTCGCCTGGGCATCGGTATAATCGAACATTCAACGAAGAACCCACCATGCTCAACGAACACGCTCCCGCACCCCTGGTGCTGGTGGTCGAGGATGACGACCACATCGCCCAGGTATTGCGCTTCATGCTCGAACGCCAGGGCTACCGCGTCGTGCACCTGGCCGACGGCCGCGCGGCGAGCGAGCATGTCGCCGCCAGCGACGAAGTACCCGACCTGATCCTGATGGACGTGATGCTGCCCTATCTCGACGGCTACGAGATCGTCGCCCAGGCGCGCCGGCGCGCCGGCTGGGAGGCGGTGCCGATCCTGATGCTGACCGCCCACAACACCGAGCGCGACACCGTGCGCGCGCTCGACGCAGGCGCCGACGACTTCGTCGGCAAGCCGTTCCAGCCGAACGAATTGCTGGCGCGCGTGCGGCGCCTGCTGCTGCCCGGCGGCTGATCCGGGCGCGCTCCCGAAGCGGGCGCGGCGGATCGCCTGGCTCGCTTACACTCGGGGGTATGTCGCGCACTTACTTCCTGATTCCGCTCCTGCTGTCACCGCTATTCCTGTTTCCGGCCCAGTCGGCCACCTTGCTGCTGTGCCCGGGCGCCCCGCTCGCGTCGCCAGGCGCGGTCACCCAGGACACCACCACTCCCATGGGCGCGCGCATGCGCGCCATCGTCACCGAAGCGCCGGGAAAACCGGAACCGGGTTGCCGCGCGCTGCCGCTGAACGTGGCTGCCAGCGGCGTCCAGGCCGTGCATATCCTGCCGCCTGGCGCGACGCCCGGCGCCACCATCCGGCTGCAGGGCGAAGAACAGGGCAAGGATTTCACCGTCACCGGACACACGCTGGACGAGAATCGCTCGCCGGCCGCGCCGGCAGCGTCGGATCGGGCCACGCAGCGCCCGACCGACCCCGCGGAAGTGCGCAGCAAAGCTCCCCGCGCGACCTGGGCCTGGAGCCCGAACGCCTGGCGCGAACGCGCCGCCGAGATGCTCGACTGGGCCGTCGCCCAACAGATGGGGGAACTGTTCATCAACGTGCCTGTGCGCGCCGGCCAGGTGGCCGAACCGCAGGCGCTGGCGGCTTTCGTGCGCCAGGCGGCCAGCCGCGGCATCGCGGTGACCGCCTTCGAAGACGGGCCGGAACTGATCCTGCCGACCGCGCGCGAGGATGCAATCGGACGGATGCGCGCCTACGTCGCGTATAACGCGCAGGCCGGCAAGGATGCGCGCCTGAAGAGCGTGCAGTTCGACGTCCAGCCCCAGTTGCTGGCGCCTGACAAGCTGCCGCCGGCCGCGCGCGACCGCCATTATCTCGACCTGATCGGCGCGCTGCGCAAGGCCGCCGGCGACCTGCCGCTCGAGTTCGTGGTGCCGGTCGCCTGGCAGGGCGAGGACGCGCTGCTGCGCGGCCTGGCCCGCAGCGCCGACGCGCTCACGGTGCGCAACTACCGTACCGATTCGGACGAGATCGAAGGCAATGCGGCGCCGTTCCTGGATTGGGGCGCCCGCCACGGCAAGCGGGTGCGCATCGCCCTGGAAGCCGGACCGGCCGGCATCGGCGTGGAGCGCCAGTACCGGCGCGCGGGGCCGGGCGACAAGGGCGACCTGCTGGTGTTCGACATCGGCGGCCAGAAAGTCCTGCTGGTGCTGAGAGTGCCCGCGGCGCAGGACGAAGCGCAGGCCTACGCCCTGGTCAGGCGCCGCGACATCGCCGGCTCGGCCACCACCTTCCACTTCGACAAGCCCGCGCTGATACGCCTGTTGCCACGGCTGGAACTGGCGTTCGGCGCATGGAAAAGCTTCGGCGGGATGGTGGTGCACGAACTGCGCTGAGCGGGCGCCGACCGCTGTGACGGAAGCATGCTGTACGGTGGGCGGGTCTCCCGCCCACGCGTTCGACTTACGGATTCGCCGTGGCAAAGCGTGTGCCGGTTGAACGCGTGGACGGCAGAGCCGTCCACGCCACGGTTCGCGTCACGCCAGCGGCAACTCCACCGTGAACCGCGTCCCCATCCCGGCCCGGGTCTCGAAACCGATCGTCCCACCATGCTCCTCGACGATCGACTTGCTGATGCTCAGCCCCAGCCCGGTGCCGCCGCGCTGCCGCGTGTCGTGGGCCTCGGCCTGGGCGAAGCGCTCGAACACGCGACCCTGGAAGGCGGGCGGGATGCCCGGGCCCTCGTCGGTCACGCTCAGGCGCGCCCAGCCCGGGCGCTGCGCCACGCCGATCGTCACCGCCTTGCCGGAGGGCGTGAACTTGATCGCGTTCGACAGCAGGTTGCTGAACACCTGCACCATGCGGTCGTGGTCGATCGTCGCCTGGACCCGCTCGGCGCCGGGCGGCAGGTCGAAGCGCAGCGCGACCCCGGCCTGGCGCGCCTGGCCGTCCATCGTCTCGGCCGCGTGGCGCAGCATCGGCGCCAGCAGTTGCGCGCTGCGCTGGTAGGCCATTTGCCCGGCCTCGATCTTCTGGATGTCGAGCAGGTCGTTCACCATCCGCATCAGGCGCTCGCAGCCCTGGCTGGCGATGCGGATCAGCTGCGCCACGTCGGCCGGCAGCTCGCCGGCCAGGCCCGAATCGAGCAGCGACAGCGAGGCGTGGATCGAGGTCAGCGGCGTGCGCAGCTCGTGCGAGACGGTGGACACGAACTCGCTCTTCATGCGCTCGACCTTCTTGCGCTCGGAGATATCGTTCAGGAACATGCTGAAGAAGGCTTCCTCGCCCTCTCCCGCCAGCGCCACCGTGGTCTCGACCGTGAACTCGGCGCCCTGGCGGTTGATCACGATGCGTTCCAGGCGCCGGCCGTAGTCGAAGGCGCCGGTCTGGCGGTAGCCGCGCAGCGCCTTCGCGATGCTGTCGCGATAACGCTCGGGCAGGATCATCTCGGCCAGCGGCCAGCCCACCGCCTCGTGCCGGCTCCAGCCGAACATGCGCTCGGCGGCCTGGTTCCAGTCGATGATCATGCCGCGCAGGTCGACCGCGATGAAGGCGTCCTGCGCCGCGCCGACGATGGTGGCGATGCGCTGTTCGCTGGCGCGCACCGAGGCCAGCGCGCGCTCCAGTTCCAGCGTGCGCTGCTCGACCCGCTGCTCGAGCGTGTCGTTCAGTCCCTGCAGCTCGGCGCGGCGCGCGACCAGCGCCGTCACCAGCGCATTGAGCGCGCCCGACAGCTGGCGCACCTCGGTGTAGCCGCGTTCGGACGGCAGCAGCTGTTCGCTGTCGCCGCGGCGCAGGTGGTCGGCCGACGCGGCCAGCGCCTTGAGCGGGCGCGTGATGCGGCGTGCCAGCAGCAGGCCCGCCAGCGAGAACAGCAGCGCCAGCGCGGCGCCGCTCCACAAGGCGCGCGCGCGCAGCTCGCGCACCGGGCGGTAGGCATCCTCGATGTCCTGGCGCACCAGCACGTGCCAGCCCAGGCCCGGATAGTCGCCGACCGCGCGGGTAGCGGCATAGCCGACCAGGTAATCGCGCCCATCGGGCCAGCGCTCGACCGTATAGCCGGTGCGTCCCGCGCGCGCCTGGCCCAGGCTGGCCAGGTCGATCCGGGCGTCCTGCAAGCCCTCGGGCCCGAGCAGCACCACGCCCTCGGCGCTGAGGATCAGCGCCTGTACCCGGTTGCGCGTCTGCACCGGCGCGATGATCGAGCGCTCGACGTCGCGCGCCCATTCCCATGACAGGTGCGTTCCCAGCACGCCGGCCGGACGGCCGTCCGCATCCAGCCAGGGAAAGGCGACGTCCACGAAGCGGCGCGGCTCGCCCTCCTGCACCGGCAGCAGCTTGGCCAGCAGCACCGCCTCGTGGACGTCGCCGACATAGGTGCCCTTCAGGGCGTTGATGAACCACGGCCGCTTGGCCACGTTCTTCCCTTCCAGCAGGCCGCGCGCCTCGACCAGCACCGTGCCGTCCAGGCCGGTCATGCCGATCCATTCGTAATAACCGTAGGTCGACTGCATGTCGCCCAGGATGCGGCGCCGCTCGGCATGCGAGGCGCCGGGCGCGGTCAGGTCGCCCCGGCGCGCCATCAGTCGCACCTCGCGGTAGCGCTCGTACATGCCGCGATCGAGCTTGTCGGCGGTTTGCATCGCCATCTCGCCCAGCCCGTTGCCGATGCTGCTCTTGACCTGGTCGGTGGCGAAGCGCTCGACCACCTCGACCAGCAGCAGGGTCAGGACCACGGTCAGCGACGAGAATGCGAGGGCCAGCCAGGCGCCGAGGCCACGCGGTGCGAAGCGAACCAGAAACCGGGAAAACTTTGGCATGGAGCACCTGGAATTATTTTTTATACAGCGTATCACGCACCGCCTGCTCTCCCGCAAGAGGAGACTTGGTCAATCGCGCGACGCGACCGCATTCCATTCGCCGCGCATAAACGGTGTCGCTTCTGCCTTACGCCAGAGGATCCGGCGCCGGGGCGGCGAAAAGCGGCCGATTCCACACGGCCACGTTCGATTTCCGGTAAACTTGACGGCTATAAGTACATCGATATCGATTGGAAACACCGTCATGCAAGCCACCGCCGCCGCCCTCACTCCGCCCTCCCTGCTGGACTATGCCACCTCGTGCGCGCTGCCGACGCCGTGGGCCCAGTTCACGCTGCACGCCTGGGTCGAGCCGGCGACCGGCAAGGAACACCTGGCGATGGCCCTGGGCGACCTGTCGACCGGCGAGCCGGTGCTGGCGCGCGTGCACTCGGAGTGCCTGACCGGCGACGTGATGTTCTCCCAGCGCTGCGACTGCGGCGCGCAACTGGAAGGCGCACTGCAGCGCATCGCCGAGGAAGGCCGCGGCATCCTGCTCTACCTGCGCCAGGAAGGTCGCGGCATCGGCCTGGTCAACAAGATCCGCGCCTACCGCCTGCAGGAAGCCGGCGCCGACACGGTCGAGGCCAACCTGCAGCTTGGCTTCCATGCCGACGCCCGCAACTACGAGCTGTGCCGTCCGATGCTGGAGCAGTTCGGCATCACCTCGGTGCGCCTGATGACCAACAACCCGCGCAAGATCGACGCCCTGAACCGCATCGGCGTCGCGGTCGCCGAGCGCGTGCCGCTGCTGGTCAACCGCAATGCCTACAACAACAGCTACCTGGACACCAAGCAGGCCAAGCTGGGCCACATGATGGCGCCGCTGACCGCGGTCGAGCAGGGTGAACGGGCGGTGGTCGTGCCGGCCGCCACGCCGGCCGCGGCTGCGGAACCGGGCTCCGGTCCGGTCGCGTAATCGCCCCGAACGTGCGCTAGCGCGCACACCTCTCGTTGATACGGTGGCAAGATAGCGTTTCATACTGCCACTAATACATTGCATGAAACGAGCTGTCCTGGCCTTCCTGCTGACCTGCATCGCCTTTGGCGCCGCCCTCGAGGCGACGTCGCCGCCGGCGGCCGCCCAGCCCCAGGCACGGAATATGACGCAACCCGCGCCGAACGCCACCCAGGGCACGGCCGGCGTCGGCGCCGCGGCTGCCGTGGGCGCCCCGCAAATGCCGGTCGACACCGCGCCGGCCGCCACGCCCAATGCGCCGCTGCCGGGCGAATCCGAGACCCAGGACGCGCTGCCCGAACCATCTTCGGGGGCGCAGGACCTGTACGAATCGGCGCGCGGCGACCTGCTCCAGATCCGCATGCTGCTCAAGAACGGCCGCACCCAGTCGACGGTCGGTTCGGGCTTTTTGGTCGGCACCAGCAACCTGGCGCTGACCAACTACCACGTGGTGTCGCAGATGGCGCTCGATCCGGCCATCTATACCGCCGAATACATCGACACCGACGGCAATACCGGCCCGGTGGAGCTGATGGCGGTCGACGTGCTGCACGACCTGGCGGTGGTGCGCATCAACCGCAACGGCAGCGGCTTCTTCAAGGTGCCCGAGCAGGCGGTGCGCCTGCGCCAGGGGCAACGCCTGTACTCGCTCGGCAATCCGCTCGACCTGGGCTTCGCGATCTCCGAAGGCGCCTACAACGGCGTGCTCACGCGCAGCTTCTACGACCGCCTGATCTTCAGCGGCCCGATCAACTCCGGCATGAGCGGCGGCCCGAGCGTGACCGCCAGCGGCACCGTGGCCGGCATCAACGTCTCGCGCCGGCGCGACGGCGAATCGGTCAGCTTCCTGGTGCCGGTCAAGTATGCCCAGGAGCTGCTGCGCAAGGTGGCCGAGCAGCCGGCGCCGCCGGGCGACTTCAATCCGCTGATCGGCAAGCAGCTGCTGGCGCACCAGGCCGGCATGGTCGACAAGCTGCTCGAGGAACCCCTCACGCTCAAGGGCATGGGCCAGTACCTGGTGCCGGTGCGCGAGTCGGGCGAAGTGCGCTGCTGGGGGCGCTCGAACGCGCGAGGAGCGGTCTACAGCGTCGACGCGATGAGTTGCGTGATGCAGTCGGCGGTGTTCGTGTCGGACGTGCAGCAGACCGGCAACGTGGCCATGACCCACCAATACATCCGCAGCGGCACCATGGACCCGATGCGCTTCGCGACCCTGGCCAGCGACAACTTCCAGGTCAACAACCTGGGCAGCACGGGCGACCCGCGCCTGACCAAGCCGTTCTGCACCGAGCGCTTCGTGCACACCCGCAGCCTGCCGATGCGCGCCGTCACCTGCGTGCGCGCCTACCGCAAGTTCGAGGGCCTGTACAACTTTACCCTGCTCACCGCCAGCACGGACGCCTCGCAATCGAGCCTGCAGAGCCGCCTGGACGTGTCCGGCGTGTCCTACGAAAACGGGCTGCGCGTCACGCGCGCCTATCTGGGCGCCTTCGGGCGCAGCGGACGCCGATGAGCGACCAGGCACAAGCGCCGGCGAGCGCCCTGTGGCGCGGCCCGTGGACCATCGAGACCCTGGCCCGCAACGGCGAGGTGCTGCACCGCCACCGCGTGGCGGCGCTGCCGATCCGCATGGGACGGGCCTACGACAACGACTTCATCGTCGACGACGACTATGCCGCCGCCCACCACGCGGTGGTCGAGGCAGGCGAGGACGGCAAGCTGCGGCTGCGCGACCTGGGCAGCCGCAACGGCATCGTGCACCGCGGCCGGCGCATCAAGGATGCGCTGGCGATCGACGGCGACACCGTGGTGCGCATGGGCCATACCTCGCTGCGCATCCGCGGCGCCTCGCACCAGGTCGCGCCCGAACTGGTCGACCGCACCATGCACGGCTGGGAAGGTATGCTGCCGGGCGGCGCCGGGATCGTGCTGGCGGTGCTGGCGGCGCTGCTGGTGGCCTGGCTGACCGACGCCAGCAACGACCTGGAACGCTATGCGCAGTTCCCCGCTGCCGCAGCCGGCATCGGCCTGGTGTGGAGCGGCCTGTGGGCCTTCGGCAACCGCCTGTTCGGGCGCCGCGCGCGCCTCGGGCGCCACCTGTTCATCTATGGCTGCGCACTGGCGGCGCTGGTGGGCGTGCGCCTGCTGGCCAGCGTGCTCGCCTATGCCTGGTCGCTCGAATGGCTGACCGCCTACGCCTCGCACGCGGCGGTGGCGACGGTGGCGGTGGCGGTCTACTTCCACCTGGCCACCGTCACGCCGCAGTACCGGCGGCGCCTGCGCCTGGCCTGCGGCGCGCTGGCCGTCCTGGCCTCGGTGCTGATCCTGGGCGGGAACATGCAGCGCCACGGCCGCACCGCCGATGAGCTGTACATGCCGGTGCTGCTGCCGCCCGAGCTGCGCGCCAGCCCGGACGTGCCGGTGGCCGACTACATGAAGCAGGTAGAGGCGATGAAACGCGAGATCGACGAGGAGCGCGGCGGCACGCCGTAACGTCCGCTCACGACGATCCCAGCCCGCCAAGCAGGCGACTCACCGCATCGGCCCCGATCGGCTTGGTGAAATGGTGGTCGAACCCGGCCTCGCGCGCGCGCTGCTGGTCTTCCTCGGAACCCCAGCCGGTGACGGCGACCAGGGTCGTATGCGCCAGTTGCGGCATGGCGCGCAGGCGGGTCGCGAGTTCGTAGCCGGTCATGCCCGGCATGCCGATATCCAGGAAGGCGATGTCCGGCGTGAAGTCGCGCACCAGCGCCAGCGCGTCGCGGCCATTGGTCGCGGTGCGGATCTCGTGCGCATTCATCTGCAGCAGCAGCGACAGGCTCTCGGCGGCATCGGTATTGTCGTCCACCACCAGGATGCGGAAGCTGCGGCGCGGGAAGGCGCGCTGTTCCGGCGCCGGTGCCGGCCGACGATCCTGTCCGTCTGCGGGATGCGCGCCGAGCGGCAGGCGCACGATGAAGGTGCTGCCCTGGCCGGCGCCGGCGCTGTGCACCGAGATCGCTCCGCCGTGCAGGGTCACCAGCTGGCGCACCAGCGACAGGCCGATGCCCAGCCCGCCCTGGGCCAGGCCGCCATGGTCGCCGACCTGGCTGAACATCTCGAAAATCGCCGCCTGGTGTTCGGGCAGGATGCCGACGCCGCTGTCGCTGACGGCGACCACCGCCTCGCCATTCTCCTTGCGCACTTCCAGGCCGATGTCGCCGCCGGGCGGCGTGTACTTGGCGGCGTTGGTCAAGAGGTTGCTCACCACTTGCGCGATGCGGGTCGGGTCGATGTCGAGCAACAGCGGTTCGTGCCACAACCGGACGTCGAGCCGGTGGCGCGCGCCTTCGATCACCGCCGCGCTGGTTTCCAGCGCGCTCGCCGCTACCCGGTTGAGGTCGGCCAGCTGCCTGCGGATCTCGATCTTGCCGCTGCTGATGCGGGCGACGTCGAGCAGGTCGTCGACCAGGTGCGACAGCTGGTAGGTCTGGCGTTCGAGCATTTCGCGCACGCGCGCCATGGTGTCCGGACTGTCGGCGCGCAGGCGCATGATCTCGAGGCCGGTGCGGATGGTCGCCATCGGGTTGCGCAGCTCGTGCGCCAGCACCGCCAGGAATTCGCTCTTGCGCCGGCTCGCCTCGGATGCTTCCTGCGCCATGCGCTGCATGTCCTGCTCGATGCGCTTGCGTTCGCTGGTGTCGCGGAATACCAGCGCCACGTGGCCGGCCTCGGGCGCGCCGATGCGCGAGGCGTTTACCTCGAACCAGCGTTCCAGCATGGGCGAGTATTCCTCGAACAGGATCGATTCGCCGGTGCGCGCCACGGCGCCGTAGCGCTCGAGCCAGACCGATTCGAGGCCGGGCGCCAGCTCGTGCACCGAACGCCCCTTGGCATCGGGAATGCCGCTCTGGACCGCGAACATGGGATTGACCTCGATGAACACCAGGTCGACCGGCGCGCCGCCGGCGTCGAAGGTCACCTCGAGGATGCAGAACGCTTCGTCGACTTCCTCGAACAGCTTGCGGTATTTTTCCTCGGACTCGCGCAGGGCGGCTTCGGTGCGCTTGACACGGTCGATGTCGGTCACCACCGACACCTGGCCGTCGATCCCGCCGTCGGCATCGACGATCGGCACCGAGCTGATATGGGCCCAGGTCTCGCGGCCGTCATCCTCGCGGAAGAGGGCTTCCACGCCTGGCGCCACCCGTTCGCCGCGCAGGGCGCGCGCGCCGGGAAATTCGGCGCGCGCCACTGGCTTGCCCGCGGCATCGAAGACCGTCCAGCGCGTCACGTTCCGGTCGTCGCGCGACGGCAGCACGCGCGTCGGCATATAGCGTTCCATCGCGTCGTTCGCCAGCACCACCGCGCCGCCGGCGTCGGTCACGCCGACCCCGACCGGCAGGCTGTCGAACAGGGCCGACAGGCGCGCATCGCTGGCCTGCCGGGCCTGGTCGGCGCGGCGCGCCTCGAGCACGCGGCCGGTGGTCTCGAAGGCGGTGTGGACGAAGCCGCCCACCCCGCCGTTTAGGGCGCGCAAGGGCACATACGCGGCGTCGAACCAGCGCTGGCACTCGTCGTCGCCGGGCGGCAGCACGACGCACAGGTCCTTGACCTGCCTGGGGGCGCCGGCCATGGCGGCAGCCGCCAGCGGCGCCACGCTGGGCCACAGGGTCGGCATCACCTCGGCCAGCGGCTTGCCCAGCGCGGCGGGATGGGCCGCGCCCAGCAGTTCGGCATACGCGTCGTTGTACAGCATCAGGTAATGCCCGGTCCAGCACACCAGCGTCGGATGGGGCGTATCGAGCATCAGGTCGAGCGCCACCCGCAGCTCGACCGGCCAGGCATCCGGCTTGCCCATGGGAGTGGCCGACCAATCGTGGCTCGCAAGCAGGGACCGCATGGCATGCTTGCCGGCTGGACGGGAAGTGGCTTGGCCTGTTTCGCTCATTCCCCATTGTCGCACGGTCGACCGTGAAGGCCCGTCCGCGTTACGTTTTGTCGCATACCGCAAACCGGACCGCATTTTGACAATTGCGGGCGCATGCACGATGATCTGGTTTCCTCCGCCCTGCCCGCCGTTCATGCCATCGAGCCGCAGCACCACCGTCGCCAGCGTCGCCTGGGTCCTGTTCTGGACCCTGATGGTGCTGGTCGCGCTCGAGGATTACCGGCGCGACGGCGGCAGCGCGCCCTGGAAGCCGATCCTGTGGGAGACCTCGTCGGCGGTGGTGGCGACCTGCCTGTTCCTGGTCCAGCGCCGCTTCAGCGCCCACCACGACGTGCTGGTGACCTCCCCCTGGCGCTGGTTCGGCCAGCAACTGCGCTGGCTGCCGATGTACTGGTTCGGGTTCACGCCGATCGTGTTCGCGATCCGCCATGCGATCTATGCGCTGGCCGGGGACCGCTACGACCACGAGCCATGGGCCGATGTATTCGTGTACGAGGCGCTCAAGATCACGCTGTTCTTCGGCCTGTTCACGACAATCGGCTTCGGCCTGCTGTCCTACCGCGAAATGATGAAGGAGCGGGTGCGCGCCGAACAGGCCGGCGCCCTGCTGCGCGAAGCCCAGCTCGAGCGCCTGACGCGCCAGATGCAGCCGCACTTCCTGTTCAACGCCCTGAACACGATTTCGTCGCTGATGCATACCGACGTGGCGCGCGCCGACGCCACCCTGGTGCGGCTGGCCGACGTGCTGCGCGCCACGCTGGCGCTGGGCGAGCGGCCGCAGGCCAGCCTGCGCGACGAGCTGCGCCTGGCCCAGGGCTATGCGGCGGTGATGGCCGAACGCTTCGACGGACGCGTGACGCTCGACTGGGACGTCGATCCCGCCGCGCTGGACGCCATGCTGCCCGCGATCAGCCTGCAGCCGCTGCTCGAGAACGTGTTCAAGCATACGGTCGGACGGCGGCGCGAGGCCACCGCCATACGGATCGAAGCCAGGATCGAGGCCCGGGTCGACCAGGGCAGCGACGGCGGCACGCTGGTGCTGCGGGTCGAGGACGATGGCGGGGTGCTGGACGCTGGCGGCACGCCCGGGATCACGGTGGCCAACCTGCGCACCCGGCTGGCGGCGATGCATGGCGGGCGCGCAGGCTTGACCCTGAGCGCGCTGGCGCCGGCCGGCGTGCGCGCCGAGATGAGGCTGCCGTGCTGAGGATCCGATGCACCTGCTGATCGTCGACGACGAACGTCCGGCGCGCGAGCGGCTGCGCCGCATGCTGGCGCTGGAACCGGACATCGCATCCGTGCGCGAGGCGCGCGACGGCGTCGAGGCCCTGCAGATGGTCGAAAGCGAGCGGCCCGACGCCCTGCTGCTCGACATCGAGATGCCGGAGCTGTCGGGCATTGACCTCGCGGCCTCGCTGCCGGCGCCGGCGCCGCTGGTGGTCTTCGTCACCGCCCACGAAGACTACGCGCTGCGCGCCTTCGACAGCGAAGCGGTCGACTACCTGCTCAAGCCCTTCGACCAGGCGCGCCTGCGGCGTGCACTGGAACGCTTGCGGCTACGCCTGGCCGCGCCAGGACAAGACGCCGCGTCGCTCGCGAGCCCGCCGCGCCAGTTGCTGGTAAGCGAGCGCGGGACGACGCGCGTGGTGCAGGTGGCCGACATCGAATGGCTGGAGACGGCCGACAATTACGTGGCGCTGCACCTGCCTGCCGGCGCGCCGCTGCTGCGCCAGACGCTGGGCGCCCTGCTCGAACAGCTTGGCCCCGCCTTCGTGCGCTGCCACCGGCGCGCGGCGGTGCGCCTGGCGGCCATCGAACGCATCGAACCCCTGGACAAGGGCGACTGCGAACTCGTGTTGCGCAGCAGCGCCCGCGTGCCGTGCAGCCGGCAATACCGCCCCGCCCTGCTGGCCCTGCTGGACCCGGCTCGCCCCACCTGAGGCCCGATTCGCCCCACGGCGCTCGCCTTGCCGCGCGCCGTGCGCGATGCTGTGACCTCCATCATCACAAGAGCGCGCCATGCAGCCCACCGCCATCACCAGCAACCACCGCCTGTATTTTCTCGACTGGGTCCGTATCCTGGCCTTCTTCGTGCTGATCGCCTATCACGTCGGCATGTACTACGTCAGCTGGGGCTGGCACGTGAAGAGTCCGCACGCGGGCGCCGGGCCGGAACCGTTCATGCTGCTGTCCTCGCCCTGGCGGCTGGGCCTGCTGTTCTTCGTGGCCGGCGTGGCCTCGCACTTCCTGCTGCGAAAGATGGCGCCGGGTACCTTCGTGCGCCGGCGCAGCCTGCGCCTGCTGTTGCCGCTGCTGTTCGGCATGCTGGCGATCGTGCCGCCCCAACCCTA
Organism: Telluria beijingensis; assembly: GCF_030770395.1. GTDB lineage: Bacteria > Pseudomonadota > Gammaproteobacteria > Burkholderiales > Burkholderiaceae_D > Telluria > Telluria beijingensis. The sequence continues at coordinate 2,210,347 of NZ_CP132480.1, read as the reverse complement.
CCTGGAGGTGGTCGAAAAGCTCGGCTATGCCGATGGCTTCGTGGCCTTCATGCGCCTGTACCTCGCCGGCTACGGCGGTTTCTGCCAGGACGGCTGCCTGATCCTGCCGACCTGGAACCACCTGTGGTTCGTGGCCTACCTGTGGGTCTATACGCTGGCGCTGGCCGCCTGCGTGGCGCTGCTGGGAGAAGTCCGCATCGCGGCGCTGGCGCGGCGCATCGGCGCCTGCCTCCGCGGCTGGAAGCTGATCGCGCTGCCGGCGCTGTTCCTGGCGCTGGTGCGCATCCTGCTGGCCGACCATTTCCCATCGACGCATGCACTGGTCGACGACTGGTTCAACCACGCCACCTATCTACCGCTGTTCCTGCTCGGCGCCCTGGTGGCGCGCAGCCCCGCCGTATGGACAGGTATGGAGGCCCAGCGCTGGGTCGCCCTCGGCATCGCACTGGCCGCCTGGGCCACGATCGTCGCCTGGTATGCCGCCCCGCACCACGAACACAGCGCGCAGATGATGGCGTTCTGGCGGCCCGTGATGCGCTATGTGTACACACTGTGCGCCTGGGGCGCGATCGTCGCCGCCTGCGGCTTCGCGCGCCGCCACCTGGACCGCGACGGCCCGGCGCGGCGCTACCTCACCGATGCGGTGTTCCCGGTGTACATCGCCCACCAGACCTTGATCGTGGTGCTGGCGCACAGCTTCAAGCCGCTCGACCTGGCGCCCGGCGTCGAAGCACTGATGCTGATGGTCCTGACCGCGACCGGCAGCTTCGCGCTGTACGAAGCCGTGCGCCGCCTGTGCTGGGCACGGCCGCTGTTCGGCCTGGCGCCGCGGGCAAGCGCAGCGAGGCCGGCGTCGGCGTCACGCCCGGCGCCGCTGATGCGGTAAGCCCGCGCTCAATGTGTCGCGCCAGATGAACGCGCCTGCTGGCCGGCCTGGGCCGCTTGCTGGGCTACTTGCTGGCTAGCCTGCTGGCCGGCCTGCGGCATCGGCTGCGCCGCACCGTCGCCGCGCGCGTGGATCGCACCATCCGGACGCGCGAACGGGTCGGTCATGGTGCGCAGCGCCTCTTGCTGGGTACGGATGCCGCGCTCGGTTTCCTCGGCCGAGGTGCGCGCCAGGTCGTCGACCACCGCGCGCGCGGTGCGGGTGGTGTTCTGCACGTGCTGCTCGGTCACGCGCGCCAGCTCGACCTGGGCCTCGGAGGCCAGGCGCGCGATGTGCTGCTGGTAGGCGCGCAATTTCTCGGTGGCCGGCTGGGCCCGCGCCGAGGCGGCGCCCAGCAGTTCGGACTGGCGGTCGACGCTCAGCACGTGCTGGCTGGCCAGCGTGGTTTCCTCGAGCATGGTCTGGGCCAGCTGGATGTTCAGCTCGCACATCTGCTGGAAGGAACGGAACAGCGATTTGGACATCTCGTTGACGAAGGCGGTCTGCGCGTCCATATGGGTGCGCACGGTTGGCGTGATGGATTGCGGGAACGGATACATGCAAGCCTCTCTGTGGATGAGTGAATATGATTGTGGCGTGCCCCAGGCACGAACAACGAAGACTAAAGCGCCCACGCCAGTGCACAGTTGAGGTGCACCAAACGTGCACGCCCCCGTGGGCGCGAGCTGGCCCGATCCTTGCATGTCAGAAAGTGCCCTGGATTCCAGGGGCTTTGTGGGAGATGGCGATGATCGGACAAAATGATGTGATCGAATACCCGGGCATGCCCGGCCGCACGGTGCGCGTACTGTGGCTCGACAGGCCGCAGGGGCAGGCCTGGACCTATCAACTGGACAGCCACGCCGCGATGCCCGAACCGGTGCGCCTGGCGGTGCTGGAAGAAGCGCTGGCCTTCGGCCGCGCGCGGCGCCTGCTGGTCGACCCGTTCGCAGCAAGCCCGCCGCGCGAGCCGGTGCCGCAGGGCTACCTGAACCTGCAGGCCAAGGCCTGGTCGGCGGTGCGCACCCTGCACGCCGATCGCCAGGCGCTGGTCGATCCGCGCCGGCGCGCCGCCCTGATATCCGCCTACGCCGCCGCCCACGGCATGTCGAAGTCCAGCATCCTGCGCTACCTGCGCCGCTACTGGGAACGCGGCCAGACGCCCGACGCCCTGCTGCCGGACTACGGCAACTCGGGCGCGCCGGGGCGTACCCGCGCGGTGACGGCCGGCATCAAGCGAGGGCGGCCGCGCAAGGGGGCGGCTACCGGCACCAATGCCGACGAAGGGATGCGGGCGATCTTCCGGGTTGCCGCCGCGCGCTATGCGGCCAGCCACGATGCGTTCTCGCGGCGCGCTGCTTACCGCCAGATGCTCGAGGATTTCTTCCAGGACGTCGATGCGGGGGCGCAGCCGAGTTTTGGGCAGTTCAATTATTGGCTCGAGCGGGATGCTGCGGTGCCGGCGGCGGTCGCGCCGGTACGGTCGGTGCAGCCGCGTGTTCAGCCAACGGCAAGCTATTCCATGCATGCGGCCATGGCATGACCGATCCTGGCATATTGGTGCAGCTTCGGAGTTGAACATGATTACGTCCGCTAACGCGCCCGAGCGGACGTTTGACATCAAGTTGGCTTTACCGATTTATTTAGTCTCGATAGCTGTACTGAAAGGCTCTTTGCCGTTTCAAATCGGCGTTAATTGTACTGAAGTTCTCCATCCGAAGACGACGGCCGTGCCCCCTCTATTTCAGTGAACCACATTGAACCGAATTTTTCCCAAGCAAATCTATACGATCTCTGGAGGTCAATAGAAATGTTTTTCCCTCCAATTGGCACAGCTATTTTCCCGCCTGGGAAAGTGTATCCGTCCGAGATGTCATATGCCCAGCATTTTCCAGATCTTACCTTTGGATTTACAAATCTTTGAAGATCGTTCATAACTAGCGCGACCCCACGAGAAGCGTGACCGAGGCTGATGTAGTCTTCAAGTACAGCCAGGTCCTCATAAACATCCTTCATAAAAATGTCGTGTGCGCCACGAGTGCCTCCAGATGCAGCATACGTACGATAGCATTTCATCTCAATTGCAATACAAACCAGCCCTGCTGCGGATTCTCCACGAAGTAGTACGTCAACATTGTTAGTGCCGCGGCTCGTCTTCAGGCTAGTTTCGAGTTCCAAGTCTGCACTCTCTCCCTTATGCTGCAATGTTAGCGGAAGAAGTTGCTTAAGAATGTAGGCGTACTGCAGCTGCATAGAGGCCTCTTTATTTATCGGAAGCAGCCCACCACCGACCTTGCGACAAAATATCTGCCAGGCTAGTGATACCGCTTGACGCAAGCGGACCTCAAAGTTTTGATCAGTTACAAAGGCGTTCATGAATTCTTTATATTTTTTTGGGCCTAAGCCAACAATGACCAGACATATCTACGCTAATAATACCTGGACAATATCAATACATCGTCGCACCGCCTGTTATTAAACCGTAGTGCACCGTTGGTTACGTCCACTCCTACCGAAAGTGGACAATCGCAACATCCCGATAATCGGCCATTGCTTCCCTTGCAACCTAAAGGTCTTGTCTGGGACTCAAGGTTTCGGTCGAACTCAACGGCGCCCCACAATCCTTGCAAAAATGCGCCCGCGGATCATGGTCCCTGCTACCGCAAGCCCCGCACTGGCGCGGCACGCCCCGCGGCGCATGACGCGACATCTTCTGCGACGTCATCTCGGCTGACACGATACCGGTCGGCACCGCCAGGATGCCCCAGCCCAGCAGCACCATGAACGACGCGATCGCCTTGCCCACCGGCGTGTGCGGCACCATGTCGCCATAGCCCACCGTGGTGATGGTCACCGTCGCCCAGTACATCGACATCGGGATGCTGCTGAAGCCATTCTCCGGCCCCTCGATCACGTACATGATGGTCCCGAGAATCAGGATCAGCATCAGCACCACCGACAGGAACACCATGATCTTGCGCCGGCTCGCGACCAGCGCTTCGCCCAGGCGCGTGTATTCCTCGATGTACAGCGTCAGTTTGAAAATGCGGAACACGCGCAGCAGGCGCAGGATGCGCACGTCCAGGAAGACCTGGCTACCCGGCAGCAGCAGCGACAGGTAGGTGGGCAGCACCGACACCAGGTCGATGATCCCGTAGAAGCTGCGCGCATAGCGCACCGGCCGCTGCACGCACACCAGGCGGGCGATGTATTCGACCGTGAACAGGATCGTGAAGCCCCACTCCAGCACCGAGGTCAGGCCCGCATACTGGCTATAGATGGCGGGCACGCTGTCGAGCACCACGACCAGGATGCTGAGCAGGATCAGGAGCACGAGCACGATGTCGAAGCGGCGCCCGGCCGGCGTGTCGTTGCCGAAGATGACGTCGAACATGCTGGCGCGCCAGCCGGACGGCGGCCGGCCCAGGATGGTGGGCAGGTCGCGCGGGGGTGGCGGTACGATCTTGCTGTCGGTCGCGCGGATCATCGGGCCGCCGGGCCTTTCAGTTCCACGGTGTTGCCTTGCGGGTCTTGCAGGTAGATCGACGGCCCCTCGCCTTCTGCGCCGTAGCGCGAACCGCTCTCGCCGACCGCGACGCCGTGCGCCGCCAGGTGGGCCCGGATCGCCGCTTCATCATAGGGTTCGACGCGCAGGCACAGGTGGTCGAGGTTGTGGCCCTCGCGGCCGGGCGCTGCGCCGCCCATGGCGCCCAGCTTGCCGCCGACCGGCACCAGGTCGATCAGCGCGCTGCCGGCGCGCAGCTGGACCAGGCCAATCTCGTCCTGGCGGCGTTCGACGTGGCAGCCCAGCACCTCGCCATAGAAGGCGATCATGCGCTCGAGGTCGATCACCCGCAGCACGATGTGATCGAGGCCGAGCACCGCCATCGGCGGCGGCGCTGGCAAACCAGGATCAGTTGGCATGCTGGCGCACCCAGGCGTCGAAGGCGGCCATGAATTTCTGGAAAAACGCGCGCGACGATTCGTCGATCAGCTCATTGCCCTCGTACTTGGTGGCGACGCTGCCGACATAGGCTTCCGGCGCCGGCATGGTCGGCATGTTCAGGAATGGCAGCATCTGGCGTAGGTGGTGGTTGGCGCCGAAGCCGCCCAGCGCGCCCGGCGAGACGCTGACGATGGCGCAGGGCTTGTCGGCGAAGGCCGCCTTGCCGTAGGGGCGCGAGCCGACGTCGATCGCGTTCTTGAGCGCACCCGGCACCGAGCGGTTGTATTCCGGCGTGCAGAACAGGATGCCGTCGGCCTGGCGGATGGCGTCGCGGAAGGCCGTGAACGCGGCCGGCGGCGTGGCCGTCTCGTCGTCCTCGTTATATAGCGGCAGGTCACGCAACTCGACGATGGACAATTCGAGGCCGGTGGGCGCCAGCGCGGTCAGGCTGTGGGCGACGCGGCGGGTGTACGAATCCTTGCGCAGGCTGCCGACGAGGACGGCGATTTTTTTCGAGGCCATGGTGCTCCTTTGGGTTTGGATGAGGTCGATTTGCCAACCCCTGATGATAACCATTTCGGGCGGCGCACGGGTGTGCACGGGCCCAGTTGCGCGTAAATACCCTCGTAAACACAGTAACTGCGCGCAAAATACTGTGTTGGCAACATGGTTATATGCGGTTAGAATCGAGCCAACTTTGCCTGTCGAGGCCGCATCATTCCTTTATCAACCCACGCGCATCACCGCGCAGTAGAACCATGAATCTCGAAGAATACTTCCCCGTACTCATGTTCATCATCATCGGCATCCTGGTCGGCGTTGCGCCCCAGGTGCTGGGCCGCGTTCTTGGCCCGCACCGCCCCGATCCCGAAAAGCTGTCGCAGTACGAGTGCGGTTTCGAAGCCTTCGGCGATGCGCGCATGCAGTTCGACGTTCGCTTCTACCTGGTCGCGATCCTGTTCATCCTGTTCGACCTGGAAGTGGCCTTCCTGGTGCCATGGGCGGTCGTCGTGACCGATATCGGTTCGACCGGCTTCTGGGCCATGATGGTGTTCCTGGGCCTGCTGACCATCGGCCTGGCCTATGAATGGAAAAAAGGCGCGCTGGACTGGGATTAAGTAACCATGGACGCCATGCTGTTCGTGAACCTGGTAATCGGCATCGGCCTGCTCGATGCCGCCTGGCGCTCGCACAAGAACGCCAGGCCGCGCACCGCGGCGCTGCTGGCGACCATCGCCGGCACCGGGATTGCGCTGAGCCTGTTCGTGCTGGCCACTGGCGCGGCGGCCCCTCCCCCGCCTGCCGTCACTTAGCCAAACGGCCGCCATGCGCGGCCGTTTTCATGTTTGCCGCCATATTCACAGCCGCAGGCGGCGATACATCTCCAGGAACCGCTTTACCTCCGCCTTGCTCATCACGGTCACCGGATCGCCATGCCAGGCATACAGGAAAGGCTCGCCGCCCTGGCGATCCGTGATCCGCGCCGACAGCAGAAAGCGCGTCCCGACCGGATACTGTTCAAGGTCGAGCAAACGGCGCGAACACTGCACCCGCATATCGGTCGCAAACGCCTGCCCCGACACCGGACGGATGCGCGGCCTGCCGCTCCATGGATCAAATGCCGATTCCACCACCAGTTCACGATAGGCCCACGCGTCGCGCGCCACGATCACGCCCCCGCCAGCTTCGGCGCGCGCACCACGGCAGCTTCGCGGATCGGCAGGTTCACGAAGGCCGCGGCCAGCGCGAGCGCCATGTCGGCATACCACATCCAGCTGTAGTCGCCCGTCTGCACCACGGCCAGGCCACCCAGCCAGGCGCCGAAGAAGCCGCCGATCTGGTGCGATAGCAGGGTCATGCCGAACAGCGTCGCAAGATAGCGCACGCCGAACAGCTTGCCGACCAGGCCGGCCGTCGGGGGAACGGTCGCCAGCCAGGTGGCGCCAAGCGCGGCGGCGAACAGGTAGAAGGTCCATTCTGTCTTCGGCGCCAGCAGGTACACACCGACCAGCACGGCGCGGCTGGAATAGATCCAGAACAGCAGCGACTTCATGCGGTAGCGCGAGGCCAGCATCCCGGCGCCCAGGCTGCCGACGATGTTGAACAGGCCGATCAGGGCCAGGGCCGTGGCCGACACGCTGGTCGGCAGGCCGCACAGCGCGACTTCGCCGGGCAGGTGGGTGACCAGGAAGGCGATGTGGAAGCCACAGGTGAAGAAACCCAGGTGCAGGCAGATATAGCTGCGGTCGCGCATGGCCTGGCGCAGTTGCTGGCCAAGCGAGATCGCCGGCGCGGCCGGCTGGGCGGTGGCGGAAACCACTGCGGGCGTGGGAGCAGCGGCGGCCTTCCTGCCGCGCAGCGGCCAGGCGAGTGGAATGGTGAGCAAGGTGGCGGCCGCCATGGTCAGCATGGCCCAGATCCAGCCGGCGCCGGCGATGATGGCGCCCATCAGCGGGGCGAACACGAACTGGCCGAAGGAACCGCCGGCATTGATGAAGCCCGAGGCGAAGGCGCGCCGCTCAGGCGGCAGGCGCTGCGCCGTGGCGCCGATCAGGATCGAGAAACTGCCGGCGCCGGCCCCGGCCGCCGACAGGAGGCCCATGGTGAGCAGCAGCGCCCACTGCGAGTCGACGAAGGGCGTGGCCGCGGTGCCCGCCGCCAGCATCAGGCCGCCGAGGGCGATCACCCTGCCCGGCCCGTATTTGTCGGCGACGGCGCCAAATACCGGCTGGGCCGCGCCCCACATCAGCTGGGCCACCGCCATCACGAAGCTGATGGAGGCCACGCCGAGCCCGGTCGCAGTGTTCAGCGGCGACAGGAACAGGCCGGTGGTCAGCCGCGCGCCCATCGTGATCATCATGATGGCGCTGGCGACCAGGATCAGGGTCCAGGCCGCGCGCGGCGAGAGCGTTGGGTTGGCATTGGTCATCAGGCAATTATAGATTGCCTTGTTGACCTTTGCCGAACCCCGTCAATACTAGTCGGCCGACGCCCGGATCAGGAGCGCGGTCGAGTGCGCGGCCATGCCCTCTTCGCGGCCCAGATACCCCAGCTTCTCGTTGGTCTTGGCCTTGATATTCACCTGTTGCGGCGACACGCCCAAGTCTTCGGCGATGCGCGACACCATCAGCGGGATGTGCGGCGCCATCTTGGGCTGCTGGGCGATGATGGTGGCGTCGATATTGCCGATCGTGTAGCCCGAGTTCAGCACGCGGTGCGCCACTTCGCGCAGCAGCGTGCGCGAATCGGCGCCGGCGAACATCGGGTCGGTGTCCGGGAAGTGCTTGCCGATGTCGCCCAGCGCGGCCGCGCCCAGCAGCGAATCGATGATCGCGTGCAGCAGCACGTCGGCGTCCGAGTGACCCAGCAGGCCTAGGCGGTGCGGGATGGTGACGCCACCGACGATCAGCTTGCGGCCTTCGACCAGCGCATGGTTGTCGTAGCCGGTGCCGATGCGAAACGGTGGGTTGGGGTTGTAGGATGCGAGTGCCATGATGTGTGGTTCTTCGGTTGAATCAAATGGGTTCGTCGGCCGCCAGGTACATCTCGGCGATCCGGATGTCGGACGGCAGCGTGACTTTCAGGTTGCGCGGATGGCCTTCCACCAACTTGGGGGCCAGGCCCAGCGCCTCGACCGCGCTGGCGTCGTCGGTGATCGCAGCCGGGTCCGTGGCCGCGTCGAGCGCGCGGCACAGCAGCGCGTAGGAAAACATTTGCGGCGTCTGGGCCAGCCACAGGCCGTCGCGCGGCACGGTGACCACGCTGCCCCCGTCCCTGCGCTTGACGGTGTCGACCACCGGCAAGGCCAGCAGGCCGCCGGCGGCGTGGTCGCCGGTTTCCACGATCAGGCGCTCGATCAGCGCTGCATTCAGGCCCGGCCGGGCGGCGTCGTGCACCAGCACGCGGTCGTCCGGGCCAAGCACCTCGCCCAGCGCATGCAGGCCGTTGCGGATCGATTCCATGCGGGTGGCGCCCCCGCAGCGCAGCACGGTGACGCGGCTGCCTTCGCGACCGGCGTCGGACAGCACGGCATCGATGAAGGGGTCGTCCGCGCTGACCACGACATAGGTATGGGCAATGAGCGGGCTGGAGAGGAAAGCGTCGACCGTATGGCGCAGCATGCGCTTGGCGCCGATGTGCAGGTACTGCTTGGGACTGCCGGCCGCCATGCGGGCGCCGACCCCGGCGGCCGGGATCAGGGCCACATACCGTGTCGCGCCGCGCAGTGCAGCTGTGTTCGTTTGATTCGTCATGAACGACTTCGTGATGCCTGTCTAAGCAAAGACTGTACCTCACCTGCGCAAACCTTGCCCAGGCGGGCGTATTCCTGCGGCGTATCAATGGCAGCCTGCAAGACTTCGACCTTTTCCATCTCACGTTTAATGTAGGGCATCCAGCTGCGGTCGACTTCGCGCTGGAGCAGGCTTCTTGCTTGCCCGATCGGCGCATATAACGGCTTGCCGGCGAAGCGCGCCGCCAGCCGCGTGCGCACGATGGTTTCGGCCCGCGGCAAAAAATCCTGGTAGGTGCGCAGGTGGCGCAGTTCGTGGGCCAGCACTTCCTGGTAAGAGCACGATCCCGGAGGGAATTCGCGGCTGACATAGATCACGATCGGCGCGTAATACAGGTTGACGTCGATGCGCGGCGCCACGCATTCATAGCCGCTGGCCTGGTCGATCAGCATGCGCCCGCCGACCTTGATGCTCACCCGCGCCTCGGTATGCGTCAGGCCCAGCACCCAGGACCCGCGGCGCACATTGCCCTTCAGGCGCGTCAGGTCGTAGTAGGAGCGCGAGTTGTCGATGCGATAGCCTTCCTGGCGGCTGGACAGCACGGAGATCGTCTCGCCCAGCGTGTCTTCGCATTGCGCCTGGAATGGCGTACGCTGCTGGGCCGCAGCCGTGGCCGGCATCGCCAGTGCCACGAGCAGCGCCGCCGGCAGCGCGCGCGCCACGAACCGCAGCATGATCGTCAGGCCGGCGTCCAGTCGCCGGCCAGGATCTTCTCGAGCCAGAAGGCGCCGATGATGGTCTTGACGTCGGTGACCTCGCCCTTGCGCACCATCTCGAGCAGTTCGGGCACGGTGGCGCTGAAGGTTTCCAGGAACTCGCCGGCGTCGAGCTGCTGCTCGCCCGCCGTCAGGTCTTCGGCCAGGAAGATCTCGAGGTGCTCGTCCGAATAGGCGATGGCGTTGTGGATGGTGCAGACGAAACGCCAGCGTCCCGCCGTGTAGCCGGTCTCTTCCCGGAGCTCGCGCTTGGCGCATTGGAGGTGGTCTTCGCCCGGATCGATCTTCCCGGCCGGGAACTCGACGAACACCCGGCCCAGCGGATAGCGGAACTGGCGCTCGAGCAGCACGCGGCCGTCGGGCAGCAGCGGCAGGATCACGACGGCGCCGGGATGGCGGAAGAATTCGCGCTGGCTTTCCGAACCGTCGGGCAGGCGGATGCGGTCTTTCTCGACCGTCAAGAAATGGCCGTCATAGACCACGCCGCCATCGATGCGAGTTTCTTTCAGTTCCGACACTATGTGCTCCGTATGATATGCAGGTAGTAACAATCATAAGCCAAACGCAACGGCGGCGGAGCCAGCACGCATGCATTTTCGTTGGCCCAAAATGCGTCGTTCCCGCGAAGGCGGGAACCTAAGTTGCTCGCGTATCGACAACGCTGAAAACTCAGGTTCCCGCCTGCGCGGGAACGACGTGCTTGCTATAACTGACCGGCTTAGCGCCGCTTGCGCATATACCGCATCACGAATCCCGGAAACGCCAGCACCAGGAACATGCAGCCGGTGACCGCATAAAACTCCCAGGTCTGCACGAACACCGACCCGATGCGCGACTCCAGCAGCTTTGCCACCAGCCCGACGAGGAAGTACAGCACCACCAGTTCGAGCAGGCGTAGCGCGAACGCCTTGTTGCGAGGCTCCCCCACCGCCGCCTTGCCGGCCGGGACCGGCACGAGCCCGAACAGGCGCTCGTTCACGAACGGCAGATTGGCCCCCGCCAGCGCGAGGGCAATCACCAGCATGACGGCCAGCGAGCTATCCATGGCTTAATTCGCCAGGGTCGCCTGCATGGCGCTGTAGCAGATGGCCAGCAGGCCGCCCGGGATCACGCCCAGCACGATCACGGCCACGCCATTGAGCGACATGATGACGCGCATATCGAACGGGGTCGAGATCGCGTTGGTGTCGACGGCCTCGTCGAACCAGATGGTCTTGACGATGCGCAGGTAGTAGAACGCGCCGATCAGCGAGAACATCACGGCCACGACGGCCAGCCACACCATGCCGGCATCGGCGACGGCCTGGATCACGGCGTACTTGGCGATGAAGCCCACCGCAGGCGGCACGCCGGCCAGCGAGAACATCAGGATCGTGGCGACGATCGCGAACCATGGGCTGCGCTTGCCGAGACCCTTGAAGTCGCTGATCAGTTCGGCTTCGTGACCCGCACGGGCCAGCATCATGATCAGGCCGAAGGTGCCGACCGTGGTGATCACATAGATGATGGTGTAGTACATCGCGGCGCTGTAGGCAGCGGCGGCGTTGGTGGTATCGCCATCGACGTTGCCAACCACCAGGGCCAGCACCACGAAGCCCATCTGGGCGATGGTCGAGTACGCCAGCATGCGCTTGATATTGGTCTGCGCGATCGCGGTGATGTTACCGAAGGCCAGCGACAGCACGGCGACCACCAGCAGCATCTGCTGCCAGTCGAAGGCCATCGACGGCAGCGCTTCCACCAGCAGGCGGATCACGATGGCGAAGGTGGCGATCTTCGGTGCACCGCCCAGCAGCAGGGTCACGGCGGTCGGCGAACCTTGCACGACGTCCGGTACCCACATGTGGAACGGCACCACGCCCAGCTTGAAGGCCAGGCCGGCCACCACGAACACGAGGCCGAACACCAGGATGGTGCGGTTGGCGCCTTCAGCCGCGGTTACCTGGCCGATGGTGGTGATGTCGAGCGAGCCGGTCGCGCCGTAGATCATCGAGATGCCGTACAGCAGGAAGCCCGATGCCAGGGCGCCCAGGATGAAGTACTTCATCGCGGCTTCGGTCGAGACGGCGTGGTCGCGGCGCAGTGCAACCAGCGCATACAGCGACAGCGACATCAGTTCCAGGCCCAGGTAGATCGACAGCATGCTGTTACCAGAGATCATGATCATCTGGCCCAGCATCGAGAACAGCGCGAGCGTGTAGAACTCGCCGCCCAGGTTACCCGACATCATGCCCCGGTCGCCGGCGTACTGGCGCGAGTAGACGATGGTCATGGCCATGGCCAGGTAGGTGAACATCTTGAGCAGGTTCGACATCGGGTCCGACACGTACATGCCACTGAAGGTATATACGGTCGCGCCCGATTGGAAGTCCATGAAGGAGAAGATCGCGCAACCACCGATCGCGAGCAGCGACAGGCCGTAAGTGAGATTGCGCTTGCCTTCCTTCAGGAACAGGTCGATCAGCAGGATCGCGGAGGTCGCGATCAGCAGGAAGATTTCGGCATACACCGGCGCCAGATTGGTGTCGGCGGCCGATAACAGGGTCGAGTTCATTTCATTCATGGCGTTTTATTGAGGCACTTTGCTGACTGCGACGTGTTGCAAGAGGTCGGTGACCGACACTTGCAGCGTCTCGGCGATCGGCGCCGGGTACAGGCCCATCGCCAGGGTAGCGATTGCCAGCACCGACAGGATGGCGAACTCGCGACCGTTCAGGTCGGTCAGCTCGGCGACTTTCTTGTTGGCGACCGGGCCGAACACGACGCGCTTGACCATCCACAGCGAATAGGCCGCGCCCAGGATCAGGGCGGTGCCCGATGCGACGCCGGTCCAGAAGTTGAACTCGACGGCGCCCAGGATGACCATGAATTCGCCGATGAAGCCCGACGTCGCCGGCAGGCCGGCATTGGCCATCGAGAACAGCACGGCGAAAGCGGCGAATTTCGGCATGGTGTTTACGACACCACCGTAGTCGGCGATTTCACGCGAGTGCACGCGGTCGTACAGCACGCCGATGCACAGGAACATCGCGCCCGACACGAAGCCGTGCGAGATCGCCTGCATCAGGCCGCCCTGCACGCCCAGGTCGTTGAACATGAAGAAGCCCAGGGTAACAAAACCCATGTGCGCGATCGACGAATAGGCGACCAGTTTCTTCATGTCCTTCTGGACCAGGGCCACCAGGCCGATGTAGATCACGGCCACCAGCGACAGGCCGATGACGACCGGCGCCAGGTACTGGCTCGCGTCCGGGGTGATCGGCAGCGAGAAACGCAGGAAACCGTAGGCGCCCAGTTTCAGCATGATCGCGGCCAGCACGACGGAGCCGCCGGTCGGCGCTTCGACGTGGGCGTCCGGCAGCCAGGTGTGCACCGGCCACATCGGCACTTTCACGGCGAAGGCCATGAAGAAGGCGATGAAGATCAGGATCTGCTCTTTCATCGTCAGCGGCAGGTCATGCCAGGCCAGGATGTCGAAGGTATTCGACTGGGTGTACAGGTAGACGATCGCGACCAGGGTCAGCAGCGAACCGAAGAAGGTGTACAGGAAGAACTTGAATGCCGCATACACCCGGTTCGGGCCGCCGAACACGCCGATGATGATGTACATCGGGATCAGGGTGGCTTCGAAGAAGAAGTAGAACAGCAGGCCGTCCAGCGCGCAGAACACGCCGATCATCAGGCCCGACAGGATCAGGAACGAGCCCATGTACTGGGCCACGCGCTCTTCGATCACCTGCCACGCCGCCAGCACCACGATGATGGTGATGAAGGCGGTCAGCGGCACGAACCACAGCGACAGGCCGTCCACGCCGAGGCGGTAGAAGACGTTGAAGCGGTCGATCCAGGCAGCCTGCTCATAGAACTGCATGCCGACGGTGGTGTTGTCGAAGTTGGCGATCAGCGGGATCGTCGGCAGCAGGCTGACGACGGCGCCGGCCAGCGACATCATGCGCACCATCCCGGCGTTCTTGTCGCGGCCGATGGCCAGGACCAGCACGCCGAACAGGATCGGGAGCCAGATTGCCAGGCTCAGGTACGGTGGAAACGTAGAAATTGTTGACTGCATCATTTTTCTTTATCTCTGCCTGTGATTAACCGCGCCAGAACGGGAAGAAGTACAGCATCGCTGCCAGTACGCCGACGATCATCACGAACGCATAGTGATAGATGTAACCGGTCTGCGCCTGCTTGGTGATGGTCGAGAACCAGGCCACCACTTTGGCGCTGCCGTTGACGACCAGGCCGTCGATCAGGCCGCGGTCGCCGACATTCCACAGGCCCTTGCCCACGCCCAGTGCGCCGCCAGCGAAGAACTTCTGGTTGAACGCATCCATGTAGTACTTGTTGTCCAGCAGGGTATGCAGCGGCTTGAGCTTGGCGTAGAACCAGGCCGGCACGCGCGGGTTGACCATATAGCAGTAGTAGGCGGCAACGACGCCAGCCAGTGCCAGCCAGAACGGTGCGGTCTGCAGGCCGTGCAGGGCCATCGCGCCGGCGCCGTGGAACATCTCGTTCAGTTCGGCCATCGCAGGGTGAGCCGGATTGACGGTGATCACGCCATCGAAGAAATTACCGTGCAACATAGGACCGATTGCCAGGTAGCCGACGATGACCGACGGGATTGCCAGCAGGATCAGCGGCAGGGTCACGACCCATGGCGACTCGTGCGGCTTCTGGCCTGGGGCCAGACCGTGGTGGCCGTGGTCGTCATGTTCCTCTTCATGGTGCGCGTCCGAGTCGTGCTTGGCGTGCGGATCCGCGTGGTCGTGCGCGGCAGCCTTGTCATGCGCGTGATCGTCATGATGATCATGTGCATGTGCCTTGCCAAAACGCTCTTCGCCATGGAAGACCAGGAAATACATGCGGAACGAGTAGAACGCCGTGACGAACACGCCGGCCAGCACCGCGAAGTTGGCGAAGCCCGAACCCGGCAGCGTGCTTGCGTGCACCGCCTCGATGATCGAATCCTTCGAGTAGAAGCCCGAGAACAGCGGCGTACCGATCAGGGCCAGCGAACCGATCAGCGAAGTGATCCAGGTGATTGGCATGTATTTCCTCAGGCCGCCCATGTTGCGCATGTCCTGGTCATGGTGCATGCCGATGATGACCGAACCGGCGCCAAGGAACAGCAGCGCCTTGAAGAAGGCGTGGGTCATCAGGTGGAATGCGGCGACGGAATAGGCCGACACGCCCAGCGCGACGGTCATGTAGCCCAGCTGCGACAGCGTCGAGTACGCAACCACGCGCTTGATGTCATTCTGGATGATGCCCAGGAAGCCCATGAACAGCGCGGTGATCGAACCGATGACGATGATGAAGCTCAGCGCGCCGTCCGACAGTTCGAACAGCGGCGACATGCGCGACACCATGAAGATGCCGGCGGTAACCATGGTCGCGGCGTGGATCAGTGCCGAGATCGGGGTCGGGCCTTCCATCGAGTCAGGCAGCCAGACGTGCAGCGGGAACTGCGCCGACTTGCCCATCGCGCCGATGAACAGGCAGATGCAGGCGGCGGTCAGCAGTGGCCAGTCGGTGCCCGGCACCGTCATCAGGGCCAGCTGGTCGGCCTTGGCGAACACTTCGACGTAGTTCATCGAACCGGCCGAGGCCAGGATCAGGCCGATGCCGAGGATGAAGCCGAAGTCGCCCACGCGGTTGACCAGGAACGCCTTCATGTTCGCGAAGATCGCGGTCGGACGGGTGTACCAGAAGCCGATCAGGAGATAGGACACAAGACCAACTGCCTCCCAGCCGAAGAACAGCTGCAGGAAGTTGTTGGACATGACCAGCATCAGCATCGCGAAGGTGAACAGCGAGATGTACGAGAAGAAGCGGTTGTAGCCGTCGTCTTCCGCCATGTAGCCGATCGTGTAGATGTGGACCATCAGCGACACCGAGGTCACGACGCACATCATCATCGCGGTCAGGGTGTCGATCTGGAAGCCGACCGCCAGTTTCAGCGTGCCGACCGTCATCCAGGTGTAGATGTCTTCATTCAGCTTGAAGCCGTCGAGCGTGGCCATCAGGGTTTGCACCGAGATGACCAGCGCGATCAGCACGCCCAGGATGGTCGCGGTATGCGACACCTTGCGGCCGACCACATTGCCCAGGAACTTGGTGCCGAGCAGGCCGGCGATCGCCGAGCCTGCCAGCGGCGCCAGAGGCACCGCCAGTAAGAGTGAGGTTGAAATTTGCCCCGCCATTGTTGAACCTTTTCGTTTTTGTTTATCTAGCCGAGACCATCAGCCTTTGAGGCGGTCGAGGTCTTCCACGTTGATCGTGTCCAGGTTACGGAACAGGACCACCAGGATTGCCAGGCCGATTGCGGATTCGGCGGCAGCGACGGTCAGGATGAAGAACACGAAGATCTGCCCCGCCGCGTCGCCCAGGTAATGGGAGAACGCGATGAAGTTCAGGTTCACCGCCAGCAGCATCAGTTCGATGGCCATCAGCAGGATGATGATGTTCTTCCGGTTCAGGAAGATACCGACCACCGAGATCGCGAACAGGATCGCGCCCAGGATCAGGTAGTGTGCGAGCGTCAAGGTCATTTTTGCTCCTTCGATTCGGCGGCGGCAGCGGCAGCAGCAGCGGCTGCGGCGGCCTTCTCGACGTTCGCTGCGTCGATGGCGCGCTGGTTGACCGTGTCGACCTTGACGATCTTCAGGCGGTCGTTACGCTTGACGCGAACCGCGAGGCCCGGGTCGATGGCTTTGGTGTCCTTGCGGCGACGCAGGGTCAGGGCGACGGCGGCGATGATCGCCACCAGCAGCACCACGGCGGCGATCTCGAAGCCGTAGATGTAGCGGGTATAGATCTGCAGGCCCAGCTCCTTGGTGCCGCCGATGTTCAGGGCAGCCGCTTCGGCGCTCTGCTCGAAGTTGGCGTAGCCGTGCCACAGCACGACGCCCATCTCGAGCACGATCAGGCCACCGACGATGGACGCCACCGGCAGGTAGCCCCAGAAACCTTCGCGCATGCGGTCGATATTAATATCGAGCATCATGACGACGAACAGGAACAGCACCATGACGGCGCCGACATAGACCAGCACCAGCACGATGGCGAGGAATTCGGCCTTCAGCAGCAGCCAGATGCCGGCCGCGTTGAAGAAGGCCAGCACCAGGAACAGCGCGGCGTGGACCGGATTCTTGGCCGTGATGACGCGCAGTGCGGCCAGCACCATGATGGCCGCGAACACGTAGAACAAAACAGTTGTAAATGTCATGACTTACCCAGGACCCTTTTGTTATTAGCGGTACTTCGCATCCGCCTCGCGGGCGGCGGCGATGTCGGCTTCGTAGCGGTCGCCGACGGCGAGCAGCATCTCTTTGGTGTAGTAGAGATCGCCGCGTTTCTCGCCGTGGTATTCCAGCACGTGGGTTTCCACGATCGAGTCGACCGGGCACGATTCTTCGCAGAAGCCGCAGAAGATGCACTTGGTCAGGTCGATGTCGTAGCGCGTGGTGCGGCGGGTGCCGTCATCGCGCTGCGCCGACTCGATCGTGATCGCCATGGCCGGGCACACCGCTTCGCACAGCTTGCAGGCGATGCAGCGCTCTTCCCCGTTGGGGTAGCGACGCAGCGCATGCAGGCCACGGAACCGGTTCGACATCGGGGTCTTTTCTTCCGGGTACTGGACCGTGATCTTGCGCGACAGCGCATATTTCCCGGTCAGGGCCAAGCCCTTGATCAACTCGGTCAGCATCAAGCTGCCGAGGATTTCTTTCATTCGTGACATGTCCGTTCCTTACATCCAAATATTCCACGGCGTCTGCATCCAGACGGCGACGACGACCAGCCAGATCAGGGTCAGCGGGATGAACACTTTCCAGCCCAAACGCATGATCTGGTCATAGCGGTAGCGTGGGAAGGTACCGCGCACCCAGATGAAGAAGGTCACGAAGGCGAAGGTTTTCAGGAACAGCCAGAAGAAGCCCACCAGGCCGCCGAGCACGCCATCGAAGTCGAGGAAGGCGAACGGCGCCGACCAGCCACCCAGGAAGAACAGCGACGCCAGGGTACCGATCAGGATCATGTTGCCGTATTCGGCCAGCAT
Organism: Telluria beijingensis; assembly: GCF_030770395.1. Taxonomy (GTDB): domain Bacteria; phylum Pseudomonadota; class Gammaproteobacteria; order Burkholderiales; family Burkholderiaceae_D; genus Telluria; species Telluria beijingensis. The sequence goes on along the minus strand of NZ_CP132480.1, from coordinate 2,192,406 downwards.
GAACATCGCGTACGACATGCCCGAGTATTCGACCATGTGGCCGGCCACGATTTCGGATTCGCCTTCGATCACGTCGAACGGGTGACGGCCGCATTCGGCCAGGCCCGACACGAGGTAGATGATGAACAGCGGGAACAGCGGCAGCCAGTTCCACGACAGGAAGTTCAGGCCCATGTCGGCGAACATGCCCATCTGCTGGCCGGCGACGATGCCCGACAGGTTCAGGGTGCCCGACACCATCAGCACGACCACCAGCACGAAGCCCATCGGGATTTCGTACGAGATCATCTGGGCCGAGGCGCGCATCGCGCCCATGAACGAGTACTTCGAGTTCGAGGCCCAGCCGGCGATGATGATGCCGTAGACTTCGACCGAGGTGATCGCCAGCAGCAGCAGCACGCCCGCGTTGACGTCGGCCAGCGCGAATTGCGGGCCGAACGGCACCACCGACCAGGCGGCCAGCGCCGGCATGATGGTCATGATCGGGCCAATGACGAACAGGTTGCGGTTCGCCTTGGCCGGGATGACGATTTCCTTGATCAGGAGCTTCAGGCCGTCGGCCATCGGCTGCAGCAGGCCGCCGGGACCGACACGGTTCGGGCCGATACGGATCTGGATCCAGCCGATGAACTTGCGCTCCCACAGCGTGGCGTAGGCGATCGCGATCATCAGCGGCGCCACGACGGCGACGATTTTCAGGATGGTCCAGACCAGCGGCCAGACCGGACCGAGCAGTTCAGCGCCGCCAGCGGTAAATGAATCGATATAACCAGGCGTTGCCATTACTTGCCCTCCCCTGCTTTTTCAACTTGGATGGAACCGAACATGGCGCCCAGCGTGCTTACTGCCGGATGGCCGGCGGCGACACGCACCGCGTTCGACGGCAGGGTCTTGTCGACGTCGGCGACCAGGACGGCCGAGCCGCTACCCTGGGTCACTTTGACCTTGTCGCCAGCGGCAACGCCGATCGATTCGGCGACCGCTTTCGACAGCGTGACCAGCGGCGCATTGGCGTCGGCGGTGCGCTGCAGTGGTTCCGAACGACGCGACAGCGCGTCGGTGAAGTACACCGGCACATCGGTCAGGCGCTCGAGTTGGCCGGCAGGAGCGTACGAACCCACGGTCAGGGCGACATTCGCCTTGTTGTTCAGCTTGGCCGACAGATCGGTATTGCCCTTGCCGAAGGCTTCGTCGCGGATCGATTCCGAGGTCTCGTAGTCGAAGCCGGTCAGGCCCAGCAGGTTGCCCAGCACGCGCAGCACTTTCCAGGCTGGACGGGCGTCGCCCAGCGGACGCACGGTGCCGTTGAAGCTCTGTGCGCGGCCTTCGCAGTTCACGAACGTGCCCGAGGTTTCCGAGAACGGCGCGATCGGCAGCAGCACGTCGGCGTAATCCATGCCGTGCTTGAAGGCCGACATCGCGACGACCATCTCCGCGCCGTTCAGGGCGGCGACGGCTTGCTGCGGGTTGGCCGCATCGAGTTCCGGTTCCGCGTTCAGCAGCACATAGGCTTTCTTCGGCGTGTCGAACAACGATTCTTTCTTGCCCGAGGTCGCGCCGACCAGGTGACCGCCGACCGAGTTGGCGGCGTCGACCAGGTAGCCGAACGAGCAGCCGGTCTGCTCGGCGATCCACTGCGCGGCGGCGTGGATCTTCGAGGCTTGCGGGTGTTGTGCGGCAGCGTTGCCCAGCAGGATGGCGCCTGGCACGTCGACGTCACCGACGACGACCAGCGAGGCGGCGATCGCGCGGGCGATATCCGATGCCTCGATGCCTTCGAAACCGGTCGGGACAGCGATGTTCTTGTCGGCAGCGATGGCGACCACGACTTCCGACAGCGCGACCAGCCAGTCGCTTGGCGCCGCGGTCAGCTTGTGGGCGACTTTCATCAGCAGCTCGTCGTCCGAACCACCCAGCAGCGACAGGCGCAGGCCGGCCTTGGTAGCGGCGCGCAGGCGAGTAGCGACCAGCGGGTGATCCTTGCGCAGGAACGAACCGATGACCAGCGCGCGCTTCAGGTTCGACAGTTGCGCGATCGGCATGCCGAGCCATGGCGTGACCTGGCCGTCCAGGGCGAAATCGCTCTGGCGCAGGCGGAAATCGACGTTCTCCGAACCGAAGCCACGGAAGGCTTTATTCAGCAGGTACAGTTCTTCCACGGTCGAGTGGGCGGTGGCGACGGCCGCGAGGCTGTCGGCGCCGTGCTCGTGGCGGATATTGCGCAGGCCGTGGGCAACGTATTCGAGGGCCGTCGACCACTCGGTCTCGATCCACTTGCTATCCTGCTTGATCATTGGCTTGGTGAGGCGGTCGGCATTGTCCAGCGCTTCGTACGAGAAACGCTCTTTATCCGAAATCCAGCACTCGTTGACCGCTTCGTTCTCAAGCGGCAGCACGCGCATGACTTTACCGCCCTTGACCTGGACGATCAGGTTGGCGCCCAGCGAATCGTGCGGCGACACCGACTTGCGGCGCTGCAGTTCCCATGGACGTGCCGAGTAGCGGAATGGCTTGCTGGTCAGCGCGCCGACCGGGCACAGGTCGATCATATTGCCCGACACTTCCGAGTCGACGGTCTTGCCGACAAAAGTCGTGATCTCGGAATGCTCGCCGCGGCCCAGCATGCCGAATTCCATGACGCCGGCCACTTCCTGGCCGAAACGCACGCAACGGGTGCACTGGATGCAGCGCGACATCTCTTCCATCGAGATCAGCGGGCCCGCTTCTTTCGGGGCCACCACGCGTTTTTCTTCTTCGTAGCGCGAACCGCTCTTGCCGTAGCCGACGGCCAGGTCCTGCAGCTGGCATTCGCCGCCCTGGTCGCAGATCGGGCAATCCAGCGGGTGGTTAATGAGCAGGAATTCCATCACCGACTTCTGGGCCTGCACGGCCTTGTCGCTGTGGCTGCGCACGATCATGCCGGGCGACACTGGCGTGGCGCATGCTGGCAGCGGCTTCGGCGCCTTTTCCACTTCGACCAGGCACATGCGGCAGTTCGCTGCGATCGACAATTTCTTGTGATAGCAGAAGTGCGGAATATAGGTGCCGAGTTTGTTTGCGGCGTCCATCACCATGGAACCCGGTGGGACTTCGACTTTCTTGCCGTCTAATTCGATTTCAACCATTTGATCGTTACCTGACCTGGTTTAAAGGTATGCGGGCACGAGGCAGTGCTTGTGCTCGATGTGATATTCAAATTCCTGGCGGAAGTGCTTGATCATCGCCTGGACTGGCATCGCGGCCGCATCGCCGAGCGCGCAAATGGTGCGGCCCTTGATGTTGTCGGCGATGTTGTTCAGCAGATCCATGTCTTCCGGACGACCCTGGCCGTTCTCGATGCGGTGGACCATGCGGTACATCCAGCCGGTGCCTTCACGGCACGGGGTGCACTGGCCGCACGATTCTTCGTAATAGAAGTACGACAGGCGCAGCAGCGACTTGACCATGCAGCGGGTCTCGTCCATGACGATGACGGCGCCCGAACCCAGCATCGAGCCGGCTTTGGCGATCGAATCGTAATCGAGGTCGGTCTGCATCATGAGATCGCCCGGCACGACAGGCGCCGACGAACCGCCAGGAATGACGGCCTTGATCTTCTTGCCGCCGCGCATGCCGCCCGCCAGTTCCATCAGGGTCGCGAATGGCGTGCCCAACGGGACTTCGTAGTTGCCTGGACGCTCGACGTCGCCCGAGATCGAGAAGATCTTGGTGCCGCCGTTGTTCGGCTTGCCCAGCGCCATGTAGTTCTCGGCGCCGATGTTCAGGATGAACGGGACCGCCGCGAACGTTTCGGTGTTGTTGATCGTGGTCGGCTTGCCATACAGTCCGAACGAGGCCGGGAATGGCGGCTTGAAGCGCGGCTGGCCCTTCTTGCCTTCCAGCGACTCGAGCAGCGCGGTTTCTTCGCCGCAGATATAGGCGCCGTAGCCGTGGTGGGCGTGCAGCTGGAACGAGAAAGTCGAACCCAGGATGTTATCGCCCAGGAAGCCGGCCGCGCGCGCTTCTTCCAGCGCTTCTTCGAAACGCAGGTAGTCTTCGAAGATCTCGCCGTGGATGTAGTTGTAACCCACGGTGATGCCCATCGCGTAGGCGCCGATGGCCATGCCTTCGATCAGCGAATGCGGGTTGTAGCGGATGATGTCGCGGTCCTTGAACGTGCCCGGCTCGCCTTCGTCAGTATTGCAGACGAGGTATTTCTGGCCCGGGAACTGGCGCGGCATGAAGCTCCACTTGAGGCCAGTCGGGAAACCGGCGCCGCCGCGGCCACGCAGGCCCGAGGCCTTCATGTCGGCGATGATCTGCTCGGGGGTGATCTTTTCTTCGATGATGCGGCGCAGCGCCGAATAGCCGCCACGCTTGACGTAGTCGGCCAGGTGCCAGTTCTCGCCATTCAGGTCGGCGAGGATCAGCGGTTTGATGTGACGGTCGTGCAGGCTGGTCATTTGTTCAGTTCCTCAAGCAGGGCGTCGATCTTGGCGTCGCTCATGAACGAACACATGCGGTGGTTGTTCACCAGCATGACCGGTGCGTCGCCGCAAGCGCCCATGCACTCGCCTTCCATCAGCGTGAATTTGCCGTCTTCGGTGGTGTCGCGGAAGTCGATGCCGAGCGCGTCCTTGATGCGCTGGGCCGCGTGCTCGCCGCCTGACAGCGCGCATGGCAGGTTGGTGCACACGGTGATCTTGTGCTTGCCGACCGGCTTGATGTTGAACATATTGTAGAAAGTCGCCACTTCCTGCACGGCGATGGCCGGCATGCCGATGTAGTCGGCAATCTCTTGCATCGTTTCAGGCGACAGCCAGCCCAGTTCGACCTGGGCATGGGCCAGCGAAGCCATCACGGCCGACTGGCGTTGATCGGCTGGGTACTTGGCCAGCTCGCGATCGATTTTTTGATAGCACTGCGCGGATAACATAGTTTTTCTCTGCCCTCTTATTACCGGTCGATACTGCCGAACACGATGTCCTGGGTACCGATGATGGCCACCGCGTCAGCGATCATGTGGCCGCGTGCCATCTCGTCGAGGCTCTGCAGGTGGACGTAGTCCGGGGTGCGGATTTTCAGGCGGTATGGCTTGTTGGCGCCGTCGGAGACGATATAGATGCCGAACTCGCCCTTCGGGTGCTCGACCGCGGCATAGGCCTCGCCCTCGGGGACGTGGAAGCCTTCGGTGAACAACTTGAAGTGGTGGATCAGCGATTCCATATTGGACTTCATGTCCATCCGGTTTGGCGGCGCGATCTTGTTATTGTCGATCATCACCGGGCCCGGGTTGGCGCGCAGCCAGGCCAGGCACTGCTTGATGATGCGGTTCGACTGGCGCAGTTCTTCCACGCGCACGAGGTAGCGGTCGTAGGAGTCGCCATTGGTGCCGACCGGGATGTCGAACTCGACCTTGTCGTAGGCGGCGTAAGGCTGGTGCTTGCGCAGGTCCCAGGCGATGCCCGAGCCGCGCAGCATGGCGCCGGTGAAGCCCATGGCTTTCGCGTCTTCCGGCGACACGACACCGATGCCGACCGTACGCTGCTTCCAGATACGGTTGTCGGTCAAGAGGGTTTCGTATTCGTCGACATAGCCGTCGAAGCGCTTGGTGAAGGCATCGAGGAAGTCGATGACCGAACCCTGGCGGTGTTCGTTCAGCTCGGCGATCGCCTTGGCGCTGCGGATCGGCGACTGCTTGTGTTGCGGCATGGTGTCCGGCAGGTCGCGGTACACGCCGCCCGGACGATAGTAAGCTGCGTGCATGCGCGCGCCCGACACGGCTTCATAGACGTCGAACAGGTCTTCGCGGTCGCGGAAGCAGTACAGGAACGGGCCCATGGCGCCGATGTCCAGCGCGTGCGCGCCCAGCCACATCAGGTGGTTCAGGATGCGGGTGATCTCGTCGAACATCGTGCGGATGTACTGGGCGCGGATCGGCGCTTCGATGCCGAGCAGCTTTTCGATCGCCAGCACATAGCCGTGCTCGTTGCACATCATCGACACGTAGTCGAGGCGGTCCATGTACGGCACCGACTGCAGGTAGGTGCGGGTTTCGGCCAGCTTCTCGGTGCCGCGGTGCAGCAGGCCGATGTGCGGGTCGGCGCGCTGGATCACCTCGCCGTCGAGTTCGAGCACCAGACGCAGCACGCCGTGCGCTGCCGGGTGCTGCGGACCAAAGTTCAGGGTGTAGTTCTTAAGCTCAGCCATTATTTCGTCCCGTAGGTCTCTTCGCGAATCACGCGCGGGATGTTCTCGCGCGGCTCGATCGTGACGGGTTGGTAGATCACGCGTTTCTGTTCCGGGTCGTAGCGCATTTCGACGTAGCCCGAGATCGGGAAGTCCTTGCGGAACGGGTGGCCGATGAAGCCGTAGTCGGTCAGGATGCGGCGCAGGTCGCCGTGGCCTTCGAACAGGATGCCATACATGTCGAACGCTTCGCGCTCGAACCAGTTGGCGGCGCGCCAGATCGGGGTGATCGTCTCGACAAGAGGCATCTCGTCGTCCGGGCAGAACACGCGCACGCGCACGCGCCAGTTCTTCTCGATCGACAGCAGGTGCACCACGACCGCAAAGCGCGGGCCCTCATAGGTGCCTTCGCCATAGGTCGAATAGTCGACGCCGCACAGGTCGATCATCTGTTCGAATGCCAGGGTGCGGTCGTCGCGCAGCGTCTGCATCGTCTTGATGTAGTCCGCGGCCTTGACCACCACCGTCACTTCGCCCAGCGCCGCGGAAATGGCAGCGCCCTCGCCCAATGCATTTTTCAGGGCGAGTTCAAGGGTCTCGAGTTTTGTCGTCATGGAGTACGCCGTCCGTTTTTAGCGCGCGATGGTATTGGTGCGCTTGATCTTGTTCTGGAGCTGCATGATGCCGTACAGCAGTGCTTCGGCAGTCGGCGGGCAGCCTGGCACGTACACATCGACCGGGACGATGCGATCGCAGCCGCGCACTACCGAATACGAGTAGTGGTAGTAGCCGCCGCCGTTGGCACAGGAACCCATCGAGATCACCCAGCGCGGTTCGGCCATCTGGTCGTAGACCTTGCGTAGCGCCGGCGCCATCTTGTTACACAGGGTGCCGGCGACGATCATCACGTCGGACTGACGTGGCGATGGACGGAACACGATACCGAAGCGGTCCATGTCGTAGCGGGCCGCGCCCACGTGCATCATCTCGACCGCGCAGCAGGCCAGACCGAACGTCATCGGGAACATCGACCCCGTGCGCGCCCAGTTGATCAGCTTGTCGGCTGTGGTGGTGATGAAACCTTCGTTTAATACGCCTTCAATTGCCATGGCTTATTCCCAATCAAGGGCACCTTTCTTCCAGATGTACCAGAAACCGACCACGAACTCGGCGATGAACACCATCATCGTGATGAAACCGGTCCAACCCAGCTCGCGCATCGAGACGCCCCATGGGAAGAAGAATGCCGTTTCCAGATCAAACAAAATAAACAGGATCGCGATCAGGTAGTACCTGACGTCGAACTTCATGCGCGCGTCTTCGAAGGCTTCGAAGCCGCATTCATACGGGGACAGCTTGGCATCGTCGGGCTTGTGCGGCCCGAGCAGGCGGCCGAGCACCTGCGGGGCGACACCGACGCCGATGCCAACCAGGATAAAGAGTAGGACGGGGAGATAATTCTCGAGGTTCACGATGAAGCTTTCTGAACGATCGGTTAATGGAATACTGCGGGGATGCAGCACCGAATCGTGCGAACCTGGCTTCAAGCCTGCCACCAGGACCGGACGACGATCCTCGTGAAAAAGCCAGCTCAGGCATGAGGAAAAACCCGTGCGCCCTTGCTGGCTCTTTCTAAATTTTGGTGCCGACGGCGAGACTCGAACTCGCACAGCTTGCGCCACTACCCCCTCAAGATAGCGTGTCTACCAATTTCACCACGTCGGCTGGAGACCAGTATTTTAACCTGCCTTAGCATGTCTTTTCAATGCTCAAATTGCGTAATCACAAGGATATTTGCGATTTTTTTGCCTTGTATCGCCAAATAATCGATGGCTCATCAATTATTCTCACCGACAGGACAGCATTGCAAAACAGGTCGTGCGTCAATATTCCAAAGGTCAAGCACCGGATGGCTTACTACACTCGCCACGCGCCGCCGCATTCTACGCCTAAAAACGACAACGCGCCGTAGAACGGCGCGTTTTTGAGGAGCAAGTGTGGCGCGGGTGCCGCGCCGCAACGGTCTTACTGGGCTGGCGTGGCTGGCGCCGGGGTTGCCGGGGCTGGCGCTGCAGGTGCCGGGGTTGCAGGCACGGCGTCGGCCGGTGCGGCGCTGCCGGCCGGCAGGGTCGGCACGTCGGCCGGCGCGGTCTGCGCAGGCGCGCCGCCAGGGATGCCGGTAGCTGGCGCCTGGCTCGACGGCACGGTCACGCGGCCCATGACGCCGCCGCCGCTCTCGCCACTGGCGCCGCTGTTGCCGATATAGGCCAGGGCCAGAGTCGAGCCGAAGAAGATCGCGGCCGCCACGGCGGTCGACTTCGACAGGAAGTTCGACGAACCCGAGGCGCCGAACAGGCTGCCCGAGGCGCCCGAACCGAAGGCGGCGCCCATGTCGGCGCCCTTACCGTGCTGCATCAGCACCAGGCCGATAATGGCCAGGGCCGAAACAACCTGCACGACGATAATCAAATTGAACCAGATCATTGCAATTCCATTCCAAGGTTTAATACAACGTTTTTAAATTTCTTATTTTCAAAAGATTCGAAAATTCGTGATGCTTTGAGACAGTTTTTATACAGTTTTCGGGGCCGCCCCGATAATCCCGAGAAAATCAGTCGACTTTAGCGCCGCCCCACCGATCAAACCGCCATCGATATCCGCTTGCGCCATCAGATCGCCTGCATTCTCCGGCTTCATGCTGCCGCCGTAAAGGATTTGTACGTTTTCGGCCGCGCCGGCGTTGCAGTCGCGCAGTTTTTGACGCAGGAAGGCATGTACCTCTTGCGCCATCGCCGGCGTCGCCGTCTTGCCGGTGCCGATCGCCCATACCGGCTCGTAGGCCAGCACCAGCCTGGGCACGGCATCGGCGCCCACCACTTCCAGCACCGCGTCCAGTTGGGCGCCAACCACGTCCTGGGTGGCGCCCGCCTCGCGCTGGGCCAGCGTTTCGCCGACACAGACGATCGGAGTCAGCCCGGCATCCAGCGCCGCCTTGGCCTTGGCTGCCACCAGTTCATTCGATTCGCCATGGTAGGCGCGGCGTTCGGAGTGACCCACGATCACGTAACGACAGCCGAAATCCTGCAGCATCGAGGAACATACTTCACCGGTGAAGGCGCCGCAGGGCTCGGTCGCGACGTCTTGCGCGCCCCAGGCCATCGCGCTGCCCGCGAGAAGTTGTTCGCACTGGAACAAGTACGGCGCCGGCACGCACACGGCGCAAGCGGCGCCCTGGTCGTTCAATCCAGCGAGAATGCCTTGCAGCAGCTGCGCATTGCCTGCGCGGCTGCCATTCATCTTCCAGTTACCTACGACGAGTTTGGGACGCATACTACCCCATGTCAAATAACCCGCTATTCTAGCGGTCGATCATATGGCGGTCAAACAAAGGCTGGGCTGTCAAGCCGCCTTCGGGCCGCCTCCGGATGCGCCGTGGCGGGGCCGTCCTGGCCCTGCCGGCGCGCGTTCTATCGTGTTTTAATTTGTCACTCTTCCCGCACCTGCAGGACGATCTTGCCGACGTGGGTGCTCGATTCCATCAAGGCATGCGCCTGGGCTGCCTGTTCGAGCGGGAATACCTGGTGGATCACCGGCTTGATCTTCCCTTGCGCGAACAGCGGCCACGCGTGTTCACGGAGCTGGCGCGCGATGGCGGCCTTGAACGCCACCGGACGCGGACGCAGGGTCGAGCCCGTGATGTGCAGGCGCCGGCGCAGCACCTGGCCCATGTCGAGGTCGGCGCGCGCGCCGCCCAGCAATGCGATCACGACCAGGCGGCCGTCGTCGGCCAGGCAATCGATCTCGCGCGCCACATAATCTCCCGCCACCATATCGAGAATGACGTCGACACCTTTGCCGCCCGTTAGTTCCTTGACCACGGCGGCGAAATCCTCGTCGCGGTAGTTGATGCCGCGTTCGGCGCCGAGCGCCTCGACGGCGCGGCATTTGTCCGCGCTGCCGGCGGTGGCGAACACGCGGTGGCCCAGCGCCTTCGCCAGCTGGATCGCGGTCACGCCGATGCCCGAGCTGCCGCCCTGCACCAGCAGGCTTTCGCCGTCGGCCAGGCGTGCGCGGTCGAAGACATTGCTCCACACCGTGAAATAAGTTTCGGGCAAGGTAGCCGCTTCGAGCGTGCTCAGGCCTTGAGGCACCGGCAGGCATTGGTCGAGCGGCGCCGCGCAGTATTCGGCATAGCCGCCGCCCTGCACCAGCGCGCACACCAGGTCGCCCTTTGTAAAATTACTGCCGGCCAGGTCGCCGTCGACGATCTCGCCCGCCACTTCGAGGCCGGGCAAGTCGGACGCGCCGGACGGCACCGGGTATTTACCCAGGCGCTGCAGCACGTCAGGGCGGTTGATGCCGGCGGCATGGACCTTGATCAATACTTCGCCGGCCTTCAGGACCGGGGTCGGGCGTTCGCACAATTGCAGGACGTCCGGCTTGCCGGGCTGGGTGATTTCGATGGCGCGCATTGGTGTTGCTCCCGTGTTACTAAAACCGCAATTGTACGGGAGACCGTCTCGATCTGCCTTACTGCGCTACCGCATCGAGCGCCTGGCGCGCCATGCTGCGGATGCCTTCATAGCTGCGGGCGGCGGCGATGAACAGGCCGGTATGGCAGAACACGGCATCCTCGACGCCGGTCACGGCCGCCAGTTCTGCATCGCGCAGGCCGGCCCAGGAGGCCGGCAGGTCGGCCCGGGCGTCGAAGCTTTCGGTATCGACCGGCACCGTGTGCAGGATGTAGCGCTGCTCGGTCAGGCTGTGGCTGATGACGAACAGGATCTTCGGCATTTCCTTGCGCACCACGCTGCTCCAGGGGAGAGCAGCGTTCTTGAGGAATAAAAGCTTGCCGTCTTCGAGCACCTCGGCCTGGCGCACCTGGGTCACGGCCAGCATGGCGCCCACGCGGTAGCGCACGGCATTGCCCATGATGTCGGTCAGGAATTCCAGCGCGCGCATGAACTGGCCCATGCGGTAGGTGTCTACCGCTTCGCCGTAGCCCAGGCGCTGCTCGTCGAGCCAGCCCGGATTGAAGCCAGACACTACCGCCGACAGCCCATAGCTGCCGGGTGCGTTCCTGGCGACGCCCACGTCGGATAAATCGAGGTATTGCACGATATCGGCATCGATCGCATAGGCGATCTGCTGGGCCGTGTCGTCGGCCAGGCGCTCGCCGGTATGGCGCTCGGCCAGGGCGGCGACGCATTGCGCGCCGTACTCGCGCCACACCAGGCCGGCGCTGGCATAGGGCACGCCCGAGCCGCGGGTGGCGTCGAATTCCTTCTGGTGGTGGTCGAAGCGGCCCGAGGCCGGGTCCCAGACCCCGCCGACGTCGATCGCGAAGTCGGCGGCATCGATCCTGGCCTGTTCGCGGGTGCGGACGATGTCCGCGTCGGGGAACAGCACCTTCAGGACGGCGACCGCCCACGCATCGTCCGCGTGGAATTTGCCGCCGTGAGTGGCAATCAACATACAAGCTCCATAGTGCCGCCGCCACCGTATTGACAGGCGCGTGCGAGTGGTCAGAAGCCGAAGCCTACCACGCGGACCTGTCGCGGCGCGCCTTTTCGGGCGCAATGCCGGCCCGGCCCGGCGCGACCTGCTGGCCGCCCAGCGCGCGCGCCAGCACCTTGTGGCGATGCTCGAACAACAGCTTTACCATGGCGCGCACGAGCGGCGTCGCGAACCGGGGAGAAAACGCCAGGCGGTCGGTGACGCAGGCGCCGCGGCCGTCGCCCGCCGGCGTGACCACCCGCTCGTGGCGCCAGGCGCGCATCGACAGCAGCGGCGACTGCTCGACGAAGCGGCGGCCCGGCACGATCTCGGTGAAGGTCAGCTTCGACATATCGACGGGAAACAGGCCGAACAGCAGGAACTGGCAGCGGCCCAGCGGCTTGCCGAGCATGGTGTTGGCGCCGATTTCGTTCATTCCCTTGGGGAACACGATCTTCAGCAGGGGCTGCATCTCGGCGCGCACGCCTTTCAGCGAAGTCGACCAGGCCCAGGCCTCCTGGGTGGATACCGGCACCTGGGTCGTCATCGTCAATTCAACCTGTTCCATCGCAGCCTCCTGTCCATGGGTTCACCCACATGCTGGACTGCAATAGCATCTGCCACAGTTCGCCAGATCACATACCGGCGCCCGTCTTCGACGCGGTCGGCAAGGCCGTGCCGACCTTCCAGGTGCGCGACAGCGCCTGCGCTTCTTCAACCTGTTCCTGGGTCATCTTCTTGGCGATCGCGGCGCGCTGGTCGACCGCGTTGCGGTGGCCGCCGGCGGCCGCCAGGTTGTACAGCATATAGGCCAGCACCGCATCCTGCGGCACGCCGGCCACGTTATAGCGGTACATCAGGCCGAGCGCGTGCTGGGCCTCGGCATGGCCCTGCTCGGCCGCCTTGCGGAACCAGGTCACGGCGTGCTTCTGGTCCTGCGGCACGGCGTTGCCCGTGTAGTACATGGCGCCGACCACGTATTGCGCGTCGGCCTTGCCCTGCTCGGCCGCCTTGAGGTGCCAGGCGAAGGCCTGCTTGTAGTCGCGCGTGACGCCGCGGCCCATGTAGTACATCAGGCCCAGCAGGTGCTGGGCGTCCGGATTGCCGGCCCTGGCCAGCGGACTGATTTCTTTCAGCGCCAATGCATAGTTGCGGGCGTTGTAGGCGCTCGCGCCCTCCGCAAAGCCGGCCCGGGCGCTCGTCTGCGGGCCGAATTGCAGGCCGATGGCAAGCAGCGTCACAAGGAGTGTTTTTTTCATGTCTCGTGCACAGAATCTGGATCGTTCCGATATTCCCGGGATGCGGGCGTCCTTACTTCCAGTTGACCTTGCCCAGGCCGTCGAGGGCGACCTTGCGGTTGGCCGGCTTGCCGAACACCGTCACCGAGCCCATGCCCGACAGCGCCAGGTTGACGCTGTCGCGCGCGTGGACGGAGGCATTGCCGAGCCCCGACAGGTCGAGGGTGACCGCATCCACCGTGCACGCCTGGGCGTCGAGCCCGCCCAATCCGCCCAGCTCGGCCCGCAGGCGCTTGCTGCGCCCGCTCAGGGTCACGTAGCCGGCGCCGCCCAGGCTCAGGTCGACCGTCTCGCTGTTGACGCCCTGGATCTTGAGGTTGCCGACGCCGCCCAGGCTGGCCTTGACATTACGGTAGTCCGACGATGATACAGACATCGAGCCGGCGCCATCGAGATTGATTTCCAGTGTTTCCCCGGCGAACCCGGTGACCGTGGTGGAGCCGACGCTTTCCGACGACACCGCGCGCAGGTTCGGCAGCACCAGCTCGGCCTGCAGGCCGGAGCTGCGGCCGAAGCTGAAGCCGGAATTGCGGCCCTCGGTCTCGATCTGGAGGGTGTCGCCGCGCTGCGCGGTGGTGGTGCGCGACAGCAGGCGCGCGTCGCCGGTGAGGACCAGCGACGGCGTCGTCCCCTGGCGGATCCGGAGGTCGCCCACCCCTTCGAGCTTGACGCGCACCACGCGCGCGTCGATCGTGCGCGTCTCGGTGCCGGTCTCCGGCGCGGCACCGGCGATGCCGATCGAGACGCCCAACAAGGCAACCGCGGCGCCCAGCTTGATCAGGTGGTTCATCCATTCTCTCCAGTGAATTCTTGTTCCGGCCTCGCGCCGGGACTTGTCATGTTGCAACTATAGCGTGAAAGCCGGGCCGGTCGACGCCATATGCGACGAACTGCACGAATCGCTGCCCGAAATGCAATCGCCCGGGATGGATGCCGTCTGCATGACATCGGCAGGCCGTGCGTTATGACAAGAAAAAGGGGTTACTTAATTGCATGTCATTGCGCTAAGATGATCCGCCGATGGCCTCGCGCCATCGCTCCAACATTCATCAATGAGGTCACCATGCGCATGCGCCAATTACCTGTCCTGATGGCCGGGCTCACCCTGTCGATGTCGGCCTTCGCCGCCTCGACCGACCAGTGGACCCTGCCGGTCAATACCAAGAAACTCGACAACGGACTGACCGTCATCGTGTCGGAAGACCGCAGCTCGCCGACCGTCGGCGTGTCGGTCGTCTACCACGTCGGCATGCGCCTCGAACCGCGCAACCGCACCGGCTTCGCCCACCTGTTCGAGCACCTGATGTTCCAGGGCACGCCGAACGCGCCGAAGGGCGTGTTCGACACCACCATCACCGCCGGCGGCGGCTGGAACAACGGCTCGACCCGGCCCGACTTCACCAACTACATCGAAACCGCCCCGGCCTCGAGCCTGGAGCCGATCCTGTGGCTGGAAGCGGACCGCATGAAGACCCTCGACTTCAATCCGACCACGCTCAAGAACCAGCAGGACGTGGTCAAGGAAGAGATCCGCGTGAATGTGAAGAACCAGCCCTACGGCGGCTTCATGTGGATCGACATCAGCCAGCACGCCTTCCAGAAATGGGAGAACAACCACGACGGCTACGGCAGCTTCGAAGACCTGGAAAACGCCAGCCTGGACGACGTGCGCGCCTTCCACCGCGACTACTACGGCCCCAATAACGCAGTGCTGGCGATCGCCGGCGACATCACGCCGCAGCAGGGCTTCGCCCTGGCCCAGAAATACTTCGGCGCGATTCCCGCGCGCCCGGTACCGAAAGGGACCGATTTCTCGGAGCCGCTCAACACCGCCGAGAAGCGCCTCGAGCAGAGCGACGCCCTGGCCCAGGTGCCGGCCATCGCGGCGGCCTGGAAGGTGCCGGAACGCGGCAGCCGCGACCAGGCGCCGATCGCGGTGCTGGCCGAGCTGCTGGGCGGCGGCGACGCCTCGCTGTTCTACCAGGGCCTGGTCAAGGGCCGCGAGATCGCCCTCAATGTCGACACCATGTTCGGCCTCACCAGCCCGTGGGAGTACAACGGCCCGACCCTGATGACCGTGTTCGCGCTGTACAAGCCGGACAGCAGCGCCGACGCCGTGCTCAAGGCGATGGACGAAGAGATCGCGAAGATCGCGAAGGACGGCGTCGACGACGCCACCCTCAAGCGCGTCAAGACGCGCATGCTGGCCGACTGGAACAACAAGCTGGAAAGCTTCGTAAACCGCGCCGACACCATGGCCAAGCTGCAGGTACTGTGGGGCGACGCCAATGTCGTCAACAAGATCCCGGGCTGGATCGAAGGCGTGACGTCAAGCGACATCCAGCGCGCGGTCAAGACCTACCTGGTGCCGACCAACCGCACCGTCATCGACCGCAAGCCGGCCGCGATGATCGACGCCGCCAAGACCGCGGCAGCCCCCAACAATGCGCCTGCCGGCGCCACCAACCAAGGAGCGCGAAATGAATAAACTGATGCTCGCACTTGCCATCGCGCTGGCCTTCGCGCCGGCGGCGCATTCGGCCGACGTCGCCACGCCGAAAGGCATGCCCGCCTACGGCCAGGAAAAATCGATCCCGGCGCCGAAGATCGCCCGGCAAACCCTGCCCAACGGCCTGACCGTGTGGGTCGTGCCGCGCGACGGCCTGCCGCGCGTGGACTATGTGCTGGCCGTGCGCGGCGCCGGCTTCGCGGCCGACTCCGCGACCCAGAGCGGCTTTGCTTCGATGCTGGCCGGGATGCTCAACGAAGGCACGGCCAAGCGCGACTCGCGCGCCATCGCCGAAGCAGCCCAGGGCATGGGCGGCGAAGTGGCCGCCGGCCCGGCCGCCGACGGCATCACGCTGTTCGCCAACGCCCTCGCCTCGCAGGCGCCGGCCATGATGAACCTGATGGCGGAAATCGCGCGCCAGCCGTCCTTCCCCGAAAACGAAGTGGCGCTGGCCAAGGCCAATGCGCTGCAGGCGCTACGCGTCTCCGAGACCCAGCCCGGCTTCCGCGCCGAACGCGCGATCAAGAAGGCGGTGTATGCCGACCATCCGTATGGCCGCACCGACCCGACGGTCGAGTCGATCAATGCCGTCACCGCCGACATGCTGCGCGCCGAACACGCGAAGCGCTTCCGCCCCGACCGCGCGCTGCTGGTGATCACCGGCCGCATCAGCGAAGCCGAGGCAATGAAACTGGCCAAGGCTGCCTTCGGCGACTGGAAGGCCAGCGGCACGGCGCTGCCGGACACCCCGGTCGTTGCCACCGGCGTGAAGCCGGCGCGCGTGCTGCTCAAGCGCGACGGCAGCGTGCAGTCGACCCTGCGCCTGGGCAGCCCCGGCATCGCGGCCAGCGCGGCCGACCAGATTCCACTGCGCCTGACCAGCACCATCCTGGGCGGCGGCTTCTCGAGCCGCATCAACACCAATCTGCGCGAGGAAAAGGGTTACACCTACGGCGCGTCGGCCGGCGCGCGCATGAGCCGTGCGGGCGGCATGATGGTGGGCGGCGCCGACGTGCGCAACGAAGTCACCGGCGCCTCGCTGGAAGAATACTTCAAGGAGTACAAGCGCATCGGCAGCGAAACGGTGCCGGCGAAGGAAATGGACATGAACAAGCGCTACGTCGCGGGCGGCTACCTGCTCAGCAACCAGCTGCAGCGTTCAGTCGCCAGCACCCTGGCCGCCAACTGGCTGGTCGGCCTGCCGCCCGAGTTCCTGGGCGAGTACGTGCCGAAGATCCAGAAGGTCACGCCGGAACAGGTGCGCACGGTGGCGAAGAAGTATTTCGCGCCCGAGAACCAGTCGATCGTGGTGGTGGGCGATCCATCGAAGCTCGATGAGCAGCTCAAGCCGTATGGTGCGTTCACGGTGACGGACAAGTAATCCGGCGCAGCTTGCGTAGCCTGTGGCCCCGCGTCATGCGCGGGGCTTTTTTACGTCTGCCTCACGCTGCGCCACACTTATTGGTTGTCAAGACTGGCCAACCGGTCCATCCTTATGCTGCAACCTTGCATTCAAGGAGCGGACATGGCAAAGCGCTACTACATCACGCTTGGCGCATCGACGACGGCCGGCGGCACCGTGACCTCGGCCAGCTCGCTACTGGCGCTCGACGGCGTCAAGGTCGCGCTAGAAGGCGACCAGGTGGCCTGCCCTGCCTGCGGCTCGACCGGCATCATCGGCCTCGACGGCCCGCACCTGCCGGCGCGCCACGACGGCCGCCAGTATGCGCTGGATGGCGACCTGTGCCTGTGCCGCTGCGATCCGCCACCGCGCCTCGTGGCGGTGCAACAACTGTGCGGCCAGTAGTTGGCCGTGGTGCGCACGGCAAAACCGTTGGGCATGCCAGCGCCACCGACGCTAGCGCGATGTCTCATCAAGCGGCGCCTCGTACATAACTGCAACCAATTTGCCCCGGAGTGGACCTTCGATGCGCTACTTCTCGACTTCCTCAAGCCAGTCGCGAAACCATTGCACAGGCATCGTCTCGCCTTCAAATGATCTCGAACGTAGCTCGTCAATCGAGTACGTGTTCACCAAATAGAGCTCCCACTGCGTATCGACATCGGTTAACACGAGAAGCAACTTTACTATTGCTGGCTCAGCATCGATGTCCCGATACCGACACCAGAAACGATCACACCACTCGGCAATCTGCTTGTGGCTATAGGGGCTGGTGTCTGGATCAGCGCCCCAGGCAAGCACACGAATTGCCGAGTCACGTGTAAACGGAAGCTCGATAGGTATAGATATTTCCATAGCTCTTCCGATCGATCGGTCGTGTTGATTCGATTTTTTCGACGTCCGTTTCTGGCCGGAGCAGTTCAAGGAGAGGACTGCAACCGGCCCAAAGCGGACGCAGCCCAGTTCGAACCGTAACGCGGCCTCGGTGTGGGCTAGGACTGATTTTCTGCTGAACGCCGCTTAGTAAGGGCGATGTCCAATATCTCAGCTGGCGTCAGCTCGTGTCCATCGTAGCCGCCGCCAAGGTATTGTTCTGGCCAATAAATGAGGTCAGAAACCTTGTCATCGCCAGTATTCAGCGCGAGGGTCTCGATCCAGTATTCGAGGGTCATGGCTTTGCCCTGTCCCTCGCAGATCGCATTGATTAACTCCAGTAGCTCCAAGTCTGAAAGGTTCGTTGGTATCGCGTTCCAGTCCATCGTCAAACGCTTTGCAAACTCGTCAGCCCCGATCGAGCCAAACGCGCCAAGGACATCGTTTTTTCCGACTACACGGCCGGTTAAAAGTGACAGCTGTTTAAGCGTCTCTGCATAGTCCTGTCCCGCCTCGTGCAAGCCATACACAGCTTCAGTCAACGGCAAGACTCGTTCGAATATGCAAGCATCAAAAGGAGTGATCAGCTCAAGTCTCATGTCTCAGGTATATTCGGTCATGGCCGAAGGCGGCCCTCTAGCTCAAGCATAGCAGGTCGTCAGGGCCGAAAAAATCGCCGACTGTTACGAAGGGTCGGATCCAACCCTAGCAGACGTTTTTTCGGAGTTTTCTACCGCACTAGCAGGTAGAACGTGTAGCCGATTGCTCCAAAAATAAAATAGATACCTAAATATCCCGACCACATCATGAAGCGGCCTTCCCAGTTACCTTCCTTGCTCAGCTTCGTGTAGTAGGCCCAAGCATTCCCGTGCTCATATAACTTTCGCTTACGATGCTTGTAATCGATGATCTGGTTCGGAATGCCAATGAAGACGACAAAAACAAGAGCAAGAATTCTTAGCAAATCCAAGTAGGCATCCTCCAAATAGACGTTCTGTTGAGCGAAGTTCCGCTTTTGGCCGAAAGCAGGCCATCTGCATGGTTGAGTTTTCGATCTTGTCGGCACACAGGCAAGCAACAGATTTTGTCACGCGCCGTCAGTCGGGCACGCCCAGGATCACGCTCGAGGCCTTGAACAGCGCGGTCGCTGCCGCCCCTTCTGCAATGCCCAGCGCATCCACGCTCTCGTTGGTGATCGTTGCCGCCACGCTGCCGCCACCCGCCAGCGCGATCACCACTTCGGAATTGACCGCGCCGCGCATCAGCCGCGCGACCTGCCCCTGCAGCTGGTTACGCGCCGACAGTCGCGCGCCATCCGCGCCGGTCATGACGATCACCGACGACGACTTGATGAGCGCAAACGCCTGCCGTCCCGGCGCCAGGCCCAGGCTCTCCGCGCTCTCGCGCGTGACGATCGCGACGATGGTTTGCCCGCCCGCGATGTCGAGCGTGACCTCGTCGTTGACCGCTCCCCGCGTCACTCGAGACACCGTGCCAAAGAACTGGTTGCGTGCACTGGTCCTCATCCTGAACCTCGTGAACAGTGCGAGATCGTCGGCCACCGCGCCGGCCTGGAGGTCGAGTCGTTCGAGATAATCACGGTGCACCTGTTCGATCGTCCTGAAATTGTCCACCAGCTGCCGGCCGCGCGCCGTCAGGCGCGTGCCGCCGCCGCCCTTGCCGCCGGTAACGCGCTCGACCAGCGCCTCCCCGGCGAGATTGTTCATCGTGTCGATCGCGTCCCAGGCCGCCTTGTAGCTCAGGCCCACGGCCTTGGCCGCGCCGGTGATCGAGCCCAGTTGCCCGACCGCCGCGAGCAGTTCGACACGGTTGCTGCCGCCCAGGTGCTCGCCGCCGACCGTCATCCAGACCTGGCCCTGCAGCGCGATGCGCTTGTCATCCGTGCTCATGCGTATTTGCTTCCCATACGGTTATTCGTTATATACTTCATTATATATCGCTCATCCAGCCATTTATCCAACCGCCAGTCCAACCACGGAGAACACCATGAAACACCTCGTCAGCCTGGTCGCCGTCCTTGCCATCTCGGGAGCCGCACAGGCCGACGAGGTGCAGGTCGCCGTCGCCGCCAACTTCGCCGGCCCGATGGAAAAACTGGCCGCCGAATTCCAGCGCGACACCGGCCACAAGGCCATCGTCGCGACCGGCGCCACCGGTAAATTCTACGCGCAGATCCGGAACGGCGCGCCGTTCGAAGTGCTGCTGGCGGCCGACGACGAAACCCCGGCCAAGCTGGAGACCGAAGGCCACATGGTGGCCGGCAGCCGCTTCACCTACGCGACTGGCCGCCTGGTGCTGTGGTCGGCCAAGGATGGCGTCGTCGATGCCGGCGGCAACGTCCTCAAGACCGGCACCTACAGGCACCTGTCGATCGCCAATCCGAAGACCGCCCCATACGGCGCCGCGGCCGTCGCCACCCTGCAAAAGCTGGGCCTGTACGACACCGTGCAGCCGCGCATCGTCCAAGGCGAGAACATCGCCCAGGCCTGGCAGTTCGCCAGCACCGGCAACGCCGAACTGGGCTTCGTGGCCCAGGCCCAGGTCTGGCGTGACGGCAAGTTCACTTCGGGTTCGGGCTGGATCGTCCCTGCCACCATGCACGACCCGATCCGCCAGGACGCCGCCCTGCTGGCCAAGGGCGCGAAGAACCCGGCAGCCCAGGCGCTGCTGCAATACCTGCGCACCGACAAGGCGAAAGCGCTGATCCGCACCTTCGGCTACGAAGTCTGAGCGGATGCTGGATGGTTCGGATTTTGCCGCGATCTGGCTGACCCTCAAGCTGGCCGCGGTCGTCACCCTGCTCCTGCTGGTATTCGGCACGCCGCTGGCCTGGTGGCTGGCGCGCACGCACTCCAGGCTGCGGCATGCGGTCGGCGCCGTGGTGGCGCTGCCGCTGGTGCTGCCGCCGACCGTGATCGGCTTCTACATGCTGCTGGCGATGGGCCCCAACGGCCCGCTCGGCCAGGCCACCCAGGCCCTCGGCCTGGGCACGCTGTCGTTCACCTTCACCGGCCTCGTGATCGCCTCGGTGTTCTATTCGCTGCCCTTTGTGGTGCAACCGCTGACCAATGCCTTCGAGGCGGTCGGCACGCGCCCGCTGGAAGTGGCGGCAACCCTGGGCGCCACGCCCTGGGACACTTTCTGGTCGGTCGTGGTGCCGCTGGCGCGTCCCGGCTTCGTCACGGGCGCCATCCTCGGCTTCGCCCACACCATCGGCGAGTTCGGCGTCGTGCTCATGATTGGCGGGAACATACCGGACAAGACGCGGGTGGTCTCGACCCAGATCTACGACCACGTGGAAGCGATGGAATACGCGCAGGCACACTGGCTGGCCGGTGGCATGCTGGTGTTCTCCTTCGTGGTGCTGCTGGTGCTCTACACGCTGTATCCGCAGTCGGTCAGGGGGACGCGCCGATGAGCGGCATTCGTATCAAGGTAAGACTGGACCGCAGCGGCGACGGCGGGGAATTCCTGCTGGACGTCGACCTCGACCTGCCCGACCACGGCGTGAGCGCCCTGTTCGGCCATTCCGGCTCCGGCAAGACCACGGTGCTGCGCATCCTGGCCGGTCTGGAACGCACGCCTGGCGCCTTCATCGCGGTAGGCGACGACATCTGGCAAGACGATGCTCGTGGCCTGTTCGTGCCGACCCACCGGCGCGGCATCGGCTACGTGTTCCAGGAAGCGAGCCTGTTCGAGCACCTCGATGTGCGCGCCAACCTGGAGTTCGGCCTCAAGCGCCTGCCACGCGATGCGCGCCGCTTCGAGGTCGGGCCCGTGACCGAGCTGCTCGGCATCGGCCACCTGCTAAAGCAGCGACCGGCGACGCTATCGGGCGGCGAACGCCAGCGCGCCGCGATCGCGCGCACCCTGCTCGCCTCGCCGCGCCTGCTGTTGATGGACGAACCGCTGGCGGCGCTCGACATGAAGCGCAAGCAGGAAATCCTGCCCTACCTGGAGCGACTGCACGACGAACTGGCGCTGCCGGTGGTCTACGTCAGCCACTCCGCCGACGAGGTGGCGCGCCTGGCCGATTACCTGGTGGTGCTGGAGCAGGGACGCGTACTGGCCAGTGGCCCGCTCGCCTCCACCCTGGCGCGGCTCGACCTGGCGGCCGGTTTCAAGGACGACGCCGGCGTAATGATCGAGGCCGTGCTCGCCGAACACGATGCCGACGGCCTGTCGCACCTGGCATTCCCGGGCGGCGTGCTGCTGGTGGGCCGGCGCGACGCCGCCATCGGCAGCCGGATGCGCTGCCGCATCCATGCGCGCGACGTCAGCCTGGCGCTCGAGCGGCCGCGCGGCAGCAGCATTACCAATATCCTGCCGGCCGTGGTCGATGCGGTGGGGCCGCCGGCGGCGGGCCAGGTGCTGGTACGCTTGAAGGTGGGCGAGACCCTGCTGCTGGCGCGCATCACCGAACGCTCGCGGCGCGAACTGGCGATCGCGCCAGGGTGTGCGTTGTGGGCGCAGGTGAAAGCGGTGGCGCTACTGGCGTAATCGAGTCGCCACCACGTCGTTCCCGCGAAGGCGGGAACCCAAGTGCGCCCGCAGCACGGCAGCGTTCACTGTTTGCGGCTGTGCGAATGCCTTGGGTACCCGCCTACGCGGGTAGTCGTTACCTCCAGTGGAGGTAACGACGTGCGAGCGGTGAGGCGAAGGCGCGCGTGACGGGTGACTCAACCGCGCAGCGCCGCTTCCAGGTCCGACAACTCCGCCGGCTTGACCAGGTGCGCATCGAACCCCGCCTCCTGCGCGCGCCGGCGGTCTTCGGGCGAGCCGTAGCCGGTGTGCGCCACCAGCCGGATATGCGCCAGTTCCGCGTTGGCCTTGAGGCGGCGCGCCACCTGGTAGCCGTCCACGCCCGGCAGGCCGATGTCGAGCACGATCACCTGCGGCTTGTGGCGCAGCGCCAGCACCTCGATTTCGCCGGCGTCGGCCGTGGTCAGCGGCTGGTAACCCATCTCGGCCAGCAGGAAGCCCATCATTTCCATGGCGTCGATATTGTCGTCCACCAGCAGCACGCGCATGCCGCCCGACTCCGCGCCGGTTTCGGGTTCCTGTGGCGCCGCTTCATGCACGCCGGTCGCGATGCGCAGCAGCGGCAGTTCGATGGTGAAGGTGCTGCCCTGGCCGATGCCCGGGCTGGCCGCCTCCAGCCGGCCGCCATGCAGTTCGGCCAGGTGCGACACCAGCGACAGGCCGATGCCCAGCCCTTCCGGCGCGCGGTCCGGCGGCACAGCGGCCTGGGCGAACATGCCGAAGATGCGCGGCAGGTTGTCCTCGTCGATGCCGATCCCGTTGTCGCGCACCGAGATGCGCACGCGTTGCTGCCCGCCTTCGCCCTCGCCGGCGACCTCCACGCCCAGCACGATCGCGCCGCCGGCCGGCGTGAACTTGGCCGCATTGTGCAGCAGGTTGCCGACCGACTGGGCCAGGCGCACCGGGTCGCCCATCACCCAGATGTCGTCGTTCGGCTGTTGCACTTCCAGGCTGTGCTCGCGCGTGCCGATCAAGGGCCCGGCGGTCTCGATCGCCTGCGCGATCACGCCCTTCAGGTCGACTTCCTCGTTGCGCAGCACGATCTTGCCCTCGGAGATGCGAGCCACGTCCAGCAGGTCGTCCACCAGGTGCGCCAGGTGGTCGACCTGGCGCGTGATGACGTCGCGCGCGCGCGCCTGGCGCTCGGCTGCGCCTTCTCCGCTGGCGCCCAGCAGGGCCGCCGCGTTGCGGATCGGGCTCAGGGGATTGCGCAACTCGTGCGCCAGCGTCGCCAGGAACTGGTTCTTGTTGCTGTCGGCGGTGCGCAGCAGCGCTTCCATCTCCTTGCGCGCCGTGATGTCGCTGCTCATGCGCGCCACCCGGTAGACGTCGCCGCGCGCATTACGCACCGGGAACAGGCGGTCGCGCACCCAGCGCACCTGGCCATCGGCGCCATGGAGGCGGAATTCTTCATCGTAGTGCGGCTCGTCCGCCAGGTTTTCCCAGCGCGCGCGCAGGCGCGCGCGGTCGTCGGCGTGCACCGCGTCGAGCCAGGCGCCGGGATGCTGGCGCAGCGCTTCGGCGCTGCCGCCCCACACCGTCGCATATGCCGGGCTGACATAGACCAGCTCGCGCCCGGGCACCGAAAACATCCAGAACACATCGTCGATATTGTCGGTCAGCTGGCGAAAGCGCTCCTCGCTGTCGCGCAGGTCGACCTGGATGCGGCGCATGCGCAGCAGCGCATTGACGTTGGCGATCAGCTCATCGGCCTCGATCGGCGCCGCCAGGTAGTTGTCGGCGCCGCCCTCCAGGCCACGGATCTTGTCGGCGCGGCCGGTCAGCGCGGCCGAGGTCTGGAGCACCAGCACGCTGCTGCTGTCCGATTCGGCCTTGATGCGGCGGCACACCTCGATGCCGTTGATATCCGGGAGCTTGACGTCGAGCAGAACCAGCGCCGGCAGGTGGCGCCTGACCATTTCCAGCGCATCGGTGCCGTTGGCAGCCTCGATGACGTCGAAACCGGCGCTCTGCAGGATGCGGGTCTTGGCGTAGCGGGCACCGTCGTTGTCGTCGACGTTGAGAATCTGGGTCGGATGACTATTCATGATGCGGTTCCATCAGGATCCATGGTCGGTTGCTGCGGTCTGTTGGGCAGGGTGCGCGGCAGGGTCAGTGTAAACGTCGAACCGACGCCCAGGGTGCTCGATACGTCGACCCGCCCGCCGAGCAGGTCGGCCAGCTTGCGGCACAGCGGCAGGCCGAGCCCCGTGCCCTTGCTGCGGCGCTGCAGCGGATGCTCGATCTGGCTGAATTCCTCGAAGATCAGCTGCAGGTTGTCGGGACTGATGCCGATGCCGGTGTCGGCCACCGCGAAGGCGATGGTGTCGGCTTCCGGGTCGTGCGCGGCGAACACCAGCACCGAGCCCTGCTCGGTGAATTTCAATGCGTTGGAGATGAAGTTGCGCAGGATCTGCGAGATCTTGCCTTCGTCCGAATAAAACGGTGCCTCGATGCCGGACGGCTCGAAGATCAGCTCCACCCGCGCCTCGTCGACCAGCGGACGCAGCATGCCCTTGAGCGCGCGGAACAGGTTCTCGACCACCACCGGCTCGACCAGGGTCTCGACCCGCCCGGCTTCGATCTTGGCCAGGTCCAGCAGGTCGTTGACCAGCTCCGACAGGTCCGCCGCCGCCGTGGAAATGAATTTCACCTGCCGTTCCTGCTCGTCGGTCAGGTCGCCATCCATGCGATCCAGCAGCAGCTGGGCCAGCGCGCGGATCGACGACAGCGGCGTGCGCAGCTCGTGGCTGGTATTCGACAGGAAACGCGACTTCATCTCGTCGGCGCGGCGCAGGCGCTCGGCCTTGTCCTCGATCTCGGCGTACAGCGCCACGATGCCGCGGTTGGTGTCCTCGAGCTCGCGGGTGAGCGACAGCAGGTCGTCCTGGCGCTCGCGCAGCTCGGCCAGGGTGGCCAGCAATTCCTGGTTCTGCAGCTGCAGCTCGTGCACCGGGTTCGACACCGGGCTGTCGGCCAGGCGCGCGCCGATCTCGGCCAGCCGGGCCGGCGTGACGTGCTCGTGGCGCGGCAGCGCCTTGCGCACAGTGACGGTGGACGCGCCGGCCTCGCCCGGATCGACTTCGCAGGCGTCCATCAGGCGGTGCGCGGTGATGATCGCCAGCTCGCGCAGCGATTCGGTCTCGGGTTCGCCGGCCGTGGCCGCGCGCGGCCGGCCGGCGCTGACCAGCACCTCGAGGTGCTGGCGGCCCTCGTTCTCGCGCAGCTGGAACAGCGCCCGGCCGCCCGCGCCCTGGTGGCTGGCCCCGCGCGCGACTTCCGACACCGCGGTGCCGATGCGCACCTGGTCCTGCTGCGAAAAGCCCAGCAGCGCCGAGATCTGGCGCGCGCGCTGGCGCACCAGCACCACATCCTGGTCGTTGTCCAGGGCGACGCCGAGGATGCGCTGGGAATTCATCGGCTGCCCGCCATGCGGCGCACCACCAGCACCATCGCGTCGTCGCGCCCGCGGATATGGTCGCGCATCAGGACGGCGGCAATCAGCGCCGGGCTGCGGCCCTGCAAGCCCGGATACTTGTCCAGGTCCCAGCGGGTCTCGATGCCGTCCGAGTGCAGGATGCACAGTGCGCCCGGACCGAACGGCACCGTGAATTCCTGCACCTTGCGCATATTGTGGCCGACGATGCCGTTGTGCGACACCAGCGCGCGGCGGGCATCGTCGAACGCGACCGCGCCGATATTTCCCACGCCGGCGAAGCGGATCTCGTCGGCCGCGAAGTCGATGCGCGCCGCGGCCAGCGCAGCGCCGCGCGTCGGCCGCAGCGCTTCGTGCGCCGCGTGCACCAGCTCTCCGGCCCCGATCGCGCCGCGCTGGTCGAGCGCACGGATCGCGGCGTTGGCCGCGCGCGCAGCGTCCGGGCCGTGGCCAAGGCCGTCGGCCGCGAGCAGGGTCGCGCCGCCGTTCCCGCAAGCGACCGCCCAGCCGTCGCCGCATACTTCTTCACCCTTGATCGGGCTCCACAACGCGCCGACCTCGACCCCGCACGGGTCGGGGCTGGGCACGTCGCGCCACAGGCGCATGAAGAACGCGGCGCCGTCGCCCTGGGTCGAATAGACGTCGAATTCGTCCGACAGGCGGTGCAGCGCGCCCAGGCCGGTGCCGGCGGTGCCGGCGGTCGAGACCCCGTCCATCAGGCTGCTGGCCAGGTCGGCGATGCCCGGACCGCGGTCGAGCGCCAGCACGTCGATGCCGATCCCGGCCGGCGACTGCGCCGGACCGACGTGGATCTCGCCTTCGCCGGCGTGCTTGAGGATATTGGTGGCCGCCTCGGTGATGATCAGGGCGAGCTGGCCGGCGCGGGTCTCGTTGAAGCCCAGCGACTCGGCCAGCTTCTGGCCGGCGCGGCGCACGGCGGCGACGTCGCTGGCGTGGGAAACGGCGAACACCTGCTGCGGGGATTGCGAACTGATCAGCGCTTCCATTTGACGATCAGCACCGCGGTGCCCTCCTTCGGACGGCTGTCGATGTCGAACTCGTCGACCAGGCGCTTGGAGCCGCCCAGGCCCAGCCCAAGGCCACCGCCGGTGGTGAAACCATCGCGCAGCGCGCTGTCGATGTCGGGGATGCCCTGGCCGCCGTCGACGAACAGCAGGCCGATGCCCTTGCGCAGGCCGTCATCCATGGCGTCGAGATGCACTTCGCCGCCGCCGCCGTACTTGATCGTGTTGCGCGCCAGCTCGCTGGCGGCGGTCACCAGCTTGGTCTGGTCGACCAGCGACAGCGCGAGCGCCACCGCGCGCTCGCGCACCTGCTTGCGCAGGCCCACCACGTCCTCGTCCGAACGCAGCGGCAGGGTCGTGCGCCCGCTGCGGTGCTGCCGGTGATGATCGAGCAGGTGCGTCTCGAACAGGACGGCATCGGTATGCGCGTCGACCATTATTTATAGCTCTTTCCGAGCAGGGCCATGCCCTTCTCGACGTTCAGCGCGGTCTTCACGCCGTGCAGGGTCAGGCCCAGCTCGACCAGGGTGATCGCCACCGCCGGCTGCATGCCCACCACCACGGTGCGGGCGTCGAGCACGCGCGCCATGGCGGCGGTATTGCTGATCATGCGGCCGATGAAGGAGTCGACCAGGTCCAGCGCCGAGATGTCGATCAGGACGCCCTTGGCGCCGTCGGCGACGATGCGCTCGGTCAGGTCGTCCTGCAACTGCATGGCGAGGCGGTCGTGCATGTCGACCTGGATCGTCACCAGGAGCAGGTCCCCCATGCGCAGGATCGGAATGCGTTCCATGTGGCGGGCCTCAGGCGTTCTTGATGGTGATCGCGGCGCCGGTGCGCTCGAGCGCGACCAGGAAGGCGTCGGCCAGGGTAGCCTTGGTGATCACGTCTTCCAGGTTCACGCCCAGGTGCACGATGGTCTGCGCGATCTGCGGACGGATGCCGCTGATGATGCAGTCGGCGCCCATCAGGCGCGCGGCGGCGATGGTCTTCATCAGGTGCTGGGCCACCAGGGTGTCGACGGTCGGCACGCCGGTGATGTCGATGATGGCGATCATGGCGCCGGTGTCGACGATCTTTTGCAGGATGTTTTCCATCACCACCTGGGTGCGGGCCGAGTCCAGTGTGCCGATCAGCGGCAGCGCCAGGATGCCGTTCCAAAGCTTGACCACGGGCGTGGACAGCTCGAGCAGTTCCTGCTGCTGGCGCACGATGATCTGGTCCTTGGTCTTCTGGAACACCTCGATGGTGTACAGGCCAAGCTTGTCGAGCAGGGTGTTGATGGTCCAGGAGGCGGTCGCCAGGCCTTCGGCGTCGCCGGCGAAGGCCTCGCGCAGGCGCGCGAACAGCGGCTGCTTGAGCGAGAATACGAAGGTGGCGGTCTCGCTCGGGGTCGAACCCGACTTGGCGCGGGTCGACGAGATCTCGCCCAGCAGGTCGCGCACCTCGTCCCACGAGCGGTGCTCGATATTCTCGAGTTCACCGCTACGGGTGGCGATGGCGAAGGCTTTCAGGAACTGGTTGCAGTGCGAGCGCAGTTGTTCGCGCGCGGCGGCGTTGCTGCGCACGCTCAGCGCTTCGAGCTGGGCGAGCCATTCGGCGCCGATGGTGGCCTCCTGGTCCAGGATTGTCTGGCTGATGCGATCCGCGTAATCCTTCGTGCTCATCTGTCTTATCCCTTGAAATGGTAATTGGCGCCGCGCCTGGCCCACTTTGCCAGGGCTGGCGCGGACGAAATTCTGTTAAACATCCAACTATACCATTTTCATATAGAGCAATATGTGACGCACGCTTGTCTACGGGATATTTTTACTGTCCCAGCGAAAAAACGCACGCACGCGTGGCCGCCAGTCCCGCGCGGGTCGCTCCTGGTGCGCCCATTCGTACAAAATTGGCAACAAAAGCAGGGTCAGGACGGTCGACGACAGTACGCCACCGATCACGACCGTGGCCAGCGGCCGCTGGACCTCGGCCCCGGTGCCGACCGCCAGCGCCATCGGGACGAAGCCGAGCGACGCCACCAGCGCCGTCATCAAGACGGGACGCAGGCGCGCCAGCGCGCCCTGGCGCACCGCTTCGGCCAAGGGCACGCCGTCCTGGCGCAGGCTGCGGACGAACGAGATCAGCACCAGGCCATTGAGCACCGCCACCCCGGACAGGGCGATGAACCCCACCGCCGCCGAGATCGACAGCGGTATCCCGCGCACCCACAGCGCCGCCACGCCGCCGGCCAGGGCGAACGGGATGCCGGTGAAGACCAGCAGGCCGTCGCGCACATTGTTGAACACAAGGTACAGAAGGACGAAGACCAATAGCAGCGAAGCCGGGATGATCAGGCGCAGGCGCTCGGCCGCCGTGGTCAGGTGCTCGAACTGGCCGCCCCAGGCGGTCCAGTAGCCGGGCGCGATGCGCACCTCCTGCGCGATACGGTCCTGGGCCTCGGCCACGAAGGAACCGATGTCGCGTCCGCGCACATTGGCGCTGACCACTACCCGGCGCTTGCCCTGCTCGCGACTGAGCTGGTTGGGTCCCGGCGCGACCTCGAAGCTGGCGATCTCGCCCAGGGCGATGAAGCTGCGCGTGCCCTCGGCGCCACCCGGCAGCGCCACCGGCAGCCGGCGCAGCACCTCGATATCGCCGCGCACGTTCTCCGGCAGGCGCACCACGATGTCGAAGCGGCGGTCGCCCTCGAACAGGGTGCCGGCGACGCGGCCCGCGGTGGCAGTGGCGATCATCTCCTGCACGTCGCCGATGTTCAGGCCCATGCGCGCGGCGCGCTCGCGGTCGACCCGGATCTGCAGCATCGGCAGGCCGCTGGTCTGCTCCACCTGCACTTCGCTGGCGCCCGGCACCTTGCGCAGGACGGCGGCAATCCGGTTGGCGCTCGCCTCCAGCACGCCCAGGTCGTCGCCGAACAGCTTGACGGCGACGTCGCTGCGCACGCCCGAGATCAACTCGTTCACGCGCAGCTGGATCGGCTGGCTGAATTCGTAGCTGTTGCCGGGCAGGCCCTCCAGCGTGGCGCGGATGGCGCTTTCCACCTCGGCCCGCGAACGTTTCGGCCGCGGCCAGTCCTTCTCGGGCTTGAAGATGATGTAGCTGTCGGCCACGCTGGGCGGCATCGGGTCGGATGCGATCTCGGCGGTGCCGATGCGGGCGAACACGCGCGCGATCTCGGGGAAGTCGCGCATCAGGGTGGTCTCGATCTGCTGCTGCATCTTGACCGACTGCGACAGGCTGGTGCCAGGCACGCGCATCGTCAGCACCGCCATGTCGCCCTCGTCGAGGTTGGGGGCGAATTCGGTCCCCAAGCGGGTGGCCATCAGGCCGGCGAGCAGGGTGACCAGCGCCGCGAACGCCAGCATCA
The DNA here is from genome assembly GCF_030770395.1 of Telluria beijingensis. Taxonomy (GTDB): domain Bacteria; phylum Pseudomonadota; class Gammaproteobacteria; order Burkholderiales; family Burkholderiaceae_D; genus Telluria; species Telluria beijingensis. Next base: position 2,162,269 of record NZ_CP132480.1, on the reverse strand, counting down.
CGGCGCGGTTGGCCAGCGCATAGTCCAGCACCGGCGCATACCAGCGGCGCGCCGCGCCCATCACGCGGCTTTCCTTTTCTTGGACGCTGCGGCCGATGAACAGCGCCACGGCGGCCGGCACGAAGGTCACCGACAGGATCATCGCGCCCAGCAGCGCGAACACGACCGTGAACGCCATCGGATGGAACATCTTGCCCTCGATGCCGGTGAGCGCGAAGATCGGCAAATAGACGATCATGATGATGAGCTGGCCGTAGATCAGCGGCCGGCGCGCCTCGCGTGCGGCCTCGAACACTTCGGCGAACCGCTCCTCGCGCGTGAGGATGCGGCCGAGACGGTGCTGGGCCGCGGCCAGGCGCCGCACGCAGTTCTCGACGATGACGACAGCGCCGTCGACGATGATGCCGAAGTCCAGCGCCCCCAGGCTGAGCAGGTTGGCGCTGACCTTGTTGCCGACCATGCCGCTGAAGGTGAACAGCATCGACAGCGGGATCACCAGTGCAGTGAGCAGCGCGGCGCGTATATTCCCGAGGAAGAAAAACAGCACCGCCACCACCAGGATCGCGCCCTCGACCAGGTTCTTGCGCACCGTGGCGATGGCGCGCTCGACCAGCACCGTGCGATCGTAGACGGTGACCGCCTTCACGCCCTTGGGCAGGCTGCGGTTGATCTCGAGCATGCGCACATCGACCGCCTTCGACACCGCGCGGCTGTTCTCGCCGATCAGCATGACCACGGTGCCGAGCACCACCTCGACGCCGTTCTCGGTGGCGGCGCCGGTGCGCAGCTCCTGCCCGATCGTCACCTCGGCCACGTCGCGCACCCGCACCGGTATGCCGCGGATGCTGGTGACGACGATATTGCGGATGTCGTCGACCGACGCGGCCTGGCCCGGCGCGCGCACCAGGTATTGCTCGCCTTCGCGCTCGATGTAGCCGGCGCCGACGTTGCTGTTGTTGCGCTCCAGCGCAAGGACGAGATCAAGCAACTGCAGGCCATAGGACGATAGCGTGGCCGTGTTCGGGGCCACGAGATATTCCTTGTCGAAGCCGCCGATCGAATTGATCTCGGTGACGCCGGGCACGGTGCGCAGCTGCGGCTTGATGATCCAGTCCTGGATCTCGCGCAGGTCGGTCGGCGTGTAGGGCGTGCCGTCCGGCTTTTTCGCGCCCGGCTCGGTCTCCACCGTCCACTGGTAGATCTCGGACAGGCCGGTCGCGATCGGACCCAGGGCCGGGACGACGCCGGCGGGCAGCTGTTCGCGCGCGTCCTGCAGGCGCTGGCTGACCAGCTGGCGCGCGAACTGGATGTCGGTGCCCTCCTCGAACACCACCGTCACCTGCGACAGGCCGTAGCGCGACAGCGAGCGGAAATACTCCAGGTGCGGCAGGCCCGCCAGCACCGCCTCGACCGGATAGGTGATGCGCTGCTCGGTCTCCAGCGGCGAGTAGCCCGGCGCCGCGGTATTGATCTGCACCTGGACGTTGGTCACGTCGGGCACGGCGTCGATCGGCAGGCGGCCGTAGTTGTAGACGCCGATGCCGGCCATCGCCAGCACCGCCAGCATCACCAGCCAGCGGCGCGCGATGGCGGTGGCGATCAGGCGGTCGAACAGGGTGGCTGGCTGCTTAATGTCCATGGCCGCCCTCCCCCTTGCCTTGCTCGGCCTTGACCGCGAAGCTGCCGGCCGCCGCGTAGGCTTCGCCCGCGCGCAGGCCCTCCGTGACCTCGACGAAGCGGCCGTCGGAACGGCCGGTGGCCACCGGCTGGGCCACGAAGCCTTCCTTGACCCGCTTGTAGACGACCTGGCGCCCGTCCGCCGTCTGGATCGCCTCGACCGCCACCGCCACCGCCACGTCGCTCGAACCGGTGACGATGTCGACGTTCACCGCCAGGCCCGGACGCCAGGCCGCGCCCGGATTGTCGAGCACCACGCGCGCCTTGGCCGAGCGCGATTCCTCTCCCACCAGCGAGCTGACGTAGGACACCTTGCCCGGCGCCGTGGTGCTGGAGGCAATCGAACGGATCACGGCATCGGTGCCGACCCGGACGATGTCGAGGTCGCGCGCCGGCACCACCACGTCGGCCCACACGGTCGACAGGTCGGTGAGCGTGAACACGCGGGTATCGGCGCCCACCACTTCGCCGTGGGTGATGTGCTTTTCGACGATCACGCCGTCGAACGGCGCCCGGATTTTCAACAGGTTCGACGCGCCGGCATCAACCGCACCCAGTGCCTGCAACTGCTGGCGCGCGCTGTGCACGGCGATTTGCGCCTCATTCAGTTCCTGCTCGGCGCGCAGCAAGTCCTGGCGCGCCGAGATTTTTTCTTCCCACAGCATTTTTTCAGACGCGTGGACTTTGCGCGCATATGTCAACCGGCGCTCGGCCGTCGCCAGCGCGCCGCGTTGCAGCGCCACGTCGGCGCTGGCGACGGTGGCCAGCACCTGGTCCTTGCTTACCTGCTGGCCAAGGGTGGCATTGACTTCGCTGACCGCTCCGGCGGCGCGCGGCGTGACGTGGGCGGTGCGGTCTTCGTTGAGCGCGATCTGGCCAGGCATGCGAATGAACGTGTCCAGGTGGACCGGGCCGGCAATGGCGAGCGTGATGCCGGCCACGCCGACCTGGGTGTCGGTGAAGCGGATCACGCCATCGTTCGCGTGCTCTGCTTCGCCATGTTCGTCGGCGTGCTCCTGCTCTTCGTGATGACCGTGTTCATCGGCGCCGCCCGGCGCGCGGTCGCGCACCAGCACGATGGCGGCGAGAAGGACGGCGACCGCCAGCATGATGGCGATGACCTTGGTTTGCTGCTTGTTCATGGATTCTCCTGGACGGCTGCGTGTCCGAGCAGCCGTACGATGTCGGCCGACGCGCGATGGGCTTCGAGCACGGCGTTCCGGTAGTGGTTCTTCGATTGAGCCAGCACGCGCTGGGCGTCGAGCACGTCGATCAGGCCGAACTTGCCGAGTTCGAAGCCGCGGTTGGCGGCGCGCTGGGCGTCTTCGGCGCCGGGCAGGACGTCGTCCGCGACCAGCGCGCATTCGGCCAGCGCCGCCGTCAGCCGGGCGTGGGCCTGCGCCAGCTCGGCGCGCAGGCGCGCGCCTTCGGCGGCTTCTTCATCCTGTGCCTTGTCGACCCGGCGCAGCGCATCGCGCACGGCGCCATCGTTGCGGTTGAACAGCGGCAGCGCCACCGACAGGCCGAGCACCGCGCGGTTGCGGGCATCGCTCCCTTCGCGCTGGGTCCCGACGATCACGTTCACGTCGGGCATGCGCCGGCTTTGCTCGAGCCGGGCCAGCGCCTGGCGGTGGCCGACCTGGGCCCGTGCATGGCGCATCGCCGGGGCGCCGTCGAGCTGCCCCAGCAGCCGGTCCAGCGGCGGCGCGGCGGGCAGCGCCGCGGCCTGGGGCGCGACGACCTCGAGCTGGCGCGCGTCACCGGCCCACAAGGCGGCCAGGCGAAAGCGCGCGCCATCCAGGTCGCGCGCCGCCTGCAGCGCCTCGATCCGGGCGCTGCCCTGGGCCACGCGGGCGCGGGTCTGCTCGACCGGCGACAAGGTGCCGGCGTCGACCCGCTTGCCGGCGGCGGCCAGGGCGCGGCCGGCGAGCAGCACCAGTTCCTGGGCCATGCGTTCGCGCTCCTGCGCCGCAAGGACGTCGTGGAAGGCGGCCGCGGTATCGGCGCGCACCCTGGCCTGTTCCGCTTCCAGTGCGATGGCGGCGAGCTTGCCTTCCTGGCGCGCCGCGTCGACCCGCGCCGCGCGCTTGCCGCCCAGCTCGATGGGGATGTTGAGGGTGGCGGTCGTGGTGCGGTTGTCGCCCTGCTCGCCTTCGCGGAGCAGTTCGAGCTCCGGGTTGGGCAGCGTCCCGGCCTGGGCCAGCGCGCCCTCTTGCGCCGCGACCTCATTGCCAGCCGCGCGCAGCGTGGGATTGGCGCGCAGGGCCAGGTCGATGGCTGCCTCCAGGGTCAGTGGCGGCGCTGCCGCCCCGGCGCTGGCAAAACCGCAGGCGCAGGCGAGCGCAAGCGCCGCCAGCAGCGGTGTCAAACGATGTTTCATGATGATGCTCCGAACAGGTGGATGTCCGGCGGGGCATGCGATGCGCCGTGCAGTACGGCGTTACGAAGGGGCTCCCGCCGCCTTAGCTGCGCAGCAGCCTGTCTGGCGGGGGGATGAGGTCCTGGACGTGAGAAGCGTAACGCCGCAATTCGCCGCGCATGTGCGGGGCGCCCTTGGGCAAGGGCAGGTTGGGTTGCGCCGACAGGACGGCGCTGGCAGACAGGTGATGGCAGGCGTCGCAATCGTCGCAATGCTCGCCCGGTGTGGCGTCGTCCTGGATGTCGGGCGCCGTATGCTTGTGGGTGTGGTGGCCCGGATGCATGGTGGTTTCGTCATGACTGCAGTACGGCGCGCCGGCTGCCCAGGCGGCCTGGAGCGGCATCAGGAGCAGCAGGAAGATCAGGAGCAGGCGTCGCATCGCGTCAATCGTGGTCGGGGTAACTCACGGCCGGTTGGCCAGTTTTTGCTACCACTATTAAATACCCTGTAGCCGCTAGAGGGTCAAGCAGATTCGTCGTGTTTGCCACGATTCCCGCACACTGCGTAAGGGCTTGGCTGGCGTGCTCAGGCTGGCGCGTACACCTCCTGCAGCACGTCGATGAAAGCGCGCAGCGCCGCCGGTACGTGGCGGTGGCCGGGATAATACAGAGCCAGCTCGGATGACGGCTGGCACCACTCTTGCAAAAGAGGCAGCAGGCGGCCATCGTCCAGGTAGTCGCGCGCCGTCGTGTCCGGCACATAGGCGATCCCACGGCCGGCTGCAGCGGCCTCCACCATCAGGCCGACCTGGTTCAGGACCAGGGTGCCGGGAACGTCGATGGCAAAGGCCTGGCCGTGGCGCGCGAACTCCCATCGATAGATTTTCGCGCTCTGCATGCGCATGCGGATGCATTGGTGCGCGAGCAGGTCGTCCGGCACCTGTGGCGTGCCATGCGCTTGCAGATAGGCCGGCGACGCCACCGGCATGAAGCACACGGGCGCGCCGAATGGCGCCACGTGCATGTCCTGCGGCACCGCCTCCAGCAGGCGCACGCCCGCATCGAAGCCGTCGGCCACGATGTCGACCAGGCCGTTTTCGACGAACAGGTCGAGCGAGACGTCCGGATAGCGCTCCTGGAATACCGGTACTGCATGCTGCAGCAACCAGCGCGCCGTCGGTTCGGCAGTATTGATGCGCAGCGAACCGCCTGGCCGCTCGCGGAAACCGTTGACGTCTTCCAGCGTGGCGCCCAGTTCGCGCAGCACCGGTTCGAGCCGGCGCAGCAGGTGTTCGCCGGCCTCGGTCGGCGCCACGCTGCGGGTGGTGCGATGCAGGACGCGCACGCCGAGCTTTTCTTCCATCACCCGCATCATGTGGCTCAGGGTCGAAGGCGAGACGCCAAGTTCGTCGGCTGCCTTGCGGAAGCTGCGGCGGTGAGAAATGGCGACGAAGGCGCGCAGGCTGTCGAGGTCGGGCTGGCTCGTTGCTGGCTGATTTTCACTAATTCATGCGGGATTAGATGGATGATAACAGCAATGGAATCGCCTATTCTGTTTTCAAGGGAGCCGTCCGGCAACCATCGACAAGGAGAACGATATGCAACGCACCTGGTTCATCACCGGCACTTCGACCGGCTTTGGCCGCATCATGACCGAACGACTGCTGGCACGCGGCGACCGTGTCGCCGCGACCCTGCGCAGTCCGAACGCATTGGCCGAGCTGCAGGCGAAGTACCCGAAACAGCTGTGGGTCGCGCAGCTCGACGTGCTCGATGACGCGGCGATTCGCGACGTAATGGCGCGCGCCTTCTCGGACCTGGGCCGCATCGATGTCGTCGTCAGCAATGCCGCCTACGGCCTGTTCGGCGCGGCCGAGGAATTGAGCAATGCGCAAATCAAGCGCCAGCTCGATACCAACCTGCTGGGATCGATCCAGCTGATCCGCGCCGCCCTGCCCCATCTGCGCAAGCAGGACGGCGGGCGGGTGATCCAGGTGTCGTCCGAAGGCGGCCAGATCGCCTATCCGAACTTCAGCGTGTATCACGCGACCAAGTGGGGGATCGAGGGTTTCGTCGAATCGGTGGCGCAGGAAGTCGCGCCGTTCGGGATCGAATTCACCCTGGCCGAGCCGGGACCGACGCCGACCAATTTCGCGGCCGGTCTCGATGCGGCGCCGGCGATGGACGACTATGTCGATACGCCGTCGGGCGGGGTGCGGCGCGCGCTGCTTGACGGCAGTTTCAAGCTTACTGGCAATCCGGTGAAGATGGTGGACATCATGATCGACTCGGCTGGCCAGGCGCCGGCGCCGCGCCGCATCACGCTGGGGTCGACCGCCTATGAGTCGATCCGTGCGGCGCTGACCGAGCGCCTGGCCAGGCTCGAAGGGCAGAAGAGCGTCGCCCAGGCTGCCGACCTCGACGCCTGACGGCCCGCGAAACCCATTCCATGCTAGCCCGCCATCACCGTTGCCTGCGATTGCCACGCCGCTGCTGCCTTGCCATCGCTGCCTGAGCGAGACACCATGGCGTCGAACTGGTAATCGCTGGCGGCATGCATCTCCCACGCGCCGTCGCCGGTCAGCCACAGCACATGCGTATGGTGGCGCAGCACACCGGCACGGTGGGCGATGCTGATTAGCGTCGTCCCCTTGTCGCGCAGGCGCTTGTAGAGCGACGACTCATTGGCGCTATCGAGCGCACTAGTGGCTTCGTCGAGGATGACGACGTTCGGCCGATGCACCAGCACCCGCCCGAACGCCAGGCGCTGCTGTTCGCCGATCGACAGCAGCTTTTCCCAATCCAGTGTGGCGTCCAGGCCGCCAACGCGGCCGGCCAGGTAAGGCAGGTGCACCTGCTCCAGGATCTCCAGCAGTTGCTCGTCGCTCAATGCGGTGTGCTCGCTGGGATAGATGAGCTGACTGCGCAGGGTTCCCGGCTGCAGATACGGTTGCTGGGGCAGGAAGAAGCATTCCTCGCGTGGCGGGTGGTGAATCGTGCCGCTGCCCTTGTGCCACAGCCCGGCGATGGCGCGCAGGAGCGAGCTTTTGCCGCAGCCGCTGTCACCGGTGATCAGCAATGCGTCGCCAGGCTGCAGTACCAGCGTCAGGTCCTTGATCAGGACGCGCTCGGACTGCGGCGGGCACAGGGTCAGGGACTCCAGCTTGAGCTGACTGCATGGGGTCCTCTGGATGCGCGATGGGGCATCCGGCGCCGCCTCACAATCGGATTGCGGGGCAGGCAGCACATGACTGGACAGGGCCTGCAGGCGCCCGATGCCGGCCACGAAGCGGCTCAGGCTCTCGAAGTTGTCGACGATGACGCCGACCGCCGCGAGCACCGCGGTGAAGGCGCCGGCGGCCTGCACCGCGCGTCCTACCTCCAGCTGGCCCGACAACACCGCGTCGGCAAGGATCACGAACGGCAGCACCAGGGTGAGCTGGCTGAACGCGCGCTGGAACAGATTGAGCGCCCGCTGCTTCTTGATCAGGCGCGAGAAGTTGCGAATGACCTTGTTGAATTTGTTGTCGATGCGGGCTCGCTCCTGCTGCTCGCCGCCATAGAACGCGATCGACTCGGCATTCTCGCGCAGGCGGATCAGGCTGAAACGGAAATCGGCCTCGCGCCGCAGCTGCCAGAAGTTCAGGTGGATCAGCGGATTGCCGAACACGTACAGGGCGGTCACCGTACCGATCGCGGCATAGACGACCAGCACCGCCACCAGCACATGCGAAATCGACCACAGGACGGCGCTGAAGGCGACCAGTTGCATGAGCGAGCCGAGGAACACCAGCATGAAGTGGATCGAGCGTCCGGTGAAGGTGTTCACGTCCTCGCCGATGCGCTGGTCGGGATTGTCGATCTCGCGATTCGATCCCAGTTCGTAGTATTTGCGGCCGTCCAGGTAACCGTCGAGGAAGCGCCTGGTGAGCCAGCGCCGCCACTGGTTGGCGAACAGGTCGCGCATATAGTAATAGAAGGCGTAGATCGGGACGGCGAATGCGAGGACGACGAGGCAGGCGCGCACCGAAGTCCAGAAACGCTCGCGATCCCGACCGGCCAGGGCCGAGGTCATCTCTCCCGCCTGGTCGTTGAGCATGACCGCAAGCCTGGTTTCCACCAGCATCAGCACGATCAGGAGCGTGAGCAGCAGCCACGCCCTGCCCTTTTCGTCGCCCAGCCAGTAAGGCTTGGCGACACTGACGAACTGCTTCCACGCAGCCATCGACAGCGGCGCGCCGCTGCGTCTTCTTTTTGCTGCCCCTGGAATATCACCTGCAATTGCGTCATTCGACGCCTGGGTAGGGGTGCTCATGATTCTCGTGGTGCCCGTATCCTGTCACGTCCGACCGCTGGGCGCGACTGGTTCTACTATCATCCTTGTCGACAGCGGCGCTACTTCTGGTCCGGGCGCCGATGCCTGCGGTCCCGTGGACTGTATTGACCGAATCCACGAGCCCAGCATAGAACCGGGGATCGAACTGTTCCGTGCGAAAACGGACACAAGTGATACGCCAGTTTGGACGGACGAAAAAAAACCGCCAGGCACATGGCCTGGCGGTTTCGTCACTTCAGCGAGCAAGCGCTGAAGCAAGTGGGGTATTACTGCGCCGCGCCTTCAGCAGGATCGGCGGCCTTCATCGACAGCTTCAGACGACCACGCTCGTCGGTCTCGAGCACCTTCACGCGCACCTGCTGGCCTTCTTTCAGGTAATCGGCAACAGCATTGACACGCTCGTTGGCGATCTGCGAGATGTGCAGCAGGCCATCCTTGCCCGGCATGACTTGCACGATCGCGCCGAAGTCCAGCAGCTTGAGCACGGTGCCGTCGTAGGTCTTGCCCACTTCGACCGATGCGGTCAGCTCTTCGATGCGGCGCTTGGCTTCCTGGCCGGCGGCGGCGTCGACCGATGCGATGGTCACGATGCCTTCGTCGGTGATGTCGATCTGGGTGCCGGTTTCTTCGGTCAGCGCGCGGATGACGGCGCCGCCCTTGCCGATCACGTCACGGATCTTCTCTGGATTGATGCGGATGGTGATCAGGCGCGGTGCGAAGTCCGACAGCTCGGTCTTCACGGTCGGCATGGCCTTCTGCATCTCGGCCAGGATGTGCTGGCGGCCATCCTTGGCCTGGGCCAGCGCCACCTGCATGATTTCCTTGGTGATGCCCTGGATCTTGATGTCCATCTGCAGCGCGGTAATGCCCTGCGCGGTGCCGGCGACCTTGAAGTCCATGTCGCCCAGGTGATCTTCGTCGCCCAGGATGTCGGTCAGGACGGCGAACTTGCCGCCTTCCTTGATCAGGCCCATGGCGATGCCGGCCACGTGCGCTTTCATCGGCACGCCGGCGTCCATCAGCGCCAGGCAGCCGCCGCAGACCGACGCCATCGACGACGAGCCGTTCGACTCGGTGATTTCCGAGACCAGGCGCACCGAGTAGCTGAAGTCTTCAGGGTTGGGCAGTGCGGCGACCAGCGCGCGCTTGGCCAGGCGGCCGTGGCCGACTTCGCGGCGCTTCGGGGTGCCCACGCGACCGGTTTCGCCGGTGGCGAACGGAGGCATGTTGTAGTGCATCATGAAGTCATCGGTGTACTCGCCCATCAGCGCGTCGATCTTCTGGCTGTCGCGCGCGGTGCCGAGGGTGGCAACCACCAGCGCCTGGGTCTCGCCGCGGGTGAACAGGGCCGAGCCGTGGGTGCGTGGCAGGACGCTCGAACGGATCGAGATCGGACGCACGGTGCGGGTGTCGCGGCCGTCGATACGCGGCTCGCCGTCCAGGATCTGCGAACGCACGACCTTGGCTTCCATGTCGAACAGGATGTTGCCGACGTCGCCAGCATCGGCGGCGACGCCTTGTGCCGACAGCTCGGCCATCACTTCCGACGACAGCGATTTCAGCTTCTGCTGGCGCGCCGATTTCTCGCGGGTCTGGTAGGCGTCGCGGACCTTGGCGCCGGCCAGTTCACCGACGCGGGCGATCAGTTCTTCGTTCTTTGGCGCCGGCGCCCATTCGACTTCCGGCTTGCCGCCTTCGGCGACCAGGTCGTGGATCGCGTCGATCACGGCCTTCATCTGCTCGTGGCCGAACACGACCGCGCCGAGCATGACTTCTTCGGACAGTTGCTTGGCTTCCGATTCCACCATCAGGACGGCGGTTTCGGTGCCGGCCACGACCAGGTCCATCTGCGAGGTTTTCAGCTCGGTGGTGGTCGGGTTCAGGATGTACTGGCCGTTGGCGTAGCCGACGCGCGCGGCGCCGATCGGACCGGCGAACGGGATGCCGGCGATGCACAGGGCGGCCGAGGCGCCGATCATCGACGGGATGTCCGGATCGATTTCAGGGTTGACCGACAGCACGTGGATGATGACCTGGACTTCGTTCAGGTAGCCTTCCGGGAACAGCGGACGGATCGGACGGTCGATCAGGCGCGAGGTCAGCGTTTCTTTTTCGGAAGGACGGCCTTCACGCTTGAAGAAACCGCCAGGGATCTTACCCGCAGCGTACGTTTTCTCCATGTAGTCGACGGTCAGCGGGAAGAAATCCTGGCCCGGCTTGGCGTCTTTTTTGGCAACGACGGTTGCCAGGATGACGGTATCTTCGACCGACACGACGACGGCGCCGCTAGCCTGGCGCGCGATTTCACCCGTCTCCAGGGTGACCGTGTGTTGACCGTACTGGAAGGTTTTCGTAACTTTGTTAAACATTGGGTAATCCCTTTCATTTTGCCGACAGATTTTCAGGAGCTGTCGTTCACCTCTCACCACGGGTTGCCTAGGCAACCTTTGCTACATCCAACAGAACCGCAAAAACGAAAAATGCCCGCGCTAGATAACTGGCGCAGGCATTTTTTGACTAAACCGTCTGGTGCAAGCTTGCGATTACTTACGCAGGCCCAGCTTGGCGATCAGGTCGCGATAACGATTCAGGTCCTTGTTCTTCAGGTAAGCCAGCAGGCTCTTGCGGCGGTTGACCATCATGATCAGGCCACGACGCGAGTGGTGATCTTTCTGGTGTGCCTTGAAGTGGCCGTTCAGTTCGTTGATGCGTGCGGTCAGCAGTGCGACCTGGACTTCCGGCGAACCGGTATCGTTCTGGCCACGTGCGTTGTCCGCGATGATTGCGGCTTTGTTGATGTTTTCAACCGACATGATGTTACCTTTCACATGCGGTGCAAGAGTCGGAACCCCAGGCACCGTGAGTTATCAAATACCTGTCCGGATTGGACAGACCCGCCAGTATAGTGCAAAACGCCGGTGCGAACCAGTGTTTGGCATCTGCCTTCCGCGATTGGACAGGATCGCCGCTTGCTGGCAAGCTCGACACAGGTGAAAAAAATGAACAAGATAAGCAAATTGACAACGCTGGGCGCCGCCCTGCTGCTTGCCGGCTGCGCCATGGGCCCGGCGCCGGTGCCTGGCGACTCGCAGGACGTGGTCCAGTCCAAGCGGGGCACGCCGACGGCGGTCTATACCGACGGCGCGGCGCGCACCCTCGAGTACGCCACCGGCCCCATGGGCCAGTACACCTGGATGGCGCACCTCGGTCCGGATGGTCGCCTGACGTCCTACGAGCAGGTGCTTACAAGCGAGAAATTTGCCACCATTAAAGTCGACCAGGCCACCAAGGACCAGGTGCTGCGCACCGTCGGTCGCCCCGCCGAGCGTTCGCACGTCGCCATGCAGGACTATGAAGTGTGGTCATATCGCTACAAAGAAGCCGGTGTGTGGAATTCGCTGATGCATGTCCACTTCGACGGCCAGGGCGTGGTGCGCCAAATGATGAACGGGCCGGATCCGATGTACGAGCCGAGGGACCGCGGCCGCTGGTAATGTCTTACCGTCCCTGGTCCGGCCGCGCCGCCGTCCGTCCACCATCGCTGCGCACGAAGTCCTCGACCGCATCCAGGGTCGGCGCCAGGCGGCGCAGCGACGACGACAGCGTGGCGACCAGGGTCGCGTGGTTGACGTTGTCATACACCGCCTCGCGCACCGGCACGCCCGTGGCGCGCAGCCTGTCGGCCATTGCGCCGCTATTGCGCACCGGCTCCACCGTCCTGTCGTTGCGCGCGGCGATCAGCAGCGCCGGCGGGGCAATCGCGCTGACGTGGTTGATCGGCTGCGAATCAGGACGGGTGTCGGGATAAGGAAACACCTTGCGCGTCGTTTCGTTCTCGATCGGCAGGAAATTATAGGGGCCAGCCAGGCCGATCCAACCGCGCAGGATGGATGGCGCCGTGCCCTGCTTGCGCAACCAGCGCGGATCGAGCGCCACCATCGCCGCATTGTAGGCGCCGGCACTGTGGCCCATGACAAAGATGCGCCCGGGGTCGCCGCCATGCTCCGCGATCCGGCGCGCGGTCCAGGCCACGGCGCGCGCGCTGTCGTCGAGGAAGCCCGGATAGCCGGCTTGCGGATACAGGCGCACGTCCGGGATCACCACCACGAAACCGCGCGCGGCCAGCGAACGGCCGACGAACTCATAATCGTCGCGCTCACCGCTGACCCAGTTGCCGCCGTAGAAAAACACGATCACTGGCGACTTGTGCGCGCCTTGCGCGGGGCGGTAGATCGAGAGGTTGTGGCGCGGGTTGGGACCGAACGCCGTGGTTTCCACCGAGCGGTCGGTGCCGCCGGGAGAGATCGCATTGACCAGGGATAGCGGCGAGCAGGCGCTCAGGGCGCCTGCCACGGCCAGCGCGGTGGCGGCCAGCGCAACCGTTGCCAGCCACTTCATCGGATGCAAGCGCCGCCTGCCGGCATGCACATCAACGCCGCACCCCATCGTCCGGCTCGTCGTCGAGCGGGATGATGCTGACCGGTTTGCCCTTGGCCTTGCGCCAGACGTACACGGCATAGCCCGACAGGCCATACACGACGAAGATCGGCCACAGCACCTTGGGCGGATCGATCGCCAGCAGCGCCAGCACCAGCGCGATCAGGAAGACCGCGATGAACGGCACCGACTTTTTAAAGTTGATGTCCTTGAAACTGTAGAACGGCACATTCGACACCATGGTCAGGCCGGCGAACACGGCGATACACCACGACACCCAGTCCACCTTGCGCGCGCTGACGCTGATGTCAGGGTCGATCATCATCATGATGAAGCCGATCACCAGGGCCGCGGCGGCCGGACTCGGCAAGCCCTGGAAGAAGCGCTTGTCCACCACCTGGATATTGGTGTTGAAGCGCGCCAGGCGCAGCGCGGCGCAGGCGCAATAGATGAAGGCCGCGATCCAGCCCAGCTTGCCCAGGCCGCGCAGCGACCATTCATAGATCACCAGCGCCGGCGCAGCCCCGAACGACACCATGTCGGCCAGGCTGTCGAACTGGGCGCCGAACTCGGACTGGGTATTGGTCAGGCGCGCGATGCGTCCGTCCAGGCCGTCGAGGATCATGGCGATGAAAACGGCCCAGCACGCATGCTCGAAACGCTGGTTCATCGCCATCACGATGGCATAGAAACCGCAGAACAGGGCCGCGGTGGTGAAGGCGTTCGGCAACAGGTAAATGCCGCGGCCGCGCTCGCCGACCTGGCGGTCTTCGGCGCGGCGCCCGAAACGCTTCTTCAGGCGGGAAAATCGTGGTCCCTTTGGCGTTGTCCCTGGTGTTCTTCTTCGTGGAAAGGTTGGCATAAGGAATCTTATTCAAGTAAGTCGCCGGGCGACAGTTCCCCCACATTATAGAGGTGGGGACACGTGTTAGCGAAACACTACGCTAACCCGACTGGCGATCGCATGGCGCTTACTTGAACATTGCCAACAATTACTTGAACTTGACCTTGCCCACCACGCGCATCTGCAGCGTGGTTTCGCCCGGTTCGAAGCTCGGTTCCGACATCTCGTCGGCCATCTCGCGCTTGGCGCTGCGCATCATCATGGCCTGCGGCGCTGCGGCATCTCCGGCATAGTTGCCCGAACCTTCGAAGTCGACCGTATCGAGCACGGCGTCGGTCGGCTGGCGGCCCATGGCCTTGGCGATCGAGACGATGCGCTCGTTCAGGTTCTGGTAGGTGGCGGCGATGCGTTGGTCGTCCAGGCGCTTCAACAGTTCCGGGCTCAGGCCAAAGTTCACGCCATTGATCTGCAAGACCTTCTGGGCCGCGGCGGCGGTCTTCGGCAGCGCGGCCAGGTTGGTGGTCTTCACCTCGAGGTACTGGCCGACGCGCCAGGCGATCGGCACCGGCTTGACCGGCTGCTGGGTGGTGCGGCCGACCGGTTGCGGCGGCACTTCCGGGTAGACCGGGTAGGTGTAATAGCCCTGGGTCTTGAGTTCGGCATTCGGATCGGCGCGGCGCACGATCTCGGTGCCCTCCTTCATCTTGCGGTTGACGCGGTCGGCGGCGGCATTCTTGTCCTTGTCGTGCTCTTCGACCGCGAAGGTAATGATGGCCTGGTCGTTGGCGTGCTTCACCTCGCCGAAGGCCGGGACCACGACCATGGTGCCGCTGGTGGCCGGCGACGGCAGGGATTGCGCATGGGCGGCGCTGAAGGCCAGGACCAGGGCGGCGACGACGAGGGATTTTGAAAGGGCCATTTATTGTTCTCCTGTGAATGATGACGGATGTCAGGCTATTTATACGATACCGTGCGCAATGATTCCTTCGTGATTTTGTAATGAACAGTTGCAATTAACCGGCACGGCCCGCGGAGCCGGCAATGCCGACTGCCAGCATGCTATGATTGATCAAGGGCATCATCGGCTCATTCCTGAAACCGTGATACTGGAGCGGGCCGGCTTGTTCACATGAGATTCTGCTGCATCTTCTTACTCGCCATGATCCTCCATGGCCTGCAATTGCCTGGTATTGCCCACGCATCCGGCCATGCTGCAACGCCGGTCGCTGTCCCCTCCCCGGCGCCCTCGGTGCTGGTACTGGTCCCCGAAAGTCCTCACCTCCAGCCCTTGAGCGGATTCGTCGAAGCCGTGACGGATCAGCTAACCGCGGAGAATGCCCGCGCCGTCGTCCTGACGGAATTCCTGCCGTCGCAGGTGGACCGGCGCCTGGCGATCGACTGGATGAACAAGCGCTTCTCCGGCGTGCGATTCGACGCCGTGGTGGTGTACGGCGCCCCGCAACTCGCATTCGCACTGGAAGCCCGCGCTGCCTTGTGGGGCGATATTCCGATCGTCTTCGGTGGCGTATCTGCCGCCAACATGCCATCCCTGGATGGCCAGCGCGCCGTCTACGGACAGATCATGCAGGACGGGATCGAACCGACCCTCCGCCTGGCCTCGCAGCTGTTTCCCGGCCCCCGCCACATGGCCGTCCTCGGTCCGGAACCAGGCGATCCCATGCGTCCCGATTTCTGGGAGCTGGTCGACCGCCACCATGCACAGTTGGTGATCGAGCGCCTCGTCGGGCTGGACGACAGCAAGCTTCGCCAACGGATCGCATCGCTCCCCCCGGGCTCGCTGCTGGCCCTGACGGGGCCGGTACGCGATGCCGGCACCCAGCAAATCATCAGTACGCGCACCATGCGCGAACTGCTGGCGCTGAGCCCGGTCCCCGTCTTCAGCGGCACGCCGGAGCTGTTCGGCCGCGGCATCGTGGGCGGCGCCGAATATTCCGCAACGCTGCTGGGGACCGGGGTTGGCCGCCTGCTGGTGCGCATCCTGCTGCAGCGCGACCCGCCATCGGAGCCGGTCACGCCTGCCAGCCCGCCCATCGTGCGCGTGGACTGGCGGGTAGCCGAGCGGCTGGATATCGACTCCCGACGCATCCCCGCCACCGCGGTGGTCGAATTCCGCCCGCCGGACCTGTGGGACGCCTACCGCGTACAGGTCCTCGTCGGCGTCGGCGTGCTGCTGCTGCAATCGTCGCTGCTGGCCGCATTGCTGTTCGAACGACGGCAACGGCGGCGCGCCCAGCGCGACGCCACGCAGCGGCTGGCGGAACTGGCGCACCAGCAGCGGCTCAATGCCGTGGGCGCCCTGTCGCTGACACTGGCGCATGAACTCAACCAGCCGCTGGGCGCCATCCTCGCCAATGCCGAGACGGTGGAAGTGCTGCTGGAACGCGATCCGGTTCCCAGGGCCGAGGTGCGCGATGCCCTCGATCGCATCCACGCCGCGAACGGGTTCGCGACGCGAATCCTCGCGAACCTGAGGCGCATGGTCAGGAAGATGCCGCAGCCGGTCGACCTGGTGGCGGTGGACGACCTGCTGGCCGACACCGCGCTGATGCTGCGCCCCGAGGCGCAGCGACGCCAGGTACAGTTCGTGCTGCGGCCTGGCGCGCCGGGCATCCGCGTGCGCGCGGATCGGGCGCAACTCGAACAGGTCATTCTGAACCTGGCGCTCAATGCCATGGATGCGATGCAGGACACGCCCCAGTCCATGCGCATGGTGGAGGTATCCTCGAGCTTCGATGCGGCCGCGCGCAAGGCGACGGTGACGGTGCTCGACCGTGGCCACGGGCTGGATGCGAGCCAGGCCGCCCAGGTATTCGATTCATTCCATACGACCAAGCCCGACGGCCTCGGGCTTGGCCTGAGCATCGCGAAAGGGCTGGTCCAGGGGCACGGCGGCTCCCTGCAGGCGGCCGCGCGCGAAGGCGGTGGCGCGCGTTTCTCGTTCCAGCTGCCCGCCATCCTCGAACAACCGGAGCACACTCCATGAATCACGCAGCATGCACGCCCGTCGTCCACGTGGTCGACGACGATGATAACTTCAGGATGTCGATCCAGGGACTGCTGGCGGCATGCGGCCATGCCGTGCGCGGCTACGACAGCGCCGAAGCCTACCTGTCCGACGCGCCAGCCGGCCATGGCTGCGTGCTGCTGGACGTGAACATGCCGGGCCTCTCCGGCCTCGAACTGCAGGCGCGCCTGCGCGCGCACGGCAATGGGCGGCCGATCATCTTCCTGACCGGGCATGGCGATATCCCGATGACGGTGCAGGCCTTGCGTGCCGGCGCCGAAACCGTCCTGACCAAGCCGGTCTCGAGAAACTCGCTGCTGGAGGCGATCGCGCTGGCCCTGCGCCACGACCTGGTGTGGCAAGAGCAAGCCGACAAGGAAAGGGAGCTGCTGGCGGCGTTCGACCGGCTGACGCCGCGCGAGCTGGAGATCTTCGAGAGGGTGATGGCCGGTTTGCTCAACAAGCAGATCGCCTACGAAACGCAAACCGCGGAGCGCACGGTCAAGGCGCACCGCAGCCAGATCATGCACAAGCTGGGAACGCGTTCCCTGCCCGAGCTGACCCGGCTCTACGATCGGTACCGCGAACTGCAGGCCCGCGCGGGCAATCCCGCACCGTAGCCGCCGCGCATGCCATGCCTGCCCTTACGGCGGGCACGGCATTCACCATCAGAACGTGGTCGAGGCCCGCAGTCCGAAGGTGCGTGGATCGCCGACGAAGAACGAACCCGGCACGCGGCTTTCGATCGTGATCTCGTTTTCGAGGTTCTTGGCGAACAGCTGGATGGTGTAGCGGTCGCCCGGCGCGCGGTAGCCGAGCGTCAGCTCGGACTTGGTGTGCGACGGCTGGCGATAGCGGATGCCGGCCGACGGGTCGCTGATCAGGTAGGCGGCCGAGTAACGCGTGCCCACCGTCGCCGACAGCTCGGCGCCGCTATCGAGCGGGAAGTAATGGGTGTAGCCCAGTCCCAGCGTCGTTTCCGGCGCACGGTCCAGCGACTCGCCGGACCAGTCGCGCGTCGCGTTCGGGCGATAGGCATCGAAGCGCGCCCGGGTCAGGGCGGCGTTCGCGCGCAGCGTGCCATTCTCGCCGATCATGGCAGTCGCTTCCAGCTCCAGGCCCTTGACCGTCGAATTCGCGGCGTTGGTGGTCACCGAACCGCACGAGGTCGGATCGGGACTGGTGCACACGGTCGCGGTCAGCTGCATGTCAGTGTAGTCGTAGTAGAAGTAGCTGGCGGCCAGCTGCAGGCGGTTGTCCAGCAGGCGTCCCTTGACGCCGGCCTCGTAGGCCTTGAGTCCTTCCGGCCGGTAGGTGCCCGCGTTCTTCTTGTCGTTGAAGCCGCCCGCCTTGTAGCCGGTCGACACACTGGCAAAGGC
This sequence comes from Telluria beijingensis, assembly GCF_030770395.1. Lineage (GTDB taxonomy): Bacteria > Pseudomonadota > Gammaproteobacteria > Burkholderiales > Burkholderiaceae_D > Telluria > Telluria beijingensis. Next base: position 2,144,213 of record NZ_CP132480.1, on the reverse strand, counting down.
CAGCAAACCCGGCATCAAGTCGTGGTCCAGGCCGAGCTTCCAGCTGGTGTCGGTGTACTTGACCGCGATGTCATAGGCGCCGGTGCTGGCCGACTGCCCGGGTGCGGCGACGACGCCCGCGAGCGGATCCGAGCCGGACTTCTCGTCGATGGTACGGCGCAGGCCCACGGTCAGCCTGGTATCGTCGCGCAGGCTGTAGGTGGCCTGGCCGAACGCGGCCTTCGATTTGTTGTTCACATGCGGCAGATAGGGCACCGTGATGGTGCGCGGGCCGCCCGGCGTCACCGCATACGTGTAGTGCGTCATCGACTGGTCGATATCCTCGTCGAAGGCATACAGGCCGGCGACCCAGCGCAGCGGGCCGTTGCCGGTGGAGTTCAGGCGCAGCTCGTGCGAGAGGGCCGACGAATCGCCGCTGACGTCGGAGTTGAACGGGAAGCCGAAGTAGGTGCCGTTGTGCAGGCCGCCGATGTCCGTCTTCAGGCGCGCCAGCTGGTAGGTGAGGCCGACCGATCCCACGCGGGTACCGAATTCACCACGCAGCGAGTGGGCGCGGTTGTCGCTGTAGGCGTCGGGCGATGCGAAGCGCAGCGATGGCGTGAGCTGGGTGGTGGCGCCGCGGTCGACGTAGACCGGATTCGCGATATTGTTACCGATGCCCATGGGCGATAGCGGCAGGTTGTCGACCTGGGTGCCGTCAAAAAAGTTCATCATCGGGATCGGCGTCGCGCCGCCGCCCTTCATCCGGCTCGTCTCGGCGGTCAGCAACAGCGTCGTGTCCTTGCTGAACGTGGCCAGCGCATGCAGGCGCGCGGCGCGGTCGTCCTGGTCCGCGAGCGGGATGTCGGTGTTGGGGCCGGGGTTGTAGTACGTGTCGTGGCGGTTGACGCTGATCGCCGCGCGCAGGGCGAGTACGTCGTTGACCGGAAGGTTCACTGCGCCGTCGACGCGGCGCGTGCCGTAGTTGCCCAGTTCGACGCTGGCCGAGCCGCCCAGCCGGTACTCGGGCCGCGCCGTGATGACGTTGATCGCACCCGCGGTGGCATTGCGCCCGTACAGCGTGCCCTGCGGGCCGCGCAGCACTTCGATGCGGTCGACGTCGAAGAAGGCGCCCATCTGCGCTTCTGGCCGCGGCACGTTGGCGCCGTCGAGGTTGAACGAGGTCGACGGATCGCCCTTGGGCGTCATGTCCAGGCTCGAGACGCCGCGGATCGCGATCTGCAGCTTGCCGCTCTCCTGGCCGATGTGGACGTTCGGGATCGCCGCGGCGAGGGAGCGCGCCTCGTGGATGCCGGCCGACTTCAGTTCCTCGGCGCCGATCACCGAGAGTGCGATCGGCGTCTTGCTGGCCGACTGCGCGACCTTCTGGGCGGTGACGACGACTTCCTGCAGGCCGTGCTTGGCGTCGCTGCCGGCTTGATCGGGTACGTCCGCAAATGCAGGCACGACGGCGGTGAGCAGGCCGGCGGATGCGAGCAGGCGCGCCATTCGGTTGAGGTTCGGGTTATGCATGGTGCTGTCTCCAGGTTTGTGCGACCGTGTGTCGCATCGTGTTGTCGTTGTCAAAAAATGAGGCGGCTCGAAAAACGAGGCGACCCGATGATAGGTTTTTTCCCGCACCCGGGAACAGGCCGCTTACCAGCCTTTCGGTGAATGACTGCTATGCAGGATTTCGATAGGTCGAACAGGCGTAGCGAAGGCCTGCGCAGTGCACACGCGAGCGCGTTCCTGCATGCCGGCGTACGCCGGAATGCATGCGGATGGTTCGCGATCGCTGCTTGTCGCAGGTGTGCCGATGCGGCTCAGGCCGAACGGGGCCTGCGGGGCATCGGCATCTTCAGGTGCAGCACGAGGACAGCCACGGCGCCGGCGGCCGCCACCAGTCCGAACACCAGGAAGGCCGCCTGCAGGCTGCCCACCTGGACCCGCACCAGGTTGACCACGGCGGGCGACAGGAACTGGGCCACGAAGAAGGAGCTCGACCACCACCCCATGCCGCGTCCCCGGTGCTCGAAGTCGAACCTGCCCTGCGCCCACGAGATCAGTGCCGGCACGATGATGCCGCTGGCGACCTGCTGGATGAACGCGAACCCGAGCGCCACCCTGTAATCGGGCGCCAGGCCGATGCCGCACAGGCCGATGGCGAAGCCACCGAACACCAGCAGGATCTGCATGCGCGCACCGAAGCGGACGGTCAGGATGAACAGGATGGCGCCGAGCGGCACGCCCAGGCTGGGCAGCGCGGTGCGCAGGCCGATCGCCTTCGGATCGACGATGCCCAGCTCCCTGAGCAGCAGCGAGAAATTGATGACCTGGACATAGTAGAGCGTCGACAGCAGCACCGTGACGCCACATACCGCGGCCGCGACCAGGTAGGGAAACGGCGCGGCCGCCGCCGGCGCGCTTTGTCGAACGACGGCAGGCTGTCGCGGCGCCGGTTCGAACAGGTACATCAGGCTGCCCAGGAAGATCGGTATCGACACCGCGTACACCAGGAACGGCCACTGCCAGCCCTGGGCCGCCAGGAAGCCCGAGCCCGCGATCGTCAGGCTTCCCAGCAGCGAGCCGACGACGCCCTGGAGCGCCAGCCAGCGGTGCCTTTCCTTCTCTTCGTAGTAGTCCGCCAGCAGGGTATTCACGGCGGTCAGCAGCCCTGCTTCGCCGAGGCCGATGACCACGCGCCCGGCCACCACCGCCCAGAAGTTGTCGATGAAGAGCGGGATCAGGCCACCGACTCCATACAACACCATACCGCCCAGCATCAGCCGGCGGCGGCCGAAGCGGTCGGCGATCACGCCCGCGGCGGGAGCGAACAGCGCGATGCCGGCGCTCGGCGCGGTGACCAGCAGCGGCACCATGACGCTCGCGTAAGGCACTTCGCCGAAGTGCGCCATCAGGGTCGGCAAGGTCGGGGCCAGCGCCAGGATCGCCATCACTGGGAGGAAGCCCGAGAACACCAGGATCCAGCCCTGACGCCATCCGGCCCGCGCCGGTGTGGAAACCGCCGCCGTCATGGCTGCAGCCTTTGGGAAGAATCGGCGAGGCGCGTACATGCCTCATCGAGAACAATGAAAATGGATCTGGTACCAAACATCTTGCGTCTCCTGTTATCGCAGCAAAATCGTCATCGCGAATTACTTTTTCTTGATCCACGTCATTTCACATGAATCATTCTGGCGATACTTCGCCATACATCCACTGGCTTGACTAGCCTCACCATGGTGAGGGTTCCGCCCGGTTGACCGCCGCTGCACAATGCTTAGTCGTCGAGAAGTTGCCAACCAACCCGACCGCGCGCTGGTCGCCAGCGCAATTCATCGTCAAAGGAGGAGTCAATCATGTGGTCCCGTTATGCAAGCATCGTTTCCCTGGGCCTGGCGGCCTTGAGTCCGTTTCATGCACAGGCCGAATCGCCAGCGCCGGCGCAGTGGGTGACGTTGGGGACCGTGGGCGGTCCGATCGTCCACGCCGACCAGGCGCAGATTTCCAATGCGCTGGTCGTGGGCGATGCGGTGTACCTGTTCGATCTCGGAAGTGGCGTATTGCGCCAGGCGGCGGCCGCCAACATCCCCTTGCGCCAGTTGCGCGCGGTGTTCCTGTCGCACCACCATCCCGACCATAACGCCGACCTGGGCCCGGTCATGCTGGCCAAGTGGCTGCGCGGCAGGCAGGAGCCGATGCCGATCGTCGGTCCACGCGGCACGCAGCGCCTTGTTAATGGCATCGTGGACGGGAATGCGGCGACCGAAGACGCCTCGTATGCGGTACAAGGGCCGGCCAACTTGCCGCTGGCGTCGGCCTTCCGTGCCCAGGACCTGCCGGACCTGATGGAGGAGCCCCAGCTGGTGTATGAAGACGACAGGATCCGGGTGCTCAGCATCAGCGTGGAACATTACGAGGTGCCGCCATCGGCGCCGATCGCCAAAGAACGTCGGCCGCTGGCGGTGGCGTTCCGGGTCGAGACCGCAGGCAAGGTCTACGTCTATTCGGGCGACACCGGACCGACGCGCAGGCTGGCGCGGCTGGCGAAGGGAGCGGACGTCCTGGTGACCGAAGTCGTGCATCCCGAAGCCATCGCTGACTATCTGCGCAAGACCTTGAAAGGCGCGTCGGCCGATTTCGCCGATGGCGCGGCCGACCGCATGCGCAAGAGCCACCTCACGCCGCAGGATATCGGGAAGATCGCGGCCGAGGCGGGCGTCCAATCGGTCGTGCTGACGCATTTCGTGCCGGCCCTGGGTACCCAGTCCGACCCGAACATCTTCACCCGCGGTATTTCGCCTGCCTATACGGGCCCCGTCTCGCTGGCCAAGGACCTGGACCGTTTCTGAGGTCCGGAAATAAAAAAAGATCGCCGTTGCAAGGCGATCTTTTTTTTCGTCATCGGGCCCGCAATCGCGGGCCCGACTACGTTCAGTTCTTCGACTGGTCCACCAGCTTGTTCTTCGCGATCCACGGCATCATCGCGCGCAGCTTGGCGCCGACTTCCTCGATCTGGTGCTCGGCCGTCAGGCGGCGGCGCGAGATCAGGGTCGGGGCGCCGGCCTTGTTTTCCAGGATGAAGCTCTTGGCGTATTCGCCGGTCTGGATGTCCTTCAGGCACTGGCGCATGGCGTTCTTGGTGTCTTCGGTCACGATGCGCGGGCCGGTCACGTACTCGCCATATTCCGCATTGTTCGAGATCGAGTAGTTCATGTTGGCGATGCCGCCTTCGTAGATCAGGTCGACGATCAGCTTCAGCTCGTGCAGGCACTCGAAGTAGGCCATTTCCGGCGCGTAGCCGGCTTCGGTCAGGGTCTCGAAGCCTGCCTTGATCAGCTCGACGGCGCCGCCGCACAGCACGGCCTGCTCGCCGAACAGGTCGGTCTCGGTTTCTTCACGGAAGTTGGTCTCGATGATGCCGGCGCGGCCGCCGCCGTTGGCCATCGCGTAGGACAGTGCGATATCGCGCGCCGCGCCCGACTTGTCCTGGTAGACGGCGACCAGGTGCGGCACGCCGCCACCCTGCGTGTAGGTGCCGCGCACGGTGTGGCCCGGGGCTTTAGGAGCGACCATGATCACGTCGAGGTCGGCGCGCGGCACGACCTGGCCGTAGTGGACATTGAAGCCGTGGGCGAAGGCCAGCACGGCGCCCTGCTTGGCGTGCGGCGCGACGTTCTTGTTGTAGACCTCGGCGATGTTCTCGTCGGGCAGCAGGATCATGATGACGTCGGCGTTCTTGACTGCCTCGTCGACCTCGGCGACCTTCAGGCCTGCCTGTTCGACCTTGCCCCACGAGGCGCCGCCGCGGCGCAGGCCGACGGTGACGTTGACGCCCGATTCAGACAGGTTCTGGGCGTGGGCGTGGCCTTGCGAGCCGTAGCCGATGATGGCGACGTTCTTGCCTTTGATGAGGGAGAGGTCGCAGTCTTTGTCGTAGAAAACTTTCATTTTGGGTGTCCTGTATTTTGAGTAATGATGTGGGTGTTCGGGCGTCACGCGTCGGCGGCATAGCCGCCAACTACGTCCGATGTTTCAGCGTTTTTTTGTGATCAGACTTTTAGGATGCGTTCACCACGGCCGATGCCGGAGCCGCCGGTGCGGACCGTCTCGAGGATGGAAGCCCGGTCGATCGAGTCGATGAAGGCGTCCAGCTTCGACTTGGCGCCGGTCAGCTCGATCGTGTAGGTCTTTTCGGTGACGTCGATGATGCGGCCGCGGAAGATGTCGGCGGTGCGCTTCATTTCTTCGCGCTCCTTGCCGACGGCGCGCACCTTGATCAGCATGAGCTCGCGCTCGATGTGCTGGCCTTCGGTCAGGTCGACCACCTTCACCACCTCGATCAGGCGGTTCAGGTGCTTGGTGATCTGCTCGATGATGTCGTCCGAACCCGAGGTCACGATCGTCATGCGCGACAGGGTCGCGTCTTCGGTCGGCGCCACGGTCAGCGTTTCGATGTTGTAGCCGCGCGCCGAGAACAGGCCGACCACGCGCGACAGCGCGCCGGCTTCGTTCTCCAGGAGGACAGAGATAATGTGTCGCATTACAGGTCCTCCGAGCCGAGCAGCATTTCGTTCAGGCCCTTGCCCGCCTTGACCATCGGCCAGACGTTTTCGTTCTGGTCGGTGATGAAGTTCATGAACACCAAACGGTCCTTCATGGCGAAGGCTTCGCGCAGCGAACCCTCGACATCGCCCGGCTTCTCGATGCGCATGCCGACGTGGCCATAGGCCTCGGCCAGCTTTTCGAAATCGGGCAGCGAATCCATATAGGACTCGGAATAGCGCGAACCGTAGTCGATCTGCTGCCACTGGCGCACCATGCCCAGGAAGCGGTTGTTGAGCAGGATGATCTTCGGCGTCAGGTGGTATTGCTTGCAGGTGGCAAGCTCCTGGATGCACATCTGGATCGAGCCTTCGCCTGTGACGCAGGCGACCGTCGCATCCGGATTGGCCATCTGCACGCCCATGGCGTACGGCAGGCCGACGCCCATCGTGCCCAGGCCACCCGAATTGATCCAGCGGCGCGGCTTGTCGAAGGCGTAGTATTGCGCGGCCCACATCTGGTGCTGGCCGACGTCCGACGTGATGAAGGCGTCGCCGTTGGTCACTTTATGCAGCTGCTCGATCACAGCCTGCGGCTTGATCACGATATCCGAAGTCGGATACTTGAGGCAGTCGCGGCCGCGCCACTCGGCGATCTGCTTCCACCAGCCCTGCAGCGCATTGGTATTGGTCTGCACGTTGCCGGCATCGAGCTGCGACAGCAGTTCGACCAGCACGTCCTTGACGTTGCCGACGATCGGAATGTCGACCCGCACCCGCTTCGAGATCGACGAGGGGTCGATGTCGATGTGGATGATCTTGCGCGGATTGGAGGCGAAGTGCTTCGGATTGCCGATCACGCGGTCGTCGAAACGGGAGCCGATGGCGATCAGGACGTCGCAGTGCTGCATCGCCATATTCGCTTCATAGGTGCCGTGCATGCCCGGCATGCCGACGAAATGCGGATCGGACGAGCGCGATCCGCCCAGGCCCATCAGCGTATTCGTGATCGGGAAACCCGTCTTTTCGACCAGGCGGTTGAGTTCATCCGAGGCGTTGGCCAGGATCACGCCGCCGCCCGCATAGATCATCGGGCGCTCGGCATTCTGCAGCAGCTGGACCGCCTTGCGGATCTGGCCGGCATGGCCCTTGTCGACCGGACGGTAGGAGCGCATCTCGATTTCGCGCGGGTACTCGTACAGGCACTTGTTGACCGTGATGTCCTTCGGGATATCGACCAGCACGGGACCGGGACGGCCGGTGCGGGCGATGAAGAAGGCTTTCTTGATGGTCGAGGCCAGCTCGCGCACGTCCTTGACCAGGAAGTTGTGTTTCACCACTGGACGCGTGATGCCGACGGTGTCGCATTCCTGGAAGGCATCCTGGCCGATCGCGTGGCTCGGCACCTGTCCCGAGATCACGACCATCGGGATCGAATCCATATAGGCGGTGGAGAGGCCGGTGACGGCATTGGTGACACCCGGACCGGAAGTGACCAGGGCCACGCCCACGGTGTTCGAGCTGCGCGAATAGGCGTCGGCGGCGTGCACCGCGGCCTGTTCGTGGCGAACGAGGACGTGCTGGAATTTATCCTGGTTGAAGATGGCGTCGTAGATATAGAGGACCGCGCCGCCCGGGTAACCGAAGACGTGCTTGACGCCCTCTTCTGCCAGACAACGGACCACTATCTCAGCGCCCGTGATCGGGACGGCTGAATCGTTACTCATGTACATTCCTTTCAAAACCCAATGGGAGATTGATCGGATGCCCGTTCCTGACGACATGCGTCTTTGCGCGACAACCCTCAGGCTTGACTACTTTCTGCGTGCACGTCGATGTTTCGGACACCGTAGGGTCCTTACGCACCGGCGCTGGGCGCAACTCGTTGAGCGTGAGTGTTTGTAGCGGTCTTACGCATCTCTCGCGCTTGTGGCGCGGGTCGGAGCAAACTGCCTACAAATGAAAGCGTGTCACAACCGGACTGGGCCTTGTGTGCCGAGTTCGGATGACGTAAAAGCCTTGGGGATGCAAAGCGTGAGGGACACCTTACCGCGCCGCACCATTTTGGTCAAGAAGGAAAGATAAAAATCGCTTCACGAACAAAAATGGTGCAACAAATTCGGCGCGAAAGGCATAAAGTGCGTAGTTTTTGCGTGAAAAGCGTTAGCGCTGCATGCCCCAGCGCCGCACGGTAACCCGTTCGAGCGCCTGGAACACGACATGTTCGATCGCGAGGCCGATGAGGATCACGGTCGCCAGCCCCGCGAACACCTTGTCGGTAAACAGTTCATTACGGCTCTGGAAGATATACCAGCCCAGCCCGCCCTGCCCCGAGGTACTGCCAAACACCAGCTCGGCCGCGATCAGTGTCCGCCATGCGAACGCCCAACCGATCTTGAGCCCCGACAGGATCGACGGCAGCGCGGCCGGAATCAGGATCTGCAACACCATCCGCAGTCCGCCCAGCCCATAGTTGCGCCCGGCCATGCGCAGCGTATCGGGGACGGCGCGAAATCCCGCGCTCGCATTCAGGGTCAACGGCCACACCACCGAGTGCACCAGCACCATCAGCAGGCTGCCCTTGCCGAGCCCGAACCACAGCAGCGCCAGCGGCAGCAGCGCAATCGCCGGCAGCGGATTGAACATCGACGTCAGCGTATCGATCAGCTCGCGCCCAAAACGGTTCGATACCGCCAGCCAGGTCAGCAGGAAGGAGCCCGCCACGCCCAGCAAAAATCCCTGGAACAGGATGGCCAGCGACACCGACACATACCCGATGAGCTCGCCCGACAGCAAGCCTTCCCAGAATGCCTTGGCGGTCTGGATGGCGCCCGGCAGCAGCAGGTCGTTATCGAACCAGCGCGCAGCCAGCTCCCATACGACCGCGAGCGCCAGCAGGATGGCAGGCTTGCGCAGCCAGCCGAAGCGGTCCAGCGGGAGGGAGGCATTCGCCGGCGCCGGAGCGGCCAGCGCCGGCTGCAGCGGCAAGACATACTCGGGCCGGATCGGCGGTTCACGCAAGGCAGTCATACCAGCACCGCCTTCGCCTGGCGATCTTGCTCCTCGATCGGCTCGTCGGCGCCAAACAGCAAACCATGAATCCGCTGGGTAGCTGCCTGGAATTCCTGGCTCCCCGCACTTTGCAGGCTGAACTGGTGGCTATTGAGCTCGGCCCGCACCCGCCCCGGATGCGGCGACAGCAGCAGGATGCGGTTGCCCACCACCAGCGCTTCCTCGATCGAGTGGGTCACGAACAGCATGGTAAAACCGATCTCGTCCCACAACGCCTGCAGTTCTTCCTGCATGCTGCGCCGGGTCAACGCGTCGAGCGCGGCGAACGGCTCGTCCATCAGCAGCACGGCCGGCTGCATCGCCAGCGCGCGGGCGATCGCCACCCTTGCCTTCATGCCGCCCGACAGCGTGTGCGGATAGGCGTCGGCAAAGCGCGCCAGGCCGACCTTGCCCAGCCAGTGGCGAGCGCGCTGGTCGGCCTCGCCGCGAGATACGCCGCCGGCCAGCATCGGGAACATCACGTTCTGCTTCACCGTCTTCCACGGCGGCAGCTGGTCGAATTCCTGGAACACGACGATGCGGTCCGGCCCCGGCCCGGTGATCGGCTTGCCCGACAGGCCCAGGCTACCGGCGCGCGGCGCGATGATGCCGCCGATCGCCTTCAACAAGGTCGACTTGCCGCAGCCGGATGGCCCCAGCAACACGAAGCGGTCGCCGCGGTGGACGTCGAAGCTGACGTCGTCGGTGGCCCTCACGATGCCGCGCTCGCTCGCATACTCGAGCGTGACGTGCTCGGCGCGCAGCAGCGGTTCCGCGGTTGCCGTGTTGCGCACCAGGTTCAGGGGGATGGGCGAATTCATCTCAGCTCCCGTTCGCAATCACTGGATGGTCGAAGAAATAATCCTTCCACGACGCCGGCTTGTTCTTGATTGCGCCGACCTGGTGCAGGAACTGGGCCAGGCCCAGCGTGTTCTGCGGCGCCACGCGGAATTGCGTCTTCGGATCCTTGATCACCTTCAGCAGCAGCGCGCGGTCGGTATTGCCCTTGTTGACGCGCAGATAGGCGTCGGCCGCGCCTTCCGGATTGGCGGCGATGTACTGCGCCGCCTCGGCCAGCGCGTCGAGGAAGGCGCGGTAGGTCTTCGGGTTCTCCTTCACATAGTCTTCGGTGGCGTACAGGACGGTCGCCGATGCCGGCCCGCCCAGCACCTGGTAGGAGTCGAGCACGATCTTCGCGTTCGGATTACCCGCGAGCTCTTGCTCCTGGAATGGCGGCCCGCCGAAGTGGGCGTTCAGTTCGGTCTTGCCCGCGATCAGGGCGGCGGCGGCGTCCGGGTGCGGCACGGTCTGGGTGAGCGGGTCGAGTTTCTTGAACTGGGCCGGGCCCCATTGCTTGGCGGCCGCCATCTGCAGGATGCGCGCCTGCACCGACACCGTCACGGCCGGCAGCGCGATGCGGTCCTTGGGACCGAAATCGGCAATGGTCTTGACCGCCGGATTGGTGCTGACCAGGTAGTAAGGAAAGCTGCCGAGCGAGGCCACGCCGCGCACGTTCTGGCGACCTTTGGTACGGTCCCAGATCGTCATCAGGGGGCCGACACCGGCGCCGGCGATATCGATCGAACCCGACAGCAGCGCATCATTGATCACCGCGCCGCCCGAGAGCGTGACCCACTTGACGTCGACGTCGACGCCCTGCTTCTTGCCATGCTTTTCGATGAGCTTCTGGTCTTGCGCCACATTCAGCAGCAGGTAGACCACGCCGAACTGCTCGGCGATGCGGATTTTTCCTTCCGCTTGGGCTAGCGAGGGCAGCGCCAGCGCCAGGGCCGCAGCGGCGGCGGCGATTTTCTTGTTGATTTTCATGGTTTTCCTGGATGAGTCAAAACGGGACGTCGCCTTCGATGGTGGTGCGGTACAGCTTGCGGTGCAGGTGGTCGGGACAGCCGGCCGCCAGGTGCATCAGCGAGCGGTTGTCCCAGAACACCATATCGTGCGGCTGCCACTCGTGGCGGTAGACGTGCTCGGCCCTGCTGCCGTGGTCGAACAGGGCGGCGAGCAGTTCGCGGCTGCGCTGCTCCGGCACGCCCAGGATGCGGGTGGTGAAATGCTCGCTGACGAACAGGGCCTTGCGGCCGGTCTCGGGATGGGTGCGCACCACCGGGTGGACGACCGGCCTGACCTCGTCGACCTGGGCCTGGGTCAGCTTGGGGCGGAACGGATTGCGCTGGCGCAGTTCTTCGTACTTGGCCAGGTACCAGTGCTCGGCCTGCAACCCTTCGACTTCGCGCTTCAGATCGGCCGGCAAGCCTTCCCAGGCCGTATGCTGGTTGGCGAACAGGGTGTCGCCACCTTCTTCCGGCAATTCCTGCGCATGCAGCATCGAGCCCAGGCTGGGTGTTTCCTTGTATGACAGATCCGAATGCCAGTAGTGGCCGGCGTCGCCCAGGCCAATCGGGTGGCCATTCTCCAGAATGTTCGAGACGATCAGCACCTCGGGCTGCTGGGGCAGCTGGAAATTGCGCAGCACGTGGATCTGCAGTGGGCCGAAGCGGCGACTGAACTCCACTTGCTGGGCCGGCGTGATGCGCTGGTCGCGGAAGACCAGCACGTGGTGGTCGAGATGGGCACGGTGCAGGCGCTGGAAGTCGTCGGCGCCGAGCGGACGCGCCAGGTCGAGGCCGATGACTTCGGCGCCCAGCGGCGCGCCGGCGAAGGCATGGATCACAAATTCTTGACGGGGATTATCGAGTGGCATGATGGCATCGGCGGTATGGTCGTGTTAGCAGCCTAACCACGCCCGATTGCCCGAACAACGAATGATTTTGCCTATCCTCATGCAGTTTTTGAACGTTATGCAAATGGCATCCCCGACCGCCGTCGCTGTGCGTTGTCGGTGCAGCTCAGGTGGTTTTTTGCTAGGATGCGAGGGTTTTCCCTAAAGCATGAGCAATACGAGCGCTTCTTGAACCCGCATGGCCACAGATAAAGAACTCAACGACTTCCTCGAGAGTGTCGAACGGCGTGCGTTCAAGCAGGCGGTGTATGCGGTGCGCAAGGACGAGTCGGCGCTGGACATCGTCCAGGACGCGATGATCAAGCTTGCCGAGAAATACGGCGACAAGCCCGCCGCCGAGCTGCCGATGCTGTTCCAGCGCATCCTGCAGACGACGATCCTCGATTACTTCCGGCGCGAGAAGGTGCGCAGCACCTGGGTCAGCCTGTTCGGGAGTTTCAGCCGCAAAGAGGGAAGTGACGATGATGACTTTGATATACTTGCCTCGTATGAGGCGGAAGACGGTTCAGCCGCCGCAGAATCGAGTGCGGACCAGTTTGAGCGTGCACAAACCTTGCGTTTGATCGAAGAAGAAGTACAAAAGCTCCCAATGCGTCAACGGGAAGCCTTCCTCATGCGTTACTGGCAGGATATGGACGTGGCCGAAACGGCCGAAGCAATGGGATGCTCCGAGGGTAGCGTCAAGACGCATTGCTCCCGTGCCACCCACGCCCTCGCCGCAGCGCTCAAGGCCAAGGGAATCAGACTATGAATACCGACGACATCAACCTGGCGTACAAGGTACGCCATGCACTGAACGAACAGCTCGACACCCTGCCGGCGTCGACCACCGACCGGCTGGCCGCCGCGCGCGCGGCCGCGCTCGCGCGCAAGAAGCCGGAGGCATCGTTCCTCCAGGTCAAACCGACCGCTTCCGGCTGGCGCGCGGCCCTGGCCGGCTTCGGCACCTTCGTGTCCGGCCCGGCTATGTCGCGCCTGGCGATCGCCGTGCCGGTGCTGGCGCTGGTGATCGGCATGGGCGGCGTGTACCAGCACGGCCAGCAACAGCAGATCGCCGACCTGGCCGAAATCGACGCGGCCGTGCTGTCCGATGAACTGCCGCTGACCGCCTACCTCGACCCCGGCTTCAACGCGTATCTGGAGTCGCAGCAGCGCCGGCAATGACGAAGAACGACGCTTCACAGTCTCGCGCAACAAAGAAGCCCGGCGCGTCGAAATCCCGCTTTCCGGTGCTGGGGACGGTGGCCGGTGTGCTGGCGGCGGGCGCGATTGCCTGGGTGATCGTCGACCGTTTCGATACCCCGTCCGTGCTGCCCTCGACCGCCGATGCCGTCAACGGCGCGAGCGTGTTGCCAAAAAAGTTCGACAAACCATTGTGGGATGACCTGAGCAGCGCCCAGCAAGTGGCGCTGGCCCCGCTCGAACCCGAATGGAACCGGATGGAAGGACCGCGCAAGCGCAAGTGGATCGAGATGTCGGCCCGCTTCGCCTCGATGCCCGCGTCCGAACAGCAGCGCGTGCATGAACGTATGCGCCAGTGGATGAAGCTCACCCCCGCCCAGCGCGAACTGGCGCGCGAGAACTACAGCCGCACCAGCCGCCTGGCCCAGGGCGACAAGGCGGCCGACTGGGAAAACTACAAGCAGCTGTCGGCGGACCAGAAACGCAAGCTGGCCAACAGCCCGGCGGCGACCCGCCACAAGAGCATCCCGGTCGCGCTGCCCGAGGCGCCGATGCTGGTCACGCCGACGCCCTGCCCACCCAACACCACCCGCCGCGGCGCCGAATGCATCCTGGCCGGCACCGACACCGCCCTGCCGTCGGCGACCGCCAGCGTACCGCCCGCCGGCACTCCCCCGGCCGCCGGCCCCGCCACCCCCGCCGTGACGCCGGGGCCGGCCAGTGCCTCCCCAGGCGTCGACACCGGCAGCGGCGCCATCGCCGCGCCGGGCGGCCAGCAGGCCCCCGCGCAGGCCGCCAATGCAAGCAACTGAGCCGCTCGTCACCTCGGGCGCCGAAGGCGCGGCAAGCGGCGCGCCGACCGTCAAGCGCCGCGTCACGGCGATGGTCTATGAATTCTTCCTGCTGTTCGCGGTCGAGATGCTGGCGGTGCTGGTCTACATCCTCCTCACCGGCAACCGCCAGGAACCGTTGTTCCAGCATGGGCTGAAGCTCTACCTGTTCCTGGTGACGGGCCTCTACTTCACCTGGTGCTGGCGCGACAGCGGCCATACGCTGGCCATGAAGACCTGGCGCATCAAGGTGGTCCAGGCTGGCCACGCTCGCCTGCCATGGCGCACGGCCATCGTGCGCTACCTGCTGGCCTGGGGCTGGTTCGCGCCGGCCCTGGTCGTGTGCGCGGTATTTGGATTGCACGCCAAGGGCGAAATCGCCGTTGCGCTCACGATCGGCATCGTCGCGTGGGCGCTGACTGCCTTCCTCGACAAGGACCGGCAATTCCTGCACGACCGCCTGGCCGGCACCCGCCTGGTCCTGCTGCCAAAAATCAAACGCTGAGCTTGCCGCGCGGCATTCGAACGCGGCGATCGGGAAAATCGCGAAATAATCGGCCTTTTCACTGTGAATGAAAGGTCAACGATGAAGCGATCGACTCTCCGCGTGGTCATCATGGGCGCCTCGAGCGGCATCGGCGCCGCCACCGCCGTCGCTTTCGCCCGCCAGGGCGCCGACCTGGTGCTTGGCGCGCGCGGCAAGGAAGGGCTGGACGATGTCGCCCGCCGCTGCTTCGCAGCCGGCGGCCGGGCCGACACGGTGGTGGTCGACGCCACCGACGCCGATGCGGTGGCAAGCTTTGCGCGCGAGGCGCGCGCCATCCTGGGCCAGATCGACCTGTGGTTCAGCAATGTCGGCAGCGGCGTGGTCGGCAAGTACCACGACGTGCCGATGGCCGACCACCGCAAGGTGGTCGAGACCAACCTGCTCACCCATATGCACGACGCGCACGCGGTGCTGCCGATCTTCCTGGAGCAGGACCACGGCATCTGGGTCAATATGATCTCGGCCGGCGGCTACGTCGCCTCGCCGTATGCGGCGGCGTACGCGGCCAGCAAGTTCGGCCTGCGCGGCTTCAGCGAAGCCCTGCGCGCCGAACTCGGCAAGCGGCGCGACATCCACGTCTGCAATGTGTACCCGACCTTTGTCGATTCGCCCGGCTTCAGCCACGCGGCCAACTATACCGGCGCCAGGCTGTCGTATCCGCCGGGCGCGTTGGCGCCGGAAACCGTGGCCAACGCCGTCGTCAAGCTGGCGCACCGTCCGCGCGCCACGACCGTGATCGGCGCGCCGGCCGCTGCGATGAAAGCTACCCAGCTGGCGCCCGACCTGATCGCGGCCGGCATGAACCGCTTCATGGATGCCTGGGCCAAGCGCGCCGATCCGGCGCGTGACACCCGCGGCGCCTTGTACGAGCCGCCGCATGGCGCCAGCGGCATCCACAGCGAACCGGGCCGCCTCAATCAGCCGCGCAGCCAGCCGGCGACCAACAAGGCGCTGGTCGCCGGCGCGGCGGTGGTGGCCGCCGCGGTCGGATTGGGACTGCTGCGCAAGCAGCGTGCGGATCAGTAACTCAGGTTGATCTGCATGACGGCGGTCGTGCCGCTGACCTCGTTACCGACGATCAGCAGCGGCTTGCCGTTCGGCGACCTGTTCGCGGGGATCAGGGTCAGGCCTTCCGGACCCAGGTCGCCCTTGTCGCCGTCGCGGGTGTTCAGGTAGGTGACGAACGAGGCCTGGGCAGGTTTACTCACGTCGTACACCATCACGCCGCCGACGCGCTCCAGGCCGATGAAGGCATAGTGCTTGTCGCCGAACTTGCCGACCACGGCGCCTTCCGGTTCCGGGCCCTTCGAGGCGCTGCGGTCTTCCAGGTCGTTGTTGTCGTTGCTGGCGTTGAACTTGACGTTCGGCAGCGCCGTGGTGCGGCGCTCGAACTCGTCGCCCGAATCGTAGACGCGCTTGATGTCGGTATCCCAGATCGAGAACGAACGGCCGCCGAAGGTGTACAGCTCGGTGCACTGGCCGGCGGCATTCTTGCCGGTAAATCCGCCGTTCGGCGTGGTCGTCACGCGCAGGCGGCCCAGGTTCGAATCGAAGATCTTGTTGGCCGCGTCCGGGAACACGGCAGGGTCGAGACCTGCCGTGCAGTGGGCGCGCACGCGGCTCTCTTCGTTGAAGCCCGGCCAGTCGGCGCGCGCATCGCCCTCGTTCGCGGTGATCAGGTAGCGCTTGCCATCCACCGTGAAGCTGGCGATGGCGTCCGGCAGGTACATGCCCTTCACCGGCTGCGGGCCGATCCTGATCGCCGGCGAACCGCTGTTGGTATTCGTGCCGCCGTCTTCGTCCGAGGCATCCATGCCCATGCCCGCCACGTTGTGGTCCTTGAAGCCGAGCGGCTTGACCGCGGTGACTTTTGCGGTGGCGACGTCGACGATGGCGATCGCATTGTTCTCCTGCAGGGTCACGTAGGCGGTGCGGCCGTCGTCGCCGACGGTGATGTATTCGGGCTCGAAGTCCTGGGCCGCGCTGGCGTTCGGTCCGAAGATGCGGATGCCCTGCGCGCGCAGGGCGGCTTCCTGGCCGTTGAAGGCGCGGAAGTCGGCGGTCGCCACCGAAGGCGTGCCGCCGCGGTTGACGGTGATGACGCTGACCGAGCCTTCCGGGTCGGCCGTGCCGGCCACGCCGTAGCCGCTCGGTTCGCCCTCGTTCGCCACCAGCACCTTGCTGCCGTCCGGGGTAAAGGTCAGCATGTCGGGCAAGGCGCCGACCTTGACGCTGTTGACCAGTTTCAGGTCGGCCGCGTTGTAGAAGGCCACGGTGCCCGGTTCGGTCTTGGGATTCGATTCGATCGCCAGCGCCACCAGGCCATCGTGCACGGCGACGCTGTTGACGGCCTTGCCCAGGCTTGCGACATTGATGGTGCCGATCAGTTTCGGGGTGGCGGGCGCCGCCAGGTCCAGCACGTCGACGGTGCCGTTGGCGCCGTTGACGACGAACAGGCGGCGGCTGGCCGCGTCATAGGCCGTGATCTCGGCCGCGCCGACCGCGCCGCCGTTATAGCTGCCGATTTTCTGCAGCGCGAGCGTGGTCGGCGTCGGATCGTCGTCGTCGTCGCCGCCGCAGGCCGCGAGCATGCAGGCCAGCGCGATCGCGCTCATCATGGGGAGGAATTTGGCGGACTTGGTGGCGGAGGCGGGACGGCGCAGGAACATGGTTGTCGATTTTCCAAGTGTGAAAAATCGACAGCATAGGGGCCTAAAGTGACAGCCGTATGACCCGTCAATGCCGCTCGACGGCGCGCTGCATCAGCCTGCGCGACCAGGGCAGCAACTGGAACAGGATGCCGCACACCAGCGCCGGCACGATGAACAGCTCGATCACCATATAGGCGCGGATGATCTTCCATGGATCGGGGTTGTTGGGGTCCATCCCGCCCAGCAGGTCGCCGAAGGAATGGCGCGCGATGTATAGCGTGGCGGCCGTCATCGCCAGCCCGCACAGCAGCGCGGCGCCCGCCCCCAGCAGCACGCGGCGCGGCGTGCTGTGAAGGCGCCGGCGCAACGGTTCGAGCTTGACGGCCAGCGCCACCAGCACGCCGTGCGCCAGGCCGAGCGCGCCCGCGATCAGGGCGCCGAACAGCAGCGCCGCGAGATAAAACGAGGGCATGATCTCGATCCGGCCCTTGCTAAACAGGGTGGCCAGGGTGAATTCGATGACCGGCATCACCGGGCCGAGCACCAGGAAAAACAGGACGCTGGTGGCGACCAGGCGGAACGAACTTGGCATATCGGTAAAACCTAGAAGCGCTCGACGTCGCGCAGGTAACGCCAGCCGCCCGGCGGCAGGCTGCCCATGGAGATGCGACCGATGCGCAGGCGGCGCAATGCCGTGACTTTCAGGCCGACGTCGCCGCACAGGCGCTCGATCTGGCCGCGCTGGATGTTCTTGCCGGCGATGCGCAGGCGGGTTTCGCTCTGCCAGCTGGCGCGGAACATGCGGCCCAGCTTTTCCAGGCCACCGTCAGCGATTTGACCCTGGACCTCGGCCACGTATTCGCATTCATTGCGCGGGGCATCCTCGACCAGCTTGCGCATCACGCGCCAATCCTGGCTGAAGACGACCAGGCCCGAGGCCATCGTCTCGAGCGGGGTCGCCAGCGCCAGCTTGAACAGGTGGCGGCGCAGGAAGGGCTTCCCGAAGCCGTTGTCCAGCACTTGCGAATCGGGACCGATCGCGGCCAGCAGCGCATCCTGTTCGATGCCGGCCGGCTTGTGCAGGAGGATCGTGACGGGCTCGGGTTCGACCGGGGTGGCGCCGGGCAGCAGCGCGACAGCCTGCGCCGGCGTCACGCGCGAGGCGGGATCTTCGGCCACCACGCCATCGACGCTGACCCAGCCGCCAGCGATATAGCGTTCGGCCTCGGCGCGCGAGCACCCTGCCACTTCGGCGACGCGCTTGGCGAGGCGGATTGCGTCGTCCGTCATACGCGCCAATCCGCGAAGAAGGCCGTGAACACCTCGACCGTGTGCTTCACATCGGCGTTCGAGATGTCGAGATGGGTCACCAGGCGCATCTTCGGTCCGACCGTGGCGCGAATGCCGGCGCGCGTCAACGCCTCGCGCAGCGGTGCGCAGGCGGCGGCCGGCACATCCATCCAGAAGATATTCGTTTGCGGCGTGCCGACCTTCAGTTGCTCGATCTTTGCCAGGCCCTGCGCCAGTTCGGCCGCGTTGTCATGGTCGTTGGCCAGCAGCGCGACGTTGTTCTCCAGCGCGTAATGGGCCGCGGCGGCGATCACGCCGGCCTGGCGCATGCCGCCGCCCAGCATCTTGCGCCAGCGCTTGCCCTGTTCGATGAAAGCTTTTGGACCCAGCAGCACCGAGCCGACCGGCGCGCCGAGACCCTTGGACAGGCAGACCGACACGGTGTCGAACCCTTTGACGGCATCCACCAGGCTGATGCCCTGCTTGACGGCGGCATTGCAGATGCGCGCGCCATCGAGGTGGGTCGCCAGGCCCTTGTCGTGCGCGAGCTTCGTGGCGGCCGCAACGTACTCCTGGCTCAGCACGCGGCCGCCGATGGTGTTTTCCAGCGCCAGCAGGCGGGTGCGCGCGAAGTGCATATCGTCGGGCTTGATATAAGCCTCGATATCGGCCAGCGCGATGCTGCCGTCTGGCTGGTTCGCGATCGGCTGCGGCTGGATACTGCCCAGCACCGCGGCGCCGCCGCCTTCGTATTTGTAGGTGTGCGCTTCCTGGCCGACCAGGTACTCGTCGCCGCGACCGCAGTGGGTCATCAGCGCGATCAGGTTCGTCTGAGTGCCGCTCGGGGCGAACATGCCGGCCTCGAAACCGAACAAGTCGGCCGCGTAATCCTGCAAGCGGTTGACGGTCGGATCATCGCCGTACACGTCATCGCCCACGGGCGCGGCCACCATGGTGGCGCGCATCGCGGCGCTCGGCTGGGTCACGGTGTCGCTGCGCAGGTCGATCCAGCGCTGTTGGTCTTGGCTCATCTTCTTATTCCGTGGTCTCGGCGTGCGGGGTGTAGAAACGGCTCTTCATCTCATCCAGGCCAACCTCGTGCAGCACTTCCTGCAGGCGCTCGGCCGGCCGCCGGCGCGGCAGGTTTTTATAGGTGGCGACGATCAGCTCGTTCTTCATCGAGTGCTCCCAGCCCACCAGTTCGGTGACCGTGACCTGGTAGCCATGGGCCTCGAGCTGCAGGCAGCGCAGCACATTGGTGATCTGGCTGCCGAATTCGCGGGTATGGATCGGGTGGCGCCAGATCTCGGTCAGCGCGCTGCGGCCCAGGTCCTTGCCCTTGTTCTTGCGCAGGACGGACGCGACTTCGGCCTGGCAGCACGGCACCAGCACCATGTGCTTGGCCTTCTTCTTGAGGGCGAAGTCGATGGCGTCGTCGGTGGCGGTGTTACAGGCGTGCAGCGCGGTGACGATGTCGATGGTCTCGGGCAGTTCTTGCGAGGTGGTCGATTCGGCCACCGACAGCGGCAGGAACGACATCCCATCAAAACCCAGGCGCGCGGCGAGCTCGGTCGATTTGCTGACCAGTTCTTCGCGGGTCTCGATGCCGTAGATGTGGCTGCCCTCGCCCTCGGCCTTGACGAACAGGTCGTACAGGATGAAGCCGAGGTAGGACTTGCCGGCGCCATGGTCGACCAGCGAGACAGTGCCCTTCTCGTTCTTCACATCGCGCAGCAGCGGCTCGATGAAGTTGTACAGGTGGTAGACCTGCTTGAGCTTGCGGCGGCTGTCCTGGTTCAGCTTGCCGTCGCGGGTCAGGATGTGCAGCTCCTTGAGCAGCTCGATCGACTGGCCGGGACGGACCTCTGGCGGCAGTTCCTGTGGTGCCGGGGCTTTCCTGGCTTGCTCAAGTCGCTTCATGGACGGCTCAGTGGTTCTTTTCGGCGGCGTGGTTGATCGTGTATTTCGGGATCTCGACCACCAGGTCTTCTTCCGCCACGATCGCCTGGCACGACAGGCGCGAGTTCGGCTCCAGGCCCCAGGCCTTGTCGAGCATGTCTTCTTCTTTTTCTTCCTGCTCGTTCAGCGAGTCGAAACCTTCGCGCACGATCACATGGCAAGTGGTGCAGGCGCAGACGCGGTCGCAGGCGTGCTCGATGTCGATGTCGTTGTCGAGCAGGACGTCGCAGACCGACTTGCCGGCTGGGGCTTCGAGCACGGCGCCGTCGGGGCAGAACACCGGGTGGGGAAGGATGACGATTTGTGGCACTTGGGTTACCTCGGTTTGTATGTTGTATATGGTGCGCTACTGCTTATTCTATGCCGCGAACTTTGCTACGTCGTTACCGCGTAGGCGGGAACCCAAGTCGGTTGCGCTACCACTACAATCAGCATCGGTAGCTGCGCATGAACCTTGGGTTCCCGCCTTCGCGGGAACGACGTGCATCAGGCGCGGGCCGAGTGTTCAGCCAACGGTTTTCGGTTGACGATCAAACCTCGTCCAGCGACTTGCCCGCCAGCGCCTTGCGCACGCTCTTGTCCATGCGGCGGGCGGCGAATTCCTCGGTGCCCTTGGCGAGCGCCTGCACCGCGGCGTGCAGGGCATCCTGGCGCTGGCCTGGCGGCGTAGCGTCGTCGCTCGACGCCACCACCACGTCGCGCACGGCCTGCAGCTGCTCGCCAATCGCGGCCTGCTCTTCCTGCGACAACAATTCGACATCGGCATCCAGCGCCGACTGCGTCGCCAGCAGGATGCGTTCGGCCTCGACCTGCTCTTCGCGCAGTGCGCGCATCTGCATGTCTTCCGATGCCGACGAATACGATTCCTGCAGCATGCGCGCCACGTCGTCGTCGCCCAGGCCGTATGACGGCTTGACCGTGATCGACGCTTCCACGCCCGAACGCATCTCGCGCGCCGCGACCGACAGCAGGCCGTCGGCATCGACCTGGTACGTCACGCGAATGCGCGCCGCGCCGGCCGCCATTGGCGGAATGCCGCGCAGCTCGAAGCGCGCCAGCGAACGGCAATCCGACACCAGCTCGCGCTCGCCCTGCACCACGTGCACCGCCAGCGCGGTCTGGCCATCCTTGAAGGTCGTGAATTCCTGGGCGCGCGCCACGGGGATCGTCGAATTGCGCGGAATGATCTTCTCGACCAGCCCGCCCATCGTCTCGATACCCAGCGACAGCGGCGTCACGTCCAGCAGCAGCCAGTCGTCGGCATCGAGGCGGTTGCCGGCCAGCAGATCGGCCTGGATCGCGGCGCCCAGCGCCACCACGCGGTCTGGATCGATGTTCGCGTGCGGGATGGTCTGGAAGAATTCGGAGACCGCGCGGCGCACGTGCGGCATGCGCGTCGCGCCGCCGACCATCACCACGCCGTCGACGTCGTCGACACTGACGCTCGCATCGCGCATCGCCTTGCGGATCGCGTTCATGGTCTTGCCGACCAGGTGCTTGGTGATCTCGCTGAAGACTTCGGCGGTGACCGTCACCTGCACGATCTCGCCCGACTTCAGGATCGCCTCGACGGTCGTTTCTTCATTGGTCGACAGCAGTTCCTTGGCCTGGCGCGCTTTCACCATCAAGGTCGCGGTGTCGCTGTCTGACAGCGGCGCCAGCTTGGCCTGCTCGGTGATCCAGCAAAACAACCTATGATCGAAATCGTCGCCGCCCAGGGCCGAGTCGCCGCCGGTCGACAGCACCTCGAACACACCCTTTGAAAGTTTAAGAATCGAGATGTCGAAAGTACCGCCACCGAGATCATAAACCGCGTACACGCCCTCTTTGCCATGGTCGAGGCCATAGGCGATGGCGGCGGCGGTCGGCTCGGACAGCAGGCGCAGCACGTTCAGGCCGGCCAATTGGGCCGCGTCCTTGGTGGCCTGGCGCTGGGCGTCGTCGAAGTAGGCCGGCACGGTGATCACGGCGCCGACCAGGTCGTCGCCCAGCGAATCCTCGGCGCGCTGGCGCAGGGTGGCCAGGATCTGGGCCGACACCTCGACCGGGCTTTTCACGCCGGCGACGGTGTTCAGCTGGACCATGCCCTCGCCGTCGACGAAGTCGTAAGGGAGATTCTCGGCGTGGGCGATGTCCTTCAGGCCACGGCCCATGAAACGCTTGACCGAAACGATGGTGTTCTTGGGATCGGTGGTCTGGTGCACGCGCGCCTTGTGGCCGATATTGGCATGGCCGTTCGGCAGGTAGCGCACGATCGACGGCAGCAGCGAGCGGCCCTCCTCGTCGCTGAGCACTTCTGGGCTGCCGCTACGGACGGTGGCGACGAGCGAATTGGTGGTGCCCAGGTCGATGCCCACGGCCAGGCGGTGCTGGTGGGGGGCGGTGGACATGCCGGGTTCGGCGATTTGGAGGAGTGCCATAGTCGTGATACCAGTATTGTTTTTCTGCGCCGGGTCGGAGCGACTGCTATTTTACGCGCCGGATGAATATACCGTGGGGTGGACGGGTTTCCCGTCCACGCGTCCGATAAGCGCGTGCGTTGCCGATAAATGTGCAAATAGGCGTGCGATGGTTGAACGCGTGGACGGCAGAGCCGTCCACCCCACAATGCAGCCGACAATCAAGCGTCGATTGCTTCGAAGGCGTATTGCACTTCGTCGCCGAATTTATCGAGGAACATCAGGCCACGCACGCCCTGGGCGGCGCCGGCGAAATCGCCGGCATCCAGCTGACCGGCAACCGCCGCCAGCATGTTCTTGCGCTCGCTGCGCAGCTGCGCGTCGAGCCGGTCGAGCGCGATCGCGTCCTTCGCGGCACGCGCATCCTCGAGCTCTTCGCGCCATTCCATCTGCTGCATCAGGAAGGCGGGTGGCATGGCGGTATTCGATTCGGTCTGCAGGTCGACGCCGTTCAGCTCGCACAAATACTGCGCGCGCTTCTGCGGATTGCGCAGGGTTTGGTAGGCCTCGTTGGCGCGGGTCGCCCACTGCATTGCGACGCGCTTTTCGGCGTCGGTCGCATTGACGAAGCGGTCCGGGTGGACGCGGCCCTGGACTTCGCGATAAGCCGAGTCGAGGGCGTCCTGGTCGACCTCGAAACGGGCCGGCAGCTGGAACAGGTCGAAGTGATTCTGCATCGGCTTAGATACGGAAGCTCTCGCCGCAGCCGCAGTTGTCCTTGACGTTCGGGTTGTTGAAGCGGAAGCCTTCGTTGAGACCTTCGCGGGCGAAATCGAGCTCGGTGCCGTCGATGTACGCCAGGCTCTTGGGGTCGACGAAGACCTTGACGCCGTGCGACTCGAACACCGCGTCTTCGGCTGCGCTCTCGTCGACGTACTCGAGCTTGTAGGCCAGGCCGGAGCAGCCGGTGGTGCGCACGCCGAAGCGCAAGCCGATGCCCTTGCCCCGGCGTTCGAGGTAACGGTTGACGTGCTTCGCGGCTTTTTCGGTGAGGGTGACTGCCATCTCGTGCTTCTCCAGCTTGGTTCTACGGGATTTGTTACGCTGCTGCCTTTTCGTGCTTCGCCTTGTAGTCGGCGACGGCAGCCTTGATCGCGTCTTCGGCCAGGATCGAGCAGTGAATCTTGACCGGCGGCAGGGCCAGTTCTTCGGCGATCTGCGTATTCTTGATCGCCAGCGCTTCGTCCAGGCTCTTGCCCTTCACCCATTCGGTGATGAGCGAGCTCGACGCGATGGCCGAACCGCAGCCATAGGTCTTGAACTTCGCGTCTTCGATCAGGCCCTGGTCGTTGACCTTGATCTGCAGTTTCATGACGTCGCCGCAGGCCGGGGCGCCGACCATGCCGGTGCCGACGGCGTCGTCGCCCTTGTCGAAGGCGCCGACGTTGCGCGGGTTTTCGTAGTGGTCCAGGACTTTGTCCGAATATGCCATGATGATGCTCCTTCAGTGATTTAGTGGGCTGCCCATTGGATCGAATTCAAGTCGATCCCTTCCTTGAACATGTCCCACAGCGGCGACAGTTCGCGCAGTTTGCCGACCTTTGCCTTGAGCAGGTCGACGGCGAAGTCGATCTCTTCTTCGGTCGTGAAACGGCCGATGGTGAAGCGGATCGAGCTGTGCGCCAGTTCGTCGCTGCGGCCCAGGGCGCGCAGCACGTACGATGGTTCCAGGCTGGCCGAGGTGCAGGCCGAACCGGACGAGACGGCGATATCCTTGACCGCCATGATCAGCGACTCGCCTTCGACATAGTTGAACGAGACGTTCAGGTTGTGCGGCACGCGGTGGTCCATGTCGCCGTTGATGTACACCTCTTCGATCTCGAGCAGGCCCTTGGCCAGGCGGTCGCGCAGCGCGCGCACCTTGACCAGTTCGCTCTCCATCTCTTCCTTGGCGATGCGGAAGGCTTCGCCCATGCCCACCAGCTGGTGGGTCGGCAGGGTGCCCGAGCGCAGGCCGCGCTCGTGGCCGCCGCCGTGCATCTGCGCTTCGAGGCGCACGCGCGGCTTGCGGCGCACGTACAGGGCGCCGACGCCTTTCGGGCCGTAGACCTTGTGCGCGGTGAAGGTCATCAGGTCGACCTTCGACTTCTCGAGGTCGATGACCACCTTGCCGACGGCTTGCGCCGCGTCGCAGTGGAAGATGATGCCTTTCGAGCGGCACAGCGCGGCCAGTTCTTCGATCGGCTGGACCACGCCGATCTCGTTATTGACCAGCATGACCGAGACCAGGATGGTATCGGGGCGCAGGGCCGCCTGCAGCTGCTCGACGGTGATCAGGCCGTTGTCTTGCGGCTCGAGGTAGGTGGCGTCGAAGCCCACGCGTTCGAGTTCGCGCACGGTATCGAGCACCGATTTGTGCTCGGTCTTGACCGTGATGATGTGCTTGCCCTTGGTCTTGTAGAACTGCGCCGCGCCCTTGAGCGCCAGGTTGTTGCTCTCGGTCGCGCCCGAGGTCCAGATGATCTCGCGCGGATCGGCGCCAACCATGTTCGCGACGTTCTGGCGCGCCTCTTCGACCGCCGCCTCGGCGCTCCAGCCATAGGCATGGCTGCGCGAGGCCGGGTTGCCGAACTGCTCGCGCAGGAACGGGATCATGGCATCCGCGACCCGTGGATCGACCGGCGTCGTGGCCGAGTAGTCCAGGTAGATCGGGAAATGGGGCGCAGTCGCGAAGCTCTGCTCGGTTTTCTTGTCCAAAGGCGCGTTCATCAATTCACTCCAGTAAGCTTCAATCCGCATTCAATCTTGAACGACGGCGGCGGGGGCGCCACGGTGCACATGCACGACGTTCTGTTCTTTTTGCCGCTGCTGGTCGACCAGGTCTTGCAGCGAGACCGAATCGAGGTAGTCGACCATTTTTTCGTTCAGCGTGGTCCACAATTCGTGGGTCATGCAGCGGGCGCCATCGGCATGGGCGCCATGGCAATTCTCTTTACCGCCGCACTGGGTCGCATCCAGCGGCTCGTCGACGGCGATGATGATGTCGGCCACCGTCACCTTGCCCGCCGGACGCGCCAGGCTGTAGCCGCCACCGGGGCCGCGGATCGATTCGACGATCTCGTGGCGGCGCAGCTTGCCGAACAGCTGCTCCAGGTAGGACAGCGAAATGGCCTGGCGCTGGCTGATGCCCGACAGCGTGACTGGACCATTGCCTTGACGCATAGCAAGATCGATCATCGCGGTAACAGCAAAACGGCCTTTGGTGGTCAGACGCATTACAACCCCGGTTAATGTTAAAATATTCCTCTTTTCCAACTATCCCGCAGCGGACACCGATTCCCTCGTGGGGCTGGCTAAAAACCCGATTAGTTGAACGATTTAGTCAAGTATAGCAAATCGCGGACAGCTTGTCTTGGAACCCCCAAAAACGGCCATTAGCGTTGGCGCAACAGTTCCATGGGGCCGAACAGCCCCTGCATTCCCTGGTGGTCGATGAAGCTCAGGTTATAGGGATGTTCGGCCAGCGCCTGCGGGAAGGCGGCCGTCTCGGGCAGCTTTTTTAGCTGTTCGGCAATCTTGCCCCACAGAACCAGGGTCGGCGGCGTGCGCTGCTTGCCCAGCGCCGCCAGCACCGTCTGCAGGAAGGGCAGCCAGGCGCGCGCATCGATTGCCGGCGCCACGTGCTTGCGGAATACCAGCGCCGCGTTCAGCAGCAGGAAACCCTGGCCGTGCAGATTGTCCTGCAGCTGCGCCAGGGTCCGGATCGAGCCGTCCTGCAATGCCGCCTGGGCGATAGGCGCCAGTGCCGCACCGCCGGTCGCGCCAGGCTGCAACTGGCCGCTCGCCACCAGCAGCATCTTCATGAAGTTGCGCAGCGACGTTGCGCGGTTGACCGGCTTCGACAGGCCGGTGTCGCACCATAACTCCCCTACCGCCCCGTCCATGAAGCAGACGCCGGTCGCGCTCGCGGCGCGCGGATACGGGCCCTCGCCCACCAGCACGTAGCGGACCTGGTCCAGCGGCTGGGCGAAGGCGGCGAACAGGCGGTTTTCGGTCGGCATGTAGTCATCGACGGCCAGCGCCGGCAGGTAGCCGGGGTTGGCGCGGGCGACGGCCTCCAGGCCGGCTTCGAGGATGGGGCGCCAGGAGGCGTGCGCCAGGTCGAGGGCGTGCAGGATCGGGGCGGGAATGGCGGTCGTGGTCATGGCGGACTGGCAAAGTGAGCGAGGCCGGATTGTAGCCCGCCATGCCGCGCCCTGCCCGCCACGCTCGAACGGCGCGCCGCTTAGATCTGCAGCCGGGCGTGCGCGGCAAACACCTCGTCACTGATGACGGCTGGCAGATTACCGCTTCCCGGCGTTTGGACCACGATCTGCAGTGAATCGCGCAAGGCAGTGGGCTCGCCTTCGCTATCGTCGCCGATGTACGCATCTGCCGAAAACGGTGCGAGCGCCTGACTGAAGCGCTTCACGAGATTCGCTTGTCCATAGCTGTTCTTTTGAAAACGCACCGCTTCATGCAACAGTGCACAATCGATCATGGTGCCGGTCAGCCAGTCACATTCGGACGCGTAGCCGATGATCCAGCGCAGAGGGCTGCCTTGCAGCGTGAAC
This sequence comes from Telluria beijingensis, assembly GCF_030770395.1. GTDB lineage: Bacteria > Pseudomonadota > Gammaproteobacteria > Burkholderiales > Burkholderiaceae_D > Telluria > Telluria beijingensis. The sequence continues at coordinate 2,116,910 of NZ_CP132480.1, read as the reverse complement.
TGATGTGCTTTTGTGATACTGCCAGCAAAACAGCTCCCAAGCAGCATCCCGGAAATATTGAACTCCTTTGCGCGCTTGCGAACCGCCGAGCTGATTGCGGTGAGATCCGCGCCGGCGCGGGTTTCGCTCCCGTGCGCCGCGACATAGACCAGCGTATTCCTGAAAGGCGTCCTGCACAGCTTTTTCAGGCCGTCTTCAAAACTGTATTCGTCATAGAAAACGGTATGGCATACCTCGACATCGCCGGAGTATTTCGCCATGCCCTCGATAAATGGCCTGACACTGCTGCGATTCGCGTCGCGCTTATCGAGTCCCCACGGGCTTTCCAGCACCAGGATGGCGCCTTTCGTTTGTTGTATGGCCATGGTATTTCTTTATGGAAAATACCATGTTAGCACGCAATATATCTAAAAGGCGGCCTCCGGACGGGCTACTCGGTATCGGGCTGGTGCGACGGATGCGCCGCCTTGAATGCCGGCAGCTCGATGCACAGCGAATTGATGCGGTCGATGTTCGGATAGGCCGACACGTCGATATTGAAGCGCTGCGCATTGAACACCTGCGGCACCAGGTAGCAGTCGGCGATGGTCGGATGGTCGCCGTGGCAGAACGGGCCGGCGCCGGGATCGCGCGCCAGGTGTGCCTCGAGCGACTGGAAACCTTCGATGATCCAGTGGCGGTACCACTCGGTCTTGGCCTGGTCGGAAAATCCCAGGTGCTTGACCAGGTAGTTCAGCACGCGCAGGTTGTTGACCGGGTGGATGTCGCAGCCGACGATCTGGGCCAGCTCGCGCACCCTGCCCCGGCCCGGCGCATCCTTCGGCAGCAGGGGCGGCTCGGGATGGAGCTCTTCCAGGTATTCGATGATCGCCATCGACTGGGTCAGCGTGATGCGGTCGTCCTGGAACGACGGCACCAGGCCGCTCGGATTGATCTTGCGGTAATCGTCCTGCAGGTGCTGGCCGCCATCCTTCAGCAGGTGCACCGGCACCGCATCGTACGCCAGGCCCTTGAGGTTGAGCGCGATACGCACCCGGTAGGCGGCCGAGCTGCGGAAATAGGTGTAGAGCTTCATCGTTGCCTCTCATGGTAGCGGGAGACTTCCTGGTCGATGGCGCCGAAGATGCTGGCGCCGCCGGCGTCATACATTTCGATGCGCACCGTGTCGCCGAATGCCAGGAACGGCGTCTTCGGCTTGCCCTGCTCGATGGTTTCGTACATGCGCACCTCGGCCAGGCAGCAATAGCCGACGCCGCCGTTCTCGACGCTCGAGCCGTGCAGGCTGCCCTGCTTGTTCGACACCGTACCCGAACCGATGATGCTGCCCGCGCACAGCTCGCGGGTGGCGGCCGCGTGGGCGACCAGCTGGGCGAAGCTGAAGGTCATGTCTTCGCCGGCGTTCGGGCGGCCGAAGGCATTGCCATTGAGTGTGACCAGCAGCGGCAGGTGCAGCTTGCTGTCCTGCCAGGCCTCGCCCAGCTCGTCCGGCGTGACCGCGACCGGAGAAAAGGCGCTGGCCGGCTTGGACTGGTAGAAGCCGAAACCCTTCGCCAGTTCGTTCGGGATCAGGTTGCGCAGCGAGACGTCGTTGACCAGCATGACCAGGCGGATCGCGCCCGCCGCCTGCGCCACGTTGGCGCCCATCGGCACGTCGCCGGTGACGACCGCGACCTCGGCCTCGAGATCGATGCCCCAGTCTTCAGATAAGGCCGCGATCGGGTCGCACGGGCCGACGAAGGAATCGCCGCCGCCCTGGTACATCAGCGGATCGGTATAGAACGAGGCCGGCACCTCGGCATTGCGCGCCTTGCGCACCAGTTCGACGTGGTTGATATAGGCCGAGCCGTCGGCCCACTGGTAGGCGCGCGGCAGCGGCGAGTGGCATTCCTGCTCGATGAAGGACTCGGCGCCGTCGGCATTGCCGTCGTTGAGCTGGGCATACACCTGTTGCAGGCGCGGCGCGACCGCGTCCCAGTCGTCCAGGGCGGCCTGCATGGTGCGCGCGATGTCGGGCACGGCCTGGCAGGTGACGAGGTCGCGGCTGACGACGACCAGGGTGCCGTCGCGGCCGGCGGCTTTGAGGGTGGCGAGTTTCATGGGTGATTCCTTCGATATTGCTGGGTATCCACCATTACAATGCAAAACGCACTATCATACAAACAGTATTTTCAACCCGATTTATCAGGTTATCTCATGAATCCCACCCTGCGCCAAATGCGCGCCTTCGTGGCCCTGGCCAAGACCGGCAATTTCACGCTCGCGGCGCAGGCGATCCACGTGACGCAGTCGGCCTTGTCGGGCCTGATCAAGGAACTCGAGCAGACCCTGGGCGCGCGCGTGGTCGACCGCAGCACGCGCAGGATCATCCTGACCGATATCGGGCGCGAACTGTTCCCCCTATTTAGCCAGATGATCGATGACCTGGACGGTGCGCTGGCTAACGTGGCGGATCACACGCGCCTCAAGAAGGGGCTGGTGCGCATCGCCGCGCCGCAACTGATGTCGTGCACCCTGCTGCCGGAGGCGATCGCGGCATATCGGAAGGAGCATCCGGCGATCGAGGTACGCCTGAGCGATACCGAAGTCGAAGGCGTGATCGCCCGCGTCCTGTCGGGCGAGGCGGATATCGGCATCGGGCCCGAACGCGTGCCGGCGCCGCCGCTGGAGGCGCGCGAGCTGTTCGAGATGCCGTTCGCGCTGGCCTGCTTGCCAGACCATCCCCTGGCCGCCCTGCCGCGTGTGCGCTGGCAAGACCTGGCGCAGCACCCGTTCATTTCGCTGCAGGGGCAGTTCAAGGAACGTCTGCTCGACGATATGCATGCCGCGCTGCGCGACACGCCCATCAAGCCGGCGCACGAGGTGACTTTCATGACCACGGCGCTGGCAATGGTCAGCGCCGGGCTCGGGGTGACGGTCTGCCTGCCGTATGCCGCACCGTTGGTGAAACTGCATGGCCTGGTGTTGCGGCCGCTGGACGAACCGGTGCTTCAGCGGCGCTTCTTCGTGTACACCCGCCCCGGCCGCTCGCTCTCGCCGGCGGCCGAGAGTTATATCAATTTCCTGTTTGGATATGTGGAACGGTCGCAACGCTGATGGCGCGGGCCACGCTACAATGAGCGGCATCTTTCTTCTTGACGTGACTGCACGATGTCCCACAACACGATCGCGATCAACCAGCGGATGAACAAATTCGACGGCCGCCGAAGTGTCTGGCTGTTCGGTTATGGTTCGCTGATCTTCAAGGCCGACTTCCCCTTCATCGACCGGCGTCCGGCCCATATCGGCGGCTGGTCGCGCCGCTTCTGGCAGGGTTCGCATGACCACCGCGGCACCGAGACGGCGCCAGGGCGCGTCGTCACGCTGGTGCCGGACGCCGGCGCGCTGTGCCACGGCATGGCCTACCTGGTGACGCCCGAAGAATTCGCCCACCTCGACCACCGCGAAAAGAACGGCTACCTGCGCCTCGCGACCGAGATGCATTTCGACGACGGCAGCAGCGACGAAGGCATCGTGTACATCGCCACGCACGAGAACGAGGCCTATCTCGGCCCGGCCGACGAGCGCGATATCGCGCGCCAGATCGCGTCGGCGCGAGGCCCGAGCGGTCCGAACAGCGAGTACCTGCTGGGCCTGGCGCAGGCGTTGAGGGAACTCGGCAAGCCCGATCCGCACGTGTTCGCGCTCGAGCGGCACCTGGCCGATTTCGGGGTTACGCCGCTACCTGCCTGAGCCTATCTGGCTGTCCGAGTGCGGACAGTACTTCCATCACCTTCGCGGCGCGCTGTTCCAGCGTGCCCGTCAACACCGTGTAGCCGACGCCGCGGCGGTTCAGGTCTTCCAGCACCAGGCGCTGGATGTAGGTGCGCCATGCGGCGTTCTCGCGCACGCCAGGTTCTTCTTCATACGGGATGTCGTCGGCGCACACGAAATGGTGCAGGTAGCGGCTGCGGCAATCCTCGGCGTAGCGCAGCAGCGCGGGCGGGACCGGTTCGGTGACCTGACCGAAGCACAGGCCGAGCAGCAGCGTGATGAGCGCGTTGGTGTCGACGAAGACCAGTTTGCCGGTCGCCTGCCGGACCGCCTCGTCTTCGGCATCGCGGTGGCGCTCGGCGATCTCGACGTAATCGTCGGCGGTCAGCCGTCCCTGTTTTTCTTCCCAGATGAAGCGGCCGATTTCGGGGACGAAGCCGGCGTCGAGACGGTGCGCCAGATGCCTGGCCAGGGTCGACTTGCCGGTCGACTCGGCCCCGACGAATACGATGAGCTCCACCATCAGTCGAGCGCCCGCTGACGCGACTCGGTATCGACGCACAGGATGGCGACCGCCCCCACCAGCAGGAAGCTCGACAGCATCGCCAGCGCCAGCGTAAAGTGCGTCGCCATCACCGGCGCGACGATCGCCGGCGCGAACAGGCCGCCGAAGCGGGCCACGGCGCCTGCCATGCCCATGCCGCTGGCGCGCAGCCGGGTTGGATAGACTTCGGGCGTGAACGCATACAGCGCGCCCCAGGTGCCGAGCAGGGCAAAACTCATCAGCAGTGTCGAGCCCACCACCAGCGCCGTCGCGCTGCCCAGGCTGTAGCCCAGGCAGCCTACGCTGCTGAGCAACAGGAAGCCGACCAGCGTCGGCTTGCGGCCCCAGCGTTCGACGCCATAGGCGGCCAGCGCGAAGCCCGGCAACTGGACCAGCGCCAGCACGATCAGGAATTCCTGGCCGCGCATGAAACCGAAGCCTTCGGCGGACAGCCTGATCGGCAGGTAGACGAACACGCCGTAGTAGGCGATCGAGATCAGGCCCCAGGCCAGGAACAGTGAAACACTGCGGCGGCGCAGGCCATCCCTGAACAGCGAGAACAGCGACGTCTTCACCCGACGCTCGGGTTGCAGCGCCGGGATCTCGACGGCGCGGCCATTGGTCCGGGCCACGCGCGCGAGCACGGCGCGGGCTTCTTCGGACTTGCCGCTACGGTGCAGGTAGAGCGGCGACTCGGGAACATAAAAGCGCAGGACGACACCGACCAGGGCCGGCAAGCCGGTGACGAAGAAGATCAGGCGCCAGGCATCGTCGCCCCACTGCACCGCCCACAGCGCCAGCACGGCCAGGCAGATCGTCCCCAGCGCCCAGAACGATTCGAGCAGCACCAGCCAGCGGCCGCGGCGGTCGCTGGGCAGGAACTCGGCCATCATCGTGTAGTCGACCGGCAGGGTGGCGCCGACGCCGATGCCGGTCATGAAGCGCAGCGCCAGCAGCCAGGCGAAATCGGGCGCGAAGGCGGACGCCACGCCGAAGCAGGCGTCGATCACCACCGCCATCATCAGCACCGGACGCCGGCCGATGCGATCGGCCAGGCGGCCGAAGGCGAAGGCGCCGATCAGCATGCCGACGAAGAACAGCGTGCCTGTCTGCAGGGCTTGCGGCATGCTCAGGCCGAAGGTCTTGGCGATCGACGGCGCGCTGAAGCCGATCGACAGCACCTGCATGGCGTCGGCCAGCCAGACCAGGCCGAAGATCAGGAAGATGCGGTACTGGAAGCGGCCGACGCCGGCGGCGTGCAGGCCATGTTCTACCGACACTGCGGAACCGCCCTTCCCGGCGGGATTCAATGGGTGTCCGTTCTGCGCTGCAGGAATCGAGGTGGCCATAGGATGTACAAGGGAGCAACAGATCGCATTGTACGCTGGAGCCCGCACCGGCACACGCCGGCATGGCCGTCCACAATTTCGCTACTAGAATAAATTCAGCTGTCCAGCGCCCTTTCCCTCCCTCTTCAGCGTCTGCGGCACCACCAGTGGCCGCCTGAACTGCGAACCATCGAGCCGCCCGAAACGCCCGCGCAAATCCGAGAACCCGAGCCGCTGCGACGCCTTTTCAAAGCGCTGGCGAATCAGGTCGGCCCACACGCCCTCGCCTTTCATGCGGGTCGCGAAATCGCTGTCGTAATCCTTCCCGCCCCGCATCTCGCGAATCCGGTTCATCACCCGCTGCGCACGGTCGGGGAAGTGGGCCTGCAGCCATTCCTGGAACAGCGGATTCACCTCGTGCGGCAGGCGCAGCACCGTGTAATGCGCGCCGACCGCGCCGGCATCGCGCGCCGCTTCGAGGATGCGCTCGATCTCGGGTTCGGTCACGAAGGGGATGATCGGCGCCACGCTGACGCTCACCGGGATGCCGGCATCGGCCAGCGTGCGGATGGTGCGCAGGCGCCGCATCGGGGCCGCGGCGCGCGGCTCCAGCGTGCGCGAGATCTCGGCGTCGAGCGTGGTGAGCGTCACCGCCGCACAGGCCAGGCCATTGGCGGCCATCGGCGCCAGGATGTCGATGTCGCGCTCGATCAGCGACGACTTGGTGATCAGGCCGGCCGGATGGCGGCACTCGGCCAGCACCTCGAGCACCGCGCGTGTGAGCTTGCGCTCGCGCTCGCAGGGTTGATAGGCATCGGTGTTGACGCCGATAGCGATGTGCTCTGGCACGTAGCCGGGTTTTGCCAGTTCGCGCCGCAATAACTCGGGCGCGTTGACCTTGGCGAACAGGCGGCTTTCGAAATCGAGTCCCGGAGACAGGCCCAGGTAGCTGTGCGTCGGCCGCGCGAAACAATAGATGCAGCCGTGCTCGCAGCCGCGATAGGGATTCAAGGAAACGCTGAACGGGATGTCTGGCGAACTGTTGCGCGATAGGATGCTCTTGGCGATCTCGTCGGTGACGACGGTCTTGAATGCCGGCATGGCATCGTGATCGACTACCCAGCCGTCGTCAAAGCGCTCGCGGCCATTGACCTCGTAGCGGCCCTGCAAGTTCGACACCGCTCCACGGCCCTTTTTCGCCAACGGCGGCGGAGATGGTGCGAAGGCGATATGCCCATCGTCAAACGGTTCCCGGATAACTGGATTGTCGATAGTGCCCACGGGATCGGCTCCAATACTGTATATTTATACAGTATATTACGCCGCCCCATTACCGAATACAAGCGCGCCGTACGACGCCTGTTGCGAAACAAACCCATCGAAGGCATCCAGCAGCGGCCGGTAGCGCTCGCCATCGCCTTCCAGCTGGCCCAGCGCCTGCGCCGCCGCCTCCAGGCTCGACAACTGATGCGGCGCATGCGCCTTGCGGATGCGGTAGTTCGACGGCGCCACATCGCTCAGCGCCAACCGCGGCAGGCGCTGCAAGGCCGGATTCAGGTACAGCATCTTGCGGCTCTTGCGCCAGGTGGCGTCCAGCAGCACCAGCCGCACCCGCTCCGCCGACAACGCGACATGGGGCGGCGGCGGCAGGTTCTGGTCCCCCGCCGTCTCCGGATACAGCAGCACCGGCACGCGCCCGTCCGCATGCAGCAAGCCATCCAGTTCGGCCGCATCGAAGGTCTCGCCCACCGCCAGCGCGCTGCCCGCCACGCTCAGGTGCAGCAGCCGCGCACTGTTCTTGGCATTGCCGACTTCCAGCGGATGCTGCAGCACCAGCAAGCCGGCCTGCGCCTCGATCCGCACGATCCAGCCGCAGATGCACGCCGACTGCGCGCGCAGGCACACATCGCACACCGCGCGCTTCATGGCGCCGGCCTCCACCCACCGCCCAGCGCGCGGTACAGGTCGACGTGGGCGGCCAGCAGGCTCGCGCGCAACTGCAGCGCATTCAGGTCGGCAGTGAAGGCCGTGCGCTGGGCGTCGAGTTCTTCGAGATACGAGGCATAGCCGTTGCGATAGCGGTTGCCCGCCACCCGCAATACTTCGTTCGCCGCCACCCGCCGCGCCTCGGCCTCGACCAGTTGCCGGTGCAGCCCCTCGATCGAGGCCAGCGCATTCTCGGTCTCGGCGAACGCCGTGCGCACCACCGATTCATAGGTGAACACCGCGCGGTCGCGCACCGTGCCCGCGATCTCGGCCTGGGCGCGCAGCCGGCCCGCGTCGAACAGCGGCGCCAGCACGCTGCCGCCGATGCTCCACAACTCGGTCGGCGAACGCAGCAACTGCGACAGGCTATGTCCCTGCGCGCCCAGTGACGCCGTCAGGCGGATCGACGGCAGCAGCGCGTCGCGCGCCACTGCCAGGCTGGCGTCGCTGGCCGCCACCAGCCGTTCGGCCTGGGCGATGTCGGGCCGCCGGCGCAGCAGTTCGGACGGCAGCCCCGGCGCGGGCCGCGGCTCGCGCAAGGCCATCAAATCGGCGCCCCGCGCCACCGGGCCGGGACTGGCGCCCAGCAGCAGGTTCAGCGCCTGTTCCTGCAGCGCGATCTGGCGTTCCAGCTGGGGGACGGTGGCGGCGGTCGCGTGCAGCTCGGCCTCGGCCTGCGACATCTCCAGGCGCGAACTGTAGCCGACCTCGAACTGGTGGCGGGCGAGTTCGAACGAGCGCTCGCGCGATTCCAGGGTCGCGCGCGCCAGCGCCAGTTGGGCGTCCAGGCCCAGCAGGGTCAGGTAGCTGGATGCCGTGTTCGCCGCCACCGCCAGCGCCGTGGCGTCCAACGCCGCCTCCTGCGACAGCGACTCGAAGCGCGCCGCCGCGACGCTGCCGGCCACGCGCCCGAACAGGTCCAGCTCATAGCTGGCCTGCACCGCGCCGACGACCGAGGTGGTCTCGACCGGTTCGCCGAACGGGCCGATGGCGCGTGCGCGGGTCGGTCCCAATGACAGGTTCAATGCAGGCAGCCGCGCGCTGTCGGCGACACGAATGCGCGCCTGGTATTCCTGCAGGCGCGCGCGGGCAATCCTGAGGTCACCGTTATTGTCGAGCGCGCGCCGCACCAGGCCATCGAGCACCGGATCGCCGAAGGCGCGCCACCAGTCGCGATCGACCGTGGCGGCGTCCGTACTCTCAGTGCGCCAGGCTGCAGGCACGCTCAAGGATGATTCCGGCGCCGGCTGCGGCGCCATCGCGCAGGCCGACAACAGCAGGGGCAGCGCCGCGACAAGGAGCGGACGGCGCCTCACCGCGCCGCTCCTGCCGGCGCCGTATCGATCGTGGTCACCACCGACATGCCCGGCCGCAGGCGCTGCGCCAGCGGCTGGTCCGGGTCGATGCTGATGCGCACCGGGATGCGCTGGGCAATCTTGACGAAGTTGCCGGTGGCGTTATCCGGCGCGATCACCGAGAACTCCGAACCGGTCGCCGGCGCGATGCGTTCGACGTGGCCCCGCAAGCGCGCATCTCCCAGGGCATCGACGGTAAAGCTCACCGGCTGGCCGACTGCCACATCGGCCATCTGTGTTTCCTTCATATTGGCGATGATCCACATCGCGCTCGGCACCAGCGCCGTCAGCTGGGCGCCCGCGTTCACGTAGGCGCCCTGGCGCACCGTCACCTGTCCCAATTGTCCGTCGCGCGGGGCGGTGATGCGGGTATTGGCCATGTCGATCTCGGCCAGCTTCACCGCCGCCTCGGCATTGGCCACCGCCGCCTCGAGCGCGGCGCGGTTGACGTCGACCGAACGCAGGTTCTGGCGCGCGATCTCGAGCGCGGCGCGCGACTGCTCGCGCGAGGCCGCGGCCTGCGCCTGGGTGGCTCGCGCGGCGTCCAGTTCGCGCGTCGACAGCGAGCCGTCGGCCGCCAGCTCTTCCACCCGGCGCAGGTCCGATTGCGCGCGCCGCGCCTGGGCTTCGTTCGAAGCCAGCAGCGCCTGGTTCTGCGCGATGGTGGCGCGCGCGCTGGACTGGCTCTGGGCGAAGTTGCTCAGGGCCGCCTGGCGGTTGGCCAGTTCGGCGCGCGCCTGCGCCAGGCGCTGGGTCGGGATGCGCTCGTCGATGCGCATCAGGAGTTCGCCCTTCTTGACCTGCTGGAAATCCTGCACCCGCACCTCGACCACGTAGCCGCTCAGTTGCGGACTGATGATCGTCACCTGGCCGCGCACCAGCGCGTTCTCGGTGCTCTGCTGTGCGCTGCGAAACGGCGGCAGGTTCCAGGCGTACAGCACGATCAGTACGCCGGCGATGGCGATCGCGCCGAAGGCGAGTGCGCTCAGCAGGATGCGGCGCGAGCGATTTGGGACGGTCGATGGTTCAGGCATATCAGTCGGTCACGGGATCGGGTGGAGGTGGCGTGCCGGGCGGCGCTGCCGGCGCGGGCTGGGGAGCAGGATGATAATGCAGCCACACGGCGTGCAGGAAGATCCAGCAGGCGCTCGCGGCGGCCAGGATGGCCAGCACCAGGAATACGTCGTTGTAGGCAAGGATATTGGCTTCGCGCGTGGCCGTACTCGCCAGCGACTGCAGCGACTGGCGCGTCGCCGCGGCGGGATCGGCCAGCAAGCGGCCGGCCGCCGCGGCGCCGGACTGGATACGGCCGGCCACCAGCGGGTCGAGCGAACTGAGCTGCTCGACGATATGCGAGGAGTGGAATTTTTCGCGCCATGTCTGGAAGGTGCCGACCAGCGCCGAGCCGAGCAGGCCGCCCAGGTTCTGGGTCAGGCCGAACAGCACCGAGAAGCTGATCAGCGCACCGGGATTGCCGACCACGGTGAAGATCAGCGACACCAGCGACGGCCCGACGAATAGCGTGCCGCCGAAGGCGAGCAGGCTTTGGCTGAGGTACATCTGCTCGGCCCGGGTCTGGTTGCTGGCATGGGCATCGAGCCAGGCGCCCAGCGCCATGCACAGCAGCGCCACCACCCGCGGCCAGGTCAGGTGTTCGATGTTCAGGGTCAGCGCCGAGACCGCGATCCCGGCCACGGTGGCGGCCAGCACGCAGCCGAACAGCACCCGCATCTGGTCGTTGTCCAGGCCCACCGCGCGCAGGAAGCCGACCGCGCCCACGCTCTGCTCGGACAGCACGATGCGCACCAGCAGCAAGGTCAGCGCCACGTGCAGGATCTTGCCGGTGGTGAGCCAGCGGATATTGAGCAAGGGATTGGCGCGGTTGTGCTCGACACAAATGGCGGCCGCCAGCAGGACGATGGCCGCCGCCAGCGCGACCCCGATCCACGGCGTTTCATGCCACCACAGGATGCGTCCGAAGGTCAGCACCGCGCACAGCAGCGCGATGCCGGGCGCGAACAGCGAAAAGGTCAGGAAGTCGGCCGGGCGGAAGGCCTGGAAGCGGTCGCCCGGCGGCAGCTTGAGGAGCAACACCGCGCCCAGCGAGACCAGCGCCAGGCCCAGCTCGCACGAGTACAAGCCCTTCCACTCGGCGATCTGCAACAGGTCGTTGGAAAAGATATAGGCCAGCGGCAGCGACAACTGGGCCACGCCGAGCGCGATCGTCAGGCCCTTCAGGCGCCAGGGCTTGGAAAACGCCTGCAGCGTGTAGTACAGGCCCAGGGTCGACAGCGCGGCGGCCAGCATGCCGTGGGCGGCGCGCACGGCGATGGCGGAACCGAGGCCGCCCACGAACAGGTGGGCGAAGGTCACCAGTGCGTACAGCACAAGGAAGAATTCGGTGAACAGGCGCAGCCCGAACTGTTGCCGGAATTTCACCAGCAGCAGGTTCATCGAGGCATTCGCCATCACATAGGCGGCAGGCAACCAGGCGACTTCGATCTGGGTGGCGCCGAGCACGCCCTGCAGGTGCAGCAGGTTGACCGAGACCAGCGCATTGCCCAGGCCGCCAGTGATGCTGACCAGGATGCCGACCACGAAATAGGCCAGGCGTACGCGTGTCGGATGGGCCGGCGTCGACGGCGAGCCGGGCAGCATCGGCTTCTCGTCGGGTGCCCATTCGCGCGGCGCGTACTTGCTCATCAATTAAATGACCCGTAAGTTATTAAGACCGGAATTTTACGCTCTCATAAAGATTTTTGTTGCGTAGCCATTTTTACCACGCACGAAAATTTAGTGTCGTATGCTGTCAACCGGATATTGCTCTAGAGATTTTCTCGACCTAGACTCGGTTTATTCCATGCGGAAATTGTTCCGCACGGCAGTAAATATGCATTACGCGAGTCCAGAGTCAGCCATGCCGAACACCCTGTCTTTCCGTCGTCTGATTTCCGCTTCGATCGCCGTAGTGGCCATGTTGCCCGCCGTGGCCCACCTGCAGGAACTGCCGGCCACTCCGGCCGCCGAGTCCCTGAAGGCCCAGCTCGATTACCGCATGAACGAACACATCGTCCAGGTCCCGGCCGGCGATGGCGGCGTGACGCTCGAGACCACCGTATTCCAGCCGAACGGTCCCGGCCCCTTCCCCCTGATCGTCATCAACCATGGCAAGGATCCCGGCCGCCCCAGCCTGCAGCCGCGCGACCGCTTCTATTACATGGCCAGCGCGTTCGTGAAGCGCGGCTATGCGGTAATGGTGCCGATGCGCCAGGGCTTCTCGAATTCGGGCGGACGCTACCGCGACCATGGCTGCGACATGACGGCCAACGGCTATACCCAGGCCGAAGACATCCGCTCCACGCTCGACTACGCCCGCCAGCAGCCGTGGGTCGACGGCGAGCGCATGGTGGTGGCCGGCCAGTCCTATGGCGGCCTGGCCGCGATCGCCCTCGGCACCCAGGCTTTGCCGGGCCTGCGCGGCCTGATCAACTTCGCCGGCGGCCTGCGCGACGACAGCGACCGCTGCGCCTGGCGTTCGCAACTGGTGTCGGCCTTCGCCGAATACGGATCGAAAGCCACGGTGCCGAGCCTGTGGATGTATGGCCAGAACGATTCGCTGTTCGGGCCGGAACTGGCGGGCCGCATGCATGCGTCCTTCGTCCAGGCCGGCGGGCGCGGCCGCCTGGTCGAATTCCCCGCCTTCAAGCGCGATGCCCACGGCATGCTGGCCAGCCGCGACGGCGAAAAAGTGTGGCTGCAGGATACCGAACGATTCCTGCAAGAGATCGGCATGCCGACCGCGGTCGTGGTCGACGTCCAGTCCCCGCCGAGCCCGGCGCGCACCGATTTCGCCCAGGTGGACGACGTCGACGCCGTGCCCTTCCTGTCCGAGCACGGCCGCCGCGCCTACCGCGAATATCTCACCAAGATGACGCCGCGCGCCTTCGCCGTGTCGAGCAGCGGCGGCTGGACCTGGGCCGAGGAAGGCGAAGACCCGGACGGCCGCGCGCTGGCCACCTGCTCGGCCAAGAGCAAGGACCCGTGCCGCCTGTACTCGGTCGACGACTACGTGGTGTGGAGCGACGAGCGCCTCGACCAGGCCGAGAAGGCCGCCGTCACCGCGTCCAGCACGCCGGTGCCGGGCGCCACGCCGGCCACGGCGACGAGCTCGGAGCGCACCACCTCGGTCGGCAGCACCACGGCGCGCTGAGCGACGCCAGTATCATCACCTGAAATATGACACGCCGCTGTCAAGCGGCGTGCGCATGTTTCCTCGCGCACAGTCCCATTTGCTGCGCTGCAGTACGACGCAGCGCAAATCCATTCGCCGTCCGACCTCCGACAATGTGCTTGACGCATTTACCGGAGACGCAAGATGGTTCGCTTCGCCCACGCCTGTGCCACCATGCTGGTCGCACTCGGCCTGCTCGCCGCCCCTGCCGCCAGCGCGGCCAATAACGATCCCGTCATCCTCGTGCACGGCTTCCTCGGCTTCGGGCCGGAGGAATTCCAGCACAGCGGCTTCAACTACTGGGGCGGCTATGGCGACATCGCCTCGCAAATGCAGATCTACCGCGGGCCGCGCGCCGTGTTCGCCGCGGCCGTGGGGCCGATCTCGTCAAACTGGGACCGCGCGGCCGACCTGTACGCCCAGATCAAGGGCGGCTGCGTCGACTATGGCAAGGCGCACGTGCGCGACCACGGACTGCCCGGGCAGGTACAAAAACCGCCCGGCAAATGCTGGGCCGCCGATCCACGCAACAATCCGCAAGACTATCCGCTGGCGCTGTATCCGGCCTGGGACGCCGAGCACCCGATCCACCTGATCGGCCACAGCATGGGCGGCACCACGATCCGCGCGCTGGTCGAACTGCTGGAACACGGCTCGAGCCAGGACGAGGGCGATGGAGAATTGTTCAAGGGCGGCAAGGTCGGCTGGATCCGCAGCGTGACCACGATCTCGGCCCCGCACAACGGCACCACCCTGAGCGACGCGGTGCTGGCAGTGCTGCCCAAGCTGCACGCGCCGCTGCGCGACCTGCTCACCCACAAGGCGGCCCAATGGGAGCTGGCGCCGGACGGCGCGCGCGAATTCAATGCCTGGGCGCGCACCTCGCCGCACATCTATTATTTTTCGGTGGGCACGGTGGCGACCGAGGGCGGCAGCTGGTGCTGCAACGGCACCGACCGCGTGATCGCGCCGGTCCAGACCACCCTGTTCCAGTATGCGCGCGCCGACATGATCCCCTATTTCAAATCCTTCGCCGGCGAATGGATCGTGCCGTCGGCGCTGCAGCGCGGCATGGGTGGCTATACGGTGAACACGCCGGGACGCCAGAGGATCGACAGCGACTGGTTCTCGAACGATGGCGTGGTCAACACCATCAGCATGCGCGCGCCGAGCGGCCATCCGGCGCGCGACTACGATGGCAAGGCGGTGCGCGGCAGCTGGAATTTCTTGGGCAACTACAAGGGCTACGACCACTTCGACATCCTGAACTGGCCCAACAGCGGCCCGTCGGCCGACAAGCTCTATGAACAGATCAGCGACATCATCTTTGCGCTGTGAGACTGTCGATGCGGACGATCTGCAAGCGGTCCGGCTGGTCCACCAGCATGCACAGCTTGCCGCTGCGCTTGCAGTGGTCCTGCACCCGCCAGTAATCGTTGTGGCTCAGGCAGCCGGCCTGGCAGATCACCAGGTCGGCCTCGTGCAGGCTGGCTTCGAGTTCCAGCGGCAAGGCATCGGCCAGTTGTGCGGTGTGCGCGGCGTGGTCGGCCAGCTCGCGCCGGTGCAACTGGCGCGTCAGCTCTTGCACCCGCGCCTGCAGGGTCTCGACCTGGCGCCCCATGGCGGCGCGCCGCTTGAGCCCCGGCGCCGCTTCTTCGAGCGCGGCGCGATCTTCGCGTTCCCAGGCCAGCGCCGTCAGGCTGCGGACCGCCGCCGCGCGTGCACGCATCAGCTCCGCATCGAGGCGACGCAGGCGCTCGGCCTGCTCGCGCAGCAACAGGGTGGAGCGCGCCTGGACTTGCGCGTGGGCCCGCAACAGCGCGCCATGCTCGCATAGCAGTCGTTCGATGTCCTGTTCGGCCAGCATCGGCAGCTCCTTCCTGGAATCCTGGCGCACGCCGCGCCACAGCCACCATTCTAAATGAGAATTATTCTCATTTCAATGAAGACCCTTCACCAGCCATGGGTCAGGCTCAGGATGGCCGTGCGCCGCTCGCCGAAGACGCAGCCGTCGGCATAGCTGCAATTGGACACGTACTGCTTGTCGGCCAGGTTGCGCACATTCAGCGCGAGCTGGGTGCGTTGTCCCAGCGGATAGCGCAGCGCCAGGTCGGCCAGGGTGACCGACGGCACCCGCATATCGTAGCTGAAACCCCATACCGCGGAACGGCGGTTCACGCCCAGGCCCAGTTCGAGGCCGGCCAGCGCGCCGTCGAAACGGTAGTCCAGCCAGGCCGCCGCCTGGTTGCGCGGCGTGTACGGCTTTTCGCGTCCCAGGTCGGCGCCATTGCTGCGCGTGATCTCCGAGTCGAAATGGGTATACGACGCCAGCAGGCGCAGCGCGCGCGTGAGCTGGGCCTTGGCTTCGAACTCCACGCCGCGCACGCGGATCTCGCCGGTCTGGATCTGGGCCCAGGGGTTCGACTCGGGCGGGTTCGGGTCGGGCGTCAGCACATTACGCTGGCGCAGGTCGAACACGGCCAGCGTGTACAGGCTGTTCGAGCCCGCCGGCTGGTACTTGACGCCGGCTTCGGCCTGGCGGCCCTTCGACGGTTCGAAGGCGCGGCCCTCCCCGTCCAGGCCCGAGACCGGATCGAACGAGGTCGAGGCGCCCGCATACAGCGCCACGCCCTGCGGGAACAGGTAGCCGAGCGAGGCGCGCCAGGTGGTGGCGTCATCCCGCAACGGCGCATCGACCTCGCCCAGGTTGTCGCGGGTGCCGCCGCGCGCGCGGTCGTTGCGCGCGCCGAGGGTCACGGTCCAGCGCTGCCAGCGGATCTGGTCTTGCAGGTAGAGGCCGGACTGGCGGCGCGTGGTGCGCTCGTCGATCGCCTGCGCGAACTCGCCCAGCGGCTGGCCGTAGACGGGGGCAAACACGTCGAGCGGGCCTTCGTCGGCGGAATAGAAGTCCCACTGGTCGCGAATGCGGCGCCAGTCGGCGCCCAGCAGCAACGTGTGCTGCAGCGCGCCGGTGGCGAAGGTGGTCTCGAGCTGGTTGTCGATGCCGCTCAGCGACAGTTTGTTGCGGTTGTCCCAGGCGTAGCGGTCCACCGTGCGCAAGTCGGCCGCCCACGAGGCGCCGTAGTAGTCGACCAGGCTGAACAGCTCGCGCATGTTTGCCCGGCTGTGGCGTCCGTTCTGGCGGAACACGGTGGCCGGCGTGAAGCGGTGCTCGAGCAGGTAGCCGATCGACGATTGCTCGCGCCGCATGCCATCGAAACCGGGCTCGCCCAGGAAGCGGTCGAGCGGCACGGTTCCATTCGGATTCGGCAGCAGGGTGCCTTCGGGCGGCAGGGGTTGGGCACGGCCACCGCCATCGTCCTTCTGGTAGTGGGCCAGCACGGTCAGGCTCGTTTGCGGGCCGATCTTCCACGCCAGCGCCGGCGCGATATAGCGCCGGTTGTTGTCCATGAAGTCGGACTGGGTGCCCGATTCGCGCACCAGGCCAGTCAGGCGCCAGCTCACGCTGCCGTCCTGCCCGAGCGGTCCGCCGACGTCGACGCTGGCCTGGTAGCGGTCGAAGCTGCCGACCTGCAGGCCCGCCTCGCGCAGCGGCCGGGACGTCGGGCGCTTGCTGACCAGGTTGACCAGGCCGCCCGGCTCCACCTGGCCATACAGGGCCGAACTCGGACCGCGCAGCACCTCGACCCGCTCCAGGCCATACGGCTCGATGCGCAGCTGGGCGCCCGAGACGTAGCTGGCGTACAGGCCCACGCCATCGAGGAACTGGCGGGCGGTGAAGCCGCGCGCGAACACGTAATCGTGCTCGGTGCTGGGGCCATTGCTGCCGATGATGGTGCCGGCCGTGTACTGCACGGATTGCTCGACCGATTGCGCGCCTTGGGCGCGGATCTGGTCGGCGGTGACGACCGAGACCGATTGCGGCGTCTCCAGCAGCGAGGTCGAGGTTTTCGAGGCGGCGCTGCTGCGTCGGGCGACGAAGCCGGCGGCGGCGGCATCGCCATCGCGCTCGGCCTCGCCGGTGATCACCACGGTGGGCAGGCGGGCGTCGACCCTGGCCGCCGGCGCCGGCCGTGCAGGCGCCGGCGACGGCATGGCGGGAGCCGGCTGGCGCTGCAGCGTCCATGCGCCATTGCCCTGGTCGCGCGCCTCCAGGCCGCTGTCCTCGAGCAGGGCCGCGAAGCCGGCTGGCACCGTGTAGGCGCCGGTCAGGCCCCTGGCCTGGCGGTCGCGCGCGAGCGCGGGGTCGAACGACAGCGCCACGCCGGAGGCGGCGGCGAAGCGGCTCAGCGCCGGGCCGAGCGGCCCGGCCTCGATACGGTAGGTGCGCGCCGGCGCATCGGCCGCGCAGGCAAGGGTGGGGACGGCGGCCAGCAGGCAGGCGGCCAGGGGGATGGCGGGGTACGGCATGGTGCTCTCCAGGACATGGGATTGTTCGGTGTTTCCTGATACAGGCCGAACGAGACCTGAAAACATGCAAAAAATTTTTTACGCGGCTTGCACGGTCACCCAATACCGCGTGGCGGACGCGATCCGCACCGGCAGCGACCGGGCCAGCGCCGCCAGCGCGCGGTCGGTATCGTCGAGCGGGAAGGCGCCCGACACGCGCAGCCGCGCCACCGCAGGATCGCAGGCCAGGCGCCCCGGCCGGTAGCGCGCCAGCTCGGCCACGACATCGCCCAGCGCGGCGTCGTCGACCACCAGGTGCCCTTCGAGCCAGGCGGCGGCGTCCGGGTCCGGCGCCGCGACCCGTTCGACCGCGTTGCCGGTCAGGAGCGCCTGCTCGCCGGCCTGCAGCACGATCGTCTCGCCAGAGAGAGCCGGCTGCAGCCGCACCGCATGTTCGAGCACGCTCACCACCGTGTGCCGGTCGCGCACGCGCACCGTGAAGCGCGTGCCCAGCGCCTGCGCCGTTCCGTGGGCGGTCTCGACCAGCAGTGGCCGCGGGTCGCGCCGGCCGCGCATGGCCGCGCTCTCGAGCAGGATCTCGCCGGCGTGCAGGCGCAGCAGGCGCTGGCCGGCATCGAAGCGCACATCGACCGCGCTGCGGGTATTGAGCACCAGGCGCGAGCCGTCTTCCAGATCCAGCGCCAGGCGCTGGCCGGGGGCGGTGCGGTGGTCGGCCAGCAGGGTGGCGCCCTCCTCCCGCGCCAGCCACGCGGCCCCGCCCACGCCCACCGCCAGGCCCAGCACGCGCAGCATGCGCCGCCGTCCGGGCGCCGCCACCTCTTTCAGGACCGGCATCCCGAGCCCGGGCGGCACGCTGCCCAGGGTGGCGCGCAGGCGTTCCAGCTTGTCCCAGGCGCGGCGGTGTTCGGGGTCGGCCGCGTGCCAGGCCGACCACGCGGCCTGGTCGGCGGCGCTGGCCTCGCCCGAACACAGGCGCGCATACCACGCGATCGCCGCGCGCCGCAGCGCCTCGTCGCCGCTCATGGCAGCGCCAGGTAGCAGCGCTCCAGCGCCTGCACCATGTAGTTGTTGACGGTACGGACCGATACCTTCAGCTCATCCGCGATTTCGGCATAGGTCAGGCCCTCGAGCTGCGACAGCAGGAAGGCCTGGCGCACGGCGGGTTTCAGGCCGTCCAGCATGGCGTCGATCGCGGCCAGGGCTTCGAGCACGATGGCGCGTTCTTCGAGGGACGGCTGCAGCGGCGCCGGCAGCGCGGCCAGCGCGTCCAGGTAGGCGCGCTCGATCGCGGCGCGGCGCTGCAGGTCGATCACCAGGCCGCGCGCGATGGTGGCGAGGTAGGCGCGCGGCTCGCCGCCCAGGGCGATGCCGGTGCGGCCCAGCAGGCGAATGAAGGTGTCTTGCGCCAGGTCGGCGGCCTGGCTCGGGCAGCCGAGCCGGCGCCACAGCCAGCCGCGCAGCCAGCCGTGGTGGCTGCGGTAGAGCGTGGTGATGTCTTCCAGCGCGAGGGGCTCGGGGGCGGGCATGGTCCGGCATGAACAAAGATTGAATGAGAATTATTCCACTTTGTGACCGGACCATCAAGCATTTTGCATGCTTGATGGTTAATTTGCGACTCAGTGCGCGCTGCGCAGGCTCCGCGCCAGATCCGACAGCCGGTACGGCTTGCTGACAAAGGCGAATTCGCCCAGCCGCTTGCGATCTAACCTCAGCGCCGGCTGCGGGTAGCCCGAGGCCAGCATCACCTTCACGTGCGGGTAGTGGTTGCGCGCATAGGCCGCCAGTTCGATGCCGTTCATCCCGTTCGGCATCACCACATCGGTGAACAGGATGTCGACGTCGCGGCTGGCCAGCAGGTTGAGGGCGTCGTTGCCGCTGGCCGCGGTCATCACGTCGTAGCCCATGCTCAGGA
The DNA here is from genome assembly GCF_030770395.1 of Telluria beijingensis. Taxonomy (GTDB): domain Bacteria; phylum Pseudomonadota; class Gammaproteobacteria; order Burkholderiales; family Burkholderiaceae_D; genus Telluria; species Telluria beijingensis. Next base: position 2,097,433 of record NZ_CP132480.1, on the reverse strand, counting down.
ACAGCGACGACGCGACATCCAGCAGGTCGGGTTCGTCCTCGACGATCAGCACAGTCTCGCTCTTGACTTCCTCCAGGTCGTGCGCGTGCGAAGTCACGACCGGCAGCCAGATCACGATGCTGGTGCCCTCGCCCAGCGCGCTCTCGATGGTCACCTCGCCGCCCGACTGCTTGATGAAGCCATACACCTGCGACAGCCCCAGACCGGTGCCTTTGCCCACTTCCTTGGTGGTGAAGAAGGGTTCGAAGGCGCGCGCGATGGTCTCGGGCGCCATGCCGGTGCCGGTATCGCTCACGCTCAGGCGCAGGTAGTCGCCGGCCGCCAGCGGCGGCTGCTCGCCCTGGGCCAGCGCCACGTTGGCGGTCGCCACCACGATCCGCCCGCCGCCGGGCATGGCGTCGCGCGCATTGACCACCAGGTTCAGCACAGCCGACTCGAGCCGCGCGGCGTCGATCACGGCGTTGGGCGCCTTGGCCTCGAGCTTGAGCACGAAGTCGATCGACGAATTGGCGGCGCGCCGCAGCACGGATTCGAAGCCGCTGACGATGCGGTTGACGTTGCGCGTCTCGGGTTCCAGCGGCTGCTGGCGCGCGAAGGCCAGCAATTGCTGGGTGAGCGTGGCGCCGCGGTCGATCGCGCGCCGCATGCTGTCGAGCGTCTTGGCGTCGCCGCCCGGATTGCGCTGCATGCCCAGCACCTCGAGGCCGCTCGAGATCACCGACAGCAGGTTGTTGAAGTCGTGCGCGATGCCGCCGGTGAGCTGGCCGATCGACTCCATCTTCTGGGCCTGGAACAGCGCAGCCTGGGCTTTATCGAGCGCCTCGGCCGCCGCCTTCTTTTCGGTCAGGTCGCGCGTGACCTTGGCATAGCCCAGCAGGCGCCCGTCCTCGCCACGGATGGCGTCGATCACGACATTGGCCCAGAACCGGGTGCCGCCCTTGCGCACGCGCCAGCCCTCGGCCTCGTAGCGGCCGACGTCGCCGGCCGTGGTGAGCGCGCGCGCCGGCAGGCCGCGCAGGCGGTCTTCGTCGGTGTAGAACAGCGAGAAATGGTGGCCGACGATGTCGGCCTGGCTGTAACCCTTGATGCGCTCGGCCCCCAGGTTCCAGTTCGACACCACGCCCTCGGGCGTGAGCATGTAGATCGCATAGTCGGCCACGCCCTGCACCAGCAGGCGGAAGCGCTGCTCGCTCTCGCGCAAGGCATCCTCGGCGCACTTCTTCTCGGTGACGTCGCGCGTGATCTTGGCGTAGCCGATCAGCGTGCCGCCGTCGTCGCGGATCGGGTCGATCAGCACGTGGGCCCAGAAGCGGCCGCCGTCCTTGCGCACGCGCCAGCCTTCGGATTCGTAGCGGCCGTGATCGAGCGCCTGGGCCAGCGCCTGCGCCGGCAAGCCGCTGGCGCGGTCCTCGGGGGTGTAGAAGCGCGAGAAATGCTGCTGCAGGATCTCGTGCTCGAGATAGCCCTTGAAGCGCTGGGCGCCGGCGTTCCAGCTGTTGACGTAGCCCTGTGGATCGAGCATGTAGATCGCATAATCGCTGATGCCGGCGATCAGGTACTGGAAGCGCTGCTCGTCGGTCAGCGGCTTGACGGGTAGGGAGGTGTCCATGGTGGCGGTGCGACTCCGGTCTGCTGGGCCGATAAATTTGCCTATCATACATCTGCTGTACCGCAATTCGCCACGCGACCGTATTTGCGTGCGCGCCGGTAACCAGGTATCGCATTGTGACACTGGATATGACAGACAGACCAGTAATGACGGCCGAGTAAGAACCGGTATATGAATTCGGCTGTGCATTTCACGCTACAATGGAGCCCTGTTTCTTTCGCTCGTTTCTACACGGCATCATGACCCAGGCACTCCCCGACCAACTCGATCTCGCTGGCTGCGCCCAGGAACCGATCCGCACGCCCGGCAGCATCCAGCCGCACGGCTTCATGCTGACGCTGTCGCCTGCGCTCGAGGTGCGCCAGGCCAGCGCCAACCTCGCCCGCTGGAGCGGCGTCGAGGCGCAGGCCGCGCTCGGGCGGCCGCTGGCCGACACGATCGGCGCGGCGGCTGCCGAACGGCTGATGCTGGAACTGGGCAGCGGCACCCTGGGCCAGCGTCCCGCCTATCTCGGCACCGTCAGCCTGCCCAATGGCCGCCATTTCGACGTGCTGGCCCATGCCTGGGATGGCCTGGTGATCGCCGAATTCGAAGCGGTCGAACGCGCCCAGCCAGCCGACTTCCGCCACCTGTATCCACTGATCAGCGACTTCCTGGCGCGGGTGAACGACCACGCCTCGATTCCCGCGCTGACCGACCTGGCCGCGCGCCACGTGCGCGCGGTGACCGGCTACGGCCGCGTGATGATCTACCAGTTCGACCCCAGCGGCCATGGCCGGGTGGTGGCCGAGTCGAAGGCGGAGGACTACGATTCCTACCTGGGCCAGTCGTTCCCGGCCAGCGACATCCCGGCCCAGGCGCGCGAGCTGTACACCCTGTCGCCGATCCGCCTGATCCAGGATGCCGACTATGTGCCGGCGCCGCTGGTTCCGGGCGCCAACCCGGCCACCGGCGCGCGCAACGACCTGTCGTTTGCCGCCCTGCGCAGCGTCTCGCCAGTGCACCTGCAGTACATGCGCAATATGGGCACCCTGGCCTCGATGTCGGTCTCGCTGATCGTCAAGGGCAAGCTGTGGGGCCTGGTCTCGTGCCATAACGCGGCGCCGCGCCCGGTGCCGGTCGAGAAGCGCACCGCCTGCGAGCAGCTGGGTCAGATCCTGGCGCTGTGCATCGAGACCCGCGAGGACAGCGCCGAGCTGCAGTTCCGCCTCGACGTGCGCCGCATCATGGTCGAGCTGCTGGGCCGCCTGACCAAGGGCGCCGACTTCTTCGACAACCTGAGCGGCGTGTTTCCCGAGCTGCTGCGCTTCGCGCGCGCCGGCGGCGTGGCGATCGTGGTCGACGACCGCGTGCTGAGCTATGGCGACACGCCTGACGACGACGCGATCCGCGCGCTGTCGACCTGGCTCGCGGTGCACGGCCACACCGATCTGTTCGACACCAATCACCTGGCCGGCGCGTATGCGCCCGGCGCCGCGCTGACGCGCAATGCCAGCGGCCTGCTGGCGCTGCCGATCTCGCGCATCCACCAGCACTACCTGTTGTGGTTCCGCCCGGAGCTGGTGCAGACCGTCGAATGGGCCGGCAATCCGCACGAAAAACAGGCGGCGCCCGATGCGCCCACCCGGCTGTCGCCGCGCCAGAGCTTTGCCGCCTGGCGCGAGACCATCCACGGCCACAGCCTGCCCTGGCACGCGGCCGAGATCGAGCTGGCGGTCGAGTTCCGCAGCGCGCTGCTGGGCATCGCGCTCGAGCGCGCCGAGCAGATGGCCGAACTGGCCGAGGAACTCGGGCGCGCCAACAAGGAGCTGGAAGCGTTCTCGTATTCCGTCTCGCACGACCTGCGCGCGCCGCTGCGCCACATCGTCGGTTTTTCAGACCTGCTGATCGAATCGGCCGGCAGCGAAGACAGCGCCGTGCGCGAGCGCTTTTTAAAGAACATCAAGCAGTCGGCACGCCTGGCCGGCAAGCTGGTCGACGACCTGCTGTCGTTCTCGCAGATGGGCCGCGCGGCCCTGCGCCCGACCCGGGTCGACATGACCGAGCTGGTGTCCGGCTGCATCGACAAGCTGGGCATCGAGATCGGCCAGCGCAAGGTCGACTGGCACATCGAAGGCCTGCCGACGGTTCACGCCGATCCCAGCTTCCTGCACCTGGCGATGTTCAACCTGCTGTCCAACGCGGTCAAGTTCACTGGCACGCGCGAGCAGGCCGTAATCCGCATCTGGTCCGAGGACGCCGGCGAAGAGCATGTATTCCACGTGGCCGACAACGGCGCCGGATTCAATATGGACTACGTGCACAAGCTGTTCGGCGTGTTCCAGCGCCTGCACCGCATGGAAGACTTCCACGGCACCGGCATCGGCCTGGCGAATGTGCGCCGCATCGTCGAGCGCCACAACGGCCGCGTATGGGCCAACTCCGTACCAGGCGAAGGGGCAACGTTCTCCTTCGCCCTTCCAAAACAGATCGCATCCAACTAGGACCTCAGCCCATGCTCAAGCCCATCCTCCTGGTGGAAGACAATCCCCATGACCTGGAGTTGACCCTCATCGCGCTGTCGAAAAGCCAGCTGGCCAACGAAGTCGTGGTGGTGCGCGACGGCGCGGAAGCGCTCGACTACCTGCACCGGCGCGGCGAGTTCGCCGAGCGCCAGCTGGGCAGCCCGGCCGTGATCCTGCTCGACCTCAAGTTGCCCAAGGTCGACGGGCTCGAGGTGCTGAAGGAAATCCGCCATACCGAGGCACTGAAGGCGGTGCCGGTGGTGATGCTCACCTCGTCCAAGGAAGAGCAGGACGTGGTGCGCAGCTACGAGCTGGGCGTGAACGCCTATGTGGTCAAGCCGGTGGACTTCAACGAGTTCGTGCGCGCGATCGGCGATCTCGGGATCTTCTGGGCGGTGCTGAACGAACCGCCGCCAGGTTCGCGCCGCTACATCAAGCCGGCATGAGCCGGCGCTGACGGCTTGCCCGTCGCGCGCCGGGCGCGCCGCAGCAGATGGCGGATGCGCGCGCTCAGCGCATCCGGGTGATAGGGTTTCTGCAACAGGTGCACCGATGAGTCCAGCTTGCCTTCGTGCGCCAGCACGCCCTCGGCATAGCCCGAGGTGTACAGCACTTCGCATTGCGGCAGGTAGCGGCGCACGATCTCGCCCAACTGCAGGCTGCTGACCGGTCCCGGCATGATGACGTCGGTGAACACCAGGTCGACGTGGCGGCCGCTCTCGACGATCGCGGCTGCCTCCTCGGCATCGCCCGCTTCCAGCACGTCGTAGCCGAGCGCCGACAGGATGGCGCAGGTCGACGAGCGCACATCGTCCTCGTCTTCCACCACCAGGATGGTTTCCAACCCGCCGGCCAGCGCCAGGTCGTAGGACTGTCCGTCGTTCGCCACCGGCGCGGCGCTGCTGCGCAGCAGGTAGATGCGCACGCTGGTGCCCTGTCCCGGCTCGCTGCGCAGCACGATCTCGCCGCCCGACTGCTTGACGAAACCATAGGCCATCGACAGGCCCAGGCCGGTGCCCTGGCCGATCGGCTTGGTCGTGAAGAAAGGCTCGAAGGCGCGCTGCAGCACGGCGGGCGGCATGCCCTTGCCGGTGTCGGCGATCTCGAGCATCACATAGTCGCTGTGCAGCACTTCGGGCGGCAGGTCGTCGCCGTGGCCGACATTGGCGGCGCGAATGGTCAGGGTGCCGCCATCGGGCATCGCGTCGCGCGCATTGATGACCAGGTTCAGCAGCACGTTGTTCAGCTGGTTGGGGTCGATCATGGTGCTGCCCAGTTCAGGGGCGATCTCGGTCCTGACCAGGGTGCCGGCGCTCAGGACGCGGCGCGCCATATCGTCCATCTCGCGCATCATGTGGCCGGGATCGATCACCACCGATTGCAGCGGCTGGCGGCGCGCGAAGGCGAGCAGGTGCGAGGCCAGCTTGGCGCCGCGCTCGACGCCCGACAGGGCCATCTCGACGCGCCCGCGGGCGGCATCGCTCAGGCTGCCGACCAGCTTGAGCAGTTGCAGGTTGCCGCCGATGATCTGCAGCACGTTGTTGAAGTCGTGGGCCACGCCGCCGGTGAGCTGGCCGATCGCTTCCATCTTCTGCGCATGCTGCAGGGCCGACTGGCTGGCCGCCAGCTCTTCCTGGCTGCGGCGCAGCGAGGCGAAGGCCTGGTCGCGTTCGCGCCGCGCGATGCAGGCGCCGCTGTGGTGGCGCACGCGCGCCACCAGCTCGCGCGGGTCGGGCCACTTGACCATGTAGTCGCTGGCGCCGACCGCGAAGGCGCGCGCCTTGATGTCGGGGTCGTCCTCGGACGAGAGCAGGATGACCGGCACGTCGTGGGTGGCGGGATGGGCGCGCAGTTGGGCGATGACGTCGAAACCATCGAGGCCACCGGGCATGCGCAGGTCGACCAGCACCACGGTCGCGTCGACCTCGCGCGCCACCTCGACGGCGCGCGCGGGACTGGATTCATACATCAGCTGGTGACCGGCACAGCCCTTGAGGCCGTGGGCAATGATGTCCTGGGCGAACGATTCATCGTCGATCAACAGCACGGAACAGCGGGTGGAGTCGTCTTCGATCATTGCAACTGCGTCGCTTTCAGGCTGGATGTAACGTATTGCAAAGAAATACCGAGCGTTAATTCTACACCAATACCATTTTACAAGAGCCGAAGACCATCCTTTCTCCAATGAAAATATCGGGTCAAGCCTTGTACGGCAATCGTGTGCCCACCATATCGTATCCTATAACCGAACACAACCAGGAGCATGGGGTGACCGACAACTGCTGCCCGCTGTGTGGACGCCTTCTGGGGACGGCCAATATCGACCGTCACCACCTGATCCCGAAGACCTTCAAGGGAAAGGAGCAATTCGCGATCCACAAGATCTGCCACCGCAAGATCCACTCGGCGCTCACCGAGCGCGAGCTGCTGCAGACCTATCACACCTGGGAAGCCCTGCGCGGGCACGCGGACATCGCGGCCTTCATCGCGTGGGTGGCGAAAAAGCCGCCGGAATTCTATACGCGTACTTACACATCCAATAACAAGAAAAGTCGCTGAGCTTTATGCTCGCGACAACTTTCGCGCGTATCCGCGGTCCAAGACGGATCGGGGACACACCATGGACATCGACTGGGTCAACTTCACGCCATGGTCGGCACTGGCCGGCGGACTCTTGATCGGCTTGGCCGCCGGCGGCTTGCTGCTGTTCAATGGCCGCATCGCCGGGGTCAGCGGCATCCTCGGCGGCCTGCTGCGCCCGGCAAACGGCGAGACCGGCTGGCGCCTGGCCTTCCTCGCGGGCCTGGCCGGCGCACCCGTGCTCTACACGCTGGCGGCGCCGTTGCCGGCGGCCAAAGTCGACGCGGACTGGCTGGCGCTGCTCGCGTCCGGCCTGCTGGTAGGCATCGGCACCCGCTATGGCGGCGGCTGCACCAGCGGCCATGGCGTGTGCGGCATGGCGCGCGGATCGAAGCGCTCGCTGGCCGCGACCGCCGCCTTCATGGGCGCCGGTTTTGCCGTCGTCTATCTGCTGCGCCACGTCGTCGATGCGGGTGGCGCATGAAGATCCTGTGCGCGCTATGGGCCGGCCTGCTGTTCGGGATCGGGCTGATCCTGTCGAGCATGACCGATCCAGCCAAGGTGCTGGCCTTCCTCGACCTGGCCGGGAACTGGGACCCGTCGCTCGGCATCGTGATGGGCGGCGCGCTGCTGGCTGCGATGCCGGCGTATCTGATCGCCCGGCGCCGGCGCCGCAGCCTGCTGGGCGAGACGGTGCAGCTGCCGACCGCGACCCGCATCGACCGCAGGCTGCTGGTGGGCAGCCTGGTATTCGGCGGCGGCTGGGGGCTGGCCGGCTACTGCCCGGGGCCGGCGGTGGTGTCGCTGTTGGCAGGCGGGCTCGAGCCGCTGCTGTTCTTCCTGGGGATGGTGGCGGGGATGGGCGCGTACGAGCTGCTGGAACGGCGCGGGGCGCACGGCGCGCCGGCGTGAATACCTGATGCGCCACGCAAAAAGGGCCACATTCGCATGCGGCCCTTCTTTCATTCTGGCTCCCCGACCTGGACTCGAACCAGGGACCTGCGGATTAACAGTCCGTCGCTCTACCGACTGAGCTATCAGGGAATCGAGGCAACATTATAGCCGGGCGTTTGCAGTTTGACCAGTCCATCTTGTGCGCAGGGCCCGCCGCCGGCGCAAGTGGGACCCACTTTGCTATAGTCGCAGCTTCGACGGCGTCCGCGCCAGCCACTTATCTACTGACCGACCATGACCACTCCACGCACCTTCGGCACCCCGCTCGCCCCTTCCGCAACCAAAGTCATGCTGCTCGGCTCCGGCGAGCTGGGCAAGGAAGTGATCATCGCCCTGCAGCGCCTGGGCGTCGAGGTGATCGCCGTCGACCGCTACCCGAACGCCCCCGGCCACCAGGTCGCGCACCGCGCCCACGTGATCGACATGACGGACGGCGCCGCGCTCGAAGCGCTGATCGAGGAGGAACGCCCCGACCTGGTGGTGCCCGAGATCGAGGCGATCGCCACCGACAAGCTGGCCCAACTCGAAGCCGCCGGCCGCATCACCTGCATCCCGACCGCGCGCGCGGCGCAATTGACCATGAACCGCGAAGGCATCCGCCGCCTGGCGGCCGAGGAACTGGGCTTGGCCACGTCGCCCTACCGCTTCGCCAGCAGCCTGGCCGAACTGGAACAAGCCTGCGCCGCGGTGGGCTTTCCCTGCGTGGTCAAGCCGGTGATGTCCTCGTCCGGCAAGGGCCAGTCGAAGCTCGACACGGCCGGCGACGTGCAGGCCGCCTGGGACTACGCCGCCGCCGGCGGACGGGTCGATGCCGGGCGCGTCATCGCCGAAGGCTTCATCGATTTCGACTACGAGATCACCTTGCTGACGGTGCGCTCGCTCGGCGCCGACGGCCAGGTCGAGACGACGTTCTGCGAGCCGATCGGCCACAAGCAGGTACAGGGCGACTACGTCGAATCGTGGCAGCCGCACCCGATGCAGCCGCTGGCGCTGGAACGCGCGCGCGAGATCGCGGCCAGGGTCACCGCCAGCCTGGGCGGCCTGGGCGTGTTCGGCGTCGAGCTGTTCGTCAAGGGCGATGTGGTGTGGTTCTCGGAAGTGAGCCCGCGCCCGCACGATACCGGCATGGTGACGATGGCGAGCCAGGTACAAAGCGAATTCGAGCTGCACGCGAAGGCCATCCTGGGCCTGCCGGTGGACACCGCGCTGCGGGCGCCGGGTGCTTCCGCCGTGATCTACGGCCAGCTGGAGCAAGCCGGCATCGCCTTCGAGGGCGTGGCCGAGGCGCTGCGCGTGCCGGGCGCCGACCTGCGCCTGTTCGGCAAGCCGGAATCGTTCGCGCGCCGCCGCATGGGCGTGGCGCTGGCGACTGCCGACGATATCGAGATTGCGCGCCAGCGTGCGCTTGAGGCTGCAAGCAAGGTTAGGCCGGTACCTGGCGCGCGCTGATCGCCTGCCGACCCTGGGCGCTGCGTCGCGCGGCTGAATCCGGTCGTCGAGCGACGTTGCGCGGTGCCAATACTCTAGCACGGTTGAATAGGCATGATTGACTGCCTTATAGCCAGCCCAGGAGTGGCAAATGCACCCCCAACCACAGGATAGCCGCGGTTATTTCATGTTGCCCCAAGGGCCAGAAGGCGCGGGATATTATGTCTATGGAACACCTGCCCAAGGTGCCGGCCAGGTTGCGCATCCGGCGATGATAAATTTGCTTTTGTATGTTGACAGGGTATGGGCGACGTTGGATTCACGCAAATTCGGAATAGGTAATATCAGTCTGGCTGGCGGCAAGCCGTACGACAAGCACAGGACGCACAAGAAGGGACTTGAAGTCGATAAACGACCCATCCGAAGGGATCGCAAAAGACAAGCGGCATGCTGGCAATGGACTGATCAATATGATCAGGCCGCTACGGCGAGACTGATTGGACTCTTCCGAAATTATCCTGGCGTGAAAACGTTGTACTTCAACGATCCAGCTCTACGTCATCTCGCACGGCCGATGGGCGGCCACGACAACCATTTCCACGTAGAAGTCGGAGCCTGAAATGAAGATGCCAACGACCGCGATTCTCTGCTTCGCCGGGCTATGCTCCGTCGCTTATGCTGCTAAACCATGGGGCGGCACTTATACCGAATTCAAAGGTGGGTACCTCATCTATTCGGGCGCCTTGGGCGAAGAGGCAGCGCCCACGATGAACGACCGCAAGGCTGCGCTGTCCATCCAGGGCGACATGGCCAAAGCCCTGTTCGAATCGATTGGACCGGATCTGAAAGACGCGTGCGGCGCCTCAGCCGACTTGCGTGTGCGCGAGAAAGGCGATCTCGACTGCATATATGACAAAGATGAGCGCGCATCACCCTATGTTTGTCACTTCGGCATAAATCTGCGAACGGGCAAGAGCATACGCGGATCGATCTGCTAAAGATAGCTGGCACGCTCGTGTCACGGCCAGAAACGACAAAAGGGCCACGTTCGCACGCGGCCCTTTTTCAATTCTGGCTCCCCGACCTGGACTCGAACCAGGGACCTGCGGATTAACAGTCCGTCGCTCTACCAACTGAGCTATCAGGGAAAGGAGGCCGCATTATACCTGCTGTTTTCGATTTCGCAAGGGTTCACACGACGAAAAAATCGGATACTAGGTGTTTGTCCGCGCGACCAGGCGCTTCAAGGCATCCAGCACCGCCTCTGGCTCGGTCAGCTGCGGAAAGTGCGCACTGCGCCGCGCCTCGATCCGATCCCCCAGCGGCGACAAGGCTGCCAGCTCAAGCTGGGTACGCTCGCGCTCGCGCACCAGCGCCGCCGGCACCATCCAGCGCGGCAGGCGCTTGGTGCCGGACAACACCGTGACCGGCACTGGCGGAAACGCCGGCGCCTCCTGGATGTCCTTCACGGTTTCGAGCTCGTTCCGGATTTCGTCGAACTGGTCGCGCGGCGACATGCGGTCGAGCAGCTTGACGAAGCCGCGCTGCAGCGGCGACTGGAAGCGCTTGAGCGTGGTGACATCGCTTGGCGCCGTGGCTTCCAGGAACAGCACGCCCGCCACCTCGTCGGCGAAGGCGCGCGCGAACAGGTTGGCGTGCAGGCCGCCGAAGGAATGCCCGACCAGCACGAACGGCGGCTCGACGCCGGCCGCCTGCAGCAGCAGGCGCAACTGCGCCACCACGGTTTCGCCATACTGCGCTTCGCGCGGCCTGGGGCTGCCACCGACGCCCGGCCGGTCATAGGCAAACACGGTGCCCAGGCGTTCGATTTCGGGATACAGCTTGTACCACCCATCCAGCGGCCCGCCCGCACCATTGATCAGCACGATAGACGGCTTGCCCTGCCCCGACTTCATCAGGCGGAACATCTGCCCCTCGATCAGGGTGGCATGGCTTTTGGGCAATTGCTTCACGCGAGAATCTCCTGTGACCATCAACCGGCGCCACCTGCGCGCCGCAAAGCAAAAAGGCCGCATCTCACGACGCGGCCTTTTCAGTATTCTGGCTCCCCGACCTGGACTCGAACCAGGGACCTGCGGATTAACAGTCCGTCGCTCTACCGACTGAGCTATCAGGGAATTGATGCTTGCATTATATGGCTGCTGAAACGTTTCTGTCAAATTTGCACAGTGTTCGGGCACCCATCACGCTTGCTCTCCGCACACGCCGTAACGCTTGCGGAGAGCCGGCATTCTAGAGAACTTTGGCAACCGCGTCAACGACGCGATCGATATTGGTCGAGTTCAGCGCGGCCACGCAGATGCGGCCGGTGTCCACGGCGTAGATCGATTCCTCGCGCAGCTTGGCCACCTGCTCCTTGGTCAGGCCCGAGTACGAGAACATGCCGACCTGCTCGCGCACGAATTCGAAGTCGTGGCCCGGGGCTTTCTCCTTGAGCTTCTCGACCATCGCGCCGCGCATTTCGCGGATGCGCACGCGCATGCCGGCCAGTTCTTCTTCCCACAGCTTGCGCAGCTCCGGGGTCGACAGCACGGTCGCGACCACTTTGCCGCCATGGGTCGGCGGGTTCGAGTAGTTGGTGCGCACCACACGCTTGAGCTGCGACAGCACGCGGCCAGCTTCTTCAGCACTGGTAGCGACGATCGACAGCGCGCCGACACGCTCGCCGTACAGCGAGAACGACTTCGAGAACGAGTTCGACACCAGCAGCGGCATGCCGGTCGCGGCGAAGCGGCGCACGACGGCGCCGTCTTCGTCGATGCCATTGGCGAAGCCCTGGTAGGCCATGTCCAGGAACGGCACCAGACCACCCGCCTGCACGGCGGCGATCACTTCGTCCCACTGCGCTTGCGACAGGTCGGCGCCGGTCGGGTTGTGGCAGCAGGCGTGCAGCACGACGATCGAACCGGCCGGCATGGCCTTCAGCGCGGCCAGCATGCCGTCGAAGTTCACGCCGCGGGTCGCGGCATCGTAATAGGCATAGTTGTGGACGGTGAAGCCGGCGCTTTCGAACAGCGCGCGGTGGTTTTCCCAGCTCGGATCGCTGATGTAGACGTCGGCGTGCGGCAGGAAACGCTTGAGGAAGTCGGCGCCGATCTTGAGCGCGCCGGTGCCGCCCAGGGCCTGCACGGTGATCGCACGCTTCTCTTGAATTACGGCGCTGTCGGCACCAAATACCAGCTCTTGCACGGCCTTGTCGTATGCCGCCAGGCCGTCGATCGGCAGGTAGGTGCGCGGCGCAGGCTGTTCCATCAGTTTGGCTTCCGCTTTTTGCACGCACTCGAGCAGCGGCACCTTGCCGTTGTTGTCGTAGTAGACACCCACGCCGAGGTTGATCTTGGCAGGGTTGGTGTCGGCATTGAAGGCTTCGGTGATCCCCAGGATCGGGTCGCGCGGGGCCATTTCAATGGCGCCAAAGAGGCTTGCAGAGGCAGTGGAAGTCATCGTGATAAACTGAGTTTGTCGGCTACGATTCGCAGCGGTTGTATAGACAGCGACCCTTGAAGTACAAGGCCGCAGGCGGATTCTCATTCTAGCAAAGGTCTGTAAGTATGGCTGATTTATCCATCGCAACTTCTCCTGATTCCTCCCCTGAGCCGACTGTTCTCACCTTCCCGGATTCACCGTTCAAGCTGCACCAGCCGTTCCCGCCGGCCGGCGACCAGCCGACCGCGATCGAAGGCCTGATCGAAGGCATCAACGACGGCCTGTCGTACCAGACGCTGCTCGGCGTGACGGGCTCGGGCAAGACGTACACGATGGCCAATGTGATCGCGCGCGCCGGCCGGCCGGCGATCGTGTTCGCACCGAATAAGACGCTGGCGGCCCAGCTGTATGCGGAGTTCCGCGAGTTCTTCCCGCAGAATGCGGTCGAGTATTTCGTGTCCTACTACGATTACTACCAGCCGGAAGCGTATGTGCCGCAGCGCGACCTGTTCATCGAAAAGGACTCGTCGATCAACGAGCACATCGAGCAGATGCGCCTGTCGTGCACCAAGTCGCTGATGGAGCGGCGCGACGTGATCATCGTCGCCACCGTGTCGGCGATCTACGGTATCGGCAATCCGAACGAATACCACAAGATGATCCTCACGCTGCGCCACAAGGACAAAGTGGCGCAGCGCGACATCATCGCGCGCCTGATCCAGATGCAGTACACCCGCAACGAGATGGATTTCTCGCGCGGTTCGTTCCGCGTACGCGGCGACACCATCGACATCTTCCCGGCCGAACACGCCGAACTGGCGATCCGCGTCGAGATGTTCGACGACGAGATCGAATCGCTCCAGCTGTTCGATCCGCTGACCGGCCGCGTGCGTCAAAAGATCCCGCGCTTCACCGTGTACCCGGGCTCGCACTACGTCACGCCCCGTTCGACCGTGCTGCGCGCGGTCGAAACCATCAAGGCCGAGCTGCGCGACCGCCTCGAGGAATTCCGCCAGCAGAACAAGCTGATCGAAGAGCAGCGCCTCGAGCAGCGCACGCGCTTCGACCTCGAGATGCTGGCCGAGATCGGCTTCACGAAGGGCATCGAGAACTATTCGCGCCACCTGTCCGGCGCGATGCCGGGCGAGCCGCCGCCGACGCTGATCGACTACCTGCCGAAAGACGCGCTGATGTTCATGGACGAGTCGCACGTGATGATCGGCCAGCTCAATGCGATGTACAACGGCGACCGTTCGCGCAAGACCAACCTGGTCGACTATGGCTTCCGCCTGCCGTCGGCGCTGGACAACCGGCCTTTGAAATTCCAGGAGTTCGAGAGCAAGGCGCGCCAGACGATCTTCGTCTCGGCGACGCCGGCCGAGTACGAGCAGCAGCATGCCGACAATGTGGTCGAGCAGGTGGTGCGGCCCACCGGCCTGGTCGACCCGCACATTATCGTGCGCCCCGCCCTGTCGCAGGTCGACGACCTGATGAGCGAGATCAACGACCGCATCGCCAAGGACGAACGGGTGCTGGTGACCACGCTGACCAAGCGCATGGCCGAGCAGCTCACCGAATACCTGGGCGACCACGGCATCAAGGTGCGCTACCTGCACAGCGATATCGAGACCGTCGAGCGCGTGGAAATCCTGCGCGACCTGCGCCTGGGCACCTTCGACGTGCTGGTGGGGATCAACCTGCTGCGCGAGGGCCTGGACTTGCCCGAGGTGTCGCTGGTGGCGGTGCTCGATGCCGATAAAGAAGGCTTCCTGCGTTCGGAGCGATCGCTGATCCAGACCATCGGCCGCGCGGCCCGCAACCTGAACGGCGTGGCGATCCTGTACGCCGACCAGGTGACCGATTCGATGCGGCGCGCGATCGACGAAACCGAGCGCCGCCGCGCCAAGCAGATCGCCTTCAACGAAGCCAACGGCATCACGCCGAAGGGTGTGCAGAAGAAGATCAAGGAGATGATCGACGGCGTGTACAGCAATGCCGCGCAGCGCGCCATGGTCGAGGGCATCCACGAGGATGCGGCGACGGCCAAGGTCGAGTCGATGAGCGAGAAGCAGATCGGCAAGGAGATCAAGCGCCTCGAGAAGCTCATGGTCGACCATGCCAAGAACCTCGAGTTCGAGAAGGCGGCGCAGGTGCGGGATCAACTGCATGTGCTCAAGCAGCAGGCGTTCGGGGCGCCGGGGGCGGATAATGTGGTGTCGATGCTGGGCAAATAACGCCCTGCGCCTGCTCACCGCATCATCGTAGGGTTGGCAGCTTTGCTGCCGACGCGGCGATTGTCAGCGGCTCCGCTCACGCGCCGGGCAATTTCGCCGCCGACGATCACCGCGTCGGCGGCGTAGCCGCCAACCCTACGTTCGCCAGCAACTCCAGCAACTTCGCCAGATCCGCCGGCTTGGCCATATGATGGTCGAACCCGGCCTTGTAGGCGCGCCGCTGGTCTTCCACCTGCCCATACCCGGTCAAGGCCACCAGCACCGCCTGCGTGGTCTCGGGCATCGCGCGCAGTCGGCGCGCCAGTTCATGGCCGTCGAGATCGGGCAGGCCGATGTCGAGCAGGGCCACGTCGGGCGGCGCCTGCACCGCGCTCGCCAGCGCGCTCCTGCCGTCGTAGGCGATGTCGACTTCATACCCGTTCATCTCGAGCAGCGTGGCCAGCATCTGGGCCGCGTCGATGTTGTCGTCCACCACCAGCACCTTCAGGCCACGCGTCCCGTGTGAGGCCGCACTCGCGCCCGGCACATTGGCCGCCGGCGCCTCGGCCAGGCACGGTAGATAGACCACGAACTCGCTGCCTCTGCCGAGCCCCTCGCTGTGCGCCTCGACCCGTCCGCCGTGCAGCACGGCCAGGCTCTTGACCAGCGCCAGGCCCAGTCCCAGGCCGCCCTGCGAGCGGTCGGGCGTGCGCTCGGCCTGGATGAACAGGTCGAAGATATAGGGCAGGATCGGCGGATCGATGCCCTGCCCATTGTCGCGCACGCCGATCCGCACGCAACCGGCGTCGAGGCGCACGCTGAGCAGGATGGCGCCGCCCGGCGCCGTGTACTTGGCGGCGTTGTTCAGGATATTCGACACCACCTGGATCAGGCGTGTGCGGTCGCCTTCCACCCGCAAGGGGTTCGACGCGATCTCGCAATGCAGCGCATGGTGGCGCGCGTCCATCAGCGGCCGTACCTGCTCCACCGCTTCGCGCACCACGTCGCGCACCTCGAGCGCTTCCTTGGCGATGGTCACCAGGCCGCGCGTGACGCGCGAGACGTCCAGCAGGTCGTTGACCAGCGACGTCATGTGCTGGGCCTGGCGCGCGATGATGTCGCTGGCGCGCTGGATGCCCGGCGCATCCATCTGGCCGCGCTGCAGCAGCTGGGCCGCGGTGGTGATCGGCGCCAGCGGGTTGCGCAGCTCGTGCGCCAGCATCGCCAGGAACTGGTCCTTCTGGCGGTTGGCGGCGCGCAGCTCGTCCTCGATGCGCTTGCGCGCGGTGACGTCGCTGCCTTCCACGAAGATGCCGGATACCTTGCCGTGGGCATCGTGGATCGGCTGGTAGACGAAGTCGATGAAGCGCTCGTCCAGCGGCGCATTCGGGTCGCGCTGCACGCGCAGCGGCACCGCATGGCCGACGAAGGGCTGGCCGGTGTGGTAGACATGGTCGAGCAGCTCGAAGAAGCCCTGTCCCTGGACCTCGGGCAGCGCGTCACGCGCGGCCTTGCCGACCAGCGCGCGGTGGCCGACCAGCTGCAGGTAGGAGCGGTTGGTGATCTCGAACACGTGGTCGGGCCCGCGCAGCACGGCGATGATGCCGGGCGCCTGCTCGAACAGGGTCACCAGGCGCTCGTTCTCTTCTTCGCGGTAGCGCTGGGCCAGCACCTCGCCGGTCATCTCGACGCAGGCGCAGAACATGCCGGCCACGGTGCCATCCTCGTCGCGCACCGGCGAATACGAGAAGCGGAACCAGGTGTCTTCGTCGTAGCCATGGCGGCGCATGCGCAGCGGCAGGCGATCCATATAGCTGGCCTCGCCCCTGAGCGCGCGCACGATCAGCGGATGGATGTCATGCCAGATTTCTGCCCAGACGTCGTGGAAGCGCTTGCCCAGCGCGCCCGGATGCTTGTCGCCCAGGATCGAGATATATGAATCGTTGTACAGGAAGCCGAGCTCGCCGCCCCAGGCGACGAACATGGGGAACTTGGAGTTGAGCATCAGCCCGACCGTGGTGCGCAGCGCCTGCGGCCACTCGCGCGGCGAACCGAGGGGCGACGCGCTCCAGTCGTGGGCGCGCATCATCGCGCCCATCATGCCGCCACCGCTGAGGAAAGGCAGCCATTCGGAGGGTGTCGCTGGTTCCTGTTTCATGCCATTCGCTGGTTGGGAGTCCTGCGCAATCCGCGCACATCCAGTGTGCCAGATTTGCTACAAGACTCCCGCACGGATGGCTTACAGCGTCTGGACGAACTCCCGGATGCCGCCCAGCAGCATTTCGATCGACATCGCGGTCAGGATCAGGCCCATCAGGCGCTCGAAGGCGGTCATGACCTGCGGGCCGAGTTTTTGCTGCAGCTTCTCGGCGCTCAGGAACACCATCAGCCACACGACGCCCACCGCCGCCAGCGCGGCGACGTGCACCATCGTGTCGGTGAAGCTGGTCGACGAGAACAGCAGCACGGTGGCCAGGGCCGACGGACCGGCCAGCGCGGGAATCGCCAGCGGCACGATGAAGGGCTCGCCGCCTTCGCTCTTGCCCAGCACACCGTCCGGGTGCGGGAAGATCATGCGGATCGCGATCATCAGCAGGATTACGGCGCCGCCGATGCGCAAGGCGACCGGGCTCAGGTGCAGTGCTTCGAGGAAGTGCTGGCCGAAGAACATGAATACGAGAAGTAACAGGAACGCGATGCCGCATTCGCGGATCACGATCTTGTTGCGGCGCTCGATGGGCGTGTCTTTCAGGGCCGCAGCGAACAAGGGGACGTTGCCGAAGGGGTCGGTGACGAGAATGAGCAGGATGAAGGTCTGGAAGAAGCTTTGGGTCATGGTTTTTATTGTTGGGATGCCAAAAATTTTGGTGACGCAATATTACCAGAGGCCAGAAATGCGTCGTCCCCGCGAAGGCGGGGACCCAAGCTCGTTTGCACAGTCACTTCGCTTGGGTAAGCGATACGCTGAGGAACTTGGGTCCCCGCCTGCGCGGGGACGACGGTGGCTTACCGTTAGCTGAACAGCTAACGCAAGCTGATTACTTATCGAACTTCTTCAACCACGCCGCCAACTGATGCGGACGCAGGCCGTCATACTCTTCGAACGGCTGGTGAATCCACGGATTGTGCGGCAGGTCGTCCAGGAAGTAATCCGGACGGATCGACGAAGTGCCCTTGACCCAGATGACGGCCGACTTCACTTCGGTGACATCCTTGTAGTTCTCGGTCAGGTGCTCGCTGACCTTGCGCAGGGTGACGCCCGAATCGGCCAGGTCGTCGACCAGCAGCACGCGGCCGGACAGCGGGCCCTTGGTCATGGTCATGTACTTCGAGATGTCCAGGTCGCCCTGCTTGGTGCCGGCTTCTTCGCGGTACGAGCTGGTCGACAGGATCGCCAGCGGCACGTCAAAAATGCGCGAGAACACGTCGCCAGGACGCACGCCGCCGCGCGCCAGGCACAGCACCTGGTCGAACTTCCAGCCCGATTCATAAACCTGCAGCGCCAGGCGCTCGATCAGGCGGTGGTACTCATCCCAGGAGACCCACAGGTCCTTGTCGGTCGATACAGGGGTATTCATCTTCTACTCCAGATTTTTATTGGGTTTACGCTGCGAACGGGTGACGCAGGACGATCGTTTCTTCACGGTCCGGACCGGTCGACACCATGTCGACCGGCACGCCGACCAGTTCTTCGATGCGCTTGATATAGGCGCGGGCATTGGCCGGCAGCTCTTCCATCGACTTGGCGCCGACGGTCGATTCGGTCCAGCCCGGCATTTCTTCGTACACCGGTTCGCACAGCGCCGCTTCTTCGGCGCCGACCGGGAAAATGTCGACTTCGCGGCCGTCGATCCTGTAGCCGGTGCAGAGTTTGAGCGACTCGATGCCGTCCAGCACGTCGAGCTTGGTCAGGCACATGCCCGACACGCCGTTGATCTGGACCGAGCGGCGCAGCAGCGCGGCGTCGAACCAGCCGCAGCGGCGCGCGCGGCCGGTGACGGTGCCGAATTCATGGCCCACGCGCGACAGGTGCTCGCCGACGCCGGCGTCGGTCGGCAGTTCGGCCGGGAACGGGCCCGAACCGACGCGGGTGGTGTAGGCCTTGGTGATGCCCATGATGTAGTGCAGCATGTTCGGACCGACGCCGGCGCCGGCGGCGGCGTTGCCGGCCACGCAGTTCGACGAGGTCACGAACGGATAGGTGCCGTGGTCGACGTCGAGCAGCGAACCCTGCGCGCCTTCGAACAGCAGCTTGCCGCCGGCCTTGTGCGCGGCGTGCAGCAGCGACGACACGTCGGCCACCATCGGACGCAGGCGCGGCACGAGGGCCATCGCGTCGTCGTAGGTCTGCTGGAAGTCGATCGCCTCGGCGCCCAGGTAGTTGACCAGCACGTGGTTGTGGTACTCGAGGTTTTCCTTCAGCTTCTCGGCGAAGCGCTCTTCGTTGAGCAGGTCGGCGATGCGGATTGCACGGCGCGCGACCTTGTCTTCGTAGGCCGGGCCGATGCCCTTGCCGGTGGTGCCGATCTTGTTCTCGCCGCGCTTGGCTTCGCGCGCCTTGTCGATGGCGACGTGGTAAGGCAGGATGATCGGGCACGCCTCGGAGATCTTCAGGCGCGACACGACTTCGATGCCGGCTGCCTGCAGCTTGTCGATCTCGCGCATCACGTCCGGCACCGAGACCACGACGCCGTTGCCGATGTAGCAGGCCACGCCTTCGCGCATGATGCCCGACGGGATCAGCTGCAGCGCGGTCTTCTGGCCCTTGATCACCAGGGTGTGACCGGCGTTATGGCCGCCCTGGAAACGCACCACGCCGGCGGCGTGGTCGGTCAGCCAGTCGACGATCTTGCCCTTGCCCTCATCGCCCCACTGGGTGCCGATGACGACGACGTTTTTTGCCACGTTAGTATTTGACATCACTTAACCTAAGTTTTTGAGAATCCAATTTCCGTTTTCGAGGACGAGCACGCGGTCGCACTCGAACTCGTCCTGAATATTGTCGTGACCAGGCATGCTCTGGATCACGACTTCGCCTGCCTTGCGCAGGTCAGCGATTTTTTCCTTCAGCTCGGGGGCATTGCCCCACGGCGCACGAATGGAATGCTTGCGCTCGGCCGTCGGCAGCAGCCGGGCCAGTTCGCGCAGGTCGAGCGAGAAGCCGGTGGCCGGACGCGCGCGTCCGAAGGCTTCGCCCACATGATCATAACGCCCGCCGCGCGCCACGGCGTTCGGCAGGCCCGGCACGTAGAGCGCGAACATGGCGCCGCTTTCGTACTGGTAGCCGCGCAGGTCGGCCAGGTCGATCGCCACGTCGGCGCGCCCGATGGCGCCTGCCGCCAGCGCCGCCAGTTCGGCCAAGGCGCGCTGGATGCCCGGCAGCGCCGGCAACAGCTCGCGCGCCCGGCCCAGCACCTCGACGTCGCCATACAATTGCGGCAAGGCCAGCAGCGCCTGGCGGGTCTGCGGATAATAGTTGATCGAGATCTCGTCCAGGCCCGGCGCATCCTTGGCGCGCAGCAGGCAGTAGATCTGGTTCTCGTCGCGCTTGGCGGCCGGGTCTTCGGCGAGCAGCGCGCGCAGCACGCCGACGTGGGCCAGGTCCAGGCGCACGCTGGTGAAGCCGGCCAGGCTGAGTGAGCCGAGGGCCAGTTCCTGGATCTCGGCATCGGCTTCCAGGCCGGCGTGACCGTAGATCTCGGCGCCGATCTGCACCGGTTCGCGGGTCGCATGCAGGCCCGACGGGCGGGTATGCAGCACACTGCCGGCGTAGCACAGGCGGGTGATCGATTCGCGATTCAACAGGTGGGCGTCGATGCGCGCCACCTGCGTGGTCATGTCGGCGCGCAGGCCCAGCAGGCGGCCGGACAGCGGATCGACGACCTTGAAGGTCTTGAGGTCGGTGTCTTCACCGGCGCCCGCCAGCAGCGACTCGGTATATTCGAGCAGCGGCGGCATCACCAGTTCGTAGCCGTAGAGCCGGAAGTTGTCGAGCATCAGGCGACGCAATTCTTCGATCTTGCGCGCTTCGGACGGCAAGACATCGGCAATATTCTCAGGCAATAGCCAGTTCGGCATGGGCAACAGATGGGAGTTGGGAATTGTCAGTGGCGACAGGCACGGGATAATGACAGACGTGCCAGCGCATGGCGCGAACGCCGAATCGGTGATTTTAACCGAAAACGGCAGGATCGAGGAATGGAATGCTGTCTAGACAGGGTGGCAGGTTGACAACCTGCCACGAAAAACGGGCTCCCGTTTTGCGGGAGCCCGTTCAGGCAGTACGGCAATCGAGGGTTAGCGCCCCGACGCCGCCGGCTGCTTCAGATACTTGAAGAACTCCGAACTCGGATCCACCACCAGCACGTCGCTGCGGTCCTTGAAGCTGGCGCGATACGCCTCCAACGAACGGTAGTAGCGGGCGAATTCCGGGTTCTTGCCAAACGCCTCGGCATAGATGGCCGAGGCCTTCGCATCGCCATCGCCCTTGACCTTCTCTGCATCGCGGAACGCTTCGGCAATGATCACGGTGCGCTGGCGGTCGGCATCGGCGCGGATCTGCTCCGATTCGGCAGCACCGGTCGAACGCAGCTCGTTGGCCACGCGGACACGCTCGGCGCGCATGCGCTCGTACACCGAGTTGTTGATCTGCTCGATGTAATCGACGCGCTTGAGGCGCACGTCGACGATGCCCACGCCGATCTCTTTCGCTTCAGCCACGACCTTGGCCTGCACCGCCGCCATGACGGCGGCGCGCTCGCCCGAAATCACTTCGCGCACGGTGCGCTTGGTGATCTCGTCGTTCAAGGCCGCCTTGATGATCTGCGACATGCGGTCGCGCGCGCGGCTCTCGTCGCCGGTGAAGCTGACGTAGTACAGGCGCGGATCGACGATGCGCCACTTGACGAAGGCATCCACCAGGATGTTCTTCTTCTCGGCCGTGATGAAGCGGTCGGCGTCGGGCGTATCGAGCGTGAGGATGCGCTTGTCCAGGTAGATCACGTTCTGGAACGGCGGCGGCAGCTTGAAGTGCAGGCCCGGTTCGGCGATCACTTCCTTCACCTGGCCGAGCGCGAACACGATCGCGAAGCGGCGCTGGTCGACGACGAAGATCGTGGACGACAACAGCATCAGTGCGATGAAGCCCGCGACGAAAATGGTTACGAGGCGGTTCATCAGCGGGTCTCCCTGTCACGTGAGGAATCGCGGCTGCGCTCGTCTCGCTGGCGCACCGCTTCCATGGCCTGGGTCACTTCGGCCGGCTGGCCGGACTGCGGCAACTGCACCGGACCGGAACGGCTGCCGATCTGGGCATCGTTGACTGCCTGCTGCTGCATCAGCTTGTCGAGCGGCAGGTACAGCATATTGTTGTTGGCGCGCGAATCGACCATCACCTTGGTGGTGCTGGTGAATATCTGCTGCATGGTGTCGATATACATGCGGTCGCGAGTCACGGCCGGGGCGCGCGAATAGGCCGCCACCACCTGGTCGAAGCGCGACGCGTTACCGGTCGCATTCTCGACCACCATCGAACGGTACGCTTCGGCGTCCTGCTGCAGGCGGAAGGCCTGGCCGCGCGCTGCCGGGATGATCTGGTTGGCATAGGCTTCACCTTCATTCCGGGCACGGGCACGGTCCTGCCCGGCGCGTACGGCGTCGTCGAAGGCGCTCTGCACCTGCTCCGGCGGCTGTACGCCCTGCATCGTCACGTTGGTGATCAATGCACCCAGCGCATAACGGTCGGAGACCGTTTGCATCATCTTGTGGACGTCGGCAGCGACCTGCTCGCGGCCCTCGTACAGGACGAAGTCCATCTTGCTGCGGCCGACCACTTCGCGGATCGCGGTCTCGGCGATCTGGCGCACCGTATTGTCCTGGTCGCGGTTATTGAACAGCCAGGCGACCGGGTCCTTCAGCGTGTACTGCACCGCGAACTGGATGTCGATGATGTTTTCGTCATCGGTCAGCATCAGTGCTTCTTGCGGCTGCTTGTTGCGCACATTCGCGCGGTAGCCGATCTCGGCAGTACGGATCTGCGAGGTGTTGACGGTCTCGTGGGCCTGGAACGGATACGGCCAGCGCCAGTTGAAACCCGGCGTGGTCGAGTGGCTGTACTTGCCGAAGGTGGTGACGACGCCCACCTGGCCCTCTTGCACGATGAAGGCGCCGCTGGCGAGCCAGATGAAACCGACGATGACGGCGATCACGCCGGCGCCGATGCCGGCGCCGCGCATCTCGCCGCGCGGGCCGCCATTGTCGCCGCCGCCATTGTTGTTGCCGCGGCCGCCGAACATGCGGTTCAGGCGCGCATTGAAGTCGCGCCACATCTGGTCGAGGTCGGGAGGACCGTCACCGGGGCGGCGACCGTCCTGGGCCTTGCGGTCGTCTTCGGGGTTGCGTCCCCAGCGTGGGTCGTTCAGCGACAGTTTGACGCCGAATCTTTTTAGTATGGAAACAAGCATAGGCTAGTTGGGCCCAAGGCGGGTGGTAGGGGTGGAAGTTGGCATATTGTCGGCAAGACCGCCGGGATGCGCGTCCACCGACGCGTCGTCCTCGACGAACCCGAAGGCGCTGTCTTGCTCTTCGTTTTCCGGGTTGCTGTAGCCGCCAGCGCCCGGCACGGATTTGGCCGCTTCGGCGATTGCCGAACGCAGCAGATCCAGGCCGGCGCCACTGTGGGCGCTGATGAAAACCCGGTTGATCTTATCATACTCATCACGCTCGACCGCGGGTTCCAGGCCGGCGGCATCGATCTTGTTCCATACCAAAATTTGCGGAACATGATCTGCGCCAATTTCGCGCAAGACCTCATTGACCTGTTCGACCTGTTCCATGCGCGTCGGGGACGCGCTGTCGACCACGTGCAGCAACAGGTCGGCATGGATGGTTTCTTCCAGCGTGGCGCGGAAAGCGGCGACCAGCTGGTGCGGCAGTTCGCGCACGAAACCGACCGTATCGGAAATCACGACACTGCCCACCTCGTCGTTCAGGTACATGCGGCGGCTGGTGGTGTCCAGGGTCGCGAACAGCTGGTTCGCCACGTACACGCCGGCTTTCGTCAGCGTGTTGAACAGGGTCGACTTGCCGGCATTGGTATAGCCGACCAGCGACACCGAAAAAGTCTTGTTGCGGCCGCGCTGGCGGCGCTGGGTCTCGTGCTGCTTGCGCAATTTACCCAGGCGCGCGCGCAGCATCTTGACCCGCTCGCCGATCAGCCGGCGGTCGGTCTCGAGCTGGGTTTCACCCGGACCGCGCAGGCCGATACCGCCCTTTTGACGTTCAAGGTGGGTCCAGCCGCGGATCAGGCGCGTGGCCAGGTGCTGCAGTTGAGCGAGCTCGACCTGAAGCTTGCCCTCGTGGCTCTTGGCGCGCTGGGCGAAGATGTCGAGGATCAGGCTGGTGCGGTCGATCACGCGCAGTTCGAGACGGCGCTCGAGGTTGCGCTGCTGGGCAGGCGACAGGGCGTGATTGAAGATGACGATCTCGGCGCCAAGCGACTTGGCGTCGAGAGCGATTTCGTCGGCCTTGCCGCTGCCGACGAAATGCGCGGGGTCCGGGCTGCTGCGCTTCGCCGTGATCGTGGTGATCGGTTCGGCGCCGGCGGAGCGCGCAAGCAGCGACAGCTCTTCGAGGCTGGCGGCGAAGTCGCCAGTCCCGAAGTCGATGCCGACCAGCGCTGCGCGCAAGGTGGGAGTGCCGGGGGCGTCAGCCATCGGCCTTACTCGGCTTCGTTGGAGTCGAGGTTAAGGTTGACGGCACGGGCCGGCACAACGGTGGAAATGGCATGCTTATACACCATCTGGGTCACGGTATTACGAAGCAAAACGACGTATTGGTCGAAGGATTCGATATGGCCCTGGAGTTTGATACCGTTGACGAGGTAGATCGAGACAGGGACGTGTTCCTTGCGCAAGGCGTTGAGGAATGGGTCTTGTAACAGTTGCCCTTTGTTGCTCATAACAGCTCCGTAATGTTGTTGTAGTTAAAAGTTTGAGGCGATTTGCCGGTTTTCAAGTAGTCAGAGCCATATTCTGCATGAGCGAATGCAGCCCTGAGCCTACTGTAACCTGTTTTGCCACTTTTTGTCGTACTGCTACTGTCTTGAATCTGTAAAACTCAATCCTTCGCGAACGGGTTTTTCCCACTGCGCAGCTCGATGCGCAGCGGCGTGCCCACCAGGTTGAACGTGTCACGGAAATGCTTTTCCAGATACCGTTTATAGGGCTCCGTGATTCCCTCCAAAGCATTACCGTGGATGACGATAATCGGCGGATTCTGGCCGCCCTGGTGGGCATAGCGCATCTTCGGACGCGAGGTGCCCTTGCGCTTCGGTTCCTGCTTCTCGACCGCCTCTTGCAGCGCGCGCGTCAGGCGCGGCGTCGACAGGTTGGCAGTGGCGGCGGCATACGCCGATTCGACCGACTTCAGCAGCTGGCTGATGCCGGTGCCGCGCAGTGCGGACACAAAATGGGTCTTCGCAAAGCCGAGGAAGTCCAGCTTGCGGTCGAGGTCGTTCTTGACCTGGTCGCGCTGGTCGGTCTGCAAGCCATCCCACTTGTTGACGGCCACCACCAGCGCCCTGCCCGACTCCAGGATGAAGCCGGCGATGTGGGCATCCTGCTCAGAAATGTCTTGCTGGGCATCCAGCAGCAGGATGACGACGTTGGCGTCCGAGATCGACTGCATGGTCTTGACCACCGAGAACTTCTCGATGGCCTCGAAAATCTTGCCGCGACGGCGGATGCCGGCGGTGTCGATCAGCGTGTACTTCTTGCCGTCGCGCTCGAACGGCACTTCGATCGCATCGCGGGTGGTGCCCGGCATGTCGAAGGCGATCACGCGCTGTTCGCCGACCAGGGTGTTGATCAGGGTCGACTTGCCGACGTTCGGACGGCCGACGATGGCGATCTTGAAGCCGTGGTCGGCCGGCTCGAGTTCTTCCGGCTCATCCGGACGCTGGGCAAAGGCCATGTCGAGCGCCTCGTTGACCAGGTCGTGCACGCCGTCGCCATGGGCGGCGGAAATCACGTACGGGTCGCCCATCCCGAGTTCATAGAAGTCGGCGGTGACCGAGGTGTACTTCATGCCTTCCGACTTGTTCACCACCAGCATGACCTTGCGGCCCGACTTGCGCAGGTAGTCGGTGATGGTCTTGTCGTGCGGCGTCAGGCCCTGGCGGCCATCGACGATGAACACGACCACGTCGGCCTCGGCCACGGCCTGGCGCGTCTGCAGCGCCATTTCATGCATGATGCCTTCTTTGGCGACCGGCTCGAAACCGCCCGTGTCGATGACCAGGAATGGCCGTTCGCCAATCCGGCCTTCGCCATAGTGGCGGTCGCGCGTCAGGCCAGGGAGGTCGGCCACCAGCGCGTCACGCGAACGGGTCAGGCGGTTAAATAAGGTCGATTTCCCGACGTTCGGGCGACCTACGAGTGCGATTACCGGCTTCATGTTTTTGCTATTCGACCGCGATCGCGGTCACAGTTCCATTTTGTGTTTGAAAAATCAGGTTCGAGCCGGCCACCAGCGGCGTGCCGATGATCGGGCTGCCGTCGGTCGCGGCGCGCGCCAGGAAAGATCCGTCTTCGCGCGACAGGAAGTGCACATAGCCTTCGAAGTCGCCGACCGCGACGGCGCGGCCATAGGACAGCGGCGTCGACAGGCGGCGGAACGACAGCTTGTCGTTCTTCCAGCTGCTCGAGCCCGTGTCGCGGGTGAAGGCGTTCAGCGCGCCCTTGTCGTCCGGCGCGAACACGAACAACTGGTCGACGGCGACGCCAACGTCGGACGACAGGTCGCGCGTCCACTTGGCCGAACCGGTGACCAGGTCGAAGCAGCCTACGCGGCCCTGGTAGGATGCGGCGCACACCTCGTTCTCGAACAGCACCGGGGCGCCGCCGATATCGGTCACGCGCTCCAGTTCGGTCGCGCCGCGCGAGATGCCCACCTCGACGTCCCAGCGCGGGGCGCCGGTGGCAAGGATCAGCGACGACAGCTTGCCGCCCGGCTGGGCGACGATGACGTCGGTGCCGGCCACGATCAGGCCCGGCGCATTGCGCAGGGTGAGCGGCGGCGAGACCTTTTGCACAGTCCATTTCGTCTTGCCGTTGGCGGCATCGATGCCGACGATGCGGTTGTCGATCGAGCGCGCCACCACGATGCCCTGCGACACCACCGGCGCCGACAGGATCTCGCTCGACAGCTGGGTCTTCCACAGCGCCTTGCCGTCCATGTCGAAGGCCAGCAGCTGGCCCTTCTCGGCGCCGACCACGATCAGGTTGCCGTCGGTGCCGACGCCGGCCGAAAGTTCGGTATCGGCGTCGACCCGCCACAGCTGCTTGCCGCTCGCGGCTTCGACGCGCGCGATCTTGCCTTCGGCGCTGGCCACGACCACCGTGTTGCCAGTCAGCGCAGGCGAGAAGGTGTAGCCGCGCGCCTTGCCGATATCAAGTTTCCATGCGGTGCGCACGGCCATGCTGCCCTTCAGTTCGACCAGCTTGGCCGGCTGGTCGCCCTTTTTATCGGAGGCGAACGGGTTGAGCGAATTGAGGGTCGAGCAACCCGTCATCAGGGCCAGTATGCCGACACCAACAAGCTTGCTGCAAATACGCATTTTGTTTTACCTTGTTCCTGGACTATAAAGGACGCAAGGCCCGCGCCGCCGCCAGGCGTGCGCGGGCCATCTCATGCGGGAGGTTTACGCGGCCGCCTGTTGCGCGGCGGCTTTCTGTTCTTCGGCCTTCTTGTCGGCTGGCGCCGTGCCGCCGATCGCTTCCAGCTTGACCTGCACCAGTTGGCGGCCCGGCGCGTTCTGGTCCATGGCGGCGATCGCCGCGACATAGGCCGCGCGCGCTTCGTTCAGCTTGTTCTGCGCGACCAGCACATCGCCCTTGCGGTCGTTCACTTCGGCGCCGAACTGCGGCAGGAATTTGCCGTTCAAGACTTTCAGGGCTTCGTCGTGCGCTTTTTCGTCCAGCAGCACGCCGGCCAGGCGCAGGTTGGCGATCGACTTGTACTCGTCGTTGCCATGCTCGGCCACCCACTGCAGCTGGACCTTGGCGGTCTTGAGGTCGTTCGCTTCGAAAGCGGTCTTGGCCGCGGCCAGGGCCGCCATCGGGGCGTAGGCCGACGACTCGTACTTGGTGCGGATGTCGCCCGCCACGCGCTGCACCTTGGCATTGTCGTTCGCCAGCAGCGAGGTCTGCAGCTCGTCATACAGCGCCGACGCTTCGACCGACTTGTTGCGCTGGTGGGTTTTCCAGTAGTTCCAACCGGCGTAGGAGCCGAGGGCGAGAATCAGGACCCAGATGATGATGTTGCCGTACTGTGCCCAGAACGCCTTGAAGGAATCGAGCTGTTCCTGTTCCTGGTGATCGTATGCCATGTGCGTATTCTTGTAATGAGTGGTTGGTGTTGGTGGCCAGCGCCCCGATCAGTGCCGGTGGACGTGGTCGTGATCGTGATCGCAGTCGGGGCCGTGAACGTGTCCGCCGACGATCTGGTCGACCAGGTAGTCGACCACTTCCTCGAACGGCACGGCGGCCTGCTGCTGCTCGCCGACTTCGCCGCGCATCGTTTTCACCTGCGCGACATTGTTCGCGATCTCGTCCTGGCCGATGATCACGGCGAAGGCGGCGCCGCTGCCGTCGGCCTTCTTCATCTGGCTCTTGAAGCTGCCCGCGCCCGTTGGCGTTGCGCAATGTAACACAACATCCAGGCCGGCATCCCGAATCCGCTCGGCCAGGATGAAGGACTGCAGTTGCGCTTCCTCGCCCTGGTGGACCATGTAGACGTCGCACACGTTCGGCTCGGCCGGCTCGCCCAGGCTTTTCATCAGCTCGATGATGCGTTCCATGCCCATCGCAAAACCGACCGCCGGGGTCGGCTTGCCGCCGAAGGTTTCGATCAGCGGATCGTAGCGGCCGCCGGCGCAAATCGTGCCCTGGGCGCCCAGCTCGTCGGTGACCCACTCGAACACGGTGCGGTTGTAGTAATCGAGGCCGCGCACCAGGCGCGGGTTGACGGTGTACTGCACCGCGTTCTTGTCCAGCAGCGCCTTGACGCCGTTGAAGTGGGCCAGCGACTCTTCGCCCAGGTAGTCCAGCAGGCGCGGCGCAGCGTTGACCATCTCTTGCATGGCCGGGTTCTTGGTGTCCAGGATGCGCAGCGGATTGCTGTGCAGGCGGCGCTTGGCCTCAAGGTCCAGGATGTCTTCGTGTTTTTCCAGATACACGATCAGGTCGGCGCGGTGGCGGTTGCGCTCCTCGGCGTTACCGATCGAGTTCAGTTCGAGGCGCACGTTCTGCAGGCCCAGGTCGTCCCACAGGCGGCGCGACATCATGATCATCTCGGCGTCGATGTCCGGGCCTGAGAAGCCGATCGCTTCGGCGCCGAACTGGAAGAACTGGCGATAGCGGCCGCGCTGCGGACGCTCGTGGCGGAACATCGGACCCTTGTACCACAGGCGGCGCGGGCCGTCGTAGACCAGGTTGTGCTCGAGCACGGCGCGCACGACGCTGGCGGTGCCTTCGGGGCGCAGGGTCAGCTGGTCGCCGTTCATCGAATCCTCGAACGAGTACATCTCTTTTTCGACGATGTCGGTGACGGCGCCGATGGCGCGTGCGAACAGGCCCGTTTGCTCGACGATCGGGGTCACGATCTTCTGGTAGCCGTAGCTTTTCAGGATCGTTTCGGTGGTGTTCTCGAACAGCTCCCACAGCGGCGCGTCTTGCGGGAGGATGTCGTTCATGCCTTTGATGGCGACGATTTTTTCTGGTTTGGACATAAGTGTTAGCTCTCAATTCACCGTCGTTCCCGCGAAGGCGGGAACCTAAGTTTTTAGCGCAGCGGTATCGCACGCAAACTTGGGTTCCCGCCTGCGCGGGAACGACGTGTGGGGGCCGGTGGCCGTATTTTATTGTGCAACCGCCTCGCGGCTGTAATTCTTCTTCACATAATCGAGCACGATGGTCTTGAACTCATCGACGATGCGCTCGCCGCGCAGGGTCGCGAATTTCTGGCCATCGACGAACACCGGCGCGGCCGGCGATTCGCCGGTGCCCGGCAGGCTGATGCCGATATTCGCATGCTTCGATTCGCCCGGACCGTTGACGATGCAGCCCATCACGGCCACGTTCATCGCCTCCACGCCCGGATAGGTCTTTTTCCACTCCGGCATCTGCTCGCGCAAGAAACTCTGGATGTTGTCGGCCAGTTCCTGGAACACGGTCGAGGTCGTACGGCCGCAACCCGGGCAGGCGATCACCATCGGGGTGAACTTGCGCAGGCCCATGGTCTGCAGGATTTCCTGGCCGACCACCACTTCGCGGGTGCGGTCGCCGCCCGGTTCCGGCGTGAGCGAGATGCGGATGGTATCGCCGATGCCCTCCTGCAGCAGCACCGACAGGGCCGCGGTCGAGGCCACGATGCCCTTGCTGCCCATGCCGGCCTCGGTCAGGCCCAGGTGCAGCGGGTAGTCGCAGCGGCGCGCCAGTTCGCGGTAGACCGCGATCAGGTCCTGCACGCCCGACACCTTGCACGACAGGATGATCTTGTCGCGCGCCAGGCCGACTTCTTCGGCGCGCACGGCATTCTCGATCGCCGACGTGATCAGGGCCTCATACATTACGGCCTGGGCGCTCCATGGATTGGCGCGCGCGGCGTTCTCGTCCATGATGCGCGCCAGCAGCGCTTGGTCGAGCGAGCCCCAGTTGACGCCGATGCGCACCGGCTTGTCGTACTTCGCCGCGATCTCGATCATCTGGGCGAACTGGGTGTCGCGCTTGGCGCCCTGCCCCACATTGCCCGGATTGATGCGGTACTTCGACAGCGCCTGCGCGCATTCCGGATAGTCGCGCAGCAGCAGGTGGCCGTTGTAGTGGAAGTCGCCGACCAGCGGCACGTCGACTTCCATGCGGTCGAGCTGCTCGCGGATCGCCGGCACGGCAGCCGCCGCGGCCGGGGTGTCGACCGTGATGCGCACGATCTCGGAACCGGCGCGCGCCAGGTCCTTGACCTGGATCGCGGTGCCGATCGCGTCGGCGGTGTCGGTATTCGTCATCGACTGCACCACCACCGGCGCGTCGCCGCCCACCCACACCGTGCGCTGGCCGTGCGAGACAGCCACCTTGCGGCTGGCGCGGCGCGCCATCGGGCCGGACGGGATTGCTTCTTTCAGGGAATTCATCAAGTCTGCTTCCAGCTTATTTCAGCGCCACGCGCGAGATGGTTCTGCCCGGCTGCGGCGGCAACGGGATATTGGCGCCGCGCAGGGTCGCGGTCACGCCACCCGGCGCGCCGACCACCAGGGTCGCCGGGCCGCTCACTTCGACCGACTCGGTGCTGCCGGCCTTGACCAGGCGCGAGATCAGCGGACGGCCGCCGGCGCTCGGGCGCACTTCGATCCACGAATCCTCGCGCACGGTCAGCACCAGGGTGTTGGCGCCGGCAGCAGGCGCAGCCGCGACCACGGCGGCGGCGGTGGTCGCGCCTGGCGTCGCGACGGCCGCAGTCGGGGTCATTGCGGGCGGCGTGGTCGCATTCGGGGCGGGAACGGCCGGCACCGGCGCGGTCGGCGTGGCCGGCGCAGTGCCGGGAGTGGCGCCGGGGGCAGCCGCCGGCGCCGGGTTCTCGCCGGCCGGGGCCGGCACCGAGATCAGCGGCACCGACGGGTTGATCAAGCCTTGCTGGGCGCCATTGGCGGGCGCGCTGCCCGGTGCGGCCGCGCCAGGCGCGACGACACCGGCGGCCGGGTTCTCGAGCACCGTGGCGCCGTCGGTCGCGGCATCGGGCGACAGGTTCGGAATCAGGTCCATCTGCCAGGCGGCGACGGCGGCGCCCGCCACCACGACGACGGCGGCAATCCAGCCCAGCGGCAGTCGGTTGCGGCGGCCGCCCATCGGGAACCGGTTCTCGGAGAACGTGGCCGGACGCTGCTCGCGGCGCACCGCGCCGGCGTTGACGGTGGCGCCGGCTTGCGCCTCCGGCGGCATGTTCAGTTCGATCATCGACACCAGCGGCGCGGCGTCGATCTTGAGCAATTTGGCATAGGCGCGCACGAAGCCGCGCGTGACGGCCGGGCTCGGCAGCGCGGCGTAATCGCCCGCTTCCAGCGCCACCACCTGGCGCGGCGCCAGCTTCAGCTGGTCGGCCACCTGTTCCACACTCCAGCCCATCGCTTCGCGCTGGGATTGCAGGGTCGTGCCAGGAATGCCGGGGTGCTTGCCTGGCGTCGCGGGCTGATCTGCTTGCTCGTTCATTGTCCTCGTCTCACTCATCAAATGCCCCGCGCTCGAACGCCGCATACTCGGGAGAACCGGGGAAACGGCGACGCAGCTGGGCCGCCAGCGACGCTTCGAGACTCCGGTCGCCCAGCTTGCGCTGGACGCGCAGGGCAAGCCACAGCGCGTCGGCCGGCAGCGTATCCAGTTTCGCTGTCTCGATCAGGCGGTTAATGAAAAATCCGGCGCGCTGAAGATCGCGCCGCTCGTAATAGACCCGCGCCAGGCCGGCATTCACGGCCGGCTGCCCGGGGTTCAGACGCAAGGCATCGAGCAGGTAGCGCTCGGCCGCGTCGAAGTTTCCGTTCTTGATGCTGCACGCGCCCGCATTGACCAGCGCGCTCATCGGCGTCTGGTAAGTCGGGTTCTTGAGCGCGGCGTCGAAATAACGCATCGCCTCGCCCGGCTTGTTCACCGACTGGCACAGGAACGTGCCGTAGTTGTTCGCGAACTCGGGATTATTCGGCTCGAGGCGCAGCGCGTGCCGGTGGTTCTCGTCGGCCAGCGGGAACTGCCCCATCGAGGTATAGATCAGGGCCCGCAGGCCATAGGCGTCGGCGTAGTTCGGATCGGCCGCCAGCGCCTGCTTGACTTCGTCGAGGGCGATTTCGTACTTGCCCTCCTGGTAGTAGCCGACCGCCAGCTGCACCCGGATCGAGGCGCGTTTCTCGACCGCGGTCTGGTCGGAGGCGGTCCTGAGTTCACCGTCACGCGTCGTCGCCGCGCCACCCGTACCCGTCGCGGCACAGCCGGCGAGCAACATCAGGGACAGGGTCGATGCGAGCGCGAGCGCAGCGGCGGTGAATTTCATCAGGTCGGGATCTCCACGATGCGTCCGAAATCGGCGCCGAATTTCTTCTGGTATTCGGCCATCTTTTCCATGCGCTCGGCCACGCGGGTGCGGTCCTTGACCTCGCCCGCCAGCTGGCCGCAGGCAGCGTCGATATCGTCGCCGCGCGTCTTGCGCACGGTGGTGACGATGCCGGCGTTCATCAGCACTTCGGCGAAGGCCTTGATGCGCGGGTTCTTGGAGCGGAACAGGCCCGACTCGGGGAACGGATTGAACGGGATCAGGTTGAACTTGCAGTTCACGCCGACCACCGGGTCGTTGACCAGCGCGATCAGCTCGCGCGCATGCTCGTCGCTGTCATTGAAGCCGTCGAGCATGCAGTACTCGAAGGTGATGAAGTCGCGCGGCGCGAACTCGAGATAGCGCTTGCAGGCGGCCATCAGTTCGCGCAGCGGGTATTTCTTGTTGAGCGGCACCAGGATGTCGCGCAGCGCATCGTTCGACGCGTGCAGCGACACGGCCATGGCGACCGGCACGTCTTGCGACAGCTTGTCGATGTTCGGCACCACGCCCGAGGTCGACAGGGTCACGCGGCGGCGCGACAGGCCGTAGGCGTTATCGTCGAGCATCATCTTGAGCGCGGTAACGGTCGGTTCGTAGTTCAGCAGCGGCTCGCCCATGCCCATCATGACCACATTGGTGATCTGGCGTTCGCCTTTGGGGCCGGGCTCGATGCCCTTGGTGCGGCGCAGCTCGAACTCGGCCATCCACAGCTGGCCGATGATCTCGGCCACCGTCAGGTTGCGGTTGAAGCCCTGCTTGCCGGTCGAGCAGAAGCGGCAGTTAACGGCGCAACCGGCCTGCGTGGAGATGCACAGGGTACCGCGGTTTTCTTCCGGAATGAACACGGTCTCGACCGCGTTGCCATTGCCGACGTCCACCAGCCATTTGCGGGTGCCGTCGCTGGCGGTCTTGTCGCTGACGATGGCTGGCGCGCGCACTTCGGCGCGCGACTTCAGCTTTTCGCGCAGCGACTTGGCCAGGTCGGTCATGCTGTCGAAGTCCGCCGCGCCAAACTGGTGTATCCAGCGTTGCAATTGCTTGGCGCGGAACGGTTTCTCACCCAAGTCGGCGCAGTAAGCGACGAGTTGCGCGGGATCAAAGTCCAGCAGGTTGGTGAGAGTAGTCATGGTGTAATCCTATATTCCTGAACCCGCTTGCGCCAGCCCTTGGCTGCGGGCAAGCGGGTTACTCATTCAATTAGTCCGGGGAAGTGAGCCGGGGAACGCCCGGACTGCGATCCCCCTTACTAATTAACGCGAGTAGACGTTCAGCGCCGGGAAGTAGTAAGCGATTTCCACAGCGGCGGTTTCGGCGGCGTCCGAACCGTGAACGGCGTTGGCGTCGATCGAATCGGCGAAGTCGGCGCGGATGGTGCCGGCGTCGGCTTTCTTCGGATCGGTAGCGCCCATCAGGTCGCGGTTCTTCAGGATCGCGCCTTCGCCTTCGAGCACCTGGATCATCACCGGACCGGAGATCATGAAGTCGACCAGGTCCTTGAAGAATGGACGCGCAGCGTGCACCGCGTAGAAGCCTTCGGCTTCAGCGCGCGACAGTTGCACCATGCGGGCAGCCACGACCTTCAGGCCGGCTTCTTCGAAACGGCTGTAGATTTTGCCGATCACGTTTTTTGCAACTGCGTCCGGCTTGATAATGGACAGGGTGCGTTCGATTGCCATGAGAAAACTCCAATAAAAGAAAGGTTTTGAACTGAGAAATTCGTTTGAACTTAAGGACTCAATCAACCTTTAATTTTACCATACCTGCCCCAGATATCCGATATTGCGGTAGTGGCAAGCATGGTGTTACAGTGGCGGCAAAAGTCCGTCCAGTTCCTGCGTGTTCTTCATCTTCAGTTAAGAATGTTGACGTAGGATTGTTGTGACGTACCTCGCGAGCGCTAGTTTCTTCACCTTGCCCGTACCATTCATCCAACCGGAGGCACTATATGTACCCTAGTACCCAACAGCAAAGTACCATCGACCTGACCAAAGGTGGTCAGGCCACGCGTAACAAAGTGTTACGTAACACGTATTGGCTGCTGGCGCTGTCGATGATCCCTACCGTGCTCGGCGCGGTCGCCGGCATGTCGCTAGGCATCGCGTTCACCGGCATCATGGGCTTCGTCATTTTCCTGGCGATCGCCTTCGGCTTCATGTGGGCCATCGAGAAGAACAAGGATTCCGGCCTGGGCGTCGCCCTGCTGCTGGGCTTCACCTTCTTCATGGGCATGATGCTGGCCCCGCTGCTGACCCACACGCTCAACTACTCGAACGGCGCCAGCCTGATCATGACGGCCTTCGGCGGCACCGCCGTCGTGTTCGCCGTGATGGCCAGCATCGCCACCACCACCAAGCGCGATTTCTCGGGCATGGGCAGCTGGCTGATGGCCGGCATCGTGGTCCTGCTGCTGGCGGTCGTCGCCAACATCTTCCTGCAGATGTCGGTGCTGTCGATCGTGATCTCGGTCCTGGCGATCGGTATCTTCTCGGCCTTCATCCTGTATGACGTGCAGCGCATCGTCAATGGCGGCGAAACCAACTACGTGACCGCCACCCTGTCGATCTACCTGAACGTGTTCAACATCTTCAGCAGCCTGCTGCGCCTGCTGGGCATCGTGGGCGGCGACGACTGATCGAGCGCTGTCTCCAAAGAAACCGGCCTGCGGGCCGGTTTTTTCATGGGCTGGCCGGACAGCGGGCGCGCCTGGCGGCCATGCAGGCCGGCGCCGGGAACTGC
Source organism: Telluria beijingensis (assembly GCF_030770395.1). Lineage (GTDB taxonomy): Bacteria > Pseudomonadota > Gammaproteobacteria > Burkholderiales > Burkholderiaceae_D > Telluria > Telluria beijingensis. The sequence continues at coordinate 2,061,827 of NZ_CP132480.1, read as the reverse complement.
CGTCGCGAGCAGACCGGATTCACGAGCACTACAAACGACCGCTCACCCGCCCAGGTTCGCGCGCACGCTGAGCGCAACCTGGGCGCATGCCTGTTCGAGCCGATGCGGCGCGATCGTGAGCGCGGGCAGCAGGCGCATCTGGCGGCCATGCAGGCCGACGCAGACACCGGCCGCCAACAAGCTGGTGGCACAGGCCAGGGCCTGCTCCGGCGTATCGAAGCGCACCACCCACATCGCGCCGCAACCGCGCAGGCGCGGCCGGTCGCCCGAGGCCGCCCAGCCCAGGTGGCGCAACACCGCAGCCTCGATCGCCGCCACCAACGCCGCCGCATCGAGCCCTTCGATACACTCCAAGGTCGCGTCCACCGCGCTTGCGGCCAGCGCATTGTTTGAATAGGTACTGCCCAGCAACATGTGCGGCACCAGCGGCAGGCTGGCGCGCACGGCAGTGGCCGCCACCGGGAAGCCGTTGCCGAGCGCCTTGCCGAACACCAGGATGTCCGGCTCGACCCCGTGTGCCTGGCAGCGGAAGGCGGTTCCGGTGCGGTGGCAGCCGGTCAGGATCTCGTCGTAGACCAGCAGCACCCCGTGGAGGGTCGCGAGTTCGCGCACCGCGTGATAGAACGCCGGCGACGCTTCCCAGCCAAACGAGGTGCCATGTACCGGCTCGATATACAGGGCGGCAACCTGGCCGCCGCGCAGGGCGGCGGAGATCGCCGCCAGCGTCACCGCCTCGTCGACGTCCGGCCCCGCGGCAATCCGCTGGAAACCAGGCAACGCCAGCCCGTCGCCGTTGTCCCAGCCGAGCGTCGCCGTGGCCAGCGACTTGCCGTGCATGGCGCCGGCCAGCCCCAGTGCGCCGTTGCGACCGGTATGCACGCGCGCCACGCGCAGCGCCTGCTCGTTGGCCTCCATACCGGTCGAGGCCAGGCTGGCCAGCGTCAGGCCGGACGGCAGGAAACGCGCCACCCGTTCGCGCATCGCCGGCACCGCCGGCGTCGGCAAGCCGCCGGTGATCCAGACCTGGTCCATCTGGCGCGCCAGCGCATCGTGTACTTCACGGCGCCGGTGGCCGAGCCAGGTGGTGCCGTGGGCATTGAACAAATCGATAAGCTCGCGGCCGTCGCTGGTGTACAGTAGATCGTCTCGCGCAGCGACGATCGACAAGGATCCGAAATTGATAGCCATACCCAGTACCATCCCTCATATTGATGTCACGCACCTGCGGCACGCCTTGCCGACCACCATCGCCGCCTGGCTAGCAGCCGGCCAGCGCATCGCCTTCGAATGCGGCGGGGTCGCCTTCGAACAGTTCAAAGGCGCCGATACCGAGGCGCTGTACGCGATCCGCAATCACTCCACGGTCCTGCCCTTCATGCCTTCACCCGAGCCCATGCCTTATGAGCGGCACCTGGCCTGGGTCGAGTCGCAGCTGCTGGCGCCCTCCCCCGGCTCGCCGCTGGTCGTCATCGGCCGCGCCGACGGCGTGCCGGCCGCGTTCGCGCTGCTGAAACCGACGCCATGGGCTGGCGTGCTCGAGATCGGCGTGATGGTCGCCGGCGTGTGGCAGCGCGGTACCGTGGCGCCGCGCGTGGGTGGGGCCATGTTCGCCATCGCCGCGCGCCTGTTCGGCGCGCACACGATCGTCAGCCACGTCCACCCCGGCAACCGCCAGGCGCTGCTGCTCAACCAGGGCTGCGGCCTGCTGCCCACCGACGAATCGCAAAAACCCGGCGAGATCATGTTCCGCGCGGCGTTGGCCGACCTGCTCGCGCCGCCGGCCTACCGGCGCTGGATCGACCGCTCGCGCCTGCGCGTTCTGCCGGACTGAACTCAGGCAACCGCGCGCGCTTCCCATGCGGCGGCAACGACGTCCGCCAGCGTGCGCTCGCCGGGCGACTGCCGGTTGGCGCCGCGCGCCAGCGCGGCCTGTCCACCATTCCGGTGCATCTCACTCTGACCCTAATTGACCCTAATTGAGGGTCAGGTGGGGAGGGCGATGGTGGCGGTGAGGCCGGGTGGGGTGTTGGTGAGGGTGAGGGTGCCGCCGTGGGCTTCGATGCAGGAGCGGGCGATGGCGAGGCCGAGGCCGACGCCGCTGCCGCCGGCGCTGCCGTGGCCGTTGTCGCCGCCGGTGTCGCGGCAGCGGGCGTTGTCGAGGCGGGCGAAGGGCTCGAAGACGCGCTCGAGTTCGGCCTCGGGGATGCCGGGGCCGTTGTCGCTTACTGCCAGGATGACGTCGTCGCCGTTCGCCGGCGTGGCGGCGCGCAAGGTGATCTCGGTGCCGTGGCGCAGTGCGTTTTCGGCGAGGTTGCCCAAGGCGCGGCGCAGGGCGATGGGGCGGCAGCGGTAGGGCAGGGTGTCGGGGCCGGCGTAGCTCAGGGTCTTTCCGGGGCGTGTCAGTTCCGTCGCCAGCTCGCGCAGCAGCGCGGCCAGGTCGATGTCTTGCGATGGCTCGCCGATGCATTCCTCGGCGGCGAAGCGCAGGGTTTGTTCGACCATCAGGCCCATTGTCTCCAGCGTGCGGATCATCGCGGCGCGCAGGTCGGGGTCGTCGATCAGTTCCACCCGCACCCGCAACGAGGTGATCGGCGTGCGCAGGTCGTGGCTGATCGCGGCCAGCATGCGCGTGCGGTCTTCGTTGAAGCGCTGCTGGCGCTCGGCCATCGTGTTGAAGGCCGTCGTCAGTTCGCGCGCCTCGCGCGGGCCGGTCACCGGCAGCGGGCCGTCATGCTCGCCGCGGCTGAAGCGCTCGGCGGCGCGCTCCAGCGCGCGGATCGGACGCAGGATGCGGCCGATGAAAGGCAGCGCCACCAGCAGCACCGGCAGGGTGCTCACCGGGATCGAGAAGTGCAGCGGACGCCACCAGGGACTGCCGGCGGGGGATTGCTGGTAGCCCACCAGCCAGCGCCCGTCCGGCAGTTCGACCGAGGCCAGCATCCCAGCCTGGCGCGCGCCATCATCGCCGGGCGCATGGTCGGGCAATTGCACCCAGCTGCGTGGCGCCACAGCCCCCGGTGCGCGCGACAGGCGTTCATCCAGGGACCGCGCCTGCTTGCGCTCGGCCTCGTTCATTACCAGGCTGTCGGCGCTGCCGCCGGTGGCCAGCCAGAAACGCGCGGTCGGCGAGCCGATCGCCGCCAATAGCTCCTCTCCTTTTTCCGGCGTCAGGCGCAAGGACTGGTAGATGCCGGCCATGCGGTCGAGCAGGTGGCGCGCCGCCAGCGGATGCATGGCGTCAGGGGTCATCTGGCGCACGATGATGGCGCCAGCGTGGGCCAGCAGCACGGCCAGCAGCATCGTCGCGACCAATTGGCCGCCCATCGTCTTCGGGAGCAGGCGCATGCTAGCCGGCCGCAGGCAGTGGCCTGACGTCGGCCGTGAATACATAGCCGTCGCCCCACGAGGTCTTGAGCAGGCGTGGCCGGCGCGGATCGCTTTCCAGCTTCTTGCGCAGGCGGCTGACCTGGCTGTCGATGCTGCGGTCGAAGTTCTGCACCTCGCCATCGCGCGTCAGGTCGAGCAGCTCGTCGCGGCTGAGCACCTTGCCGGCGCGTTCGACCAGTACGCCGAGCAGGCGGAATTCGGAGCTGCTCAGCGCCACCGGCTCGCCGCCCGCATCGCGCAGCTCGCGCTTGTTCATGTCCAGGGTCCAGTCGCCGAAGGCGTAGCAGCGCTCGGGCCGGCCGGCCGCGGCGCGGCCCAGGCGCCGCAGCATGCCTTTGATGCGCGCCACCAGCTCGCGCGGATCGAAGGGCTTGGTCACGTAGTCGTCGGCGCCGATCTCGAGCCCGGCCACGCGCTCGTCCTGGCCGGCCATCGCGGTCAGGAGGATCACCGGCGTGCTGCTGGTCTCGGCAAGGTGGCGGCACAGCGACAGGCCGTCCTCGCCGGGCAGCATGATGTCGAGCACCACCAGGTCGATCCGGTGCTGGCGCAGCAGGGTGCGCGCGCTGGCCGCATCGGCGGCCGTCAATACCTCGAGATCGTGGCGGCGCAAGAAGGCGGCGAGCGGATCGCGGATGTCGGCGTGGTCGTCGACCACGAGAATGCAGGAAGGCTGGTTCATTGCTTGATTGCAAATGTTTGCCACAACTTGACAAACTTTCTGACGGTTAATTACATATGATAATGATTATCATTCGCGGCGCATCCTCTGGCAATAGGTGATCGCCGCAGAAGTATCGGATTTTGAACGGCAGAGGAAGAACGTGGCCTGTGCGACACGCGTTCCCGGCGCCGTTCAGCGCGTCCACTGCCATCGATTTCGTTGAACCCCGAAAGACAGGAACCCCGACATGACCATCAAGAACTTCTTCCAGACCCGCCGCGCAGCGCTGGCGGTCGGTGCCGCCCTGGCCCTCGGCGCGCTGCCGGCGCAAGCCCAGAACACCGTGCAGATCAAGCATGCCAGCGGCACCACCGCCGTCCCGGCCAGCCCGAAGAAAGTCATCGTGCTCGACGCCACCACCCTCGACAACCTGTCGGCGCTGGATGTGAACGTTGCCGGCGTGCCGACCATGAGCACCACCGCGCGCCCGCTGCCGCGCCACCTGGCGCGCTATAACAGCGCCCCGAAGATGGGTACCCTGTTCGAGCCGGACTACGAAAAAATCCACGGCGCCAAGCCCGACCTGATCATCGTCGGCGGCCGTTCGCAGGCCAAGTACGCGCAACTGGCCAAGATCGCCCCGACCATCGACATGACCGTCGACCGCACCAACCTGGTCGCCAGCGCCAAGGCTAACGTCAATACGCTGGCGGGCCTGTTCGGCAAGCAGGCGCGCGCCAAGGAACTGACCGACAAGCTCGATAGCTCGATCGCCGCCCTGAAAACCCAAGCCGCGAGCGCCGGCACCGGCCTGATCGTCCTGACCACCGGCGGCAAGATGAGCGCCTACGGTCCCGGTTCGCGCTTCGGCGTCCTGCACGATACCTTCGGCATCAAGCCGGCGGTGGCCAAGCTCGACACCTCGAACCACGGCCAGGCGATTTCCTTCGAGTTCATCCAGAAGACCAATCCCGACTGGCTGTTCGTGATCGATCGCGACGCCGCCATCGGCCGCGAAGGCACGGCCGCCGCCAAATTCCTGGACAATGAACTGGTGCGCCAGTCGAACGCCTGGAAGAACAAGCGCGTGGTCTACCTCGATGGCTTCAACTGGTACACCCTGGGCGGCGCCGGCATCACCGCGCTGCAGGAAAACGCCGACCAACTGGCGCGCGCCCTGAACACCGCGGGACGCTGAACCCGATGGCAGCAAGCGGGCGCGCCCCTCGTACCATCTCGCACGCCTGGCTGGCGCTGCCCTTATTGCTGACGGCGGCGCTGGTCGCATTGAGCGTGGCCATCGGCGCCGGCGATTTCAGCTTCGCCGGCCTGCTGGCGGGCGCCGGCTCGACCGACTGGCAGCTGCTGGTCGTCAGCCGCCTGCCGCGCACCCTGGCCCTGCTGCTGGCCGGGATGTCGCTTGCCGTCGCCGGGCTGATCATGCAGATGCTGGTGCGTAACCGCTTCGTCGAACCGTCCACCGCCGGCACCATCGAGGCGGCCACGCTGGGCGTGCTGGCGCTGGCGCTGCTGGCGCCCGACACGCCGGTGTTCGGCAAGATGCTGGTGGCGGCCGCCTTCGCGATGGCCGGCACCTTCCTGTTCCTGGGTCTGCTGCGCCGCATCCCGCTGCGCTCGCCCTACCTGGTGCCGCTGGTCGGCCTGATCCTGGGCGGCGTGATCCAGGCGGTGACGACCTTCTTCGCCTTCCGCTACGACATGCTGCAAACCCTGCATGCCTGGACCGTCGGCGACTTTTCCGGCGTGCTGCGCGGCCGTTACGAGCTGCTGTGGCTCGGCGCGGTGCTGGCCTTCGCGGCCTGGGTCGCGGCAGACCGCTTCACCGTGGCCGGCATGGGCCAGCAATTCACCACCAACCTCGGATTGAACTACAAGAGGCTCACCTTCTACGGCCTGCTGATCGTGTCGGCGATATCGGCGGTGGTGGTGGTCACGGCCGGCAGCATTCCCTTTTTGGGCCTGATCGTGCCGAACGTGGTCAGCATCCTGTTTGGCGACAATATGCGCCGCTCGGTGCCCTGGGTCGCGCTGCTCGGCGGCCTGTTCGTGCTGGCCTGCGACATCATTGGCCGCCTCGTCGTGTACCCGTACGAGATCCCGATCGGCACCGTGGTCGGCATCATCGGCGGCGCGCTGTTCCTGTTCCTGTTGTTGCGAGGTCGTTCACGTGAGGCTTGAAGTATCCCCCAACACCAGGCTCGCCCTGCTCGCGACCCTGGCGCTATGGGTCGTCGCCGCCTTCATGCTGATCGGCGCCGGCGGCAACTGGGACTTCGTGCTGCCGTTCCGCGGCGCCAAGCTGGCGGCGATGCTGCTGGTGGCGTATGCGATCGCGGTGTCGTCGGTGCTGTTCCAGACCATCACCCACAACCGCATCCTGACGCCGTCGATCATGGGCTTCGACGCCCTGTACCTGTTGATCCAGGCGGTGATCATCTTCAGCCTCGGCATCGATCCGCTCACCGAGACGGGAAACCCCAACCTGCGCTTTGCGATCGAGGTTGTGCTGATGACGGGCTTCGCCTGCCTGCTGTTCCGCGCGCTGTTCAATGGCGCGGCGCACAGCCTGCACCTGATGCTGCTGGCCGGGATCGTGTTCGGGCTGCTGTTTCGCAGCCTGTCGAGCTTCGTGATGCGCCTGATCGATCCCAACGAATTCATGGTGCTGCAGGACCGCATGTTCGCGTCTTTCAATGCGATCCAGACCGGCCTGCTGTGGGTGGCGGCGATCGCGATCGGCCTGGCCTCGCTGCTCGCCTGGCGCCTGCGCCGCCAGTACGACGCCCTGACCCTGGGCCGCGAGATCGCGGTCAACCTCGGCATCGACTACCGGCGCACGGTGATGCTCACCCTGGCGCTGATCGCGGTGATGGTGTCGGTGTCGACCGCGCTGGTCGGCCCGGTCACCTTCTTCGGCCTGTTGGTCAGCAACCTGGCCTATGTGACGGCCGGCTCGGGCAAGCACCGATACCTGCTGCCGATGGCCGTGCTGTGGGGCGTGGTGTTCCTGGTCGGCGGCCAGGTGCTGCTCGAGCGCGTGCTTGCACTGAACGCCACCGTCAGCGTCGTCATCGAATTCATTGGCGGCCTGCTGTTCCTGTTCCTGATCACCCGTAAGAAAACCTGAGTCATGATCGAGATCTCCAATATCAGCAAACGGTATGCCGACACGATCGTCGTCGACGACGTGACGCTCACCCTGCCGGCCGGCGGCGTTACCGCCATCATCGGTCCCAACGGCGCCGGCAAGTCGACCGTGCTGTCGATGATCAGCCGCCTGCTGCCGATGAGCTCGGGCCGGGTGCTGGTGGACGGCATCGACGTGGTGAACGGCGACACCAGGGAATTGGCCAAACGCCTGGCCATCCTGCGCCAGGACAACCACCTGCCGATGCGCCTGACGGTGCGCGACCTGGTCGCCTTCGGCCGTTATCCCCACACCCAGGGCCGCACGACGGTCGAGGATGCGGCCCACGTCGAGCGCGCGCTCGGCTACCTCGGCCTGCTGGAGCTGGCCGACCGCTATCTCGACCAGCTCTCTGGCGGCCAGCGCCAGCGCGCTTTTGTGGCCATGGTGCTGTGCCAGGATACGGATTACGTGCTGCTCGACGAACCGCTCAACAACCTCGACATGCGCCATGCGGTCGACATGATGGCGCTGCTGCGCCGTACCTCGCGCGAGCTGGGCAAGACCGTGATCCTGGTCCTGCACGACATCAATTTTGCGTCGTGCTACGCCGACCGCATCGTCGCCATGAAAGGCGGTAAGGTGGCCTATCACGGTACGCCGCTCGAACTGATCCAGCCCGAGGTCTTGCGCGAGCTGTACCAGCTCGACATCCGGGTGCACGAGATCGACGGCCAGCGCATCTGCGTCTATTACTAGGAGCGCGCATGGAACGCTGGGTGGTCTACGCCTTCCTGTCGATGCTGTTCGCGGGCGTGACGGCCGTCATTGCCAAGCCGGGCCTCACCGGTATCTCGGGCGACCTCGGGATGGCGGTGCGCACCTGCTTCGTGTTCGTGTTCGTGCTGCTGTTCGCGGCCGCCGTGGTGCCGGCGCGCGAACTGCAGGCGCTCACCCCGACCAATATCGCCTGGCTGGCAGGATCGGCGGTGGCCACCGCGCTGTCGTGGATCTGCTATTACAAGGCGATCAAGGAAGGGCAGGTATCCACCGTCGCCCTGATCGACAAGGGCAGCGTGGTGATCGCGCTGCTGCTCGGGTGGCTGTTCTTGCAGGAGGCGCTCACGCCAGCCAAGCTGGCCGGCTGCGGCTTCATCGTCGTGGGCCTGCTCGTGATCGCGCGCGGATGAGCGGGCGCCATCTGCTACACTCGGCCGATCTTTCCCTCCCGAGCCCGTGCCGCGTTGATCCAGACTTCCTCTCCCGCTGACCTCCCGCCGGTGCTGGCCGGCCCGATCCTGCGCCGGCTCGAGCCGGGCCGCCTGGTGCTATGGCTGGTCGGCAGCGCGCCGCTCGCGTTGACGCTGCTGCTGGCGCCGCACGGTGGTCCGGTGCGCCGGATTGCGCTCGATGGCGGCAGCTGCCGCAGCGTACGCTTCGGCCGCCATGCATATGTACACCTGATCGACGTCGCGCTGGACACGCCGCTGCCGCAGGAGACGCTGGTCGAGTACGACATAGTGCTGGACGACGGCGCCGGCATCGCCCATTGGGCGCCGCACCTGCTGCATGCGGGACAAACCCGGCCCAGCTTCGTGCTGCGCAGCCGCATGGACAACATCCTCTACGGTTCCTGCCGCAAGCCGCACCACCGCTCGCGCGACGGCCTGGCCTGCGCCGACGCGCTGCTGGCCGGCCAGATCGAGAACATCGAAGCGCGCCCCGCCATGCTCATGCTGTGCGGCGACCAGGTGTATGTGGACGACGTGGCCGGCCCCATGCTGGCGGCGATCCATGCGCTGATCGAGCGCCTGGGCCTGTACGGCGAGTGCCTGGAAGGCGCCGTGGTCGAGGACAGCGAGGCGTTGTACGCCCATCCGGCCGGCTACTACCGGCGCGAAGACCTGCTGCCCGCCTTCAAGTCGAACGACGACTTGCGCGACCGCTTCTTCGGCGGTTCCGAAAAGCCGATCTTCACCACCGCCAACGCCCACAACCACCTGGTGACGCTGGCCGAGGTGATGGCGATGTACCTGCTGGCCTGGTCGCCGGCGCCGTGGCGGATCGTCGGCGAGCCGGCCATGCCGCCATTGAAGCCGAAGCATGTGGAGCGCTGGCAGCGCGAGAATGCGGCGCTGCAGGGCTTCCGCGACGAGTTGCCGCAGGCCGCGCGCCTGCTGGCGCACGTGCAGACCCTGATGATCTTCGACGACCACGACATCACCGATGACTGGAACCTGTCGGCCAAGTGGGAAACCACGGCCTACGAGCACCCGTTCTCGCGCCGCATCATCGGCAATGCGCTGGTGGCCTACCTGCTGTGCCAGGGCTGGGGCAACCGGCCCGACGTGTTCGGCGAAGCGCTCGATGCGGTGGCGCACCTGGGCGCCACGCCGGATGCCAGGCAGCGGCTCGACCCGGCCGCCCAGGACGCGCTGATCCAGCGCCTGCTGGCGTTTCGCCAATGGGACTATGTGCTGCGCACCCAGCCCGCCATCATCGTGCTCGATACCCGCACCCGGCGCTGGCGCAACCGGCGCACGCCGGGTCACCCGTCGGGCCTGATGGACTGGGAATCGCTGACCGAACTGCAGCACGAGCTGCTGGACGAGAAGGCCGCCGTGATCGTCTCGCCGGCGCCCATGTTCGGCGTCAAGCTGATCGAGGTGGTGCAGCGCATCGCCACCTTCGCCGGCCAGGCCCTGACGGTCGACGCCGAGAACTGGATGGCGCACCGCGGCGCGGCCAGCAGCATGCTCAATATCTTCCGCCACTCGCGCACCCCGGGCAACTACGTGGTGCTGTCGGGCGACGTGCATTATTCCTTCGTCTACGACGTCGAAGTGCGCGAGTCGGACCGCCCGCAGCACGTGTGGCAGATCACCAGCAGCGGCATCAAGAACGAGTTCCCGCGCCGCCTGCTGGACTGGCTCGATCGCCTCAATCGCTGGCTGTACTCGCCGCGCTCGCCGCTGAACTGGTTCACCAAGCGGCGTGACCTGGCCCTGAGCCCGCGCCTGCCGGACCAGCGCACCAGCGGCGAGCGCCTGTGGAATGGCGCCGGCATCGGCCAGGTCTGGCTCGACGCCCAGGGCCGCCCGAGCCGCATCGTGCAGCACAATGCCGATGGCCGGCCGAGCACCGCGTTCCTGTTGCCGGACGACGCGGCATCCACCACGACCGCGGTCGAGGAACCGCGGCGCGCAGCCTAGTTCTCAAGCCCCCAGCGCCAGCGGCTGGCCGCGCGCCCAGCGATTCGACGACAGCGAAAAGCTCAGGGCCCGCACCTGGTGGTACCAGCCGGCCGGCACGTACAGCATGTCGCCCGGCTCAACGATGAGTTCGACCAGCGCCGCCTGGCGCACCAGCGGGAAGCGTTCGAAGTCGGGCGCTTCCGGATCGACCGGAGAACCGAACAGCAGCGGATTGGCTTCGCGCGGATACAGGAATTCGTCGTGGTGCGGCGGCGCCAGGAAGATGCGCTTGCGGCCCCACAGCTGGGCGAACAGGTTGTCGTCGTAGTCGCAGTGCAGCGGCGTCACCGTGCGCGCCGGGCCGATCCAGAAGCGGGGCGGGCCCATCTTCTCGAACCAAGTCGGCCAGTGGCACAGCCGGTTCAGTTCGCGCAGGGCGAGGTTGCCGACATAGGGCGGCAAATCGGACGCGGCATCCGGCGGCGCCAGGTCGAGGTAGTCGCGCAGCAGCATGTCCTGCATCGCGCGGTCCGGCGCGAACGCCGTATGCACGTAGTCGCCCACGCGGGCGCGCACCGGCAGGTGGCCGAAGCGCGCGCGCAAGTCGTGCGGCGCCAGGTCGACCAGGGGCCAGCGCCTGGCGATGCCCTCGACCAGGAAGGGCATGCCGGCCGCCGCCCGCGCCCGGAAGCCTGCCGCATCCAGCCGGGCCAGGCGCGGCACGCTGGTGAACGGGGGCAACCGTGCGGAGGCCTGGCGGATGGCGTCGCGCATCGCCGCGATCGAGGCTACGCCGCGTATCCGGGCGGCCTTCTCTGCATCGGCCTGTTTCTTTAGCGCCGCGTCCTGGGCTGCCGGCAGCGCCTGGCGCGGCGGCAGGCGATTGCCTGAAACTTTCTCTACTGCCATGTGATGTTCTGCTGGGCGACCCGGTTCGGCGAAACCCCGTATGGTACTCGCAACGTGCCTTTTCATCCCTGCCAATTGATAAAAAGCAGCTTTTGCAGCGGATGGAACGGCTCTGTTAGTCAGCGCACGGTCTCGTCATGCGGGTCTATTGTATTTTTTGTATCGCGACGCAGTTAGTTCGATACTGCGCTCGTGGGCATGAATCGAAGCTGTCATTGATATACCGCAGGCAGCTTTCGTTCCCGCGTCATGTATCGGACTGATTCAAGGAAGAATGTGGTGATAGTCGAATATCGGTCTACTCCGCGTTGGTCACACATTTTATGAGGGATACATCATGGATAATCAAAAGTCTAACGAAGGTAAAGGCATCGACGCCAACAAGGCCGGTTCGAACATCGGCAAGAGCCAGGATTCCAGCCTGAACAAGGGCACTACCGCATCGTCGGGCAGCCAGCAGAGCGCGTCGTCGAACCTGAGCAGCACCAGCTCGTCGCCGTCGTCGTCGAGCCTGCAAAGCGCTTCGTCGAGCGGCAACCTGGGCAGCACCGGTTCGTCGATCGGTTCGCAGTCGCCATCGTCGCAATCGTCGCAGTCGTCGCCATCGTCGCAGTCGTCGTCCTCGAACATGAGCTCGGCAGCGGGCAGCAGCGGCTCGCTGGGCAATAACGGCCTGGGCGCCTCGTCGTCGAGCCAGTCGGCATCGTCGACCCCATCGTCGTCGTCGTCGGATGCTTCGAACGGCGATCAATCGACGGTCGGCGGCATCAAGGCAGCGATCTCGTCGATCTCGCCAGACAAGGTGCACGCAGGCATCGACAAGGCAGCGCAAGCGGCCCAGCCGATGGTCGACAACCTGGCCTCGCGCGCCCATGCCGGCGTCGACAAGGTCTCCGGCATGCTGAGCTCGGCACAAGAAAAGCTGGGCGGCGGTTCGGCCCAGCTGAGCGAGAAATGCTCCGACCTGTCGGCCCAGGGCAAGGAATACGTCAAGAACAACCCGGGCAGCGCACTGCTGGCCGCGGTGGGCGTCGGCTTCATCCTGGCCAAGCTGCTGGGTGGCTCGAGCGACCGTCACGAGTACCGCAACTATCGCGACTACCGCGACTGATCGTTACACAAGGCTGCGCGCCGCAAGGCGCGTTTCCTGTATTGCCCGGTCGGCATATGCTGGCCGGGCTGTTTTCGTCCCATGATTTAACGCTTTCTTAACGCCTCACTAACATCTCGATGACGGCATGCGACCTAGCATGCTTAGCATGAACATCGAGAAACTTCACCTGCCCAAAAGCATTAGCCGTGCGTCGAACGAGGCCCGGCCCGATGTCCCTTTTCCTGCTTCCGCCTCCCGTCTTGCGCAGCTGACGCGCTGGGCCGGTCCCTACGCACCCCTGGTCCAGCTCTTGTTCATCGGCCTCGTCCTGCTGTCGGCTTTCCGCATCGCCCTCATCGCCTGGCAATGGCCGCGCGTTGCAGCGACCGGCATCGTTCCCGACATCCTGCTGCAGGGCGTGCGCGCCGACCTGATCCTGCTCGGCTACTTCATCGCCATCCCGCTGCTGCTGGCGCCCCTGCTGGCGCATGCCCGCAGCGCCCGCCTGTGGCGCACGGCCAGCACGGCCTGGGTGGGCTTCGCGCTGGTGTTCATCCTGTTCATGGAAGTCGCTTCTCCCCAATTCATCATGCAATACGACGCGCGGCCCAACCGCCTGTTCATCGAATACCTGGGGTATCCGCAAGAAGTGTTCGCGACCTTGTGGAACGGCTTTCGCACCGCGCTGCTGCTGGGCTGCGCGCTGACCGTCCTCCTCGGCGTCGCGCTGGTACGCCTGCTGAAGGCGTCCGCTGCCGGCATGACGATGTGGCCGAGCCGCAAGCTGCTGCTGGCCTGGCCGATCCTGGTGCTGCTGGTGTTCGTGCAGATCCGCTCCACCACCGGCCATCGTCCGGCCAATCCCGCCATGTTCGCCCTGAGCAGCGATGCGATGGTCAATTCCCTCGTCATCAACTCGGCCTGGTCGGTGCTCGATGCGATCCGCGCGATGGGCAATGAGGCGAAGTCGTCCGAGATCTATGGCGATTTCCCGCGCGCACAGGTATTCGCCGAGGTGAAGGCGGCGCCATGGCTGCGCGACTACCGCTTCCCGAATCCGGAACTGCCGACCCTGCACTACCAGCAGGCGGCGATCGCGCGCGGCAAGCCGCTGAACCTGGTCATCGTGCTGCAGGAAAGCCTGGGCGCCACCTTCGTCGAATCGCTGGGCGGCCTGCCGGTGACGCCGGAACTCGAAAAACTCAAGCACGAGGGCTGGTGGTTCGAGCAGCTGTACGCCACCGGCACCCGCTCGGTGCGCGGCATCGAGGCGGTGGTTGCCGGCTATGCGCCGACACCGGCGCGCAGCACCGTCAAACTGTCCCTGTCGCAAAACAATTTCTACACGCTGGCGGACGGCCTGGGCCGCCAGGGCTACCACACCGAATTCGTGTATGGCGGCGAGGCGCACTTCGACAATATGCGCAGCTTCTTCACCGGCAATGGCTTTCAAAATATCGTCGACATCGGCGACATGAAGCCGGCCTTCGTGGGCAGCTGGGGCGCCTCGGACGAAGACCTGTTCGACAAATCGCTCGAACGCCTGAAGACCTTGCATGCACAGGACAAACCTTTCTTCAGCCTGATCTTCACCTCGTCGAACCACGAGCCATTCGAATTCCCGGACGGGAAGATCGATCTCCACGACCCGGACAAGCAGACCGTCAACAATGCGGTCAAGTATGCCGACTACGCACTCGGAAAATTCATCCGCGAAGCGAAGCGCCAGCCCTACTGGAAGGACACCGTGTTCCTGATCGTGGCCGACCACGACAACCGCGTCTACGGCGACAGCCTGGTCCCGATCAAGAAATTCCACATCCCCGGCCTGATCCTGGGCGCCGACATCGCACCGAAGCGCATCGCGACGATTGCCAGCCAGGTCGACCTGGGCCCCACCTTGCTGTCGCTGCTGGGCGTGTCGAGCACGCACCCGATGATCGGGCGCGACTTCGCGAAGGATGCCACCACGCCGGGCCGCGCGCTCATCCAGTTCAACGATTATTTCGCCTACCTGGAAGGCGCGGACGCCACCGTGCTGCGGCCCGGCCAGTCGCCGCTGGCGGCGCGCTACGACGCCGCCAGCGGCGTGTTCGATCCCGGCAGCGGCGCTCCGAGCCGAAGCCATGTCGAGCGGGCGATGGCGCACGTCATGCTGCCGTCGCTGCTCTATCGCGAACAACGCTACCGGCCGCGCTAGACCGCCCGGTCCGGGAACGATCCGCTGCGCCCTGGCCGTGCCGGGGCGCGCGCCATTTCACCTTACAATGAACGCATGCGCATCCTCATCGTCGAAGACAATCCCGACATCCTGGCCAACCTGTACGGCTTTCTGGAGCCCAAGGGCTATACCGTCGATTCGGCCCGCAACGGCTATGGCGGCCTTGCGCTGGCATCCGAAAACACCTATGACGTGATCGTCCTCGACGTCATGCTGCCGGGCCTGAGTGGCCTGGAACTGTGCCAGAAGCTGCGCGCCGAACTGCACAGCCCCGCGCCGGTGCTGATGCTGACCGCGCGCGACAGCCTGCTCGACAAGGTGGCGGGTTTCGACAGCGGCGCCGACGACTACCTGGTCAAGCCGTTCTCGCTGGTCGAACTCGACGTGCGCCTGAAGGCGCTGGCGCGGCGGGCGGGGGGGCAGCATGCCATCAGCCGCGTCCTGCGCTTCGGCGGGCTGGTGTTCGATCCGGACCAGCAGGAAGCGTCGCGCGACGGCGCCAGGGTGTCCCTCACCAGGACTGGCTACATACTGCTGCGCTGCCTGATGGCGGCGGCGCCGCGCATCGTGCCGCGCGAAGCGCTGGAGCAGGCGGTCTGGGGCGAAGACCGTCCCGAGAGCGACGCCTTGCGCACGCACATCCATGCGCTGCGCCAGGCGGTCGACAAGCCGTTCGACACGCCCCTGGTCCATACCATCCCCGGCGTGGGCTACCGCCTGGCGCTGCCCGATGCGCAAGGCTGATTCGCTGAGCCGGCCGATCGTCGGCGCCTTCATCCTGTTCGGCGTGGTGCTGTCGCTGTTCTTCGCCGTGCTGGCGGCGCTGGTGGTCGAGGGTATCGAGGTGCACCTTGTCGACGAACGGTTGGCCGAGGTCGAGAAGTGGGCGCGCCCCCGGGCCGCGGCCGGACTGACGGCCGACCTGCCGGCCGGGCTGCGCTTCCATCGCGGCGAACAGATACCGGGCTCGCTGCGCGGGCTGCCGGCCGGCGTGTCCGAGGCCGAAGTCGACGGCATCGGCCTGCACGTATTGTCCGGCGCCGACGAGCAGGGTCCGTATGTCGTGGTCGACCATGAGAGCGACTACGAGCAGATCGAACTGCTCGTGTATTCGATGTTCGCCGCGCTGTTCGGCGGTTTCGTGATCCTGGCGCTGTTCCTGGGCCGTTTCGTCGGCCGGCGCATCGTCACGCCGATCCGCGAACTGGCGGATGCCGTCGGCCATGGCGCTTCGTTCTCGCCGCATACCCGGCGTGGCGACGAACTGGGCATCCTGGCGCGGGCGCTGGATGCGCATACCACGGAGTTGCGCCAGTTCCTCGACCGCGAGCGCTTCTTCACGGGCGACGTCAGCCACGAACTGCGCACGCCGCTCACGGTCATCATGGGCGCCGCCGAGATCCTGGTCGAGAACGCCGACAGCCCCGCGGTGCGGGCGCCGGCCCAGCGCATCTACCGCGCTGCGCAGGAAGCGACCGAATGCGTGACCGTCCTGCTGCTGCTGGCGCGCGCGCCGCAACTGGGGTCGTTCGCGCCGGTGTCGGTGAGCGAGATCGCGCGCCGCGAGACCGAGCGCTATCAGTCGCTGGTGGCGGGCAAGCCGGTGATCCTGCGCTGCGTCGGCAGCGCGCAGGTAAGCGTGCGCGCGCCGGCCGAATTGTGCGCGTCGGCGCTGGCCAACCTGGTGCGCAATGCCTGTCAATACACGGAGCAGGGCGAGGTGACCGTGGTGATCGAACCCGGCAGGGTCACGGTCGAAGACACGGGGCGCGGCTTGCCGGAGGCGGTGCGCCTGACGCTGGGCGAGAGCGAAGGCGCGCTGGCGATTCCCTCGAGCGGTTCGGCCGGCACCGGGCTGGGCCTGTCGCTCGTCAAGCGCATCTGCGAATATCTCGGAGCCGCACTGGTCTACGAGAACCGCCAGGGCGGCGGCAGCCGCTTCACGATCGTCTTTCCTGCCGACTTCACGCAATCCTGACACCGGCTTGACGCCGCCCTGCAGGGCGCGTCTCTAACCTGTCAGCACTGCAGCCACCACGGCTGCGATGCTGAAAGGATGGAGAAGTGGATAAATACCTGGTGCGGCGCATCGAGGCGCCGATGCTCACGCTGGCCGTGGCGCTGTTGCTGGCAAGCCTGGGCAATGCGAAATTCTGGTCGGTCCTCGTGCTGGCCGCGGGCGGGTTTTCGCTCACCAGCCTGCCGGTACTGGCCGGATCGTTCCTGATCGTGGTCCTGTTCTTCAACGCCTGCCTGACCCTGGCCAGCTTCCGCTACGTCGCCAAGCCGGTGCTGGCGGTCCTGGTGCTGGCCGCCGCCGCGGCCAGCTACTTCATCGTCACCTACGGAATCGTCATCGACCGCGCCATGATCCAGAACGTGTTCGAGACCGATACGCGCGAAGCGACCGAACTGCTGAACTGGCGCATGGTGCTCTGGATCGCCGTGCTGGGCGGGTTGCCGGCGCTGCTGATCGCACGCGCCGATATCCGCTTTCCAAGCGGCGTGCGCGGCCTGTTCGAACGCATCCGCCGGGCGCTCGGCTCGCTGCTGATGGCGGCGCTGGTGCTGGCGCTGCTGTTCAAGAGCCTGGCGCCGATGCTGCACGAACACCGCGAGCTGCGCTTCCTGCTCACGCCCACCAACTTCGTCCAGGCCCTGCACGGCTACCTGCGCAACCGGTTTGCCGCCGACATCGTGGTCGCGCCGCTCGGGCGCGACGCGGTGAAAGGTGCGGCCTGGACCGGACAGGCGCGCCGGACGCTGACCGTGATCGTGGTCGGCGAAACGGCGCGCGCGGCGAGCTTCTCGCTCAACGGCTATGCGCGCGAGACCAATCCGCTGCTGGCGCGCCAGGACGGCTTGATCAATTTTACGCACGTGAGCTCGTGCGGCACCGCGACCGCGGTATCGGTGCCCTGCGTGTTCTCGGCCTTCGGCCGCGAGGACTACAGCCAGTCGAAGGCCGAGCGCCAGGAAGGCCTGCTCGACGTGCTGTCGCATGCCGGCATCGACGTCGTATGGCGCGATAATAATTCGGGCTGCAAGGGCGTGTGCGACCGCGTGGCTTTCGAAGACCTGTCGCGGCCCACCCCTGGCGCCGGGCACTGCGGTGGCGACGAGTGCCATGACGAGCGGCTGCTCGACGGCTTGCCCGAACTGGTGCGCGGCCGTGGCAAGGACCTGGTGGTGGTGCTGCACCAGAAGGGCAGTCACGGCCCGGCCTATGCGCGCCGGCATCCGGCTACGTTCTCGCGCTTCGGGCCGGAATGCGAGACCGGCGAGTTCGAGCGCTGTTCGCGCGCCGAGATCCAGGCGGCCTACGACAACACCATCCTGTATACCGATTACTTCCTGAGCCAGGCCATCGACCGCCTGCGCCAGATGGCGGAACAGGAAGGTGTCGATACCGCGCTGCTGTACTTCTCGGACCACGGCGAGTCGCTGGGCGAGAACAACGTCTACCTGCACGGCACGCCGTACTTCTTCGCGCCGCGCGAACAGACCGAGGTGCCGATGATGTTCTGGATGTCGGACAGCTTCGGCGCGCGCTTCCGGATCGACCGCCGCTGCCTGGCGCAGCGCCGCAATGAGCCGCTCTCGCATGACAATGTATTTCATTCGGTGCTCGGCATGCTCGACGTGAATACCGCCGTCCTCAATCCGCGGCTCGACATCTTCCATGCCTGCGTGAGGGACGCCTGATGCGCGCCACGTTGTTGTCGGCGGCGGCGCTATGGCGCCTGACTGCGGGGCTGGCGGTCGGCGCGCTGGCCATCCTGTGGCTCGGCCGGTTCACCAATCTCGACCTGGCGCTGGCCGACGCGATGTTCGACCGCGGCGCCGGCGCATTCCCGTGGCGCCATGCCTGGCTGACCGAGGCGTTTGGCCATGGGATCCTGAAATGGCCGCTGCTTCTGCTGGGGCTTGGATTCATCGGCGCAGCCTTGTCCGACCTGCTCCGGCCCTCGGCGCAGCGGTCCGCGCTCGACCGCCTGCGGCTGCGCGTCGTCGCCCTGTCCGCCATCTGCGTGCCGGCCGCGGTCGGCACGCTCAAGCAGCTC
The DNA here is from genome assembly GCF_030770395.1 of Telluria beijingensis. Lineage (GTDB taxonomy): Bacteria > Pseudomonadota > Gammaproteobacteria > Burkholderiales > Burkholderiaceae_D > Telluria > Telluria beijingensis. Next base: position 2,043,147 of record NZ_CP132480.1, on the reverse strand, counting down.
AGTTCCTCGCATTGTCCGTGGGACTTGCTGCGCTACGGAGGCGAGCAGCCCTATCTGCGCCTGTTCGAGGCCATGCCGGCCGGCGCCATGCCGGGTCAATGCCTGCCCGCCGGGCATGCGTCGAGCGCATTGTGGCTGGTGGCGCTGGCCGTGTACTGGCTGCCCGGGCATTCGGCTCGCGCCGCCAGGATGGCGCTGCTGGTGCTGGTCCCCGGGCTGGCGCTGGGCTGGCTCCAGCAACTGCGCGGCGCGCACTTCCTGACGCACACGCTGTGGTCGGCCTGGATCGCCTGCGCGCTGGCGCTGGCGCTGGTCGCCATGCTGCAGGCCAGGGCAGGGCGGCGGTCGCGCCGTGCCTGATGCCCCGCGGCTGGCGGTGGATCAGCTGGTGCTGGGCTCCTTGGTCGCCGCCGGCGCCGGCGCCGGCTGGCGCCGCAGCCGCCGTCCATGGCGCCTGAACCAGTGCTCCAGGTCGTCGATATAGGTGTACACCGCCGGCACCACAAGCAGGCTCAACAAGGTGGAGGTGATCAGGCCGCCGATCACCGCCACCGCCATCGGCGAGCGGAAGCTCGGGTCGCCCGAGAAGCCCAGGGCGAGGGGCAGCATGCCGGCGCCCATGGCGATGGTGGTCATCACGATCGGGCGGCTCCTCTTGTGGCAGGCGTCGACCAGGGCGTCGAAGCGGTTCATCCCGGCTTCGCGCGCCAGGATCGCGTAGTCGACCAGCAGGATCGAGTTCTTGGTCACGATCCCCATCAGCATGATCAGGCCGATCATGGTCGGCATCGACAGCGCATTGCTGGTCAGGAGCAGGGCGACGAAGGCCCCGCCGATCGACAGCGGCAGCGCGGCCAGGATCGTCACCGGTTGCATGAAGTCCGAGAACAGCAGCACCAGCACGCCGTAGATGCACAGCACGCCGATCAGCATCGCCACGCCGAAGCTGTTGAACAGCGCCTGCATCTCTTGCGCGTCGCCCAGCTCCGCGATCGTCACCGAGGACGGCAGCGACTGGAATACCGGCAGCGCGCGCGCCTCGGCGTTCACTTCGCCCAGCGAGCGGCCAGACAGCTCGACGTCGAGCGTCACGTTGCGGCTGCGGTTCAGGCGGTCGATCTGGGCCGGGCCGCTTTCCATCGTGATGTCGGCAACGGTGGACAACAGCACCGGGCCGTTGGCACCGGGCACCGTCAGGCGGCCGATCGCATCGAGGTCGGCGCGCACCGCGTCCGGCAGCTTGACCCGGATCGGCACCTGGCGCTCGTCCAGGTTCATCTTGGCCAGCGACTGCTCGTAGTCGCCGGCGGTGGCCACGCGCACCGTCTCGCCGATCGACGCCGCCGTCACGCCCAGGTCGGCCGCGCGCGCAAAATCGGGCCGCACGATGATCTCGGGCCGCACCAGCGAGGCGCTGGAGCTGACGTTGCCGATGCCGCTCAAGGTGCGCAATTCGCGCTCGGCCTGGCGCGCCGCCGCGGTCAGCGCCTGGGCGTCGTCGCTGCGCAGCACCAGCTGCATCTTGGCGCCGGCGTCGGGCACGCCGACCGTGAAGCGGGCGCCGGGGATGCCGCCCAGCCGCTGGCGGATGGCGTTCTCGATCACGCCCAGCTTCATGTCGCGGTCGCTGCGGTGGACGGTGGTGATGGTCAGCACGGCGCGCCGCGCCTCGGCCGCCGCACCGGGCGAGAAGGCGTCGCCGCTGGAGCCGCCGCCGATCGAGCTGAACACGCCCTGGACGCCGTCGACGGCCATGACCTCTTGGCGCACCCGTTCGGCCACCGCCCGGGTCTGGGCCAGGGTGGCGCCCGGCGGCAGCTCGACGTTGACCTGGGTCTGCGAGCGGTCCGCCGGCGGGATGAAGCCGGTCGGCAGCAGCGGCACCAGAGCCAGCGAGCCGACGAAGAACAGGGCCGCCCCTAACATGGTCAGGCCGCGCCGGCGCAGGCACCACTGCATCACCACCAGGTAGCGCCGCATCAGCGGGCCATCCTGCGGCGCGTGGCCGTCGGCGCCAAGCGGCTTTTTTGGCGCCTTGAGCAGGTAGGCGCACATCATCGGCGTCAGCAGGCGCGCCACCAGCAGCGAGGCCAGGATGGCCAGCACCGCGGTCCAGCCGAACTGCTTGAAGAATTTACCCGGGATGCCGCCCATGAAGGCGGTCGGGAGGAACACCGCGACCAGGGCGAAGGTGGTGGCAATGACCGCCATCCCGATCTCGTCGGCCGCTTCCAGCGCGGCCTGCATCGGCGTCTTGCCCATGTGGAGGTGGCGCGAGATGTTCTCGATCTCGACGATCGCATCGTCCACCAGCACCCCGACCACCAGGGCCAGCGACAGCAGGGTCACCATATTGAGCGTGTAGCCGAACAGGTACTGGCCCAGGAAGGCCGGGATCACCGACAGCGGCAGGGCGGCGGCCGCGATCAGGGTCNGGCCAGCGACAGCAGGGTCACCATATTGAGCGTGTAGCCGAACAGGTACTGGCCCAGGAAGGCCGGGATCACCGACAGCGGCAGGGCGGCGGCCGCGATCAGGGTCGCGCGCCAGTCGCGCAGGAACCACCACACCACCAGCACCGCCAGCAGCGCGCCTTCGTACAGCATGTGCATCGAGGCGTCGAAGTTTTCCTCGACCGAGTACGAGTTGTCGATCACTTCCTTGATCACCAGCCTGGGATTCTCTTGCCCCAGTTGCGCCATCGCGGCGCGCGCGCCCAGGGCGACGTCGATCTCGCCGGCGCCGCGGGTGCGGAACACCTCGAAGGCGACCACCTTGCGGCCATCCTGTTCGGCCAGCGCGCGCTGCTCCTCGACCGTGTCGGTCACATTCGCCACCTGGTCGAGGCGCACGTGGCGGCCGTCCGGCAGCGGGATGTCCATTGCCGCCAGCTGCTGCGCCGTCTGCACGGTGGCCAGGGTGCGCACCGATTGCTCTACCCCGGCCACGTCGCCGCGTCCGCCCGGCGCCTCGCGCTGCACATTGCGCAACTGGCGCGAGATGTCCAGCGCCGATACCCGCAATGCCGCCATGCGCTGGTCGTCGAGCTCGACCCGCACCTCGCGCGTCACGCCGCCCACGCGCTTGACGGCGCCCAGGCCGGGCACGCTCAGCAGGCGCTTGGCCACGTCGTTGTCGACGAACCAGCTCAGGTCCTGGTCGTCCAGGCCGGCACCCTTGGCCGCTTCCACGGTGAAGGTCGAGACCACGCGGCCGGCGGTGGCGGTCTTGGTGACCGTGGGGTCGCGCATCTCGGCCGGCATGTCGGCGCGCACGCGCGAGACGGCGTCGCGCACGTCGTTGACGGCGTCGGCCGGATCGCGCTCGAGGATGAACTCGACCGTGATGGTGGCCACGCCGTCCAGCACGCGGGTATAGATGTTCTTGATGCCTTGCAGGGTGGCGATCGAGTCTTCCATCTTGCGCGCGACCTCGGTCTCGAGCTGGGCCGGGGCGGCGCCGTCGAGGGTCGCGGTGACGGTCACGATCGGCAGTTCGATGTCCGGAAAGTCCTGCACCTTGCTGGCATTGAAGGCCAGCAGGCCCGCCACGGTGAGCAGGACGAACAGCATGATCGCCGGGATCGGGTTGCGGATCGAGAGGGCGGAGAAATTCATCGCGTCGTCCTCAACGCGCCGCCGGCGCGGCGATATTGCGCACCAGGTCGCCGTCATTGAGGAAGCCGGCGCCCTGGACCACGATCGGCGTGTCGGCATTCAATCCACTGACCACCTCGACCCGCTCGCCCAGGCGGCGGCCGAGGCTCACCTTCACCTGGCTCACGCGGCTGTCCGGATTCAGGCGGAACACATAGCTGAAGCCATCGCGCACCGCGACCGCCTGCTGCGGCACCGTCAGCGCATTCGAGGCGCCCAGCTCGAAGCGCCCGCTGGCGAACATGCCGGCCTTGAGCGGCATGTCGCCCGACAGCGCCGGCGGCAGGTCGACGTAGATCAGGGCGACGCGAGTCTGCGGATCGACCGACGGCGCCACGGTGCGCACCTTGCCGGCGACTTCGACGCCGCTGGCGGCGCGCACCACGGCGCGGCTGCCGGGCTTGATGCGGCCCAGGTCTTGCGCGACGACTTCGGCGCGCCATTCGAGGCGGCCCTGGCGGATCATGCGGAACAGCTCCGTGCCGACGCCCACCACGGCGCCCACGGTGGCGCTGCGCGCCGAGATCACGCCGCTGTCGGGCGCGACCACCTGCGTGTACTTGAGGCGCAGGTTCTGCTGGGTGAGCGTGGCCTGGGCCGACTTGACGCGCGCCGCGGCGGTCAGTTCGCCGGTGACGTATTGCGTGACCTGCTGCGCGCTCAGGGCGCCCGAGCTTTCCAGCTTGCGGGCGCGGTCGGCGTTCGCCTTCGCTTCCTGGGCATTGGCCCGGGCTTCGAGCAGCGCGGCGCGCGCGCCTTCGATCTCGGCGCGCACCGTTTCATCGGCAAACACCGCCAGCACCTGGCCCTTCTTGACCGTGTCGCCGACGTTGACCCGCACCTCGGCCAGGCGCAGCCCATTCGACTCGCTGCCGATGACCGCTTCCTGCCAGGCGGCGATGCTGCCGTTTGCCGTCAGGACGATCGGCAGGCTGGCGGTGGCGGGGCGGGCGGTGGTGACGCTCAGGGCGGGACGCGGCGGCGCTTTCTCGTCCTTGGCAGTGGCGCGGTTTGCCGTCGCCAGGGCAATGGCGGCGCACAGCGCGGCGGCGCCGAGCGCGAGGCCCAAGGCACGGGGATGTCGTATCGTTATCATAGTGTCTCTGTCTTCTGAGGTAGCCATGAAGTGTAGCAAATGCGACTTCGGCCATAGGGGGCCGCACGACCGCGTCCAGTGCCGTTGCTTGGCGGATACATACCAAATTCACGCAGGATGCATTGAGATTGCTCAACAATCGGGATATCCGGGCCGCGTGAAGGCCGAAACCGAGGGAAGCGGGAGAAAAGCGATTTGCGCAGTGCCGCAAACGCTTCTACAGACGGGGCCGTTTAGAGTGCTTCCTCTATTGAAACAACTACAGTAGTTCTACCGTATTGCACTGCACAATAAAAAGGACTATATTAGAACCGTCTCCTCCAGTTTTCTCCGAAAATTGGATTCCCGCCCGCCAACCTTCAGGTTCGCGGGCGTTTTTTTTGCTGGTGGACGGTGTTTCTTGAAAGGCTCAGGCGTCTTCGCCCTGGAAGGCATTGGCGCGCCAGGTCAGCACCAGGGTGTCGCGGTGCCCATGGTCGCCCAGCGGCTGGATCGGGGTCGATTCATGGATCACGGCGGCATCGTCCAGCAGCAGCAGGGTCCAGGGTTCGAGCATCGTGAAGCGCTGGCCGTTGGGGCCGTCGGCCTCGAACACGCGCGTCTCGCCGCCCTTGATGTCCTTGCGCCCGATCAGGATGACGGCCACGAAGTTGACGCCGTCGCGGTGCGCGCCTTCGGGCGTGGGGCGGCCGATGCCGTCGGCGGTATCGATGCGGAACTGGTGCGCCTCGACGAACCAGCGCCGCTGGCCCGCCACGTCGGAACAGACCGCGCCCAGTGCGCTCACCAGCCGCTCCCAGGCCGGATTGGCGACGGTGGCCGCTTCCATCGGCGCGAACAGGCGGTGCATGCCGCCGTGCAGCGCGTTGTACTCGACCGGTTGCCAGTGCGCGCGATGCGGGGTCTGGGCCAACTGGCCGCCATCGTCGATGAAGCAGGAATGGCGACGGCGCCGGTAGCGGCCGCCGTCCTTGAGGTATTCGTCGAGTTCGAGCCGGTCCCAGCTCGGCACGAGCGAGTCCAGCGCGTCGATGCCGCAGCCGGCCAGCGCCGCGACGTCGCGGGGACGCAGGACGGCGTAGCCGGTGCTGCGCAGGGCATCCGTCAGCTGCGACGGTTCGATATAAGGCAGTTGCGTGGTAGTCATCCCGTTAGCGTAGCACCTTTCGTCTTTACGGGTGAGGGCCCCCGTCGAAGGAAGGATGCGTCAGATCAGGCGAACAGCGGGGCCAGGCGGCGCCCGATATGCGGCAGCCAGTAGGCATGGGCGAACAGCCAGGTCGCCGCCAGCAGCACCAGCACCAGCGCCACGATGCCGGCCTGGCCCAGCACGCGGCGCGGCATCGAGAACGACGGCGGCGACGCGCGCCGGATGAAGTACTCGGCCACCAGCAGGTTCGGCAGGTAGAAGAAGAAACTCATCGTCATGTCGAACGGTCCGTCGAAGGTATCGGTATGGCCCGCGCCGCCCAGCCCCTTGAGCCAGATGCCGTAGTACATGCGGTACAGCCAGAAGCCGATGCCGAGCGCGAACAGGCGGATCGCCCACGCGCGGTGCAGGTCGAACCGGCGCGCAAGCGCATGGCGCCAGGCCTGCACCGCCGCCAGCACCGTCAGCACGCCGTACAGGCCGAAGCCGACCTCCATCACGATGCCGCCCACCGCGCCTTCCAGGGCCAGGTAGGACAGGCCGCCGACGCCGGCCAGCAGGGCCGAGACCACGTACACGCGGCCGGTCCAGCGGTGCAGGCGCGCGTAGCGCGTGCGCAGGGCGGTGATGAATTGCAGGGGGCCGAGCAGCAGCACGCTGGAGCCGGCGATGAAGTGCATGCCGATCATCGTGGCCGCAGCGATGGCGCCGGGCTGGTAGAGGCGCGGCAGCACCGCGTTCCAGTCCTTCTCGAGGGTGCCGGCCAGGATCGCGCCGCCATAGAACACGGCGATATAGATGCTGAAGATGCCGGTGCTGATCCAGACGATGGCGAGCAGGGAACGCAGCGGGAGCCCGCTGCGGGTCATGGGGTGCGACATGGCGGCGTGCTCCGGGTTCTACATGAACCCGATTCTACCGCCGCGCCGCCACCACTAGTCAAGTGTCGCGGGCGATCAAGGCGCAGGCGAAGGAACCGCGGCCGGCCTGGCGCCGGGCGACATCTCGCGCATCAGGTTACCCGGATCGCGGTCGGTCTTGAACAGCTCCAGGCGCGCCGGCACGGGCTTTCTTGGCCAGGCATTGTTGCTGGTGTCGATGTCCGCGGTTTCCCAGAACGGATCCTGGACCAGGCCCACGATCGGTTCGTCGGTGACGAACAGGCGGGTAATCCTGGTGGGCGAATTGCGCCAGACCTGGGCCGGGATGCGTTCGATGGTCTTCTTGCCGCTCTTGAGTTCGATCTCGACGATCAGCGGCATCACCAGCCCGCCGCGGTTGGAGAAGTCGACCAGCGTCAGGTGCTTGCCTTCCTTGAGCAGGGCCTTTTCCCAGTCTTCCAGGCCGTCCACCATCTCGTTGTAGCGCTTGCGGTCCTTCTCGGTGACGGTGTAGTCGTCATGCTCGTTGTAGAAGTCCTTCAGCTCCGGATGGCGGTCGACGCGGCGCTCCATGCCTTCGTCGCGCTGCTCGGTGAGCGACACCGGTTCGGCATTCCTGCGCGCGCGCGCCATGGCCTTCTCGACGTCCGGGTTGCGGCTGCTCACCGTGTACTCGGTCATGCCGTCGACGCTGATGTCGACCGCGTCGTTGGTATAGAACCAGCCGCGCCAGAACCAGTCGAGGTCCGTGCCCGAGGCGTCTTCCATGGTGCGGAAGAAGTCGGCCGGGGTCGGGCGCTTGAACTTCCAGCGATTCACGTATTCCCTGAACGCGAAGTCGAACAGTTCGCGTCCGAGGACGGTCTCGCGCAGGATCACCAATGCGGTGGCCGGCTTGCCGTAGGCGCTGTGGCCACGCTGCAGGTTCGATTCGGCATTGGTCATGATCGGGGTCTGGTTCGGGCTGCGCATATAGGCCGCGATGTCGCGCGGCTCGCCGCGCCGGCTCGGGTAGCCTTTTTCCCAGGCCTGCTCGGCCAGGAACTGCACGAAGCTGTTCATGCCTTCGTCCATCCAGGTCCACTGGCGCTCGTCCGAGTTGACGATCATCGGGAAGTAATTGTGGCCGACCTCGTGGATGATCACGCTGATCAGGCCATACTTGGCGGCTTTCGAATAGGTGATCTCGCCGGTCTTGGCATCCTTCACCGGACGGCGCCCGTTAAACGACAGCATCGGGTATTCCATGCCGCCCACCGGGCCGTTGACCGAGATCGCCACCGGATACGGGTAATCGAGCGCGTACTTGTTGTACTGCTCGATGGTGTGGATCACGGCCGGTGTCGAGTAGCGTTCCCACAGCGGGTTGGCTTCCTTCGGATAGAACGACATCGCCATCACGTCCTGCTTGCCGCTCTTGATGCCCTGGGCGTCCCAGATGAACTTGCGGCTCGAGGCGAACGCGAAGTCGCGCACGTTCTTCGCACTGAAGCGCCACGTTTTGGTGCCGCTGGCGCGGCCCTTCTCGGCGCGCTCGGCCTCCTGCTGGCTGACGATGATCACCGGCTTGCTGGCGGTCCGGGCCTGTTTCAGGCGTTCGCGCTGGGCGCTTGTGAGCACCTCGCCCGCGTTCTGCAGTTCGCCGGTAGCGGTGACCACGTGGTCGCTGGGCGCCGTGATCGACACGTCGTAGTCGCCGAATTCGAGCGTGAACTCGCCGTCGCCCAGGTACTGGGCGTTACGCCAGCCGGCGGCGTCGTAATAGGCGGCCATGCGCGGGAACCACTGCGCGATCTCGTAGATGTCGTTGCCGTCGTCGAAGCGCTCGAAGCCCATGCGGCGTCCCAGCACGTTCATCTCGGGCACGTTGAAGCGCCAGCTCACGTTGAACGACAGGCGCGCGCCGGGCTTGAGCGGCTGCGGCAGGTCGATCCGCATCATGGTCTTGTTGATGGTGTGGGCCAGCGGACGGCCGTTGCTGGCGGTCACGCTCTCGATGTCGATGCCGCCGGCGAAGGTGCGCGATTCGAGCGCATGGCGCAGCGTCTCGAACTTCACGCCATCGTTGCCGCGTGCCTGCCAGGCCTCGCGCGAGGGCAGGGTGGCGATGCTGCGGTTGTCCGAATCCGGACGGAACATGTTCTGGTCCAGCTGCACCCACAGGTAGGACAGGGTGTCAGGGGAGTTGTTGTAGTAGGTCACCGTGCCGGCGCCATTGAGGGCGCGCTTGCTTTCGTCGAGCGTGACGCGGATCTTGTAGTCGGCGCGCTGCTGCCAGTAGGCGTGGCCCGGCGCGCCGGACGCGGTGCGGGTCGCGCCCGGCGTCGGCAGCAGCTCGTCGAGCTGGCGGAACTTGTCGTCGAAGGGTGCGGCGGCGTGGGCAGGCGCGGCGAACGCCGCGACGGCGAGGCATAGCGCTGCCACGCCAATGGGCAAACGGAACATGGATCCCCTGGGTTTGTCGTTGAAGTTAGAAAAGAATTCTAGCTTTGATACTCATCAACTGCTCAGTGGAATTGTAAAAATGCTGATACATGCAGCGCTTGCGAGAGGCCTCAGGCCAGCCAGCGCCCGTCCGCGAACACCTGTTCCTCGCCCAGGTAGACCGCCTCGGTCACCGCGAACACGTCGATGTGATAGCGCGCATCCTTGCGCTTGAAGCCGGGCTTCGGATACACGCCGTGCTTGGCGCCGAGCGACAGGTGAACGCCGCACATGCGCTCGTAGGTACCGATATCGTCCACCCGCAGTTCGCGCGTGAATGCGCGGTTCAGGCCGAAGCCCAGTTCGCGCACCCAGACTTCGCCCTCGTCGGCGGTGATGTTGTCGAGCACCTGCTGGAAGGCCGGGGTCGCGTTCTCGGTCGCCACCACGCGGCCGCGCTCGATCAGCAGCGTCACCGGCACGTCCGGGCGGTTCGAGCGGTAGCTGGTGTCGCCGAACACGTGGACCTGCACCCGGCCATACACCGCCTCCAGGTCGAGCGCTTCGGTGAACACCTCGCCGATCGGGAACTGGCCGCCGACGTTCTTCATGTCGCTGTAGTCGCCGATATTCAGTTTGGCCGGCTCGAACGGCGAAGCGAAGGTGAGCGTTTCGCCGCCGCCGACCACGCGGCCGTGCGGCGCGCGGTCGATGCGTTCCTTGAGCGCGCGCCCGGTGCCGCGGAAATAGGCCGGGTCGTAGGCCAGCGCGTCGATATAGTGTTCGCCCTGGATGCCCGGCATGCGCGACAGGTGCACGTGCTCGATCACTTTCAAATCCAGCTTGAACAGCTCGACCCGCATGCGAAAGCCGTCGAGACGGAAATTCGACGACTGCAGCAGCACCACCAGCTCACCCGCGTTCATGGTGCCGAAGGCCGCCAGCACCGCTTGCGGCGCCACGGCGTCGAAGTCGATGAATTGCGCATCCGGCAGGTTGTGGCGATAGGCCGCCAGCAGCGCGCGCGACAGGCCGGTGCGGGTGTCGTAGACCACCAGCGCCTTCTGCCCGGGCCCGTGTTCGAGCGCGATCGTCAGCACGTCATGCAGATGCCTGGTGGCGGCATCGATGGCATGCGCAGGGAGGTCGTCGTGGGAATCGGCAGCGGTCATGGCGGAATCGGGAAGGGTGGACGGGCAGGCGGCCATTATACGTATCTCTCACAAAAGTTCCCCGCCAGGATAGGCCATGAGGCCGCTTTCAGCTCACTTATTGATCCGTCCGGGATCGCACCGCGCTACCTCGTGAACAGCGCGCCGCGCGGCAGTATGCGGAGCTATCATTTGAGCAATAGCAAGGACCATGACGCGGCTTGTGGGCCGTGTTTCGGCAAATCATATGGCAGAGCGAAAGGCAGTGATGGCGTATCGATGGGAAACCCCTGCCAGCATCTGGCAGGAAAGCGAAGAAAATGGCGAGTTTTCCCTGCTCGCCAGCGAGGGCCTGGGGCCAGTCGACTGGCAGGGCCGGGCGCGTGCGCGCCTGCCCGACGTCGCCCACGTGCTCGGCGCCTCGCTCCCCCTCGATTGCCGCTGCGCGCCAATCTATCCCGAAGGTTTCGCCTATTGCCCGCGCTGCGGGCGCCCGCTGCTGCGGCTATCCGGCGCGCCGGCGCGGGCACGCGGATGGTGGGGCCCGGGCGGCGACGAGGCCCTGCCGCGCCACGTGCCGCACGGCTTGCCGGTCACGTCGCTACCGCTCGGCGACAGCCTCGAAGAACGGCCGGCGGCGCCAACGCCCGGCCGCTGCGACCTGGCGATGCCGGCGCCGCCCAATGCCTGCTCGGTATTCGCCGCCGCCGGTTTCGGCTTTCCCGGCGAACGCCTGCTGGCGCTGGCGCACACGCGCGGCGTGCTGCAGTATTGGGATCCGCTGGCCGCCAGCTGGCATGTGCTCACGCCCGAGGCGGGCGCCGCCAGCCTGGTGTTCACCGCGTCCAGCCACGCCTGGATTCCGGCGCTCGATCCTCGACGTGGTGAGGCTGGCGTGGTGCCGGGTCTCGATGGCCTGCAGCGGCTGTGGATCGATCCGGTCAGCGAGACCTATCGCACCGAGACCGTATTGGCCGCGCCCATCGTGGCGGCGCCGGGCATCATGCGGCGCCACCTGGCCTGCCTGGCTGGCGGCGCCGATGGCGTGCGCCTGTGGAGCCTGCGCCTCGACCTGCATGAGGTGCAGGAATATGCATGTCCTGATGCGCCATCGGCTGGCTGGAGCCGGCCCCTCGGCTACGACGGCCGCCTGATCTGGCTGCACGCGCAAGGGCAGCTCGCATGGCGGCCGGGCGAGGCGCCGCTATTCACGCCCTGGCCCCTGCACTGGCAGCCGCGCCTGGATTTCGGCGGGCCGACGCAGAGCCGCGACGGCCGCCTGTGGCAGATCGGGCACGATGGCCACGGCTATTCCTATCTCGAACTGGGCGCCGGCATCGACCACCTGCCGGCGCGGATGGCGATCGACGGCGCGCGCCTGGGCTTCGCCAACTTCCTGTTCCGGCGCGGGCATCCGGTGCTGGACGATCCGTGGTCGAACGAGCACGTCGAAGACCCGCACCACGACGACACCCTGGTGCTGCCGCTGCTGCGCAGTTTTAACAATAACCGCAGCCAGCCGAGCGGGCTGGTGCTGCGCTTCCACAAGGTTAACTTCCGGGCGGAGGAAGCCTTGGGCGATCGTGCCATCGCGCGCACCACGGTGGAGTGGATCGGCCGCCGCAACGTGATCCTTGACGAGATCGCGCGCCTGGCGCGGCCGCTCGAATGCGTGCCGATCGTGGCGGGCGGTTGCCTGTGGCTGCACCACCCGGACTGGAACCAGATGCGCGGCTGGCGCCTGGATGAGTCGCTGTGATAACGACCTTGATGAGGACGATCGCGCATTCACTGGCAGCGGCCGTGCTGGCCGGCGTGTCGTTCTGCGCGCAGGCGCTGCCGCATGTCTTCCTGGTGCAGAACTCGGGCTGGATGGAACCGTTCTATAGCGACCCGAAGTCGCCGTTCAAGCCGCTGGTGGCGGCGTTGGCCGGAACCGTCGTGCGGCCGGGCGAAGCATTGGTGCTGGCGAGTTTCAACCAGTCGCTGCCCGGCGCGCCATCGCCGCGCGCACTGGCGTCGTTCAAGGCCGGCGAGGAACCGGTACGCGCCCGCGTGGCGCAGGCCATCGCCGGTCTCGATACCGCACGCAAGCCGGGTGGCGCGGCGCTGGCCGATACCGACCTGGGCGAAGCGCTGCGCGCCGCGACGGGGCTGGTCTTGCAAGGCAAGCCGGGCATCGTCTGGCTGGTGACCAATAACCGCAACAGCCCGAACAACGACCAGGCGACGGCCACGCGCAACCGCGAATTCTATGCGTTGATCCACGGCGGCGATACGGTCGCCAGGGCGCTTGCCTTCCCGCTGCGCATGCCGGTGCAGGGAAAGCACTACGACGCGAACGGGCTGATGGTGTATGCCTTCGCGGTCGGAGCGGAAGGCGCCGCGGCGCTCGATACCTTGGTGGCTACTGGCCGCATCGCCCAGGTGATCACCGAACCGCCGGCGCGACTGAAGCCGCTGGACCGCGACACCGTGCGGCTGGCGCCGCGCCGCGTCGTCGACGCGCCCGGCGTGTCGTTCGCCAGCCAGGCCGATGGCGTGCTGCGCGCCGACGTGGCGCCCGATGCGCGCCAGCCATCGGCGCGCATCGAGTGGCATCTCGAGAACACGATGTACCCGTACACGATCGCCTCAGCCACCCTGAGCGCGCGGTCGACCCTGGGGGGAGAAAGCCGGGCAATCAGGCTCGATGCGGCGCAGGTGCGCGACCTCGCCCCGGGCAAGCCGGCGCCGCTGGGCTCCAGCATGGCCTTGCCGGTGGCGCAGATCCCCGACCAGTGGTCGCTGGCCGCGCTCAAGTCGGCCGGTTCGGCCTATGTGCTGCCGGGCCGGATCGAGCTGCACCTGGCCGACCAGAAGCTGGAACTCTCGCAAGCCTTCCGCCAGCGCATGGCGGCGCTGTTCCCGGGCGATCCGCTGCCGGACATCTTCATTCCGCCGGCGCGGGTGCAGGCTTCGACGGCGGTGCTGCCGGTCCAGGTGCGCGTCCATTACGGCATGGGCCCGCTGCTGGCACTGGTGGGGGGCTTGCTGGCGCTGCTGGCGGCGCTGGCCGCCGCGGCCTGGGCCTGGGCCCGGCCGCGCACGGCTCGGGTACTGGTGGACGAAGAAGCGCGCACCTTGCGCGGTCGTCCCGGCACCGTCCAGCCGGTGTATGACCGCCACGGCGAACAGGTCGCGCAATTGAAAACAACGCTGTTCGGCCATCGCTTGCTCGATGTGCGCGAAGGCGCGCAAGTGCGGCTCGGCCGCCCATGACAGGAAAGGAAGAAACCATGCAGGCAACCCAGCCACCAACCGACGCTCCGTCGACCGCCGATCCCGGCTTCAAGCTGCCGGAAGAATCGGCCTCGCCCCCGGACGCGGTGCAGTCGACCTTGCCGCAGACCTTGCCGGATACCGCCACTCGCCCGGTCGAGGTGATGCCGGTCGACCCGCACACGCTGCCGGTGGCCGACACCTCGGACCGCGACCTGGCGATCGGAGGCATCGTGTTCCTGATCCTGATCAGCGTCTACTTCTTCGCGCGCGGCGCGTATGTGCACCACCTGGTGCGCAAGCGCGTGGCGCCTTCCTCGGCCGGCAATGCGGGCTGGCTGCTGTTCGTCGGCCTCGGCTTTTTGTCGGCGGCGGCGGTGCTGGCCATCATCAACGCCAGCCGCTTCCTGACCTTCGCCGTCACCGGCCCCCTGGTGGTGGTGGGAGTGGTGGCGCTGGTCGCCTCGCTGTTCATCGGCCGCCGTTAAGAAGGGAGTCTTCACACCATGGCAGAATTCCCGAATCCATCGAGCATCGACGCCCGCCCGGCCGAACTCAAGGTCGACCTGCGGCCGACGCTGTTCATCGGCGCCGGCGGCACCGGCATGGAAGTCATGATGCGCATCCGGCGCCGCATCCTGTCCGCAGTCTGGAACCGGCGCCATCCGACCCGGGTCGAATCGATCGCCGACTTCCCGGTGGCGCGCTTCCTGCACTTCGACCTCGATAACAATGCCGTCATCGACGAAGGCAAGTCGCAGCGCACCGATCCCTGGTACGAGCTGGTGCGGCTGAGCGACGAAGAGCGCCTGGTCGAACCGCTCGACCTGCCGCAATACCACGAGTCGGACGACAGCCTGGCGCGCTTTCCGCTGATCGAGAGCTGGATGCCGCTGCGGCCAAAAAAACTGCGTTCGCTCGGCATCGACCCGTCGAAAGGCGCGGGCCAGATTCGCGCGCTGGCGCGGCTCTACCTGTTCGACAAATATCCGAAGCTGCGTGGCCGCATCAAGGGCGCGCTCAACTACCTGAGCAGCAATGCCGGCATCGAGCGCAAGGAGAATTACCAGCGCCTGGGGCTGCAGGTCGACACCTCCAAGTTCCGGATCGTGGTCATTGCGTCGGCCGCCGGCGGCACCGGCGCCGGCAGCGTGCTCGACCTGGGCTGGCTGTCGAAGGCGATCGCGCGCCAGGAAGTGTCCGACAGCCAGGTCGACCTGGTGCTGCTGATGCCATCTGGCTTCGCCAAGGCCAACAAGGAGCGCACCGAGGCCAATGCCTACGCCACCCTGATGGAACTCGAGACGGCGATGCGCGACATGAATGCCAATGTGGCGTGGATGGACCCGGACAGCATCGCCGGGCGCGGCGCGCCGTTCGACGACATCTATTTCGTCGACACCGCGAATCTCGCCAACAAGGCCACGCTCGACGTCAAGGATGTCTACCAGATGGTGGCCGACACCCTGTTCGAAGACTTCGCCTCGGCCGACTTTGCCAACCGCAAGCGCTCGGTGGCGGTCAACCAGCAGCAGCACAAGCTCGGCCCGTACAACCCGCGCGTGCCCGAGGCGCGCTTCGGCGACATGCGGCTGTCGTACTCCAAGGTGTATTCGAGCTTTGGCCAGTCGGTGCTCGACACCCAGCAAAGCCTGCATGACGACATTCGCGCCTATGAACTGGCGGCGCTGATGGTGAAGGCATTCTTTGGCCTGGCGGGCAGCGACGGCGTGGCGGCGAGGCGTGCGGGCGACGCCGAGCGCGACGCCTTCATGCGCGACCAGATGGAGATGACCGAGCGTCCCTTCGACGAATTCCCCGACCTGCGCAAGGGTTCGGTGGACGTGACGCCGTTCACCGAATATGCGTTGACGAATGCGCTGCTGCTCGACCGCGACGGCCGCTCGCTGCTCGAGCGGGTCGAGAGCCGCGTGCAGCTCGAGATCGACCGCATCATGGCCTCCTACGACGTCAAGCTGTGGCGCGAAAAGGTGTCGGAACTGCTGCCGCAACTGGAACGCGACGCGATCCGCGAGGCCGGCGCCACCGCCGAGACCAGCGAGGACCGCATCAAGCGCCATACCGGCGAGCTGTCAAACCGCCTGAAAGGCAGGGTGCGCGAGCGCCTGTACGCCCTGCTCGACGACCGCCGCCAGGGCGGGCTGGAATTCGTGCTGTCGCTGCTGGAGCAGGTCAAGGCGCGCCTGCTGCAGCGCGACCTGGCCAACCTCGAGCGCAATGGCCGCCGCTACCGCGACATCCGCGACGCGCTGCGCACGCGCCAGGTCGAGGAGTCGCTGAACAACCTGGGCCAGGCGGCCGGCCGCCTGTTCGGCAAGGAGCCGCAGGCGCGCGAAGTCATGGGCCACCTGAGGCGCGACCTGGCCGACTACCTGCGCTTCCATCTGCTGGCGGTGGCGGCCGGGCAGGCGATCGAGGTGATGCGCGGGATGTCCGCCTGGCTGGGCGATCCGCAATCGACCGACGAGCAGGGGCAGGCCCAGTGGAGCGGCATCGCCGGCGAATTCCAGGAAGGCCGGCGCGCCGTGCAGGCAATGCTGGGCGCCGTCGACCAGCGCATCAAACAGCTGCGTTCCGACGCGCGCCAGGAACATGCGACTACCATCAAGCTCGGCGCCGAGATGACGCCGGAGCCGGTGCGCCTGGCGGGCGACACCAGCATCTGGAGCGAGGAGGTGCTGCTGGAATTTGGCGGCTCGGCGCGGCTGTTCCCGCAACTGGGCGACGAGCGCCTGCGCGCCGAGCTGTTGCTCAAACTGTTCCGGCGCGCGCAATTGCAGCTGTCGAACCAGGACCTGGAGCGGCAGGAACCGGCCGATCCGCTGCTCGAACGCCTGTCCGGCCTGTCGCCCCAGGAACGCCAGCGCATCTTCGCCGAGTGGATCCGCAGCGCCATGCCGTGGGTGAACGCGCGCTTCTCGGCCGAGTTCACGCCGAACGCCGACCAGTTCAAATGCTTCATCGGCGTGGGCGATCCGGTCGCCTGGCGCCGCATGGAAGCCGAGATCCGCGCCGCCGTGCCGACCGGGTACTTCCACGGCGAGCTGGTCTCGATCGTCAACACCGGCGTGAGCGGCCGGGCGGTGTGCTATATCGAGCTGTCCGGCTATCCGATGACGGTGCTGCGCGGCCTGCCAACCTGGCGCGCCTCGTACCAGATCGAGAACCCGAAGATCCCGACCCACCTGCATTTCGACGCCACGCGTTTCCGCCACCCGATCTCGCCGTCGATGGACGAACTGGGACGGCTGGCCGACGACTACGAATGGTTCCTGCAGGCGATCGCGCTGGGCGTCATCCGGCGCAAGGCCGAGCTGGGCGACCGCGAAGCGGCGTTCCAGCCGCGCGGCCAGTATGTGTTCGAGGTTGAACCGGGTTCCGGAGAGTGGCTCCAGATCGGCAACGAGTTCGCGGTCCGTTCCAACGGCTTGCCGCCGTATTACCGCGAGGGCGTGATCGCGGCAGTGCAGGCGCGCCTGGCCGGGCTCGGCCCGCAGCGGCTGGCCTTGCTGGCGGCGCTGATGCGCTACTACCAGCTGCGCGTCTACGAGCCGCGGCTCGAGATCGACGAGACCGGCGCTCAGCTGCCATCGCCATCGCTGCCGAACATCACCGCGCGCCGCCTGTACGACAGCTGGATGCGGCGCGCGCAGGCCTTTGATGCGGGACTGCAGCCGGGGAGGATCGAGGCCTTGCTGGGCCAGGTCGAGCGCTGGACCGAGGTGGTGCCCGGCTCCAGCCAGGATGCCTACAGCTGGGAAGTCGAGCGCGCAGTGGACAAGCGGATCATCCGGCCCGCTCTGCTGGCGGACGAAGAGGCGGCGGAGCAGGCGCTGGCGGCGGCGCCGCGTGCCGCAGCCGTGGCGCCGCCGCCGCTGCCGAGCGCGACGCCGCGCTTCAAGCTGTTCGTCGGCGGCGCCCAGCGCGGGCCGTTCACGGTCGACGAAGTCGCGCAACAAGCCGCGCGCGGCGAGATCGACCACGCGACGCGCGCCTGGGACATGCGCTGGCATCCGAAGATCGGCAAGTGGAGCACGGTGGGCGAATTGCCCGAGCTGGCCGCGGCGCTGGGCGGCACGCGCGACGAGGGGATTCCGGATCCCGACGACGGCGTGCCGGATCCGGACTGAGGATGGGCATGGAGCACGCCACTGTCACCCACCGCTGCGTGAACATCGGCTGCGGACGCGCGTTTCCGCGCCGGGTCGATTTTTGTCCATGGTGCGGCACGGCGCAGCAGGCGGCTGCACCGGCGGTCGTTTCTCAGGTGACGGCGCCGGCGCCGGCGCCGGCGGCTATCCTGGCGAAACGGCCGGAGCCGGAACCGGTACGGGTTCCACCGCCGGCGCCTGTCGCGGCGCCCGCTCCGCGGCCGGCGCCGACGCCACCCCGGCCGCCCGCACCGCCACCGATCCGTGCGAGCGCGCCACCGCCGCCGGCCGCCCCGGCGCGCAAGCCGATCCGCCTGCGCTGGTGGCTGATCGCGCTGGGCATCCTGTGGCTGGCCTGGATGCTGACCAAGCCGACTGCGGCGCGCATCGAGCGCCGCATGGAATCGGCCATTGCGCTGGCGAAGGAATGCAAGTCGAAGGACGCGCAGGACGAGCTGATCGCCCTGCGCAGGACGCGCGCCAGCGAGCAGCAGTTGCGCAAGGTGCAGGACGCGCTCAATGCCGCGGCAGCCGCCTGCACGCGGGAAGAGCGGCGCCGGCGCAGCCATCCGCTGGCCGATCCGAAACGCGGCGGCTGAACGCTGTAAGGATATCCACCCCGACAAGCCCGAGGTATCATGGAAGGCGTTGATTGAAACGCAAGGAGTAAAGCATGAAAGCAAGCATGGTGAAGGCGTTGCTGGTGCCACTGATGCTCGTGGCGCTGGCCGGCTGCAGCCGCGACGAGGACGGCGCCGGCCCGGCGGAGCGCCTCGGCAAGGCGCTGGACGACGCCAGCGCCAAGGTGACCGATTCGGTGCAGGAAGAACTGGCCCGGGTCGACGATGCCGTCGCCGAGGCCCATGAGAAGGTCAAGGACGCCACCGAAGAAGCCAGCCGCGGCCTGGACCGCGCGACCGAGGAAGTGGGCAAGTCGGTGGAACGCGCCGGCGAAAAAATCCAGGAAAAAGCGGACGAGATCAAGGAAGACGACTGATCTTCATCCGTGCAGGACGGCGTCAGGTGAACGTCATCTCCGCCAGCGTGCCGTGCGATGGGTTCGACGAGATCGTCAAGGTCCATCCGAAGCGCTCGCACACCCGCCGCGTCAGGAACAATCCCAGGCCCTGGCCGCCGCCCTGCTTGGCCGAATTGCGCAGGGCCTGCGTATAGCGCCGCGCCGCGGCAACCGTATCGAATCCTTCCCCACTATCCTGGATGCCCAGGCGCCCCCCGGCCAGCCGGACCCTGATCGCGCCCTGGTAGCTGTTCTCGGCCGCATTGCGCAGCAGGTTGCCCACCACGATGCGTAGAATCGCTTCCGGGCAGTTCACCGTCAGCGGTTCGAGTGTCTCGACGACGAAGTGCGCACTCTTGCCATCCAAGAGATGCTGGTGATCGTCGATCAACGTCGTCACCAGCGAATCGAGGCGCGTGGTTTCCAGCGGCGCCTTGCCATCCTCGCGCGACAGGAACAGCAGCGCCGCCATGATCTCGGTGAGATTCTCGACCGTCGATTCGATGCGCGCCAGCGGCGCCTCGACGGCCGGCGGCAACGCGTGCAGCCTGAGCACGTCGACCGCGCCCGCGATCACCGCGATCGGCGTGCGGAATTCATGGCTGGCCTGGTCGAGCAGGCTGCGTTCGCGCTCGATGAAGCGCTCGACCCGCTCCAGGTGGCCGTTGACGATCACGGCGATGTCGTGCAACTCGCTCAGGGCGAAGTCGGTCGCCAGGCGCTGCGATGGCTGCTCGGGATCGAGTTCTTCCATCCGCTGCGCCAGCACCCCGATCGGCCGCCGCAGGCTGCGGTAGACCCAGGCGATCGAGCCGGCGATCGTCGCGCCGCTCAGGACCGCGACCAGCACGCTGATCAAGCCCAGGCTGTTCTGGTAGTCCTCGAGTTCGGTGATGTCGACCGCCACCACGATGCGTCCGCCGTCCGCGAGCGGCGTGACCAGCACCGCATGGCTGCGGGCCGACTCGTAGCTGTCCATCGCCTGCTCGTCGTAATAACCGGGCTCCAGCCTGGCGAAATAGGCGGGCATGTCGGGCGGCAGCGCGGCATCGACCACACGCCAGGCCCGGACCCGGCCCGTCGCCGGCAGTTGCGCGCCCGGCGCCAGCCTGCCGTCGGCGACATACTGGGCCGTACTCGACCTGAGGAGTTCTTCCCATAGCGGATGCACGATCAGGTTCTGGCTCAGGTTCCCCTGGAGAGCCAGCCCGAGCGCCATGAGCAGGCCAAACAGGACGAACAGCGCGCTGATCTTGCGCTGCAGGCTGGGCATGCGTGACAGGCGGCGCTCACTCATCCGACAGGCCCAGTCGGTAGCCGCTGCCGGCGATGGTCTTGAGCAGCTTGCGCGGCGCATCGCCATCGACCGCCTTGCGCAGCATGTGCATGTGCGAGCGCAGGACGTCGTTGTCGGGCACGTCGTCCCGCCAGATCAGGGTTTCCAGTTCGTCGCGCCGCACCAGGCCCGGCGAGCGGCGCATCAAGAGTTCCAGCAACTGGCGCCGCACCGGCGTCATCGGAAGCGGCTTGCCGGCGCGGCTCACCTGTAGTGTGCCGAGGTCGAAGCGCAGGTCGGCTACTTCGAGCACCTGCGCTTCGGCGACGTGGCCGCGCGTGCGCTGCACCAGCACCCGCAGGCGCATTTCCAGCTCCGCCAGCGCCACCGGCTTGACCACGTAGTCGTCGGCCCCGGTCAGGAAGCCGTGCAGCTTGTGCTCGAGCTGGTCCTTCGCGGTGAGGACGATCACCGGTATCCGTGACTTCATCTCCTGGCGCAGGCGTCCCAGCATGGTCATGCCGTCCATGCGCGGCATCATCCAGTCGAGCACGATGGCGTCGTAGCGGTTGATGGCCAGCAGCCCGAGGCCCGATTCGCCGTCCGGCGCCGCGTCCGGATGGTGGCCGCAGGCGTCGAGGTAGTCGTAGATGTTCGCGGCCAGGCCGGCGTTGTCTTCGATGATGAGGATGCTCAGGGGCTGCTTGTCCATGTGGCCGCAACGAGGTCGATTGAAAGGGCGCGACGAGTATCGCACGTCCGCGGTATCGGGATCAGAAGCCGCGGCTGAAGCCGATGAAGGCCGACACCGCGCCGTCCTTGTCCTTCTCCACCAGCGGGCTGTCGGAGAGCTTGGTCGGCAGCTTGCGGTAGCCGACGTTGCCGATGAAGACCCAGTTCCCGGCGAACGGGCGCATCACGTCGATGCCGATGCGGGCGACGGCCGCGCTGCCCGGCTGGTAGTTCGCCACGCCGCGCGCGACTTCTTCCGGCAGGGTGCCGTAGTAGTAATTGGCCAGCTTCTTCGACAGGTGCGCAACGCCGATGTTCGGTGCGATGCGCATTGCGCCCCACTGTACCGGGTACGAGTAGGTCAGGTTGGCCTCATACCCTTTGCTGGTGCTGGTGATATCGCCCTTGACACCCAGGTCGAGCTGGCCCAGCGCGCCGCTCCAGCTGCCGGCCAGGCCGAGGTCGAAGGCGTCGTCGCGGTCTTCCAGCAGTGCACGGTCGATGCCGCGTTCCGCCAGCTCGGGCGCGCCGAAATCGTCCCTGTCGATGCCGTCGAAGCGGGCCGACAGGGTGGCGTCGAGCGAAAACCCTTTGCGCTTGACCAGGTGGGCGCCGCCGCTAATGCCGCGCCAGTAGAAACGCTCGCCCTGGTAGGACACGAGCGGGAAGGGCGTGACGCGCGTGCCTTCGCCGGCATATACCGAGTCGGAGACGGCGGCGCCGACGCCCAGGCCCCAGCGCGGCGCCTGCTGCGCGCTGGCGAGGCTCGAAGTGGCGATGAGGGTGGCAAGGAGGAAGAGGTGTTTCATGGAGGGTCCTGTGTTGGTCGGTGGTTCGGTGCCTGCACTATGCGGCAGCCGTGTCGATGAAATGTCGTTGGCTTACTGCTTCGGGACGACGGTGGTGTCGATCCAGCCAAGCACGTTGCTGGAATGGCGTACCCGGTTGCCCGGCTGCAGATAGATGCGCTTGGCGGCCTCGCCGGCCAGGTAGCGCTCGATCTGCGCCAGTTGCGCGGCGCGGTCCTTCGCACGCGTGACCGCCTCGATCACGGCCGGCTCTGGTTCCCTGAACACCACGCCGTCGCCGGTGCCGGTCAGCACGGCGCTCCCGGTGCCGATTGCCGCGCGCGCGACCATCGGGATGCGTCCGCCCGCATACGACCAGGTGCGCTTTCCGGCTTCGTCCAGCGTCTCGCTCACGATGGCGCGCAAGTCCTTGATCATGTCGCCGGCCCTGGCCTGCTGGCGTTGCTGGCCATCGACGTGGGTCGCGATGGTGACGCCTTGCAGGAAGGCTTTCCAGTCGCGCGGCACCACCAGCAGGGCGCCGGTGGGGAAGCGGTCCGGCCCGCTCTTGGCATCGGCGAAGCCGTCGCCCGAGGCAGGGTGCGCGAGATCGATGTTGCGCACCAGCGTGGCGCGGTCCGAGAAATCCCCGCACAGGAAGAAGCCCTTGCGGGCGGCGTCGAAGTCGGCAGTGGAGCGCAGTTCGCGGTCGAAGCGCGCGCAGACCTCGACTTCATAGTCCAGCAAGGCGCCGGGGCTGGCTGCGACCGTCGTGCGCGGACCGCCGGCCTGCGACAGCTTCGGGAACAGGAAGGCTTCGTGCATGCCGACTTCCTCGCCATGCGCGGGGTAGTTGGTGCCGGCCGCGATATGGGCCAGGCCGCGCGGACCGACGCCGAGCAGGCGCTCGATCGGATAGGCGCGCGCATCCTGCCCCTGGCTTGCCAGTGCGTCGAGGGCGGCGGCATCGAAGCGGGCAATGACGTCGAAGGCGTCCGGGCTGTACGACCCGCTGGCCGCGCTCAGGTCGATGGCCGTGAGCGTGCCGGCGCCGGGCGTCATCTTCAGGGCCAGCAGGGTGTGGACCTGGTCGCCCTGGCGCACCTGGGCGAAGGTATGGGCTTGCGCGATGGGCGCCAGCGTGGCGCCGGCTGGCGTTGCCGCGCTGGCCGGCAGCGTGGTGAGTGCGACTAGCGCCAGGCTGGCGCAGTGCAGGACGGTACGACGAAAGTGCATGGTGGACTCCGGGGTGTTGAACGAAGTGGCATCCTATCGATGCCATGTCGCCAACTTGTCGCGCAGGTCCACCGCGCAGGCGTCTTAGGTTTTCGGTGGCGCAGCCAGGTCGCGCAGCGGCAGTCGCAGCCGCGCCTCCAGCCCGCCGTCCGGATGATTGCCCAGCTCCAGCGCGCCGTCCATGGTCGTCGCCAGCTGCCGCGCAATGGCCAGGCCGAGCCCCGTGCCGCCGGTGTCGCGGTTGCGCGAGGCTTCCAGGCGGTAGAACGGCTCGAATACTTTCTCCAGCTCGGCCTCGGGAATGCCTGGCCCGAAATCGCGCACCCGGATCACGAGTTCGCCCGCGACGGGCGGCGCGACCTGCACTTCTACCTGGCCCGCATACTTGAGCCCATTGTCGACCAGGTTGCCGAGTATGCGCCGCAAGGCATGCGGCCGGGTTGCGATGGAGGCCCCGGCCTGGCCGTGCAGGGTCACGGCACGTCCGGCATCCTGGTAGTCGCCCACCAGGCTGCACAGCATCGCGTCGGCGTCGATGCGGCACGGCGCCTCAAGGGTCCCGTGCAGGGTGCGCGCATACGCCACGCCGTCCTTGACCAGCGCTTCCATCTCGCCCAGGTCGCGGTTCATCCTGTCGCGCTGGACGTCGTCGTCCAGCATGTCGGCGCGCATGCGCATGCGGGTGATCGGCGTTTGCAGGTCGTGCGAGATCGCGGCCAGGATCTGGGTGCGTTCCGTCATGTAGCCAGTGATCCGCGCCTGCATCGCATTGAAGGCACGTGCCGCGCGCGCGACTTCCTGCGGGCCGGATTCGGGCAGCGGGTCGGCCTTCAGGTCGGGCCCCAGCCGGTCGGCGGCATCGGCCAGCCGGGCCAGGGGCCGGGTCGCCAGCCGCACGCCGGCCCAGGTGACGATCGCCAGCAGGAGCAGCTGCCCGAGCAGCACCGCCGGCAGCCAGTTCGATACCGGCAGGCCGGCGGGCCGCATATCGATCGTCAGCGGCGTGCCGTCGCCCAGGATGACGCGCGCCTGCACCCGGTTCGGATAGCCTGGCACCGCGTAGGCGCTCACCTGGTACTGCCTGCCGATGGCGTCCATGAAGGCGTCGGCGATGCGGCGCGCGTGCGCG
Organism: Telluria beijingensis; assembly: GCF_030770395.1. GTDB lineage: Bacteria > Pseudomonadota > Gammaproteobacteria > Burkholderiales > Burkholderiaceae_D > Telluria > Telluria beijingensis. The sequence goes on along the minus strand of NZ_CP132480.1, from coordinate 2,019,177 downwards.
GTGTCGGGCGGGTAGCCCCGGTCGCCGGGGCCGAGCGAAAAGCTGTAGGTGCGGCGCTCGAGCCGCGGCAGCCAGGCGGCGCGCTCGGCGGCGGGCAGGCGGTCGAGCAGGGCCACCGAGCTGGCCACGTCCTGCTCCAGGTAGCCTAGCATCAGCCCGACCGTCGCTTCGCGCCGTTCGCCCATGATCAGGACGTAGGACAGCGCATGCGCGAGCGCCAGGCCGAGCGCCAGGATCAGCGCCAGGCGCATGAACAGGGTGCGCGGCCAGCGCAGGAGCGGGGCGCTCATGCCGGGCCGTCCGCCGCCTCGACCGCGGACGAGAAAATATAGCCTTCGCTGCGCAGGGTCTTGATGTAGCGCGGTTCGCGCGCATCGTCGCCCAGGCGCTGGCGCAGGCGGCTCACCAGCAGGTCGATCGAGCGGTCGAACAGCTCGGCGTCGCGGCCCTGGGTCAGGTTCAGCAACTGGTCGCGCGACAGCACGCGCTGCGGATGGTCGAGGAAGACGCGCAGCAGGCGGTATTCGGCGCCGCTCAGGGCCACGAGGGTGCCATCGGCATCGAGCAGGTGGCGGCCGACGGTATCGAGGCGCCAGTCGCCGAACACCAGGAACTGGCCCGGTTCCCTGACCTCGAAGTTCGGCGGCAGCATGCGCGCGCGGCGCAGCACCGAGCGGATACGGGCGAACAATTCGCGCACCGCGAACGGCTTGGTGAGATAGTCGTCGGCGCCCATCTCGAGGCCGACCACGCGGTCGGTCTCTTCATCGCGCGCGGTGAGCATCAGGATCGGCAGCGCGCGCCATTTGCCGGCGCGCAGGTCGCGGCACAGGGCCAGGCCGTCTTCGCCGGGCAGCATCAGGTCCAGGATTACCAGGTCGAACCGGTGCTGCTCCAGCAGCGCGCGCATCTGGCGGCCGTTGGCGGCGGTGGAGGCGCGCATGCCCTGCTTTTCCAGGTAGCTGGCGAGGAGTTCGCGGATCTCGAGGTCGTCGTCGACGATCAGGATATGGTCGGGTTGTTCCATGGTCGGCACGCGGTAAGGGTCGGTCGAGGGTGGCAATGCTGTCTTTATAGCGTAAAGGTAGCGCACTTTTGTATGCCAATGTATCTGGCCCCCGGGCGGGTACATTGGATTGCAAAAACGCCCATCCGCGACACATCCCGGATACGCCACGGCGGTCCAATACGGTCATTCCAACAGGAGGACCGTGCCATGCCCAACCCCATCGACGCACCACTTGCCCTGCTCGGCGGCGTGCTGACCATCGCCTCGCCCTGCGTGCTCCCCATCCTGCCCATCGTCCTGGGCGGCACCCTGAACGACCAGGCCGAAGGCCGGCGCAACACCCGTCCGCTGTTCATCGTGGCCGGCTTCGTCATCGCCTTCGCCGCGCTCGGCATGCTGCTGGCCAGCGCCTCGCAGCACGTGGTGCTGGCCCATGAAACCCTGCGCCATGCGGGCCTGGCGATCCTGGCCGTGCTGGGCCTGGCGATGCTGTGGAAGGCGCCGTATGCCTGGCTCATGAACCGCCTGGGCAGCCTGGTGAGCAGCACGCTGCCCGCCAGCGGCAGCGAACGCGCCGGCAATCTCGGCGGTCTGTTGCTGGGCATGTCGCTCGGCGCGGTGTGGACGCCCTGCGCCGGGCCGGTGCTGGCCTCGATCCTGGTGCTGGTGGCCCAGGCCCGGGACCTGGGCCGCTCGGCCGGCCTGCTGCTGCTGTACGCCGTCGGCGCCGGCATTCCGATGCTGGTCATCGCCTACGGCGGCCAGTTCGTGCGCACCCGGATCCGCGCCGTGGCCCGCCATGCCGACCGCCTGCAACAGGTGTTCGGCGCGCTGATCCTGGCCACCGCCGCCGCCATTTATTTCCAGTACGACGTCCTGCTGTACGCCCACCTCGCCAACTTCATCTCGCTGTGAAAGGACCCACCATGAAAAACCTGTTCGTCACGCTGCTCGCCGGCGCCACCTTCTTCAACGCCGCCACGGCCCACGGCGCGCCGTTCGCCAGGGTCGATACCGCCCCCGAATTCACCGGCATCGACAAGTGGCTCAATTCCCGGCCGCTGTCCATGCAGGGCCTGCGCGGCAAGGTCGTGCTGGTCGATTTCTGGACCTACACCTGCATCAACTGCATCCGCACCTTGCCGCACGTGAAGCGCTGGCACGAGAAGTACAAGGACCAGGGCCTGGTCGTGGTCGGCGTGCATACCCCCGAGTACCCGTTCGAGCGCTCGACCGCGAACGTGCAGGGTGCGATCAAGCGCTTCGGCATCCCGTACCCGGTGGCCCAGGACAACCGCTACGCCACCTGGGAAGCGTATTCGAACCGCTATTGGCCGGCGGTCTACCTGATCGACAGGCGCGGCCGCATCGTCTACACGCACTTCGGTGAAAGCGCCTACCAGGAAACCGAAGCGAAGATCCAGGCGCTGCTGGGCGAAGTGGCCTGACCCACCATCGATTCAATCCACGAAGGAGAACATCATGACCAACCTGACACGCAGGAATTTCCTCGGCACGGCGGCGCTGGGCCTCGTCGCTACCCAGGCCAGCCTGGTCGAAGCGGTGCAGGCCGCACCCGCCAGCGCCGGCGACTACGGCGCGATTTCACCGGCCAGCAACACCTTCACCGACATCCGCCAGGTCCATGCCGGCGTGCTCGATGTCGGTTATGTCGATGCCGGGCCGCGCGACGGCATGCCGGTCGTGCTGTTCCACGGCTGGCCCTACGACATCCACGCCTTCATCGACGTGACGCCGATCCTGGTGTCCGCCGGCTACCGCGTGATCGTGCCGCACCTGCGCGGCTACGGCAGCACGCGCTTCCTGTCGCCGGACACGCCGCGCAACGGCCAGCAGGCCAGCTTCACGGCCGACGCCGTGGCCTTCCTCGATGCGCTGAAGATCGAGCGCGCCATCGTCGCCGGCTTCGACTGGGGCGCGCGCATCGCGACCACCCTGGCCGCGTTGTGGCCGCAGCGCTTCCATGCGCTGGTCTCGGTCAGCGGCTACCTGATCGGCAGCCAGGAAGGCAACGTCAAGCCGCTGGCGCCGAAGGCCGAGCTGCAATGGTGGTACCAATATTACTTTGCCACCCCGCGCGGCGAACTGGGGTATCGCGAGAACACGCACGCCTTCGCGCGCCTGATCTGGGAGCTGGCGTCGCCGCAGTGGAAGTTCGACGACGCCACCTTCGCGCGCTCGGCCAGGTCGCTCGACAACCCGGACCATGTCGCCATCTCGATCAGCAACTACCGCTGGCGCCTGGGCCTGGCGCCGAGCGAGCCGCGCTACGAATCCATCGAGCGGCGCCTGGCGACCTTCCCCGACGTCGCCGTGCCGACCATCACGATGGAAGGCGAGGCCAACGGGGCGCCACACCCGGACCCGAAGAACTACGCCAGGAAGTTCCTGAAGAAGTACGAGCACCGCCACCTCGCGGGCGGTATCGGCCACAACCTGCCGCAGGAAGCGCCACGCGCATTCGCCCAGGCCATCCTCGACGTCGCAAAATTCTAAGGAGATCGACCATGAACACCCAAGCAAACGTGCTTTACACCGGCAAGACCCACACCACTTCGGGCGGACGCGATGGCGCGGCCCGCAGCCATGACGGCCGCCTGGCCGTGCAACTGTCTTCGCCCGGATCGAAAGGCGAGGGCACCAATCCCGAGCAGCTGTTCGCGGCCGGCTGGTCGGCCTGCTTCATCGGCGCGATCGGGCTCGCAGCGGGCAAGCTGGGCGTGAAGCTGCCGGCGGACCTGGCGGTCGACGCCGAGGTGGACCTGTGCCATGCGGACGGCGCCTACTTCCTGCAGGCGCGCCTGAATGTGCACCTGCCAGGGCTGGACCGGGAGACGGCGCGCACGCTGGTGGACACGGCGCACCAGACCTGCCCGTACTCGAAGGCGACGCGCGGCAATATCGGCGTCGAGATCAACCTCGTCTAGGAGACTGTCATGCGACCATTATCCATCCTGATCCTTGCCGCCACCCTGTCGCTGCCGGTGTTCGCTCAGGCCGACACCGGCGGCGCCCGCCCGATCGCCGTGGTGGCGATCGAGAACGAGGCGGCGCCCAGCTTGACCGTCGACCAGCCGCTGCCAGGCCCGCTGGCGAAAGGCCAGGTCTTCATCGGCTACCGCACCGAGAATATCCGCATCGTGCCGGTGTATGGCAAGGGTGCGCTCGATGTCTCGCCGCGCATCGGCCACCTGCATGTGACGGTGGACGGCGCGCCGTGGCACTGGGCCGACGCCAGCAATGAGCCGATCATCCTGGTCGGCCTGGCGCCCAGGCCGCACAAGGTGCTGCTCGAACTGGCCGATCCCACGCACAAGGTCATCGCCAGCAAGACCGTGGAATTCGTCGTGCCGGCGGTGGCGGGCGGGCAGCACGGGCATTGACCGGCAACAGCACCTACGTCGCGGGCAAGTACACCTTGCCGCTGAACGGCCCCCTGTCGGTCTACGGCAAGCTGGGCGTGTCCCATAACGAACGCAAGGGCAGTTTCATGGATGCGCGCTGGAGCGAGCGCGACACTGGCCTGTACGGCGCAGTCGGCCTGCAATATGCGCTGACCGAGGACGTGTCGCTGGTTGGCGAATACGAGCGCTACGGCAAGAAGCAAGAACTGCTGCGCGACCGCCAGCACGCCCGCATCCTGCGGCTGGCGTTTTTGTCATTCAACCGTTCACCGCTCTCAACGGCTCCCGCTCCCCCATCACGGTCGACAGGTCGACCTGCCCCGCGCGCCAGGCATGTTCCAGGTTCTGCTCGATCGCATCGATGCTGGCCAGCCGGTCGTCGGCGAAGCCGCGCACGCCATACGCGCGGTTGCGGCCGTGCGACTTGGCCAGGTACAGCGCCATGTCCACCAGGTTGACCACCCGTTCCCACGCCAGCTGCTGCTGGCCGACCGCCAGCGGGAACGGCGCGTAGCCGATCGACACGTTCACGCTCAGGGCCGCGCCGCCATGCTCGACGACGGTCGCGCCGATGCCGGCCAGGATGCGCTCGGCCACCTCGTCCAGTCCCGCCTTGCCAGCCGGCGCAGTGGGCAGGTAGGCCAGGAATTCTTCTCCGCCCCAGCGCACGATCATGTCGGTCTCACGCAGGATCTCGCACAGGCGCGCCGCGATCGTGGTCAGCACCGCGTCGCCGGCCGCGTGGCCATAGGTGTCGTTGATGTTCTTGAAATGGTCGACGTCGAGCAGGAACAACGCACCGGCCGGCTGTCCCGCGGCCGGCAAGGCGCGCATGTACTCCAGGAAGTGACGGCGGTTGTACAGTCCCGTCAGCGGATCGCGCACGCTCTGCTGCTTCAGTTCGCGGTTCTTTTCGTGCAGCTGGGCGTTGGCGTGGCGTACCTTGCGGTACAGCAGGCCGACCACGGTCGCCGCCAGCGCGAACACCGCCACCAGCAGCCACCACACGCGCTGCTGCAGGCGGCGGTTGTCGATCTCGGTCGACTTGATCAGGTTTTCGCTGCGCAGCAGCTCGATCTGGCGCTGCTTCTTGTCGGTATCGTATTTTTCCTGCAGGTCGAGCATGGCCTGCTGGCGGCGCCGCTCGAACAGCTCGTTCGAGATCTTGCGCTCGCGGTGATAGGCTTGCAGCGCGCCGGGCAGGTCGCCGGCGCGTTCCAGCGCACTGCCGTATTCGACCAGCGCGGTCTGCAGTTCCGGCTTGTCGCCGATTTCCTCATAGCCGTCCACGCCGATCTCGATATGGCGCTTGCCCTCGGCCACGTTGCCGATGCCCAGGTAGGCCTGCCCCAGGTTCAGGTGGGCGGTGGCGTCCAGTGCGCGGTCATTCAATGGGCGCGAGGCCGCCACCGCCTGCTCGGCGTACGAGGCCGCGTGCCTGAAGTCGCCGGTCTTGAGATAGAAGTCCGACAGGTTGATCAGGGAGACGACCACCCGCTTGTTGGCGCCGATCGAGCGCTCCAGGGCGAGGCCCTCCTGCAGCGCGCGCAGCGCCCGTTCGCGCTGGCCGGTATCGATCGCCAGTCCGTATTCGGCGTTCTTGATGGTCGCCATGCGACCGGGCGAGTTCGCCTTTTCGGCGGCGGCCAGCGCTTCGTCGATCAGGCCGAAGCCTTTTTCGGGCTCGCGCATCTTGGCGTACAGGCGCACCAGCGAATTGAGCGCCATCACGACATGGACCGGCTCGCCCTGCTTGCGGGCCAGCGCCGCCGCTGACTGCAAGCGCTCCAGGGCGCGCGGCAGGTTGCCATCCTCGGCATACGATTCGCCCGACGAGATCGCCGCGCGCACGCGCAGGTCGATGTCGTCGGTGGTGTTGGCCAGTTTTTCCGCTTCCCAGACCAGGCGGTGCGCTTCTCCCTGGCGGTGCTGGGCGAAGGCGGAGTAACCCTGCATCAGCAAGCCCTTGGCCAGGGCGCCGGCATGATCGTGTTCGCGTCCGATGGCGATCAACTCGTTGGACAGGGCGAACGACTGGGCATGGTGGCCGAGGCCGTGGCGCGCCATGGCCATCTGGTTCAGGAACTCGATGCGCTGCGCCAGCGGCGCGTTGCGGGCCTGGGTCTCGAGCGCTTCCAGCTGGGGCAGGGCGCGCTCGGGCACGAAGCGGTTCAGCTCGCGAATCTCGGCGATGCGCTGGTCCAGGGGGAGGACGTCATCGGCGAACGCCCACGCCGATGCCGCGCACAGGGCCAGCGCCAGTGCGTGGGAGCGAGAGCGCGCCAATGCGCATTGCAGGACAGCCAACATGCCGTATCTCGTCGCGCCGGGTCGGTCCGGCGGAAGTTGTTTGGGCCATTATATGGCTCTTGCAAAGCAGAAATTCCACTTTCTCTTTAAATGTCACAAAAATGACACAGCCTCGGCAGCCCTGGACCGGGCCGGGGGAAATACCCCATAAAGCCCGCCAATCCAGGCCGGAAAGCCAATTCCCGACGCATGAGGGTTGAAACAAATTGTCGATGCAAGTCATCTACTGTCAGGCGATAAATCACACATTATTTTTGCCTGAACGGTGCGAGCCGGATCGTCTGCGCCTTCTATACTCGTTCCACGACATCGACGAGGAGCGCTTCATGTGGACATCGCCATGGGCCCGCTGGGGCGCGACGCTCGGCTTTGCGCTGGGCGGCTTTTTCGATGGCATCCTGCTGCACCAGATCCTGCAATGGCACCATCTGCTGAGCCTGGTCCCCGGCATCGACGACCTGCGCCTGCAGGTGCTGTGGGACGGCTACTTCCACCTGCTGATGTATGTGGTCTCGCTGGCCGGCCTGTTCGGCCTGTGGCGCGCGCAGCGGCGCGGTGGGGTCGACTGGGGGCGGCCGCTGGCGGGCGCGATGCTGGTGGGTTTTGGCGCCTGGCACGCCATCGACGCGCTGCTGTCGCACTGGCTGCTCGGCATCCATCGCATCCGCATCGACAGCCCGAACCCGCTGCTGTGGGATCTGCTGTGGCTGGCCGCATTCGGCATCGCGCCGCTGGTGCTCGGCTGGCGCTGGCTGCGCCGCCGTGGCGGAGGCGGTTCCACCGGCATGCGCGGTTCGACCGCGGCGCTGGTGCTGCTGGCCGCCGGCACGGCCGGCGCCGGCGCCTGGGCGCTGGTGCCGCCGCCGGGGCAAGACCTGGCCACCGTCGTGTTTCGTCCCGACGCCGGCCCGCGCGAGGTGTTCTCGGCGCTCGACGCCGTCGACGGCCGGCTGGTCTGGAGCGACCGCGCCATGGGCGTGGTCGTGGTGGCGGTGCCGCAGGCGCGCCGCTGGGACCTGTACCGGCACGGCGCGCTGCTGGTGAGCGGCAGCGGCGCGCTGGCCGGGTGCTTCAACTGGAGCCGGATTTAAACCGCGATCTGCTGCAGCAGGTACAGGCGCTGGTACAAACCGCCCTCGATCCGCATCAGTTCCTCGTGCGGTCCGGCCTCGGTGATGCGGCCGTGGTTGAGCACGATGATGCGGTCGGCTTCGCGGATGGTCGACAGGCGGTGCGCAATGGCAATGATGGTCACCTTGCCGCGCAATTCTTCCAGCGCTTCCTGCACGATCTGCTCGGTAGCGCTGTCGATGCGCGAAGTCGCTTCGTCCAGCAGCAGGATGCGCGGTTCGCCCGCCAGCGCGCGCGCGATCGCGATCAGCTGCTTCTGGCCCGACGACAGGCGCGAGCCGCCTTCGCCCAACTGGGTTTCGTAGCCGTCTTCGAGTGCGGCGATGAAGTCGTGCGCATGCGCCGCGCGCGCCGCCTCCTGCAGGCGCGCCAGCGGCAGGCCGCGGCCCATGTCGATGTTTTCGCGCGCGCTGGCGGCCAGGATGAACGGATCCTGCGGCACCAGGCCGACCTCGTTGCGGAAGCGTTCGTTGCCGATGCCGGCCAGCGGCAGGCCGCCGATCTCGATGCTGCCCTGGTCGGCCACGTAGTAGCGCAGCAGCAGCGACAGCAGGGTCGACTTGCCGCTGCCGGTATGGCCGACGATGCCGAAGAAGGCGCCTTGCGGCACGTCGAGCGACAGGTCGTGCAGCACCGGCTGGCCGGCCACGTAGGCGAATTGCACATTGCGTACCCGTACCGCCGGCGCGTCCGGCGAGAAGGCCGCTTCGTCCTGGGCGCGGCCGCTGGCGTGCTCCGGCGCGCCCGCTTCGTCGAGCAGGGTGTTCACGCGCGCCGCCGCGACCACCGCCTGCTGCAGGCCGCTGAACTGCATCGTGATCTGGATGAGGGGCTCGACCACGCGTGCGATATAGCTGACGAAAGCGTACAGCACGCCCACCTCGACCGCGCCGACCTGGCGCTGGCCGAAGGCGAAGATCACCAGCGCCAGCAGCGCCACGTTGAGCAGGTCGAGCGCGGGCCGCAGCAGGAAAGCGTTGGCGCGCAGCTCGGCCACGCGCGCCGTGTAGTGGTTGCGGTTGGTGCCCAGGAAGCGTTCGCCGAAGCGCACCTCGGCATTATTGGCCTGCAGGACGCTCATGCCGCCGATCGATTCGGCCATTTGCGCGTTGATGTCGCTGCGCAGCGCGCGTGCGCGGGTCACGGCCGGCGCCGACAGGCGCTGGTAGAGCCAGACGATGCCCACCACGGCCGGCACCAGGGTCAGCACGATCAGCATCAGGCGCCAGTCGAGCCAGGCCATCGCGATCATGGTGCCGACCAGGACGATCGAGTTGTCGAGCATGACGTACAGGACCTGGATGTACAGGGTCTTGACCGCCTCGGTGTCGTTGGTCACGCGGCTGACCAGCTGGCCGGTGATGGCGCGATCGAAAAAGGCCATCGGCAGGCGCAGCACGTGACCGTACACCCATTCGCGCAGGCGCTGCACCGAGCGCATCGCCAGGCCCGACAGGCGGATCAGCTGCAGGTAGCGCACCCAGCTCGCGATCCAGCCGGTGACCACCAGGCCGCCCAGCAGCAGCGCCATCCGCGGCCAGTCGAGCTCGCGCGGCAGCAGGTGGTCGTCGATCAGGGCCTTGCCCAGCAGCGGGCCCAGGACTTCGAAGGCGGCGGCCAGGACCAGCCACAGGGTGGCGATGGCCAGCTGGCGCTTCTCGGGCGCGGCGGCGCGGCGCAGCAGGCGCGTGGCCAGCCTGGCCTGGTCGCGGAGCATGCCGCGCTCCAGCGACTTGTCGGGCGTTGCTTCAGATTGCATCAAGGCTGGCCTCCAGTTGTTGGTAGCGCCACTGGCTGGCATACCAGCCGTCCAGCGCGAGCAATTGGTCGTGGGTGCCGGATTCGGTCACGCGGCCATCCTTCAGCACGACGATGTGGTCGGCCGCCACCACTGCCGACAGACGGTGGCTGGCGATGATCGCGGCGCGCTCGGGCCGCGCCTGGCGCAGCTCGGCCAGGTGTTCCAGGATGCGGGTCTCGGTGCCGGTGTCCACCGCCGACAGGGCGTCGTCGAGCAGCAGCAGCGAGCTGTCGGCCAGCAGCGAGCGCGCGATCGCGACCCGCTGGCGCTGGCCGCCCGACAGGGTGATGCCTTTTTCGCCGACCGGTGTATCGTAGCCCTGCGGGAAGCGCAGGATGTCGTCGTGGATGTCGGCCATGCGCGCCGCCGCCATCACCTCGTCGCGCGAGGCGCCGGGGCGGGCCAGCGCGATGTTCTCCGCGATCGAGGCCGAGAACAGGAAGGATTCCTGCGGCACCCAGCTGGTGGCGGCGCGCAGGGCCGAAAGGCGGTAGGCGTCGAGCGGCTGGCCGGCCCATTCGGCCCGTCCGGCCTGCGGCGTGGCCTGGCGCAGCAGCACCCGCAGCAGGGTCGACTTGCCGGAGCCGGTCGGGCCGACCAGGCCCAGGGTCTGGCCAGGGGCCAAGGTCAGCGACACGCGATCGAGCGCCGGCTTCTGCAGGTTCGCGTCGGCGCCGCCGTAGGCGAAGGTGACGCCATCGAACACCAGCGGGCCCTGGCCGACCTTGTCGATGGTGCCGGTGTCCTCGACCGACAGCGGGGCGTCGAGCAGGGGCTGCAGGCGCGCCAGGCCGGCGCGGCCGCGTTCGATCAGGGCCAGCACCCAGCCGGCCGCGAACATCGGCCAGATCAGCTGGCCCAGGTACATCGTGAAGCTGGTCAGGGCGCCGACTGTCAGTTCGTTTTGCCACACCAGGTAGCCGCCCAGGCCGAGCGTGAGGCCGGTGGCGGCGGTGAGCGTGAGGCCGACCGCCGGTTCATAGGCGGCTTCCCATTTCTGCGCCGTCAGGCTGGCCCGCGCGGCATTGCCGGCCAGTTCACCGAACTGCGCCGCGCTGCGGCCTTCCAGGCCGAGGGCGCGCAGGGTACGTACGCCGGACAGCGATTCCTGTACATGGTCGTTGAGCGCGGAGAAGCGCTTGAGCGCATCGCCTTCGGCGGTGTGGATGTGGGTCGAGATATACCAGAACGCGAGGCCCATCAGCGGGAACGGCAGCAGCGCGACCAGGGCCAGGCGCCAGTCGACTCCCAGCATCATGATGCCCAGCACCATGACCAGGGTCAGCGTACCGTCGAAGGCGGCCAGCAGCGCTTCGCCGGCCGCCATCTCGATGGCGTCGATGTCGTTGGTGGCCAGCGCCATCAGGTCGCCGGTGCGCTGGCGCTGGTAGAAGGCCGGGCCTTGCGCGGCCAGGCGCGCGTAGAGCCGGGTGCGCAGCTCGACGCCCAGCTGGTAGGCGGCCGAGTACAGGCGGATGCGCCAGCAGACCCGCAGCACGTAGATCGCCACGCCGAGCGCGAGCAGCTCGGCGATCCCGACCAGCAGTTCGTGCTGGCCGAGGCGGTTGGCGGCGAGGGCGTCGACCAGCGCGCCGACCGTGCGCGGGATGAGGACGGTGCAGATCGCCACGCCGACCAGCATGACCGCCGACGAGGCATAGGATTGCCAATGCCGGCGCACGAAGCCGCCGATCAGCCTGGACAAACTCATTCGAGATCCTTGGAAATGGGCCCCGAAAAAAAAGCGGGCCAGAGCCTAATGCCGTTAAGTTAAGAGTAGCCACCACGTCGTTACCTCCACTGGAGGTAACGACTTCCCGCGAAGGCGGGAACCCAAGTTCTGCTAACGTCGTCGAAACGCTCGCAGAATTAGGTTCCCGCCTTAGCGGGAACGACGGTTTTTACGCTAACTTAACGGCATTAGGGCCAGAGCCCGCTAGTGTAGTCGTTTTGCCAGTCCGGCGCATTCCGCGGCCTCGTTCGCCGCAGCGTGCGCGGCCTACTTGCGGCGCTTCGGCGGCGCGCCGATGCGGGTGACGGTGGCCGAATCCTTGTCCTCGACCGGGGCCGCGAGCGGTTGCGGCGCGGCGGCGGCCTTCGGGGCGCCCTTGCCGACGGCCTTGGCGATCGGCTTCGGCTCGGACACGGGCACCGGCTCCTCGAGGATGGTCGCCTGTACCTCGGCCGCGGTGGCAATCGGTTCGGCCTGCTCGACCACGAAGGCTTCAGGCGTCGGCACTGGCGCCGGCGCTGGTTCCGCGGCCGGTTCCGGTGCAGGTTCCGCGGCCGCAGCCGCAGCTTGCTGGGCTTCCGGCGGCGCCTCGGCAACCGGCGTTTCGTGGACGATCTCCGCAACCGCGACTGGCGACGCGGCTGCTGGCGCCGCTGGCGCCGCGATCGTGCGCAAGCCGTAGGGCTGGGCATTGGCGGTGATGTTGAACAGTTCGCGGCCGTAGTCGACCAGGCCGCGCACCTGCTGCTCGGCGTGGGTGCGCAGCACCAGCAGGTCGCGCGGCTGGGTCGCTTCGGCCAGCTGGCGCAGGGTCTGCGACGAGCGCTCGACCGACGCGCGCGAGGCGGACAGGTTGAGCGAGGCGAGGCGGCTGACGTTGTCCAGCGCTTGGGCGGCAAAGGTATGGAAAATGCGGAACTGCGCATCCAGCTGGGCGCTCAGTTGCCTGGTAGATGCTGCGGACAATTGCTCGGGAAGTGAGGTCATCGGGTTTCCTATCGGTCAAGTATGGCGCGCTGCAATATCTGCCAGTGTAACCACGATTGGCGGGTGTTGCAACGCACAACCGTGCCTTATTTATAACGGGTAATATTGCATCGCAGCATTGTTTGTTTGGCCTCATGCCACTTGTGCCAAAATTGCTACGTTTTGGTGGTCCACTGGCGTGAGCATGAGGCGCAGCAGCGGTTCGGCGATTTCGGTGGGTGTGTGAAAATTCGTGAGAATTCAGGCAAAATAGCTGATTGCCATTGTTGGCATTCGTATTAAGATAGTCGTGAGAGATATTGAAATCCGTCCCGCCGCCGAAGCCGACTTCGAGGCGATCTGGACCATTTTTTGTGCCCATGTCGTGGCCGGCGAGAGCTATGTATTCACCACTGCGACCTCGCGCGAGGCCGGTCACCATTACTGGCTGGGCCAGGGCGTGCGCAGCTTCGTCGCCGTGAGCACCGGCGGGCGCGTGCTGGGCATGTACCGCCTGGTGCCGAACCAGGTCGGGCGCGGCCACCACGTGGCCAATGCCTCGTACATGGTCAGCCCGTCGGCGCAGGGCGCGGGCATCGGCCGCCTGATGGGCGAGCACAGCCTTGACGAAGCGCGCGGCCAGGGCTACCTGGCGATGCAGTTCAACCACGTGGTGAGCACCAATGCCGCCGCCATCGGGCTGTGGAAGAAGCTGGGTTTCGCCATCGTCGGCACCCTGCCCAAGGCCTTCCGCCACAAGCGCCTGGGCCACGTCGACGCCTATGTGATGTACCAGCTGCTGCAGGATCCCGACCACTGGCCGACCGCGGACGAGTAGGCGTATGATCGGGGGATGACCGACATCCTCCGCACCGACCGCCTGCGCCTGCGCCTCGTGACCGAGGACGACGCGCCCTTCTACCTGGCGCTGGTGAACGACCCCGCCTTCATCGAGCATATCGGCGACCGCCAGCTGCGCAGCGTCGACGCCGCGCGGCGCGGGCTGCGCGACGGGCCGATCGCGATGCAGGCGAAACACGGGCATTCGCTATACCTGGTCGAGCGGCTGGAAGACGGCATGCCGCTGGGTCTCTCCGGCCTGGTCAAGCGCGATACGCTGGACGACGTCGACATCGGCTATGCCTTCCTGCCCGCGCATCGCGGCCACGGCTACGCCCTCGAGGCGGGGCAGGCGGCGGTGCGCCATGCGGCGGCGCTGGGCATCCGGCGCCTGGCGGCGATCGTCGCGCCCGGCAACGCCCCCTCCATCGCGCTGCTGCAGCGCCTCGGCCTGCGCTTCACGCGCCGCGCCACCCTGGCGCCGGGCCAGCCGCCGGTCGACGTCTATCTGACGGAGCTGGATGGTTGAGTAGCGCACCTTGCGCGCGGTATTGACGGTGATACGATGGCGCATCCTCAACGCCACCTGATCGAATCGACCCTGCGATGCCACCCACCGAGCTGCTGCCCGACGCCCATTTCTACATCGTCTTGAATGCCGGTTCCGGGCATTCCGAGACCGAAGAACGCATCTCGACGATCCGCGAGGTCATGGACAGGTCGGGCCGGGTCTGTCATTTGGAGGTGGTCGACAAGCCGGAGCGGCTGGAAGACATTGCGCGCGAGATGGCAGGCAAGGCGGTCGCCAGCGACGGCGTGCTGGTCGCGGCCGGCGGCGACGGCACCATCAACACGGTGGCGCACCAGGCGGTGCTGGCCGGTTGCCTGTTCGGCGTGCTGCCGCAGGGAACATTTAACTACTTCGGCCGCACCCACGGCATTCCGGAAGACCTGGCCGAGGCGGTGTATGCGATGCTGCGCGCCGAGGTCAGGCCGGTGCAGATCGGCATGCTCAACAACAAGATCTTCCTGGTCAATGCCAGCGTGGGCCTGTATCCGGCGCTGCTGGAGGAACGCGAACACGACAAGCGCGAGTATGGCCGCAGCCGTGTCGTGGCCTTCCTGTCGGCGATCAAGATGGCCTTGCGCCCGCACCGCCACCTGCGCATCACGCTCGAGCTCGACGGCAAGGAACAACGCCTGCGCACCACGACCTTGTTCGTTGGCAATAATCGGCTGCAGATGGAGCAGGTCGGCATGGAAGACCTGACCGAGGCGGTCGAAGAAGGGCAGTTGGTGGCGCTGGCGCCCAAGCCGATGGGTAAACTCGGGCTGCTGGGTTTGCTAATCCGCGGCGCCTTCGGCAAGCTCGGTGCGGGCGGCGACGTGATCGCGTTCCCGTTCAAGAGCATGACCGTGCGCACGCCATCGTTCTATGGACGCAAGCGGCTGAAGGTGGCTGCCGATGGGGAAGTGAGCAAGATGGCGACGCCGTTCGAGTTCCGCGTGCTTGAAGGGCGGCTCAAGTTGCTGGTGTCGGAAAAGGGGCGCGGCGATCCGCGCCCCATCAACGGGACGTTCGAGACCGCGTAAGCGGTCGGCCTCTCACTTCACACGCAGCAGGCGCACGCCGTAGATGTCGAAGCGGTTCGACGGCTCGGCGCCACCGGCGCCGGTGAAGCTGCGGTTACTCTCGAGATAACTCATATTGTAGAAGTCCGTCATCTCGAGGCGGTAGCTGCCCGCCTTGACGCGCGCCGCCAGCGGCGTCGAGTACACGCTCGGCGTGTCCTGCTTGAGCAGCGGCGCATGCGGCAACTGGATCACGCCCTGGGCCACGACCTTGCCGGTGCTGTCCTTGAGCGCCAGCCACTTCACGCCGCCGCTGATGCCCAGGTTCACCTGGTTGGCGCCGTTGTGGTAGCGCACCTGGAGCCGGTAGTCGCCAGCCTGCTCGATGCGGATGCCGTCGATGGCGAAGCGGTCTTCCGGCTGGCCCCAGTCCTTCAGGTGTGGCCGGGTGAAGCGCGCATCGGGCGCCGTCGCCTGCAGGTTCGACTGCACGCGCGCATCCGTCACGGGAATCTCGATTCCCGCATCGACGCAGCGCGGCTGGCTGTGGTGGCTGACGTTGCCGCTGTCGGTGAACTGCGCTTCGACCGCGTAGCAGGACGTCGCACTCGCCTTGGGATCGCGCCAGGCCCCGGCTGGCAGCTCGTCGGCAACCAGCTTGCCGTCGCGATAGACGCGGTAGCGCACGTTGGCGGCGTTGCCGTTGGCGCCGATCTGCAGGGTGACCGGGCCGGAAGATGCACGTTCCAGGCGGTCGATGCTTGGCTCGCGCGGCCCAAAGACTGCGCTTGCCTCCTCGTAGGGATTGGCGTTCACGCGGCGGATGTCCTGCTGGCCCGCCACCAGTTTGCCCAGCACGATCTCGATGCGGTTGGTGTCGGCCAGCTCAGGCAGGCGGATCGTGTCCTTGACCGGCTTGCCATTCAGGACGATGCGCTCGACGGTGTAATAGCCGTCCTGCTCGCTCGCTGCCGGCAACTGCAGGCGCACGTCGATGCGCTTGCCGTGCAGGCGCAGGTCGTGCAGCGCGATCTCGTTCGTGCCGCCGAAGGTGTCGCGGCGCAGCTTCGAAGTGATGAAGGGGCGCAGTGCGATGGCGTCGTCCAGCGTCTGCACGCCAAACACATTCCCGATCACCATGCCGAGGTAGCCGCCGACCGACCATAGCTGGCGGCGCGAGTTGATCACCGGGCCGCTCAGGTCGGGATTGTTCTCGTCGAGCAGCAGCGGCTGGCCGGACAGCCACTCGAGGTTTTCCATATTCGACAGGTTGACCGCCGCGCCGCGCATCAGCGAGGCGTAGGCGACGTCGGCTACCGCCACGTTCCTGCCCTGCGCCGCCGCGCGCAAGCCATAGGCGGTCACGAACGGCCAGCTCGAACGGTTGTGGTAGACCGGGGCGCCAATCTGCTGCGGCCAGATCATCGGCGCGCCCAGCGGGCCATGTGGATAGTGCGCCAGGATCGCGCGCGCCTGGCGCTCGTCGGCCACGCCGCTGACGATGGCCAGCGCCTGGCCCAGCCAGTCGAATTTATGCAGCGGTGCGTTGTCCAGGTGGCCGGCGGTGAGGCTGCTGTACATGCCTGTGTCCGGAAGCCACAGATGCGTGTTGATCGCCCGCTTCAGGTCTAGCGCCCAGCCTGCATAGCGCTGCGCCTTTTGCGTATCTTTGTGTTCGCGCGCCAGCTTCGCCGCCAGGTTCAGCGCCTGGTAATAGACGACATTGGTCGACAGCGCTTTCGAACTTGCCATCGACGCCAGGTCGCCCGGGATCCAGGCGGCATAGCTCTGGTCGCGCCAGTCGAGGAAGGATTCTTCTCCCGTGTACAGGCCCGTGACCGAATCGAAAGCGGCCACGCGGTCGATCTCGATCGTGTTCGACAGCGCTTTCAATGCGCGCGCGGCGAACGGCGCGCGCTCTAGCGCGGGCAGGGTGCGCAGCGTCTCCTCGGCCGCCAGCGCCCACGTCAGCCTGTCGGTGCTGACCGGCCAGCTGCCGCCGCTACCGGTATCCTGCACGACCTGCAGGCCGTCTGGCGAGCCGGGAACCTGCGGCGCCACCTTGATATCGGGACGCCAGCCCGAGAGCTTGAAATCCAGTGAATTGCGCACCCGCTGCGGGTCGAGCATCGCCAGCCCAAGGTCGGCCGCGTACGACAGGTCGCGGGTCCAGACATAGGCCCATTTCTCGCCGGTGGCGAAGCAGGCGCAGTCGATCGCGTTGCCGCCGTTGTAGTTGCCGTCGTTGATCTGGCTGACCGAATTCTGGCGCATCTCGCGGCCCGCCATGGCGAACAGGGCGTCGAAGGCCAGGTTGCCGCTGCGTACGCGCGGCAGCCCGTCCTCTTCGGCGTAGGCGACGTGCTGCGGACCGGGATCGCGCAGCAGCATGGTGCTCGACTGGACGTAGCGACGCAGCGGCGCGTTCGCATCCGGCGTCGAGTAGCGCACGGTTTCCACCTTGCCGTCCCAGGTCGGCCATTGCTGGCTGGCCTGGGCCGCGTGGCCGGCATGCGGGTCGATACCGGTATCGCGCCTGGCGTCGGCGATGCGCGCCACCCTGAGCCTTGGGGCCGCCTTGTCGCGCGTATCGATCGTGAAGCGGTAGGTGCCCGGCTGGCGCACGAACAGGAAGGTCTCGGGACCGGACTGCCGCTCCAGCCGGTAATCGGTATCGGGCTTGACGCTGGTGCTCTTGTCGGGATCGATCACCCATTCCGCGCTCCAGTCGCCGGTACCCAGCTTGAAGGCATGGTTGCCGGGCATGACCTCGACGTCGGCCTGGTAAATGCCATCGCCCTTGGCCGCGAGCGGGGCGGCGGTGCCCCAGCCATTGAAGGCGCCGCGCACGTACAGGCCGTCCTGCGCTACGGCGGCCCCGCAGGAGAGCAGGGCGGCCAGGGCGATGGCATGGCGCTTCATTGGGGCGCCGCCAGTTCGAGGACGATGGCCGCGCGCGGCGCCAGGGTCAGTTTTTCGCGCAGGTCATAGGTCTTGCCGGTCAGGGCATCGACGCCGCTCGTCACGCCCGTGAGCATCTCGCGGAAGCGGTCGACGTCCAGCGCCTTTTCCTTCGTATTGTTGTTGAAGGCGACCAGCACCTTCTTCTCGTCGTCGTAGCGGAAGTAGACCCAGGTGTTGTCTTGCGGCCCGTAGTGCATCATCTTGCCGTGATGGATGACCGGCTGGCCCTTGCGCCAGTTGGCCAGCTTGCGCACGAAGTCCTGCGCCGCGCGCTGTTTCGCGTTCAGGCCGACGCCCTTGAAAGCATCGACCTTGTCGCCGGCCCAGCCGCCCGGGAACGGGGTGCGGTAGGTGGCGTCGTTGCGCTCGCCGACGGCGCTGGTCATCAGGATCTCGTCGCCGGTGTAGAACTGCGGGATGCGCGGCGCCGTCATCATGAAGATCATCGCCATGCGGTACTTGTCGAAGTCCTCGCCCACTTCGCTGTAGATGCGCGACATGTCGTGGTTGTCGGCGAACAGGACCAGGTTGCCCGGCTCCGGATACAGGTAGTCCAGCGACAGCGTCTCGTAGACGTCGGTGAATACGTTGCCGCCCTTCTTGTCGGCCAGCGCCTTGCGCATCGCCTCGGCGACCGGGAAGTCCATCAGGCTCGGCGTATAGGCCTGGTAGCCGTCGAAGTTCTGCTTGCCGCGCTGCCAGTAGGCCACCACCGGCACCTTGGTGCTCCACTCCTCGCCGACCAGGTTCAGGTTCGGGTATTCGGCCATCAGGCGCCTGGTGTACTCCGCCAGGAACGGCTTGTCCGAATAGCCGAAGGTGTCGATCCGCAGGCCCGACAGGCCGGCGTACTCGATCCACCAGATATTGTTCTGGATGAGGTAATTCGCCACCAGCGGATTGGACTGGTTCATGTCGGGCATGCTCTTGACGAACCAGCCGCGCGTGAAGTTGTCGGCGTCTTCCTTCGAGCCGTACGGGTCCTGCACCGCCGTGTGGTAGTGGTGGGTCGGCACGAACTTGTCGTTGTAGTTGATCCAGTCCGGGGCCGGCATGTCCTTCATCCACCAGTGGTGGCTGCCGATGTGCGACAGCACCACGTCCTGGATGATGCCGATGCCGTGCTTCTTCGCTTCCTGCGACAGGCGCTTGAAATCCTCGTTGCTGCCGTAGCGCGGGTCGATCTTGTACAGGTCGGTCGCCGCATAGCCGTGGTACGAGTAGCCCGGCATATTGTTTTCGACGAGCGGCGTTGGCCACAGCTGGGTGAAGCCCAGGCCGGCGACGTAATCCAGGCGGTCGATGATGCCCTTGATGTCGCCGCCATGGCGGCCCAGGCCGCCCTTGCGGTCGAGCTTGTCCGGCATGCCGTCGACACTGTCATTGGACGGGTCGCCGTTGGCGAAGCGGTCCGGCATGATCTGGTAGATCGCATCCTTGCTGGAAAAGCCCTGGCGCTTGGCCGAGCCGGGTTCGCGCTCGAGCAGGCGGTAGGTGTAGCTGGCCGTGCGGCCAGCGCCGTTGAAGGCGATGTCGAAGCTGCCCGGCTTGACCGCCGGATCGAGCGCCAGGTCGATGAACAGGTAGTTGGGGTTCGGGGTGCGGGTCACGCTGGCGATGCGCACGCCGGGATAGGCCAGTTGCGGCTGCAGTTCGGCGATCTTGTCGCCATGGACCATCAGCTGGACCTGGGGATGCTGCATGCCGGCCCACCAGAACGGCGGCTCCATGTGGGCGATGGCGGTGGGCTGGGCACAGGCGGCGAACGAGGCGCTGCCGAGCACGATGCTGGCGAGGAGTTGTCTCATGATGTAGGGCGTCGTCGCTCCTCATGCAGCAAGGTAGTAAGACTACAAAACCATGCTTGATGGGTAGCGATAAGGCGCAAAATGTTGTTGTGTTGGCCGAAGATTACTATAGAAATCTGGTGCAAACAATCAATACACCTGGCACTGCATCTAGTGGAACTACTTCTTTTGCCTCATATGGAATCTTCAGATTTCCTTCAGAAACAGAGCGATTGTCGTATGACGACGGCAAATGAGGCCGAATTCTGTAGCCTGAGTACAACGAGCGCGAAACTGTTTTTGTTGAAACCTGCCATCATTGTCAATAGACACAGTTTTCCGATTGCAAGAATCTAGTTTTAGTACAGTAGGCAGTCGGAAGCTGATAAAAATTGTTGAGGCGAGACCACCCGGCCCGAGCCGTGGAGGGGACGAGCCTTCCATCGAGGAGACCCATGAAAGCTACCGCCACCAGGCGCGCCGGCAAGTCGGCGCGTACCGCATTCCCCTTGAACCCGTTCGCCGCGGGCTGCGCCGTCCTGCTGTCGGCGCTGGCCGGCCAGGCCTTCGCCCAGGCCTCGGGCAGCGCGGAGCAAACCGCCGTCGCACCGAACACCCCGACCGCGGCCGCCACTAGCGAAGTCATCGCGACGCCGGCAGCGGCGCCGACCCCGAACGTCTCCACCGTCACCGTGACCGGCATCCGCCAGGGCATCGAAGCGGCGATCTCGGTCAAGCGCAACTCCAATTCCATCGTCGAAGCGATTTCGGCCGAAGACATCGGCAAACTGCCCGACTCCTCGGTAGCCGAATCGATCGCACGTCTGCCGGGCGTGACCGCCCAGCGCAGCCGCGGTTCGGGACGCGCGTCCGAAATCTCGGTGCGCGGCTTGTCGCCGAGCTTCAACGGCACCCTGCTCAACGGCCGCGAAATGGCCTCGACGGGCAACGCCCGCAACCCCGAATTCGACCTGTTCCCGTCCGAGCTGATGGGCGGCGTCGTGATCTATAAAACCCCGGACGCGAGCGTGATCGGTTCGGGCCTGGCCGCGACCATCGACCTCAAGACCGTGCAGCCGCTCGACTTCGGCAAGCGCGTGGTCGCCGTCAACTACAAGAAGAGCCGCCTGGGCGTGCGCACCAACGAAGAAGGCGATGGCGACCGCTTCTCGCTGTCGTACATCGACCAGTTCGCCAACCGCACCATCGGCCTCGCGGTCGGCCTGACCTCGTACGACGAGACCGGCGGCGAACAGCGCAAGTTCGACGCATGGGGCGGCAACACGGCCGAACTGCCGTACAACGGCCAGAACGTGCGCGTACCGACCGGCTTCACCGCCGACACCGAGACCGGCTACCACAACCGCGACGGCGCCTTCGCCTCGCTGCAATGGCGTCCGAACCGCAACTTCCGCTCCACCGTCGACCTGTTCTATTCGGCCGGCGAAACGGGCTTCAAGCGTACCGGCCTGGAAGGTGCGATCGGCAACAACGAATCGGGCCGCTATGACCCGGTCGGCGTGCTGCAGGACGTCACCGTATCGAACGGCATCGCCACCAGCGGCACCCTGACCAACTACAAGGCCGTCATCCGCAACCACATCGAAGCGGCCGAGGACGACCTGAAGACGGTCGGCTGGAAGAACGAGCTGAAACTGGGCGAGTGGGATACCAGCGCCGACATCACCTGGTCCAAGGCGACCAAGCTGAGCTCGCGCTACGAAACCACCGCCGGCCTGCCGGGCAACGCCACCAACCTGGACACCATCTCGTGGACCGGCTTCAATGGCCTGAACTACGCCGATGTCGCCTACCGCACCGGCCTGGATTATTCGGATCCGAACATCGCCCGCCTGACCGACGTGAACGGCTGGTCGGGCACCGCGGCCGAGCCGCTGGCGCAGGCCGGCTACCTGGCCCAGCCCCATATCGCGGACACGCTCAAGGCGATCCGCCTGAACGCCAAGCGCGACACTGAGTGGGGTCCGGTATCGGCCCTCCAGTTCGGCTACAACTTCACCGACCGCGAAAAACGCCGCACCGGCGAAGAAGGCCGCCTGATGATCGTCGGCGGCGACCTGTACGGCGCCGTGCCGATGCCGGACAGCACCCCGAACACGGCCGGCACCACCGGCATCCCGGTCGCATCCTGGAACCCGCTCGGTTCGCTGGGCACCGTGTACGAACTGGCCGAGAAGGTCAATGCCGACATCCTGACCAAGCTGTGGGACGTCAAGGAAACCGTGCAGACCGCCTACGTGATGGGCGACCTGAACGGCCAGCTGTTCGGCTTCGATTACCGCGGCAACGTGGGCACCCAGTTCGTGCACACCAAGCAGACCGGCGGCGGCTACAACAGCGGCAACTGCACCGGCGAGACGGCGGCCTCGTGCCCGGTGGTGCGCGCGGAAGACACCGCCGATTACTGGAACGTGCTGCCGAGCCTGAACCTGTCGTTCGACCTGAACAACGACCAGGTGCTGCGCATGGGCGTGGCCAAGGTGCTGTCGCGTCCGAGCCTGGACGACCTGCGCGGCGGCATCGGCTTCGGCGTGAACACCAGCGTCGCCAACCCGTTCATCAGCGGCGGCGGCGGCAACCCGCTCCTGAAGCCGTTCGAAGCGAAATCGTTCGACCTGTCGTACGAAAAATACTTCGCCAAGAAGGGTTATGTCAGCGTGGCCGGCTTCTACAAGAAGCTCGACAGCTTCATCCTGCGCACGCCGTCGGAATACGACTTCGCGCCATGGGTCACGTCGACCACGCCGCTGCCGACTTCGGGCACGTTCGAAGGCTCGACCATCGGCGTGCTGAACCGTCCTGAAAACGGCGAAGGCGGCCGCATCCGCGGTTACGAGCTGGCGGTGAACGTCCCGCTGAACATGGTGCATTCGTGGCTGGATGGCTTCGGCGTGCTGGCCAACCACTCGTACACCAGTTCCGCGATCGACATCCCGGCGCTGGGCTTCGGCAACGTGCAGACCGCGGCGCAGTCGATTCCGCTGCCGGGCCTGTCGCGCAAGGTCAGCAATCTGCGCCTGTACTACGAAAAGAACGGCTTCCAGATCGCCGCCGCGGCGCGCAAGCGTTCGGACTTCCTGGGCCAGTCGCCGGACTTCTCGGACACGCTGCAGTACACCTTCGTCAAGGGCGAGACCATCGTCGACTTCCAGGTCTCGTACGAGATCCAGTCGGGCTTCGCCAAGGGCCTGTCGGTGTTCGCCCAGGCGAACAACTGGAACAACGCGCCATACCAGGAGTACACGGATAATCCGGATTCGATTACCCGTCGCGTCGTGTACGGCCGCACTTACCAGTTCGGCGCCAACTACAAGTTCTGATAGCAAGCCGGACTACAATGCAACCCTCGCGGCCCCCGGCCCCGGGGGTTGTTTTTCGTTGGAAGAGACTAGGGCAGAAAACATGGAAAACCAGGCAATCAAGGACATCGTCATCGTGGGCGGCGGCACCGCGGGCTGGATGACGGCGGCGGCGCTTTCGAGCATGCTGAACGGCCGCTACAACATCCGGCTCGTCGAGTCGGACGAGATCGGCATCGTCGGCGTGGGCGAGGCGACCATCCCGATGATCCAGCGCTTCAACCGCGTGGTCGGGATCGACGAGAACGAATTCATGCGCGAGACGATGGGCACCTTCAAGCTGGGCGTCGAGTTCGTCAACTGGGGCAAGCTGGGCGAGCGCTACATGCACGGCTTCGGCCGCATGGGCCAGGACCTGGCCACGGTGCCGTTCGAACAGTACTGGCACAAGATGCGCGCGCTGGGCAAGGCCGCGCCGCTCGAGGAGTATTCGATCACGCGCATGGCGGCCAAGGCTGGCAAGTTCATGCCGGCCCGTACCGATGTACCGAATTCGCCGCTGGGCGACATCGCCTACGCCTACCACTTCGACGCCAGCCTGTATGCGAAATACCTGAGAAAACTGTCCGAACAGCGCGGCGTGACGCGCATCGAAGGCAAGATCACCCGCGCCATCCAGCGCGAGCCGGACGGGTTCATCGAGGCGGTCGAGCTGGAAGGCGGCCAGCGCGTCGAGGGCGAACTGTTCATCGACTGCTCGGGCTTCCGCGGCCTGCTGATCGAGCAAACCCTGGAGACCGGCTACGAAGACTGGCACCACTGGCTGCCGGCCGACCGCGCGCTGGCCGTGCCCTGCGAATCGGTGCCGGCGCTGACGCCGTTCACGCGCGCGACCGCGCACAAGTCGGGCTGGCAGTGGCGCATCCCGCTGCAGCACCGCACCGGCAACGGCCACGTCTACTGCAGCCGCTTCATCAGCGACGACGAGGCGACGGCGACCCTGCTGTCGAATCTCGACGGCCGCGCGCTGGCCGAACCGCGCCTGATCAGGTTCCGTACCGGCATGCGCAAGCAGGCCTGGAACCGCAACGTGGTCGCGATGGGCCTGGCCGGTGGTTTCCTGGAGCCGATCGAGTCGACCAGCATCCACCTGATCCAGTCAGCGATCGCGCGCCTGGTCGAATTTTTCCCGGACCGCCGTTTCAGCGATACCGACCGGATCGAATTCAACCGCCAGTCGCGCTTCGAGTACGAGCGCGTGCGCGACTTCATCATCCTGCACTACCACCTGAACCAGCGCACCGATTCGGCCTACTGGACCGAATGCGCCAATATGGCGATTCCCGATACCCTGCGCCAGAAGATGGACCTGTACCGCTCGCGCGGCAAGATCGTGCGGGTCGATAACGAGCTGTTTTCGGAAGTCGGCTGGTTGCAGGTATTGGAAGGGCAGAACATGCCGGTCGACGGCTACCACCCGCTGGCCGATACCCAGTCCGAGGCGGACATCGCCGACTATATGGGCAGCGTGCGCGATGTAATCCGCAAATGCGTGGATGTGATGCCAACGCATGACGAGTACATCGCCAAGCATTGCGCGGTGCGCAAAGGCTGATCGACCGTCATTCCTGCGTCACGCGGCCGCCTTCGGGCGGCTTTTTTTTCGCCTGTTGTAACGACACATCAGGGTCCGATCATTTGCATGTAGCAATTTTTCATGCGTTTGAACGCCTCGCTTCTGATCTGGTTGTTTTACTACATAAGTGCACCACGATGGTGCAAAGCAAGAAAATCATGCTGGTTTTTAAGGCATTTGTAGCCTGACTACAGACCGGGAAAATCGCCATGTAGCGCTTTAACAACGAAAAACTCGTTCATTTACAATGAATTAGCGAAAAACCTGCGATGATCCTTGCTGCAAATAACTCCCGTTGACAGTGCATCTAGTTTTAATACAAAATTCCGCCCAACGTTGATTTTGTCGCAAAAAGCCGATCCCGGTCCGGCCAGCCAGCTGATTTCGGGACCACATCGTTCTATCTGAGGGGACACATGAAAAACATCGCCACCAAGCGCGCCGCATTCCAGTTGAGCCCGGTTGCCGCCGGCTGCGCCATCTTCGTCACGGTTCTGGCCGGCAGCGCACACGCGCAAACCGCCGCCACCTCCGAAGCCGCCACCCTGAATCCCGACGCGCCCGTCACCACCGTGACCGTGACCGGCATCCGCCGCGCGATCGAGGACGCGATCGCCGTCAAGCGCGAATCGACCGGCATCGTCGAAGCGATCTCCTCGGAAGACATCGGCAAGCTGCCGGACGTGTCGATCGCCGAATCGCTGGCCCGCCTGCCGGGCCTGTCGGCCCAGCGCGTCAACGGCCAGGCCCAGTCGATCAGCATCCGCGGCACCTCGGGCGACCTGTCGACCGCGCTGCTGAACGGCCGCGAGCAGGTCACCACCAGCTCCGACCGTACCGTCGAATACGACCAGTACCCATCCGAACTGATCAATGCCGTCACCGTGTACAAGACCGGCGACGCCAGCGTGATCGGCCAGGGCCTGTCGGGCACGGTCGACCTGCAGACCATCAAGCCGCTGTCACTGCGCGAGCGCACCATCAGCGTCAACGTGCGCGGCGAAAAGAATTCGAAGGGCTCGATCAGCGCCGGTTCGCCGGACACCGGCAGCCGCATCAGCGCCTCCTACATCGACCAGTTCGCCGACCGCACCATCGGCGTGGCGATCGGCTATGCGCGCCAGGACAAACCGAACGTGCACCAGCAGTTCGAGACCTGGGACTGGGTGGACGACACTAATGCCGTGCCGGGCACGACCGTCAAGGTGCCGAAGGGCATCAAGTCGATGGCCACCACCGGCGACCAGGTGCGCGACGGCCTGATGGGCGTGCTGGAATGGCGTCCGAACCGCAACTTCAGCTCGACCTTCGACGTCTACCACTCGCGCTTCGACCAGGAAGAAATCCGCCGCGGCATCGAGATTCCACTGAAGGACGACGGCGAAGTGCGCTTCGCGCCGTCGAGCGTGGTCAATGGCGTCGCCATCGCCGGCACCGCCAACAACGTCAATCCGGTCGTGCGTAACAACCGCATGACGCGCGACGACAAGCTGACCGCCTTCGGCTGGAACAACCGCTACACCAATGGCGACTGGGTCGGTATCGTCGACATCAGCCGCTCGAAGGCCGACCACAAGGAACAGCTGATCGAGATCAACGCCGGCCGCGCCGCGCGCCAGACCCTGGGCTACAGCTACAACGGCGGCACCATCCCGCAACTGTCGCTGTCGGGCGTGTACGACGATCCGTCGCAGATCGCCATCGGCGGCCAGTTCGGCGAAGGTTATGTGAATGCCCCGAACATGACCGACAAGATGACGTCGTTCCGCGTCAGCCTCGAGCGCAAGTTCGCCGACGGTCCGTTCAGCAGCCTGGAAGTCGGCTACAACCACTCCAAGCGCGAAAAAGAGAAAGAGCACCTGGAAACCGGCTTCTCGAAGATCGGCGCCGGTACCTTCGCACCTGGCGTGATCAACGGTTCGCAAGGCCTGTATGGGCTGCAGAATTCGCTGAGCTGGGACATCGACGCCGTGCTGGCGAATAACTTCGGCCCGTTCACCCCGGCCATCCTGGTGCCATGGGGCGCGACCAAGAACTGGTCGATCGAAGAAAAGGTCAAGACCGGCTACGCCAAGCTGAACATCGACACGGAACTGATGTCGATGCCACTGCGCGGCAATATCGGCATGCAAGTGATCGAGACCGACCAGAGCTCGACCGCGAACACCCTGCGCGCCTGGCCGTTCGCCGACCTGGTCCCGCTGACCGACGGCAAGAAATACACCGACTACCTGCCGAGCGTGAACCTGTCCTGGGCCCTGCCTGACCAGCAATTCATCCGCTTCGGCGCCGGCAAGACCCTGGCGCGCGCCAAGCTGAACCAGCTGAACGCCGCCCTCGAAGTGGGCCTGACCGCGCAGACCACCGGCACCCCGTGGGGCAATGGCGGCAACGCCCAGCTCGATCCATGGCGCGCCAAGCAGGTCGACCTGTCGTACGAAAAATACTTCGGCAACAAGGGCTATGTCTCGGCTGCCGGCTTCTACAAGGACCTGTCCTCGTACATCTACAGCGTGACGGTGCCGCGTGACTTCTCCGAGTTTAACCTGCAGGGCGCGCTGACCAATATCGGCACCATGACCCAGCCGATGAACGGCGAAGGCGGCAACCTGAAAGGCCTGGAATTCGCGGCCTCGACCCCGCTCGACATGATCCACCCGATGCTCGACGGCTTCGGCATCACCGCCAACGCCTCGTTCACCGCCAGCGAAATCTCGATCGTCGACCAGCGCTTCGGCAGCCTCGCGATCCCGCTGCCGGGCCTGTCCAAGCGCGTGTTCAACGTCACCGCCTACTATGAAAAAGACGGTTTCTCGGCCCGCGTCAGCCAGCGTTACCGCAGCGATTTCGTGGGCGAGATCGGCGGCATCGGCGGCGCTACCGAGCTGACCTACGTGAAAGCTGATAAAGTGGTCGACCTGCAGCTGGGTTACGACTTCAAGCAGATCGAAGGCCTGTCGGTGCTGTTCCAGGTGAACAACCTGACCGATACCGCGTTCCGCAGCTACGCCGGCACCGAAGACCGTCCGCGCGGCTACAGCAAGTATGGCCGCCAGATGCTGCTCGGCCTGAACTACAAGCTGTAAGTTTCACGCCGTAATACCGGCGCGCCGCCACGGCGGCAGCGCCTGCCCTCATCGGGGCCCTTGCAGGTTTTTGCCTGCAAGGGCTTTTTTGTTTTTCCGGATTCTGTGGTTTTGACCCCCGCATCCATCCTATTTAGCGCCCCGGACGAGACGACGGTGTAAACTGTCGGTTTCGTTTCTACTTATTTCAAGAGCAATTCTTTTATGTCCGACACCCCCATCCCATCGTTCTCCGACCTTTCCATCTCGGCGCCCGTCCTGAAAGCGCTGAAGGACGTCGGCTACGAAACGCCGTCGCCGATCCAGGCCGCCACCATTCCTTTGCTGCTGGAAGGGCGCGACGTGCTGGGACAGGCCCAGACCGGCACCGGCAAGACCGCCGCCTTCGCCCTGCCGATCCTGTCGCGCATCGACATCAAGCAGACCACCCCGCAGGCGCTGGTGCTGGCGCCCACGCGCGAGCTCGCGATCCAGGTGGCCGAAGCCTTCCAGAGCTATGCCGCCCACATCAAGGGCTTCCACGTGCTGCCGATCTACGGCGGCCAGAGCTACGGCCCGCAGCTGTCGAGCCTGCGCCGCGGCGTGCACGTCGTCGTCGGCACCCCGGGCCGGGTCATCGACCATATCGAAAAAGGTTCGCTCGACCTGTCGCAGCTGACCACGCTGGTGCTCGACGAAGCCGACGAAATGCTGCGCATGGGCTTCATCGACGACGTCGAACACATCCTGCAGCAGACCCCGGAAGGCCGCCAGACCACGCTGTTCTCGGCCACCATGCCGCCGGCGATCAAGCGCATCGCCAAGACCTATCTGCGCGATCCGGCCGAAGTGACCGTCGCGGCCAAGACCGGCACCGCCGAGAACATCACCCAGCGCTACTGGCTGGTGTCGGGCATGCACAAGCTCGACGCGCTGACCCGCATCCTCGAGGCCGAACCGTTCGATGGCATGATCATCTTCGCCCGCACCAAGCTGGGCACCGAGGAACTGGCGACCAAGCTGCAGGCGCGCGGCTTCGCCGCCACCGCCATCAACGGCGACATGGCCCAGCAACAGCGCGAGCGCACCATCGAGCAGCTCAAGAACGGCAAGATCGACATCCTGGTGGCGACCGACGTCGCCGCCCGCGGCCTGGACGTGGAGCGCATCAGCCACGTGATCAACTACGACGTGCCGTCCGATCCCGAGAGCTATACCCACCGCATCGGCCGCACCGGCCGCGCGGGCCGCAGCGGCGACGCGATCCTGTTCATCACCCCGCGCGAACGCGGCCTGCTGAAGGCGATCGAGCGCGCCACGCGCCAGCCGGTGGCGCCGCTGTCGCTGCCGACGATCAAGGAAGTCAACGAAGTGCGCATCAGCCGCTTCAAGGACCAGATCCGCACCACGCTGGCCGAAGGCGGGCTGGAAGTGTTCCGCTCGCTGATCGAAGAGATAGAGCGTGAAGACAACGTGCCGGCGATCGAGATCGCGGCTGCGCTGGCCAAGCTGGCGCGCGGCGACGAGCCGCTGCTGCTGACCAAGCCGGATCGCGAGGCGCGTCCGGAAGGCGTGCCGTCGCAGCGCGAGTTTGGCGGCGGCGCCGAGCGCGGCTTCCAGGAGCGTCCGCCGCGCGGCGAGTGGGAAGACCGTCCCGCGCGTCCGCCGCGCGAGCCGGGCTTCAAGAAAGAGCGCGTGGCGCGCGAGCCGGAGCCGGGCATGGCCACCTTCCGCATCGAAGTCGGCTATGTGCACGGCGCCAAGCCGGGCAATATCGTCGGCGCGATCGCCAACGAAGCCAATATCCCGTCGAAGCACATCGGCCGCATCGAGATCTATGACGACTATTCGACGCTGGACCTGCCGGACGACATGCCGAAGGACCTGGTCGACCACCTCAAGACCGTGTGGGTGGCAGGGCGCCAGCTCGATATCACGCGCGATGGCGAAACGCCGGCCACGCCCGCTGCGAAGAAACCGTACGCCGCCAAGAAGGGCGTCGAACGCCGCCTGAGCGAAAAGCCGGCGCCGGGCAAGAAGCCGCACCGCAAAGGGCAGGCGTAAGCAGGTAGTCAAACGACGGTGCACGCTGTTGTTTGACTACAAAAATCCGTGTTTACACTGGGTTGTCGCGGCTGTCCTACTATGGGAACGCCGCGATTGACACCTAGAAACCACCATGTTATTTTGCTACAGATACGCTAGCCGGACTGTGGTCGTCTCTTTTCGTCCCTTCCGGCTTCGCACCGCATCCTGCACAAGGCACTGACGGCACGCTCGAACGAGCGGCCGTGCAATCACACACGAGAGAAGCCCGGTCGCGTCCGGGCCAGATTGGGGACACACAATGGATATGCAATCGACCGTGCTCAAGCCGCGCCTGTCGTTCTGGCAGCTGTGGAACATGAGCTTCGGTTTCTTCGGCATCCAGTTCGGCTTCGCGCTGCAGAACGCCAATACCAGCCGCATCTTCGCCACCCTCGGCGCCGATCCCGACAACCTGGCCCTGTACTGGCTGGCCGCGCCGGTCACCGGCCTGCTGGTCCAGCCGATCATCGGCTACCTGAGCGACAATACCTGGCACCCGAAATGGGGCCGCCGCCGTCCGTTCTTCTTCATCGGCGCCGTGCTGGCCGCGATCGCGCTATTCCTGATGCCGAACTCCACCGCGCTGTGGATGGCGGTCGCCGTGCTGTGGATGATGGACGCCGCCATCAACGTATCGATGGAACCGTTCCGCGCCTTTGTCGGCGACAAGCTCGATCCGGCCCAGCAGACCGCGGGCTATGCGATGCAGACCTTCTTCATCGGCTGCGGCGCCGTCATCGCATCGCTCTTGCCGACCTTCTTCGAGAGCATGGGCGTGTCCAACGCTGCCGTCGGCGGCGTGATCCCGGACACCGTGCGCTACTCCTTCTATGCCGGCGGCCTGGTGTTCTTCCTGGCGGTAAGCTGGACCGTGCTATTCGCCGACGAACTGCCGCCGCCCGACATGGAGGCCTTCCATAAGGAGCGTAAGGCCTCGCGCGGCGTGGGCACGATGTTCGTCGAGATCCTCGGCGGCTTCGGCAAGATGCCGCGCACCATGGTGCAACTGGCCTTCGTGCAGTTCTTCACCTGGATCGCGCTGTTCGCGATGTGGATCTACACCGGCACCGCGATCGCCGACAACGTCTACGGCACCACCGATGCGCAATCGAGCGCCTACCAGGACGCCGGCAACTGGGTCGGCATCATGTTCGCGGTGTACAGCGGCGTGTCGGCGCTGGCCGCCTTCATCCTGCCGGTGTTCGCCCGCGCCACCAGCCGCAAGATCGTGCACGCCACGTGCCTGACCATCGGCGGCCTGTCGCTGGCCAGCATGTTCCTGATCACCGACAAGCAGACCCTGGTGCTGCCGATGATCGGCATCGGCATCGCCTGGGCCTCGATCCTGACCATGCCGTACGCGATCCTGGCCGGCTCGCTGCCGGCCAAGCGCATGGGTTACTTCATGGGCCTGTTCAACTTCTTCGTCGTGATCCCGCAAATCGTCAGCGGCCTGCTGCTGGGCAGCGTCACCAAGCACCTGTTCGGCGGCCATGCGGTCCAGACCCTGGTGCTGGGCGGCGGCTGCATGCTGGTCGCGGCGGTGCTGACCCTGTTCGTCACCGACAAGGCGGCCCCGGTCAAGGCTTGACCCCGCTATTTTCCACGCGCGCCGTCATTTTTGCGGCTGTCGTATCGTAATGTTTTACTAACATATTCGCTCCAGCGGGGCGAATATGTGAGCGCAAACTTACCTGGACAGGAGCACAGCATGACCATTCACACCGTCGCGACCACCCCGTTCGCCGGGCAGCGTCCCGGCACTTCCGGCCTGCGCAAGAAGGTGAGCGAATTCCAGCAGCCCGGCTACCTCGAGAACTTCGTCGAGGCCATCTTCCTGACCCTGGGCGAAGGCAAGTGCCGCCACCTGGTGGTGGGCGGCGACGGCCGCTATTTCAACCGCGAGGCGATCCAGACCATCCTGCGCATGGCCGCGGCCCACGGCGTGGAGCGGGTGCTGGTCGGGCAGGGCGGCATCCTGTCGACGCCGGCCGTGAGCTGCGTGATCCGCAAACATGCCTGCGACGGCGGCATCGTGCTGTCGGCCAGCCATAATCCGGGCGGACCGGAGGGCGACTTCGGCATCAAGTACAACATCGAGAACGGCGGACCGGCGCCGGAAAAAATCACCGACGCCATCTACCGGCACACCACGACGCTCACCGCCTACCGCATCGGCGACGCGCCGCCGGTCGATCTCGATCGCCTGGGCAGCACCCGCATCGGGAACACGACGATCGAGGTGATCGACCCGGTCGCCGACTACGCGGAGCTGATGGGCCGCCTGTTCGATTTCGGCGCGATCCGCGCGCTGTTCTCCAGCGGCTTCCGGATGCGCTTCGACGCCATGCACGCGGTGTCGGGGCCGTATGCGAAGGCGGTGCTCGAAGAAGTCCTCGGCGCACCCGCCGGCACCGTGGTCAACGGCGAACCGTTGCCGGATTTCGGCGGCGGCCATCCCGACCCGAACCCGGTCAACGCGGCCGAGCTGATCGCGGTGATGGCGGCGCCGGACGCGCCCGACTTCGGCGCCGCCTCGGACGGCGACGGCGACCGCAACATGATCGTCGGGCGCGGCATCGCCGTCACGCCGTCGGACAGCCTGGCCATCATCGCCGCCAACGCCACCGTGGCGCCGGGCTACGCGGGCGGCATCAACGGCATCGCGCGCTCGATGCCGACCTCGCAGGCGGCCGACCGCGTGGCGGAGGCGCTCGGCATTTCCTGCTTCGAGACGCCCACCGGCTGGAAGTACTTCGGCAACCTGATGGACGCCAATCTCACCACGTTGTGCGGCGAAGAAAGCTATGGCACCGGCTCGATCCACATCCGCGAAAAGGATGGCCTGTGGGCGGTGCTGTTCTGGCTCAACCTGCTGGCCGTGCGCAGGCAATCGGTCGACGACATCCTGCGCGCGCACTGGGCGCGTTTCGGCCGCAACTATTATTCACGCCACGATTACGAAGCGGTCGACGCCCAGGCCGCGGAAAGCATGATGGACGCGCTGCGTGCACGCCTGCCCGAACTGGCCGGCCAGGCGCTGGACGGCCATCACGTGGCGCTGGCCGACGACTTCGAATACAGCGATCCCGTCGACGGCTCGGTGGCGCGCAAGCAGGGCATCCGCATCGTCATGAGCGACGGCTCGCGCATCGTGTTCCGCCTGTCCGGCACCGGCACCGAGGGCGCCACCATCCGGCTCTACCTCGAACGCTTCGAAGCCGATCCGGCGCGCCACGATCTCGATACCCAGCAGGCCTTGCAAGGCTTGATCGCGGTCGCGGAAAGCATCTCCGGACTGCGCCAGCGCACCGGCCGCAGCGAACCCACCGTCATCACCTGATCACCCACCTCGCCACACCACAACACAGGAAACCGCATGAAACTACCCGTCCTTGCCGCCTCCATGCTGCTCGCCTTCGGCGCGCTGTCGTCCGCCGCCGCGCACACCACGGCGCCCGCCGGCAAGCCTTTCGTCTGGGAGAACGCGACCGTCTACTTCCTGCTGACGGACCGCTTCAACAACGGCAATCCGGCCAACGACAAGGCGTATGGCCGCAAGGACGATGCCGCCAAGCTGCGCGGCTTCATGGGCGGCGACATCGCCGGCATCACGGCGAAGGTCAAGGAAGGGTATTTCACCGACCTGGGCGTGAACGCGATCTGGTTCACGCCGGTCGTCGAGCAGATCCACGGCTCGACCGATGAAGGCACCGGCAAGAGCTATGGCTTCCACGGCTACTGGGCCAAGGATTTTACGGCGCTCGACGCCGCCTTCGGCACCGAGGCCGAGCTGAAGGAGCTGGTCGACACCGCCCACGCGCGCGGCATCCGCATCGTGTTCGACGTGGTGATGAACCACACCGGCCCGGTAACAAAGCAGGATCCGGTATGGCCGAAGTCGTGGGTGCGTACCGGCCCGCAGTGCACCTATAAAGATGCGCGCACCACGATCGACTGCACGCTGGTGGCCAATCTGCCGGACTTCCTCACCAATAGCGACGCCAACGTCGACCTGCCGCCGCACCTGGTGGCGAAGTGGAAGAAGGAGGGTCGCTACGAGCGCGAGGTGAAGGAGCTGGACGAGTTCTTCAAGCGCACCGGCTATCCGCGCGCGCCGCGCTACTACCTGATGAAGTGGCACGCCGACTGGGTGCGCAAGTACGGCATCGACGGCTTCCGCGCCGACACGGTCAAGCACACCGAACCGGGCCTGTGGAAGGAACTCAAGCAGGAAGCCAGCCTCGCTTTCGAGGACTGGAAGCGCGCCAATCCGAAGCAGCGCCTGGGTGAGGACAAGTTCTGGATGGTCTCCGAGGTGTACAACTACGAGATCAGGCATGCGCGCAAGTTCGACCTGGGCGGCGGCGACTTCGTCGATTACCTGGACCAGGGCTTCGACAGCATGATCAGCTTCAGCCTGCGCAGCGACGCCAAGCAGCCCTACGAAAAAATCTTCTCGGATTACTCGACCATCCTGCAGGGAGAGATGAAGGGTTATTCCGTGCTCAACTACATCAGTTCGCACGACGACGGCAGCCCCTTCGACCCGCTGCGCGAGCGCCCGTTCGAATCGGCCAACAAGCTGCTGCTGGCGCCGGGCGCGGCCCAGATCTATTATGGCGACGAGACGGCGCGCATCCTGCGCGTCGACGGCGCGGCAGGCGACGCCACGCTGCGCTCGTTCATGAACTGGGACGAGCTGAAGTCCAATGCCGCACGCGGCGCGCACCGCGTCGCCGACATTCGCGACCACTGGGCGCGCCTGGGCCGCTTCCGCGCCGCCCATCCGGCGGTCGGGGCAGGCGTGCACCAGATGATCAGCCACAGCCCCTACACCTTCAAGCGCACCTGGGAAAAGAACGGCGTCAGCGACCGCGTGGTGGTGGCGCTCGACCTGCCGGGCGGCGCGCCGGCGGACATCCAGGTCGGCGGCGTGTTCCACGACGGCGCCACCGTGCGCGACTGGTACACCGGCAAGAGCGCCGTGGTCAAGGGCGGCAAGGTGCGCTTCGACACCGCGGCGCCGGTGGCGCTGATCGCCCAGGACTGAGCGCGTCCGACCGGCGCATGGCGGCGCTCGCTGCCATGCGCCATGCTGGTGCATCTTTCCATGCCGGGCGCATGATTTCCTGCCGCGCGGAATCCCCGTCCACGCGTCCGCAGCGTTCGCTCGAACGCTGATAAGCTGTCTACGCATACATGTTGTACGGAACCGGGCGCCAACGGAGCGCGCGGCCGTGGCGCGCCGGCGTGCGTTGGCGCGAAGGAGAGGGAGCATGGTCAGCGGCATCGCAAGAGCGAGAATGATCTATCGGCTGGTGCGCGGGCGGGCGCGGCGCGTCAGGCCAGGCGCGCGAAAAGAAGTCCTGTTCGTCGGCGACGAAGAAGTCGGTCACGATGTGCTCACCGATCCGGCCGACCCCAAGCTCGACTACATTACGCGCCTCGCGGTGCAGGCTACCGGCGCCGACATTGGCGGCATCAGCCTGATGTTCCAGTCGCAGATCTGGCTGCCCTCGCGCATCGGCATCCAGGATTGCATCCTGCCGCGCACCGGTTCGTTCTGCCACAGCGCGCTGGAAGAAGGCGTCGACTGGTTCGAGATCGACGATGCCAGCCGCGATGTCCGCTTCGCCGACAATCCGCTGGTGAGCCAGGCCCCGCACTACCGCCACTATGCTGGCGTGGCGCTCAAGGGCGAGAGCGAACACCTGCTAGGCACCTTGTGGGTCATGAGCCGTACGCCGCGCCGGCTCGACGTTGCCCAGGCCGCGCAATTGCGGCTGATGGCGCGCATCGTCGTCGATATGCTCGAACTGCGCTACTGCGATGCCGTCACCGGGATGTTCAACCGCGCCGTGTTCCTGCACCACCTGCAGCGCATGCTGGACGAGCGGCCGGGCGCCACGCTGTCGGTCGGCATGGTCGACCTGATCGGATTCCGCCAGGTGAACGACCTGTTTCGGCGCGAGACGGGCGACCGAATCCTGCGCCTGATGGGCAAGCGCCTCGAGGACTGGGCCGATGGCGCGCTGCTGGGCCATCTCGGCGCCGACCAGTTCGCGTTCGCGCTGGTCTCGCCGCCGCACGAGCACGATGCCTGCATGCGCCGCCTGTGCGCAGCCATCGACCAGCCATTCGAGGTCGAGCAGGACTGCATGCACACGCTCAATGCGCGCATCGGCATCCGGCGCCAGCAGGCGCCGTGCGAGGAAAGCGCCGGCGGCCTGCTCGATGCCGCCGATATCGCCGCCACCGCGATCCGCCAGCAGCAGGGCGTGAGCGTCGTGCACGAGTACGATGCGGCGCTGATGGCGCGCGCCCGCCTGCGCTACGAGCTGCGCGAAGCGATCCGCGGCGCGCCGCGCTTCGGCCGGCTCGAGGTGCATTACCAGCCGCAGGTCGACGTCGCGCATGGCCGCCTGATCGGGCTCGAGGCGCTGGTGCGCTGGCGCCATCCGGCCTACGGCATGGTGGGGCCGGGGATGTTCGTGCCGCAGGCCGAGAGTTCGGGCCGCATCTTCGAGCTCGATATCCACGTGCTCGAACTGGTGTGCCGCGACCTGATGGACTGGCGCGCACGCGGCCTGTCGGTGCCGCCGGTGGCGCTCAACTTCTCGCGCGCCTCGCTGATGCACAGCCAGGTCTTCGCGCGCCTGGCCGAGGTGCTGGAGGCCACCGGCGTGCCGGGCGACCTGCTCGAATTCGAGGTCACCGAAAGCCAGCTGCTCGACTCGCCGACCCTGCTGCACCAGCGTATCTCGGCGCTGCGCGCGCTCGGGGTACGGGTGGCGGTCGACGACTTCGGCACCGGTTACTCGAACCTCGATGCGCTCACCAGTTTTCCGTTCGACCGGCTCAAGGCCGACCGCCGCTTCGTGCACGGCGTGGCCAGCGACGCCCGCACCGCCGGCGTGTTTGCCCTGATCCAGGGCATCGCCGCCGTGTTCGACGCCGAGTTGCTGTGCGAAGGGCTGGAAGACGAAGCCGACCTGTCGTGGCTGGCCGAGCGCGGCGTGCATTGCGTGCAGGGCTGGTACTTCAGCCGCGCGCAGCCGGCGCCGGCGATCGAACAGGTGCTGCGGCGCTTCCAGGAGGCGCAGGCGGCGCCGTTGTCGGTGCCGGAGATGCGCGCGCTGCTGGCCTGACTTTTGGGGTATCGAATCGTCGGTAAACTGCGCTAGACTGGACCTTCCGTCAACTTTGCATAGATTGCCATGCCAGTCTTTACACGCCTTGCCCGCCCGGACGCGGGCATTGGTTTCATGCGCGCTGTCGCGGGAATGAGTCTAGCCTTCGCGCTGCTGCCCGCATCCGTCCTCGCGCAGGCGTCGACCGAGCCGGTCTACGGACCTGAGCTCGAAGAGTTCAAATACCCTGAACCGACGCAGCAATACCGCTTCACATCCCAGGGCGTCGACATGCAGATGACGTATATGGACGTCAAGCCGGCCAAGCCGAACGGCCGCACCGCGGTGCTCATGCACGGCAAGAACTTCTGCGGCGCGACCTGGGACGGCACCATCAAGGCGCTGAGCCAGGCCGGCTACCGCGTCGTGGTGCCCGACCAGGTCGGCTTCTGCAAGTCGACCAAGCCGCGCCACTACCAGTACAGCTTCCAGCAACTGGCGGACAATACCCGCAAGCTGCTGGCATCCATCGGCGTGAAGAAGGCGATCGTCATCGGCCATTCGACCGGCGGCATGCTGGCCACGCGCTATGCGCTGATGTATCCCGAGCTGACCGACCAGCTGGTGATGATCAACCCGATCGGCCTGGAAGACTGGAAGAACCTGGGCGTGCCGTCGCTGGGCGTCGACAAGTGGTACGAGCGCGAGCTCAAGACCTCGGCCGAGCGCCTGCGCGAATATTCGCGCACTACCTATTACAACGGCCAGTGGAAGCCTGAATACGAAGTCTGGGTGCAGATGCTGGCCGGTATGTACCGCGGCAAGGGCAAGGAGATCGTGGCCTGGAATTCGGCGCTGATCTACGACATGATCTATACCCAGCCGGTGATCCATGAATTCCCGTTGATCAGGACGCCGACCTTCCTGTTGATGGGACTGAAGGACACGACGGCGATCGGCAAGGATGCGGCGCCGGCCGAGATCCGGCCGAAACTCGGCAACTACACGGTGCTGGCGCAGCAGACGAAGCAGGCGATTCCCGGATCGAAGCTGGTGACCTTCCCCGAGATGGGACATGCGCCACAGATGCAGGAACCGGCGCAGTTCCACAAGGCGCTGCTGGAGGGGCTGGTGCGCTGATCGCGGCGCTGCGGCTTCAGTGAAAGAACTTGGGTACCCGCCTTCGCGGGTACGACGTTGTTGGGTAGCGGACCGCGATGGTTTCCATCAGCCGCAACCCTGATACGTCGTACCCGCGAAGGCGGGTACCCAAGGCTTGCTCACTACCCAGGGCGCTACCGGCAACCCCATTCTCTTGCAATTCGTTCAATGGTATCCTTACACGATGACCGTTGATCCAGACACCAAACCGAAACCCACGCGGGCCGCCTTCGCCGACGGTCCGCGCCTGCTGGCCGACATCGGCGCCACCCACGCGCGCTTCGGTCTCGAGACCGGGCCCGGCGTCCTGAGCCAGGTTACCGTCCTGCGCTGCGACGACTACGACGGCATCGTGCCGCTGCTGCACGCCTACCTGGCCGGGCACCCGAACCAGCGCATCAATCACGCCGCTTTCGCGCTGGCCAATCCGATCAGCGGCGATTTCATCCGCATGACCAACCGCGACTGGCAGTTCTCGACCGACGAGGTGCGCCGCGCACTCGGCCTGTCGACGCTGCTGATCGTGAACGACTTCACCGCGCTGGCGATGGCGCTGCCCGGCTTCCAGGCCAGGGACCTGCTGCAGGTCGGCGGTGGCGAGGCGCAGACGCATGCGGTGTCGGGCGTGCTCGGTCCCGGCACCGGCCTGGGCGTGTCGGGCGTGATCCCGACCATCGATGGTTTCGTGACCCTCGGCAGCGAGGGCGGCCACGTCAACTTCGCGCCGAGCGACGAGCGCGAATTCGCGATCCTGCAATACGCCTGGCGCGAATGGAAGCACGTGTCGAACGAACGCCTGATCTCTGGCCCCGGCGTCGAACTGATCTACCGCGCGCTGGCGCAACGCAACGGTGTCGAAGCGCCGCCGCGCAGCACCGCCGAGATCATGGCCGCCGCGCTGGACGCAGGCGATGCGCTCTGCCTCGAGGTGCTGGAAACCTTCGCCGGCATGCTGGGCAGCGCCGCCGCCAACCTGGCGGTGACCCTGGGCGCCTTTGGCGGCATCTTCATCGGCGGCGGCATCGTGCCGCGCATGGGCGAGTGGTTCGCACGATCGCCGTTCCGGGCCCGCTTCGAGGCCAAGGGCCGCTTCACCGACTACATCGCCCAGATCCCGACCTATGTGATCATGACGCCGAATCCGGCCCTGTACGGCGTCTCGGCGATCCTGCTCGAGCACCTGCGCGGCCGCAGCGGCGCCAACACGCTGATGGACCGGGTGCAGCAGCTGCGCCATGAGCTGTCGCCGGCCGAGCAGCGCGTGGCGAGCCTGGTGGTCGACCATCCGCGCAAGGTGTTGTCCGAACCGATCGCGGAGATCGCGCGCCTGGCCGATGTCAGCCAGCCGACCGTGATCCGCTTCTGCCGCTCGCTGGGCTTCCAGGGCCTGGCCGAGTTCAAGCTGAAATTCGCCGGCAGCCTGACCGGCACCATTCCCGTGCGCCACAGCCAGGTGCGGGTCACCGACAGCACGCATGACCTGTCGGCCAAGGTGATCGACAACACGGTGTCGGCGATCCTGAAGTTCCGCGACGCGCTCGACGTGCATGCGATCGACCGCGCGATCGAGCTGCTGCGGCGCGCACGCCGGGTCGAGTTCTACGCGATGGGCAATTCGCGCGCGGTGGCGCTGGACGGCCAGCACAAGTTCTTCCGCTTTCGGATCCCGGCCGCGCTGTATGGCGATTCGCACCTGCTGAACCTGGCCGCCGGCCTGCTGGGACCGGGCGACGTGGTGATCGCGATCTCCACCGGCGGCCAGCTGCCCGACCTGCTGGAGGCGGTCGACACCGCGCGCGCGCAAGGCGCCGACGTCATCGCCATCACCAGCAGCAAGTCGCCGCTGGCGAAGAAGGCCAGCGTCTGCCTGTCGGTCGACCACAGCGAGGACAGCACCACCTTCCTGTCGATGATCTCGCGCATCCTGCAACTGCTGCTGATCGACATCATGTCGGTCGGGATCTCGCTCGGCGCGCAAGGGGAGGGCAGCCAGGGCAGCCAGGCCGACATCGAGCAGCGCCGGCTCTTGATCTCGCACCTCGATATCTAGAGGGGCCATCATGATCCATCACCTGTCGCTGGGCGTGCGCGACTTGCATGCCAGCGCGCGCTTCTACGACGGTGCGCTTGGCGCGCTGGGATGGCGGCGCGTGTTCGAAGACGACGAGGCGATCGGCTACGGTGTGGCGGACGACGAAGACATCCTGTGCCTGAAGCAGCGCGACGATGCCGCGCCGCCCGGCGCCGGTTTCCATCTTGCCTTCGCCGCGCCGACGCGGGCGGCGGTCGATGCCTTCCATGCGGGCGGCCTGCTGGCCGGCGGCGCCGATAACGGCAGGCCC
This sequence comes from Telluria beijingensis, assembly GCF_030770395.1. Classification (GTDB taxonomy): domain Bacteria; phylum Pseudomonadota; class Gammaproteobacteria; order Burkholderiales; family Burkholderiaceae_D; genus Telluria; species Telluria beijingensis. The sequence continues at coordinate 1,978,895 of NZ_CP132480.1, read as the reverse complement.
GGACTGCGCGAAGACTACGGCCCGCACTACTACGCCTCCTTCCTGGTCGATCCGGATGGACATCGGATCGAGGCCGTGGCCAAGGGACCGGCCACCATCTGAAACGTCAAGTGTCATGCCGGTGTCATGCCAGGCCATGACAATGCGGTCAAGCCTGACGATCGGAGGTATTCCATGCTGGTTCCTGTCAATGCACTATCGCTGCGTATCGTCGGCTGCATCTTCGCGGCGATCCTGGCAAGCGGCTGCGCCAGCATTGGTCACGACCTGAAGAACCCGGGCCCGTCCTGGCCCGCTTCGCCCAGCGTCATCGCCCACCGCGGCGCCTCGGCCCTGCGTCCCGAACACACGCTGGCCGCCTACCGCAAGGCGATCGAGGACGGCGCCGACAGCATCGAGCCCGACCTGGTCGCGACCCGCGACGGCGTGCTGGTAGCGCGCCACGAGAACGAGATCTCGGGCACCACCAATGTCGCCGACCTCGCCCGGTTCGCCGACCGCAAGACCAGCAAGACCATCGACGGCGTGGCGGTGATCGGCTGGTTCACCGGAGACTTCACGCTGGCCGAACTGCGGCAGTTGCGCGCCCGCGAACGGATTCCTGCCAACCGCCCGGCCAACGCGGCGCACGATGGCAAATACGCCATCCCGACCCTGCAGGAGATCGTCGACCTGGTCGACAGCGAAGGCCGCGCGCGCAACAAGACCATCGGCCTGGTCCCAGAACTCAAGCACCCGAGCTACTTCAAGTCGATCGGCCTGGCGCTCGAGCCGCGCCTGGTGGAGGTGCTGGCGGCGAACGGCTACCGGGGGCGGGACGCGGCCGTGTTCATCCAGTCCTTCGAAGTGGGCAATCTGAAGGAGTTGCGCGCGCTGGCCGGCTACCGCCTGGTGCAGCTGGTCAGCATGCCGTCCGAGGCGCCGTACGACGCGCTTGCCGCCGGCAGCGGCCTGACGTATGCCGACATGATCACGCCGCACGGCCTGCGCGAGATCGCACGCTATGCCGACGTGGTGGCGCCGTACAAGACCATCGTCATCCCACGCGACGCGGCCGGCGAGCTGGGATCGCCGACGCGCTTCGTGCACGATGCGCGCGCCGCCGGCCTGGCGGTGCATGTGTGGACCATGCGGCCCGAGAATCCCTTCCTGCCGCCCGCGCTACGCGCTGCGCCGGCCGACTCGCCCAGCCAGCGCGGCGATGCCGCAGGCGAGATTCGCGCCTACCTGGAGGCGGGCGTGGACGCCATCTTCACCGACGATCCGGCGACCGGACGGAAGGCTGTGGATGCCATAAGGCAACATAGGCGATGACCGATTTTCATCACTAAATGCCGTACGGAAATCTTATGACACGCTTGTAAGGACGATTCATCGTGCCTCGGCATAAAAGCGTCTGCGCCACGCAACGCTCGCTCCGGAAACAGTAGTTTCCGCTAGGAACCCAATGTAAGATTTCGCCGTGGTCGCCCCCACTCCCGGCGTCCCTGTCGACTATCCCGGCCTCGACCCGCCGCCCTGGACCCGGTTACTGGAAGAGCACCATCATCGTCACTTACGCACACACCGAACAGGCCCGCCTCGCCGCGCTGGCCGCGCTCCAAATCCTCGACACGCCCGCCGAGACGCGCTTCGACCGCTTCACCCGGCTCGCCGCGATGACCTTCGGCGTGCCGATCGCGCTCGTCTCGCTGGTCGACGCCAACCGTCAATGGTTCAAGTCGCGCACCGGGCTCGAGGCGCAGGAAACGCCGCGCTCGATCTCGTTCTGCAGCCACGCGGTGGAGGCGCGCGAGATGCTGGTGATCGAGGACGCCGCGCTCGACCCGCGCTTTGCGGACAATGCCCTGGTGACGGGCGCGCCGCATATCCGCTTCTACGCCGGCCAGCCGGTGTATAGCGACGGCCAGGCGGTGGGCACGCTGTGCATCATCGACCGCGCGCCGCGCGCCTTCGGCGCCGAGCAGCGCCAGGTGCTGAAGGACCTGGCCGAACTGGTCGAGGTCGAACTGAATCACATGAAGGCGGTGGGCGCGCGCATGCTCGCCGAGCAGGCCCTCAAGTCGCTCAACACCGAACTCGAACACCGCATTGCTGCCCGCACCGTGGAGCTGGAAGAGCAGGTGGCGCACGGCATCCGCATCCGCCAGCAGCTGGAAGAAAAGCAGGAATTGCTGGACGCGGTGCTGGAATCGATCGACGTCGCCGTGGTTGCCTGCGACGCCGACGGCCGGCTGACGCTGTTCAACCGCACCGCGCGCGAGTTCCATGGACGCGACCTGAAGGCGGTGGCGCCAGCCGAATGGCCGCAGTATTACTCGCTGTACCACGCCGACGGCCGCACGCCGATGGCGGTGGACGAGGTGCCGCTGGTGCGCGCGCTCAAGGGCGAGGTGGTGCACGATGGCGCGATGGTGATCGCGCCGCATGCGTGCAAGCCGTTCACGCTGATGGCCAGCGGCCGTCCGCTGCGCAATGCCCAGGGCAAGACGCTGGGCGCGGTGGTGGCGATGAAGGACATCACCGAACTGAAGGCATCGAAGGACCGGCTGGCCGAGAGCGAAGAGCGGCTGCGCACGATTACCGACAATCTGCCGGTGCTGATCGCGCATCTCGACCAGGACCACCGCTACGTGTTCGCCAACGCGGTGCACCAGTCGTGGCTGGGCAAGGCGCCCGAGCAGGTGGTGGGCCAGACCATGGTCGAGGCCTTCGGCGAGGAGTATTCAGCGCAGCAGCAGGAAGCCTTGAAGGACGCCTGGGAAGGCAAGGCCTCGCAGTGCGAGCACGACATCGTGCGCAAGAAGCATATCCGCATCGTGCACTCGACCTTCCTGCCGCACCTGCGCGACGGCAAGGTGGTGGGCGTCTACATCCTGACCACCGACGCCACCGCGGCGCGCATGCACGAGCGTAACCTGCATGCGCTGGCGCATACCGATTCGCTGACCGGCATCCCGAACCGGCGCCAGTTCGAGCTGGCACTGCAGGCGGCGGTGCAGCGCGCGCCGCAGCGCGAGCGCGCCTTCGCCCTGCTGTACCTGGACATCGACCACTTCAAGCAGATCAACGACAGCCACGGCCACGCGGTGGGCGACATGGTGCTGGTGGAGTTCGCGCGCCGCGTGCGCAACGTGGTGCGCAGCTCCGACCTGGTGGCGCGCCTGGCCGGCGACGAGTTCACGGTGCTGCTCGACGAAGTCGGCTCGCCGCGCGACGTCGAGCTGGTGGCCAAGAAGATCATGCAGGCGATGGAAGCGCCGTTCATCGTCGGCAGCCAGGCGATTGCCGTGCGCACCACGATCGGCATCGGCCTGGCCGACGCGCCGGGCGTCACGGCGCAGGCGATCGGCGAGCTGGCCGACGGCGCGCTGTACGAAGCCAAGGACATGGGGCGCAATACCTTCGCGATCGCGCGCCTGTCCGAGGCGCTGGTGCTGGACGCGGCTTGATGCGGTGATGCGGCCGGCCTGGCCGCGGTCGTCACGAAGTAGGGTGGACGGCTTCGCCGTCCACGCGGTGATGGTTGACGGTTGATAAGCCGCGCACGGGCCGGTCAACGCCGTTTGAACGCGTGGACGGCGGAGCCGTCCACCCCACGAGTGGCGGGTCGGTCCTAGTCGTCCACGAACACCACGGCCGTACGCGCCGGCACCGTGAAGGCCCCGCTGGCGCTATCGAAACGCGCCTCGAGCGCGCGTTTGTCGGCCGCGCCCGTTGCGGTATGCGCCGGATGCAGGCGCAGCTTCTTGCCGCGCAAAGTCGCGTCCTTGATGACGTGCTCCTTCTTGTCCACATTCACCAGATAACCCAGGCCGGCGAAGTTCGCGCCCGGATAACCCTGGCCGTCGATCCAGGCCGCCAGCACGGTCGGCACCTGCTCCGGGCCGGTGTTGAAGAAGCGCAGGCGCCCGTTGATGTCGTCGGTGCTGCGCAGGCGCAGCAGGGTCGAGCTGCTGCGGATGGTCAAGAGGTCGCGGAAGGCGTCGCGCGCGAATGCGATGTCGCTTGGCGCCGGCTTGAGCGCGGCATTGGCCAGCAGCGGCTTGAATAGCGGCCAGTCCTTGGCATTGTCGGCGGCGGGCGGCAGGCCGGTGCCGAAGAAGTTGTCCTGGTAGGTCCAGTCGAGGCGGTTGAACCAGTCGCCCGAATTGAAGCTGTTGCGGTCCAGGGACTTCGAGCGCAGCACTTCGGTGCCGGCGTGGTAATAGGCCACACCCTGGCTGAACGCGTTGATCGCCATGCCCAGCACCTGCACCCGCGCGCGTTCATTGGCGGTGGTTGCCACCGGCAGCTTGAGCGCGTTGATGTCGTACAGCGTCTGGTTGTCGTGGTTCTCGACGTAGTTCACGCTTTCTGCCGGCTGGCTGGCATAGCCGGCCGGTTGATTACCGCCGTAGACGATGTCCTGCAACTGGCGCACCTTGCCGTCGTAAGTCTGCAGCGGATAGCTGCGCACCGAGCCGGCCAGGCCGACGCGGACCAGGTCGGCCGCGCGCAGCAGCGCCTCGGGCCTGGCTTCGCCGCCGAGAGCGTTCGGGTCGTACACCAGGCCGTTGATATAGCCCTGCTGGCGGATCACGATCTCGCCCGAGTCGCCCGGCGAGCCGCCGCGCACGGCGTCGCGTCCGCGGTCGCTGAAGGTGCCGATGCCGGTGCCGTTCAGCGACAGCTGCGAGGCCTGCACGAAGCGCGCGCCATCGGCTACTTCACCAAAATTCCAGCCTTCACCGATCAGCTGCACGTGGCGGCCGGCGACCTGGTTCACTTCTTTCTGCAGGCGCTCCATCGCCGCGCGCGGCTGGTGGCCCATCAGGTCGAAGCGGTAGGAATCGATCTTGTAGTGGCGGGTCCACAGCACCGACGAATCGATCATCAGCTTGGCCATCATCGTGTTCTCGGTGGCCGTGTTGAAGCAGCAGGTCGAGGTCTCGATGGCGCCTTTCGCGTCCAGGCGGTGGTAGTAGCCCGGCACCACGCGGTCGAGGATCGATTTTTCTTCCTGGCCGGCGATGAAGGTGTGGTTGTACACCACGTCGGTGCCGACGCGCAGGCCGGCCTGGTGCAGGTTCATCACCATTTCGCGGAACTCGACGATGCGGCGCGCGCCATCCTGCGGGTCGCTGGCGTAGCTGCCCTCGACCGCATTGAAGTGCTGCGGGTCGTAGCCCCAGTTGAAGCAGTCGGTGTGGGCCGTTTTGCCGATCAGCGCCTGCTGGCTTTCGCCGTCCGGTGCGCCGCTCGGCTGCGGCTGCGCGCAGCCAATTTCGGGGATGCTGCCGATGTCGTACACCGGCAGCAGGTGCACGTCGGTCAGGCCGGCCTGCGCCAACGTCCGCAGGTGTTTCATGCCGTTCGAGTTCGTCTCGGAGAAGGCGGTGTACTTGCCACGCTTGGGGCCAGGCACGGTCTCGTCGATCAGCGAAAAGTCGCGCACGTGCAGCTCGTAGATCACCATATCTGTCTGGGCCTGCACCGTGGCCGGGGGACGGGTCTGGTCCCAGCCGGCCGGCTTGAGGTTCGGCGCGTCGAGGTCGGCGACGTAGCTGCGCTTCGAGTCGGCATTCAGGCTCACCGAATACGGATCGGTGACCAGGTTGCGCACCAGGCCCGCGCCCGGAACCACGACGTCGACCGCGTACTTGTAGTAGCTGCCAGAGAGGTCGCGCGGCAGGCCCGTAATCCAGGCGCCGGTCTTGTCGTCGAGCTTCATCGCGTGCACGGCATTCGCCTTGGCTGTCGGGCCATCATAGGTGCACACCGCCACCTGGCGCGCGGTCGGCGCCCACAGCTTGAAGCCGGTCTTGTTCGCGCCTGGGGTGGCGCCGAGGTCGGGAATGCCTTCGGCGGCGGCGTACAGCGCGTCGAGCGCGCCGGCCGACTGGATGCGGGTGGCGGCGAGCACGACGCCGCTGGCGTCTTCCTGCACCAGCACCAGCTGTTCGCGGTGCAGGGCGGGCAGGCGGGCGACGTCGCCGTCCGCCACGCGCAGGGTCGGACCAGGCGCGACCCACTTGAAGCGCTCGGCCGCGGCTTGCGGCACGGCGGTGGTGGAGATGTCCAGTTTCAGCGAACCCGCGGCGCCGGCGACCTTGCCGCCTGCCTTGGCGACAATCGCGCCGGTAGGGGAGTGGTACAGGCGATAGCGCGCATCAAGCGCGGCGCCGGGCCAGCGCACCAGGCGCGCATCGAGCCAGACGGCGCGCGCGTCGAGCTGTTCGCCGTTGGCGTGCAGGATCTGCTGGAAGCCGGTGCTGTCGCAGGTGTCGAGAGGAACGGCCGCGTAGGCGGTCGTGGAGAAAGAAGCCGCCACGAGGGCGAGATGAAGTTTGCGCATGGGTGGACGGCTTCGCCGTCCACGCGTTCAGGCGCCAGGCGAATACCGCCATGGTTGGCAGTTGAAAGGGAGTTGAACGCGTGGACGGCAAGCCGTCCACCCCACGTTCAATGCAGCAGGATTACGCGGCAGTCCCGCGATAGTGATCGACCATCTTGTAGCGCGTCGCATACCAGCCGAACACCAGCGCCGACAGCAGTGCAAAGCCGGCGAAGAAATACATCTGCGCGGCCATGACGCCCATGCCGGTGCCTTCGATATACCCGACCACCGCTTCGTTCTTGACGCTCGCGTTCACGATCAGCACCCACAGGTTGCCGACCGTGACGGCCAGGTACCACAGGGCCATGATCACGCCCTTCATCGAGGCCGGGGCCTGGCTGTAGGCGAATTCAAGGCCGGTCGCCGAGACCAGCACCTCGCCCAGGGTCAAGAGCGCATACGGCGCGATCTGCCAGGCGATCGAGACCGGATCGCCGGCGTCGAGTGCGACCTGCAGGTTGCCGACCACGATCCAGGCGGCGGCCGACAGCACGATGCCGGCGGTCATGCGGCGCAGCGGCGACGGTTCGATGCCGAGCTTGCGCAGCAGCGGGAACAGCAGCAGGTTGTTCACCGGGATCAGGATCATCACCAGCAGCGGGTTCAGCGCCTGCATCTGGGCCGGGATCACGTCGAAGCTCCAGCCCAGGATCGATACCTGGGTGGTCATGGCATTGGCCTGCACGATCCAGGTCGAGGCCTTCTGGTCGAACAGCGACCAGAACGGCGTCACCAGCGCGAACACGATCAGGATGCGCAGCACGGCGCGCACGCCGTCCACCGCTTCTTGCGGATGCACGCCGCGCGCGCGGTCCAGTTGCATCGAGGCGCCGATGCCGCCAAAAGCCATCAGGAGCACCAGCGCGGTGCAGGCGCCGATCACGAAGCCCCACTGCACGGACATCGCCAGCGACACCACGGCGCCCGCGGCGCCGACCAGGGCGACGTTCAGGCCCGGACGGCCCTGGCCCGGCGCCTTCGCCAGCAGGGCGGTCTTCGCCACCTGCATGAACGAGTGCGGATTCGGCGGCGACGGCGGCACGTGTACGTATTTCTTCTTGCCGCTCCAGAACACCATGGTGGCGATGAACATCAGGATGCCGGGCACGCCGAAGGCCCAGGCCGGACCGTAGTCGCGCAGCAGCAGCGGCATCAGGAGCGAGGCGAAGAAGGAGCCGAAGTTGATGATCCAGTAGAAGGCGTCGAACACGACCTTCGCCTTGTCCTTGTTGGTCTGGTCGAACTGGTCGCCGACGAAAGAAGCCACCAGCGGCTTGATGCCGCCCGAGCCGAGTGCGATCAGGAACAGGCCGAAGTAAAAGCCGTTGACGTTGTCCTCGAAGATGGCCAGGCAGGCGTGGCCCGCGCAGTACACGAGGCTGAGCCAGAACACCGTGTTGTACTTGCCGAAGTAGCGGTCGGCCAGCCAGCCGCCCAGCAGCGGGAAGAAATACACGCCGATGACGAAGGTGTGGAACACGTGCTTGGCTTCGCCGGTGCGCATGTCTTCCGGCAGGAACATCAGCAGCGTCGTGATCAGGAAGGGCGTCAGGATGTTGCGCATCCCGTAGAAGCTGAAGCGCTCGCAGCCTTCGTTGGCAATGATGTAGGGGATCTGCCGCGGCATGCGCCCGGAGCCTGGTTTTGCTAGATCAGTCATCGACCGCTTCCTTGAAATGTCAAACAGACGCGATGCTATGACGAGGGCGTATGTCTTTGCAATAAAAATATTGTTGCGAAACAAATGAGAAACATATCGACGTAGTTTAGTTACGAAGACTTCGCCGGTGGAAACGTTTTCGTCCTCTTAAGTCTTTGAAAGAGAAGAATAAAAGGCGAAAAATGGGAAATCCGGCGGAATTGTCAAGTTTTGTTGCGTCCTGTATATTGCCTAGAATTCCAAACCACGGACCAGCCATGACCCAGATCTCGACGACGACGAATCCGAACTGGTGGCGCGACGCCATCATCTACCAGGTTTACCCGCGCAGCTACTATGACAGCAATGGCGACGGCATCGGCGACCTGGCCGGCATCACCGAGAAGCTCGACTACATCGCGAGCCTGGGCGTGGACATCGTCTGGCTGTCGCCGTTCTTCACCTCGCCAATGCGCGACTTCGGCTACGACATCGCCGACTACTGCGACGTCGATCCGATGTTCGGCACGCTGGACGACTTCGACCGCCTGGTCGCCAAGGCGCACGGCCTGGGCCTGAAGATCATGATCGACCAGGTGATGTCGCACACTGCCGACACCCACCCCTGGTTCGTCGAGAGCCGCTCGAACCGCGACAATCCGAAATCGGACTGGTATGTCTGGTCCGATCCGCTCCCGGACGGCAATCCGCCGAATAACTGGCTGTCGGTGTTCGGCGGCTCGGCCTGGCAATGGGATACCCGCCGCAAGCAGTACTATATGCACAACTTCCTGGTGAGCCAGCCGCAGCTGAACTTCCACAACCCGGACGTGCAGAAGGCCCACCTGGCGGCCCAGCGTTTCTGGCTCGAGCGCGGCGTCGACGGCGTGCGCATGGATGCCTGCGTTTTCCACTTCCACGACCGCCAGCTGCGCAGCAATCCGCCGGCGCTGGTGCGCGACACTTCGACCGTGACCGACGTGAACCCGTACGGCATGCAGGCCCACATCTACGACAAGACCCAGCCAGAGAACGTCGCCTTCATGGAAAAGCTGCGCGCGCAGCTGGACGAATTCGGCGCCGTCTCGATCGGCGAGATCAGCTCGGACGATGCGCTGGCCCAGATGAACGAGTACATGGCGGGCGGGAACAAGCTGCACATGGCCTACAGCTTCAACTTCCTGACCCCGGTGTTCACGGCCGCCCATATCCGCGCCCAGGTCGAAGACTTCGAACGCCGCGTCGAAGAGGGCTGGGCTTCCTGGTCGGTCGGCAACCACGACGCGATCCGCGTGATGACCCGCTGGGGCGGCCCGCAGGCCACCCGCGACTTCGCCAAGATGGTGCTGGCGATGCAGCTGTCGCTCAAGGGCACGCCCTGCCTGTACCAGGGCGACGAGCTGGCGCTGCACGAAGCCGACGTGCCGTTCGAACTGCTGCAGGACCCGTACGGCATCACCTTCTGGCCCGAGTTCAAGGGCCGCGACGGCTGCCGCACTCCGATGCCGTGGCAGGCCGACGCCCCCCACGCCGGCTTCACCGAGGGCAAGCCATGGCTGCCGGTGGAACCCTCGCACGCCGCCGCGGCGGTCGACCTGCAAGACCGCGATCCGGACTCGATGCTGAACTTCCAGCGCCGCTTCATCGCCCTGCGCCGCACCATGCCGCAGCTGACGCGCGGCGAGATCGCCTTCATCGATGCGCCGGAACCGGTGCTGGCGCTGCGGCGCGACCTCGATGGCCATCCGGGCGTGCTGGCCGCCTTCAACCTGTCGAACGCGCCAGTGAGCTTCGACTGGCCGGCAAGCGATGGCGCATCGCAGCTGGACGTCGGCCTGCCAGGCAGCGCCCAGGCCGGCCGCGTGACCCTGCCGCCTTACGGCGCCTGGTTCGGCACCTTGCCGAGGGCCGCATGATGGGCGGCCAGCAGGAGCCGGAAAAGTTCGCGCGCACCGCGTTCGCCGACGGACCGCGCCTGCTGGCCGACATCGGCGCGACCCATGCGCGCTTCGCGCTGCAGACCGCGCCGGGCGTATTCCGCTCGGTCCAGGTGCTGCGCTGCGACGACTTCGCGGGCATTGTCCCGCTGCTGCGCCATTACCTGCGCGACCATGAAGACGTGCGGATGCACCACGGCGCGTTCGCGGTCGCCAACCCGATCAATGGCGACTACGTGCGCATGACCAACCGCGCCTGGGAGTTCTCGACCGACGCGGTGCGGCGCGAGCTGGGCCTGTCGACCCTCCTGATCGTCAACGACTTCACCGCGCTGGCCACTGCGCTGCCGGGCTTCGCGAGCGAAGACCTGATGCAGGTCGGGCCGGGCACGCCGGTCCCCGGCGCCGTGATCGGCGTGCTGGGGCCGGGCACGGGCCTGGGCGTGTCGGGCGGGATCCCGACCGCGGACGGTTTCGTGACCCTGGGCAGCGAAGGGGGCCACGTCAATTTCGCGCCGGCCGACGAGCGCGAGTTCGCCATCCTGCAGTACGCGTGGCGCGAATGGCCGCACGTCTCGAACGAGCGCCTGATCTCGGGGCCGGGCATGGAAGTGATCTACCGCGCGCTGGCCGACCGCAACGGCGTCGATGCCGAGGCTCGCAGCGCGGCCGCTATCGTGGCCGGCGCGCTCGACGCCAATGACCCGCTGTGCCTGGAGACGCTGGAATGCTTCTGCGGCATGCTGGGCGGCGCCGCCGCCAACCTGGCGGTGACGCTGGGCGCCTTCGGCGGCGTGTACATCGGCGGCGGCATCGTGCCGCGCCTCGGCGAATGGTTCGCGCGTTCGCCGTTCCGCACCCGCTTCGAGGCCAAGGGGCGGTTCTCGGACTACCTGGCGAACATCCCGACCTATGTGATCGTCACGCCGAACCCCGCCTTCCACGGCGTGGCGACCATTCTGGCCGAGCACCTGCGCGGCCGCAGCGGCGCCAACACGCTGATGGAGCGCATCGGCCAGCTGCGGCAAGAGCTGTCGCCGGCCGAGGCGCGCGTGGCGACGCTCGTGCTCGAGCATCCGCGCACGGTGCTCAACGAGCCGATCGCCGAGATCGCGCGCCTGGCGGATGTGAGCCAGCCGACCGTGATCCGCTTCTGCCGTTCGCTGGGCTTCCAGGGCCTGGCCGAATTCAAGCTGAAGTTCGCCAGCAGCCTGACCGGCGCCATCCCGGTGCGCCACAGCCAGGTGCGGATGAGCGACAGTACCCACGACCTGTCGGCCAAGGTGATCGACAACACGGTGTCGGCGATCCTGCGCTTCCGCGACCAGCTGGACGTGCGCTCGCTCGACCGCGCGATCGAACTGGTGAGCAAGGCGCGCCGGGTCGAGTTCTACGCGCTCGGTAATTCACGCGCGGTGGCGCTGGATGGCCAGCACAAGTTCTTCCGCTTTCGCATTCCGACCGCGCTGTATGGCGATGCCCACCTGTTCACCTTGGCCGCCGGCCTGCTGGGGCCGGGCGACGTGGTGATCGCGGTCTCGAATTCGGGCGGCCTGCCCGAGCTGCTGCAGGCGGTGGACATCGCGCGCGCCGCCGGCGCCGACGTGATCGCGATCAGCAACAGCCAGTCGCCGCTGGCGCGCAAGGCCAGCGTGTGCCTGGCGGTGGATCACTCCGAGGACAGCACCAGCTTCCTGTCGATGATCTCGCGCATCCTGCAGCTGCTGCTGATCGACATCATGGCGGTGGGGATCTCGGTCGATGGCCAGCATGGGCCGGAGTCGGGGCAAGACCCGCGCCGGCTGCTGATTTCTCACCTGGACAGCTGAATGAACGGGGTGGATGGCTAAGCCGGCAATCCTGCCAACGTGAACCCGTTATCGTCGCACCAGGCATTCAGTGCCGCCCTGGTTCGTTCATCGCGGTATTGGTGCCAGCGATCGCGCAGACCGAGGCCGTCCAGAAGCCGCGAATAGCGCCCGTAGGCGCCGGGTCGGCGAAAGATCTCACGCACCGCATCGTACTCGCTCGGGATCTCGGCTCGGACGAAGTCGAAGACCAGCGCCTGTCCCAGGTGCAGGTCGCGAGCCGAAGGGACGGGCACGTAGCGGTCGCCATCGTCAACATCCGCGGGGACAGGGCCTGCAGGCTCGCCAACCTCGTCCGACCGGATCAGTACCGCGCCAGTGTCACGGCAAACCCAGGCTTCGGCGCCCGTGCCGGCGTCAGTCAAGGTCATTGCGGTTTCAAGGTCGTTCACATCGACAGTCGTCATTGCATGCGTCCTTCAGCGGCTGGTCAGCGATTCACTTGATGTCGACGCGCTCGATCGTGCGGCGCCATTCCTGGAGGCTGAGCAGGTTATCGGACCCGGTGTCGTCGACCAGGATCTCGCTACCGTCCTGGGCCACCAGGAAGCTCTCGCGGCGGCGCGCGTCTTCGGCGCGGTTCTCCACGAAACTCAGCTGGTAATACTTCTTGCCATTGATTTCGCGCGGTATCGGATCGTCCTCGATCACGGCGCCATGCGCCGCGCCCTGGCTGCGCCGTTCGATCTGTTGCGACCAGGCCTGCAGTTCCGGCAGCGCCAGCAGCGAAGCCATCGCTTCTTCTTTCGTCTGCACTGGCGCCTGGGCGGCTGGTACGGGCGGCGCCGGCGGCGGCGTGTCGCGTTCGGCGCGCTTGCAGCCGGCGACGGCGCAGCATAGTGCGAGTGCGGCGATGGTCAGGCGCAGGGGAGAGGTAATGGCGGCGCGTGGAAACATGGCGGGTCTCGTGGTGGCAGGCGGTCATGGTAAACCATGCGTGTTCGACCAGCAACACGGCACGCCGGGTAGCGGCCAGCATGAACCGGGTGAAAATCAAGGCCATTGCAACGCCAGCTTGTGCTGCGTTTAAGAGTTATTTCTGTACGGAAAGTAATTCGTGGTTTTCGCCACGAAATCACATTTTTCACCACAGAACTGGAATTTATTTGTAGAAATAATGCTATTCTGTAGGATCACTCCTACCAGAAGCACAGCATGGACCGCCGCCACTCTGCTTATACCCGTCGCCTGGAAAAGGCCTCGCAGCGCGAGAAGCGCATGGCCGTGCTCGCCGTTTTCGGCGTCGCCGCCGGCGTGGCGGGCGTATTGGCGCCACCGTTAGACATCGACTGGCCGAAGCTGCGGCGTCAGCTCGACGAGGTCACCCATGTTGGCGGCAACGCACAGATGCTGCTGGCGCCGGCTGCCGGAAATCCGGCGCCCGGCGCCGAACAGGGCGCGGCGCGGCGCATCTATCCGTACTCGATCATTCCCGGCGGCGTGGCGGACAAGGCCGAACTGGCGCGCGTCATCCAGGCTGATGCCGTGGTCGCGGCGCACTATGCGGGCTTCAATGTCGCAAATGCCCGCGCGGTGACCGTCACCGCGCCGCGCGCCGTGTACGTGTCGTACCGCAAGGGCGACCAGGTGTACTGGACCCGTAAAAAACTCATGCTGGCGCCGGGCGAAACCCTGTTGACCGACGGCGAGAACGAAATGCGGGCGCGCTGCGCCAACCGGATTTCCGACGTTCCCATGTTCCCGGTCGAAGCCCACGGCCCGGCCGAGAGCGAGCTCGACTCCTTCGTGGTCGAGGGCGGCGGCGGCCCGATGGCCGTGGCGGCCGCGGTGGACGGGCTGGATGACGGCGCGCCGGGGCAGCGCTTCCAGACCGCGAGCTTCCCGTACGGCGCCGGCCTGGTGGCGCCGACCGCGGGTGTGCCCGCGCCGGCCGGGCGCGGTTTCATGCCGGTCGCCAACTCGCCGGGGATTCCGCCCATCTATGGCGGCGGCAGGATCGACGATCCGGGCGCCGAAACCGGCACTCCGCCGCCGCCGACGACGCCGCCGACGACCATCACGCCGCCGACGACCACGCCGCCGACGACGATCACGCCGCCGGCCGATCCGCTGCCACCAGTCAATCCGCCGCAGCCGCCGCAGCCGCCTGTCGATCCGCAGCCACCGGTCAATCCGCCGCAGCCGCCGCAGCCGCCTGTCGATCCGCAGCCACCGGTCAATCCGCCGCAGCCACCGCAGCCGCCTGTCGATCCGCAGCCACCGGTCAATCCGCCGCAGCCACCGCAGCCGCCTGTCGATCCGCAGCCACCGGTCAATCCGCCGCAGCCACCGCAGCCGCCTGTCGATCCGCAGCCACCGGTCAATCCGCCGCAGCCACCGCAGCCGCCTGTCGATCCGCAGCCACCGGTCAATCCGCCGCAGCCACCGCAGCCGCCTGTCGATCCGCAGCCACCGGTCAATCCGCCGCAGCCACCGCAGCCGCCTGTCGATCCGCAGCCACCGGTCAATCCGCCGCAGCCACCGCAGCCGCCTGTCGATCCGCAGCCACCGGTCAATCCGCCGCAGCCACCGCAGCCGCCTGTCGATCCGCAGCCACCGGTCAATCCGCCGCAGCCACCGCAGCCGCCTGTCGATCCGCAGCCACCGGTCAATCCGCCGCAGCCACCGCAGCCGCCTGTCGATCCGCAGCCACCGGTCAATCCGCCGCAGCCACCGCAGCCGCCTGTCGATCCGCAGCCACCGGTCAATCCGCCGCAGCCACCGCAGCCGCCTGTCGATCCGCAGCCACCGGTCAATCCGCCGCAGCCACCGCAGCCGCCTGTCGATCCGCAGCCACCGGTCAATCCGCCGCAGCCGCCGCAGCCGCCTGTCGATCCGCAGCCACCTGTCAATCCGCCGCAGCCGCCGGTCGATCCGCTGCCACCGGTCGATCCGCCACCGCAGCCGCCGCAGCCACCGCAGCCGCCGCAGCCACCGCAGCCACCGCAGCCACCGGTCGATCCGCTGCCACCGGTCGTTCCGCCGGGAGACCCGGAGTTGCCCGAGATTCCGGAAGATCCGCCGACCGAAGTGCCTGAACCGGGCACCCTGTGGCTCAGCGGCGCGGCCCTCGCGGCCATGCTGTGGCTGCGCCGCAAGGGCGCACGCGCGAAGGGCTGATCCACCGGGTCGGTTTTTCCAGGCGCCAGACAGCAAAAAGCCCGCAAAGCGTGAACCTTGCGGGCTTTTTCTTATCGGGGAAGACCCGCGCCGACTGTGGCTGCAATCGGCGCGAATCCCGGCGACAGCGTGAATTACATCATGCCGTCCATGCCGCCCATACCGCCCATGCCACCCATGCCGCCCATGCCGCCGGCTGGCTTGTCTTCAGCCAGTTCCGACACCATGCAGTCGGTGGTCAGCATCAGGCCGGCGATCGAAGCTGCATTCTGCAGCGCCGAGCGGGTGACCTTGGCTGGATCCAGCACGCCCATTTCGACCATGTCGCCGTAGGTGCCGTTGGCGGCGTTGTAGCCGTAGTTGCCCGAACCGGCCAGCACTGCAGCGACCACGACCGATGGCTCTTCGCCGGCGTTCTGGACGATCATGCGCAGTGGCTCTTCCATGGCACGCAGGACGATCTTGATGCCTGCGTCCTGGTCCGGGTTGTCACCCTTGATGTCGATCGAAGCACGGGCGCGCAGCAGGGCAACGCCGCCGCCGGCGACGATACCTTCTTCCACGGCAGCGCGGGTAGCGTGCAGTGCATCTTCAACGCGTGCTTTCTTCTCTTTCATCTCGACTTCGGTGGCTGCACCGACGCGGATCACGGCAACGCCGCCGGCCAGCTTGGCCACGCGCTCTTGCAGTTTTTCGCGGTCGTAGTCCGAGGTCGCTTCTTCGATCTGGGTGCGGATCATCTTGACACGACCTTCGATCGATTCAGCCTGGCCAGCGCCGTCGATGATGATGGTGTTTTCCTTGCCCACTTCGACGCGCGAAGCCTGGCCCAGTTCGGCCAGGGTGACTTTTTCCAGGGTCAGGCCGACTTCTTCGGCGATGACCTGGCCGCCGGTCAGGACAGCGATGTCTTCCAGCATGGCCTTGCGGCGGTCGCCGAAGCCAGGCGCCTTGACAGCGACGGTTTTCAGGATGCCACGGATGTTGTTGACGACCAGGGTCGCCAGCGCTTCGCCTTCGATGTCTTCGGCGATGATGACCAGTGGACGGCCAGCCTTGGCGACTTGTTCCAGCACCGGCAGCAGGTCACGGATGTTCGAGATCTTCTTGTCGCACAGCAGGATGAACGGCTGCTCGTGGACGGCGACCTGCTTGTCCGGGTTGTTGATGAAGTACGGCGACAGGTAGCCGCGGTCGAACTGCATGCCTTCCACGATGTCCAGCTCGTCGTTCAGCGACTTGCCGTCTTCGACGGTGATGACGCCTTCCTTGCCCACTTTTTCCATTGCTTCAGCGATGCGCTCGCCGATCGAGGTTTCCGAGTTGGCCGAAATGGCGCCAACTTGTGCGATCTCTTTGGTGGTGGTGGTTGGCTTGGCGATTTTTTTCAGTTCTTCGACGGTGGCTGCGACGGCCTTGTCGATGCCGCGCTTCAGGTCCATCGGGTTCATGCCGGCGGCCACGAACTTCATGCCTTCGCGCACGATGGCTTGTGCCAGCACGGTCGCGGTGGTGGTGCCGTCGCCGGCGTTGTCGGAGGTCTTGGAAGCGACTTCCTTGACCATCTGCGCGCCCATGTTCTGGAGCTTGTCTTTCAGTTCGATTTCTTTCGCGACCGAGACACCATCCTTGGTGACGGTCGGGGCGCCGAACGAGCGCTCGAGCACGACGTTGCGGCCTTTCGGGCCCAGGGTGACCTTGACTGCGTTGGCCAGGACATTGACGCCTTCGACCATCTTGGCGCGCGCTGCGTCGCCGAACACTACTTCTTTAGCTGCCATTTGTTATTTCTCCGAATGAATCGTGAATGGGGTCAGGGAATTACTGCTGGACGACGGCCATGATGTCTTCTTCGCGCATCACGAGCAGTTCTTCGCCGTTGACCTTGACGGCCTGGCCGGAGTACTTACCGAACAGCACGCGGTCGCCGACTTTGACTTCCAGCGGACGCACCTGGCCGTTGTCTTGCACTTTGCCGTTACCGATGGCGAGGACTTCGCCCTGGTCTGGCTTCTCTGCCGCGGCATCAGGGATGATCAGGCCCGACGCAGTCTTGGTTTCCTGGTCGAGGCGCTTCACGATAACGCGATCGTGCAGAGGACGAAGGTTCATGCAAAACTCCTTAATATTCAGTGGTTTAACTAGCGTTTTTGATATCGCCGCGGTCTGTGGCTGCAGCGCTGCGGCGATCTGCAAAGAGTTGTTAGCACTCTCTACTAACGAGTGCTAATTATAGGGACGATAATTTGCCATTTCAAGCAGCAAGATTGGTAAATACGTTCAGGCGCTTGAGCTGGCACAAGGCTGACATGACCTTGGCCAATGTGTTTTTAACATCACCTGCCAGCGATGGCGAACCTGGCAAGAGGCGGGCAGCGTACACCGACTGGCGCTTTCCTGCCGCACGCCAGGCCGCCAAGGCGGCGCGCGCCGGGCGCGGCGTGCCGCACTGCAGCGCGATTCGGTTGACGGAAAATCGATCTCGATCCTATAGTGTCGAATGATTTCCGAATTCCAAGACCTCTCAGACAAAATCGACCGGCTCGCCCAGCTGACCCAGTCGCTGCGCGCCGAGAACTATCTGCTGCGCCAGGCCAATACCCTGCTCAGCGCGGAGAACCTCGCGTTCAAGGAGCGCCTGATCGAGGCCCAGCGCCGGGTCGAGGCCCTGCTCGACGAGCTGCCGAAGCCGCCGGACGACGGGGAGAGCGACGAAGCGGGCGATGGCGCCGCGGCGACCGACGTCCCGGCTCCGGGTGGCGTACCAGGCAATAGCGAGGCAGCACGATGATCCATCTCGACGTCACCATCATGGGCCAGCCCTACCGCCTGGCCTGCCGCGATGGCGAAGAACGCACGCTGCGCGAAGCGGTGAGCTACCTCGACGGCAAGATGTGCCAGCTGCGCGATTCGGGCAAGGTGAAGGGCACCGACCGCATCGCCGTCATGGCAGCGTTGAGCGTGGCCGCCGAATTCTTGTCGGTCAAGTCGCCGCAGGGACCGCTGTCGGACATGTCGATCCTTGAGGTCAAGCAAAAGCTGGAAGCGATGCATACCGTGCTCGACAAGGCATTGGCGCCCCAGGAAAATCTTTTCTGAAAGGCCGAATCCGTTTGACATGACGGTTCAAAGGAGTAAACTGCGCTCTACCCTGCGGTGTTCGAGATTTGCCATATATTCCTTGAACCATTCTTACGCATAGGTCGTGGAACAAGTTCGATGGGAGTGAGCGTCACTCGTTTGACGAACCCGAAATTGATCTGACCGTGACCGCCTTGAACCGTTTTGGTTCAGGATGCCGGCAAAAACGGCACTGGCGGGGGCTAGGATACCTGAGCGGTTGCGCACTTTGTCGCAGCCGCTCTTTTTTTGTGTGTTGGGTTGGCGGGATGCCGCCCACGCGATGATGCGAATCGACGTGCATCAGGAGAACGGCGCGATGCGCTATTGGTTGATGAAATCCGAACCGGACGAAGTCAGTTTCGACGACGTCCTGTCCGCACCCGGCCAGACCGTGGCCTGGTTCGGCGTGCGTAACTACCAGGCGCGCAACTTCATGCGCGACGCCATGTCCGTCGGCGACGGCGTCCTGTTCTATCACTCGAGTTGCGCGGTGCCCGGCGTGGCCGGGCTGGCCGAGATCGCGAGCGGTCCCTATCCCGACGCCAGCCAGTTCGACCCCGCCAGCCATTACCACGATCCGAAGGCCACGCACGAGAATCCGCGCTGGATCTCGGTCGACGTCCGCGCGACGGAGCAGGGCAGTTACCTGCCGCTGTCCGAGATGCGCACCATCCCCGCACTCGAGGGCATGGTGCTGCTGCAGAAAGGCAGCCGGCTGTCGATCTCGCCGGTGACCAAGGCCGAGTGGGACGCGGTCGTGAAACGCGTACGCGCCAGGGGAGCCTGAATGGACCCGTGGCTGATCCTGGCCCTGCTGGCGATGGGCACCTTCGGCGGCTTCGCGGCCGGCCTGCTCGGCATCGGCGGCGGCATGGTGCTGGTGCCCTTCATCACCATGATCTTCACTGCGCGCGGCTTCGCCGACGAACTGGTGGTCCACATGGCGATCGCCACCTCGCTCGGCACCATCCTGTTTACCTCGCTGTCCTCGGTGCGCGCCCACCACAAGCACGGCGCCGTGCTGTGGCCCGTGGTGCGCCTGCTGGCCCCCGGCATCCTGATCGGTTCCTGGATCGGGCCCTGGATCGGCAAGCAGATGAACACCGCGCTGCTGGCCTTCTTCTTCGGCTGCTTCGTCGCCTTCTCGGCGACGCAGATGCTGATCGGGAAGAAGCCGGCGGCGGCGCGCGAACTGCCGGGCAAGCCGGGCATGTTCGCGGCCGGCGGCTTCATCGGCATCCTGTCGGGCCTGGTGGGCGCCGGCGGTGGCTTCGTCTCGGTGCCGTTCATGACGCGCTGTAATGTGCGCATCCATAACGCAGTTGCCACCAGCGCGGCGCTGGGCTTTCCGATCGCGCTCTCGGGCACGCTGTCGAATATCTATTATGGCTGGGGCGAGCCGGGATTGCCGGCGTGGTCGCTCGGCTTCATCTACCTGCCGGCGCTGGCCATCATCGTGCTGGCCAGCGTGACCATGGCGCCGCTCGGCGCCCGCACCGCGCACAAGATGCCGGTGCGCCAGCTGCAGCGCATCTTCGGCGTGATCCTGTATGCGCTGGCGGCGTACATGTTCTGGAAAGCCTTTAATTAGGCTTTCCTGACCCGCGCGCGGTCGAGCGGCAGGTCGCGCAGGCGCAGGCCGCAGGCGTCGAACACCGCATTCGCGATCGCCGCCGCGGCCGGCCCCTGCGCCGCCTCGCCGGTGCCCAGGAAGGGCTGGCCGGGACGGTCGATCAGGTGCACCTCGAGCTTGTCGGGCACCTGGCCGAAGCGCAGGATCGGATACGCGGCCCAGTCCACGGTGAGCACGCGCGTGGCGTCGAAGCGCACCTGTTCCAGCAGGGTCCAGCTGGCGGACTGGATGATGCCGCCCTCGATCTGGTTACGCACCCCGTCCGGGTTGACGATCTCGCCGCAATCGACCGCGCCGACAGCGCGCGTGATGCGCACCAGCCCCGTCTCGCGCGCCACCTCGACTTCGACCGCCAGCGCGCAGTAGGACGCCAGGTTTTTATAACGCGCGAAAGCGAAGCCGCGGCCGCGGCCAGTCTGCGCAGGCTTCCGGTAGCCGTCCCAGCCGAACTTCGTCGCTGCCAGCTTGACCACATCGACGGCGCGCGGATCGTCCAGGTGGCGCAGGCGGAAGGCGACCGGATCGGCCCGCGCCGCGCGCGCCAGTTCGTCCATGAAGCTCTCGATCGCGAACACATTGCAGTAGGCGCCCAGGCCGCGCATGGCCGAGGTGCGCAGGACCGCCTTCGGCTGGAACTGGTGGGTCACGCGGGCGTTCGGAATGACGTAATAAGGGATCGCGTTGCGGTCGCCGCTGCCTTCGGGCTGCGGGCTGGGTTTCGGCACCGGCGGCGTGAACGGCTTGGCGAGATGCGTGGCCGCCAGCAGGTTGCCGGCCTTGCCCGGACGGGTATTGTGCGGCGGCGTGAACACGTCATACTGCCAGTCGGCGATGCGGCCATCGAGGCCGAGCGTGGCCGCCACCTGCGCCACCATCGCCGCGCCGAACGGCTCCCAGCCGTGTTCGTCCTCGCGCATCCACTGCACCCGCACCGGGCGGCCGGGCAGGGCGCGCGCCAGCAGGGCGGCGTCGGCTGCGGCGTCGTCGGCGGCATTGTGGCCGTAGCAGCCGGAACCCTCCACGTGGATGCAGCGGATCGCGTCTTCCTGCACCGCCAGCAGTTCGGCCAATGCGCCGCGCAGCGGGAACACGCCCTGCGAGTGGGTCCAGACGGTGTAGCGGCCGTCCACCAGTTGGGCCACGGCGCAGGATGGGCCGATGGACGCATGCAGCTGGAAGGGACGGGTATAGACGGCCTCCAGGCGCCGGCCTTCCTTGACCGCTGATCCGCGCGCGAGAATGGTCGTCGGCGTGGACGGTTGCGCGCGGATCAGCGTGTTGACGTTCGGATGGACCGGCAGCGCGGCCGGCGTCTCCCAGCGCGCCGCGCGCGCGAGAAGCGCTGCGGCTTTCACGGCGCGGTATTCGCCGTCCGCGATCACGGCCAGGAAGCGGCCGTCGCGCACCACCTTCAATACGCCGGGCAGGCGCATGACGGCGGCAGCGTCGACCCCGAGCAGCCGCGCCGCCTGCGAAGGCGGACGCACCACGCGCGCATGCACCATGCCCGGCAGGCGCAGGTCCTGTACATAGGCGCGGCCGCCCGTGACCTTGGCCGGGATGTCTACCCGCGGCAGCGACTGGCCGATGGCGGTCCTGGGGCCCGGTGCAGGCGGCGCCGCATCCGGCGTGGCGCGCACATGCAATTCCTGGCCGGTCACCAACTGGCCGAAGCTGGCGCGGCGGCCATCGGGCGCGGAGAACGCGCCATCCTTCAGCGCCAGGCTGGATGCGGGCAGCGCCAGGCGCGCCGCCGCCAGCTCCGACAGGCGCAGGCGCACCTGGCCGGCCGCGTGGCGCAGGGCGGTGCCGCTGTCCTTCATCGAATTGCTGCCGGCGGTCATGCCTTCGTCCGGCGTGCGCGCGGTGTCGGCGGTGACCAGTTGCAGGCGCGTCGGCGCCACGCGCAGCTCGTCGGCCACCACCTGCAGCAGCGCGGTCTTGATGCCCTGTCCCAGCTCCGCCTTGCCGGTGAAGACCGTGATAGCTTCATTGGCGTCGATGCGGATCCAGGCGTCGAGCCACGGCGTTTTATCCAGGCTCTTTGGCAATTCGCCCGGCGCCGACCATGCCGGCATGGCGAACGACAGCGTCAGCGCGCCACCGGCAGCAAGAAAACGGCGGCGGTCCGTATCGATGCTCATCGCTTGCCTCCCGCCGCCAGCCGGTCGGCGGCGCGCCGCACCGCGCGCAGGATGCGCATATGTGTGCCGCAGCGGCACAGGTTTGGCGACATGTGGGCGCGGATTTGCGCGTCGGTCGGCGCCGGCGTTTTCTCGAGCAGCGCCGTGGCCTGCATGATCATCCCGGCGATGCAGTAACCGCATTGCGCCGCCTGCTCGTCGATGAAGGCTTGCTGCAGCACGCCCGGCGTGCGCGCATCGCCCAGGCCTTCGACGGTGCGCACGGCGCGCGCGCCGACGGCGGACACCGGCACCAGGCAGGACATCGCCGGTTTGCCGTCCATGATCACGGTACAGGAGCCGCACTGGCCCAGGCCGCAGCCGAACTTGGCGCCGTTCAGCGCCAGCTCGTTGCGCAGCACGTACAGCAGCGGGGTGTCGGGATCGGTATCGACGGCATGCTGCTTGCCGTTGACCTGCAGGCGGTAGGTGGTCATGGCGCTCTCGCTTTGCGGACTTGCTCGTCCAGTTCCGGCCAGGCCGGCTGGCCGGCGCCGTATTTGCGCAGGTAGGCGGCCAGCGCGCTCGCCTGGCCGTCGTCCAGGATCGCCTTGAATCCGGGCATCCAGCGTCCCGGTTCGCCGCTTGGGGGCAGGATGCCGTCGTCGACGATGTGGATCAGGCTGCGCGGATCGGGATCGTACAGCGCGATCGCTTTCTGCAGCGGCAGCGCGGTGCCGGAGCTCGGGGCGCGGCCGACGTCGTGGCAGCGCGCGCACGAGTTGGCGTACAGCGCGTAGCCGAGCTGCATGCGCGGCAGCTCGGGATCGTCGGCCGCCGGCGGCGGCAGCGGGCCGCCGCGTTGCGCCGGCGTCGCGCGGGCCGGCGCCTGCGCCAGGTGGCTGTGGGTCCAGGCGGCCAGCGCGGCCACGTCGCCTTCATTGGCCTGCGCCAGGTGCATCACCACGTCCTGCATCGGGCCGCCGGCCACCGCGTGGTCCTCGGCCATGCCGGTGCGCAGGTAAGTATGCAGCTGCGCGCGCGTCCACGGCAGCGGCGACGGCGAATTGCGGTTCAGGGCGGGCGCGTACCAGTCCTCGGCTTCGCCGCCGTCGAGCTGGCGCTCGAGGTCGGGACCGCCCAGTTTCGTGCGCGGCGTGTGGCAGGCGGCGCAGTGGGCGACGGCGTCGGCCAGGTAGGCGCCGCGGTTCCATTCGCTTGACTGCCGCGGGTCGGGCCGCCACGGCGCATCGTCCAGGTACAGCACGTTCCAGAAACCGACCAGCGGCCGGAAGCCGAACGGGAAGGTCATGTCGTTGTCGGGCGCCGCGGCGGCGATCGCGGGCCGCGTCATGAAGTACGCGTACAGGTCGTCGATATCGGCCTGCGTCATGCGCACGTAGTGGTTGTAGGGGAAGGCGGGATACAGCAGGTGGCCGTCGCGCGAGACGCCTTCGCGCATTGATCGGGCAAAAGCTTCAGGGCTCCAGGCGCCGATGCCGGTGTCGCGGTCGGGCGTGATATTGGTGCTGTGGACGGTGCCGAACGGCGTCTCCATCGGCTTGCCGCCGGCGAAGGGGCGCGCCAGGTCGGCCGTGTGGCAGGAGGCGCACATGCCCAGGTGCGCGAGATTGGCGCCGCGCTCGATGCGGGCCTGGTCGAACGTGGGGATGCTTGCCTGCGGCGCCAGCGCGGGGCGCCACATGATGGCGAAGGCGATGCCTGTCAATACGACGATGGCGGCAAGAAGCAGCCACCATCCGGTATGCCGCTTGCGCCTGCGTTGATCCATGAGGGCTCCGATCCGTGGAGCCTCATTGTCGAGCGTGAAGGACGAGCGCTCTGTGCGCTCGCCCACTCAAAGGCCGATCAGGCGGTGACCGGCCGGCCCGGCGGCTGGCGGTAGGCCCAGGCCAGCATGGCCAGGGCGGCGACGATCATCGGCAGCGACAGCACCTGGCCCGAGGTGATCGGCAGGCCGAACACGGTGGTCTCCCAGTCTGGCACGCGGAACCACTCGGTGAAGAAGCGCGCGCAGCCATACAGCAGGGTGAACATGGCGCCGACCGCCAGGCGCGGACGCGCCTTGCGCGCGAAGATCCACAGGATCACGAACACCAGGATGCCGTCGACCAGCGCCTGGTACAGCGGCGACGGATGGCGCGGGCCGGCCACGCCGGGCCACAGCATGGCCCACGGCAGGCTCGGATCGGCCAGGCGTCCCGGCAGTTCGGCGTTGATGAAGTTGCCCATGCGGCCGGCCGCATACCCGAGCGGCACCAGCGGCGCGATGAAGTCGTAGACGTCGAGCAGGTTGCGCTTGCGCTTGCGCGCCCACAGCGCCATCGCGATCAGCACGCCCAGGAAGCCGCCGTGGAAGGACATCCCGCCCTGCCAGATCATGAAGATCTCGAGCGGATGCGCCAGGAAGTACAGCGGCTGATAAAACAGCACCTCGCCCAGGCGACCGCCGACGATCACGCCCAGCATCCCGTAGAACAGCATGTCGTCCAGGTCGTCCTTGGTCCAGCCATGGGCCGCCACGTGCGGCATGCGGATGCGCACCCGGCCCAGGATGATGAACAGGGCGAAGGCGACCACGTACATCAGGCCATACCAGTGGATTTGCACCGGGCCGAGCGAAATCGCGATCGGGTCCGGTTGCGGATGAATCAGCATAGTGTCAGTCTTTCTTCAAACATTCCAGGAAGCCCTTCAATACGGGCGAATCGTTATCGCGTCGCCAGGCCAGGCCGGTTTCGGCCAGCGGCGCCGGGTCGTGCAGGGCACGGTATTCTACGCCGGGACGCATCAGGTTCGACACGGATTGTGGCACAAGTGCCAGGCCCATGCCGCCGGAAACCAGGCTGACGATGGTCTGCATCTGGATCGCCTCCTGGCCGATGGTGGGCGCCACCCCGGCCGCGCGGAAGCATGCGAGGATCGCATCGTGCAGGCCGGGGGCCACCGCGCGCGGGAAGATCACCAGCGGCAGCGGCGGCAGGTCGCGCAGGCGCACCGGGCCGGGTTTGGCAAGCGCCGCGAGACCGCTCGGCGCGCACACCAGCAGCGGTTCGTCGACCAGCTTGAGGTAGTCGAGGGAGCCGTCGGCCACCACGTGGGATGCTCCCGGTTGTAGCGGGATCACGAAGCCGGCGTCGATGCGGCCGGACAGCAGTTCCTCGAACTGGACGTCGGAGGTCGCCTCCTGCAGCACCAGGCGCACGCCGGGGAAGGCGGTGCGATAGCGGCGCAGCACGTCGGGCAGCAACCCCAGGCCGGCGGTCGAGACGAAGGACAGGGCCAGCCGGCCAGCCTCGCCGCTGGCCGCGCGCCGCACGAGTTCGGGCAGCGCGGCGGCCTCGTCGAGGATGCGGCGCGCCTCGGGCAATAGGGCAGCGCCGGCCGCGGTGAGCCCGACCATGCGCCGGTTGCGCACGAACAGCGGCGCGCCGAGCAGTTCCTCGAGGTTGGCGATGCTCTGCGACAGCGGCGGCTGGGTCATGTGCAGGCGGCGCGCGGCGCGGCCGAAGTGCAGCTCTTCGGCCACGGTGGCGAAATGGCGCAGCTGGCGCAGTTCGGGATGCATGGGGGATGACGATACAAGGGCTGTGATATGGCCAATGTATCACAGGGCCAGGCTGGAGGACCCGGCCGGGACGTTCAACGGCGCTTGTCGAGGGTCTTCTTGACGCGCTCGTTGCGGCGCTTGTCCTGCAGCTGATGCTCTTTTTTCTTGTCGAGCCCGAGTATCTTCTCGATGTACTCGAACCAGATGAAGGCGACGACGACCAGCCCGGCGATGACCCACCAGGAAAGGTCGGCAAAGCGCCACACCTCGAAGAAGCGCAGGGCGGCCAGGGCAACGATCAGGAGAATGAGCGGCATGGTGTGAGTTTTCCTTCCAGCCCTGCATCTTACAAAGAAAAAAGTGCCAACAGGCAAAAGTTATCAGTTTCTTGTTACAGGATATTGGTAAACGTGGCGATCGCGTTACAGAGTGTATCGCCCTCCTTGCCTTGCTGGGAAAGGGGTAGAATCCAATCAGTCATAAACTCGGAGAAACAAATGAAGCGGTCCCTGATGTTGTGTGTGGTGCTGTCGGTTGTCGCATCGTCGGGTGCTTACGCCCAGGCCGACCTGGCCAAGGCCAAGAATTGCATGGCTTGCCACACCGTCGCCACCAAGCTGGTCGGTCCTGCCTACAAGGACGTCGCGGAAAAATACGCGGGCCAGAAGGGCGCCGAGGACAAGCTGGTACAAAAGGTGCTGAAGGGCGGTTCAGGCACCTGGGGCCCGATCCCGATGCCCGCCAATCCACAAGTGAGCGAGGCCGAAGCCCGCTCGCTGGTCAAGTGGGTGCTGGCAACCAAGTAAGTCGACCGACGTCGCAAACGAAGCGCGCCTGCGTGAGCACAGCGCGCTTTTTCTTTGGCAAAGCATGACAACAGCCCCCAAAACCCGCTAGGGTCAGAGTTAAATTAATAAGAAATTGCCTCAAAACCTTACAAACCAATTAGGGTCAGAGTCGAATTCTTTGACAACTTTTTGCGTAGACGAAAGTCGCTTTTGATTTTGTTTGTTGTGAGGACATAGCTCGTCGGGCAGAAAACGCTTGCCTTAAGCGAGATCAAGTCCAGCTTAACGGGCGCTTGACCATAGTCAGGTGGTGACAAACTGGCAAGCGCGCTGCGCCATTGCATAGGCCGCCCGAGCCGGGAAATTGCTCAATAATTCGACTCTGACCCTCATTGATTAGTAAGGTTTTGGGGAAATTGCCAATTAATTTGACTCTGACCCTAATGGTGGGGCTGGGATGCGGCTGGAATGGTTGCATGCGCGGGTGCTGAGCCAGGTGGGCTACACTGGTGGCCCGCCTAACAGGAGCAACCATGAGAATGATTCGGATCGCGAGCATCGCTGTGAGCATGGCAACCCTGTGCGCAACGAATGCGTTGGCACAGCAAGTCAATATCAAGCCTGGACTGTGGCAGATCGACATGACACTGCCGGGCCAGGCAGGGGGCAATCAGATGGCGGCGGTCGCCGCATTGATGAAGAGTCAGATGGCCTCGATGTCGCCGGCTCAGCGTGCGGAGATAGAAAAAAGGCTGGGCGGCAGTGGGACGGAATTTACTGATAATGGCTTGCGTACGAAACAGTGCATCACCAAAGAGGACATCGCGAAATTCGACGTATTCGGCAAGAAGGGGCCGGACGGCTGCACCAGGAACACGACGCCGGTCGCCGGCGGCATGAATGTGAGCATGCAGTGCACCCAGCCGCAGGTGAAAATCGATGCCGTCGTGAAGACCCCGAGCGAGACTGCCTATACCTTCGAATCGACTGCTGCCATGGCCGGGCCTGGCGGCGCGATGATGAGCCAGAAAACCAGCGGCTCGGGTACTTGGCTTGGCAGCGATTGCGGCAATGTCGCGCCGATGTCTGGCAATGGATGAATGCGTTCGGCGCGGTGGTGAACCGGCGATCGCCTGCTTCACGACGGGGGCGATATGCAAGGGTGCTCGCGAACGGGTTGGCCTGCCGTTCGGGAGCAACTATCCGCGTGTGAAAGCTGGTATGGCTTCTTTCAGGCATGTCACGACGCTCGGCCACTAGCGCAGCGCATTGCGCACTGACAGGGCCGTCAGCGGCACCTCGTCGGGGAAGAAGAACAGCCAGTCGTGGTTGCCGAGGCTGATGCTGATCCCGGCGACCTGGAAGTGGCTATCCAGGTCGGGCGTGAAGAAAATCTGCGGCGTGTCGTCGTACGCGGCGCCGGCCAGCATGACCAGCAGGGTCGAGCCGCCCGCATCGATCGTCAGCGCCGTCTCATCGAGCATGGCAATGCTCCCGCGGCCCGACTGTACCAGGCCGCCCAGCGACCTCGAATAGAAGAAGCGCAGCGCCGTGGCCTCGTCATGCCAGGCACGCAGGCGCGCCGCGATGCCGTCGCGGCCATTCATGGAAGAGCGTTGAACCGGGTCGTGCGGTGCAGCCAGGATGCCCATCGGTCTTCTCCCGGACAGTGTGGCGACGCGACGGTCAGCGAATCACATCCATCCGCGTGCGCTGGCCGCCCTTGTAGGTGTACAAGGTCAACGCGCCATCGAGGATGTCGCCCGATGCATCGAACTGGATGATGCCGGTCACGCCCTCGTACCTGATTTTCTTGAGCTCGGGCAGGTACTTGGCCGGCTCGGCCGATTTGGCGTTCTGCATCGCGGCCGCCATCACCATCACCGAGTCATACACATACGGCGCATACAGCTGCACCTCGCTCCCGGTCTTTTGCTTGAAGCGGCTGCGGAAATCGGCCATCACCTGTTCTTGCGCGCCCTTGACGCCGCCCGCTTCGGCGCACACTACCTTCCCTTCACCGACCGCGTCGCCGGCCAGGCGGCCCAGCGCCGTGGTGCACATGCCGTCGCCGCCCATGAAGCGGGCGTCGATGCCGAGCGCCTTCATCTGCTTGAGCATCGGGCCGGCCACCGCGTCCATCCCGCCGAAGAAGATCAGGTCGGGCTTCTTGGCCCGGATCGCGGTGAGGATGGCGGTGAAGTCGGTGGCAGTGGCGCTGGTGAACTGCTTGTCGACGATGCGCACGCCAGGACCCTTGGCGGCCTTCGCGAATTCGGCGGCCACGCCCTGGCCGTAGGTGGTGCGGTCGTCGATGACGGCGATGTTCTTGACCTTGAGCGTCTCGACCGCGTACTTGCCGAGGGTGCCGCCCAGCTTGGCGTCGTTGGCGACCACGCGGAACACGCCGGGGAATTTCTGTTTGGTGAACTGGGTCGCGGTGGTGGCCGGCGACACCTGCACGAGGCCGGCGTTGTGGTAGATGCGCGAGGCTGGCACGCTGGTGCCCGAGTTCAGGTGGCCGACCACGCCATTTACCTTGGCGTCGACCAGCTTCTGGGCCACCGCCGTGCCTTGCTTCGGATCGCTGGCATCGTCCTCGGCCAGCAGTTGCAGTTTGACCTTCTGGCCGTTGATGGTGAAGCCCTTGGCGTTGAGTTCATCGATCGCCATGCGCGCCGCGTTTTCGTTGTCCTTGCCGAGGTGGGAATTGGGGCCGGAGACCGGCCCCACATGGCCGATCTTGACGACCTGCTGGGCGAAGGCGCCGCCGGCGGCGGCGATGGCGAGGGCAAAGGCAATGGACTTGGTACTGAACCGCATGAACGTCTCCGAAAGGGTAATGTGCGTCGTCGCACGGGCGTCGCGAATCATGAATTGCAGAGCAACGTTACCGCACATGACAGGCTTCGGAAAGCGATAAATACAGGGACAGGACGGGCCGCACCCGGGTGGTGCGGCGCTGAAGGGATGTGGTGCGCCGGCGGCGGCGGGATGCGCCGCCGCGGGGCAGGATCAGCGCGTGATGCGGCACCGGGCGACGTCCGCCAGCGCCTTCGACAGCCCCTGGACCCGGGCTTCGCTGCTGGCCGCCACGTAGCCGCGCACATAGGCGGCCTGTTTCGATACCTGGCTACTGCCGCCCTTGAGTTCCTCGAGCAGGTGGTCGGCCACCGCCAGGTCGTTCAGGAGGCCCAGGCGGTCCTGCAGTTTTTCCAGGTGGCCGACGTAGCGCTTGACGCGGCGCGCCGGCAGCAGGTCGCGGAAGAATTCGGCCGCGTAGCGCGCCTTCTTGGCGGCGATGCGCACCCGATGGCGGCCTGGCGCGTCGCCTTCTTCCAGGCCGTCGATGCGTTTGGCCAGGCGCTTCTCGGCCTTGCGCAGCAGCGGCAGGGCGGCTTTCGCGGCGCGTTCGGCCAGCGGCGAATCCTTGGCCAGCGTAGCGTCGGGGCGCCAGCGGCGTTCGCCCAGCCATTCGTTCAGCTGCGCCATCAGCTCAAGGTAGCGCGGCTCGCGCAGCACGTTGAGGATGTGCGCGTGATGGGCGTTGGCGCGTTCGTGCGCGGCCTGGCGCAGCGCCGCGGAATCGAAGCCCTGCACCCGCTCGAGGGTGGAGTCGGCGAGTACGTCCCAGTCGCGCGCCGGCCCCAGTTCGCCGGACAGCCACTCGATGCTGGCGTGCAGGGCGACTGGCGGCGGCGCCAGGTCCTCGAACATGGCGAGCAGCGCGCGCAGGCGCCGCAGGCCGACCCGCATCTGGTGCAGGCTTTCGACGTGCTGCTTGAGAACGCCCGGCACATTGGCCTCGATCTGCTGGACACAATTGAGGCCAATAGACTGGAACGCGTCTTCCAGCGTCATGCGCCCGCGCAGGCGCACCGGTTCGGCCTTGGTCGCGCGGATGGGTTCTTCTTGCGGCAGCGGCTGGTCTTCCTTCGGATCGTCGGACGCGACCGGCGCCGCGGCCGCGGCCGACATCTCAGCCGCCTCCTGGCGCACTTCCTTGTCGAGTTCCTTGAACGATTCCAGGGCGCTGGCCGGGGTCTCGGGCGACGATTTGCGTTGCTTGGCCATGATGGTCCTCCTGCTGACAGAATGTAGATGAGCCAAGCATACTCCTGCTTACCGCCGAGTTCGCTGCTTCATGACAGCTGTGTGACATCGCGCCTCGCCATCCTATTTACCGATGCGATAGATGACGTCCACCCCCTGCACCAGCTTCTGCACCGTGACCAGCAGCGGATCGCCGGGCGCCGTGACCGGCGTGTAGCGTGGGCCGTCGCTGGCCAGGCCCATCGCGTTCGACAGGTTCTTCAGCGGCGCCAGCGCCACGCCATTGGCCGGGCCCAGCCTGGCATTGATGCCGCGCGCGATGTTCTGCGCCTTCAGGCGCGCCGAGCCCAGGGCCTGCTTCACCAGTTCCGCTTCGATCGTGTCGGCGTCGCTGCGGCTGAAGGCCACCGCCAGCGACTCGAGGTTCGGCGTCGTCATCAGGGCCTGGATCAGCGCCGTCCACCCATTCAGGTCGCGCACCGTGGCGTGGACCGCGGCGCGGGTCTCGATCGCCTGGACCTGGTCGCCCTGTTTGATCGGGCGGCGCAGCAGGTCCTGCACCGAGATGTCCTCGAGCGCGACGCCATGCCGGGCGAGCAGCGCGCGGCTCGCTTCCAGCCGTTCGGCGACCAGCTTCCACGCGGCTTCCAGGTCGGGATCGAGGCTGACGATCTCGAAATCGATCTCGCCCGTATCCGGCATCACGTGCAGGCTGGCGGCGGCGTTCACGTGGATGAAGGGATAGGAGGGCAGGTCGGCGGCCTGCGCCGGGACGACGATGGTGGCGGCAATGGCGGCGAATGCGGCGGCGAGTTTCTTGAGCATGACGGTCCTTATGAGGGCGGGACGATTCCCGCCGACGGTCAGCTTAGTTTATCTAGACATTGATGTCTACATTAAGGAGGTATCCCATGCGCATCGCATGATGCTCAGTCGCAGAAGCGGCGATAGGCCCGGTCGCGGAAGTAGTGGGCGACGGCATCCGGCCCAGCGCTCGGATCGCACAGGGCGACGTGGCCGTCCGGCCGGACGAGGTAGTGGGCGTTGCGCGCGAAGCCGGCTTCTTCGTACGGCCGGCTCCAGGGGAATTCGCGCAAGGGCATGCCGTGCAGCAGGCACCAGGCGCGCAGGCCGTCGCCGGCCTCGCCATAGGCCTGCACCTGCCAGTCGATCCTGTCCAGCGGCGCATGGTTGTCGAGGCCATCAAGCTCGACCCAGGGCAGTCGGTCGCCGGCCTTGATGCTCCCTGCGCTGCCGATGCTGAGCGGGCTGTCGTGGTAGTTGATCGTGATTTGCGAGACGATCTTGAAGATCAGTTCGCGCACCGCATCGACGCCATAGGCGACCGTGGCGAACAGCGGGGCAATGCGGGTGCGCACGAAGTCGGCGAAGCTGCCTTCGGCAGTGATGAAGTTGAACATGCGGTCGGTGGTGTCGACCAGCTTGCGCGCGAACGCCAGGCGCTCCGTCTCGTAGCTGTCGAGCAGGCTGTCGGGCGCCTCGTGGCGCACCACGGCGGCCAGCTTCCAGGCCAGGTTGACGGCGTCGCCGATGCCGGTATTCATGCCCTGGCCGCCGGCCGGGCTGTGCACGTGGGCGGCGTCGCCGACCAGGAACACCTGGCCGCTGCGGTAATGATTGGTGACGCGGTGGTGCACGCGGTAGGTCGAGAACCAGTGGACCTGGTCGACCCGCAGGCCCAGGCTGGACAGGGCGCTGTGGCTGACGTCGTCGAAGGTGTAGGGGGCCGCGCCCTTGTCGGCGGCGCGCGCGCCGTGCACGGTGCCGACCAGGCGCCCGCGGCCGGTATCGGTATAGGGCAGCATGATCACGAAGTCGGACGTCTCGAGCGCCACGTGCACCTCGCCATCGGCGGCGACGCCGGCGGCCTGGACGTCGGCCACGTAGAACACATGGTCATAGGTGCCGCCGGGGAAACCGGCGCCGAGCCCCTGGCGCACGGCGGAGTTGGCGCCGTCGCAGCCGGCCAGGAAGCGCGCCTCGCATTCGCGCAGGCCGCCGTCCGGGTCGCGCAGGCGCGCCACCACATGGTCGTCGCGGTCTTCGAAGGCGACCAGCTCGACCGGCCGTTGGACGTGGACCCCGGCGCGCTCGAGATGGCGCAGCAGCAGCTGTTCGTGCAGGTCTTGCGGGTAGACCAGCACGAAGGGGTAAGGCGTGAGTTTTTCGCCGGCGTCCTGGAACGACAGCCGCGCGCGGCGCTTGCCCCGCACCCACATATTGAGGGCGACGTTGCGCTTGCCGGCGGCAATCGTCTCGTCGGCCAGCCCGAGCTGGCGGTAGAGCTCCAGCGTGCGCGCCTGGACCGCCATCGCGCGCGAGGTGGTGCCCGGCTGCGCCGCCTTGTCGACGATCGCGACCTTGACGCCCTGGTGCGCCAGCCACAGGGCCAGCACCATGCCGGTCGGCCCCGCGCCGGCGATGAGCACGTCGTACCTGTCCATCGCATCCTCCTACGCCCATCCTTCTCAGATGCCGGCGCGGCGGAATGGTTCATCGAGCGTCAGCCCAGTCAGCTTACTCCACGACGAAGGCCAGGTCACGTCCCTCCTGCGCCAGATTGCCGGCGAAGTCGGCGGCGTGGATGCGCAGGATGTAGGAGCCAGGTTCGAGCTCGCCGATGCGCCAGCTGCCGGTTTCGATCTCGCCGTCCTGCAGGCGGTTGTTGAGCGCATAGTCGAACTGGGTCGACTTGCTGCCATACACCGTGATGCCGCTGGTCGGCGCATAGACGGCCTTGACGGCGTCCTGGTTGCGCGGCAGGCGGTCGTAGACCTGGGTGACGAGCGGCTGTTCGTAGCCGGCCAGCGGCGTGCCGTCGGCGCGCAGCAGCTGGTAACCGAGCTTGTACAGGCCCAGCTTGCGGCGCGTCAGGTTGCCGTTGACCTGGTCGTAGGCGTTGACGACCACCTGGATCTCGCCGAGGCTGCGCGCCAAGCGGATCGGCTGGCCTTTCCTGGCCGCGATGCGCTTGCCGGCAGCGTCGTACAGCGCGATGCGCTGGATGATGGGTGGGACGGTATCCCGGAAGCCGACGAAGGGCAGGGTCAGCGGATTGACCACGTTGCCGCCCTGGTAGTAGTCGAGGTGGACGTGGGCCATGGCATTGATGGTGCCGAGGGGATCGCCGACCGCGAAGCGGGTGCCGCGCGGGACCCGCACGCGCTCGGCCTTGCCCTTGGCGTCGCGCAGGATCTGGAAGCGCGGATCGAGCGGCCGGCCCTGCGGGTCGCGCCCGACGCGCATGTGGATGTACGACAGCGGTCCCACGCTCAAGCCTTCGCTGAGGGAATTGAAACCCCAGTTGGCGTGCGGGTCGGTGACCTTGGACGGGAATACGGCCAGCACCTTCGCGCCGACGTCGGCGCGCACGTCCAGGCCAGCGTGGAAGTGGTGGCGGCTGTCGCCGTTGTAGGCGCCGCGCACTTCGCCCATCACGCCGACGACTTCGTGCACCATGTCTTGCGGGCCGACCGGCCACGGCATCGGCTCGCTGCGGGTGGCGAGCGCCGGCCGCGCCAGTATCGGCGTCGCTTCGCCCTCGCGCGGCGGCGCCAGCCGGTGCACGCGGTGGGCGTTGGCGTCGGCCACCACCAGGCTGCCGTCGCGGCCGACCGCGATGCCGCGCGGGCCGTACAGCTGCACCGTGCCGTCGCTGCCGAAGCCTTGCGGGTCGAGCGGGCGGTCGACGTCCTGCAGCGGACGCATCTCTCCTTCGGGCGTCAGTTGCAGGATGCGTCCGCCGGAGCTGGCGGCGATGTACAGGTAGCCGTCGCGGGTGAGCGCGAGGCCGGCCGGGCGCCGCAGCGGCGGGCGCACTTCGCCTTCGAGCGGGATCGCCAGCGTGTCGACCGTGCCGTCGGGCTTGACGCGGCGCACCGCGTGGTTACCGGTATCGGCCACGTACAGCGTGCCATCGCGGCCGGCCGCCAGCGCGCTCGGGGTGTCGAAGCCGGCATCGAGCAGCGCGCCATCGAGCAGGCCGGGCTTGCCATTGCCGGCCAGCGTCGTCACCGTGCCGTCCGGGGCGATGCGGCGGATGCGGTCGTTGTAGGTGTCGGCCACGTAGACGATGCCGGCGTCGTCCACCGCGATGCCGACCGGGGCGTTGAACTGGGCGGCGCGGCCGATGCCGTCCAGGTAGCCGGGAGTGCCGTCGCCCGCCAGCGTGGTGACTGTGCCATCCGGCGCCACCTTGCGGATCGCATGGTTACCGGTATCGGCCACGACCAGGTTGCCTTCATGGTCGAGCGCGATGGCGGACGGCGTATGGAAGGCGGCCGCGGCGCCGATGCCGTCGGCGAAACCTTCCTTGCCGCCGGCCAGGGTCGAGACGGCGCCGTCGGGCTGGACCAGCCGGATGCGGTTGGCCTCGCCGCCGTCAGCGACGTAGACCGCGCCGCGCGGGCCGATGGCCACGCCATAGGGGTCGCTGAAGCGGCTGGCGCTGGCCTGTCCGTCAAGTACGCCGTCACGGCCGTCGCCGGCCAGCAGGCTCACGCGCGCCGGCCAGAACGGCGTGGTCTTGGCGACCGGCGGCGTCAGGATGGCCAGGGCGCCGGGGCGCTGTTCGATGGTGTCGGTGAAGTAGATGGCCGTGCCGATGGCCAGGATGGCGGCGCCCGCGAGCGCGGCGATGAGGGGAAGTCGTTTCACTGGTACGGCCGATTGATTGCTGAACCTGCAATCTTATCTGAAACGACGGATGAGCGATGGGATGGACGGCGAAGCCGTCCATCCCACGAGGACTACCCCAAAAAGGCTCAGATCCGCAGATCTTCCAGCGACTTGCCCTTGCCCAGCGCCTCGACCACCCATTTCGGCTGGCGGCCGCGGCCGGTCCAGGTCTGGGAATTGTCGGCTGGATTGTGGTATTGCGGATTCACCTTGGCGCCGCCGCCCGCCTTCTTGCCTTTGCCGCTGCCACCCTTGGCCAGCAATTCTTCCACCGAGATTCCCATATTCTGGGCGATCTCGAGAATCTGCTCGCGCGCTTTCTTGACGTCCTGCTGCTGGCGGTTTTTGATCTCCTTTTCGATATCGAATTGAAGACCTTTCAGCTCGGCGAGGTTATAACCCGACAGATCGATGTTTGCCATTTTGTTTCATCCTTGATTAGGTGATTCGATTCGTTTCGAACAGCCGCGCAGGGATTTTACTATTTAATCGCAAAATAGGAATAACAATCGTGCGCGGGGTAATCTGGAATCAAATAAATGGCAAATCGTTAATGCATGCGGGGTTATTTACCCAGTGTCTGGAGATGGGCGATTTCTTGCGAAACAGCGCGCGTGACGACCTGGCCCAGGGTTTCCTGCAGCCCGCTGCGAATCTCGGCTGACACGCCGGCGATCGCTTTTTCGACGGCGTCGGTAATGCCGTCGCGCAGCCGCTGTTCGAGCTCGAAATCGATCCGGCCCTGTAATTGCTGCAGCACGCGTTCGGTGAGGCGGCGTTCCATGACGCTCCACTGCTCGCCGCTCCAGCGGTCGGCGGCCCGCCGTTCCAGGGCTTCCGGGTTGTCGGCATCGTCGTCGTCGAGCGCAGCGACCGCGGTGACAGGCGGCGTTGGCGCTGTCGGTGCAACCGGCGTTGCCGGCGCCACCGGCGCCGACGCGTCGGCGACGACTTCGGTCAATACGGGAATGCTGGCATCGAAAGCGGGATCCTGGTTCATGTCTGTCCTGCGACGAAGTGGGTCAATGGATAGGATTGCTTTTTATATGCGACATAGCGTTTGCGTCCTTCGGCGGCATCGGCTTCGTCGAGCGAAATGATTTCGAACACTCGCGCGAACTGCGCGAAATTATTCGGCGTGCGGCGCGTGAGGTTCACCAGCATATCGTGGTGCGGCAGCGCCACGTCTTCATTATCGGTAATCACGACCGGCGTTTGCGGCGCCAGCGGATCGCCCGCCATCACGTGCGGAATGAAATCGGTATCCGACACGTTCCACAATGCCGCATTCAAGGCCTCGGCCTGCTCGCGGCTTTCTGCCAGCACCACCACTTTGGCGCGCGAACCATATGCCTTGCGCGCCAGGCGGCAGGCATAGGAAAGCTTATCGGGAATATTGGTATGGAAGTCGATCCGGGTCATGGGATTACTAAAAAAACGGGAGGGAAAAAACTCCCTCCCTTTTGAACATCATGCATTCATGCCGCTATGGCGCAGCAGGGCGTCGATCGACGGTTCGCGGCCGCGGAAGGCCTTGAACGATTCGAGCGCCGGACGCGAGCCGCCCACCGCGAGGATCTCGCGCTGGAAGCGGCGGCCGGTCTCGAACAGGTCGGCGCCGCCCTCGACCGCTTCCTCGAATGCCGCATAGGCGTCGGCGGACAGTACCTCGGCCCATTTATAGCTGTAGTACCCGGCCGCGTAGCCGCCCGCGAAGATATGGCTGAACGAATGCTGGAAGCGGTTGAACGACGGCGGCGTGATGACGGCGAAGTTGCGGCGGATGTCGTCGACCAGTTCCTGCACCTGCTGGCCGTGCGGATCGAAATCGTAGTGCAGGTGCATGTCGATCAGCGAGAACTCGACCTGGCGCAGGGTCTGCATCCCGGACTGGAAGTTCTTCGCCGCCAGCATCTTGTCGTACAGCGCCCGCGGCAGCGGTTCGCCGGTCTGGTAGTGGGCCGTCATCTGCTGCAGCTTGTCCCACTCCCAGCAGAAGTTTTCCATGAATTGCGACGGCAGTTCCACCGCATCCCATTCGACGCCCGAGATGCCGGCCACCGACAGTTCCTCGACTTCGGTCAGCATATGGTGCAGGCCGTGGCCGAATTCGTGGAACAGCGTCGTTACTTCGTCGTGCGTGAACAGCGAAGGCTGCAGCACGCCATCCTTCATCGCCGGCGGCGTGAAATTGCAGACCAGGTAAGCGACCGGGGTCTGCACGGTGCCGTTGGCCAGCAGGCGGCGGCCGCGCGCGTCGTTCATCCAGGCGCCCTGCGCCTTGCCGGCGCGCGCATATGGATCGAGGTAGAACTGGCCGACCAGTTGGCCGTTACGCTCGATGCGGTAGAAACGCACGTCGGGATGCCACACGGGCGCGTCCTCCGGCACCACGTCGGCCTCGAACAACTGCCTGATCACGCCGAACAGGCCCTCGATCACCTTATGCTCGGGGAAGAATTCCTTCACTTCCTGGGCCGAGAAGGCATAGCGCTTCTCGCGCAGCTTTTCGGACGCATAGGTGACGTCCCAGGATTGCAGTTCTTTGATTCCGAGTTCGGTACGGGCGAATTCGCGCAGCTCGAGCAGGTCCTTCTCGGCGAACGGACGCGCGCGGCGCGCCAGGTCTTCGAGGAATTCGATCACGTGCTGAGGGCTCTGCGCCATCTTGGCCACCAGCGAGACGTCGGCGAAGCTGCCGTAGTCGAGCAGGCGCGCTTCTTCGTTGCGCAGCTTGAGCAGGTTGACGATGTTCGACGAGTTGTCCCACTTCTCGACCTCGGTGAACATGATGCCGGCGTCCGACGCCTTGGTGGCGCTGGCGCGGTAGATCTTTTCGCGCAAGTCGCGATTGTCGGCGAACTGCAGCACCGGGAAGTAGGACGGGAAGTGCAGGGTGAACAGCCAGCCGCTCTTGCCATCGCGTTCGGCGGCGGCTTTGGCGGCAGCCTTCACATCGTCGGGCAGGCCGGCCAGCTCGTCTTCGTTTTCGACCACCAGCTTGTAGTCGTTGGTCGCGTCGAGCACGTTTTCCGAGAAGCGGGTCGACAGCTGCGATTGCTGTTCCTGGATTTCGGCGAAGCGCGGCTTCTTATCTTCCGGCAGTTCGGCGCCGCCGAGGCGGAAGTCGCGCAGGGCGTTGTCGACAATGCGCTGGCGCACCGGATTGAGGCTGTCCCAGTGCGGGCCGTTGCGCAGCTGCCGGTACTTGGCGAACAGCGCCTCGTTCTGGCCGATGGCGGTAGAAAACTCCACCACTTTTGGCTGGTTCTCGTTATAGGTGGCGCGCAGCTCGGGCGTGTCCACCACGTGGTTCAGGTGGCCGATCACGCCCCAGGCGCGGCCCAGGCGTTCGCTGGCGTCGTCGAGCGGGGCCAGGGTGTCCCAGGTGACGTCGTCTACTGGCGCTTCGAGTTGGGCCACCACGGCGTTTGCCTCGGCAATCAGCTGCTCGATGGCAGGCGTGACGTGTTCGGGCTTGATCGCGTCGAAGCGCGGCAGGCCGGAAAAGTCGAGGAGGGGATTGGTATCGGTCGTCATCGTGTTCCTTCCAGAGATTCGTTAGTTGGCGGTGCGGCCGATCGCCCGTCTCGACGGGCGTGAAAATCAGCGTTGTTTCGCCAATTCGCGCTCGGCCGACTCCACCGTGTTCTGCAACAGCATCGTGATCGTCATCGGCCCCACGCCACCCGGCACCGGCGTGATGTGCGCCGCCACTTCCTTGACGCCCTCGAAATCGACGTCGCCGCACAGTTTGCCGGCGTCGTCGCGGTTCATGCCGACGTCGATCACGATCGCGCCCGGCTTGACCATGTCGGCGGTCAGGGTATTGCGGCGGCCCACGGCGGCCACGATCACGTCGGCCTGGCGGGTGTGGTAGCCCAGGTCCGCGGTCGCGCTATGGCATATGGTCACGGTGGCGTTGGCTTGCAAGAGCAACATGCCCATTGGTTTACCGACGGTGTTGCTGCGGCCGATCACGACCGCGTGCTTGCCGCGCAGGTCGATGCCGGTGGTTTCGATCAGCTTCATGCAGCCGTACGGGGTGCAGGGGCGGAAGCCTTCCAGGCCGGTCATCAGTTCGCCGGCCGACAGCACCGAATAGCCATCGACGTCCTTGGCGGTCGAGATGGCCTCGATGACTTTCGATGGATCGATATGCTTCGGCAGCGGCATCTGCACCAGGATGCCGTGGATGGCCGGGTCGACGTTCAGGGCTGCGATGCGATCGAGCAGGGCGGCTTCGCTCAAATCGGCCTCGTACTTCTCGAGCACCGAATGGAAGCCGACGTCGCCGCAGGCCTTCACCTTGTTGCGCACATAGACCTGGCTGGCCGGGTCTTCCCCGACCAGGATCACGGCGAGGCCGGGCTGCTTGCCGGCGGCGGTCAGTTTGGCGGCGCGCGCGGCGATGTCTTCGCGCAGTTGTTTGGAAAGGAGGACT
Source organism: Telluria beijingensis (assembly GCF_030770395.1). Lineage (GTDB taxonomy): Bacteria > Pseudomonadota > Gammaproteobacteria > Burkholderiales > Burkholderiaceae_D > Telluria > Telluria beijingensis. The sequence continues at coordinate 1,939,519 of NZ_CP132480.1, read as the reverse complement.
CCGTCGATCAGTTGTGCAGGCATGGTGAGAGCTCGTCGCTGGGCAAAAAGTGAATTATACGACCCGGGCACCCAATCTCCTTCCTTCAGCCTATAAATCGGCCCATTTTGCGCCGTCCCGTGGCCGCTTCAGTATAGGATGTCCGTTGATCGAAAGTTCAACGTTTCCCTATGAAAAATGTGCACTTGCAGCATAGCATCTCACATTATGAAATTGCATATCGTAATTTGAAAATGCCAAAATCCACTGGTAGAATCCAGTGGTTTGAGTCTATGCCGGTGGGTGGGGGGAAGCGAATGGCGATGCATGGCGGGCGTGAGCAAGGCGTGAGGAGGCGGCATGGCGAGCCATGCAACGACGAGCAACGCAGCGCACGCCCGTCAGACGTGCCAGGCGCGACTCCCACCCGCCGGCATAGACTCACAAAAAAGTTAGTCTGAAAATTTACCACTCGCCGCCAGCCTGCGCAGGGATCGGGACGGGGCGCACCACTCTAGGAGACGCATGACATGTCAGCTCAACTCGACCAGTTGACCGCGCAAACCGCCAACGATCCGGACGCGATCGAGACCAAGGAATGGCTCGATGCGCTGGAAGCGGTGATCGAACATGAGGGAACCGAACGCGCCCATTACCTGATGGAGCGCCTGGTCGACCTGGCGCGCCGCCGCGGCGCCCACGTTCCGTTTTCGGCAAATACCGCCTACGTGAACACCATCCCGGCCCACCTGAACCAGAATTCGCCGGGCAACCTCGAATACGAAGAGCGCCTGCGCTCGTGGATGCGCTGGAACGCGATGGCGATGGTCGTCAAGGCCAACCGCGCCGACGGCGACCTGGGCGGCCATATCTCGTCCTTCGCCTCGCTGGCGAACATGCTGGGCACCGGCTTCAACCACTTCTGGCACGCGCCGACCGAAGACCACGGCGGCGACCTGCTGTACATCCAGGGCCACTCGTCGCCCGGCATCTACGCGCGCGCCTTCCTCGAAGGCCGCCTGTCCGAAGAACAGCTGCTGAACTTCCGCCGTGAAGTCGACGGCAATGGCCTGTCGTCGTACCCGCACCCGAAACTGATGCCGGACTTCTGGCAGTTCCCGACCGTGTCGATGGGCCTTGGCCCGCTGATGGCCATTTACCAGGCGCGCTTCCTGAAGTACCTGCACGCACGCGGCATCGCCAAGACCGACAACCGCAAGGTCTGGGTCTTCTGCGGCGACGGCGAGATGGACGAGCCGGAATCGATGGGCGCGATCGGCATGGCCGCGCGCGAGCAGCTGGACAACCTGGTCATGGTCGTCAACTGCAACCTGCAGCGCCTGGACGGTCCGGTGCGCGGCAACGGCAAGATCATCCAGGAACTGGAAGCCGACTTCCGCGGCGCCGGCTGGAACGTCGTCAAGGTCATCTGGGGCTCGCAGTGGGATCCGCTGCTGGCTCAGGACAAGGACGGCATCCTGCAGCGCGTCATGATGGAATCGGTCGACGGCGAATACCAGAACTACAAGGCCAAGGACGGCGCCTACGTGCGCAAGCATTTCTTCGGCAAGCACCCTGCGCTGCTCGAGATGGTGTCGAAGATGAGCGACGACGACATCTGGCGCCTGACCCGCGGCGGCCACGATCCGCACAAGATCTACGCCGCGTTCAAGAACGCACAAGAGAACAAGGGCACCCCGACCGTGCTGCTGGTCAAGACCGTCAAGGGCTTCGGCATGGGCAAGTCGGGCGAGGCGCGCAACACCGCCCACCAGACCAAGAAGCTCGACGACCAGGCGATCCGCGACATGCGCGACCGCTTCAACATCCCTATCCCGGACGACAAGCTGGCCGAGATCCCGTTCTTCAAGCCGGCCGACGACGCGCCCGAGATGGTCTACCTGCACGAGCGCCGCAAGGCCCTGGGTGGCTACCTGCCGCAGCGCCGCGAAAAGGCCGACGAAAAGCTGGTGGTGCCGAAGCTGGAGTCGTTCAAGGGCGTGCTCGAGCCGACCGCGGAAGGCCGCGAGATCTCGTCGACCCAGTCGTATGTGCGCGTGATCACCAGCCTGCTGAAGGACGAGAGCATCGGCCAGCGCATCGTGCCGATCCTGGTCGACGAATCGCGTACCTTCGGCATGGAAGGCCTGTTCCGCCAGATCGGCATCTTCAACCAGCAAGGCCAGTTGTACGAGCCGGTCGACCGCGACCAGGTGATGTACTACCGTGAAGACAAGGCAGGCCAGATCCTGCAAGAGGGTATCAACGAAGCGGGCGGCATGAGCTCGTGGATCGCGGCGGCGACCTCGTACTCGTCGAACAACCGCACGATGATCCCGTTCTACACCTTCTACTCGATGTTCGGCATGCAGCGCGTGGGCGACCTGGTCTGGCTGGCCGGCGACATCCGTGCGCGCGGCTTCCTGATGGGCGGCACCGCCGGCCGGACGACGCTGAACGGCGAAGGCCTGCAGCACGAAGATGGCCACAGCCACGTGATCGCCGCGACCGTGCCGAACTGCCTGCCGTATGACCCGACCTTCGGCCACGAAGTCGCCGTCATCATCCAGGACGGCCTGCGCCGCATGGTGGAAGAACAGGAAGACGTGTTCTACTACATCACCATCATGAACGAGAACTACCCGCATCCAGGCCTGAAGCCGGGCCAGGAAGAGGGCATCCTGAAGGGCATGTACCTGCTGCAGGAAGGCGATAAAGAGCCGCAGAACCGCGTCCAGCTGATCGGCTGCGGCACCATCCTGCGCGAATCGCTGTTCGCCGCCGAGCTGCTCAAGAACGACTGGGGCATTGCCGCCGACGTGTGGTCGGCGCCTTCGCTGACCCTGCTGGCGCGCGACGGCCAGGACGCCGAGCGCTGGAACATGGTCAACCCGGAGCAGCCGCAGCGCGTGCCTTACGTGACCGAGCTGATGAACGGTACCTCGGGCCCGATCGTCGCGACCACCGACTACATGCGCATGTTCGCCGAGCAGATCCGCGCCTTCATGCCGAAGGACCGCACCTATAAGGTGCTGGGCACCGACGGCTTCGGCCGCTCGGATTCGCGCGTCAAGCTGCGCGAGTTCTTCGAAGTGAACCGCTACTACATCACGGTCGCTTCGCTGCGCGCCCTGGCCGACGAAGGCAAGATCGACCGCGCCATCGTGTCGCAGGCGATCGCCAAGTACGGCATCGACCAGAACAAGCCGAATCCGGTGACCCAGTAAATGCTCACGCTCCGTCGTCCCCGCGCAGGCGGGGACCCAAGTTTCGTCGAGTCGCCACGACGTTGTCGTCATCGGCAGCTCTCGCAAACTTGGGTTCCCGCCTACGCGGGAACGACGGGTCGAGGCTAACTCAATAAAATTGGAGCTAACACTATGAGCGTTGTGGAAGTCAAAGTCCCCGATATCGGCGACTTCAAGGAAGTCGAAGTCATCGAACTGATGGTCAAGCCGGGCGACACGATCAAGGTCGACCAGTCGCTGCTGACCGTCGAATCCGACAAGGCGAGCATGGAGATCCCATCGAGCCATGCCGGCGTCGTGAAAGAAATCAAGGTGAACGTCGGCGACAAGGTTGCCATGGGTTCGCTGGTGCTGCTGCTGGAAGAAGCAGGCGGCGCGGCGGAAGTGCCTGCTGCCGCTCCTGCGGCTGCCCCGGCGGCTGCCCCGGCGGCGGCCGAGAAGCCAGCCGAGAAGCCGGCGGAGGCGCCAGCCGCTGCCGCCCCTGCGGCATCCGGCGGCCCGGTCGACGTCACCGTGCCCGACATCGGCGACTTCAAGGAAGTCGAAGTCATCGAACTGATGGTGAAGGTCGGCGACACGATCAAGGTCGACCAGTCCCTGATCACGGTCGAATCGGACAAGGCCAGCATGGAAATCCCGTCGAGCCATGCCGGCGTCGTGAAAGAACTGAAAGTGAAGGTCGGCGACAAGGTCGCCAAGGGTTCGCTGGTGCTGGTCGTGGAAGCGACCGGCGGCGCGCCTGCCGCTCCAGCCGCCGCGCCTGAAAAGGCAGCCGAACCGGCACAAGCCGCGGCGCCTGCACCGACTGCCGCGCCTGCGCCGGCCGCCGCGCCAGCCGCGCCAGGCGTCACCGGCTCGAAAGCCCATGCCTCGCCATCGATCCGCAAGTTCGCGCGCGAACTGGGTGTCGACCTGGGTCGCGTGCCGGGAACCGGTCCTAAGGGCCGCATCACCCAGCAGGACGTGCAGAATTTCGTCAAGGGCGTGATGGCCGCGCCAGCAGCTGCCGCACCTGCAGCCGGTGGCGGCGCCGGCATCGGCGGCATCAACCTGCTGCCATGGCCGTCGCTCGACTTCTCGAAATTCGGTCCGACCGAAACCGTGCCGCTGTCGCGCATCAAGAAGATCTCGGGCCCGAACCTGCATCGCAACTGGGTCATGATCCCGCACGTGACGCACTTCGACGAAGCCGACGTGACCGACCTGGAGCAGTTCCGCGTCGATTCGAACGCCGCCCTGGCCAAGCAGAAATCAAACGTCAAGCTGACCATGCTGGCCTTCGTGATCAAGGCGAGCGTCGCCGCGCTCAAGAAATTCCCGCAATTTAACGCGTCGCTGTCGGAAGACGGCGCGGCCCTGATCACCAAGCAGTATTACAACATCGGCTTCGCGGCCGACACCCCGAACGGCCTGGTGGTCCCGGTCGTGAAGGATGCGGACAAGAAGACCATCTCGCAGATCGCCACCGAAATGGGTGAGCTCTCGGGCCTGGCGCGCGACGGCAAGCTGCCGCCGACCGCGATGCAGGGCGCGACCTTCACCATCTCGTCGCTGGGCGGCATCGGCGGCACCAACTTCACGCCGATCATCAACGCACCTGAACTGGCGATCCTGGGCCTGTCCAAGTCGGCGATGAAGCCGGTGTGGGACGGTTCGAGCTTCCAGCCGCGCCTGATGCTGCCGATGTCGCTGTCGTACGACCACCGCGTGATCGACGGCGCCGGCGCCGCGCGCTTCGCCGCGTACCTGGGCGAAGTGCTGGCCGACCTGCGCAAGACCCTTCTGTGATTGGAGCGCATTGATGAGCACTGTTGAAGTGAAAGTCCCGAATATCGGCGACTTCAAGGACGTCGAAGTGATCGAGCTGATGGTCAAGGCCGGCGACACGATCAAGGTCGACCAGTCACTGATCACCGTCGAATCGGACAAGGCCAGTATGGAGATCCCGTCGACCCACGCCGGCGTCGTCAAGGACATCTCGGTCAAGGTCGGCGACAAGATCAATGAAGGCACGCTGCTGTTGACGGTGGAAGAGTCGGGCGCATCTGCGCCAGCCGAGAAACCGGCCGACAAGCCAGCTGAAAAGCCGGCAGCGCCGACCGAGTCGCAGGCCCCGGCAAAGCCGGCTCCTGTCGCTGCACCGGCCGCGCCGGCGCCGAACGCATCGAGCTACAGCGGCCAGGTCGACATCGAATGCGAGATGATGGTGCTCGGCGCCGGCCCTGGCGGCTACTCGGCCGCCTTCCGCGCCGCCGATCTCGGCATGAACACCGTGCTGGTCGAGAAGTACGCGACCCTGGGCGGCGTCTGCCTGAACGTGGGTTGCATCCCATCGAAGGCGCTGCTGCACGTGGCGCACATCATGGATGAAACCGCGCACATGGCCGACCTCGGCGTGGCATTCGACAAGCCGCAAGTCGACATCGACAAGCTGCGCGCGCACAAGGATGGCGTGATCAAGAAGATGACCGGCGGCCTGGCCTTCATGGCCAAGGCGCGCAAGGTCAATGTGGTGCAGGGCGTGGGCCAGTTCCTGAGCCCGAACCACATCGAGGTCACCGGTCCTGACGGCGCCAAGAAGGTCGTCGGCTTCAAGAAGGCGATCATCGCCGCCGGTTCGTCGGTCGTGAAACTGCCGTTCGTGCCGGAAGACCCACGCATCGTCGATTCGACCGGCGCGCTGGAACTGCGCCAGGTGCCGAAGAAGATGCTGGTCATCGGTGGCGGCATCATCGGCCTCGAGATGGCGACCGTCTATTCGTCGCTGGGCTCGCGCATCGACGTGGTCGAGATGATGGATGGCCTGATGCAGGGCGCCGACCGCGAAGCGGTCAAGGTGTGGCAGAAGTTCAATGCCCACCGCTTCGACAACATCATGTTGAAGACCAAGACCGTCGGCGTGGAAGCGCTGCCGGAAGGGATCAAGGTCACCTTCGAAGCGGCCGAAGCCGGCGCGACGTCGCCGGAACCGCAGCTGTACGACCTGGTGCTGGTGGCCGTGGGCCGCAGCCCGAATGGCAAGAAGATCGCTGCCGACAAGGCTGGCGTGACCGTGAGCGATCGCGGCTTCATCGCGGTCGACGGCCAGATGCGCACCAATGTGCCGCACATCTTCGCCATCGGCGACCTGGTGGGCCAGCCGATGCTGGCGCACAAGGCGGTGCACGAGGCGCACGTGGCGGCCGAAGCGGCGCTCGACAAGAAGACCCACTTCGACGCCAAGGTGATCCCGTCGGTGGCCTATACCGATCCCGAGGTGGCATGGGTCGGCCTGACCGAGGATGAAGCGAAGCAGAAGGGCATCAAGGTCGAGAAGGGCCACTTCCCGTGGAACGCCAGCGGCCGCGCGGTCGCCAACGGCCGCGACGAAGGCTTCACCAAGCTGCTGTTCGACGCCGAGACCCACCGCATCGTCGGCGGCACCATCGTCGGCACCAATGCCGGCGACATGATCGGCGAGATCGCGCTGGCGATCGAGATGGGCGCGGACGGCGTGGACATCGGCAAGACCATCCACCCGCACCCGACCCTGGGCGAGTCGATCGGCATGGCGGCCGAGGCCTACGAAGGCGTCTGCACCGACCTGCCGCCGCCGCGCAAGAAGTAATCGCGGCCCGCAACGGTCGCACGTCGTTACTGCCACTGGCAGTAACGACTCCCCGCGCAGGCGGGGACCAAAGTTTGCTTGCTTGACCACTTCGTCAACCGATGGTGGTGAGCTTAAAACTTGGGTCCCCGCCTGCGCGGGGACGACGTTTTGGGGCTAACGAAAGAACTGAAAAACGTGGCAAATCACATCTGCCTGAACACATCCATGTAATTGCGGCTCACCACCAGCTGCTCATCCCGCCCCTTGAGCTTCACATGCAGCCGCCCCCGGAAATCGGTGCGCGTGCCCGCCACGTGGCGCGCCGCCACGATCACGCCACGGTGGATCTGCCAGAACTGCTGCGGATCGAGCTGCTCCTTCAACTGCCGCAGCGGCGTGCGGATCAGGCTTTCGCCATCGGGCAGGAATACGCTGGTGTACTTGTCGTTGCTCTGGAAGTAGATCACTTCCTCGACCGCGATCAGGCGCGTCTCCTGGCCGGCCGCGGCGCGGATCCATTGCAGCGGCGCCGGCGCGGCAGGTGCTGCAGGAACACCGGCTCCCAATTGGCGCAGCAGCGCCTGCAGCGCATCCGCCGGCAACGCTGGCGTCGGCGTGGCGAGGGCCGCGCGCAAACGCTCCACCGTGCGCGCCAGCCGCTCCTGGCGGATCGGTTTCAGCAAATAGTCGAAGGCTTCGTGCTCGAAGGCCTGCGCCGCATAGTGCTCGTGCGCGGTGGTGAACACCATGCGCGGGGCATTCCCACCGGCGCACAGCCGCGCCGCCAGGTCGATCCCGGTCAGTCCGGGCATCTGGATGTCCAGGAAGATCACTTGCGGCGCCAGTTCGTCGATCAGGCGCAGCGCTTCGAGGCCGTTCGGCGCGCGCACGATCTCCAGGTTCGGCCAGGCGTCGAGCAACTGGGATGCCAGGTAATCGAGCAGATGGGGTTCGTCGTCGGCGATCAGGGCAAGGCAGCGGTCGATGGTGTCACCTCGGTCTGTGAAAGGGGGAGAATCAGGCGCGCGACCACGCCGCCGCCGGGATTGTCGAGCAGTTCCAGGCGCGCGCCCTGGCCGTGCAACTGGCGCACGCGCGCGCGCAGGTTGGACAGGCCGACGCCGCCGCCGGGACGCGGCGGCGCGGCCACCAGTCCGCGGCCGCTGTCGCGCACCTCGATCCGCAGCACGCCGTCAGCAACGGCGGCGTGCAGCACGATCTCGCCGCCGTCCACCTTGGGTTCCAGCCCGTGCATGACGGCGTTTTCCACCAGCGGCTGGACCAGCATCGGCGCGATCGGCAGCGCGCGGGCGGCATCGCCTGCCTCGATGCGCCAGCGCAGGCGCTCGCCCATGCGCACGCCCAGCACGTCGAGATAGCTTGCCGCCAGGTCCAGTTCGGCGCCGAGCGTGGCGCTGCCGGCGCGGCTGGCGGCCAGGCTGGCGCGCAGGTAGTCGATGAAGCGTTCCAGCATGCGTTTTGCTTGAGCTGGATGGCTGTCGATCAGGCTGACCACATTGGCCAGCGTGTTGTACAGGAAGTGCGGCTCGATCTGGGCCTGCAGGGCGCTGAGCTGGGCCTCGGCCAGCAGCCTCGCGGCGTTCGCCATCTGTTCCTGCTGGCGCGCCTCTAGGGTCTGGCGCTCGATGCGGCGCTCGCCCGCCACCAGCACCGTCAGCATCGCCGCGCCAATCACCAGGCCGAGCGGCAGCAAGCCCGCAAGCGCATCGGAATTCAGGACTGGGGGGACGCCGCGCAGGATGGCGCCCGACAGGACCAGTCCGAAGGCAGCGCACAGGGCGATGGCGGCCAGTTCGAGCAGGCGCGCGGCTAGCCGGCTGGTGGTCGGCGGCACCACCGTTTCCAGCAGCCGCAGCGCGCCATGGACGGGAAAACCGACGCACTGCGAAGCCAGCAGGCTGTAGCCGAACATGGTGAAGAACGACGACGGCCAGTTGCCGAAGGCCTGCAATACCACCGTGATCGCCAGTGCGATCAGCGTGTTCCACAGCGCCGTATAGAGCAGGTCGCGCCCGGTCGAGCGCGGCCAGCGCCGGAACACCGGGAACAGTTCCAGCGGGTGGCTGCGCCTGCGCGCCAGGGTGGGAGAGGCAGTATTCATGCAGTTAAGAAATTACCATGAAAGCAGTGCGGTGCGCGATAGGGCAGTCGCGCCAGCGCCACCGGCCCATCCTTGATGCCTGCCGCATCGAACACCGTCATCACGGTGACGCCGGCGCGCAGGTCCTGGGCCACGCCGACCAGATAGCCGTCGGTTTCCGAACGCGGGTTGCGGCGCGGGACCAGCACGTGTTCCTCGACCTGCCAGCCGGCGCCGAAGGCGTAACCATCGACCTTGCCGGTATCGAGGTCGACCAGGTTGACGCTGTCGAGCCGCAGGTCCGTGGAGGCGCCACTGCTGCCCAGCAGGGCCAGCCTGCGGTGGCGCGCCATCGCCACCTGCGGCATCACGCGCGGGAATTCGCTGGTGCCGAACAGGCGCTGCGCGCGCGCCTGGTCGCTGGCATAGTCCAGCGTGACCTGCACCGTGCGGCTGCGCGGCGGCGTGTGCCTGCCAGCCATCACGGTGCTGACCTCGGCCAGCGCGTCGCCCTCGTGCAGCACGACATCGAAGCGGGTGCAGTCGCCGTCTTCCCAGGCATTCCCGAAGTGGAACACCATCTGCGGCGGCAGCTCGAACACCTGGCGCAGCGCCAGCGTGTCCTTCGCCACCACGATCACCCGCGCCGGACGCGCGCTGTTCCCGCTTCCGGCCCATTTATGGCGGTCGGCGAAACTCAGGCCGGGATCCTTCAGCAGGTCGTAGGGCGGCACGATGAAGATCAGGTGTTTCGCGCTGACGACGAAATCATGCACCATCGCCAGCTGCGGCACCGGTACCAGGGCGGTGCGCAACACCTGGCCCTGCGGGCCGATCTGGTAGATCGCCAGCCGGTCGGCCCCTGGCAGCGTGCCGAAATTCCACATGCCGCCGCGCGGGTCGAGCTTCGGATGGGCCGAGAACGGCATCGCGCGCAGCTCGTCGCCCCAGGTTTTTACGCCGCGCGTGGCCAGGGTGGCCGGATCGAGCTCGGTCGCCGAGCCGCCTTCCCACAGCGCATACAGCCGGCCGTCGTAGGGCAGCAGGTTGGTATTGGCCGCATTCATCGTGTCGTTGTCGCGCACGCCCCGGCGCGTGACCAGCGTGCCGAAGGCCGGATACAGGAACTGGCCGGCGGCGCTTTCGTCGCGGTAGCGCTGGGTCTCGACGAAGCGGCCGCGGTGAGCCACCTTGCCGCCGCCGACGGTCCAGGCCTGGGCAAAGCCGTCGCCGTCGAACCAGTGGTGGTAGCGTTCCCCGCCCAGTTCGAAACGGCCCGGGCCGTTGCGGTAGAAGGTGCCGCGCAGGTCGCGCGGCAGGCGGCCCTTGACGACGGCCTCGCCTTGCTGGTCGCCGGCCTGGTCGGCATACACCGCCAGCGACGGATCGCGCGCCAGGGCGGCGTGGAAACTGCGGTAGGTGGCCTCGTCGGCGCGCGCGGCGCTGGCGAGGGCGAAAGCGCCGAGGGCGGCGCCGGTGTGCAAAAAGTGACGGCGGTCCATGGCGGCCTCAGCGCAGGGTGACGCGGATGGCATTGCCCTCGGCCGGCAGCGCGAAGCGGGCCGCCTCGAAGGCCGGCGGGCCCATATTGCCCAAAGCATCGTTGCTGAAGCCGGTCGCCTCGACCGGGATGCCCATCATGTTCTGGTCCAGCTTGCCGTTGTCGTTGGCGTCATGGTAGACCGCGATGGCGTACTGGCCGGTCGCCAGGTCCTTGATCTCGAGCGTGGTGACGCCTTCGCGCGCCGGCGCACTGGCGGTCTGCAGCGGGCGCTTGAGGAAGCGGTCGGCGCTGTCGAACAGGGCGACCCGCACCGCGCCGCCATCGGCGCGTACGCCGTCGACGCGGATCGACAGGTCGGCGGCATGGCAGGCGGCGCTGGACAGCAGGGCGAGCAGAAGGGCAAGGCGTTTCATGGAAGTCTCCGTCAGGTGGTCGATGGAGCCATTCTGGGAGAGCGGATTGGGCCTTGCCGCGGTTTGCGACGAAGCGGCGCCAGGCGGCGCGACATGCACGAACGCGGCGCGAGTTGCATGGCGCAGTGTGCGCCGCTTGCCAGCGCCCGCCAAAAGCCTATGATGAGAGCATGCGGCGGCACGCCGGCTTGCCGCGTCCGCGTTCAGCCCAGGAGGCCCAGATGGACGAGCACAGCATTGAATACGTCGGGATCGTCTACGTATTACCGGAAACCCGCTGTTTCGAACTCCACACCACGGTCCACGGCGCGCCGGCGACCATCTGCGGCACGGTGTCCCAGCTGCTGGCCTCGCAGTTCAGCCAGTACGTGCCGGGCGCCATCGGCACCGTCGATCCGCAGCAGGTGGCGCTGCGGCCGCGCCGGGTCGAGGTGCTCACCCGCGAAGTGCATGAACGCCACCGGGCGCCGCGCAAGGTGCACCTGCTCACGCGCATCTACGACGTCGAAGAGCAGGCCAGGCCGGTGCCGGTGCCGGCGGTCTGATGCGGCCATAAAAAATGCCGCCTGGCTTGCACCCGGCGGCATGGTATTGAGCTGCTGTTGCTTCAGCTGAAGCTGACGAAACGCTCGGGGATATCGATCGTGCCGGCCTTGGCGGCGGCGGCATAGGTACGCATTTCTGCGATGACGGCTTCCATCTGGTCGGCGCCAGGGTTTTCGATGAAGGTTTTCATGCGCTCTTGCAGGGATGCCTGCTGGTCACGCCATTCGTATCTGGACGACTTGCTCATGCTTTCTCCTCGCGGTCTGACCGCTGTTATTGATATTCACGATACTTTCCGTGAAGGCTTACAGATTGCCACAAAATTGCCGCTTGTGTCCGTACGATGCCGCACGTAGCCATTTTGCTCAACAATTCTTTAATACGCTGCGATAAAACAGTTCGAGCCGGGCCGCCAATTGCGCGCGCGCCTCGTCGCCGGTCGGCTCGGCGTCAGGGAACAGGAAGCGGCCCATTGGATCGCCGCCGATGCAGCCGATCAGGTGCGCCGGCAGCATTTCCAGCGGAACGTCGTCGTGCAACTGGCTGCGCACGTCAGGACGCCTGAAATAGCGCTCCAGCATTTCACGCGTCATGCGCGGTCCCCCTTCGAAGAACGCTTCCGCCAGTTCGGGGTTACTGCCAGCCTCGGCGATCACGACGCGCTGCATGGCAATCGCTTCCGGCGCGATCAGCAGGGCGTAGAAGTCGCGCGCGAAATCGTCGATGACCTCGCGCAGCGGCCGCATATCGGTGTCGACGGCGTGCTCGCCGAACAGGCGCTCGCGGCGCGACGCCAGCGCAGCCCTGAGCAACCCGGCCTTGCCGCCGAATTTCACGTAGATGGTGCGCACCGCCACCCGTGCCTCGCGCGCGATCGTTTCCAGGCTGACGCGCGTGTAACCATGTTCCAGGAAGAGACGGCAAGCGGCCTCGATCAATTCCTGGTTGCGGGCTTCGATGTCGGCGGCCTTGGGACGGCCGGCCGGCTTGGTGCAGGACGGTGGAATGCTCATGGCAAGGACTCTAGTGCAAACCAAAATGAAACGCAACCGTTTCATTTCTTGACTTTGGCGTATTGCTGGCAAATAATGCGATGAACCCATTTCATTTCATTTCGGAGCAGGACCATGGCAGAGATGCACAGCACGGCAGGGCAGGCGAGCGCGACACAATCCCCGGCGGGCGGCGCCCCGGCGAAGACGCCTCCCAACAAGCGCGTGCTGGCCGTGGTCGGCGTGATCGCGCTGGTGGCGCTCGGCGCCGGCGGGCGCATGTGGTATCGCAGCCATCACTATGTCGAGACCGAGAATGCCTACGTCACCGGGCGCGTGCACCAGGTGTCGTCGCGCGTGGCCGGCGTGGTCACCAGGGTCCTGGTCGACGATAACCAGCTGGTGAAGGCGGGCGACACGATCGCCGAGCTGGACCCGGCCGACCATGCCGTGCGGGTCGAGCAGATCGAGGCCCAGATCGCCAGCGTGCAGCAGCAACTGAAGCAGTCCGACGCCCAGCTGCAGCAGGTGCGCGCGCAGGCCGGCGCCGCCGGCGCCCAGGTCAAGCAGTCCGAAGCCCAGCTGCTGCGCGCGCGCCAGGATGCCGAGCGCTTCGGCCAGCTGTACAACGACACCATGAAGGCGGTATCGAAGGCCGAGGTGGACGCCTCGAGCGCCGCGCGCGCCGCCGCCGTGGCCGACCTGGCCGCGCGCCGCGACAATGCCGCCGCCGCCCAGGCCCAGATCGGCGCTGCCGAAGCGGGCAGCGAGGTGCTCAAGGCGCAGGTGAAAGTGCTGGAGGCGCAGCTGAAGGACGCGCGCCAGCAACTGGCCTATAACCGCATCGTCGCGCCGGTGGATGGCCGGGTCGGCCGCCGCAGCGTCGAAGTCGGCGTGCGCGTGCAGCCGGGCCAGGCCCTGCTGGCCGTGGTCGAAGACAATGTGTGGGTGGTCGCCAACTTCAAGGAAACCCAGCTCTCTGGCCTGGCGCCGGGACAGGCGGTGCACCTGGCAGTCGATGCGCTGCCCGAGCACCACCTGGTGGGCCGCGTGGACAGCTTCGCGCCGGCCTCGGGCAACCAGTTTGCGCTGCTGCCGGCCGATAACGCGACCGGCAACTTCACCAAGATCGTGCAGCGGGTGCCGGTCAAGATCACGCTCGACCCGCAGGACGTGAAGAAATACGCCGGCCGCCTGGTGCCCGGCATGTCGGTGGTGGCCGAGGTCGAACTGGGCCAGGACGCCGCGAAGCCGACCCAGACCGCCGCCGTCCACTAAGCATCCGCCATGACCTCCCTGAGCAAACCCGCGGGCCTGGGCGCCGTGCCCGGAGCGCCAAGCAATGGCGCGGCCGTGGACCTGCGCACCTGGATCGCGGTCGCCGCCGGCATGCTGGGCGCCTTCATGGCGGTGCTCGACATCCAGATCACCAATTCCTCGCTGCGCGACATCCTCGGCACGCTGTCGGCCACCCAGGAAGAAGGCTCGTGGATCTCGACCGCCTATCTGTGCGCCGAGATCGTCGTGATCCCGCTGACCGGGCTGTTCACGCGCGCCTTCGGCGTGCGCAACTACATGATCGGCACCACCACGCTGTTCCTCGTGTTCTCGACCCTGTGCGGCGCGGCCTGGAGCCTGGAAAGCATGATCGTGTTCCGCATGCTGCAGGGCTTTACCGGCGGCGCGCTGATCCCGATGGCGCTGACCCTCGTGATGACCCTGCTGCCGCCGACCAAGCGCGCGACCGGCATGGCCATCTTCGGCCTCACCGCCACGCTGGCGCCGGCCATGGGCCCGACCCTGGGCGGCTACCTGTCGGAGCTGTATGGCTGGCCCTCGATCTTCTACATCAACTGGGTGCCGGGCGTGCTGCTGATCGCCGGCATGGCCTGGGGCTTGAAACCCGAGAAGGCCAATTTTAAAACGCTGGTGAAGGCCGACTGGCTCGGCATCGCGCTGATGGCGATGGGCCTGGCCTGCCTGACGATCTTCCTCGAAGAGGGCAACTCGAAGGACTGGTTCGATTCGAGCTTCATCGTGGCGTTTGCCTCGTTGTCGCTCATCGGCCTCCTGGGCTGGGTGGCGCTGAGTTTCTCGAAGCCCGAGCCGTTCGTCAACCTGCGCCTGTATGGCCAGCGTAACTTCCTGGTCGCGACCACGCTGTCGGCAGTGATCGGCATGGGCCTGTATGGTTCCTCATACCTGCTGCCGCTGTACCTGGGCCAGATCGCCGGCTATACGCCGATGCAGATCGGCGAAGTGATCGCCTGGATGGGGCTGCCGCAGCTGCTGGTGATGCCGTTCGCGGCCAGGTTGTCCTCGAAAGTCGACAACCGCATCCTGTGCAGCTTCGGCCTGTTCATGTTCGGCATCTCGTGCATCATGAACGCCTATATGGACGCTACCACCGGCTACGACCAGCTGATGTGGACGCAAGTCGTGCGCGCCATCGGCCAGCCCTTCGTGATGCTCACCTTGTCGAACTTCGCGATGTCGGGCCTGCCGCAGAGCGAAATGGGTTCGGCCTCGAGCCTGTTCAACATGACCCGCAACCTGGGCGGCTCGATCGGCATCGCGCTGCTGGCGACCTCGCTCACCAACCGCGAACACTTCCATTCGGCGCGCATCGGCGAAGCCGTCTCGACCTACGCGCCGGCCACCCAGGAACGCCTGGACCAGCTGACGCAAGGCTTCATCGCCAGCGGCATCGACCCCGCGAGCGCCGCCAGCCAGGCGCTGGCCGTGGTCGACCGCCTGGTGCGGCGCGAAGCCTATGTCATGGCCTATAACGACGGCTTCTGGATCATCGGCATGATCCTGATCGCCTGCATCGCCGCGATCTGGATGGCCGACAAGGTCAAGTCGCCGGGCGGCGGCTCGGGTGCTCATTGAGCGTTCACTGAATTCGAATGAAGAGATCAACCATGTTCAAACCACTCGCCACTGTCCTCGCGATCGCCACCCTGGTCAGCGGCTGCACCACCCTCGGCCCGGATTTCCAGGCGCCCGCCGCGCCGGCGCAGACGGCCTTCCGTCACCTCGACGCCGGCGCGGCGCATGATGCCAATGAGGCGCGCCTGCCCGCCAGCTGGTGGACCGTGTTCAACGACGCCACCCTCGACAGCCTCGAAACCCGCGCTTTGAACGACAACCCGGGCGTCAAGGCCGCCGCCCAGCGCCTGTTGCAGGCGCAGGCGCAACTGGGCGTGGTGCGCGCCGGCCAGCTGCCGAGCGTGTCGGTCGGCGCCGGCGTGTCGAATGCCCGCACCTCGGCCGAGACATCGCAGGGCCTGGCCCTGGGCGGGCGTTCGATCGAGGGCAACAACTACACGGTCGGCGCTTCGCTATCGTATGAGCTGGACTTGTGGGGCCGCGTGCGTAGGGTGGTCGAAGCCAGCGACGCCCAGGCGCTGGCGGCGCAGGATGACCGCGATGGCGTGATCCTGCTGCTCTCGAGCCAGGTCGCATCGTCGTACTGGCAGTTGCGCGGACTGGATGCCGAACTGGCGATCCTGCGTGATGCGCTGGCCACGCGGCGCGAGTCGCAAGAGTTGGTGGAAGCGCGCTTCAACGGCGGCCTGTCGAACGAGCTGGATGTGTCGCGCGCCCGCATCGAGCGCGCCAATGCCGAAACCGACCTGCACGAGGTGCAGCGCCAGCGCAACCTGGTCGAGCACGCGCTGGCCACGCTGGTCGGCAGCTCGCCCAGCGCGCCGCTGGTGGCGGCGACGCCGACCTTGCAACTGCCGCAGCCGCCCGCGATTCCGGTCGGCCTGCCGGCCAGCCTGGTGGGCCAGCGGCCCGACCTGGCGGCCAGCGTGGCGCAGTTGAAGGCGGCCAATGCGCAGATCGGCGTGGCCGAAGGCGCTTTCTATCCGGCGCTGTCGCTGACCGGGAATTTCGGCTATGCCTCGCAAAGCCTGAACGATTTGACGAGCGGCGGCGCGCGCCAGTTCTCGGCCGGGCCGCTGGCCTTGTCGCTGCCGGTGTTCGATGGCGGGCGCAATCGCGCCAACCTGGCGCTGGCCAGGGCGCGGTATGACGAGGCGGTGGCGAATCATGAAACCAGGCTGTTGACGGCGCTGCGCGAAGTGGAAGATGCGCTGTCCGACCTGCGCCAGCGCCGGCAGCAGGGCGAGGCGCAGGCCGAATCGCAGCAGGCGGCGGCGCGCGCCTTGCTGGTGGCGCAGGCGCGGTATGAGCGCGGCGTGTCGACCTATCTCGATGTGACCGATGCCCAGCGCAGCAATCTGGCCGCCGATCGGGCGGCGGCGCAGATCCGTACCCAGCGCCTGCTGGCGACGGTGGCGGTGGCGCGGGCCTTGGGCGGTGGGTGGGAACAGGGAGAGGCGTTGGCCACGGTGCGATAATCTCACCGTTACCATCCAGGATCCGGGAGAGACCATGAAGAAGTTCCTCGCACCACTCGTACTGTGCGCCGCCATCGGCGCTGCCTTTGCACCGGCCGTGCATGCGCAAACGGCGCCGACCGTTGCCACGGCCGAGCAACTGCAGGCCATGGCGAAGCGTTTCGCCCCGGTCGAACTGCGCGCCGACGTGGCGCACCTGTCAAAAGGCGACCGCGCCGCCATCGTCAAGCTCATCGAGGCGGCGAAGATCATCGACACCTTGCAGCTGCGCCAGCGCTGGGCCCACAACGAAGCGCTGTGGAAGGCGCTCAAGAAAGACACCACGCCGCTCGGCCGCGCGCGCCTGGACGCCTTCTGGCTCAACAAGGGCCCGTGGTCGAACCTCGACAACAATGCCTCGTTCATGCCGGCCGATTACGCCGGCATCGAGATCCCGGCGCGCAAGCCCGAAGGCGCCAACTTCTACCCGGAAGGCGCCACCAAGGCCTCGCTGGAAAACTGGATCGACGGCCTGGCGCCCGAACAGAAAAAGGACGCGCAGTGGTTCTTCACCGTGATCCGCACCGGCCCGGACGGCAAGCTGCGCACCGTGAAGTATTCGGACGAATACCGCCCCGAGCTGGAACAGCTGGCCAAGCTGCTGCGTGAAGCGGCGGCATCCACCGACAACGCCTCGCTCAAGAAATTCCTGACCTTGCGCGCCGACGCCTTCCTGAGTAACGACTACCTGGCCTCGGATTTCGCCTGGATGGACCTCGACTCGCCGGTCGACGTGACCATCGGGCCGTACGAAACCTATAACGACGAGCTGTTCGGCTACAAGGCGGCCTTCGAAGCCTATGTGAGCATCCGCGACCCCAAGGAGACGGCCAAGCTGGACTTCTTCGGCAAGCACCTGCAGGAACTCGAAGACAATCTGCCGCTCGACAAGCAGTACCGCAACCCGAAGGTCGGCGCCATCGCGCCGATGGTGGTGGTGAATGAAGTCTATGGCGCCGGCGACGGCAATATGGGTGTGCAGACCGCGGCCTACAATCTGCCGAACGACGAGCGCGTGATCCGCGAACGCGGTTCCAAGCGCGTGATGCTCAAGAACGTGCAGCAGGCGAAATTCGCGTCCACGCTGACCCCGATCAGCAAGCAGGTGCTCAAGCCCGCCGACCAGAAGGACCTGGACTTCGACTCCTTCTTCACCCACATCCTGGCGCACGAGATCATGCACGGCCTGGGGCCGCACCACACGAAGAAGGACGGCAAGGATTCGACCCCGCGCCAGGACCTGAAGGAAACCTATTCGACCATCGAGGAAGCCAAGGCCGACATCACCGGCCTGTGGGCGCTGCAGTACATGATGGACAAGGGGCTGCTGAAGGATACCCTGGGGCAGGGCGCGGCGGCCGAGCGCAAGCTGTACAACACCTTCCTGGCCTCGAGCTTCCGCACCCTGCATTTCGGCCTGGGCTCGTCGCACGCGCGCGGCATGGCGATCCAGGTCAACTACCTGCTCGACAAGGGCGGCTTTGTCGCCCATGACGACGGCACCTTCTCGGTCGACTTCAAGAAGATTAAGGGCGCCGTGATCGAGCTGGACCGCGAGTTCCTGACCATCGAAGCCACCGGCGACCATGCGCGCGCCAAGGCGATGATGGACAAATACGTGGTGATCCGGCCCGAGGTGCGCAGGGCGCTCGACAAGCTGAAGGCGGTGCCGAACGATATCCGTCCGGCGTTCGTGACGGCCGACAGCCTGCTTGGCAAGGCAAACTAAGGCGCCGTAAGCACACTGCGCAGCACCATGCTATAGTGATTTGGTTTCCAATAGGAAATACCTATGTATTTTCTTATAACTAACACTAAGACATGGTGCTCATATGAAAACCAGGAATCTCACCATCGGCGCCCGGCTGGCTATCGGCTACGGCGCCGTTTTTTTGCTCATGATCGCCTTGGTCGCGCTGGCCGTCAGCCGCGTGGGCCAGATTGAAAGCGTTCTCAATCATATCAACGACGTCAACAGCGTCAAGCAGCGCCACGCCATCAATTTCCGCGGCAGCGTGCACGACCGCGCGATCGCCCTGCGCGACGTGGTGCTGGCGTCCGATGCCGCCGGCGCTGCCGCGCCGATCGCCCTGATCCACACACTGGACGACAATTACGCCCGCTCGGCCGGCCCGCTCGATGCGCTGTTTAATGAACGCAAGGACATCCTGCCCGAAGAGAAGGACGCACTGGCCGCGATCAAGGCCCAGGAAAGCCGGACCAAGCCCCTGATCGCGCGCGTGGTCGAGTTGCATGCCGCTGGCAATATCGTGGAGGCGAACGCGTTGCTGTCGCAAGAAGCGGCGCCGGCCTTCAGCGCCTGGCTGGCCAGCATCAACCGCCTGATCGACCTGCAAGAACAACTGAACAACGAGGCGGCCGCCAATGCGCGCCGCATGGCCAATGGTTTCTTTGGCTGGATGGGGCTGCTGTGCGCGGGCGCGATCGCGGCCGGTTCGCTGGCGGCCTGGTACATCAGTCGCGGCCTGCTGCGCCAGCTGGGCGGCCAGCCGGACTATGCGGCCTCGATCGTCACCGCCATCGCCAGCGGCGACCTGGGCGTGGAAATCGTCACCCGTCCGGGCGACCGCGCCAGCCTCTTGTATGCGATGCAGGGCATGCGCGACAGCCTGGTGCGCATCGTCGCCCAGGTGCGCAACGGCACGCTGGCGATCGGCAGCGTGTCGACCGAGATCGCTGACGGCAACCGCGACCTGGCCAGCCGCACCGAACGCCAGAACGACACCCTGCAGGCGACCGCCGCCTCGGTCGAGCAACTGACCGGCACTGTGCGCCAGAATGCCGACAATGCGCGGCAAGCCAATGTGCTGGCCGAATCGGCGTCCGAAGTGGCGCTGCGCGGCGGCAAGGTCGTGGCCGAGGTCGTGCACACCATGGCCTCGATCAACGAGTCGTCGAAGAAAATCGTGGACATCATCGGCGTGATCGATGGCATCGCCTTCCAGACCAATATCCTGGCGCTCAATGCAGCCGTGGAAGCGGCGCGCGCCGGCGAGCAGGGCCGTGGCTTCGCGGTGGTGGCGACCGAGGTGCGCAACCTGGCGCAGCGCTCGGCGGCGGCGGCCAAGGAAATCAAGGTCCTGATCGGCAGTTCGGTCGAGCGGGTCGATGCCGGCGCGCGCCTGGTGGACCAGGCCGGCGCGACGATGGACGAGATCGTCAGCGGCGTCAAGCGCGTCACCGACATCATGGCCGAGATCAGCCATGCGACCGAGGAACAGAATGCCGGCATCGAGCAGGTCAATGGCGCGATCGGCCAGATCGACGACGCCACGCGCCAGAACGCGGAACTGGTGCAGCAGGCCAGCCAGGCTGCGGCATCGCTGGAGGAAGAGGCCGAGCGCCTGGCCCAGCTGGTCAGCATCTTCCGCCTGGACGGCGCGGCGAGTACGCCGGCGCTGGCGCGGACCCAGGCGAAGCCGCGGCCCGTACTGGCGGCTTGAGCGTTCCGGGGGCCGCCGCCGCGGCCCTTGCTTTTTTGAACATACAGAAATATTTTCCTGAAAGTAGTGCTTGATTCGGGGCTAGAATTTCCAGTAGGAATTTAGCTCGACGGAGAAGCACCATGTCCAAGTCCCTCCTGTATGCGGCCGCCCTGGTCGCCGCATCCCTTTCGCTTCCATCGCAGGCCGCCCAGCTGACCGCGCAGGAATCGCGCTGGCTGCGCGCCGCCGCTCCGGTGCTGGATTACTCGAAATCCATCGACATGCCGGTCGACATCATCGTCCAGCCGCAGGCGGCGGCCGGCGCGGTGCCGCTGGCGATGGGCTTCGCCAAGGGGCGCTGCAAGCTGGTGCTGTCGATGCGCGGCAATCCCGACGCCGAGAAGGTGCTGGACAAGGTGCCCCTCGCCGACCAGGCGCTGCTGATCGAAGCGATGGCCGCGCACGAACTGGCCCACTGCTGGCGCTACGCCCAGGGCGAGTGGCACCTGCTGCCGGCCGGCTTCGTCGAGACGGGCAACGAAACCTCGCACGATCCGGCCTTGCTGGCGGCAGCCAAGGCGATGCGCGACACCCGGCGCGAGGAAGGCTTCGCCGACCTGGTGGCGCTGGCCTGGATCCAGCGCACCCAGCCCGGAGAATATGCGCGCGTGCACGATTGGCTGAGCGGCGTGCGCGGCGCCGTGGCGGTGCCGCACAGCGGCCACGATACGCGCGCCTGGGTGAAACTGGCCGGCAACGGCAAGCAATTCGACAGCCGCCTGACGCCGTTCGAGGCCGCCGACGCGCTGTGGCGCGAAGGCCTGTTGCACGGTGATTGACGATTGAGGTAGATCGAACGTCGGTCGCTATCGTCTCTATAAGCTTCATTGGTTTTTTAATAAGCGTTCGGTGCCGCACAGAGTGCGCGGCGGCCTCGGCGTTTAATCGGTCTCACCAATAACCAATAGAGGGACTCAACATGAAATCGTTCATCGCTACCTTGATCGCCACCGCCGCCGTCGCCGCCATCGGCATCGCTCCTGCCGCCGCCCAGACCAACAAGGACGCCCACAAGACCGCCATGGACAAGGCCAAGGCCGACTACCGTGTCGCCAAGGACAAGTGCGACGCCATGAGCGGCAATGCCGAAGACATCTGCGAAGACGAGGCCAAGCTGGCGCGCGCAAAAGCCGAACTCGATGCCACCATGAAGCACGACAACACCGGCAACAATGTGCGCAAGGCACGCGACAACGTCATCGATGCCGAGTATGAACTGGCCGATGAAAAATGCGACGCCATGAAGGGCGAGGCCGAAGACAAGTGCGAAGCACAAGCCAAGTCGACCCGCGACGCTGCGCGCGACGCCAACCGCGCCAAGTAATCGCTGATTCGATCGCCGTCGCACCTCACTGCGGCCGCAATTAAGTTAGCCTCAACACCGTCGTTCCCGCGCAGGCGGGAACCTAAGTTGCTCGCGTTACGACAACGCTAAAAACTTGGGTTCCCGCCTGCGCGGGAACGACGTTTTGGAGGCAGCAAAAGAACTACTCTGTGGTCATGTCCTGCAGTCTAGTTTGTCCAAACAAAGTACGTTCACGCACAGAAGTGAACGCTGTCGGGGCGTTTAATGGATGCCATCCTAACAACGCATGCAAGGGAATCCGACCATGAAAACCCTCATCGCTACCCTGATCGCAACCGCCGTGTCGGCCATCGCCGTCGCTCCCGCCAGCGCCGCCCCCGTCGACAAGGACGCCCACCGCGCCGCGATGGACAAGGCGGCCGCCGACTACCGCACCGCCAAGACCAAATGCGACACCATGAAGGGCAATGCCGAGGAAGTGTGCGAAGACGAGGCCAAGCTGGCCCAGGCGCGTGCCGAACTCGACGCCTATACCCGCTACGACACCACCGGCGGCAACCTGCGCGATGCGCGCGCCAAGGTGGTCCGCGCCGAGCATGAGCTGGCCGACACCCAGTGCGACGCCGTCGCCGCGGGCGACAAGGACCGCTGCAAGGCCACGGCCAGCTCGATCCGCGATGCCGCCCTGGCCCGCCTGGACGACCGCGACGGATCGACCGCCGTCGGCAGCAGCGGCAGCGCCGGGCTGGTGAGCCGCATCGACACCACCGATCCGAAGAAAGCGGCCGCCGTGCAGAAGTGCGAGCAGGCCAGCGGCGATGGCAGCACCGCCTGCGTGATCGACGACCGCGGCAATGTGACCACGGCCGCCAACGTGGCCACGACGACCGGCGCCGCCGTTGCCGCCAATACCCGCGAAGCGGCGGCGAATGCGGCCGAGAATACCCGTGAGGCGGCGCGCAACGCGGCTGATAAAACCCGCGAAGTGGCGGCCAACGTGGCCGAAAAAACCGGCATGGCCGGCGCCGGTGAACGCACCCGCGAAGCGGTCGCCACCGTGAAGGAAAAGACCGCCGCCGCCGTCGACCGCACCAAGGAGATGGCGTCCAACGCCGCCCGCAAGACCGAGGATGCGACCGAACGCGCCGCCGAGAAGTCCGCGCGCGTCGCCTCGGACAGCACCATCACCACCAAGGTCAAGGCCGGCCTGGTGGCCGATCCGGCCCTGAAAGGCATGGAGATCAGCGTCGATACTGAAGGCGGCGTCGTGATGCTGAGCGGCTTCGTCGAATCGAAGGCCGAGGCCGACAAGGCCATGCAGGTGGCCAAGGGTGTCGAGGGCGTGAGCAGCGTCCGGAGCGCGATCAAGGTCAAGTAAGCGCACTGGCCGGGAACGCCTATGCCATGTGGATGGAATGCCACAGTTTGGCACGGGCGTTCGTAAAACGGCCGGCATGGCGTCCGGCCCGGCCTGTGGCCGGGGCTATAATGTCCGGCGTGAACAAACTCGAAGCTTTCGGATACATCGCGGCGCAGGCCGTTCGCGGTGAGATCACATTCCCCACCAGCGTCAACGCCGTGCTGCGCCTGCAGCTGGCCCTCGACGACCCGGATTGCCACATCGACGAGGCGATCCGCCTGGTGCTGGCCGAACCACAGCTCGCCGCGCGCACGGTGGCGGTGGCCAATACGCCTGCCTTTGGCGGCAGCAACGCCATGCCGGTGACAAATGTTCGCGCTGCCGTCGCGCGCATCGGCTACCGGCGCCTGCAGGGCCTGGTGGCCAGCCTGGTGGTGCGCCAGTTCGGCAACCGCATCAACGATCCCGGCCTGCGCGCCAAAGCCGAGCAATTGTGGGCGCACACGACCCACGTCGCCTCGATCGCCCATTCGCTGGCGCGCCGCGTCACCGGCGTCAATCCCGATACCGCCCTGTTCGCCGGCATCGTGCACGAGGTCGGCGCCTTCTACCTGCTGGCGCGGGCCGACGAATTCCCCGGCCTGCTGGACGACGACCCCGAGAACTGGGGCGCCCTGTGCGAAGACGTGGTCAGCGCCGAGGTGATGAAAAAGCTGTCGATCCCGCAGGCGGTATCGGATGCGATCGCCGACATGCGGGGCGGCTGGCTGAACATGCCGCCAACCAGCCTGCTCGATACGCTCCTGCTCGCCAATCAATACGCGCCGGTACCGTCGCCCCTCGACAGCCGTTGCGCGAAGCTGCCCGACCACGGCGAGAGCGCGCTCGACTTCGTGTTCGACGAGTTCACCCTGCACGACATCCTGGATGAAGCAGCAGAAACGGCAAAGGCGATGGGTGACGTCGCGTTGGTGTGACTGTTGGTGAAAATTCCTTGTGTACGTATCTTTTCTACAACCAGACCATCGTTAATGAATGATACTCTTGATCATTATTAATTTCCTTATGGAATTTTCATGATCAAGTCTGGCGTATTTCTGGCAGTGGCGATGGCCAGCGCGAGTGCGCAGGCAGGTGTCATCGATCTGGGTTCGATCATGGGTGGCGCCAGTGTGTACACGACGGGCAACTTCTACGCATATGACAGCGATGTCGAAGGTGCAATTGTCGCTGGTGGTAACGTCACGGTTCGGGGTTATGCCGTCAATCTCAAGAACCAGGCGGCCTTTGGAAATCACGCGGTCGTTGCTGGCGGCGATATCTCGCTCACGCGCGGCACGATCCATAACGGCCAGGTCTACGCCGGCAAGACGGTATCGACGACGAATGCCACCACGCCGCCACGCACGACGGTCAATCCAATCGATTTCAACGCAGCGAGCAAGCAGTTCGCGCAGCTTGCGGCTGGATTGTCCGAGGTCGACAAGACTGGCAAGGTCGTACGCCAGGACAGCGCAAACAAGGTCATCGGCAGTGGCAAGGGTGGCGTCGACATATTCAATGTCTCGGCCGACTTTCTCAGCGGCGGCAACAACTGGAAGCTCGAAGGCGTGACCATGGGCCAGACGCTGATCTTCAATGTCAGCGGCGAGCATGGCGTGTTCAACGGCGGCATGCACGAATTGGCTGGCTATAACGTCCTGTTTAATTTCTTCGAGGCGAAAACGGTCGACGTAAAAAGTGTCCTCGGCAGCGTGCTTGCGCCGCATGCGACCGTCGTGCATAACTGGGGCGATATCATGGGCCAGGTCGTCGCCAATAGCTGGGAGTCCAGCGTGCAGGTGAATCTCGGGAACAATTTCAAGCCGGTTGACGTGCCGGGCTTCGAGCTGGTCGACAACAATCCGCCAGTCGATCCGCCGTCCGAGGTCGCGGAGCCAGGTACCCTGGTGCTGATGATGGCGGGATTGCTTGGTGCGATCACGCTGCGACGTCGTCGCGCCTGAACCACGCGCCATGAATGAACAACGGCGGCCAGTGGCCGCCGTCGTTCATTCATCGATCAAGCGCAGCCGGCCAACACCCGCGCCTGCATGCGATGGCGGGCCAGCATAAGCGCCGTCAATCCCACGCCGCACAGCGCCAGCGCCGCCGCCACCCACTGCGGCGCCGTATAGGCATAGCCCAGGGTCAGCGGCACGCCGCCGAGGAAGGCGCCCAGCGCATTGCCGATATTGAAGCCCGACTGGCCCAGCGACGAGCCCAGCATTTCTGCTTCGCGCGAATGTTCCATCAGCAGCAGCTGGATCGGCGGTCCGATGGCCAGCGCATTGGCGCCGGTCAGGAAGGCCAGCACGACCATCGCCAGCTTCGATTCCGCGAGGAAGCCATTGCACAGCAGCAGCGCGGTCATCGACAGCATGAGGATCAGCAGGGCGGGCAGCGGATGCACGCGGTCGGCCAGGCGACCGCCGAACTGCACGCCGACCGTCATGCCGACGCCGACCGCGGTCATGATCAGGGGAATCGTGGTCGAATCGAAGCGCGTGACGTCGGTCAGCAGCGGTGCGATATAGCTGAACCAGGCAAAGAAGCCGCCGGTGCCGATCGAGACGATGCCCAGCGCCAGCCACAGGTCGAGATGGCGGAAGATACGCAAGTCCTGCATGATCCCGCTGCGCTTGCCCGGTTCGATATGCGGCACCCACTGGCGCAGGCTCCACATCGTCAGCAGGCCGATCACGGCCACGATCAGGAACACCAGGCGCCAGTCGATGACATGGCCGATCCAGGTGCCGAGCGGCACGCCCAGCACATTGGCCAGGGTGAGGCCGGTGAACATCGTGGCGACCGCGGCGGCGGTGCGGCCTTCGTCGGCCAGGCGGCTGGCCACGACCGCTCCGACGCCGAAGAAGGCGCCGTGCGGCAGGCCGGCCAGGAAGCGCGACACCATCATGATCTCGAAGTTCGGCGCAAAAGCCGACATCGCATTGAAGATGGCGAACATCAGCATGAACCAGACCAGCACGCTGCGCGGCGGCCGGCCGGCCACCAGGCTGACCAGGGTCGGCGCGCCGACCACCACGCCCAGCGCATAGGCGGTAATCAGGTAGCCGGCTTGCGGGATGGTGATGTGCAAGCCATTGGCGATGTCGGGCAGGATGCCCATCATGACGAATTCGGTCATGCCGATGCCGAAGCCGCCGAGGGCGAGGGGAAGCAGGCTTTTCTTGATCACGGGATGTTGTTATTTGGAGAATGGAAGGAAAGCCGGCCGAAGCGTCATGCGCGGCCGGGTCTGGCACTATACCGGCCATGGCCGGGCGCGTCCGCTTTCGTGTCGTGATGACGGGTATAGGTCGCCGGAATGGCTTCCGCTATGCGTCGTCGTCGCTGGCGTCGTCGGACGGCCAGCCGATGCGGCCGTGGCCGGCATCGTCGAGCCGGGCGCGCAGGGAGTCGGCAGCCTCGGCCGGCAGGCTGAAGGTGAAGCGCACATCGTTGCCATGCTCGACCGCATCGAGGCTGGCGCCGGCGGCATCGAGTTCGCGCCGCAGCATGCCTTCCATGGCATACGGGGCGGTGCAGCGCAATTGACGCAGCTTGACGATCGGGACCTTGGTCGCCGTGAGCAGGGCCTGGGCCACGCTGTCCGTATAGGCACGCACCAGCCCGCCGGCGCCGAGCTTGACGCCGCCGAAGTAGCGCACCACGGTGGCCAGCACGCCTTCCAGGTCCTGGTGGCGCAGCACGTCGAGCATGGGGCGGCCGGCAGTGCCGCTGGGTTCGCCATCGTCGACCGCCGCCGACTGTCCGCCGGCCAGCAGCGCCCAGCACACATGGGCCGCGCCCGGATGCTGGGCGCGCAGTTCGGCCACGATCCTGACGGCGCCGGCGCGGTCCGGCATCGGCTGCACGCAGGCGATGAAACGGCTTTTCTTGATGACCAGTTCGTGGTGGACAGCGCCGGCAATCGTCTGGGGCATGGCGTGCGGAAAGTGGAAACAACAACGCCAACCCGAAGGCTGGCGTTGTTGAGGAATCTTTGGTAGGCCGTGCGTGGCTCGAACACGCGACCAACGGATTAAAAGTCCGCTGCTCTACCAACTGAGCTAACGACCCGAAGAAGACGAGATTATAGCGGCAGTTCGCGGATTGTCCAAGTGCTTTGAATCACTTTTTATGCTCGTCGGCTGGACCGTCATCGCGATCGCGCGACGAATCCTGGGGATCGGGTTCGTGCTTGTGTCCTTCTGGCAGCTCTTCCGAGTGGACCGGCGCATATTTGGTGCTGGGGTCGCCCTGGACGTCGCCGTCGATCTTGTCGTCTTCGGCCTTCACTTCGCGCATGGCTTCCGGCTCGAGTTTCTCGGCCTCGGTGTTCATGCGGATGAACACGCCCCAGGTGGCCAGGATCGCCGCGGCGGCCAGGCCGACCGAGGCGGCATGGGGAAGATATTGCGGCGAGCCGTTGACGAACTTGAAGACGCCGATCAAGGCCTCGACCGACAGGGCCACCACCACGACGATCAGGAAACGCGACAGGAAGCGGCGCACGCGGGTGGGGGCGCTGATATTGGCCGAGCGCTGGATTTCTTCCTCGAGCACGGTTTGCCCGAGTTCGAGCGATGCCACGGCGATCGTCAGCAAGCCGATGCATTCGAGGAGCACGTCGAAGCGGTCCTGCGCCGGCGCTGGGTGGAACGGATTGAGCGCCTGCCAGGTCTCGATCCCGGCCAGGACGATCAGCCCGATGCCGCACACGAAGAACAGGGCCACGATCATCAGGTAGCCCAGCAGGAAAATTCTTTCGATCAGGTGCATAAGGCTCAGCCACGGTAGTTGCAAATACTTTAACACCAAATCCGGTCTAACTGCGTACGGATGCGCTGCGCTTTCGTGGCACGCAATGCCATGGCCACTGGTTTGATCGCAAGATACGAGAAGGGGAAAACAAAAAAGGCGTTACGATTACTCGTAACGCCTTGATTTGATACCGCAAAATTCGTGGTAGGCCGTGCGTGGCTCGAACACGCGACCAACGGATTAAAAGTCCGCTGCTCTACCAACTGAGCTAACGACCCGAAAGAGGCAGCATTATAGCCGGCGATTCCGGATCGCGCCAGCCCTAAAAGTCAGCCCTAGAAATCAGCACCACCCCGCTCACGACAGCGCCGACGTCACCTTCAACACCTCGTCCGCCGTCGTCACTCCCTCGACCACCTTCATGGCCCCCGCAATGCGCAGCGGCTTCATCCCATCCTTCACGCTCTGTTCGCGCAAGGC
Source organism: Telluria beijingensis (assembly GCF_030770395.1). Lineage (GTDB taxonomy): Bacteria > Pseudomonadota > Gammaproteobacteria > Burkholderiales > Burkholderiaceae_D > Telluria > Telluria beijingensis. The sequence goes on along the minus strand of NZ_CP132480.1, from coordinate 1,911,280 downwards.
CCGCATCTCGCCCGATCCGCGCACGAGCCGCCCGAACCCTTCGCTCACCGTCAGCAATTCATAGATACCGGTCCGCCCCCGATACCCGGTCTGTCGGCACTCGGGACACCCCACCGGCCGATACACGGTGGACGGCTTCGCAATCTTCCACGCGCCGCCGATGCTTTCCCACACCTCATCGCTCATCTCCCCATCCGGCGCCTTGCATGCAGGGCAGAGCGTGCGCACCAGGCGCTGCGCCATCACGCCGATCAGGGTCGCCTCCAGCAGATAATCCGGCACGCCCAATTCCAGCAAGCGCATCACGGCCGATGGCGCATCGTTGGTATGCAGGGTCGAAAACACGAGGTGGCCCGTCAGCGCCGCCTGGATCGCCATCTCGGCCGTTTCCAGGTCGCGGATCTCGCCCACCATGATGATGTCGGGATCCTGCCGCATCAGCGAGCGCACGCCATCGGCAAACGACAGGTCGATCCCCGGCTGCACCTGCATCTGGTTGAATGCCGGCTCGACCATCTCGATCGGATCCTCGACCGTGCACACATTTACTTCGCTGGTCGCCAGCGCCTTCAAGGTCGTGTACAGAGTAGTGGTCTTGCCCGACCCGGTCGGCCCGGTCACGAGAATGATCCCATGTGGGCGCCTGGTCAGCGCATCCCAGCGCTGCGCATCGTCGGGCGGGAAGCCCAGTTCGGGCAGGGTTTTCACCACTACCTCGGGATCGAAAATACGCATCACCAGTTTTTCGCCGAACGCGGTCGGCAAGGTCGACAGGCGCAATTCGACTTCCTGGCCGCCGGCGGTGCGCGTCTTGATGCGGCCGTCCTGCGGCCGGCGCTTTTCGATCACGTCCATCCGCCCCAGCAGCTTGATACGCGCCGTCATCGCAATCATCACCGCCGCCGGCACCTGGTACACCTGGTGCAGCACGCCGTCGATACGAAAACGCACCACCGCCATCTCGCGCTTGGGCTCGAGGTGGATATCCGAGGCGCGCTGCTCGAAGGCATAGCTCCACAGCCAGTCGACGATATTGACGATGTGCTGGTCATTGGCATCGAACTGCTTGTTCGATTTGCCCAGTTCGACCAGTTGTTCGAAGTTGTTGCGCATCGCGACGTCTTGCCCGCTGCTGCGGTTGGCGTCGCGGATCGACTTGGCCAGTGCGAAGAACTGCGAAATATACTGGGCGATATCGAGCGGATTGGCCAGCACCAGCTCGATGCGGCGGCGCGATACCTTGGCGATTTCGGCTTCCCACTCGGTCAGCGAGGGATCGGCGGTTGCCACCACCAGCGTGGTGGCCGTCATTTCCACCGGCAGGATGTTAAAACGCGCCGCATAGCTGGCCGACATCACATCCGCCACCTTCGTGAAATCGATCTTGAGCGGGTCGATGCGGATGAAGGGCAGGCCCACCTTGGCGGCGCACCATTCGGTGAGCACGTCCAGCGTCAGCAAGCGGTGCGGCGGCAGTGCGGACACCAGTTTGCACTGCGCCACCGCCGTCAGCGGATGCAGGATGCCGGGCGCATTTTTCAGGATGCCCTGGGCGTGGGCGAAATATTCCTTGACCTTGTCCTTGGTGACGATCCCGTCGGCCAGCAGCCACGAGAAAATCGATTGCAGGTCGAGCTTGCGCAGGCTGGCTGGTTTTGGCGGGATGGCGTTCACGGTGGCCCTGGGTGAATGGTCAATCGGCGGCGAGCAATCCCTTGACCCAGGACTTGGCCGGCAGCTTCGTCTGCGCCACGATCTGCGCGGCGCGCGCGTTCAAGGCGTCCTTGTCGAGCGTGGGCCGGGTCTTGAAGCACAGCGCGACCACATTCCCGTCATGCACCTCGGGCAGGCAGATCACGTGGTCGAAGGCGAACTTCATCGCCTTCAGGTTCTTGGCAAAGCTCGGATGGTCGCCGAACAGGTTGACGGTCATGATGCCATTCGGCGCCAGGCAGTCGGCGCAGGCCCGATAGAATTCCGGCGTGTCGAGCACCGGCCCGCGCGCGGTGGCGTCATACAGGTCGCACTGCAGCACGTCATAGGCTTCGTGGTTGGCCGCATCCTCGACAAAGTCGAGGGCGTCCATCTCGAGCACGCGCAGGCGGTCGTCCTCGGGCGGCAGCTTGAACATCGAATTGCAGATCGCGATCACCGCCTCGTTCAGTTCGACCGCGGTCACGCTCGCCTCAGGGAACTGGCGATAGCAGAACTTGGTCAAAGTGGCAGTCCCCAGGCCGAGCTGGGCGACGGCGTGCGGCGCCTCGATGAACAGCATCCAGGCCATCATCTGCTGCGCATATTCCAGCTCGGGCCAGTCGGGCTTGCGGATGCGCATGGCGCCCTGCACCCACTCGGTGCCGAAGTGCAGGTAGCGCACGCCTTCCTGTTCAGAGAGGGTAACGGGCGCGAATTTCGGTTTGCGCGCGGGGCGGCGCGAGGATTCGACTTGTTCGATGGATTTGCGTTTGATGAGCATAAAAAAGCCTGGTGGAATCGCCCTATTATCGGGGGGCGGGTTCCACTCGCGCAAGCAGGAGCCGGAAAGCGACAACGCGGCCTCGATGGGCCGCGTCGTTCAGTATCCCGGAAGATAGAGAAATTAATACTGGCTGTACGCCTGGCCCTGGCCGTTGTAGCTGTCCAGCGGCTCGACCGAGACGCGCAGGCGCACGCGGTTGCCCGGGTCGCGGCTCATCAAGGAAGTGTAATTCTGGCCACGGTATTCGTAGGTCACGTTATAGCCCGCGGTGCGCGACTCGATCGCTTCCACAGTGCGGCATTGCTGCACGGCTTGTTCCTGGACGCTGTTGCCGACCGGGCGGCCATTGTTCTGGACGCGGTCGCCCACCATGGCGCCGGCGATCGCGCCCGCGGCCGAGGCGGCCACTTTACCGTTGCCGCTGCCGACCTGGCTGCCCAGCAGGGCGCCGGCGATACCGCCGATGATCGTGCCGCCGGCGCCGCGTTCCTGTTGCACCGGCACTTGCACGTATTCGGTACGGCATTCCTGGCGCGGGGTGCGGACCTGCTCGACGCGCGGTTCCACGCGCACCACGCGGCCGAAATCCTCGAAGTCGGCGGCCTGTGCCAGCGGCAGGGTGGCGATGCCGAGGGCCGAGATGATCAGTTTGGCTTGCAAGTTCATGGTAGTACCTCGTTGAATGGTGCGACGTGGGATCGGTGATTCGTTACAGACTTCATGGTACGCCTATCGTAAAAAACCATCGAATCCGCGTGGCAACAAAATGTAACAGCGAATAAAGTGCGCTTTGACTCGCGCCAGAATGAGTCTAGTCCCAAAAGCGGCGTTTCCGTGTCACATATGTACCTACCGATGCTTACAAATGGGCATCTCAAACGCACATTTGGGTTGCTTCCAATACCACAAAACGTTACCCTTACACAAATCATGGACTTATTGGCGTATAGCAACGACAGCGAGGTAAGAGGCAGCAGCGCTACCCAGCGCCGCGAGGGGTGGCGCCATGGTGCGTTCTGGACAGGTCAACTTGAGGAAAAAATGAGTTTGTTGATGAGAGTGGCGCCGAATCTTGTTCAAGCGATCCGCGCGTTTCGCGTTGGGGATTTGCAACAGGAGGCCGGGCGACTCGGGCATCATTTCCTGTACGCGCATTGTGCCAATACGTTGACCAAGCAACAGGTCTGCGCCCGCATCGGCGAGAATTTTTATTTCCCCAAGCCATGCAGCAAGAATTTCGATGCGCTGCGCACCTGCCTGACCGAGACCATCCATCAAGCCGGTCCCCAGCCAGGCTTCATCGTCGTGCTCGAGCAATTGCCAAGCGCTCAGAAGTTCGACAAGGAAGCGCGCGAAAACCTGCTCGACGTGTTCCGCGACGCGGCCGAATTCTGGGCCGAGAAGAAGGTGCCGTTCCGCGTGTTCTACTCGTTCGCGACGGTCCCGCCGACCGCCTGAAGCAGCAGGCCAGCCCCTCCGAGGGCTGCGGTTGCCGGCCGGCCTTACGGTACAATGCCGGCTATGAAAAACATCGTGATCCTCATTTCCGGCCGCGGCAGCAATATGGAAGCGGTCGTGCGCGCGCTCGACGCCGAAGGCTGGCCCGCCCGCGTCGCAGCGGTGATCAGCAATAAGCCGGATGCCGGCGGCCTGGCGTTTGCCCAGGCGCGCGGCATTCCGACCGCCGTGGTATCGAACAAGGAGTTCGCTACCCGCGCCGAATTCGATGCCCGGTTGCAGGAAGTCATCGACACCTTCCAGCCCGACCTGGTCGTGCTGGCCGGCTTCATGCGCATCCTGACCGCGCCGTTCGTCGAGCACTACGCGGGCCGGATGCTGAACATCCACCCGTCGCTGCTGCCCCTGTTCCCGGGGCTGCACACGCACCAGCAGGCGCTCGACGCCGGTATGACGGAGCACGGCGCGACCGTGCACTTCGTCACGGCCGAACTCGACCACGGCCCGTCGGTGCTGCAAGCCCGGATTCCGGTCTTGCCGGGCGATACCCCGGACCTGCTGGCGGCGCGCCTGCTGACCGAGGAACACAAGATCTACCCACGCGCCGTGCGCCTGTTCGTCGAAGACCGCCTGGTCGTCGAAGATGGCGCGGTGCGCATCGTCGAACCAACCGTCGACACCATCAGTATTTAATTCAAGGATTTACATGAGATTGCCTCCAGCGATCGTCGCCAAGACCGAAGAAGTCTTGCGCGACATTCTCCGCTTTACTTCGCCGGCCGACGTCACCCTGTCGCGCTTCTTCAAGGACAACCCGCGTTTCGGCGGCCGCGAGCGCGGCGTCATCGCCGAAGCCGTGTACGCCGTGCTGCGCCATAAATCGTTCTTCACCGACTTCGCCGGCCATGGCAACACGCCGTCGATGCGCAAGCTGGCCCTGCTGGGCCTGGCCGAATCGGCCGGCATCGACAGCATCGGCGGCCTGACCGAGGAAGAAACCGAGTTCCTCACCCGCATCAAGGAAGTCGACCGCAACCTGCTGCCGGGTCCGATCCGCGCGAACCTGCCGCAATGGCTGTTCGACAAGCTTGTGGCCCAGTTCGGCGAGCAGGATGCGCTGGAGCTGGCCGCGGTGCTCAACACCCCGGCGCCGCTGGACTTGCGCGTCAACTCGATCAAGGCCGAGCGCGACGATGTGATCGCCCAACTGGCGCAAGCGCCGATCGTGGCCGAGCCGATGCCGTTCGCGCCGCTGGGCCTGCGCGTGCACAAGAAGCCGGCGCTGCAGAACCTGCCGCTGTTCAAGGAAGGCGCGATCGAGGTGCAGGACGAGGGCAGCCAGGTGCTGGCCCAGATCGTCGGCGCGCGCCGCGGCGAGATGGTGGTCGACTTCTGCGCCGGCGCCGGCGGCAAGACGCTGGCCCTGGGCGCGTTGATGCGCAATACCGGCCGCCTGTACGCCTTCGACGTGTCGGAAAAACGCCTGACCAAATTGAAACCGCGCATGGCGCGCAGCGGCCTGTCGAACGTGCATCCGGTGGTGATCGCGCACGAGCGCGATGCGAAAGTGAAACGCCTGGCCGGCAAGATCGACCGCGTGCTGGTCGATGCACCGTGCTCGGGCCTGGGCACCCTGCGCCGCAATCCGGACGTCAAGTGGCGCCAGCAGCCGGGCGCCGTCGGCGAGATGCAGGAGAAGCAGGCCTCGATCCTGGACGCGGCGTCGCGCCTGGTCAAGAGCGGCGGCCGCCTGGTGTACGCCACCTGCAGCCTGCTCGATGAAGAAAACGACGTCATCGTCGAAGGCTTCCTGGCCAACCACGCCGACTTCGAGCTGGTGCCGATGAGCCAGGTGCTGGCCGAGCAAAAAATCCCGCTCGAGATGGACAAGTACCTGAAATTGCTGCCGCACAAGCACCAGACCGACGGTTTCTTTGCCGCCGTCCTGCAGCGCAAGGCGCTGGCGAAGCCGGCCAAGGCCGTCGTCGCTGACGACGCCGACGTGGCCGCCGAGGAATAAGGAGTCCCGATGCCGCTGTCGGACTTGCTGAATGTCCTGCTGGACGATGCCCGCCGCCCCGCCATCGCCTGGCAGATCGTCGCCCTCGTCCTGTGCGTGGCGGCCGGCTGGGGCCTGGCGCGGCTGATCCATCGTTCGGTGTTGAAAGACCGGGGCCAGACGGGCGGCCTGCTCAGCGTCGGCCTGGGCAGTTTCAGCCGCGTGCTGTGGCCGCTCCTGACGGTGGCGCTGCTGGCGCTGGCCAAGACCGTGCTGGAACAATATCAGGGTGTGTCGCTGCTGCGCGTGGCCTTGCCGCTGTTCATGTCGCTGGCGGTGATTCGCACCTTCTTCTACCTGTTGCGGCGCGCCTTCGCGCGCCGCGGCCAGGTGGGCGCCGCGCTGCAGACCTTCGAGAAGGTGTTCGCCTTCGTGGTCTGGATCGTGGTCGCCATGCACCTGACCGGCATCCTGCCGGACGTGATGAAGGCGCTCGAGAATACGGTTCTGCCTGTCGGCAAGAACAGGATTTCGATCGCCGACCTGCTGCAGGGCGCGATCTCGATCGTGGTGCTCATGATGCTGGCGCTGTGGGCCGGCGCCGCGCTCGAGGAGCGCCTGATGGGCTTCGAGCGCATGCACAGCTCGCTCAGGGTGGCGATGGCGCGCGTGGGGCGCGCCGTCCTGATCCTGGTCGCGGTGCTGTTTAGCCTATCGCTGGCCGGCCTGGATCTCACTGTATTGTCGGTATTCGGCGGCGCGCTGGGCGTCGGCCTGGGCCTGGGCATGCAGCGCATTGCCAGCAACTATGTGTCCGGCTTCATCATCCTGTTCGAGCGCAGTCTGTCGATCGGCGACCCGATCACGCTCGATAAGTATTCCGGCAAAGTGGCGCGCATCAATACCCGCTACACCGTGCTGCGCAGTACCGACGGTACGCAAACCCTGTTGCCAAACGAGATGCTGATCACCGGCGTGGTGCTGAACCAGTCCAGCACCAACCGCAATGTGCGTGCGATCACCAAGCTGGTCGTGTCGTATGACAGCGACCTGTCGAGCGTCATGTCGCTGCTCGAAGAACAGCCGAAGGGTGTGGCGCGCGTGCTCGAGACGCCGGCGCCGAACGTGCTGCTCAACGCTTTTGTCGCCGACGGCTACGAGCTGGAAGTCGGCTTCTGGCTGGGCGATCCTGAAAACGGGCAGGGCGGTCCGATCTCCGAAGTCAACCGCAAGATCTACGCACTTGTGCAGTCGGGCGCGATCAAACTCGGGCATCCGTCGATGGATACGCGCCTGCTCGATGCCCATATCGCCAAGGCCGTGGCGCGCACGCCGCAAGAGGACGGCCGGGATCCAACCGGCACTGGCGCAAATTTGAGCAAGTAAAACTGCCGTACAGCAGTAGAACCACGTAAAATGCCCGGGTTATAGGTGTGCGGTCGCCGTGATTGCATATCGAATAAGCCCCTTGGAGACTGAATGAATTTCTTTGACGACGCCCTGCACGCTGTGCTGTCGTTCCTGTCCACCGGCCTGCTCGATTTCTCGGCCTGGCAAATCGTGGTCTACACGCTGGTGGTCACCCATATCACGATCGCCGCCGTGACGATCTACCTGCACCGTCACCAGGCGCACCGTGCGCTCGACCTGCATCCGATCCCGAGCCACTTCTTCCGCTTCTGGCTGTGGCTGACCACGGGCCAGGTCACCAAGGAATGGGCGTCGATCCACCGCAAGCACCATGCCAAGTGCGACACCGAAGAAGACCCGCATAGCCCGCAGACGCGCGGCATCCGCAAGGTGCTGTTCGAAGGCGCCGAACTGTATCGCGCCGAAAGCAAGGTCAAGGAAACCATGGACAAGTATGGCCATGGCACGCCGGACGACTGGATCGAGCGCCATGTGTACACCGGCCGCAGCATGTGGGGTGTGGCGTCGCTGTTGGTGATTAATGTTGCACTGTTCGGCGTGATCGGCCTGACCGTGTGGGCGATCCAGATGATGTGGATCCCGATCACGGCCGCCGGCATCATCAATGGCTTGGGCCACTGGTGGGGTTACCGCAACTACGATTGCAGCGATGCCGCGACCAATATCTTCCCATGGGGCATCCTGATCGGCGGCGAAGAGTTGCACAACAACCACCATACGTATGCCACCTCGGCCAAGCTGTCGAGCAAGTGGTACGAGTTCGACCTGGGCTGGGGCTATATCCGCATGCTCGAAATGGTCGGTTTGGCCAAGGTGAAGAAAGTGGCGCCGAAGCCGAAGCTGGACAAGGACAAGGCGCAAGCCGACTTCGACACCCTGCAGTCGGTGATTGCCAACCGCTACGACGTGATGGCCAAGTATGCCAAGTCGGTGCGCCACGCCTTCAGTGAAGAACTGGAACACCTGAAGCACAAGGCCGAGCTGGAATCGCGCTTTTTGAAGAGCTCGCGCAAGCTGATGCAGCGCGAGCCGGCCAAGCTGGAAACGTCGCAACAGCAGCAGCTGGTCGAGTTATTCCGCCACAGCAAGGCGCTGGAAACCATGCACCATATGCGCGTCGAACTGGGCGCGATCTGGGAGCGTTCGCATTCGACCCGCGACCAGCTGTTGCACCAGCTGCAAGACTGGTGCAACCGCGCAGAAGCGTCGGGCATCAAGGCGCTGCAGGAATTCTCGATGCGGCTGCGTACCTATGCCTGATGGGGCGGTAGGTAATTGGTAATGATAACGGCTTCTTCGGAAGCCGTTGTCGTATCCACATCATGCGGTGCGCCGCATCGGTGGCCATGCCAGGTAAGTCAGTGCCCGCCATACCCACTCGACCGGTCCGTACTGGAAGCGCGCCATCCACCAGTGGCTGAGCGCGATCTGCACAGCGCACAGCAGCACGGCAACGCCGACCTGTTCCATCCTGCCCATGCCCCACAGGCCCAGGCCATGGGAATGGAACAGGAGCGAGAACACGAGCGACTGCATCAGGTAGTTGCTCAACGCCATGCGGCCATAGGGCGCCAGCAGTCCGACCCGCGCCAGCGCGCCGCCGGCGTGCAGCGCCAACAGCAGCGCCGCCACATAGCCGAGCGAGGCGGGCAGGCTGCCCAGGGTCACCAGGGCATACGCCAGATCGTAGCCGGCATCGTCGGCGCTGGACACGCGGCCGGTGCTGACCGTGCTGCCTGCCAGGCCCAGCCCGACCCCGCCCAGGATGCCGCCCACGGCCAGGCGGCGCAGCAGCGGCAGGTGCGCCGCTGCATTGGCGACCACGCCCGAGCGCACGAACCAGACCCCGATCAGGAACATGCTGGCGACGATCATGACGGCGCCCGTCTCGTCTTCGATCCTGGCGCCGAGATGGTCCCGACGCATGGCGATGGCGTCGGCATAGTCGCCGTCGGTGAGCACCTGCTTTTCTTGCGCGCCGCGGGCGGCGCGCTCTTCGAGGTATTGGGTGGAGGAAAGTCCGGGCGCGGGGACGACCAGGCGCATGCCGCCGTCGAACGCGGCCAGGCCATAGACGAGTACGAAGACGGCGACCCCGGCGTGCAGCGGGCGCAGGTTCGGGGCCTGGGTGAAACGCCAGGCCAGCAGGCCCAGCACCACGAGCACGGCGCCGAGCGCGGGCATCAGCAGCGAGCCGCCGTCCTCGTCGCCGAGCGCGCCCAGGGCGGCGGCCAGCAGCATCAGGCTGCCGGGCACGAGCAGCAATATGGGGAAGAATATGCGGTGCTCGCTGCGCAGGTAGGCGCCGGCCAGGCCGGCGAACACGATCGGCATGACGCCCCAGGCGGCAAAGGCGAAGCCGGGCGCCTGGGCCAGCACGAAGCAGGCGACCAGGGTCGGAATCGTCCAGCCGGGCCTGGCGAACAGCGTCAGCATCAGCACCAGGGCGCCGAGCGCATAGCTGATCAGGATGTCGCCGCTCCACAGCAGCAGGTAGTGCAGCAGGCCGAACAGGCCGAGGACCGCGACCCGGCGGCCATAGAGGGGCAGGAAGGGACGTCCGGCCGCTTGGGCCCGTTCCAGCATCAGCGCGAAGCCCATGCCGAACAGCAGCGAGAAGATGGTCCAGAACTTGCCGCTGACGAGATAGGCGACGAGGAAGGCGACGATCCAGTCCAGACCATGCAGCCCGGCCGGGATGCCGTCGCCGGATTCGGCGACCGGGCGGTTGAAGAATTCGACGTTGGCGATGCAGATGCCGACCAGCGCGAAGCCGCGCAGGACGTCGAGGGCATCGAGACGGTCTGCTGCAGGAACGGGAGAAAAAGTGGAGAAGGTAGGGCTTGTCATCCTTGCATGGTAGCGTGGATGAGGTGGTAATAACAAAAAAGCCGCCGGGCTTGCGCGCCGGCGGCTTTTTCAGGACAACAAGATCGATTACTTGATCTTGGTTTCCTTGTAGATCACGTGCTTGCGTGCCTTCGGGTCGAATTTGGTGATTTCCATCTTCGCCGGCATCGTGCGCTTGTTCTTGGTGGTGGTGTAGAAGTGACCGGTACCTGCGGTCGATTCCAGCTTGATTTTGTCGCGGCCAGTTTTTGCCATGATAGCTCCCTAATTAAACTTTTTCGCCACGGGCGCGCATGTCGGCCAGCACGGCGTCGATGCCGAGCTTGTCGATCACGCGCAGACCGGCGTTCGACAGACGCAGCGAAACCCAACGGTTTTCGGATTCGACGTAGATACGGCGGTTCTGCAGGTTAGGCAGGAAACGACGCTTCGTTTTGTTGTTAGCGTGGGAGACGTTGTTACCAACCATCACACCCTTGCCGGTTACTTGGCAAACACGTGCCATAGTGCACTCCTTAAATATATTCCGAAACTGGAAAAATGAGAGTATAGCGTGAAAAGCAAAGCGGAATCAATCACTTACGAAAAACAATGGTGTCTTAATTGTATATGAAAATTTAACATTTCCTGTTGAGTGTTGTAACCCGCTGTTTACGCTATGTAAATTAGGCAAAACGTCGAGCCAGCGGCTAGAAACGTAGCGATGCATATCGGTCACAACTGCCCACTCTCTGCGAATGAATGCACCTGGTTGCCCGCTACCACGAAATGGTCCAGCACCCGGATGTCGACCAGCCCCAGCGCCTGCACCAGCGCGGCGGTCAGGCGCAGGTCGGCCTCGCTGGGCTCGGCCACGCCGGACGGATGGTTGTGCGCCAGGATCACCGCCGCGGCATTGCGCCGCAGCGCCGCCTTGACCACCTCGCGCGGATAGACGCTCGTATGCGTCAAGGTCCCCCTAAACATTTCTTCACAATTGATCAGGCGGTTCTTGACGTCCAGGAACAGCACCATGAAGGATTCATGCGTCTGCAGCGCGAACTGGCTGCGCAGGTAGTGGCGCACCGCCTCGGGCGAGCACAGTGCTTCGCGGCGGAACTGCTCGGCCACCGCGCGTCGCGCCAGTTCCAGCGCCGCCTGCAACTGGGCGTACTTGGCCGGCCCGAGCCCGCGCAGCCGGCCGAATTCGCCCGAATCGGCGTGCAGCAGGCGGTGCAGCGAGCCGAAATGCGCCAGCGTGTCGCCGGCCAGCGTCACCGCACTCTTGCCGGCCACGCCCACGCGCAGGAAGATGGCCAGCAATTCGGTGTCCGACAGCGCGTTCGGCCCGTCGCGCAGCAGGCGTTCGCGGGGGCGGTCCTGCTCGGGCCAGTCGCAAATTCCCATGTTTGATTCCTCGCCAAAAAAAGAGGCAGCCAAGGCGCAAGCGGCGCGCGTGGCTTACAATAGCGCTTTGCCTGATCAGGTATGCCCGTCACCACAAAGAACATGTCCAACGCTGCTCCCGTCGTCAACGAATCCTCTTACCTGACCCTGCATTACCGCCTGGCAGTTGCCGGCGGCTCTGATGTGGTTACGACCTTCAATGGCACCCCGGCCACCTTGCTGCTGGGCCAGGGCCAGTTGGCGCCTTTCCTCGAACAGCGCCTGATTGGCCTGCCGGAAGGCACGCACCAGACCTTCGAGCTCAGCGCTCTCGAGGCGTTCGGCGAACGCAACCCGGAATTGATCCAGTCGGTATCGAAGGCGACCCTGGACGAGAATTCGGTGCCGGGCACGGAGTACAACGTGGGCGAGGTGGTCGAGTTCAATGCGCCGAAGGGCGGCCGTTTCGCCGGCGTGCTGCTGGAACTGCGCGAGGATGCGGCCCTGTTCGACTTCAACCATCCGATGGCCGGCCGCGCCCTGCAATTCGAAGTGAAACTGATTTCGGTTCTGTGAAGGAACGACAGGAAACATGATGGAAAACGAAATTCTGCTGGCCCAGCCGCGCGGCTTCTGCGCCGGCGTCGACCGCGCGATCGAGATCGTCGAGCGCGCCCTGAAACAATTTGGCGCGCCAATTTATGTGCGCCACGAGATCGTGCACAACGCCTACGTGGTCGAAGACTTGCGCACCAAGGGCGCGATCTTCATCGAGGAGCTCGAAGATGTCCCTCCCGGCAATACGCTGGTGTTCTCGGCCCATGGCGTCTCGAAAGCCGTGCGCGCCGACGCCGAAGCGCGCGGCCTGACCATCTTCGACGCCACCTGCCCGCTGGTGACCAAGGTCCACGTCGAAGTGGCGAAGATGCGCAAGCAGGGCGCCGAGATCATCATGATCGGCCACGACGGCCACCCCGAAGTCGAGGGCACCATGGGCCAGGCCGAGGAAGGCATGCACCTGGTCGAGACGGTCGAGGACGTGCAGAAACTGCAGGTGCGCAATCCGGAACTGCTGGCCTATGTGTCGCAGACCACGCTGTCGGTCGACGACACGCTGGACATCATCGCCGCGCTCAAGGCGCGCTTCCCGAACATCATCGAGCCGAAGAAGGGCGATATCTGCTACGCCACCACCAATCGCCAGGAAGCCGTCAAGTTCATGGCGCCGCAGGTCGAGGTCGTGATCGTGGTGGGCAGCCCCAACAGCTCCAACTCGAACCGCCTGCGCGAAGTGGCCGAGAAGATGGGCACGCCGGCCTATATGGTCGACAACGCCGGCAAGATCGACCCGAGCTGGATCGAGGGCAAGAAGCGGGTCGGCGTGACCGCCGGCGCCTCGGCGCCAGAAGTGTTGGTGCAGGCCGTGATCGACCGTCTCAAGGAATTGGGTGCGGCCAGCGTGCGGGCGCTCGAAGGCGTCGAAGAACACGTGACCTTCCCGTTGCCGAAGGGCCTTGACGGCATTCCCCAAGGCGCACCGACGCCGGCAGCCTGAACATTATTTTTCGTTCCGCCAGAAAACAAAATTTGCTACAGTTCTGATTTACCGTGATTAGTTTTCCAACAGCCAAGTTATGATGACGGCGCTCGGAAATTTTGTCATGGTAAGTTAGCGCCATGAACGGCACTCGGGTTTGTCCCGCAGTGCCGTTTTTTGTCAGGCAGATCGAAACAGGCGAAACGATGGAAACCTTTATTCAACAGCTGCTGAACGGCCTGGTGCTGGGCAGCATGTATGCGCTGGTCGCGCTCGGCTACACGATGGTGTATGGCGTGCTCAACCTCATCAACTTCGCCCACGGCGACGTGCTCATGATCGGCGCCATGATCGGCCTCACCATCCTTCAATTGTTGGAGGCTTACATTCCCGGCCTGCCCGGCTATGTGCAACTGGCCTGCGCCATCCTGGGCGCGATTCCGCTCACCATGCTGGTCAGCATCCTGGTCGAGCGCATCGCCTACCGCCGCCTGCGCAATGCACCGCGCCTGGCTCCCCTGATCACGGCGATCGGCGTCTCGATCCTGCTGCAGACCTTCGCCATGATGATCTGGGGCCGCAGCCCGCTCCCGTTCCCGCAACTGCTGTCGTCCGAGCCGATCATGATTGGCGGCGCCATGATTTCGCAAACCCAAGTGCTGCTGCTGGTGCTGGCCGCCGTCGCCATGGGCGCGCTGGTGCTGCTGGTCGAGCGCACGAAAATGGGCCGCGCGATGCGCGCCGTGGCCGAGAACCCGCGCGTGGCCGGCCTGATGGGCGTCGATGCCAACCGCGTGATCGTTGCCACCTTCGCCATCGGCGCCGCGCTGGCGGCGGTGGCCGGCGTGATGTGGGGCGCCAACTATGCCTCGATCACCTTCACCATGGGCGTGCTGCCCGGTCTGAAAGCCTTCTGCGCCGCGGTGCTGGGCGGGATCGGCAATATCTATGGCGCGATGCTGGGCGGCCTGCTGCTGGGGATCATCGAGGCGCTGGGCGCCGGCTATATCGGCGACCTGACCGGCGGCTTCCTCGGCAGCCACTATCAGGACATCTTCGCCTTCGTGGTGCTGATCCTGGTGCTCACCCTGCGCCCGTCCGGCATCATGGGCGAACGCGTGGCCGACCGCGCCTGACCACAAGGAGAACACCATGGCACTCCTGACTTTCGACACCCGGCACAAGCCGCGCCAGGCATACATCAGCATGGCGGCGGTGCTGATCCTGATGCTCATCTTCCCCTTCGTCGCCTCGCAGTTCGGCAATTCGTGGGTGCGCATCATCGACATCGCGCTGCTGTACATCATGCTGGCGCTGGGCCTGAACATCGTGGTCGGCTTCGCCGGCCTGCTCGACCTGGGCTATATCGCCTTCTTCGCGGTCGGCGCCTACCTGGTCGGCCTGTTCTCGTCGCCGCAGTTCGCCGCGCTGCTCGAATCGCTGATCTATTATTCGCCGGCGATCGGCGAAGCGCTGGTGGCCTTCTTCGGCCCCGAGATCGCGCAGGACGGCATCCACCTGTCGCTGTGGGCCATCGTGCCGCTGGCGGCGTTGTGCGCGGCCCTGTGCGGCGCGCTGCTGGGCGCTCCGACCCTGAAACTGCGCGGCGACTACCTTGCCATCGTGACCCTCGGCTTTGGCGAGATCATCCGCATCTTCATGAACAACCTGAACGACCCGATCAACTTCACCAACGGGCCGCAGGGGATCAATATGATCGACCCGATCCGCGTGTTCGGGGTGTCGCTGGCGGGCGAGCCGGGCTCCGGCGCCAACGTCATGATCGGCGACTACGCGATGCCGTCGGTGAACGCCTATTACTTTTTGTTCCTGGCGATGGTGATCGCGACGATCTTCATCACCGGCCGCCTGCAGCATTCGCGACTCGGCCGGGCCTGGGTGGCGATCCGCGAAGACGAGATCGCGGCCAAGGCGATGGGCATCAATACCCGCAACGTCAAGCTGCTGGCCTTCGCCATGGGCGCGTCCTTCGGCGGCGTGGCCGGCGCCATGTTTGGCGCCTTCCAGGGTTTCGTTTCGCCTGAATCGTTCTCCCTGACCGAGTCGATCGCGGTGCTGGCGATGGTGGTCCTGGGCGGCATCGGCCACATCCCGGGCGTGGTGCTGGGCGGCGTGCTGCTGGCGGCCCTGCCCGAAGTGCTGCGCCACGTGGTCGATCCGTTGCAACAGGCCCTGTTCGGCAAGGTGATCATCGAGGCCGAAGTGCTGCGCCAGCTGCTGTACGGCCTGGCCCTGGTCGGGATCATGCTGGTGCGCCCGGCCGGCCTGTGGCCGTCGCCGAACAAGGAAGAACGTCCCAACGCCGCCCTGGCGCGCGAGGAAGAAGAAGCGTCCACCGCGTGATGAGTGAACAGACCATGAGCGAACAACTCCTTCTGAATATCCAGGGCGTGAACAAGCGCTTCGGCGGCCTGCAGGCGCTGACCGATGTCGGCATCCGGATCATGCGCGGCCAGATCGTCGGCCTGATCGGGCCGAACGGCGCCGGCAAGACCACCTTCTTCAACGTGATCACCGGCCTCTATCAACCCGACAGCGGCACCTTCGAGCTGGCCGGCAAGCCGTATTCGCCGTCGGCGCCGCACGAGGTGGCGAAGGCGGGCATCGCGCGCACCTTCCAGAACATCCGCCTGTTCGGCGAGATGAGCGCGCTGGAAAACGTGATGGTCGGCCGCCACGTACGCACCAGACAGGGCGTGCTGGGCGCGATCCTGCGCCACAAGGCAGCGCGCGAAGAAGAAGAAGCGATCCGGCTGCGCGCCCAGGAGCTGCTCGACTTCGTCGGCATCGGCCGATTCGCGCATCGCACCGCCAAATTCCTGTCCTACGGCGACCAGCGGCGCCTGGAAATCGCGCGCGCGCTGGCCACCGACCCGCAGCTGCTGGCGCTGGACGAGCCGGCGGCCGGCATGAACGCGACCGAGAAGCTGGCGCTGCGCGAGCTGCTGGTGAAAATCAAGGCCGAGGGCCGCACCGTGCTGCTGATCGAGCACGACGTCAAGCTCATGATGGGCCTGTGCGACCGCATCACGGTGCTCGAATACGGCAAGCGGATCGCCGAAGGGTTACCGAGCGAGATCCAGAAGAACCAGGCCGTGATCGACGCCTATCTTGGAGGTGCGCACTGATGAGCGAAACAATCCTGAACGTTGCCGGCCTGAAGGTCGCCTACGGCGGCATCAAGGCGGTCAAGGGCATCGACCTGCAGGTGGCGAAGGGCGAACTGGTGACGCTGATCGGCGCCAACGGCGCCGGCAAGACCACGACCCTGAAAGCCATCACCGGCACCCTCCCGCCGTGCAAGGTGGAGGGCGAGATCAGCTACCTCGGCCAGACCTTGCGCGGCACGCCGTCGCACCGCATGGTGCAGCAAAAGCTGGCCATGGTGCCGGAAGGGCGGGGCGTGTTCACCCGCATGTCGATCCACGAGAACCTGCTGATGGGCGCCTACACGCGCAACGATAAAGCCGGGATCGAGGCCGATATCGAGAAGTGGTATGCGGTGTTTCCGCGCCTGAAAGAGCGGTCCACTCAGCTGGCCGGCACCCTGTCGGGCGGCGAGCAGCAGATGCTGGCGATGGCGCGCGCGCTGATGTGCCATCCGACCCTGCTGCTGCTGGATGAGCCGTCGATGGGCCTGGCGCCGATCATGGTCGAGAAGATCTTCGAAGTGATCCGCGACGTGTCGCGCCAGGGCATCACGATCCTGCTGGTGGAGCAGAACGCCAAGCTGGCGCTGCAGGCCGCGCACCGCGGCTATGTGATGGAGTCGGGTGCGATCACCATGAGCGGCAAGGCGCGCGACATGCTGGACGATCCGCGGGTGCAGGCGGCGTATCTGGGGGAGTGACGGCGGCAGACGCAAAAAAAGCCGGGACGCGCGAGCGTCCCGGCTTTCTTATTTGACCAGCCGAAGCTTAGGCCGCAGCCGCAGCGGCGCTGGCAGCGTTGCCAGCTTTCGCAGCAGTCGCAGAAAATTGCGACACGGCGGCGTTCATATTGGTTTCCAGCGCTTCGACCGCCTGCTTGGAGGTCTTGCTGAACTGCTCGTAACCGGCGTTGGCGTTGCTGATCGCGGTCTTGACGGCGGCAACGAAGCTTTCCGAACCGGCCGGGGCGTTCTTGCTCACTTCGTCGACCAGCGAGATCACCTTGCGGTTGGCTTCGACGATCTGGCTTTCGGCGGCTTTCGAGAACTCGGCGCCGGTGCCGGTGGCGATCGAGGCCAGCTGGCGGCTGTACGACAGGGCTTTCTCGGCGTTCGGCTGGGCCTGCGAGGCGGTCAGCGAGAAGAATTCTTGTGGGTCTTTAGCGCTCAGCAGCTGGCGAGCAGCGGCCGACGAATCTTCCAGGGTCGAGCGCGCGGTGCTGATGTTCAGTTCGACCAGCTTTTCCACGCCTTCGAAGGTTTTCGAGGTCAGTGCCGAAAACAGGGCGAATTGGGATTCCAGGCTGGCCTTGGTAGCGTTCGAAAATTGTTCAGGGATTGCAAACATGTGGCTCTCCAAATATGTCGTTTCAAGAATGGACTATTGCTCTGTGAGACAGGTTCTTCATTAAAAAGCGACGAAACTCTTTTTGTGCACCGCAACAGGGCAGATTTTCTGTCAGTTCGGTTGACGCGTCAAGCATTTTTGATGCGACGCACCATCCAAGATACATAATTTTCTTGAATGCATTTATTGCAAGAAAAGTCAATTGATCTAGCGCAAACCAGAGTCGCATTTTGGCCGGCTGAAACTCAATGGTAGAGAGCATGCTAGACTCGATGCTTGCGTTTCATTCAATGCCGTGCACCATGGCGGCGCAGGACCATGTCGACCCACGCCACTCCCATGACCGGCAGCGCCTGGCTGTCTCCCGTACCGCTGTTCTTCGTTTTCCTCTGGAGCACCGGCTTCATCGTCGCCAAGCTCGGCCTGCCGTATGCGCCGCCGCTAACCTTCCTGATCGTGCGCGGCTTGGGCGTGCTGGCGGTGCTGCTGCCGCTGATACTGTTGTGGCGGGCGCCGTGGCCGCGCGGCCAGGTCGGGCATATCGCGCTGTCCGGCCTGTTGTTGCAAGCGGGCTATCTGGGCGGCGTGTGGGCCGCCATCAAGCTTGGCATGCCGGCCGGGCTGACCGCCCTGATCGTCGGCATGCAACCGATTCTCACCGCTGCCTGCGCGCCGCTGATCGGCGAGCGGGTGCGGCCGATCCAGTGGCTGGGCCTGCTACTCGGCCTGACCGGCGTGGCCCTGGTCGTGTACGCCAAGCTGGGCCTGGCCGGCCTGTCGCCGGCCGCCCTCGGCCTGTGCGTGTTCGCGCTGCTGAGCATCACGGCCGGCACCATGTACCAGCGCCGCTTCTGCCCGCGCTTCGACCTGCGCAGCGGCGCCGCGATCCAGTTCGGCGCCACCGTGCTGGCGCTGGCGCCGCTCGCGATCTGGCTGGAAGACCTCGACCCCGCGTTCTCGACCATCACCTGGAGCGGCGATTTCGTCATCGCCTGGCTGTGGTCGGTGTTCGCGCTATCGATCGGCGCGACCTTCCTGCTTTTTAGATTGATCGGGCGCAGCCAGGCCACCGAAGTGACGAGCCTGATGTACCTGACCCCGCCGACCACCGCCATCATGGCCTGGCTGCTGTTCGGCGAAGCATTCAATGCACTCGGCCTGCTCGGGATGGCGGTGGCCGTCACCGGAGTCGCCTTCGTCGTGCGCAAACCACAGGAGATCCCATGACCATTGAGAATCCCAGCCAGGCCGCAGTCGACGCCGCCATCACTTCGCGCCGCTCGATCCGCGCCTTCCTCGACAAGCCGGTCGAGCGCGACGACATCGCCCGCATCCTCGACGTGGCGGCGCGCGCGCCATCCGGCACCAATACCCAGCCCTGGAAAGTCCATGTATTGACCGGCGCGGCGCGCGAACGCTTATCAACGGCGATCCTGGCCGCGTACACCGATCCGGAACAGGCCGACGCGCACCACGAGGAATATCCCTACTATCCGCGCGAATGGGTGTCGCCCTATGTCGACCGGCGGCGCAAGGTGGGCTGGGACCTGTACAGCCTGCTGGGCCTGACGCGCGACAACAAGGCCGGCATGGCGGCCCAGCATGCGCGCAACTACGCCTTCTTCGATGCGCCGGTCGGCATGATCTTCACCATCGACCGCATCATGGAGCAGGGCTCGTGGCTCGACTATGGCATGTTCCTGCAGAACATCATGGTCGCGGCGCGGGCGAGGGGGCTGGATACCTGCCCGCAAGCCGCTTTTACGCAGTATCATCGGATCATCGCGGCCGAACTGGGACTGCCCGCGAGCGAGATGGTGGTGTGCGGCATGGCACTGGGCTGGGCCGATCCGGACCGCATCGAGAACACGCTGGAAACCGAGCGCGAACCCAGCCATGTGTTTACGCGCTTCATGGACTGAGAGTCTATCCCGGTAGGTGGGAGTCACCCCTGGCGCGCCTGGCGAGCGTGTGCTGCGTTGCTCGTCGTTGCATGGCTCGCCATGCGGCCTCCTCGCGCCTTGCCCACGATCGCCATGCATCGCCATGTGCTTCCCCCCACCTACCGGGATAGACTCTAAAGTAACAAGCAACCATATCTCATTGATATCAAACGAAAGTTCAAAACCGGGCGCTTGTTGGATTTGAGTGGGTAATTGCCGCACAGAACGCTATTTTTGCTTGCGATCGAGCGTCGTTCCGCTACACTTCCATCTGTATCTCATCAGTTCGGTCCAGGGGCTTCACGATGTTTAAACTTGCTTTGGCTGCAGTTGTCGCCGCGTTGTTCGCCATTGCACCGATGCAGGCATCCGGTGCGGGGGCGGGCGCAGGTGCGGGCGCCACCGAACAAGCCAAGAAAGCCAAGCCTTCCCAGGCAGCCAAGAAAAAGCCCAAACGCAAAGCCAAGGCCAAGACCACCAAGAAGCGCAAGGAAGTCGCCAGTGCCGGCGACACCAGCCAGCGCATGGTGCGACGGGTGCGCACCGTCAACGGCAAGCGCGTCGTCACCTATCATCCGGCCCGCAAGGCGGCGGCCGTCGCCGCGGTGGCGGCAGCGGCGACGGCGGGCGACAAGGCGGGGCTGCACAAGACCGACGATCCACTGTCGCTGCGCTCCAGCGTCGCCTATGTGGTCGACCAGAACAGCGCGGAAGTGCTGTTCGAAAAGAACGCCAATGTCGCGTTGCCGATCGCCTCGATCACCAAACTGATGACCGGCATGGTCGTCATGGAAGCCAAGCAAGACCTCGACGAAGTGTTGCGCGTGACCGACGCCGACGTCGACCGCCTCAAATACAGCAGCTCGCGCCTGCCGGTGGGCGCGCGCATGACCCGCCGTGAACTGCTGCACATCACCCTGATGAGTTCCGAGAACCGCGCCGCCTCGGCGCTGGGCCGCAATTATCCGGGCGGCATCGAGGCCTTCGTGGCCGCGATGAATGCCAAGGCGAAGGAACTCGGCATGGCGGACACCCATTACGTCGATTCCAGCGGCCTGTCGAGCCGCAATGTCTCGAGCGCGCGCGACCTGGTCAAGCTGGTGATGGCGGCGCACGAAGATCCGGTGCTGCGCGACTTCTCGACTACCCCGAAATCGACCGTGCAGGCCAGCGGCCGCACCATGCATTACGCGAATACCAACTACCTGGTGTCGCTACCCGACTGGAATATCGGCCTGCAAAAGACCGGTTTCATCAATGAGGCGGGGCGCTGCCTGGTGATGCAGGCCATGATCCATGGCCGTAATGTCGTGATGATCTTCCTGGATTCGAAAGGCAAGATGTCGCGCACCGCCGATGCCGGGCGTATCCGGCGCTGGATCGAATCGCTGCCGGATCGGATGGATGTCGACGCAGTGCCGACGCCGACCATCACGGCCAGCGCGCCGAGCTTGTCGCATTGATCCGGCGTTTAGACGTTCGGCACCGCCCGATACCCCAGCGTCGACGAAATCCGCGACGCCGTCTGTACCAGATCCTCTAGCCAATCCTCTTGCAGCCGGTCCGCTGGCGCCGAGATCGACAATCCCGCCACCAGCTTGCCGCTGTCGTCATGGATGCCTGCCGCCATGCAGCGCACGCCCAGTTCCAGCTCCTCGTTGTCGCGCGCGTAGCCGCGCGCCCGCACCAGGCTCAGTTCGCGCTCCAGGCGCGCCAGCTCGGTAATCGAATTGCGCGTGTGGCCGGCCAGGCCGGTGCGGGTGGCATAGGCGCGGATCGCCTTGACGTCGTCCACCGACAGAAACAGCTTGCCGGTCGAGGTCAGGTGCAATGGGCCGCGTCCGCCGATGGCGCGCACCACCTGCATCCCCGAGCGCTCCGAGAACGCGCGGTCGATGTAGACGATCTCGTCGCCCTGGCGCACCGACAGGTTGACCGTTTGCTGGGTCTTGCGGTGCAGGGCGCGCATGGCGTCCAGCGCCGCTTCGCGCACCGACAGCCGGCTCTTGACCACATTGCCCAGTTCCAGCAGGCGCATGCCGAGGCGATAGGTGCCCGGCTCGACCCGGTCGACGAAGCGCGTGACCACCATATCGTTGAGGATGCGGTGCGCGGTCGATGGATGCAGGCCTGATACCCGCGACAATTCCTTGAGGCTGACCGGGTCGGAATAGCTCGACAGGGCGTCGAGCAGGGCCATCATGCGCTCGATGACCTGGATCGAGGTCTTGGCTGTGGTAGGCGTTTCCATTTTCATGATGTGGTTGGTGCAGTGCAGTATCATGACTTTATACCATGATGTGAAACGACGGCGCAAACGGCGACTTGCAAACTTGGCGGGTTTGCCACATGCTGGGCTTGGACGCGGCATAATGCTGTTCCCGCATCCACTGTACCGAGACGATGGAAAACCCGATCAGCGAGTTCAAGACCTTGCGCGGCCTGGAGCGCATCGGCGCCGCCTGCCGCAACACCTGGGACGGCCTGCGCTGGGCCTGGCGCAGCGAAGCGGCCTTCCGGCAAGAGATGGTATTGATCGTGCTGGCCAGCATCCTCGCGCTGTTGCTGCCGGTATCGGGATTCCAGAAACTGGCCCTGATCGGCGTGCTGGTCGTGGTGCTGATCGTCGAGCTGATCAACTCCGCGATCGAGGCGGTCGTCGACCGCATCTCGCTCGAGCGCCATCCCTTGTCGAAGGCCGCCAAGGACCTGGGCAGCGCGGCGGTCGCCTTGACCCTGCTGCTGGCCTTCGCCACCTGGGCCGTCGTACTCTACAACCGCTTTATGTAGGCTGTTACAAGATGCGCCGTCCGCGGACGGCGCCGTGTGAATCAACCATGGAGAAGACTATGACCTTACGCCTCGGCGACACCGCGCCCGATTTCGAGCAGGATTCCAGCATCGGCAAGATCCGCTTTCACGAGTGGGCGGGCGATTCCTGGGTGGTGCTGTTCTCGCACCCGGCCGACTTCACGCCGGTCTGCACGACCGAGCTGGGCCTGACCGCCAAGCTCAAGCCGGAGTTCGACAAGCGCAACGTCAAGGCGATCGCGCTGTCGGTCGACGCCGCCGAAAAACACGTCGACTGGATCAAGGATATCGAAGAAACCCAGCAGACCGTGGTCGGCTTCCCGATCGTGGCCGATGCGGATAAAACCGTGTCCGAGCTGTACGACATGATCCACCCGAACGCATCGGCCACCGCCACCGTGCGCTCGCTGTTCGTGATCGACCCAGCCAAGAAAGTGCGTCTGATCATCACCTATCCGATGAGCACCGGCCGCAACTTCGACGAAGTGCTGCGCGTGATCGACGCCCTGCAACTGACTGACGGCTACACGGTCGCCACGCCGGGCAACTGGAAGGATGGCGATCCGGTCATCATCCCGCTGACCGTCACCGATCCCGAAGTCATCAAGCAGAAGTATCCGAAAGGCTTCGAGGCGCCGCGTCCTTACCTGCGCCTGACGCCGCAGCCGAACAAGTAAGCGGAGACGACTCCCTCAACGGCGAGCCCGGCAACAGCCTGGCTCGCCGTTTTTTCGTAGTGCGGCGGCAACGAATGTGGCCTGATTGGCGCCTCGGTACGAATTTCTCTGCATAAGCAAATGAGGAAGCTGTCGTTTGGATCGCGGCAGTGTTCGGCTTACCCTGTGCGCCACAGGAGAGCACGGCATGTCGATGACATATGTATTGGCGGGATTCGCGGTAGGTTTATTGGTCGGCATGACCGGCGTCGGGGGCGGCTCCCTGATGACGCCGCTATTGACCCTGCTGTTCGGCGTTTCTCCCTCGGTCGCGGTCGGCACCGACCTGGCCTTTGCCGCGATCACCAAGAGCGCCGGCACCATCACCCACCGCTTCACGCGCACCGTGCACTGGCCGATCGTCGGCCGCCTGTGCCTGGGCGCGCTGCCGGCGGCGGTGCTGGCGGCCATCGGCTTGAACCAGTTCGGCGCGCTGAGCGAGCAACTGGGCCAGGTGATCCGCTACACGATCGCGGTCTCGGTCATGCTGACCGTGCTGGCGCTGCTGCTGCGCAGCCGGCTGCTGGCCTGGATCCACGCCCACCCGGAACGCCAGCTGCAGGGCCGCAGCCTGGCCGCGGCGACGATCGTCGCGGGCGCGGTGCTGGGCGTGCTGGTGACGGTGTCCTCGATCGGCGCCGGCGCCATCGGCGCGACCCTGCTGGTCTTCCTGTATCCCAAACTGACCCCGGCCGAAGTGGCCGGCACCGACATCGCCTACGCCGTGCCGCTGACGGCGATCGCCGCCCTCGGCCACTGGTGGCTGGGCTCGATCGACTGGATGTTGCTGTTGACGCTGCTGGTCGGTTCGCTGCCCGGCATCACCCTCGGCGCCATGGTCGCCAAGGCGGTGCCCGAACGCTTCCTGCGCGGCCTGCTGGCCACCACGCTGACCGCCGTTGCCGCCAAGCTGGTGCTGTGATGCGCTCAACCAAATAGCGTTTCGTATCTATACAAATAAGTATTCTTTCGTTTGCTTTATAAACACTGCGTGAGATTATGCGAGTCCGATAGAAGAATTTGTAATAAGGACTCGCATGACTTCGCTAGCATTGCCAGGCAGTACGGCAGCGCACAAGCCCGCCAAGAGGCCGGGGCGGGTGATCCCCGGCTTCGGCATCTCGCTCGGCTTCACGCTGTTCTACCTGGCGCTGATCGTCCTCATCCCGCTGTCTGCGGTGTTCCTGAATACCTTCAGCATGAGCTGGGCGGATTTCTGGGCGACCGTCACTTCCGAGCGGGTGATGGCGTCCTACCGCCTCAGCTTCGGCGCCTCATTGATCGCGGCCGCCATCAACGTCGTCTTCGGCGGCATCGTGGCCTGGGTGCTGGTGCGCTACCAGTTCCCCGGCAAGCGCTTCGTCGACGCCCTGGTCGACCTGCCGTTCGCGCTGCCGACCGCGGTGGCCGGCATCACGCTGACCGCGCTGTATTCGCATAACGGCTGGATCGGCCAGTACCTGGATGCGCTGGGCATCAAAGTGGCCTTTTCCCCCCTCGGCGTGGTGGTGGCGCTGACCTTCATCGGCCTGCCGTTCGTCGTGCGCACGGTGCAGCCGGTGCTCGAGGAAGCCGAGCGCGAACTCGAAGAAGCCGCCGCCAGCCTGGGCGCGGCGCCGCTGCAGACCTTCATCCGCGTGGTGCTGCCGACCATCACCCCGGCGCTGCTGACCGGCTTCGCGCTGGCGTTTGCACGCGCCACCGGCGAATACGGTTCCGTCATCTTCATCGCCGGCAACCTGCCGATGGTGTCCGAGATCACGCCGCTATTGATCATCTCCAAGCTGGAACAGTACGACTATGCCGGCGCGACGGCGATCGCGGTGGTGATGCTGGTGTTCTCGTTCATCCTGCTGCTGGCGATTAACCTCTTGCAGGCGTGGACGCGCAAACGGGCGGGCAAGGCATGAGCGCCGTGTTGAACAACGTGGGGCAGCCCGTGAACGGTGCTGCCAAAGGCAGGCGGCTCGATACCAGCGTGCTCGAACCGGGCTGGGTGCGCATTACCCTGATCGCCGTCGCGCTCATTTTCCTGACCCTGTTCCTGTTCATCCCGCTCGCGGCGGTGTTCACCGAGGCGCTCAAGAAGGGCTGGGAAGTCTATGTCGAATCGGTGATCGATGCCGATGCGCTGTCGGCCATCAAGCTGACCCTGATCGCGGCCGCCATCTCGGTGCCGCTGAACCTGGTGTTCGGCGTGGCGGCGGCGTGGGCCATCGCCAAGTTCGAATTCCGCGGCAAGAGCATCCTGCTGACGCTGATCGACCTGCCGTTCTCGATCTCGCCGGTGATCGCGGGCCTGATGTACGTGCTGGTGTTCGGCGCCTCGGGCTGGTTCGGTCCCTGGCTGGCCGACAACGACATCAAGATCCTGTTCGCGGTGCCGGGCATCGTGCTGGCCACCGTGTTCATCACCTTCCCGTTCGTGGCGCGCGAGCTGATCCCGCTGATGCAGCAGCAGGGCACCGAAGAAGAAGAAGCCGCGCTGGTGCTGGGCGCCTCGGGCTGGTCGACCTTCTGGCGCGTGACGATGCCGAACATCAAATGGGGCCTGCTGTATGGCGTCATCCTGTGCAACGCCCGCGCGATGGGCGAGTTCGGCGCGGTGTCGGTGGTCTCGGGCCACATCCGCGGCGAGACCAACACGATGCCGCTGCACGTCGAGATCCTCTACAACGAATACAACTTCACGGCCGCTTTCGCCGTCGCATCGCTGCTCGCGCTGCTGGCACTGGTGACGCTGGCCATCAAGTCCTTTATCGAATGGCGCCTGCACGAATCCCGCAAGGCTTCGACCGCAGCCCCTCACTGAAACAACGCCGGAGTCACGCATGACGATCGAAGTCCAACACATCCGCAAGCAGTTCGGCCAGTTCACGGCCCTTGACGACGTCTCGCTGCAGTTCCCCGACGGCGAACTGACTGCCTTGCTCGGCCCTTCGGGCTGCGGCAAGACCACGCTGCTGCGCATCATCGCCGGCCTCGAATACCCGGATTCCGGTTCGGTGCTGCTCGACGGCCAGGATTCCTCGCACCGCCACGTGCGCGAACGCCAGGTCGGCTTCGTGTTCCAGCACTATGCGCTGTTCAAGCACATGACCGTGTTCGAGAACGTCGCCTTCGGCCTGCGCGTCAAGCCGCGCAAGGACCGTCCGAGCGAACAGCAGATCCGCGACAAGGTGAAAAAACTGCTCGAGCTGGTGCAGCTCGACTGGATCGCCGACCGCTATCCGCCGCAGCTGTCGGGCGGCCAGCGCCAGCGCATCGCCCTGGCGCGAGCGCTCGCGGTCGAGCCGCGCGTGCTGCTGCTGGACGAACCGTTCGGCGCGCTCGATGCCAAGGTGCGCAAGGAGCTGCGCCGCTGGCTGCGCCGCCTGCACGACGAGCTGCACGTGACCTCGATCTTCGTCACCCACGACCAGGAAGAAGCGCTCGAAGTGGCCGACCAGGTGGTCTTGATGAACAAGGGCCGCGTCGAGCAGCTGGGCAGCCCGGACGAGGTCTATAACAATCCGGCATCGCCCTTCGTGTATGGCTTCCTGGGCAACGTCAACCTGTTCCACGGCCGCGTGCACGAAGGCGTGCTGGCCAGCGGCGACGTCAACTTCCAGGCGCCGCAGCACGCAGGCGTGCGCGATGGCGCCGGCATTGGCTATGTGCGTCCGCACGATCTCGACGTGGAGCGCTACACGCCGGGCGCCGCCGGCGTGGTGGCCAAGCTGCGCCGCGCGCATGCGATCGGCCCGCTGGCCCAGCTCGACCTGGAGCGCGCCGACAACCAGCAGATCATCGAGGCGGTGATGCCGAACGAGCGCTTCGCCAGCCTGGGCCTGAAAGAAGGCGAGACGCTGGTCGTGCGTCCGCGCCGCATCGAAGTGTTCGTCGACGAAGGAAGCGCGATATGAATTTCCAGCAGCTGCGTTCGGTCCGCGAGGCGGCCCGGCGCGACTTCAACCTGACCGAAGTCGCCAACGCCCTGTTCACGTCGCAGCCGGGCGTGTCGCGCCAGATCCGCGAGCTCGAGGAAGAACTGGGCGTGGTCATCTTCGAGCGCAACGGCAAGCGCCTGACCGGCCTGACGCCGCCCGGCAAGGGCATCCTGCGCATCGTCGAGAAGCTGCTGGTCGAAGCCGAGAACCTGCAGCAGGCCAGCCGAGAATACGCCGCGCAGGATAGCGGCACGCTCACGGTGGCCGTGACCCACACCCAGGCGCGCTACGCATTGCCGCAGGTGGTGCAGTCGTTCCGCGCCGCCTTCCCCAACGTGCGCATCGCCCTGCAGCAAAGCGCGCCGGAACACATCGCCGAATGGGTGGCCTCGGGCAAGGCCGACATCGGGATCGCGACCGAGGGCCTGTCGGCCTTCCCCGACCTGGTGTCCTTCCCGTGCTATCGCTGGAGCCACCTGATCGTGGCGCCGGAGGGCCATCCGATCTTCTCCAGCGGTTCGCCGCTGCGCCTGGAAGACCTGGCCGAGCATCCGCTGATCACCTACGACGTCGGTTTCACCGGCCGCAGTCACATCGATGCGGCGTTCGTCGAAGCCGGGCTGGGGCCGGACATCGTGCTCACCGCGATGGACTCCGACGTCATCAAGCAGTACGTGTCGCTGGGCCTGGGCGTGGGCATCGTGGCCTCGATGGCGTTCGACCATGGCCGCGACAAGGGCCTGCGCGCGATCGAGGCGTCGCACCTGTTCGCGCAGAACGTGACGCGCCTGGCGGTGCGGCGCGGTTCGTATTTGCGGGCGTATGCCTTCCACTTCATCGAGCGTTTCGCCCAGGGTTATACGCGGGCGGATATCGAGAAGGCGATCGCCACCGCCGACTGACAAGCCAGCTGAGGCCCGCCATGCCAATGAAGGCGGCGTCGAAGGCGGGAAACAGCCGGCCGGTGGTCACGATATTCACCAGCGGCAGGCTGGCCCACAATGCGCCCGATGCGAGCGCCAGCGCGCGCCAGCCCTGCGCCGCCGGGCGGCAGGCGGCGAATAGTGCCGCCAGGCCCCACACCGCGAAGAAACAGTGGATTTCCCACTGAGCGCGCGCCGCCAGGTCCAGCGGCAGCAGGCGGTTGGCCAGCATGAAGCCTGCTACCGCGATCGACAGGCCGGCCACGCAGGCCACATTGCCCCGCTCGACCAGCAGCAATCCGAAGCCAGGCCGCGGACTCTTTTGCCGGCGCTTGACCGCCCATAGCACCATGCCGGTCGCCACCATCGCGGCGCCGGCCAGGCTGCTCAGGAAGTACAGCAAGCGCAATAGAGGATCGGCGAAGCGGCCCAGGTGCAGCGCATAAGCGCCGCCCCAGGTGCGTATTGCGGGGCTAGCGCTGTCGTGCGTGGCCAGTAGGGCGCCGCTGACGCCATCGAACAACAGCCAGGATGGCGCTACCGACACCCGGTCGCCATCGCCGCGCACGATGGCGATGCGGGCCGCGCCGTCGCCGGGATGGGTGACGACGATGCGGCCCACTTTATCGCTGCCCCAGCGCGCATCTGCCTGCGCCATCAAGGGCGCCAGACTGGCCAGCGGCGCCGCGCTGCCGCTGCGCGCCGGCGTGTCGAAGCGCGGCTGCATGACCTTCGCCATTTCCGACCGCGCCTGCTGCGGACCGAAGGCCGCCAGCGCCGGCCACGGCATGTAGAAGAACATCAGGGTCACCAGCCCGGTGTACAGGATCATCAGGTGGAAGGGCAGCGACAGCACCGAGAAGCCGTTGTGCGCGTCCAGCCACGAGCGTTGTCCCTTGCCCGGCCTGAAGGTGAAGAAGTCCTTGAAGATGCGGCGGTGGATGACGATCCCGCTCACCACCACGACCAGCGACATGATGGTGCACAGGCCGACGATCCAGCGGCCCAGCGTGGCCGGCAGGTAGTGCAGCGAAAAGTGAAAGTAGTAGAAGAACTCGCCGCCCTGGGTCGCGCGCGGGGCGAGCAGGGCGCCGCTGGTCGGGTCGAGCAGCGCGCGTTCTCGGGTGTCGCCTCGTTCCCATGCGACCTCGATCGCGTTGGCGCGCGCGCCGGGCAGGATGACGTGCCATTCGTCAAAGCCGGCGCCTTGCCGCGCCAGCGTGCCAAGTGCGCGCTGCGCCGCCGTGGCCTGGTCGAGCGCGGCGGGGCGGGCCGGGATCTCGGGCCGCAGCCACTGCGTGAGTTCGTCGCGGTAGTAGCTGATGCCGCCGGTGACGAAGATGGCGATCAGCAGCCATCCGCCCAGCAGGCCGGCCCACAGGTGCAGGCCGGCCATGGCCTGGCGCAGGCCGGGTGCGTTCGGCGCCGCCATCGTCAGAACCGATAGCTTGCGCTCACATTGGCAGTGCGCTCGGCATTGCGATAGCAGAAGGTGGTGTCGCAATCGAGCAGCACCTGCTTGTCCAGCAGGTTGTTCACGTTGACCGAGAAGCGCCACGGCCCGCGCTCGACGCCGAAGGCCGCGTCGACCATACCGAAGCTGGGGTTGGTAATACCTTCGTTGCCGTAGTCCTGGTACGAACGCGCCTTGCCGTAGTAGCGCAGGCCGAGGGCGCCGTATGCTTGCGCGGTGTCGGTCAGCCTGAAGTCATAACGGGTCCAGACCGAGGCGCTGTGCTTCACCGCGCCGGGTTGCCCCAGGCCGCGGTCGCCGTAATTGCTGCGGGTGATCTCGGTATCGAGCCAGGTGTACTGCGCCACCACGCTCAGCTGGCGCGAGAGATTAGTGCGCGCCTCGAGCTCGATGCCCTGCGATTCGACGGCGCCGGTCTGCACGGTGGCGGCCGGATCCTGCGGCGCGGCGGTGGCCACGTTCTCGCGCTCGAGCTTGAAGACCGAGGCCGTGTAGACGGTGCTGGCATCGTCCGGCTGGTAGCGCAGGCCGGCTTCGAACTGGCGGCCGGTGGATGGCTTGAGCAGCTCGCCCTCGATGTCGCGGCCGATGGTGGGCGTGAACGAGGTCGCATAGCTGACATACGGCGCCCAGCCGGAGTCGAACAGGTAGACGGCGCCCAGGCGGCCGGTGGTCTTGCTGGCCGACTGGCGATAGGCCAGGGTCGAGGTGCCGGCGGCCGGCAGTTCGCGCGTGTTCGAGTTCTTCGCACGGTCGTGGCGCAGGCCGGCGGTGACCACCCACTTGTCCCACTTCAGCTGGTCTTGCAGATAGAGCCCGGTCTGCTCGAGCGGCAGGATTTCGTTGCGTGGGGCGGGCGCGGCGACGATGGTTTCGTGGCCGCCGTACACCGGCGCGTACAGGTCGAGATTCGGCATCGGCGTGATCGCATAGGGGTAGCCGTCGGTGGTCTCGTTGTCGGCGTAGTCGAGGCCGACCAGTACGTTGTGGGCCAGCGCGCCGGTGCGGAAGGTCGCCTGCAGGCGGGTGTCGGCCTGCAGCCCGCGCCAGGCCGAATCGCGCGGATAGAACAGGCGCGTCACCGAGCGGCCGTCCGGCAGCAGCGCGCGCGGGAAGACATTGGTCTCGTCGCGCTCCAGCCGCGTATAGCGCAGGTTCTGCTGCACGCTCCAGGTGTCGTTGAAGCGGTGCTCGAATTCGTAGCCGATGGCGTGGTTCTCGCGCTCCCAGCGGTTGTCGCGCCCACCCAGGTTGACGCTGGGCGCCGGCTGGCCGAGCGGGCCGGGATTGACCAGCTGATTGGGCCAGGCATACGACTGGTCGTCCCTCTGGTACTGGGCCAGCAGGGTCAGGCGGGTATTCGCGTTCGGCTGCCAGCTCAGGGCCGGCGCCACGTACACGCGGTCGTCGCTGTCGAGATCGAGGCGGGTGCCGGATTCGCGCGCCAGCACCGTGATCCGGTAAGTCCATTCCCCGCGCGCGTCGAGGGCGCCGCCGACATCGGCCTTGAACTGCTTGCGGTCGTAGGTGCCATATTCGATGCCGACTTCGCGCACCGCGTCGATCGACGGCCGCTTGGAGACGGCATTGATCATGCCGCCCGGCGGCGACTGGCCGTACAGCACCGAGGCCGGTCCGCGCAGCACTTCCAGGCGCTCCAGGCCATACGGCTCGATCGGCGCGGCGTAGGCGCGGCCCGAGGTCAGCAGGCCGTCCCGGAAGATGCCGGCCGCGCCCAGGTCGAAACCGCGCAGCATCGAGAATTCGTCGACCGCCCACGGCTTCATGTTCGGCGTCACGCCGGCCGTGTAGCGCAGCGCTTCGTCGAGCGTCTCGGCCTTGCGGTTGGCCAGTTCGTCGGCCGTGATCACCGACACCGATTGCGGGTTCTCGATCAGGCGTGTGAGGGTCTTGGTGGCGGTGCTGCTGCGACGGGCGACGAAGCCGTCGACGTCGCCGAGGGCGTGTTCGCGGTCGGCGCGCACCAGCACCTTTGGCAGCGCGGGCACGGTGGCCGCGCGCGTCGCTGCCGTCGCCGTTGGCGCCACGGGCGCCGCCTGCAGGATGTAGCGGCCATCGCCCTGCGCCACCGCCTGCAGGCCGCTGCCGGCCAGCAGGCGCGCCAGGGCTTCGCCAGGCGCGAACCGGCCCTGGACGCCGGGGCTGTCGACGCCAGCGGTCAGCGCGCCATTGGCGGCGATGTACACGCCGGATGCGGCCGAGAAGCGCGCCAGCACGGCGTTGAGCGGACCGGCCGCGATATCGAAGTTGTGCTGCGCCGCTTGCTGGGCCGGGACGGTATCGGCGGCGATGGCGTGGAGGGGCGCGGCGAGCGCCAGCAGGCCGGCAACCAGCAGACGGGCAGCGTGGGCGATCGGCGTGGGGGAGGGATCACGGAAGGTCATACGGTCTTTCGGAAAGGGCAGGATAAAAGGTCTTCACCCTGCTTTCCGAGCGGTGTGCAAAAAAGGGAACCGTCGGTCGAATTATTTTTTTGCCTCGACCGTGACCCACCACGGCAGCACGCGCCGCGCCCGCACCGGCAGCGCCGCTTCGAGCATGGCGAGCGCCTGGTCGGTGTCGTGGGCGGGGAAGGCGCCCACCACGCGCAGCGCCGCGATGGCGGGATCGCAGCCCAGGTGGCCGTGCCGGTAGCGTGACAGCTCGGCCAGGAAGGCCTCCAGCGACAGGTCCTCGGCGATCAGCATGCCGCGTGTCCATGCCTCTCGGCCGGCCGGCAATGCGCTGGGCGTGGAAATGCCGCTGCGGGTAAACCTCACTTCCTGGCCCGCCTCGACGACCAGCATGGGGCCGCGCGCGTCGAACGGCGTGACCTCGACCCGGCCTTCGCTCACGCCAAGGCGCGTGCTGCCATCGAATTGCCGCACCTGGAATCGGGTGCCGAGCGCGCGCATGCTGCCCTGGCGGCTGCGCACGACCAGCGGCCGGCGGGCATCCTGGCCGCTCTGCAGCACGAACTCGCCCCGGTGCAGCACCACCAGGCGCTGCGCGGCATCGTAGCGCTGGTCGAGGACGGTGCCGGAGTCGAGCCAGATGCGGGTGCCGTCGGCCAGCACCGTGTCAAGGCGTTCGCCCACGCCGATGCGGTGCGAGGCGCCCAGGCCGGCGAAGGCCACCTGCACGTCTTCCGTGCGCGCCAGCTGCCAGCCGAGGCCTGTCGTGAAGGCCGCCAGCGCCAGCGTCTTGACCAGCTTGCGGCGCTGGCGCTGCGCGCTGGCCGCGTGCAGGGCCGCACTGGAGGCGTCCGGCGTCTGCCTGGCGATGGCGACGTTCTGGCTGATGGCTTCCACGCGCGCCCAGGCGCGGCGGTTGCCGGCGCCCTGCGCCAGCCAGTCCTGCCAGCGCCGCCGTTCGTCTTCGTCGACCGCGCCGGCGCGCAGGGTGGCGTACCACTCGGCCGCCTGCTCGAGGGTGGCGTAGGGGATGTCCTGGGTCTCGGCCATGCTCAGGCCAGCGCCGCGTGAAACGAAGACGCCGCCGTCAGGCAGTGCAGCATGGCCTGGGCCATGTATTTCTTGACCATGCGTTCCGACACCTGCAACCGCGCGCCGATTTCGGCATAAGTGAGATCGTGCAGGTGGGCCAGCAGGAAGGCTTCGCGCGGCTTGTCGGGCAGGGCGGCCAGGATGCGGTCGACCTCGA
Organism: Telluria beijingensis; assembly: GCF_030770395.1. GTDB lineage: Bacteria > Pseudomonadota > Gammaproteobacteria > Burkholderiales > Burkholderiaceae_D > Telluria > Telluria beijingensis. Next base: position 1,878,185 of record NZ_CP132480.1, on the reverse strand, counting down.
CCAGGGTCTCGATCAGGATGGCCTGGTGCTCGGCCGACGGGTGCAGCGCCTCGGGACGGTCCATCATGGCGGCCAGCCAGGCGCGCTCGATGTCGGCGCGGCGCCAGTGGTCGACCACCAGGCCGTTGGCGATGGTGGTGAGGTAGGCGCGTGGATTCCTGTCGGCGTCCAGCGCGCGCGGACGCACCAGCAGGCGCAGGAAGGTGTCCTGCGCCAGGTCCTCGGCGGTGAAGGTGCAGCCCAGCTTGCGCCGCAGCCATGCGTGTAGCCAACCGTGGTGGTCGGCATACAGCATGGTCAGCGTTGGCTGGGCGAGGGTGTCGGGGGCCGACATGCAGGGTCACCTTCAATAATTGAGAATAATTCTCATTATTATATAGGTGTTGCCGAAGTCAATACCCCGACTGGATATTCTTACTGCCCTGGATTGGTAATCCTGGCGTGGATCTCGTCGATCCTGCGCACCACCTCGTCGCTCAACGTGACCTGCGCCGCGTCGATGTTTTCCTTCAGCTGCGCCAGCGTGGTCGCTCCAATAATGGTCGAGCCCATGAACCAGCGCGAGTAGCACCAGGCCAGCGCCATCTGGGCCGGCGTCAAGCCGTGCTCGCGCGCCAGCGCTGCATACTCGCGGCAGGCTTCGAACACCGCCGGGCGCAGATAACGCGGACTCCAGGTCGCCGGATAGATCGTCAAGCGCCCGCGCGCCTGCGGGTCGTCGACATACTTGGCGCTGAGCTGGCCGAAGGCGAGCGGACTGTAGGCGAGCAGGCTCACGTCTTCGCGGTAGCAGACTTCGTCCAGCAGCGTGGTCTCGAAAGCGCGTGCGGTGAGGTTGTACAGGTTCTGGACGGTGGCGATGCGCGGCAGGCCGTGCCTCTCGGCCTGCTTGACGAATTCGCACACGCCCCACGGGCTTTCGTTCGACACGCCGATGTGGCGGATCTTGCCCTCCCTGACCAGCTCGGACAAAGTGCGCAGGGTGTCCTCGATCGCCACGCCGTCGCGCTCCTTGCGCGGGTCGAACTGGTTGGCGCCGAAGACCGGCACGTTACGACTCGGCCAGTGCAGCTGGTAGAGGTCGATGTAGTCGGTCTGCAGGCGGCGCAGGCTGGTGTCGACGGCGGCGCGCAGGTTGGCGGCGTCGACGTTGTGCCTGGCGCCGCGAATCCAGGCCTGGCTGGCGTTCGGGCCGGCGATCTTGGTCGCCAGCACCAGCTTGTCGCGGCCGCCGCGCGCCTTGAGCCAGGAGCCGATGAAGCGTTCGGTCGACCCCTGCGTGGCGGCGCTGGGCGGCACCGGATACAGCTCGGCGGTGTCGATAAAATTGATGCCGCGTTCGAGCGCGTAGTCGAGTTGCGCGTGCGCCTCGGCTTCGGTGTTCTGCTCGCCGAAGGTCATCGTGCCCAGGCAGACGCTGGTGACCTCGAGATCGGTGCGTCCGAGCTGCTTGCGTGGCAGGCTCATTTCTTTTTCGGTTTCTCGCGCAGGGCGTCGGCGCATTCGCGCACCAGGCCCGGGCCGGCGTAGATCAAGCCGCTGTACAGCTGCACCAGCTGCGCGCCGGCCGCGATCTTGGCCTTCGCATCCTGGCCGCGCATGATGCCGCCCACGCCGATGATCGGCACGTCGTCGCGCAGCTCGGCCTTGAGCGCGCGGATCACGATGTTCGACTGCTCGAACACCGGCGCGCCGGACAGGCCGCCAGCCTGCTGCGCATGCTTCATGCCCTCCACATCGCGCCGGTTGAGCGTGGTGTTGGTGGCGATTACGCCATCGATCTTGTGGCGCAGGAGGGCGCCGGCGATGTCGCGGATCTGGTCGCCGTCGACGTCGGGCGCGATCTTGAGCGTGATCGGCACGTAGTGGCCGTGGTGGTCGGCCAGTTTCGTCTGCTCCTGCTTGAGCTGCGACAGCAGGCTGTCCAGCTCCGAGGCGCCCTGCAACTGGCGCAGGTTCTTGGTGTTGGGCGACGAGATGTTGACCGTCACGTAGCTCGCATACGGATAGACCTTGCGCAGGCAGTGCAGGTAATCGTCGGCCGCGTTTTCGATCGGCGTGTCGGCATTCTTGCCGATGTTCAGGCCTAGCACGCCGCGCCGCTCCTGGTAGAAGCGCGAGGCCTGGACGTTGGCCACGAAGGCGTCGACGCCGCCATTGTTGAAGCCCATGCGGTTGATGATGCCGCGCGCGCGCGGCAGGCGGAACATGCGCGGCTTGGGATTGCCGGCCTGGCCGCGCGGGGTCACGGTGCCGATCTCGATCGAGCCGAAGCCGAGGGCGGCCAGGCCGTCGATATAGGCGCCATCCTTGTCGAGGCCGGCAGCCAGGCCGACCGGGTTGGGGAAGGTGATGCCCATGACCGTGCGCGGGTCGGGCAGGGGCTTCCTGAACGCGCCCGTCAGGCCGAGCGCGGCTGCGCGGCGCAGCATGGGCAGGGTCAGGTTGTGGGCTGCCTCGGGATCGAGCGAGAACAGTGCGGGACGGACGAGGGTGTACAGGAGTTTATCGGGCATGGGGTACTCAATGTTGTTTTCCCCGTCATTCTAACGTGACGCGCCCCCCGGACACGTATTCGAGTGTCGACGACTTTGTTAGCACTTGTATCACACTGCCTGCAATACGCCCCATGTGCCGTCGATCCGGGCCTCCAGCGGCCGGAAGTTGATCTTGTACGCCATCTTGGGACTCTGCTCGATCCAGTAGCCGAGGTAGACATAGGACAGGCCCAGCTCGTGGGCCTGGTTCACCTGCCACAGGATGTTGTAGGTGCCATAGGAGGCGTTCTCGACGTCGGGGTCGAAGAAGGTGTAGACCGACGACAGGCCGTCGGACAGCACGTCGATGATCGACACCATGCGCAGGGTGCCGTCGGGTTCGCGGAACTCGACCAGGCGCGTATTGACCCGGCTCTGCAGCAGGAACTGGGCGTACTGGTCGCGGCTGTCCTGGTCCATGCCGCCGCCCACGTGGCGCGTAGTCTGGTAGCGCAGGTAGAGCGCGTAGTGCTCGTCGGAGAACGCCAGGTTGGCGACCATCGCGACCAGGTCGCCATGGCGTTTCCAGGCGCGGCGCTGGGTACGGTTGGGTTTGAAGTCCTCGCACTTGACGCGCACCGGGATGCAGGCCTGGCAGCCGTCGCAGTAGGGGCGGTAGGTGAAGATGCCGCTGCGCCGGAAGCCGTTCTTGACCAGTTCGGAATACACGTCGGCATTGATCAGGTGCGACGGCGTGGCGACCTGCGAGCGCGCCTGGCGCGCGTCGAGATAGCTGCAGGGATAGGGCGCCGTCGTGTAGAACTGCAGCGTCGCAAAGGGCAGGTCGTGTAGGTGCGTCATGCAAAGAACTCTCGAGACGACGTGTGATGGACCTATTCTAGCGAAAACCCGCCTGCGCCACCGTTAGCCATCCAACGGTGCCGCGGGCAAGGGATGGAGCCTGTCGAGCGGCGGCGCAACCCGCCAGGCATCGATGGGCGGCTCGGCAATGGCCGCGCGCAGGTGTTCCAGGAAGCGGCTGCGCGGAATCGGCGCGGCGCCGAGCGAGGCCAGGTGGCCGGTCTCCTGCTGGCAATCGATCATCCGCACGCCGTGCTTGCGCAGGAAGGCTACCAGGTAAGCTAGCGCGACCTTGGACGCGTCGGACACGCGTGCGAACATCGATTCGCCATAGAACATGCGGCCGATGCATACGCCATAGGCGCCGCCGACCAGTTCGCCGTCGAGCCAGACTTCGGACGAGTGGGCGTAGCCGAGCGCGTGCAGGCCTGAGTAGCCGTCGATGATCTCATCCGAGATCCAGGTGCCGGGTCCGTCGCGGCGCGGCGCGGCGCAGGCGCGCATGACGTCGCCGAAGGCGCTGTCGAAGCGGACGTCCCAGCGGCCGCCGTCCTGGCGGCTGCGCTCGACCTTGCGCAGGGTCTTGGCCAGGCTGTCGCTGACCTTGAAGTCGGCCGTGTACAGGACCATGCGCGGATCGGTGCTCCACCAGAGGATCGGCTGGCCTTCGGAAAACCAGGGAAAGATGCCGTTGCGGTAGGCTTGCAGCAGGCGCGGCGGCGACAGGTCGGCGCCGGCCGCGAGCAGGCCCGGCGCCTCGACCGTCAAAGCCTTGGACACGTCGGGAAACGGCGTATCGGTCTCGAGCCAGGGAATCATGTCAGTCCGGTTCGCGTGGGGCGATCATCGGGCGATGGATGTCGCGGCTGTGAAAGCCATAGTCGCCGCCCTCGCGCACTTTGATCCGGTCGGCGAAGAACAGTTCCAGCGTGGTGCGGATGGTGGGGAAGGCGAGGTCGTCCCAGGGGATCTGGTCTTGCGTGAAGAGTTGCACGTCGAGGCTCTCGATGCCGGCCGCGAAATCGAGGTCGCGCAGGCGCGCCCGGTAGAACAGGTGGACCTGGTGCACGTGGGCCACGTTCAGCAGGGTGAACAGCGGGCCCAGTTCGACATTGGCGCCGGCTTCTTCCTCGGTTTCGCGCACGGCGGCCTGCTCGGTGGTCTCCTCGTTTTCCATGAAACCGGCCGGCAAGGTCCAGTAGCCATAGCGGGGCTCGATCGCGCGCTTGCACAGCAAGACCTGGACCTGGCCGTCCTGTTCCCAGACGGGAATGGAGCCGACGACGAGTTTCGGATTCTGGTAATGGATGGTGTTGCAATGGGTGCAGACGTAGCGCGGCCGGTTGTCGCCTTCGGGAATGGCCAGCGCGACGGGATGGGCGCACTCGGAGCAGAATTTCATAGTCGTGTGACGAATTGGCATTGCCCTTACTTTACACCGAATGCGGGGCCGGTAGGGCGGGGGCGGGGGCGTGGTCCGGCGCTGTTTTTGGCCGCGACCATGAGATATATCGTGTTGCAATCGCACATGGCCGCAGTATTGCATTTGCCTAATAAGGCGAACAGGCGTATAATTCATTTCATCAGACGCGGGGTGGAGCAGTCTGGCAGCTCGTCGGGCTCATAACCCGAAGGTCACAGGTTCAAATCCTGTCCCCGCAACCAGAATTCGAGGCCGTTGATTCGCAAGAGTCAGCGGCCTTTTCGTTTTTGCGCCACATTATGGCGATTTCTTTCCTGGTCTTAACGGCCTCGACGCAGGTCAAACCCCCGCGCCTCTGCTGCAATGCACGCAAGCCCAGCCGGTCCAACCCTGCGAACCGCCGCGCGCATGCGCCATAGTCACATTCAGGGGCGATGACCATGATCGATGTAGACGACATCAACGAGGCCTGGGGCTGGGTCGGCATGAGCGCCGTCGAAGTGCTCGGCGCCAATGCCTTCGGCAACCTCATCATCCGCGACGAGGACGACCATTTCTGGTGCCTGCGTCCGCAAGAACTGGTGTGCGAACCGCTGGCCCGCAGCCGCGCCGCGCTCGATGCGCTTGCCTACAACCAGGATTTCCTCAACGACTGGTATATGCCCGAGGCCGTGCGCCTGGCCGAGGCCGCACTGGGGCCGCTCACCGAGGGCCGCAAATACTGTCTCAAGATTCCCAGCGCGCTCGGTGGACACTATGGATGCGACAACCTGGCCACCGTGCCGCTGGCCGAGCTGATCCGGTTTTCGGGTGAGGGTGCGCAGCAGTTCGAGGGCTTGCCGCGCTGGAATTAAGGCGATGGCCGGCCGCCGCCCACGCATCATTCAACCGGTGTCGATTTGTCGCCCAGGCTGGCCCACAGGTAAGCCGCCGCCATGGTCCGATGCGGCGCATAACGCGCCAGCAGGCGCTGGGCTTCCAGCAAGGTCGGCCGCGCCGTGCTGCCCGTCAGATTGTGCAGGGCGGCGCGCACGGCCACGTCGCCTTCGAGCGAACAGTCCGGGTAGCCATAGCCGCGCAGCAGCACGTAATTGACGGTCCAGGGGCCGATCCCCTTGATCGCCAGCAGTTCCTGGCTGACCTGGGCGGCGTCGCGTGTGCGGTCCAGGCGCAGGCTGCCGTCGACCGCCATGCGCGCCACGCGCAGCACGGTCTCCGCTTTCGCGGCCGAAAATTTGCGGCTGGTCAGGTCTTCAAGAGCAAGGCGGGCAACGTCCGGCGCTTCCGGATAGCACAGCAGGCCGCACGAATGCGGGCGGCCGGCCAGCTGGATCAGGGTGCGGCGCAGCGCGATCGCGAAGCGCAGGTTGATCTGCTGGCCGATGATGGCCCAGGTCAGTGCCTCGAACACGGTGGCCGATTGCACGATGCGCAGGCCCGGCTGGCGCGCGAGCACGGGGCCGAGCACGGGATCGTCCTGGGCGAAGGCGGCGAAGGGGGCCGGGTCGATGCGCAGGCCCAGCACGTTCAGCAGCGCCTCCTGGGCCAGCGCCTGCAGCGCGGGCATGGCCGGCCCATCGTGATCGATGCGGCAGCGCGCCAGCTGGCCGTCGAAACGGATATCGAGCAGGGTCGGCACGCCGTCGAGCAGCACGCCCTTGCGCAGTCCGTCCGGGCCGGCCCGTTCGGCCACGGCCTCGGGGTCGCGCCCATGGAAGGCGACGAGATCGGCGATACGATAGCCCGGCGGCAGGGGCAGGGTCGTCTCCATCACTTGCCTGCCGCAGGCGCCGCGCGCATGAAGCGCGGCTTGAAGCCGGTCACCAGCGCGGTCCCGAGCAGCACGATGGCCGAGCCGACGATGGTGTGCCACCCGATCACCTCGTGCAGGAACAGCGCGCCCCACAGGATGCCGAAGATGGGACTCAGGAAGGTCACGGTCAGCGCCGAGGTAGTGCCGACTTCCTCGATCAGCTTGAAGTAGATGATGTAGGCGATGCCGCTGCACACCACGCCCAGCGCCAGCACGGCGCCCATGATGCCAATGGTCGGCGCGCCAGGCGACGGCATGAAGGGCACCAGCGGCAGCACCACGATGGCGCCGGCCCACATCGAGCCGTGCGCGTTGGCGAAGGGCGCCACGCTGGGTGCGGACTTGGCGTACTGGCTGGCGATGCTGTAGCTGAAGGCGGCGGCCAGGGTCGCGCACACCGCCAGGCCGGCGCCCGGACGTTCGGTCGCGTGGTCGAAGCCCACCAGCAGCGCCACGCCGCCGGCGCCGAGCAGCAGCCCGAGGGCGCCGCGCGGGGACACCGGCTGGCGCGCCCACACGGCTCCCACCAGCGCGCCCCACAGCGGCGCGGTGGCGTTCAGCACCGCCAGCACCGAGGCCGACAGCGTGCGCGCGGCGAAGGCGAACAGCATGAAGGGCAGGGCCGAGTTGAACACGCCCAGGATCAGGTAATGCTTCCAGTGCCGCCGCACGCCCAGCGCTGCGCCCTTGCCGCGCCGGGACAGCACCCAGCCCACCAGCGCGAGGAACAGCGCCGCGAACGCGAGCCGGTATTCGATCAGCACCGCCGGACCGAGCACGGGCGCGGAGATGCGCATGAAAAGGAAGGAGCCGCCCCAGATGGCGGCCAGCGCCACCAGGCGCAGCATGTTCGCGGTGTTCATCGATAGAAAAAGAATGGCCTGTCAGCTAACAGGCCATTGTGGCAGGGGTGGGATTTTCCTGCTCGCCGCTCCTTGCTTTTGAATTCGACAGGAGATGTCAATGTGGGGTGGACGGCTCGCCGTCCACGCGTCCAACTCGCGGATGCCATGTGGCAGTGCATGCTGTCGTTGAACGCGTGGACGGCAAAGCCGTCCACCCCACGGCAGGTGTCAGGTGTCAGGTGTCAGGCGTCAGGCGTCAGGCCGCGTTTACCAGCGTCAGCGCCGCCGCATGCGGCACCAGCATCTGCTGCGGCACCGCGTTCTTCACGGCCGTCATCTCGGCCATGATCGAGATCGCGATCTCGGCCGGCGTCTTGCTGCCGATATAGATGCCGATCGGGCCGTGCAGGCGCGCCAGTTCGGCGTCGGTGAGGTCGAACAGCTTGAGCCGTTCGCGCCGCTTGGCATTGTTGGCGCGCGAGCCGATGGCGCCCACGTAGAAGGCGTCGGACTTGAGCGCCTCCATCAGCGCCAGGTCGTCCAGCTTGGGATCGTGCGTCAGCGCCACCACGGCGCTGCGCGCATCGAGCTTCGCCTCGAGCACCAGGTCGTCGGGCATGGCGTGCACCAGCGACACGCCGGGGATGGCAAAGCCGCTGCGGTATTCCTCGCGCGGGTCGCACACGGTGACGCGGTAATCCATGCCGGCCGCGATCGTGGCCAGGAAGCGCGACAGCGGGCCGGCGCCGATGATGTACAGGCGCCAGCGCGGGCCGTGCAGCGTGTGCAGCACGCCGTCCTCGATGCGCTGGATGGCGCTGGCCGCCGCCGGTGCGAGCGTCACGCTGCCGGTCGCCAGTTCGATGCGGCGTTCGACCAGCTCGCCCCCGTCCAGGCGCGCCAGCAGTTCGGGGATGCGGCTCTCGATCGACAGCGGTTCGACCGCCAGTTCGATGGTGCCGCCGCAGGGCAGGCCGAAACGGTGGGCCTCGTCGGCGCTGATGCCATAGCTGACGATCTCGGGGTGGTCGATCTCGATGCCGTTGTCGCGCACGCGGGCGATCAGGTCGTCCTCGATGCAGCCGCCCGAGACCGAGCCGACCACTTGCCCGTCCTCGCAGATGGCGAGCATGGCGCCGACCGGGCGCGGGCTCGAGCCCCAGGTCTTGTTCACCGTGACCAGCTGGCAGCGCTGGCCCTTGTCGAGCCAGGCGGCGCAGGTCTTCAGTACGTCGAGGTCGATGCTGTCCATGGTCGTGCGGCCGCAGGGCGGCATTGAGTGCGAGATGGACAATCGTACAAGAAAAGCGGCGCGGACGCCGAAAGCGGCGTGCGCGACCGGCGTGGGCGACCGGCGTGGGCGACCGGCGTGGGCCGCCCACGCCATGGCTTATGGCACCAGCGGTTTCTTGCCGCTCTTCTTGGTCTTGACCTCGGCCACCGCCTTGTCGATCGCCGCGAAGCGCTGCGTGGTCGACGGGTGGTTCGCCGTATGGCCATTGAGGATACGCGCCGGATACGTGGCCGCCAGTCGCTTCCAGAAGGCGGAAGCGCCTTCGATGCGGTAGCCGGCGCGCGCCAGCAGGTAGATGGCCAGGCGGTCTGCCGCGACGTCGTCGGCCACCGGCATCGCCTTGATGCCGCCGCTGCCGATCAGCATCGAGGTGTCGGGCGTGATCGCGGTGAGGTTGTCGATGATGCTGCCGATGGTGGCCGCATTGCGCTGCGTGGCCGCGTGGCCCAGCATATTGTGGGCCATCGTGCGCGCCACCACATACGCCAGTTCGTCGTCGTTCTGGGCGAAGCCCAGCATGCCGCGGGTGACCATCACGCGCGTGCCGTCGGCATAGGCGTTGATGTTGTCGGCGTTGCCCAGCTCGATCACGAAGGCGCAGGCGCGGGTGACCGGGACGGTCAGGTCGCGCCCATTGCCATTGCGCTCGATCGACAGCGGCAGCGACGCCTGCTTGGCCATGATCGGGCCGATCGCGGCGCCGAGTTGCGAGAGGGCGTTCGGGCCTTCGGGCAGTGGCGTGCCGCCAACCGCCACCAGGCGATCGCCCTGGCGCAGGCCGGCCTTGGCCGCGCCGCTGCCATTGAGGACATTGGTGATCTGCAGGCGCTCGCCCATGCCCAGCGCCACCCAGGCCGCCTCGTTGTACTGGCCCGGATACGAGTAACGGTTCTTGGCCGTGAAGCCGAGCAGGTTGCGCGCGTGCTTGGTGCACAATTCGGCGTTGTCGATCAGGAGAGGGGCCGCGATCCGGTACAGGCGGTCGTGCTGGGTCGCCATGCGGGTGAGCGTGTCGGCGGCCGCCGCGATCTGCGGCGTGATCTCGGGCTTGCCGGGGACCTGGTCGGGGATCGTGCCCGGCGTGGTCGACGATTGCATTGGCCCTGGCGTGCTGCAGGCCGCGAGGAGGGCCGCGGTGGCGGCGACCAGCGCGGCGGACTTGAAGCGCTGCAGTTGTTGACGACGGTGCATTGGGATCATGGTCCTCCTCGCGAGTTGTTATTGTTTGCCGGTGCTACCGAAGCCTCCGGCGCCACGGTCGCTCGATGCGAACTCCTCCACCACGTTGAAGCCAACCTGCAGTACCGGCACCACGATCAACTGCGCCAGCCGGTCCATCGGCTGCAGCACGAAGGTGGTGGCGCTGCGATTCCAGGTCGAGACCATCAGCTGGCCCTGGTAATCGGAGTCGATCAAGCCTACCAGATTGCCCAGAACGATGCCGCTCTTATGGCCGAGCCCACTGCGCGGCAGGATCATGGCGGCATAACCCGGGTCGCCGATGTGGATGGCCAGGCCGGTAGGCACCAGCACGGTCTGCCCCGGCTCGATGGTGAGCGGCGCATCGAGGCAGGCGCGCAGGTCGAGGCCCGCACTGCCCGGCGTGCCGTAGGCCGGCAGCAGTTCTTTCATGCGCGGGTCGAGGATCTTGAGGTCGATATTCTTCATTGATTCTTTTCTGGTTCAGGTAAGCAGGGAGCGCTGTTCGATGCGCTTGGCGATCTCGGACACCAGCTGGCGCGCCAGCGTCAGTTTGCTGGCCCGTTCGAGCACCGTCTGGCCGCTCTCGTCGAACAGGATCACGGTATTGTCATCCTGCCCGAAAGTCTGGTGGCCGATATTGCCCACCAATAGGGGAATGCCTTTTTTCTCGCGCTTGGCGGCGCCGTATTGTTCCAGCTGCTCGGATTCGGCCGCGAAACCCACGCAATAGGGCCAGCCGGACAGCGACACCTTGTTGGCTACCGACGCCAGGATGTCGGCGTTCTGCGCGAACTCGAGCTGCGGCGGCGCGCCGTCCGCCGTCTTCTTGATCTTCTGGTCCGAAGCGTTGGCCACGCGCCAGTCGGCCACCGCGGCCACGCCGATGAACACGTGCTGGCCTTCCACGCCCGCCATCACGGCGTCATGCATCTGCTGCGCGGTCAGCACGTCGATGCGGCGCACGCCGTGCGGCGTCGGGAGCGACACCGGGCCCGAGACCAGGGTCACGTCGGCGCCGGCCTCGCGCGCCGCGCGCGCCAGCGCATAACCCATCTTGCCCGACGACAGATTGGTGATGCCGCGCACCGGGTCGATCGGTTCGAAGGTCGGGCCGGCCGTGATCAGCACGCGCCGTCCGGCCAGCACCTTGTGCTGGAACGAGGCGATCAGTTCTTCGACCAGTTCCTCGGCCTCCAGCATGCGGCCCAGACCCGTCTCGCCGCAGGCCTGCGAGCCGCAGCCGGGGCCGAACAGGCAGATGCCGTCCTCGCGCAGCTGCGTCACGTTGCGCTGAGTGGCCGGGTTTTCCCACATCTCGACGTTCATCGCCGGCGCCACGTGCAGCGGCACATGGCGCGGACGCGCCACGCACAAGGTCGACAGCAGGTCGTCGGCGGCGCCGTGCGCCAGCTTGCGCATGAAATCGGCCGAGCAGGGCGCGATCAGGATGGCGTCCGCGTGGCGGGTCAGGTCGATGTGGGCCATATTGTTGGCCATGCGCGCATCCCACTGGTCCAGGTAGACCGGCTGGCCCGAGAGGGCCTGCATGGTGACGGCGCCGATGAAATGCGTCGCGGCCTCGGTCATGACCACCTGCACGCTGGCGCCCTGCTTGACCAGGGCGCGGCACAGTTCGGCCGCCTTGTAGCAGGCCACACCCCCGGTCAGGCCCAGGACGATGCGTTTGCCTTTCAACTCCATGGTGTCTCTCCTTACGACGCGCGGTTAAGACTTATTGACGCGCCGCAGTTCGTCGAGCACGAACAGCACGGCGCCCACCGAGATGCCGATGTCGGCGATATTAAAGGCCGGGAAGTGGCCGATGCCGGTCCAGTAGAAATCGAGGAAGTCGATCACGTGCCCGTGCACGACGCGGTCGATGCCGTTGCCGATCGCGCCGGCCATGATCAGCGCCAGGGCGAAGCAGAACAGGCGCTGGCTCGCGTTCTTGGACATCATGTAGATGCAGAACACCACGGCGCCGATCGCGATTCCCAGGAACAGCCAGCGCTGCCAGCCGCTGGCATCGCCCAGGAAGCTGAACGCCGCACCCGGGTTGTATACCTTGATCAGGTTGAAGAAGCTCGTGACCGGCACCGTCTCGGCATAGGCGAAGGTGCGTTCGACGGTGAGCTTGGTGACCTGGTCGAGCAGCACGATAATCAGGGACAGGCCGATCCAGGGGAACAGGCTGGCGCCGCTGCTGCGGGTGACGAGTTTGGGACCGGATGCGATGGGTTTCTTTTTGGTTGCCATGGTGTGTGATGTCGGTACGCGCCATGCCGCCCGGATGGACGGCATGGCGGAAAGCCCCGGAGGGATCAGGCGAAACGGCGCTGCTCGCCGGCGCCGAACAGGTTGCTGGTACAGCGGCCGCACAGCGTCGGATGCGCGTGGTCGTGGCCGACGTCGCGGCGGTAGTGCCAGCAGCGCTCGCACTTCTCGGCAGTCGACGGTTCGACGGTCACGCTTTCTTCGGCTTCGCCGGCGACTTCGGCGACCGTCGCCTGCGAGGTGATGAAGACGAACTTGAGGTCATCGTCCAGGCTGGCCAGCGCGCGGTACTTGTCGCCCGAGGCCTTGATCGCCAGTTCCGCCTGCAGCGAGGAGCCGATGGCGCCGGAGGCGCGCACTTCTTCCAGCTGCTTGGTGACGTCGTTACGCACCTGGCGCAGCAGCGCATACTTGGCCAGCAAGGCGTCACCGTCTTCGAGCGCGGGGAAGCTCCACAGCGTCTGGGTGAAGATGGTCTCGTCGCTGTCGGCAAAGGCCTGGCTGCCCGCGAACTTCTCCCACGCCTCTTCGGCGGTGAACGACAGGATCGGCGCCATCACGCGCAGCAGCGAGTGGGCGATGTGCCACAGCGCGGTCTGGGCCGAGCGGCGCGCGTGCGAGCCGACGCCGGTGGTGTACAGGCGGTCCTTCAGGATGTCGAGGTAGAAGCCACCCAGGTCTTCAGAGCAGTAGTTCTGCAGGCGAGAGACGACCGGGTGGAACTCGTAGCGCTCGAAGTGCGCCGCGACGTCGGCCTGCAATTGCGCCATCGAGGCGATCGCATAGCGGTCGATCTCCAGCAGCTCGGCCATCGGCACTGCGTGCTGCGCCGGATCGAAGTCCGAGGTGTTCGCCAGCAGGAAGCGCAGCGTGTTGCGGATGCGGCGGTACGATTCGGTCACGCGTTTCAGGATCTCTTCGCCGATCGACAGCTCGCCCGTGTAGTCGGTCGAGGCCACCCACAGGCGCAGGATGTCGGCGCCGAGCGTATCCGAAATCTTCTGCGGCGCCATGGTATTACCAAGCGATTTCGACATCTTCTTGCCGTTCTCGTCGACCGTGAAGCCGTGGGTCAGCAGCGCCTTGTAGGGCGGGGTCCCGTTGAGCATCGACGAGGTCAGGAGCGACGAGTGGAACCAGCCGCGGTGCTGGTCCGAGCCTTCCAGGTACAGGTCGGCCGGGAAGCTGGACTGCTCCTTGTGCGAGCCGCGCAGCACGGTCTGGTGGGTGCTGCCCGAATCGAACCAGACGTCCAGCGTGTCCTTGTTCTTTTCATAGGTGGCGGCGTCCTCGCCCAGCAGGGTGGCCGGGTCGAGGTTGTGCCAGGCGTCGATGCCGCCCGCTTCGATCAGTTTCGCTACCTGTTCCAGCAGTTCCGGGGTGCGTGGGTGCAGCTCGCCGGTCTCCTTGTGGATGAAGAAGGCCATCGGCACGCCCCACTGGCGCTGGCGCGACAGGGTCCAGTCCGGACGGTTCTCGATCATGCCGTGCAGGCGCGCCTGGCCCCAGTCAGGGAAGAACTGCGTCTTCTCGATGCCGGCCAGCGCGGTCTGGCGCAGGGTAGGGCCGCCATCCTTTGGATTGACATCCATGCCGGCGAACCACTGGCTGGTGGCGCGGTAGACGATCGGCGTTTTATGCCTCCAGCAGTGCATATAGCTGTGGTCGAACATCTTGAGTTCGAACAGGGCGCCAGCCTCGGTCAGCGCCGCGCAGATCGGCTTGCTCGCTTCCCAGATCGTCATGCCGCCAAACAGCGGCAGGGTCGAGGCGAAGCGGCCGTCGCCCATTACGGGTTTGAGGATCTCGTCGTCCTTCATGCCGTGCGCCTTGCACGACTGGAAGTCTTCCAGGCCATAGGCCGGGGCCGAGTGGACCACGCCGGTACCGCTATCGACGGTCACGTAGTCGGCCAGGTAGACCGGCGACAGGCGGTCGTAGAATGCGTCCTGCGCATGCAGCGGGTGCTTGAAGCGGATGCCCTCCAGCTTGTCGCCCGTGGTGGTGGCGATCGTCGTGCCTTCGAGCTTGTAGCGGGCCAGCACCGACTCCACCAGTTCCGAACCCAGGATCAAGAGCTGCGGCTGGCCGTCGCGCTCGACCTGCACCAGCGAATAGCCGACTTCCGGGCCCACGTTCAGGGCCTGGTTCGACGGGATGGTCCACGGAGTCGTGGTCCAGATCACGATGAAGCCCTTGTCGACCGGCAGCTTGGCCAGGCCGAAGGCGGCGGCGATCCTGTCCTGCTCGTGGAAGGCGAAGCCGACGTCGATTGCCGGGTCGCGTTTGTCCTGGTACTCGACTTCGGCCTCGGCCAGCGCCGAACCGCAGTCGAAGCACCAGTTCACGGGCTTCAGGCCGCGATAGACATAGCCTTTCTCGAGCAAGGTGCCGAGTGCGCGCAACTCGTCTGCCTCGTTACTGTAGGCCATGGTCATGTACGGGTTGTCCCACTCGCCCAGTACGCCCAGGCGGATGAAGCCGGCGCGCTGGCGGTCGATCTGCTCGAGCGCATAGGCGCGCGCCTTTTGCAGCACTTCGGCGGTCGGCAGGTTCTTGCCATACAGTTTTTCGATCTGGATCTCGATCGGCATGCCGTGGCAATCCCAGCCCGGCACATACGGCGCGTCGAAGCCGGCGATCGTGCGCGACTTGATGACCATATCCTTGAGGATCTTGTTGACGGCATGGCCCAGGTGGATGTCGCCGTTGGCATACGGCGGACCGTCGTGCAGGATGAATGTCGGGCGGCCGGCGGCGGCCTTGCGCACGCGCTCGTAGATCTTTTTATCTTGCCATTGCTTGACCCAGCCCGGCTCGCGCTTGGCGAGGTCGCCCCGCATCGGGAATGGGGTGTCGGTCATATTGACCGGGTATTTGCTCTCAGGCTTCTTGCCGCCTTTGGGCGCGCTATTCTGTTTGGTATCGGACATAAGCTTCTTCTGGTAAGTGTTCTGGTGCACGGCGCAGGGCGCCGCGGCGGGATCTGGGTGAGGCGCTCCCCGGCATCGACGTGACAGCCGGAAAGCGCGCTCAAATTCGGTCGGTCGCCGTCAGCGCGCCATGGCGGTGGGCGAAGAAGGCGCGCGCCTGGGCCGCGTCATTGTCGATCGCGGCGGTGAGCGTGGCCAGGTCGTCGTATTTCTCTTCGTCGCGCAGCTTGGCCAGGAATTCCACGCGCACCAACTGGCCGTAGCATTGCCGGGCATAGTCGAATACATGCACCTCGAGCAGCATGCGGCCGGCATCTTCCACGGTCGGACGCACGCCCAGGCTGGCCACGGCCGGCAGCGGTTCATCCGCCAGGCCATGCACCTGCACGACGAAGATGCCGGACAGGGCGGGGCGGTGCGCCACGCGCAGGTTCATGGTGGGAAAGCCGAGGGTGCGGCCCAGTTTCTGGCCGTGGATCACGTGGCCCGACATCGCATACGGATGGCCGAGCAGTTCGCGGGTACGGTCGAAATCGCCTTCCTGCAGGGCGGCGCGCACGGCCGAGGACGAGATGCGCTGGTCGCCCAGCATGACGGCGTCCAGCGTGTGGACCTCGAAACCGAATTCGCGGCCGGCCTCGATCAGCATCGCGATATCGCCCTGGCGCCGCGCGCCGAAGCGGAAATCGTCGCCGACCATCAGCCACCTGACGTGCAGGCCGTCGACCAGCACGCGTTCGATGAAATCGCGCGGCGACATGGCGGCGAACTGTTCGTTGAAATGCTCGACGATGACGCGGTCGATGCCGGCCTGGTCGAGATCCTCGAGCTTGTCGCGCAGGTTGGCGATGCGGGCCGGGGCCCGGGACAGGTCGCCGGACTTGCGGGCGAAGTATTCGCGTGGATGGGGCTCGAAGGTCATCACGGCCGCTTCCAGGCCGAGCGCCGCGGCGGCGCTGCGCACGTGCGCCAGCAGGGCCTGGTGGCCGCGATGGACGCCGTCGAAATTGCCGATCGTGAGCGCGCAGGGCGCGCGCGCCCTGTCGTTGGGAAGTCCGCGAAATACCTTCATCAAATCTGGGTCCGGTTAAGCGCCGCGCTACGTTGGAACGGCGCCAAAACCCTGATTATATACGGTAACTGCACGGCAACCCCGATGTGGACATGGGCGTGGGATAGTTGTGCTAGCTCAAAAACGTCGTCCCCGCGAAGGCGGGGACCCAAGGTTTCACGCACACCACCTTCGTTTGACGAAAGTAGCAATGTTGAGAAACCTGGGTCCCCGCCTGCGCGGGGACGACATAGTGGCTCCGCTTGCGCGGGGCTGTGAAGATCAGGACAGCGGATTGTTGATCGCCAGGATCCAGTAGCGGGCCAGTTCGGCGGTGCCGTCCTTGCCGCCCACGGTCTTGAGCGTGGCGATGGCTTGCTGCTTCTTGCCGGCGGCGGCGTAGGCTTCGCCCAGGCGCAGCTTGGCTTCGTCGGCGTTCTTCAGGCCGCCGGCCTTGATGGCGGTTTCCATCATTTTCAGGCCCTTGTCGGCCTGGCCAGCCTGCACCAGTGCGTAACCCAGGCCCACCAGCGAGTCGTTGTCCTTGACCGAGGTGTGCTCGGCTTCCAGCGTGGCGAAGTTCTTGTTCTGCTCCGCCAGGTTCTTCTCGGCCAGTTCCTTCAGACGCTGGTGACGCGCGGCGTCGGTGCCGGTGCCGAGGGCGCCGGCCTTGTAGCCCTTGTCGATGATCTTGATCGCTTCGGCCGGGGCTTTCGCCTGCAGCACCAGCTGGGCCATTTCCATGTACTCGCTCGGCTTCTTGAGCAGGTTGTTGGCCAGTTTCAGGCGATAGACGTCGACGTTCAGGCGGCTGGCGTAGCCCGGCTGGCGCTGCACGCGGTTCAGCAGGTCGGTCCAGTACTGCGCCTTCGGATAGCTGGCGGCCAGCTTCTCGATGGTGCGCACGTAGCCGGCGGTATCGTTCTTTTTCAGCTGGATATTGGCCAGCATGCCCAGTTGGTCTTCGCTCAGGCGGCCGCTTTTCTCGATGGTGCGCAGTTCCTGCTCGAGGGCGGCGGTGTTGCCTTGCTTGTAATAGTTCTGCAGCAGGTAGGCGCGCAGTTTTGGATCATCCTTCTGCTTGAGCAGGTTCTGGATGGTGGCGTTGGCCTTGTTCAGGTCGCCTGCACGCATATAGATGCCCACCAGGCCTTCGGCGAATTGCGAACGCTCGTTGGCGCTCAGCTTGCCCGAATTGAGCAGGGCTTCGAAGGATTTGGCGGCGGTATCGTAATCGCCGGCCGAAGAGGCTGCCCCGGCGCGCACGCGCTCGATCAGGTAGCTTTCATTGGCGGTCTTGTTGCCCACCTTGTCCAGTCCGCGCAGGGTGGCCAGTGCTTCCTTGTGCTTGCCCTGTTTCATCTGGGCCTGGGCTTGCTGCAGCGGTTTGCCAATCTCCGCGCGCATGGCTTCCTGCGCGACGGCGGAAGACAGGCCGATTACCGGGGTGAGCGCGGTAAAGCCCAGAGCGGCCATTGCAAGGCTGAGGTGAGCGAGACGGAACTTGATCATCTGAAAAATCCTTATTTCAAAATGGACACGGCAGGGATAGCCCTGCCGTGTTGGTCAAACATGGAACGATTACTGGAACTGCTCGTTACCGACCATGCCGATTTTGGTGACGCCGAGACGCTGGGCAGATGCCATGACACCGGCAACAACCTTGTACTCTACCAGCTTATTCGGACGCAGGTGCACTTCAGGCTGGTCGGCCATCGCTGCAACGGCGTTCATCTTTGCTTCCAGGCTGGCGCGATCCGGGATCACTTCGCCATCCCAGAGGATGGTGCCGTCGAAGTCGACGTCGATCGTGATCACGACCGGCTTGACATCGGTCATCGGCGGTGGATTGCCGACTGGCATGTTCAGGTTGACGGAGTGGTCTTGCTTCGGAATCGTGATAATCAGCATGATGATGAGAACGAGCAGGACGTCGATCAACGGCGTCATGTTCATTTCCATCATCGGTTCCGGATCGGCTGCTGCTGCGGAGCCGCCTCCACCTACGTTCATACTCATGGGTGTGTCCTTATCAAATGTTGGGGAGAAGGTGGCGGCGCCCGGCTCGACAGCCCGGCGCCGCGTTCAATTACCAGCTTATTCTGGCTGGATAACGAAACCAACCTTCTGCACACCAGCACGTTGTGCCGTGTAGATCACGCGGCCGATCGCTTCGTAGCGGGTTTCCTGGTCGCCACGAACTTTCACCGCCGGTTGCGGCACCTTCACCGACTGCTCCGCGAGGAACTTGAACAGCTCGTCCGTATTCGCGAGGTGAGTCTGGTTGTAGTACATTTCGCCGTCTTTATTGACGGTGATATTCACGTCTTCCGGTTTGGACAGGGTGACCTGGTTCTCTTCTTCAGGCAGGGTAACTTTCTGCAGATTCAGAACCACCGGGCTCGTGATCAGGAAGATGATCAGAAGAACCAACATGATGTCAACGAGTGGCGTCGTGTTGATCTCTGAATTCAGTGCATCTTCGCCGGAATCGGAACCGACACTCATCGACATAGTTTATCCAATCTTTTTAGCGCTGGCAGCGGCGTTCGAGGTCGACATGGCGCCCGAGATCAGGACCGAGTGAACGTCGGCCGAGAACGAACGGATGTCTTCCAGGACGGTCTTGTTACGACGGACCAGCCAGTTGTAACCCAGAACGGCAGGAACTGCAACGAACAGACCGAAGGCGGTCATGATCAGTGCTTCACCGACTGGACCTGCGACCTTGTCGATCGATGCGTTACCCGACATGCCGATGGCGGTCAGTGCGTTGTAGATGCCCCAGACGGTACCGAACAGACCGATGAACGGCGAGGTCGAACCGACGGTTGCCAGGAACGACAGGCCGTCTTGCAGACGCGACTGGACGCGGTCCACTGCGCGCTGGATCTGCATGGTGACCCAGGTCGACAGGTCGATCTGCTCGAGCAGGGCGCCGTCGTGGTGCTGGGTTGCCTTGGTGCCGGTTTCAGCGATGAAGCGGAATGGCGAGCCTTCTTTCAGCTGAGCCGAACCAGCAGCGATCGACGGTGCTTTCCAGAACTTGGCTTGCATGTCTTTCGACTGCTTCATGATCTTCTGCTGGTCGATCAGCTTGGTGATGATGATGTACCACGAACCGATCGACATCAGCGACAGGATGATCAGGGTGCCTTTGTTGACGAAGTCGCCGTGTTCCCACATCGCTTGCAGGCCGTACGGGTTGTAGACTTCTTCGGTCTGCTCGCCGCCTGGAGCAGCGGCTGGCGCGCCAGCGTCTGCCGGAGCAGCAGCGTCTGCAGGAGCAGCAGCTGGATCAACAGCTGGTGCAGCTGCGTCGGTCGCTGCTGGCGCAGCTGCGTCGGTTGCCGGGGTTTCTTGAGCGAAGGCCGGTGCCGACACCAGAGCCGATGCTGCAGTTACCGACAACAGGACAGCCGCCAGGAAAGCGGACAAACGGGTATTCTTAAACATGCTTCCTCCAAAGATATTAAATAGACAGTTCGCTGAACTTAATGACAACGACAATCAAAGTTTGAGACGGTGATCTGCCTCGGTTTTATTCCAGCGTCCAGACGTACTGCACCGCTGTCCACGCCTGTTCCGGCTTGCCATCGATCATGGCGGGCTTGAATCGGCATTTGCTCAGAGCCGATTGCGCGGCCCGGTCCAAGTCACGGAAGCCACTCGACTTCGCCAGCTTGGCTTCCATCACCCGACCATCGACACCGATCAGGAACTGCAGGGTCGTGGTACCGGTTTCTTCATTGCGCTGCGACGAACGCGGATATTCCGGACGTGCGCAAGTATTAAAGTCAGCGACTGCCTCGGTGCGGCTAGGACCACGTGCCGGCGCCGGCGGGGCCGGAGGAGCTGGCGGTGCCGGCGGAGCCAGCGAGGTGGTCGGTGGCGGCGTCTGGGTCGCGACGGCGATCGTGTTTTGCGGTGGCGGCGGTTGCTGCACTTGCACTTCGACCGGCGGGATGAACGGCGGCGGCGGCGCTTTCATTTCTGGCGGCGGCGGCGGCGGCGGGGTTTCCGGCGGCGGCGGCGGCGCCACCTCTTCGATCAGCTTGGTTTCCACAGCTTCGGTCACCTTGCTGACGATCCGGGTTCCCAGGCCAGCAACGAGTGCCCATCCCACGAGGACGTGAAGGACGAGGACAACGATGAATCCTGTGAGATTCTTCCCGGGTTGCTTCTCATTCGAAAAATTCATGCCATATTTCTCCAATACCAACTCTTTTTTGTTGCTACCAAACCCACTAAACACGACAAAAGCCTAGAGCCGCATCCGGGACATCGAAGAATTATACCTACGAATTCTTTTTTGCACATACATTTTTACGGCGGCGAAAGGTGCGCTAACTACCTGTAAATGCAGGCAAACAAGCTCATCTATACAAGCATGGCGAGGTCGTTTTGCGGGGTCCGGAAGGCCGGAAAATTTGTAGTTTTGTGTAGCGATTCTCCTTGTGCGTGGAAGATCAGTGACTACGCCGGTTTTGCCAAATTTATGATGCTAAATCGACTGGCTGGCAAATTTCCTACTACTGACCACTGGCCTTTTTGCAAACAATAGCCGTTTTCTATCTTTTGCCCGTTGGCGCCGCAGGGCCTTGGTAGCTGCCTCAGGCGCACACAAGGTATAGATAAAAGTGATACCCGTTATAGCGCTTGAGATGAGTCAACCGTGCGCTATATAACTACTTCATCTGGACAGGAGCGGATGCTGCGCGGCTCCACACCCTGCGCGACAAACTATATTACTTGCGATTGCTAGAGCCTACACCAGCACATTGCCATGACTTGGTTGTGACAGCGCTAACATGTGATGTCGGGAACATACCATGAAATCTGTATGTTGGCGATAGGGGAGCGGTTTAATTGAACATGCATAGGCAAGGCGGGGTGCCTGGCGCGCGCATATGAGGGAGGGAGACGGTCGGGTAGGGCGGAAGGGGACGCCGAGTCGGCTATGCCGTCCACCCCACGGACACGATGCCTGCTCGCGGTCAGGCGCAGGCGCAGATGGCGTTCAGCGCCCGCGCTTCTCGCGCCGGCACTCGATGAAGCTGACCACGTGGCCGGCCGGGTCGGCCGTCTCGAGCCGCACGTCGAAGCCCCATAGCCGCGCCACGTGCTTGAGGACTTCCTGCGCCTGGCCGTTGAGCGGACGGCGGTTGTATTGCGTGTGGCGCAGGGTCAGGGCCCGGTCGTCGCGCGTATTGACTTGCCAGACCTGGATATTGGGCTCGCGGCTGCCCAGGTTGTACTGCTCGGCCAGCTTGTGGCGCACATAGCGGTAGCCGGCCTCGTCGTGGATGGCCGAGATCGTCAGCTTGTCGCTGCGGTCGTCGTCCAGCACGGCGAAAAAGTGGAAGTCGCGGATCAGCTTGGGCGACAGGTACTGGGCGATGAAGCTCTCGTCCTTGAAATTGCGCATCGCAAAGTCGAGCGTCTTGAGCCAGTCGCTGCCGGCGATGTCCGGGAACCAGGCCCGGTCTTCGTCGGTCGGCTCTTCGCAGATGCGGCGGATATCGGTCATCATCGCGAAACCGAGCGCATACGGATTGATCCCGCTGTAGTACGGGCTGTTGGCGGGCGGCTGGTAGACGACGTTCGTATGGCTCTGCAGAAACTCGAGCATGAAGCCGTCGCCGACGATCCCTTCCTTATACAGGTCTTGCAGGATCGTGTAGTGCCAGAACGTGGCCCAGCCTTCGTTCATCACCTGGGTCTGGCGCTGCGGATAGAAGTATTGCGAAATCTTGCGCGTGATGCGCACCAGTTCGCGCTGCCAGGGTTCGAGGAGCGGCGCGTATTTCTCGATGAAATACAGCAGGTTTTCCTCGGGCTCGGGCGGGAAGCGGTGGGTGGGCGCATCCGGCGCCACCTGTTCTTCGCGCTGGGGCAGGGTGCGCCAGATGGCGTTGACCTGCGACTGGGCGTATTCCTCTCGCTCCTTGGTGCGGGCCGCTTCTTGCGCCACCGACAGCTTGGCCGGCCGCTTATAGCGGTCGACCCCATAGTTCTGCAGCGCGTGGCAAGAGTCGAGCAGCTCTTCGACGGCGTCGATGCCATAGCGCTGTTCGCACTCAGCGATATAGTTCTTGGCAAACACCATATAGTCGACGATGGCGTCGGCATCGGTCCAGCTGCGGAACAGGTAATTGCCCTTGAAGAAAGAGTTGTGGCCGTAGGCGGCGTGGGCGATCACCAGCGCCTGCATCGTCAGGCTGTTCTCTTCCATCAGGTAGGCGATGCAGGGATTCGAATTGATGACGATCTCGTAGGCCAGGCCCATCTGGCCGCGGCGGTAGCTTTTCTCCGTGCTCAGGAAGTGCTTGCCGAACGACCAGTGGTTATAAGACACCGGCATGCCTACCGAGGTATAGGCATCCATCATTTGCTCTGCAGTAATGATCTCGAGCTGGTTCGGATAGGTGTCCAGGCCGTAGCGCTTGGCCACCCGCTTGATTTCTTCGTGCGCCTGCTCGATCAGGTCGAAGGTCCACTCCGACTGTTCGGGCAGGGCGCGCGGATTGTTCGGATCTCTTGGCATGGGGCGCCTCGCTATGGACTTTGGCTGTTCGTCAGGCTATTTCGCCTGCTTCTTGAACAGTTCCCGGAATACCGGGTAGATATCGGCCGGGGTCACGATCTTTTGCATCGCGAAATTGCGGTGCTGGGCGGCGACGTCGCAGTATTGTTCCCACAGGTTCTGCGGCGGGCCGTCGGTGATCTCGACATAGGTGTAATACTGCACGCGCGGCATGATCGCGCTGGTGAGGATCTGCTTGCACAGCACCGAATCGTTGTCCCAGTTGTCTCCGTCCGAGGCTTGCGCCACATAGGCGTTCCAGTCGGCGCTGCCGTAGCGCTCGGCGAGCACTTTCTGCAGCAGGTGCAGGGCGGACGAGACGACGGTGCCGCCCGACTCGCGCGAATGGAAGAACTCGTTCTCGTCGACCTCGGCCGCCGCCGTGTGGTGGCGGATGAAGACGACGTCGATTTTTTCGTAGACCCGCTTGAGGAACAGATAGAGCAGGATGAAGAAACGCTTGGCCGTGTCCTTGCGCGTCTCGTCCATCGAGCCCGACACGTCCATGATGCAGAACATCACGGCTTGCGTGCTGGGCTTGGGCACCTTGATCCGGTTAGCGTAACGCAAGTCGAAGGGATCGATGAATGGAATGGCGTTGAGACGGATGTGCAGGTGGTGGATGCGGTCTTTCAGTACGATCACCTGCTCGTCGTCCGACGGTGCGCCCTGGTCGAGCAGCGCCTGCAGCGCTTCTTCGGCATCCGCCAATTCGCGTCGCGCGGGGCCGCCGATGGCAATGCGGCGCCCCAATGCACCGCGCAGGGAACGCAGCACGTGGATATTGGAGGGCGTGCCGGAGACGTTGTAGCCGGCGCGCTGGTTCTTGTATTCGATGGTCTGGGTCAGCTGCGTCTTGACCATGTTCGGCAGCTCGAGATCCTCGAAGAAGTAATTCATGAATTCTTCGCGCGACAGCTCGAAGATGAAATCGTCTTCGACGGTCTGTTCGCTATTGCCGGCGCGCCCGCGCCCGGCGCCGCCGGCGCCGCCGCGCGGGCGGTTGAACTGGTCGCCCTTTTGATATTCCGTATTGCCGGGGTTGACGGTTTCGTACACGCCGCCGTGGGCGTGGCCGAAATGCGGTTCATTCACGTCCTTGACGGGAATGGTGACCTTTTCGCCGTTCTCGATATCGGTGATCGAACGGCCCTTGATCGCGCGGCCGACCGCGTCCTTGATCTGCGCCTTGTAGCGGCGCAGGAAGCGTTCGCGGTTGACCGCTGACTTGTTCTTGCCCTGCAAGCGACGGTCGATGAGGTAAGTCAAAACAGGCCTCCTGCTTAGTGTAAGCGCGGAACTGTCGGCACAAGATCTACCGCTCGCGCTCTGGCGCCGTCGCAAGCGACGGCACCTCTATCTTAATACGCTGCGCGAACGAGCGTGCGACGCACGCGTATTGTTGCCGATTGCCGGTGGCGGCCTGCGGCCAACCGGCAACGCGTCGGGTAGACGGGTTTCCCGTCCACCCGACGCCTTCAGCCCGTTACGACGACTTACGCACGCGCAGATACCATTCGCACAACAACCGCACCTGCTTTGGTGTGTATCCCTTCTCTACCATGCGGGCCACGAAGTCGGCATGCTTGTTCGCATCCTCGGCGCTCGCTTTTGCATTGAAGGAAATCACCGGCAACAATTCCTCGGTATTCGAGAACATCTTCTTCTCGATCACGCTGCGGAACTTCTCGTAACTGGTCCAGGCCGGATTCTTGCCGGCATTGGTGGCGCGCGCCCTGAGGCTGAAATTGACGATCTCGTTGCGGAAATCCTTCGGATTCGAGATCCCGGCCGGCTTTTCGATTTTTTCCAGCTCGGCGTTCAGCGATTCGCGATCGAAGCTTTCGCCGGTATCGGGATCGCGGAATTCCTGGTCCTGGATCCAGAAGTCGGCGAAGGTCACGTAGCGGTCGAAGATGTTCTGGCCATACTCGGAATAGCTCTCCAGGTAAGCCGTCTGGATCTCCTTGCCGATGAAATCGACATAGCGCTGCGCCAGGTGCTCCTTGATATAGGAGAGATAGCGCTGCTCCGTCTCTGGCGGGAACTGCTCGCGCTCGATCTGCTGCTCGAGTACATACAGCAGGTGCACCGGATTGGCCGCCACTTCGGTATTGTCGAAGTTGAAGACCTTGGACAGGATCTTGAAGGCGAAGCGGGTCGACAGGCCGTTCATGCCTTCGTCCACGCCCGCATAGTCGACGTATTCATGCAGCGACTTGGCCTTGGGATCGGTGTCCTTGAGGTTCTCTCCATCGTAGACCAGCATCTTGGAGAAGATGCTCGAATTCTCGGGATCCTTCAGGCGCGACAGGATCGCGAACTGCGACATCATGCGCAGGGTGCCGGGCGCGCACGGCGCCGTATCGAGCGAGGAATTGCGCAGCAGCTTGTCGTAGATTTTGATTTCGTCGGACACGCGCAGGCAATACGGCACCTTGACGATATAGATGCGGTCGAGGAAAGCCTCGTTATTGCGGTTGTTTCTGAAGGTCTTCCATTCGGATTCGTTCGAGTGGGCCAGCACGATGCCGTCGAAGGGAATGGCGCCGAAACCCTCGGTGCCCTTGTAGTTGCCCTCTTGCGTGGCGGTCAGCAGAGGATGCAGCACCTTGATCGGCGCCTTGAACATCTCGACGAATTCCATCAGGCCCTGGTTGGCCAGGCACAGGCCGCCGGAATAGCTGTAGGCGTCCGGATCGTCTTGTGGAAAATCTTCGAGCTTGCGGATGTCGACCTTGCCGACCAGCGAAGAGATGTCCTGGTTGTTTTCGTCGCCCGGCTCGGTCTTGGAAATCGCGATCTGCTTGAGGATCGACGGATAGCGCTTGACGACGCGGAACTTGTTGATGTCGCCGCCATATTCGTGCAGGCGCTTGACGGCCCACGGACTCGGGATCGCGCGCAGGTAGCGGCGCGGGATGCCGTAGTCTTCTTCGAGGATGGTGCCGTCTTCTTCTTCGCTGAACAGGCCGAGCGGCGATTCGTTGACCGGCGAGCCCTTGATCGCATAAAAGGGCACGAGCTCCATCAGGCTCTTGAGCTTCTCGGCGATCGACGATTTGCCGCCGCCGACGGGGCCGAGCAAATACAGGATCTGCTTGCGTTCTTCGAGCCCCTGCGCCGCGTGGCGGAAGTAGGAGACCACCTGCTCGATCACTTCTTCCATGCCGTAGAACTCGCGGAAGGCCGGATAGATCTTGATCACCTTGTTGGCGAAGATGCGCGACAGGCGCGGATCGAGGCGGGTATCGACCAGGGTCGGCTCGCCGATCGCGGCCAGCATGCGTTCCGGCGCGCTGGCATAGGTCAGCGGGTCTTTCTTACACAGTTGAAGATATTCGCCCAGCGAGAATTCTTCTTCCCGGGTGCGCTCATAGCGGGCCGCGTAGTTTTCAAAGATGCTCATTGAAGTTCCTTTAATGTGCCAACAACGAATCACTGTCACGGCAGCTGGTGCCACGCTGCCCGGGGCCCCGGTATCTTTGTCGCGCGCTCCTTGTTCGGTCGTCACGTGCCGCGCCGGGATGGCCGGCGCCGTTTGAAGATGTCACGTGCGATTGCTTGTTGTCGACCGGCGGTAACCGGTTTTCTTCGCAGATGGAGAACGTCTTTTTTGCGTTTATGAAATTTATTATGTGCCTATTAGTTTCCGAAGTCAAAGCAGTGTCGTGCGGGCTATTGGGACGGTAACAAGTGCCTGATTCAACTATAGAAAGTCGGTTTTCGCAGGCGTCGCGGCGGCCCTGCAAAGGTGGGGCCGGAACACGGCGTCGAGGCCGGTTTGAACGGGAAGAACGACGTGCCGGCGGCACCTCCATTTTCTTCCCTTGTGCGCCGATAGTGCACGAACTGCTCAACACACGGCGCACGCGAATCGTGCCTGTCGTAAAGATGAATCAGCCTGTTTTCGCCTGGGCGCAGGCGGTGCGCGCGCATGCGTTACACTTGTCGGTCGGCCGCGCTCGAGCGTGCCGAACTGTCTGTACCATTGAATATTTACTGATGTACCTGTTGGAGAAAACCATGCTCGACGAACGCCTGCGCAACCTGCTGCAGAACATGCCCAAGGCAGAACTGCACATCCACATCGAGGGCTCGCTCGAACCGGAACTGATTTTTGAGCTTGCGCAAAGAAACGGCGTCAATTTGGCCTATAGCTCGGTCGAAGCGTTGCGTGAGGCCTACGCTTTCAGCGATCTCCAATCCTTCCTCGACATTTATTACGCCGGCGCCAGCGTGCTGTTGACGGAACAAGACTTCTACGACATGACCGCGGCCTATCTCGCGCGCGCGCATGCCGACAACGTCCGCCACGCCGAGATCTTCTTCGATCCGCAAACCCATACCGCGCGCGGCGTGCCGTTCGCGACCGTCATCAATGGCATCCACCGCGCCTGCCAGGATGCGCCGCTCAGCGCCAGCCTGATCATGTGCTTCCTGCGCCACCTGTCCGAAGATGAGGCGATCGACACGCTGGAGCAGTCACTCCCTTATCGCGACAAATTCATCGGCGTCGGCCTCGATTCGTCCGAGGTGGGCCACCCGCCCGAAAAATTCGCGCGCGTGTTCGAACGCGCCCGCGGCCTCGGCCTGCGCCTGGTGGCGCATGCGGGCGAGGAGGGCCCGCCCGCGTATATCGAAAGCGCGCTCGACGTGCTCAAGGTCGAACGCATCGACCACGGCGTGAGAAGCCTCGAAAGCCCGGCGCTGGTCGAGCGCCTGGCGCGCGAACAGATGGCCCTGACCGTGTGCCCGCTGTCGAACATCAAGCTGCGCGTGTTCGACGTGATGGGCTCGCACAACCTGCGCACGCTGCTCGACGCGAACCTGGCCGTCACCGTCAACTCGGACGATCCGGCCTATTTCGGCGGCTACGTCAACGAGAATTATTTTGCCGCCTTCGACGCGCTGCCGCTCGACGCCAGCCACGCGCAGCAACTGGCGCGCAACAGCTTCCAGGCCGCCTTCGTCGATCCGGAACGCAAGCGCGCCTTCCTCGCCGAAGTCGACGACTTCTTCGCCAACGCTTGATCAATCCTTGAAAGGGAGCGCCTCCATGTTCGTCCAGGCTCTTCGCATGACGGCGCGCGACTGGCGCGCCGGTGAGTTGCGCTTCTTGCTGGTGGCGCTGATCGTCGCGGTCGCGGCACTGAGTTCGGTCGGCTTCTTCATCGACCGCATGCGCGCCGGCATGGACCGCGACGCCCACCAGCTGCTCGGAGCCGACCTGCTGGTCAACACCGACGATCCGGTGCGCCAGGAGTGGCGTGCCGAAGCCCTCAAGCGCGGCCTGGTGCTGGCCGACACCGTCACTTTCCCGAGCATGGCGCAGGCGGGCGAAGGCGACGACTCGCAGGCCCAGCTGTCGTCGATCAAGGCGGTATCGAAAGGCTATCCGCTCCGCGGCCAGGTCAGCATCACGACCGACCCCATTGCCGCTGGCGGTGCGCAAGGCTCGCCGACACGCGAGGTGCCGGCGCGCGGCACGGTATGGGTCGATCCCGGCCTGCTGCCACAGCTGCGCACCGAGGTCGGCGCCATGCTCACCCTGGGCAACAGCCAGTTCCGCATCGCCCAGCTGATCGCGACCGAGCCCGATAAAGGCGCCTCGTTCGCCAACTTCGCGCCGCGCGTGATGCTGGCGCTGGAAGACCTGCAGGCCACCGGCCTGGTCGACGATTTCGCGCGCGTGAGTTTCCGCCTGATGGTCGCCTCGAAGGACGCCAACGACATGGCCGCGGTGCGCGACTACGAACAGTGGATTCGTGCCCAGATCCGCGACAACAACATCAAGGGCGTGCGCATCGAGACGCTGGAAAACGGCCGCCCCGAGATGCGCGCCACGCTCGACCGCGCCGGCCTGTTCCTGTCGCTGGTGGGCCTGCTGTCGGCGATGCTGGCGGCGGTCGCGGTGGCGATGGCGGCGCGCCGCTTCATGGGCCGCCACCTGGACGCCTGCGCCATGCTGCGCTGCCTGGGCCTGACCCAGAACCAGGTGACCGTGCTGTACCTGCTCGAATTCGCCTTCATCGGATTGCTGGGCAGCGTGATCGGGGTGCTGGTCGGCTTCGGCGCCCACTTCGTGCTGCTCGAGATGATCGCCTCGCTGATCAAGACCGATCTGCCGCCGGTGTCGATGCTGCCGGCGCTGCAGGGCATCGCCACCGGCATGCTGTTACTTAGCGGCTTCGCGCTGCCGCCGATCCTCCAGCTGCGCAACGTGCCGCACAACCGCGTGATCCGGCGCGAGCAGGGCGCGCCGCAGCCGGCGGCGCTGGCCACCTATGGCCTGGGCATCGGCGTGTTCTTCCTGCTGCTCTTGTGGCAGGCTGGCGACCCGACCCTGGCCTTGATTACCGCCGGCGGCTTCCTGGGCGGCTTCGCCTTCTTCGCGCTGGTGGCCTGGCTCGGCCTGCAAGGGCTGCGCCGCATGCGCGGCGCGTTCAGGCACCAGGCCTGGCGCTTCGCCGTCACCTCGCTGCAGCGCCGTCCCGGCGCCACCGTGGTGCAGGTGGTGTCGCTGGCGCTGGGCCTGATGGCGTTGCTGCTGTTGACCGTGGTGCGCGGCGACCTGATGGCGGCCTGGCAGCTGGCCACCCCGGCCGACGCGCCGAACCGCTTCGTGATCAACATCCAGCCCGAGCAGAAGCAGGGCGTGGAAGGCCAGCTGGTGGCGGCCGGCGTCAAGGAACCGGTGCTGTACCCGATGATCCGCGGCCGCCTGGTCGCGATCAATGGCGATGCGATCACGCGCGAGACCTTCCAGGACGGCGAGGCGCGGCGCCTGGCCAACCGCGAATTCAACCTGTCGACCACCGATGTGCTGCCGCTGGCGAACGAGGTGGTGCAGGGAGAATGGTTCAAGGATGCGCCAGGCGTGGCCGAGGCCTCGGTCGAGCAGAGCATCATGGAACGACTTGGCCTGAAGCTGGGCGACAGCCTGCGCTTCGACATGGCGGGCCTGCTGGTGGAAGCGAAGATCACCAGCGTGCGCAAGCTCGAATGGGGCTCGATGCGCGCCAACTTCTTCGTCATCATCAACCCGCAAGCGATGGCGGAGGCGCCGACCACGTATATGACGGCCTTCCACGTACCGCAGGATAACGCCAACCTGGGCAATGCACTGACCCGCAACTATCCGAACCTGACAGTGATCGACGTCTCGGGCATCATCCGCCAGTTGCAGGACGTGCTGGACCAGGTGGTGACGGCGGTCGAGTTCCTGTTCCTGTTCACGCTCGCCTCGGGCGTGCTGGTGCTGTATGCGGCGCTGATGGGATCGCAGTCCGAGCGCACGCGCGAGGCCGGCCTGCTGCGCGCGCTGGGCGCCACGCGCCAGCAGCTGGCGCAGGCGCAGCGCATCGAGTTCGTGCTGGTGGGCGGCCTGGCCGGTTTGCTGGCGGCGACCGGCGCGGCGGCGCTGGGCTGGGCGCTGGCGACCCACCAGTTCAAGTTCCCGTGGGTGTTCGAGCCGGGCGTGTGGATCGCGGGGCTTTTCGTCGGGGCGCTGTGTGCGATCGTCGGTGGCTGGCTGGGGTTGCGCGGCGTGTTGCGGCAGCCGCCGCTACAGACCTTGCGCGAGGCGTGATGCCCCATGGTGCGCTATCATGGCGGGATGTCCGAACACCACACCGAAACCCCCGCCGAAGCGCAAACCCTGTATGAAATGATGGGCGGCGGCGAGCGCCTGCGGGCGCTGGTCGACCGCTTCTATGACCTGATGCAGCTGGAGCCCGATTTCGCAGGCATCCACGCCATGCATCCGGTTCCCAACGACAGCTCGCGCGAAAAGACCTTCATGTTCCTGTCCGGCTGGATGGGCGGTCCTGACCTGTATATCGAACGCTACGGCCACCCGCGCCTGCGTGCGCGCCACCTGCCGTTCGCGATCGGCAGTTCGGAACGTGACCAGTGGCTGCGCTGCATGGCCTGGGCCATGGAAGACATGGGCTATGACGATACGCTGCGGGTGCGGATGATGAATTCCTTCTTCCAGACCGCGGACTGGATGCGCAACAAACCTGACTGAGCGCCGCCATGACCGTTGCCGACATCCTCATCCTGGTGGGCCTCGTCATTGTGACCGGCCTTCTGGTCGCGGTCCTGGTGCGCATGCGCAGCAGCGGCGACGGCAACCACGTCGAACGCCTGGAACGCGAGCTGCGGCAAGAGCTGCAATCGAGCGCGCAATCGACCCGCCAGGAACTGGCCGGCCACCTGGCCCAGTATCACAACTCTACCGTCCAGCAACTGGACAGCATGCGCCAGCAGATGCAGCTGCATTCGAGCAGCGGCCGCGAAGAACAGGCGCGCGCGCTGAAGCGCTTCGCCGACACGCTGCAGCAGACCCTTGGCAACCTCACCGAATCGAACGCCCAGCGCATGCTGGAAGTGCGCACTACGCTGGAAACCAAGATCCGCGACCTGCAAAGCGATAACGCGAAACGCCTGGAAGAGATGCGCCAGACGGTCGACGAAAAACTGCATGCGACCCTGGAGACGCGCCTGTCCGAATCGTTCCGCCAGGTGTCGGAGCGGCTCGAAAAAGTGCACCAGGGCCTGGGCGAGATGCAGCAGCTGGCGATCGGCGTGGGGGACCTGAAGCGCGTGCTCACCAACGTCAAGACCCGCGGCACCTGGGGCGAAGTGCAGCTCGAGATGCTGCTGGAGCAGGTGCTCACGGTCGACCAGTACGCCAAGAACGTCGAAACGGTGGCGGGATCGAACGCGCGCGTGGAATTCGCGATCAGGCTGCCGGGCGTGGTCGACGGTGGCGCGCCGCTGTGGCTGCCGATCGACGCCAAGTTCCCGAAAGAGCAGTACGAGCGCCTGCTGGCGGCGGCCGACGTGGCCGACCTGGAGGGGGTTGCGCGCGCCGGCGCCGAGCTGGAACGCGCGGTGCGCAATGAAGCGCGCACCATCTGCGACAAGTACGTGTCGCCGCCGCAGACCACCGATTTCGCGATCCTGTTCCTGCCCACCGAGGGCCTGTACGCCGAGGTGATGCGACGTCCCGGCCTGGCCGACGAGCTGCAGCGCACCCTGCGGGTGACGATCGCCGGCCCGTCGACGCTGGCCGCGCTGCTCAACAGCCTGCAGATGGGTTTCCGCACCCTGGCCCTCGAAAAACGTTCGTCCGAGGTGTGGCAGGTGCTGGGGGCGGTGAAGACCGAGTTCACCAAGTTCGGCGACGTGCTGGCGACCACCAAGCTGACCCTGGAAAAGGCGGCCAAGAACATCGAAAGCGCCGAGGTGCGCAGCCGCCAGATGGCGCGCAAGCTCAAGTCGGTGGAGGCGTTGCCGAGCGAGGCGGCGCAATTGATGCTGGGGCCGGATGGCCTGGAGCGGGACGACTGATCCGTGATACATGGGATGGGCACCGTGGCTTTCTGCCCGTAGGGTTGGCGGCTCCGCCGCCGACGCGTTCAACACACGTTTGATCTGCCACACCTTCCCGTTGAATCCCCTCCTTACGATGCCGGTATGGCCCGCTACCGCCGTGCCCTGGACGGCACCACCTATTTTTTCACCCTGGTCACCTACCGGCGACGCCCAATCCTGTGCGACGAGCCGGTACGTGCCGCGCTACGGGCTGCATTCGAACGTGTTCATGTTCGCCTGCCTTTTCAAATCGATGCGATTGTCCTGATGCCCGACCATCTGCACTGCATCTGGACGTTGCCCGACGGAGACGTGAACTTTCCGGCGCGGTGGTCCCAGATCAAGCATCAGGTTTCATTTGCATGCAGGGAGACGTATGGGGATGTTGTAGTGACGGCTGCCCAGCAGCGCCGTCGAGAGGCGCCGATATGGCAACGAAAATATTGGGAGCACCGGATCCGGGATGAGCGCGACATGGAAAAGCATGTCGACTATATTCATTACAATCCGGTCAAGCACGGGCTGGCTGCGTGCGCCGCGTCGTGGAAGTATTCGTCGTTCAAACGGTATGTCGAGAACGGGGTTTATCCGATAGATTGGGGTGGGACGGATGAGGCACGCGCGATGGAGTTGGAGTGAGTCACGCGCTGGTTGGACGCGTCGGCGGCGAAGCCGCCAACCCTACGACGGTTCAATGATCGTAGGGTTAGCGGCGCTTCCGCCGACGCGTCCAACCGTCGTCAGAACAACCCTTCAAACGGCAAGATATCGACCATCTCCCCCGCCGCGACATTACCCTGCCCATCATGCAACACCACCATGCAATTCGCCTCGGACATCGAGCGCAAGATGCCCGAACCCTGCGATCCGGTGATGCGCACCTCGGGCTCCCCATCCTTTCCACGCGCAACGATCCCGCGCTGGTATTCGGTCCGCCCCGGCTTCTTGCGGATCGCGTCGCTCGAGCGCGCCCGCAGCAGCGGCAGCGGCGCCTCGGCCCCCATCATGCGCAGCAGCGCCTCGCGCGCGAAGAAGTAGAAGGACACCATCACCGCCACCGGATTGCCCGGCAGGCCGAATAAAAACGCGCTGCGGCCGTTGGACGAGACCCGGCCAAAAGCCAGCGGCCGGCCCGGACGCATGCCGATCTTCCAGAACGTCACGTCGCCCAACTGGCCCATCACCTGTTTCGTATAGTCGGCCGCGCCGACCGACACGCCGCCCGAGGTAATGATCGCGTCGGCATTCTCGCAGGCGGTGCGCAGCGCTTCTTCCAGCGCTTCGGGGCTGTCGCGCACCACGCCCATGTCGACGATCTCGCAGCCCAGCCGTTGCAGCATGCCGTAGATCGTGTAGCGGTTGCTGTCGTACACGCAACCTTCGTCGAGATTTTCTCCGATCGAGCGCAGCTCGTCGCCGGTCGAGAAGAACGCCACCCGCAGGCGGCGCTGCACGGGAATCTCCGCAAAGCCGAGCGAGGCGCACAGGCCCAGGTCGGCCGGACGGATGATGCGGCCGGCGCGCAAGGCGGCGCTGCCGGCCTTCAGGTCTTCGCCTGCCAGGCGGCGGTTGTCCCCTGGCCGGATGGCGCCGGCGCGCAAGGTCACGCTATCGTCGGTCGTGCTCTCGGCGAATTCCTGCGGCAGCACGCTGTCGCAGCCTGCCGGTATCACGCCACCGGTCATGATGCGCACGCATTCACCGGCGGCCACCTCGATGTCCAGCGGCTTGCCGGCATAGGCGACGCCGACCACGTTTAATGTCACGGTGCCCTCAAGAGGCAGGTCGCCGCCGCGCAGCGCGTAACCGTCCATGGCCGAGTTGTCGTGCGCCGGCACGTTGATCGGCGAGACCAGGTCGCGCGCCAGTACGCGGCCGAGCGATGAACGCAAGGCCACCATCTCGACCGCCCGCGCCGGCTGCACGAAGTCGCGGATGATGCGCTGGGCGTCCTGCACGCGCAGGGCGTCGGGATCGTAGCCGTCGATGCAGCTGGCTACCTGGGCCAGGCTGGCGGGGAAGGGCGGCGTCGTGTCGTCCAGGTCGCGCAGCTCGTCCAGGGTGTTGATGTTGCGGAAGGCGTCGGCATCGTCGAAGATGACTTCGACCGCGTTCAGGTCGCGGTACCAGCCGTCGACGCGGCGGCCGCCTTCGGCCAGGTAGGCGGACAGCGCGGGCAGCCGGTCCGCGCGCACCAGGCAGAATACGGGATGCGGCTGGACGCGCATGCCGGCTTCCCGGGTCGCGGCGTAGGCGACGTCGGCGTCCGCTTCTTCCAGCGCGGCAAGCAGGCGCGCAGCCAGGTCATCCGGCAGGAAGGGCGAATCGCAGGGCACCGCCAGCAGGTAGGGCGTGGCGCAGTGGCGCAGGCCGACCTCGAGGCCGGCCAGCGGGCCTGGATAGTCCGCCATCTCGTCCGGCAGCACCATCACGTCGAAAGCGCGGTAGAAATCGAGATTGCGGTTGGCGCTGATCGCCACCGGTCCGACTTGCGGCCGCAGGCGCGCCAGCACGTGCTCGACCATGGTCTTCGACCGGAAGGGCTGCGAGCCCTTGTCGACATTGCCCATGCGCGAGCCGCGGCCGCCCGCCAGTACCAGTCCGCTGATCATTCCTTGTTCCATATTTTTTAGCCGCTAAGAATCAACCGCCGATATAGGACATTTCAACCTTGCGCGCGCCGTCGCGCTGCCCGATGCCCGTCTCCGCCGTGCGGGTTTCGGAATAGCGGTCGGCCCGCCCGCGCCACAGCTGGGCAATGGCGCCGGAGAGTTCGAGGTCGCTGCGCCCCTCGCGCAGCAGCGCGCGCAGGTCGTGGCCGCGGGTGGCGAACAGGCAGGTGTACAGCTTGCCCTCGGTCGACAGGCGCAGGCGCGAGCAGTCGCCGCAGAAGGCCTGGGTGACGCTGGAGATCACGCCGATCTCGCCGCCGCCATCGAGGTAGCGCCAGCGCGAAGCGGTCTCGCCGCTGTAGTTGGCCGCGACTGGCGCCAGGGGCAGCTCGGCCGAGATGCGCCGCACCACCTCGTGCGACGGCACGACGTCGTGCATATTCCAGCCATTCGAGGCGCCGACGTCCATGAACTCGATGAAGCGCAGGATCGTGGGCGAGCCCTTGAAGTGGCGCGCCATCGGCAGGATCTGGTCGTCGTTGGTGCCGCCCTTGACCACCATATTGACCTTCACCGGTCCCAGGCCGGCCGCGTGGGCGGCGTCGATGCCGTGCAAGACGTCGGCGACGGCGAAGTCGACGTCGTTCATGCTGCGAAACACCTTGTCGTCGAGCGCGTCGAGCGAGACCGTGACGCGGTCCAGGCCGGCGTCCTTGAGGGCTTGCGCCTTGCGCGCCAGCAGCGAGCCATTGGTGGTCAGCGTCAGGTCGAGCGGCCGCCCGCTGGGCGTGGGCAGCGCGCGCAGCATCGCCACCAGGCGCTCGAGATTCTTGCGCAGCAGCGGCTCGCCGCCGGTCAGGCGCAGCTTCTCGACGCCGTGGGCGATGAACAGCCGGGCAACGCGCGCGATTTCCTCGAACGACAGCAGGTCGCCATGCGGCAGGTATTGGTAATCCTTGTCGAACACTTCCTTCGGCATGCAGTAGACGCAGCGGAAGTTGCAGCGGTCGGTGACCGAGATGCGCAGGTCGTGCAGGGGCCGCCCGAGCGCGTCGCCCAGCAGGCCGGTCGGAGGGGCAAGCACGGCCGGGACCTGTAGCGTGGATGCGCGCAGGTCATTGATCAGAATGATTTTTTCAGCCATTTCAGTACGATAGCACGGGGCGGATGAAGCTGCCCGTACCCAATGAGGTGATGCTTTTTCGTCAGCCCAAAAACGATGTTTTCGGCACTGCCAAAAACGTCGTTCCCGCGGAGGCGGGAACCTAAGTTATCAGCACTGTGGCAGCGCTGGCAAACTTGGGTTCCCGCCTGCGCGGGAAGTCGTTACTGCCAGTGGCAGTAACGACGGGTTGGGGCAGTCGACTAACTGGATTACTGGCGCGTGGTATCGACCTGCACCAGCGGCTCGTCGACCGGCGCCACGACCGGCTTGCGGGCGCGGCCCAGGCGGACCGGGGCTGCCACTGCGGCTTCCTGGGCGGCGCGCAGTTTTTCAGGGTCGGTCGAGGCCAGTTGCAGGCCGGCCTGGGCCAGCACTTCTTCCAGCTTGGCCGGCGCCGCGGTCGGTGCCGCCGGCGCAGCAGCCAGGGCGGCGCCCGGAGCCGGTGCGCTGGCCGCCGGTGCGGCGACTGGCGTCGGCGCGACGGTGATGGCCGGCGCGGCTGCCGGCGCCGTTTCGACTGCCGATGCGGCAACCGGTTCGGTCACTGGCGCGGTCTCGACCACAGGGGCTGGAGCAACCTGCTCGACCGGAGCCGGAGCAGGGGCTGGCGCCGCTTCAGGCGCCGCAGCCTGCTCGGCCGCCGCACGTGCAGCGGCCACCGATGCCGCGGTCGGGAACATGTTCTGCTCGGCTGCAACCGAGGCTGCAGTCGGGAACGGGATCGGCTCGGCGGCAACCGGCGCCGGTGCAGCCGCTTCGACAGGCGCAGGAGCAGCAGCCGGAGCAGGCGCTGGCGCAGCTTCAGGAGCGGCAGCCTTCTCTTGCGCCGCCTTCTCCGCAGCCACCGACGCCGCGGTCGGGAACGGCCACGCATCCTGTGCCGCAGCACGGGCCGGCCTGGTCTTCGCGGCCTTGGCGGCGGCGGCGACCTTGGCCGCTTCTTCATCGGCTACCGGGGTGAATGCCGGCGCTTCGTCGGAACCTTCCAGCGCTTCGCTGCCCTCGAGCTGGTCGCGGTCGCGGCGGTTGCGGTTGCGGCCACCGCGGCGGCGGCGGCGGCGCGGCTCGTCGCCGTCTTCGATTTCCTCGCTGTCCGGGCCGATCGTGGTCACCGACTTGACGACCTGCTGCACGACTTCCTGGCTGCCTTCCGGACCATTGGTGGTCACGGCGACGGTGGCGCTGGCCACGGTCTGGGTGACGTTCACCTCGTCCAGCTTGGCTTCGATGACCTGGGTGGTGCGTTCGACGCGTTCGGTGCGCTCGCGCGGCTGGCGCGGTTGACGCTCCTTGCGCTCGCCGCGTTCCGGACGCTCGGCGCCCTCGACGCGCACGGCGCCTTCGACCTGCTCGCGCGGTTCACGCGGTTCGCGCGGCTTGCGTTCGCGTGGCTGGCGCGGCTGGCGGCCTTCGCGGGCCTCGTCGCCCTGCGGCGCCTTGGCCGATTCCTCGCCTGGCGCGCCCTTGGCGATGGTGGTGGCAACCGCCTCGCGCTCTTCGCGCTCACGGCTTGGCTTGGCGCCACGTTCGCCGTTGCGGCCGCCGTTGCGGCCACCCTTGTTGCGGTTGTTGCGATCGCCGCGCTCGGCCGGCGCAGGCGCGGCCGGCTTCTCGACCACGACCGGGGCTGGCGCCGGCGCTTCCGGCTCGCCGAAGAAGAGGTCGCGCAGACGGGCGAAGAAACCTTTCTTCTCGACTGGCGCAGGGGCAGGAGGCGCCACCGGCGCGGCCGCCGGCTTGACAGCAGCGGCGGCTGCCGACTTGGCCGCTTCGCTGCGGTCGACCACCGGCGCCGGCTGGGCCGGGGTGATGGTCTTGACCACTGCTTCCTGGCGCGGCTTGGCTTCTTCTTTCTGACGCTTGGCGTAGGCCATGTCGGTGTCGGCCGATTCGGCCATCGCATAGCTGGCGTGCGCGTCTTCCAGGCGCGGATCGTCGTGCTTGATGCGCTCGAGCTTGTAGTGCGGCGTGTCCAGGTGCTTGTTCGGGATCAGGATCACGGTGATGCGGTGGCGGTTCTCGATCTTGAGCACTTCGCCACGCTTCTCGTTGAGCAGGAAGGCGGCGACGTCGACCGGCACCTGGACGTGGATCGCGGCCGAATTCTCCTTCATGGCCTCTTCCTGGATGATACGCAGGACTTGCAGGGCCGACGATTCGGTATCACGGATGTGGCCGGTGCCCGAGCAGCGCGGGCAGGTCACGTGCGAGCCTTCGGACAGCGAAGGACGCAGGCGCTGGCGCGACAGTTCCATCAGGCCGAAGCGCGAGATCTTGCCCATCTGGACCCGTGCACGGTCGTGGTGCAGGGCATCCTTGAGGCGCTGCTCGACTTCGCGCTGGTTCTTGGCCACTTCCATGTCGATGAAGTCGATCACGATCAGGCCGCCCAGGTCGCGCAGGCGCAGCTGGCGGGCCACTTCGTCGGCCGCTTCGCAGTTGGTGTTGAAGGCGGTCGTTTCGATATCCGAGCCGCGGGTCGCGCGGGCCGAGTTGACGTCGATCGAGACCAGGGCTTCGGTATGGTCGATCACGATCGCGCCGCCCGATGGCAGCGGCACGGTGCGCGCGTAGGCGGTTTCGATCTGGTGTTCGATCTGGAAGCGCGAGAACAGCGGCACGTCGTCGCTATAGCGCTTCACGCGGTGCGCCATGTCGGGCATCACGTGGCTCATGAACTGCTGGGCCTGCTCGTAGATGTCGTCGGTATCGATCAGCACTTCGCCGATGTCCGGCTGGAAGTAGTCGCGGATGGCGCGGATGACGAGCGACGATTCCTGGTAGATCAGGAAGGCGCCCGGGGCCGACTTGCCGGCGCCTTCGATCGCGCGCCACAGTTGCATCAGGTAGTTCAGGTCCCACTGCAGCTCTTCCACGGTGCGGCCGATGCCGGCGGTGCGGGCGATCACCGACATGCCTTGCGGCAGGTCGAGCTTGTCCATGGTTTCGCGCAGTTCCTGGCGTTCTTCGCCTTCGACCCGGCGCGAGACGCCGCCGCCGCGCGGATTGTTCGGCATCAGGACCAGGTAGCGGCCGGCCAGCGAGATGAACGAGGTCAGGGCCGCGCCCTTGTTACCGCGCTCTTCTTTCTCGACCTGGACCATGATTTCCTGGCCTTCCTTCAGCGCCTCCTTGATGGTGCAGTTGCGCACGTCGACACCCTCGCGGAAATACGAGCGGGCGACTTCTTTGAAGGGGAGGAATCCGTGGCGGTCTTCGCCGTAGGAGACGAAGCAGGCTTCGAGGGAGGGTTCGATGCGGGTGATGACACCCTTGTAGATATTCGACTTGCGTTGCTCGCGACCGGCGGTCTCGATATCGATGTCGATCAGTTTTTGGCCGTCGACAATCGCTACGCGCAGCTCCTCTTGCTGCGTAGCGTTAAACAACATACGTTTCATTTTTATAAACTCCGCGACCCGGGGGCCGTGTGATGGCCGCCCTCGCGGGCGGCGCAGCTACAGGGATGTATGCGGGGATGGGAGACCAGGAGGGGGGAATGCCCGGGCGTGCGATACAACGAAGGGTGAACACTGGGTGCACACGCATCGTTGCCGCAACAGGGCGCCGTGGGGCCGAACGTCATTGTCCACGCACGCCGCGACCTGCGCTGGCCGCCTGCCGCCACGTTGGGGCGGCACAGCGGAGCGAGGGGGCGTACTAACACCAGCCCGGCCAGAAGCCGACGAATCCAGGACCTGGAGGCGAAAAGACAGCCTTACTCACAAGTCTCGAGGATCGGTCGTGCGTCCAGCCCGGCGAAAACGACAAGCGTTATCGACACCATCACCCGGCAAGCAAGATTTGCTTGCCGGTACTTATCCTTAAGAATCCTGACAATCCAATCCTGCATTCTTGCGCACAACCCGATTACAACTGCAGGTGCAACCCTGACCGGCGCAAGAATGTGCGTACACGTTACTTTCCATCGAATTTGCATTGAGCGGGGCCGATGGAGCGCGCCCCTGTGTAAAATATCGTTTTAATTCTTACACCAGCAGAGGTTTGACCGCCGCCTGTCGATTATATATTCAAAATGAAGGACTTAGAGAGAATTTCTGGGAAGACAGAGCGAATGGCGACCCAAACGAGTGTTGTTCCCCCTTCATCACAACAGGCTCTGCAGGCACAATTCGTGACGATCGGCGAAGAAGACGCCGGACAGCGCATCGATAACTACCTGTTGCGTGTCTGCAAAGGCGTTCCGAAGAGCCATATTTACCGCATCCTCCGTTCGGGTGAGGTCCGTGTCAACAAGGGCCGGATCGACCAGTTGTACCGCCTGGCCGAGGGCGATACCGTGCGCATCCCGCCGATCCGCATCGCCGAAAAGGCCAGCACCGACATCGTGCCCGGGACCGAATTCCCGGTCGTGTTCGAAGACACGCATCTATTGGTGATCAACAAGCCGGCCGGCGTGGCCGTGCATGGCGGCTCCGGCGTGTCCTACGGCGTGATCGAGCAATTGCGCGCGGCGCGGCCGCAAGCCAAGTTCCTCGAACTGGTGCACCGCCTCGACCGCGAGACGTCGGGCCTGCTCTTGATCGGCAAGAAGCGCAGCGCATTGACGAACCTGCACGACCAGATGCGCGACGGCAGCACCGACAAACGCTATTTCGCGGCGGTGAAGGGCGACTGGCAGAACAAGCGCCAGCACGTCAAATTGCCGCTGCATAAATACACGACGGCCGACGGCGAAAAGCGGGTCGTGGTACAGGCCGGCGGCCAGGAAGCGCACACCATTTTCAACCTGTTAAAAAAATGGCAAGACTTCGCGCTGCTCGAAGCCGAGCTCAAGACGGGGCGCACGCACCAGATCCGGGTCCACCTGGCATCGAGCGGCTTTCCGATCCTGGGCGACGAAAAGTATGGCGATTTTGCGTTCAATAAACAGTTGCACAAGGCGGGCGAGGGACGCGGGGCGCTCAAGCGCATGTTCCTGCACGCGCACCAGATCACGTTCACCCATCCGGACAGCGGCGAGCGCATGACCTTGCGCGCGCCGGTGCCCGAGGAATGCGAACGGTTCCTGGCAAGCCTGGGGACGCCCGGCGCCTGAGCGCCATGCACCGACGACAATCTACGGAGACCGGCGGCTTTGCGCCGCCGCTACATAATGGCAAGAAAACAATTTGACCTGATCGTGTTCGACTGGGACGGCACCCTGATGGACAGCACGGCGGCCATCGTCAAGTGCATCCAGGCGGCCGCGCGCGACCTCGGCCTGCCGGTCCCGAGCGATACCTCGGCCGCCCACGTCATCGGCCTCGGGTTGGCCGAGGCGATGCAGGCCGTGATGCCTGACATCCAGCCGGCCATGTACCCGCGCATGGTCGAGCGCTACCGTTATCACTTCCTGACCAAGGACCATGAACTCGTGCTGTTCAAGGGCGTCCGGGAGATGCTGGCCGACCTGAACAACGAGGGATATTTCCTGGCCGTGGCCACCGGCAAGAGCCGGGTAGGGCTCAACCGGGCCTTGAACGCCACCGGCCTGCTGTCGATCTTCGATGCCACCCGTTGCGCGGATGAGACATTTTCGAAGCCCCATCCGGCCATGCTGCAAGAGCTGACCCGCGAGCTGGGCCAGGATCTGCGGCGCACCGCGATGATCGGCGACACCACCCACGACCTCATGATGGCGAACAATGCCGGCGCCGCCGGTATCGCCGTCGAGTTTGGCGCGCATCCTGTGGCCCAGCTGCAAGCCTGCAATCCGCTGTTCTCGGCGCGTAATATTCCCGAGCTGCATGCCTGGCTGCTCGAGCATGCCTGAACAGGAGAATGCGCAATTGGCCGAAGAAGGCCAGGTGTTCGTGTGCGATGCCGATGTTTTACTGGACGGCGGCCGCGGCGTGCGCTTTCCGCTACTGGCCTGGAGCCAGCCGGCGACCGGTTTCGTGGTCCGCCACGGCGGGCAGGTTCATGGCTACCTGAACCGCTGCGCCCATGTGCCGGTCGAGCTCGACTGGAACGAAGGGGAGTTCTTCGAGTCCGGCGGCCAGTACCTGATGTGCGCCGTCCACGGCGCCGTGTACGAGCCCGGCAGCGGCAAATGCGCGGGCGGTCCATGCCGCGGCGGGCGCCTGCATCCGATCGTCGTACGCGAAGGCGCGGGCAAGATATACTGGCTGCCCGACGAGCGGTTCCGCGCGCCTGCGTAGACCTGGCTCGGCATACGACCTTCCGACTTTATGAGTGACCAAACGAGCCATGACCATCCCGGCGACAGCCGGCTCGCATCGAATCCGACCGTGGGCAACTGGGAGCGCGAAACGCTCGAGAAACTGGTGTTCGCCACCGTGCAAGAGCGGCGCCGCGCGCGGCGCTGGGGTATTTTCTTCAAACTGAGTTTCCTCACCGTCGCCCTGCTGGCGCTATGGGCCTATTACGACTTCAATTTCGGCAGCGGCGACGTCGAAAACCTGGGCCGTCACACGGCGTTGATCGAAATTAACGGCGAGATCGAAGCAGAAGGCAGCGGCGCGGCCGATACCGTGATCCCGTCGCTGAACAAGGCCTTCTCGGATCCCGGCTCGGCGGCCGTGGTGCTGCGCATCGACAGCCCGGGCGGCAGCCCGGTACAGGCCGGCATCATCGTGGACGAGATCCAGCGCCTCAAGCGCGGCTACCCCGACAAGCCGTTGTATGTGGTGGTGGACGAGATCTGCGCCTCGGGCGGCTACTACATCGCCGCCGCGGCCGACCGCATCTATGTCAACAAGGCCTCGATCGTCGGCTCGGTCGGCGTGCTGATGGACAGCTTCGGCTTCACCGGCACGATGGACAAGCTGGGCATCGAGCGACGCCTGATGACGGCCGGCGAGAACAAGGGTTTCCTCGATCCGTTCAGCCCGCAGTCCGAGAAGCACCGCGAACATGCGCAAGAGATGCTCAACGAAATCCACCAGCAATTCATCGAGGTGGTGCGCGCCGGGCGCGGCAAGCGCCTGAAGGAAACGCCGGAAACGTTCTCGGGCCTGTACTGGACCGGCGCCCGGGCGGTGGACATGGGCCTGGCCGATGCCTTCGGCACGGTCGACACGGTGGCGCGCGACATCGTCAAGGCCGAGGACATCGTCGACTACACGGCGCACGAAGGCTTGCCGGAACGGGTGCTCAAGAAATTTGGTGCGGCGGTAGGGGAAAGCGCGGTGAAGGCGGCCTATCACGGAGCCGTACCGAAATTGCGCTGAACATTTTGTCCTTGAATACAGACGGTGAGGGACTATAGTGGAACGGTAGCGCGAGCAGCAAGGGACGGGAGAGGCAGCCGCTTCGAACGGCCCGGACGGCGACACGCTATCCCACCGCGCGCTGCGCGGTTTTCGAGAGAATTCCATTCCTCATGGTAGTACGTCCCTGGGAGGCTTGCCTGAACAGCACGCCTGCTGCAGGAACGGAAACGACGGCCCAGGCCGTCGTTTCCATTTGGAGGAGCCATTCACGGGCTCCATCGTTTTCCGCTTGCCTGTTTTCCGGTCTCATCGGGTGTCCCCGGCGTCCTGCCGGAAGACGGTGCCGGTTCAGGTACAAGTGCCGCATTGCCGGGCATCGCCATCGCGGTCCGAACGGCATGAAGGCTCTGAATTCTGCTGCTTAGTGGTATGTGCGGGTTGGTTGTGTTGTTGGAATACCTGCACTGCCCGCTGCGGCGAACTCGGCTGGGGCGGTTGCCACATGACCGGCTTGCGCAGCGGCGCCAGCTCGTCGTGCTGCGCGAAGCCGCCGCGGTCGAGCCAGGCCTGGTAGTCGCGCACGATGCGCGCATGCCAGGCGGCGCGCAGCGGCGGCTGGCCGCCGTGCAGGTGGGGAAGGCCGCCGCGCCAGCGCGCCATGGCGAGTCGGGTCGGGAAAAGCACCGCATGGTCCTTGGCGAGCCGTTGGCGCGCACAGTACACCTCTTGAGCGGAAAGCTTTCCATTTGTTGTGTCGAGATCGTCGTTCACGTTCATTCCTATCCTCTGGCTATGGCCTCCCCTGTTTCGAGATGCCGTAGGTGCCGTTAGGCGGATTCCTAACGTGTTGAAGTCTATCAATGCGAATTTCGAAAGGCTTGACGCTGCTCAAATGAACGACTGCATGCAAAATGGGTCGCAGGTAACGCTAACACCTCGGCTTACCAGGGTGGACGCCATCTGGTAAAGTCTCGCCCCATGAGCAAACTATCCCTGGACCGCATCCTGCAATCGCAGGGATTCGGCACCCGCAAATACTGCCGCGCATTGATCGAGGACGGCGACGTCGCCGTCAATGGCGAGATCGTCGACAGCTACAAGGCCACTTTCGACACGGACGGCCTGGTCCTGACCGTGTTCGACGAGGAATGGCCTTACCGCGAGCATGTCTATATCGCGCTGTACAAGCCGGCCAATTTCGAATGTTCGCGCAAGCCCAGCCACCATCCCGGCGTGCTGACCCTGCTGCCGGAACAATTTACCTGGCGCGAGGTGCAACCGGTCGGCCGCCTCGACCACGACACCACGGGCATGCTGCTGATGTCGGACGACGGTCCCTTCATCCACGCCCAGTCCTCGCCCAAGCGCCACG
This sequence comes from Telluria beijingensis, assembly GCF_030770395.1. GTDB lineage: Bacteria > Pseudomonadota > Gammaproteobacteria > Burkholderiales > Burkholderiaceae_D > Telluria > Telluria beijingensis. The sequence continues at coordinate 1,833,714 of NZ_CP132480.1, read as the reverse complement.
TGCCCAAGGTGTACCAGGCCACCACCGCCGAACCGGTGACCGATGCGCTGGTCGCCCATATGCTGGCCGGCGTGCAACTGAACGACGAGCCGGCGCCATTGAAGGCGGTGTCCTGCGTCCAGCGCGGCGAGCACACCCTCGAGATTGTTCTGGAACAGGGCAAATACCACCAGGTCAAACGGATGCTGGCCGCCGCCGGCAACCATTGCAGCGCGCTGCACCGCTCGCAGATCGGCGGCCTGACCCTGGAATCGCTCGGCCTCGAAGAGGGCGAATGGTGTTTCCTGGACCAGGCCCAGCTCGACCTGCTGGTGCCCGCCTGATCGCATCGGCGGCGATCGCGGGTAGGGCGGCGCATGCCTGAATGCAATACGTGCGACATCGTTAAGAGATTTCCGCGACACTTCGTCGCGATGGCGACCGGGAACCGGTTGCCGCACGAACGTTTTGATATAAAACAATAAACATGCACGCTTACCGCCCGAGACTCTCCCATACCTTCGCCCTGATTCCGCTCCTGCTGGCCTTGCCGGCCCTGGCCCAGACCGCACCGCAGACGCTGGCCGACTGCACGGCCATCGCCGACGGTACCCAGCGCCTGGCCTGCTTCGACGGCGTCGCCGCCAGCCAGGCGGCCGCTGCCGCCACGACTGCTCCAGCCGTCGCTGCTGCAGCCACCCCCGCCACGACCGCCGTGCCGCCGGTGCCGACCACGGCCCCGGTCGCCGCAGGCGCCTTCGATGCGCCGCGCACCGGCGCGGTGGACCACACCGCCTCGGTCGATCCGGTGGTCGAGGCTGCGGCCCAGTACACGCTCAGCAGTCATTGGGAACTCGACGCCCGCGACAAGCGCGGCGTCTTCAAGTTCCGTCCGCACCACCCGAGCTACCTGATCGCGACCCGCACCCACCGTCCGAACGAAGAGCCGTACCGCGATTTCTGGGAAGCCGACCCGGATGCCGAAGGCCTGTCGAAGGCCGAGCTGGAATTCCAGCTCAGCTTCAAGATGAAGCTGGTCGAAACGCTGTTCGAGCTGCCGGTTGACGTCTGGTTCGGCTATACCCAGAACAGCTTCTGGCAGGCCGCCAACCACGAGGCGTCCAGCCCGTTCCGCGAAACCAATTACCAGCCCGAGGTCATGGCGGTCACGCCGCTCGACTTCGCGCTGCTCGGCACCAATGTGCGCTTCCTGAACCTGGGCTTCGTGCACCAGTCGAATGGCCAGTCGTCGACCCTGTCGCGCAGCTGGAACCGCTTTTACGCCCAGGTCGGCCTGGAGCGCGGTCCGTTCACCATGACGGCCAAGGTCTGGAAACGGGTCAACGAATCGTTCGAGGACGACAATAACCCGGACATCATCGACTACATGGGCCGCTTCGAGCTGGCCGGCAATTACCGCCTCGGCGGCGGCCATGAACTGTCGGGCCTGGTGCGCCGTAATTTCAGCACCGACAAGGGTGCGGTCCAGCTCGGCTGGGCCTTCCCGCTGGCAGGCCCGGTCAAGGGCTATATCAATGCCTTCGCCGGCTATGGCCAGAGCATGATCGACTACAACTACTTCCAGCGCAGCGTCGGCGCGGGTGTCATCGTTAAATATTGATCTGTAGAATGGCGGGCTCGCCTCCAGGAGCCTGCCCATGAAACTCGCCACCCTCGACGACGGCACCCGCGACGGCCAGCTGGCCGTGGTGTCGCGCGACCTCAAGACCGCCCACGTCGCCGACGGCATCGCGCCCAGCCTGCGCGCCGCCCTCGACGACTGGGCCTTCATCGCGCCCCAGCTCGATACGCTGTACCGCCAGCTCAATGAGGGCAAGGCGGAGGGCAGGGCGCGCCGTCCCTTCGACTTCGACCCGGCGCGCTGCATGGCGCCGCTGCCGCGCGCGAGCGGGCGCATCATCGGCGCCGCCTGGCTGCACCACCATGAGCTGGAACGCCGCGCCGCGGGCGCCGACTTGCCCGTAGCCTGGCGCGAGACGCCGCAACTGGCCTGGGCGGCGAGCGACGGTTTTCTCGGACCGCGGCAAGACCTGGTGCTGGCGCGCGAGGAGTGGGGCATCGATTTCGGCGCCGAGCTGGCGGTCGTGAGCGGCGATGTGGCGCAGGGCGCGACGGTGGACGCGGCGCACGGGCAGATCCGTCTGCTGCTGCTGGCCAACGACGTCACCTTGCAGGGGCTGGCGCTAGAGGAACGGGCGGGCGGCCATGGCCTGCTGCATGCGAAGCCGGCGACCAGCTTCGCGCCGGTGGCGGTGACCCCAAGCGAGCTGGGCGAGGCCTGGCGTGGCGGCAAGGCCGCGCTGCCGTTGCGCGTGGTGTGGAATGGCAATCCGGTGGGGACGCTGGAAGCGGGCGAGGACATGGCCTTCAACTTTCCCCAACTGCTGGCGGCGCTGGCGAGCAGCCGTGCGGTGACGGCGGGCACGATCGTCAGCGGCGGCGCAGTATCGAATCGCACGACGCGGCGGCATACGCCCGGTTATGCGTGCATCGCGGCGCAACGTTGGCAAGAAACAATCGATGGCGGAGAGGCGGTGACGCAGTTCATGCGGTTCGGCGACACGGTGCGCATCGAGATGCTGGATGAAAACGGTAAATCGTTGTTCGGCGCGATCGAGCAAACGTTAAAGAATTCCGGATAAGTGAATTTCAGAACCAGAACCCGTTGTCGACGCGCTCGCCGCGCAACTCCACCTCGACCGGCCGGCTGACCCGGCGCAGCGCGTCGGCGCGCAGCAGCCGGCCGTCCGCTTCGTGCAGCCGGTACCACAGGAAGGCAACGCCGGACAACGACAGGCGTTCGCCCGTGAACAGGTTGCCGCGTACCTGGCTCAAGCCTTCCAGCCGCAGGTCGACGTCCAGTACCAGGGCGCCGGCGCTGCGCTCGGCCTGGCCGAGATAGCGCGCCGCCGTGAACAGGGGACTTTTGTCGCTGGCCTCGCCCGCGCGCAGCCCTTCGGTGAACGCGTCGACCGCCTTCAACTGGGCCCGGGCCGCCGTTTCGACGGCCTGCAATTCCCTTTTGAGCTCGCCCTTGGCGGCGTCGGCCAGCACTTCCAGGTGGGCGGCGTGCTGGGCCAGGACTGCGCGCTCGGCGGCCAGCAGCCGGACACGGTCCTGCAGGCGGGCATGGCGCTCGAGATCGAGTTCTCCCATATAACCGCCGCCCAGGCCGGCGAGGCGGGACGGGCAGGAGCGCGCCAGCGCGCTGGCGAACAGGGCGCGCGCGCCGTCGCCATAGGCGATGCCGGTCAGGGTGGCGTCGCTCTTGAACAGGCTCGCCAAGTCGGCGCCGGCGCGCAGTAATACCGTGGGCGCGGTGAGCCAGATAAAAGGTATTGCGCTGCGCCGGTCAGCCGATTCCGGGGTCTGCGCGTTAATGTAGCGTTGCAGTTCGATATTGCGAGCCGACAATTCTTGCGCCGTCTGCTGGAGGGCGCCGTCGACGGTGCGCGCCGCCACCACGCCCTGGCTGACGACCGGGTCGTACACGGTGACCTGGCGGTCGGGCGGCAGGGCGGCGCAGACCTCGGCCGCCAGTTCCAGGGCCAGGTCGAAGGCGCGCGCCAGGCCGGCGGCGCCCAGCTTGCCGGCCTCCAGGTTGCCGCTCAAGGGCTTGGCCTGCACCGGCGGCAGGCGCGCCAGCAGTTCCGCGCGTTCGGCCTCGGCCAGTGCCTGGCGGGTTTCGGCCTCGAGCAGGCGGGCGCGGGCTTCCAGCAATTCGGGCGACGGTGCAGCCTGGGAGCGGGCCGGTTCCGGATATAGCAGGCCCAGGCAACATGCGGTGCAGAAAATGACGATATGGCACTGTCGCGTATATGTGGCCATGGCAGGTTTTATTTGTGAACGGGAAATAAAACTATCCAAATATCACCGAGGAAAAAGTGTAACAAATTGTGGAGAAATATTAGGAGAAGTTTCAGGGTGATTGATTGGCTAAACGCAATCTCCTTAGAATCGTCGAATTGTTCTTGCACAATCAATGGCTTGCATCGCGGAACAGAGCATTTGTGACATTGCGATAGAATCCCGGCGCGGGCACGTTTGCCGGATGATCAACGAGAAATGCGATAGAATTGACGAGTTAACAAAGTGGTTCTATGAGTATTAATAACCTCCCCTTGGCCGGCCTCGAAATCGGCTTTCTCACATCGCTGATCTGCTCGCTCCTGCTCGTGTTCACCACGCGCTGGCACGGGCGATATTCGCTTGACGCGACGCGCGGTGTGCAGAAATTCCATATCACCCCGACCCCGCGCATCGGCGGCGCCGCCATCATGATCGGCCTGTGGATGGCGCTCGGCGTCATGCCGCAGGCGCAGCAGGAATTGCTGCTGCCGGTGCTGCTGGCCGCCTTGCCGGCCTTCGTGTTCGGCCTGGCCGAAGATCTCACCCGCACCGTCTCGGTGCGCGCACGCCTGCTGGCGACCGTGGCCAGCGGCGCGGTCTGCTGGCTCCTGACCGGCGTCACCCTGCAACACACCGGCCTGGCGCCGCTCGACGGCCTGCTGGGCTGGCTGCCGTTCTCGGTGCTGTTCACCGCCTTCGCGGTGGGCGGCGTGGCCAATGCGGTCAATATCATCGATGGTTTCAACGGCCTGGCCAGCGGCACGGTCGTGATCGGCCTGGCCACCCTGGGCGTGATCGCCCTGGGCGCCGGCGACGTCCACCTGGCCCAGCTGTGCTTCGTGATCTGCGCAGTGACGGCAGGCTTTTTCGTGGTGAATTTCCCATTCGGCAAGCTGTTCCTCGGCGACGGCGGCGCCTACCTGCTCGGCTTCCTGCTGGCCTGGCTGTCGGTGATGCTGGTCTACCGCAACCCGTCGGTCTCGGCCTGGGCGCCGCTGCTGGCCTGCGCCTATCCGGTGTTCGAAACGGTATTCACGATCGTGCGCCGCCTGTGGTGCCGCCGCCATCCGGGCCATCCGGACAGCTGGCACCTGCACAGCCTGGTCAAGACGGCGATCACCGCGCGCTACCTGCGCATGCTGCCGGCGCCGCTGCGCAATGCCTGCGTCTCGCCGGTTTCCTGGAGCATCGCCCTGGTGCCGGCCGTGTTGGCCGTCAATAATGCGAATGCGCCCGAGGTGCTGATGCAGGGGGCGATGGCCAGTTTTGCGCTCTACCTGGGCGTGTACGGCCTGGTGGTGTCGGCCTGGCGCGCACGCCGCCGCCATGCTTCGGCCCCGGCTGCAGCGGCGCCGTTGGCGCCGGTCGCCACGTCCAGCGTCAAGATGTCCAAGCCCGTCATTGCACCGATCGCCCCCATGGTGGCGCCGGTCATCGTCTCGGCCCGCGTCGCCAAGCCGACCGCGGCCAACCAGCCAGCGCCATTGGCCGACCTCGGCCGCGAGCAGCCAGCTCCGGTCTTCATCCGCCGCCGCATGTAACCGCTCCGGCCGCAAATTGCGGCCGCTTCGTCCTCCTGCTTTTCTTCTAGCCGCACGGCAATTCCGGCGATAATTCCGTTTGCGCGGTACAAAGGCGCATGTGAAATAGATTGCTGGAGCAGGCATGTCGGAAGATAGCGACGCAGAGAAGACAGAAGACGCATCGCCCCGGAAGATCGAGAAGGCGCGCGAGGAAGGCGACGTTCCCCGGTCGCGCGAACTGGCCACCTTCACCGTCCTGATGACTGCTGGCGCCTGCCTCTGGGCGTTTGGCGGCATGCTGGTCGGTAAACTGAGCCTGGCGCTCAAGTCGGGCCTGACGCTCGACCGCGAACAGGTCTTCAATCCCAACATCCTGATCGAGCGCATTCTCAATGACCTGGTCGGCGTGCTGCTGGCCTGCCTGCCGATCGCGGGCGCCATCATGGTCATCGCCCTGGTGTCGCCGCTCCTGATCGGCGGCTGGCTGTTCTCGGCCAAGTCCTTCATGCCAAACTTCAACAAGCTGAACCCGATCAAGGGTATTGGCAATATGTTCTCGAAAAACGCCCTGGTCGAGCTGTTCAAGGCGATCGCCAAGACCATCGTGGTCGGCGTGGTGGCGTATATCGTTGTCAGCGGCCAAAAGGAGGCGATGCTGGGCCTGGCGGTCGAGCCGCTCAACGAAAGCAGCGCCCACGTCGGCAACATGATCGGCAAATCCTTCCTGTTCATCGTCGGCGCGCTGGGCTTCATTGCCCTGATCGATGGTCCGTATCAGTTGTGGCATTGGAAAGACAAACTGAAAATGACACGCCAGGAAATGATCCAGGAATCGAAGGAGTCGGACGGCAATCCTCAGATTAAGGGGAAGATTCGGCAGATGCAGCGCGAAATGGCCCGGGGCCGGATGATGCAAAATGTTCCTACTGCAGATGTGATCGTCACCAACCCGACCCATTATGCAGTGGCGCTGAAGTACACGGATGGCAAGGGCGCGCCGCGGGTGGTGGCCAAGGGCATCGACGACGTGGCGGCCAAGATCCGGGAGCTGGGCCAGGAACACAAGGTCACGCTGATGGAAGCCCCGGCCCTGGCCCGCGCCCTGTACAAGCATACCGATATCGATGACGAGATCCCGGAAAACCTGTACTCGGCGGTGGCGGAAGTGCTGGCCTATGTCTACCAGTTGCGCGCGTACAAGAAGGGCGAAGGGGATTACCCGGATCGCCCGACCAGGCTGAAAGTGCCTGACGAGATGGACCCGCTGAACCCGGCATCGCAGCAGCCGCCAAAGCCAGGGGGGCCGAATTGAACTGAACACGGAGTGAATGAATGACCAATAGCATGAAACTGCCAGCCTGGATGAGCGGCCTTGGTGCACAAGGCAGCAAGGCGGCAGCGCCGGTCCTGATCATCATGCTGCTGGCGATGATGATCCTGCCGTTGCCGGCCTTCGTGCTCGACGTGTTCTTCAGCTTCAATATCGCGCTGTCGATCATCGTGCTGCTGACCGCGCTGTACACGGTCAAGCCGCTCGACTTCCTGGCCTTCCCGGCCATCCTGCTGGTCTCCACGATGTTGCGCCTGGCGCTCAATGTGGCATCTACTCGAATTGTCCTGACCGAAGGCCACACCGGCTCCGCCGCCGCCGGCAAGGTGGTCGAGGCCTTCGGCCACTTCCTGATCGGCGGTAACTATACCGTCGGCATCGTCGTCTTCATCATCCTCACCATCATCAACTTCTCGGTCGTGACCAAGGGCGCCGGCCGTATCGCCGAAGTCGGTGCACGCTTCGCCCTGGACGCGATGCCAGGTAAGCAGATGGCGATCGACGCCGACCTGAACGCCGGCCTGATCGGCGAAGCCGAAGCCCGCAAGCGCCGCCAGGAAGTCGCGCAGGAGGCCGAATTCTACGGCGCCATGGACGGCGCCTCGAAGTACGTCAAGGGCGACGCCGTGGCCGGCATCATGATCACGGTGATCAACGTGGTGGCGGGCCTGATCGTTGGCGTGGTAATGCACGACCTGGCCGTCGGCGAAGCCACCAAGATCTACACCCTGCTGGCCATCGGTGACGGCCTGGTGGCGCAGATTCCTTCCCTGATCATCTCGATCGCGGCCGGTATGGTCGTGTCGCGCGTCGCCAACGACGAAGACGTGAGCTCGCAGCTGACCAACCAGCTGATGGCGCGTCCGGAATCGATGTACATCACCGCCGCCATCATCGGCGGCCTGGGCCTGATCCCGGGCATGCCGAACCTGGTGTTCCTGCTGCTGGCCGGTTCGCTGGCCGGCGCCGGCTACATGATCTCCAAGCGCCGCAAGGCCGCGCCGGCCGCGGAAGAAGCCGCCGCCGCAGCCGCCGCCGACGCCACCGCCGCCAAGCAGGCCCCGGCCGAGAGCGAAGAAGCGACCTGGCAGGACGTGATGCCGGTCGACACCCTGGGCCTGGAAGTCGGCTACCGCCTGATTCCGCTGGTGGACAAGAACCAGGGCGGCGAATTGCTCAAGCGCATCAAGGGCATCCGCAAGAAGTTCGCGCAAGAAGTGGGCTTCCTGGCGCCGCCGGTGCACATCCGCGACAACCTGGAACTCAAACCGTCGGCCTACCGCATCACGCTCAAGGGCGTGGAAGTCGGCAGCGGCGAAGCGATGAACGGCCAGTTCCTGGCGATCAACCCGGGCATGGCCAGCGGCACGCTGCCGGGCCTGGTGACCACCGATCCGGCCTTCGGCCTGCCGGCCACCTGGATCGAAGCCAGCCTGCGCGACGAAGCGCAGAGCATGGGCTATACCGTGGTCGACGCCGGCACCGTGGTGGCGACCCACCTGAACCACCTGATCACGATGCACGCGTCGGAACTGCTGGGCCGCATGGAAGTGCAGGCGCTGCTGGACCACCTGGCCAAGGATACGCCGAAGCTGGTCGAAGACCTGGTGCCGAAAGTCGTCTCGCTGTCGACCCTGCAGAAAGTGCTGCAGAACCTGCTGCTCGAAGGCGTGCACATCCGCGACATGCGCTCGATCATCGAGGCGCTGTCGGAGCACTCGGGCATGACGCAGGATCCGTCCGAACTGACCGCCGTGGTGCGTGTGGCCCTGGGCCGCGCCATCGTCCAGCAGCTGTTCCCGGGCGAGAACGAGCTGTCGGTGATGACCCTGGACAACCGCCTCGAGCGTCTGCTGATGCAGGCCATGGGCGCCGGCGGCGACGGCACCGGCATCGAGCCGGGCCTGGCCGACACCATCGCCCAGCAGGCGGCCAACTCGGCCAACCAGCAGGAGCAGATGGGCCATACCCCGGTGCTGCTGGTGCCGGCCCCGCTGCGCGTGCTGCTGTCGCGCTTCCTGCGCCGCGCTGTGCCGCAGCTGAAGGTGCTGTCGCATGCCGAGGTACCGGAGAGCAAGACGATTCGCGTGACCAGCCTGGTCGGCGTGCCGATGTAATCGGCGTCTGCTGTGGGTAGGGTGGGCGGGTCCCCCGCCCACGCGTTCAAACAGTATCAACTTCCCCAGAACCCTCACCGTAGGCGTAGGGTTGGCGGGTTCCCCGCCGACGCGTTCGACCAGCAGCGGCGTCGCCACAACGCCAGCCGGAACTGAACGCGTCGGCGGCGAAGCCGCCAACCCTACATGTAAGTATCGTTTTTTCTGAATTCGGGAAATGGACCCTTTTCCCCATCCTTTTCCCCTGATGGTTTCCTCAGTGCATCGTCAATAATGCTTCCTATCGACAGGCATCGTGCCCGTCATGCAGAACAGACTGAAGCGCGGAGAACCAGATGAAGGTGAAGAAATTTACGGCAGCAACTTCCCGAGATGCATTGCGCAAGGTGCGCGAAGCCCTGGGGCCGGATGCCGTCATCCTCTCCAACCGTCCAGTCGACGGCCAGGTCGAGATCCTGGCGCTGGACAATGACGACGTGGCTTCGCTGGCCGCCCCGGCCGCCGACTCCGACATGGCCCAGCCGGCCCCGCAGCTGCAGCACCTGGACGAGCTGCCGGCCCCCGCGCCATTCTTGTCGCGTCGGCTGCAGGACAGCGCGCCAGTGCAAGCCGCGCCGGCCGCACCGGCCTTCGCCGCGCCAAAGCAAGCCGCCCAAGCCTACGCCGAAGCCGCCCCGACCTACGCCGAGCGCCGCGCTCCGGCCGCCGAGCCGACCATCGACATGAGCGCCATGACCTCGATGATGAGCGCCGCCATCGCCCAGGCCAAGGAATCGGCCGCCGCCGAAATGAACGGGATGATGAGCGAGATTCGCGCCATGCGCGGCATGATGGAAAGCCAACTGGCCGAACTGTCGTGGAACGCCACCTCGCAGCGCGAGCCGCAGAAGGCCGCCGTGCTGCGCGAGATGCTGGCCGCCGGTTTCTCGGCCACCCTGGCGCGCTATCTCATTGAAAAAATGCCGGCGACCAAGGATGCCGCCGAAGCCATGCGCTGGGTCAAGACCGTGCTGGCCCGCAACCTGACCACCATCGGCAACGAAGACGCGCTGCTCGAGCAGGGCGGCGTGTACGCCCTGGTCGGCCCGACCGGCGTCGGCAAGACCACGACCACCGCCAAGCTGGCCGCGCGCTGCGTGATGCGCCACGGCCCGGACAAGCTGGCCCTGATCACCACCGATGCTTACCGTATCGGCGGCCACGAGCAACTGCGCATCTACGGCAAGATCCTGGGCGTGATGGTGCACTCGGTGAAGGACGAAGCCGACCTGCGCATCGCCCTGAAGGAACTGCGCAACAAGCACACCGTGCTGATCGACACCATCGGCATGTCGCAGCGCGACCACATGGTGGCCGAGCAGGTCGCGATGCTGTCGAGCTCGGGCGCCGAGGTGAAGCGCCTGCTGTGCCTGAATTCGACCTCGACCAACGAAACGCTGAACGAAGTGGTGCGCGCCTACCAGGGCAGCGGCCTGCACGGCGCGATCATGACCAAGATGGACGAAGCCGCCTCGATCGGCGGCGTGCTCGACGTCGTGGTGCGCCAGAAGCTGAACCTGCACTACATCTCGAACGGCCAGCGCGTGCCGGAAGACCTGCACGTGGCCGACCGCAACCTGCTGGTGGACCGCGCCTTCCGCAACCGCGCCAACGCCACCAATGCGCAGTTTGCCGATACTGACCTGCCGCTGATGATGGCCGCAGCCCAAACCGCCGGCGCACGCGAGGTGAACCTTGGCTAGTTTCGACTTCGACCAGGCCGAAGGCCTGCGCCGCATGCTGCAAGGCCCGCGTCCGCGCGTGGTCACGTTTCTCTCCGCCACGCCCGAAGACGACAAGGGCGCCATGCTGGTCAACCTGGGCGCTTCGCTGGCCCAGACCGGCAACGAAGTGCTGATCGTCGACGCCTGCGAAGTCGAGTATGGCGTCGCGCGCCGCCTCGGCCTGAACCGCAGCGCCTCGCTGCTGCAGGTGGCGCGCCAGGAAAGCGCGCTCAACCAGGTGATCCGCCCCGCGCCGCAGGGCTTCTCGGTGGTGCCGATGGGCGCGCCCGAAACGGCGACCGAGGCGCGCCGCCTGGGCAATACCTTCGACGTGCTGGCGCTGCAATCCGGCATCGTGATCGTGGATGCGGAACTCGGCCCGGACGGCGATTTCCCGGTGGCCGCGATGCTTGAGTCCGAGATCGTGGTGCAGGTGTCCACCAGCGCGGCCTCGATCACGAATGCGTATTCCCTGGTGAAACGGCTGTCGATGGAACTGGGCCGCCGCCCCTTCGGCATTCTCGTTACCGGTGCGACAGAGGCAGAGGCCAAGGTGGTATACGATAATATGTCAGCAGCAGCAACACGTTACCTTGCCGTCAAGCTCAGTTTCATGGGCTCGGTGCCGGCCGACGAGTACTTGCACCGGGCCGCGCGCCTGGGCCGGGCCGTGGTCGACGCCTTCCCGCTGGCTGGCGCCTCGGTGGCGTTTCGCCAGCTGGCAGGCAAGTTCGCACTGCACGCCATGCCGCAGTTGGGCAAGCAGGGCAGCGCGGGCCACTTCGGTTCTTGATCGACAACGACAACTTACAGCACAAGCACAGAAAAGACTCACACCAGCATGTACACGGTCAAAGGGAAAGCGGACAAGAATTCTTTGCTGACGGAGCATATGCCGTTGGTAAAGCGCCTTGCCCACCACATGAAGGCCAAGCTGCCGCCTTCGGTGGAAGTGGATGACCTGGTGCAAGCCGGCATGATCGGCCTGCTGGACGCGATCAACCGCTACGAAGACAACCACGGCGCGCAGTTCGAGACCTATGCGGTGCTGCGCATCCGCGGCGCCATGCTGGACGAGCTGCGCAGCAGCGACTGGATGCCGCGCAGCACGCGCCAGAACATGCGCAAGGTCGAGAGCGCGATGCACGAGCTGCAGCAGCGCCTGGGCCGGCCGCCGAGCGAATCCGAAGTGGCGAAATCGCTCAAGCTCTCGCTCGAGGATTACCAGGAAATGCTGGCCGACTCGGGCGGCCACCAGCTGGTCTATTACGAAGACTTCCATGACGACGATGGCGACGGCAACTTCCTCGACCGCTATGCGGTGGACGACAGCGACCCGCTGCGCGGCCTGATGGAAACCGACTTCCGCCACGCGGTGATCGAGGCCATCGACAACCTGCCGCCGCGCGAGAAGCTCCTGATGGGCCTGTACTACGAAGAAGAGCTGAACCTGAAGGAAATCGGCGCCGTCATGGGCGTCAGCGAATCGCGCGTGTCGCAGTTGCACACGCAAGCCGTTGCGCGCCTGCGCACCACCTTGCGGGAGCATATATGGACTGGGCCAGCGTAGTCGGCCTGGTGCTGGCGATTGCCGGCATCTTCCTCGGTTACACGCTGGACGGCGGCAGGTTCGCATCGCTGATGCAGCCGGCCGCGTTCGCCATTGTCGTCGTCGGCACCTTCGGCGCCGTGCTGCTGCAGAGCGAGTCGCGCACCTTCCTGCGCGGCCTGGGCATGCTGCGCTGGGTCTTCATGCCGCCCAGGAACGGTCGCCAGAAACTGTCGCGCGACATCACCCTGTGGAGCCAGACGGCGCGCCGCGACGGCCTGCTGTCGCTGGAACAGTATATGGCCAAGGCCGACCCCTTCGTGGCCAAGGGCTTGCGGCTGGTGGTGGACGGCATCGCGCCGGATAAACTGCGCAGCCTGCTGGAGCACGAGATCAACGGCTATGAATTCGCCCAGCGCCAGGCGGCGCGCATCTGGGAATCGGCGGCCGGCTATTCGCCGACGATCGGCATCCTGGGCGCCGTGCTGGGCCTGATCCACGTGATGGAAAACCTGTCCGACCCGGCGCGCCTGGGTTCCGGCATCGCGGTCGCCTTTGTGTCGACCGTGTACGGCGTCGGCCTGGCCAACCTGTTCTTCTACCCGGTCGGCAACAAGCTGAAGGCCATCGTCAACGACAAGGTCTCGCAGTACGAGATCCTGGCGGAAGTCTTCTCCGATCTCGCCAGCGGCGACCATGGCCGCGTGGTCGACGAGCGCGTCGCCAGCCTGCTGGCGCGCCACTGAGCGGGGAGGGAAGTCATGGCCCGCAAGCGCTACGACGACGACGTCCCGCAAGAGCACCACGAGCGCTGGCTGATCTCCTACGCCGACCTGATCACGCTGCTGTTCGCCTTCTTCGTGGTGATGTATGCGATCTCCATCGTCAACGAAGGTAAATACCAGGTGCTGTCCGACGCCCTGGGCGACGCCTTCGGCGGGCGCGGGGCGGCCACGCAAGTGAACACCAATGTGGAACCGGTGCTGCCGCTGTCGCACATCATCAACCGCAAGCGCAACGAGGCCGCGCGCCGCGAGCAGGAGCGAATGGGCGTGATGGCGCGCGACCTGTCGGCGACCCTGCTGCCGCTGGTGAAGTCGGGCCAGGTGCGGGTGACGCAGAATGCGCGCGGCATCAGCGTCGAGATCAATGCCAGCGTGCTGTTCGAGCAGGGCCAGGCCGTGCTCGATCCGGAAGCGCGCGAGGTGCTGGGCGCGGTGGCGGGCCTGCTGAAAGAAGATACCCACCGCATCGAGGTCGAGGGGCATACCGACGACGTGCCGATCGCCAGCACGATCTATCCATCGAACTGGGAACTGTCGACGGCGCGCGCGGCCAGCGTGGTGCGGCTGTTCATCGACAACGGCCTGCAGCCGCCGCGGCTGTCGGCGATCGGCTTCGCCGATACGCGGCCGGTGGCGCCGAACACCGATGTGGAAGGGCAGACGCGCAACCGGCGGGTGGCGGTGACGATCCTGGCGGCCCTGCCTGAAACAGGCGGTAACATACTGCCCTGAACTGTACAGACTACTCGTGTCATAATCGGAAGGCGCTTGTCGCGTGTGCGGCAAGTCGTTTCTTGAAACCGTGTGGCCCCGTGTCGGAAGGAGGCAAGATGCATGTCAAACGAAGCATGCCAGCTACTGTGCTGGCGACGCTGCTGGCGCTGGGCGGACTGGCCGGCGCGGTCAAGGCCGTGGAGGCCAAGGTGAATGTGCATCACAGGCTCGAAGTCGAGACCGGGACCAAGTCGGTCAAGGTGCGGGTGCTGATCGAGAACCGCGGCGACCAGTCGGTGTGGATCCCGCGCGAGATCGCCCTGGGCGACGACCTGAGCGCCCCGCGCTTCGACTTGCGCACGCCGCAGGCAGAAGTGGCGTATACCGGCCGCATGGTCAAGCGCGCCCCGCTGGGGCCGGCCGACTACCTCGAGGTCAAGCCGCAGACCACCCACCTGAACACGATCGACATCACCCAGGCATATGCGTTCAAGCCGGGGCAGCACAGTTACGAGATCCGCTATGCGGGGCCGTGGCTGTCCAGCCTGGGCAGGCTCGACGCGGCCAGCATCAAGAGCAGTCCGGCGTTGCCGGTGAAGTTTTCGTTTACCGCGCGCCCGGGCGCCAACTGATCTAAGGCGTCTTGCAGTTCGCGGCGCTGGCGATCAGGGACGCGCCGCAGCTGGTCTTGTCGCCATGGAAGGCGACCGCCTTGCCATCGACTTTGTGATGATCGGAGCCGGTGGCGATCTTGCAGCCGTTGTGGCCGGGGATCGGGCAACTGCAGGTGTCACCGACGCAGGCGACCGCAATGCCGCCGACCTTGAGGTGGCGTGCACTGGCACTGATGACTTTTCCGCCATGGGACGTGGCGTCCCCGAGCCTGACGATATTGCGCATGATGGTTGCTCCCCGATTGCAGATTAGTTTGCCGTATCGCTCGTCTCCGCTTGCATGCCCATGACTGCCGCGACGGTCGGCGGCTCATAGTTTTTCGGGTCGATCGACGGTTCAACCATGTGCCTGAATACATTCGCGCCTTGCTTCTGGCGGTTCTCGTCGCTCGGTGGGCTGATGAAGACGATGCTGGCGCCAGTCGGGTCGCGCAGGTTGATGGCGGCCGACGGTCCACCGTCGATATAGCTGCCCATGACGCCGACCGCCATCTGTACGAAGAAGGTTGCTGCGCCGGTGTTGCCCATGCGGCTGTCGGTATTGATGAATTGTGAAGTCTTGCCGCTGTCGATCTCGGGGCCGCCTTGGGCTGCATAGCTGTGCAGCATGCCTTCCAGCGCGATGCGTTGCTCGGTGTTGTTGTTGAAGGCGGCGATGATGCGGGCCGGGCCTTTCGTCCGACGTGCTGCCGGCAAGGTCAGCAGCGCTTGCTGCCAGCCTGCTTCGAGGATTTTCTGGCGCGCATCGCGGCGTGTGATTGGCTGCCCTTGCTCATCCTCGAATTTGACGAAGACGGGACGGTGCACGAATCCCAGCGAAGGGAGCCGGTCGAAGGTGTCCATCTGGTTGCGGTTCCAGGGAAGCGGGAACCAGGGGGTCGGTTTCCAGTCCTTCGGCGGATGGTTTTTCCAGCGTTTGAAGGAGTCGAGCAACGTGCCGTCTTCTTTCTCGAAGACGGGGCGCTTGGCGAATTCGGCGGCGGCGGGGAGCCATTCGGCAACGGTGGGTTGCCGGCTCATTCCAGGGAATTCGTCTTTCAGCTCTTTGCGCATTGGAACTGTCTTTTCAAGCCGGATGTACATGCGCCGTAGGTTTTCCTGCAGGTAGTCGTTGTCCGGGTCGTCCCAGACATAGGGGCGAAGCGGTTCTACTCGCTCTCTGCGGGCAAGAATGAGGACCGCACTGGCATCGGAGTATTCCGGAATGTAGTGACCAGTTTGGACGCGGCGGTCCATATCGGGCAACTGCCTGTCATCCCGCTCTGCATCACTTTCGGTGCTCATCAGCACGAGATAGGGGAGGTCAGGATACGCATCGAAGAATGTGAATGCTTGTTCCAGCAATTGATCTGGGCGCTCCGAAAGGGCCCACGGGCCGATGGCGAACAAATGCCAGGCCATGCCGGTTCCGTCGGCGCTAGCGGCGAGTCCAGCCTTGGGCGAAACGTCGCTTGGCTTGTACTTGGGATTGTCAATCGGTCCGCCGGCATACATGGAAGGCACACCCCAGAACATGGGCGATGCGTCGGCGCCGTTCTCAAGCGCGTCGCAGGAACGGTCACCTGTCTGGCCCATTTTATCGAGATCGGTCCATGGGTATTTTTTGGGGTCAGGCTCGCGAATACTGCTGTGAGGCTCACCTTGCTGTAGTGCGTGCCATAATTTTCCTTGACGGTATTTCTCAACCGTTATTCCCACGCGTAGCACTTCAAGTACATATTCGCGTCTGGATTGCTCGGATATCCTCTCGCGTGCATCTTGCTCCTCAAGTAATTGGACCTTAATTTTCCATTTACCCTTTCGCTCATGTGCATCGTAAGCGTCTATCAACCACTTGCCACCGAACAGGATCGTTACAAACAGGATCGGAATGCCGAACCAGCGTACTTTATCCATCGTCGTCCCCACGTCAATGTTGGCAAGTTCCGGACGCAGTACCCGGAAATCAAAAAAAATCCAAAGAAGGAATAGAAATGGGAATGTGATAAATGCGCCCAGAATGTATTTCCATTTCTTGGGTGGTCTGCTCTTGCAATCCTCAATTTCGATCATGACTTCCCTTTCACGACGGTCGCCGAGACACGCTTGCCCGATGTTGTTTCCGAGATGACGATGTCCCAGAGTTTCCCGGTTAGCAGAGGAAGTCCGGATGGGAGCACTCCTTCACTGTAATACCTCGCATTACCATGAATAAGCTGCTTGCGCCAATCAGGTTCGTTTGCATAGTACGAACTGAAAAGACTGAGAAAGGCGTTCCAGGTCAATATGCCGGAACGAGGGCGGGTTTCCGAATTCAGTATTTGGAGCCGCCAGTCTGCTACCGCGCACAAGTAGTCACGAAACAGGGGATCACTCACGGCCTTTCCACTCCCAATCGACAGGTCATAAGCCGTCACATGCCGATGATTCTTGCGGCTGGCAAAGATCGCGCTATGAAAAGACTTCGGGCTGTATTCATGCTGCCAGCGCACCCTTGCCGCATTGGGACTTTCCTGCACGTCAGCCACAACGGACTGATCATTGTGGCGTCTGCCCGCAAGAATCCGGTACATATCGTCAGGCTTGTTGGCATCGACTTTCTTCAGCCGGTTATATGCGTCTTCCAATTTCTTCAGATCGTCGCCAACCACCGGACCGATGCGGCGGCTGCTTGCCGCTTCGCTCATAGACGCTGGCAGCACCTCGCGCCTGACCTGCAAGCCGGCGCCACTGGTAATGGCGATCGCGGCATCAATGGGATCGACTTCGTCGCACGGCCCCCATTCCTCCGGCTTGAGGCCTCCCTGCCTGGAACTGGCCGGAATCTTGTCGCCGTCGATTTGTCCTCCGCGCAGATCTGCCTGAAAAGGCGTCTTGAGCGCCTCGCCATTGATCCTCCTGATCCCATAGCGTTCCGCCCCGGATGCATTGCCCTGGATGCCAGGCGTGCGCACCATCGGCAGCGATTCGCGCATGTCGCGGCCACTGGCGGCGACATGTGCGTGATCGTCCTCTCCCCGAAGGCGCAGAGTGAAATCGTGGGGTGGCCGTCCGACCAGCACCGGACCAGGCGTGCCAGCCCCAGGCGCGGTCCGGTGTTTGGCAGTGAACACCCGTTGGCCGAACATCGGTCCAAGATCGCCCAGCGCATTGCGCGTTGCGTGCAACAGCGCACTGGGAGCGCCATGACTCGCCTTGCTCGCCATTACCCCAGCCATTGCCGTGGTTCGCTGGCGGGTATCGGTGACCGAATCGGGCACGCCCTGCCAGCCGATACCCCGCATATTGTCGAGTGCCACGGTCATGTCTTCCGGGCAGAAATACAGGTAGACCTTGCCGCGGTTATCACGATCGCCGTCAGGCTTCCAGTGGCCGTGGACCATGCCTCCACTGTCGCCCTCGCTGATTCGGCCAAACACCGGTTCTGACGCCTTGCACTTCGCCACGCCGCTGACGATGTTGATCAACGTCTGCAACCGTGCATCGATGCTTTGCCGGCCTTCTATCAGGGCGTAGAAGTCGTTCATCGCCTGGTCCTTGTCACCCTGGAAGTGGGTCAGTCCTTTCATCAGCAGGCCCATTTCCTCATCGAGGCTGTACGGAGGATGAGTGAGGACGAGCGTATCGGCGGTGCGCTCGCCCATCTCCATCAGGAGTGCCTGGGCGAGCAGGCTCAGCAGGCAACCCTGGCTGTGCGCGACGATGTTGACGGTGTCCTCTGGCTCGTATTGCCGGATCATCGTCACCAGCGCCGCCAGGCGGCGCGCGGCCAGGACCATGTACATGCGCCCCGGTCCCGTCTTGACGGGCCTGAGTGGATCGCCGACCGGATCGTGTGGGGCGTACACACCGCGGTTCCACATATCGGGCAGGCTGCTGGTGGCATTGCCGAACGGCCCGCCGCCCTTGGACAAGTCCTTGTCGAGACGATTACCGTTGCGGTCGGTCTTCTGACCATTCACGGTCTTGGACGCATCCTTGATTTCGCGATAGCCCCAGTAGAATGGAATCACGGGGCTGTCGGTATCGGTCGCCACGCTGCGTTTGAAGAACACCGCATCGGGATCTTCCAGTGCGACCTTCTTGTCGTCCGCGCCGGGCATCTTGTAGGCGGCGGGCTTGAACCGGCGCAGCAGCCGGTCTTGCAACCCTGCGCACAATCCTTCCTCGACTTCGCAGTAGCCGGTGCCCACGTCGTTCACGCCATGCACCACGATGATGTTGCAAGGCTGTTCGCGCGGCACCTCGATCACCTTGTCGCGGGTACGGCCCGGTTGCAACACCGCGCTCGTGCGCTTGAGGGTGTATTCAGGTTTCGGATAGTTTTTTCCGGACATCGGTCTCTCCGTTATCGATCCCCACCGCGCGACAGGACGATGTCGGCCATGTGCATCGCATCGCGTGCGAGCAGTTCCGACTTGCCTTCCTCGTCGCTGCGCGCGTCCAGGCTGCTGCCGTCGCTGAGCGACACCTGCATCTTCATGTCCTTGACGAGCGCCCCGAGCGGCTGCTCGCTCCCATCTTCCGACACGCCCCGCGGATAGCGCAGCTCCAGGCGTTGATCCGCACCGCCTTCGCCGAATTCCGGAAACTGCGCGGCCATGGACTGCGGCCCATCGAAGGTAAACTCCGGGGCATGGAACTTGAGTGGCGCCTTGCTGCCCAGGACCGGCGGCCCATCGCCCAGCTTGAGGAACGATCCATCCGCCGCCACCAGCAGGATCACCTTGGCCGAGATGGTCGCCGTGCCTTCGGTGGCCGTCAGCTGCATATTCCTGGCCGAGTCGATCGCCGTGTCATCGTGCTGGCTCTGCATCAACAGCTTGCCGTTGTGGGCGATTGCGTGCAGGCCGCCATGATGCGCGAACAGCGACACGCCCTTGCCCGCATTGACCGTAAAACGCTGGCCCGCCGTGAGTTGCAAGTGCTGTTGTGCCACGCCGTCCAGGTTACTGCCCGCATAGCTGACGATCGCCTTCGAACTGGCGAAGCCGATTCCGGCGGGCGAGGTCATGGCGATCACTGGCTCGCCCGCTTGCGTTGCCTTCGGCCTGGTGTTGCTGCCGTCCTCCCATTGCTCGAACCGTTCCAGCAGCGCTTCCTGTTCCTTGTTATCGATCGCGAGGCCCTTATGTTCGGACGCATAATTGCCAAGTGAGACACATAGATCACCGCACTCACGCAGCAGATCCAGGTAGTCGTCGCGCGCCAGTTGATCGCCTTTGCTACCAGCACCACCAAGCAGCTTCCAGGCGCTGAGCAGGATGCCGCGGGCCGCGTGCAATGCGATCGCTTCGTTCGTGCGCAGCTCTGCGCCTTCGCCGCGCGCTGCAGCGCCGCCCTGGCGCCGCGGTTCGGTGAGATAACCCAAGTTAAGCTCGGTCGCGGCGTGATCGCTGGCCAGTTGCGCGCTGATCTGGCCGGACGTATCGTCCAGTCGCAACTGGTTACCGCGCTCTCCCCGCACTTCGCGGCTACGCAGGCCAGACTGGTGGCGGCTGTCGGGCAAATCGTCCTCATGCCGGAACCGTGGTGGCGGGGCAGCGCCGTTATATACCTGCGAGACGATGACCGGCTTGTCCGGATCGCCACCGGCGAAGGCGACGAGGACTTCGGCGCCGACTGGCGGCAACAGCCGGGCGCCGCATTGACTGCCGGACCCGAGGCCATTGCCGGCCCAACCGGAAGAGACGCGTACCCATGCCGAGTCGCTGTCGGAATCCGAGCTGCCCGCGCCGGCTGCGTGAGCGTGATCCTCGATCCGGGTCGCCGGGAAGCGAATCTTGACCCTGCCAAGATGGTCGCACCATACTTCTTCGTTCCCGGGGCCGACCACGATGGCGGTCTGCAACTGCGGCGACGGCAGGATTGGCGGGGGAGGGACAATGCGCACGCTGCGACGCACGCAGGTGAACCTCGTCCAGTAACGTAGCCGTGCCTGCTCGCCGCCAGCCGTGCCGGCGTGCTCTGCGCTATCCCAGCCGCTGCGCGCGAACAGCCGTTCGACGCGTGCCCCAAGTTCTGCGGGCAAGTTATTGGCAGCCGCGATGCGCTGCGAGGTCAGCACGAACTCGCGCTCTGCGGCAGGATGGGTGTCGATGTCGGGATGCCCCTCGAAACTGAACCATTCCCCAACCGCCAGATCGCGCACAGCACCTTCGCCATGGAAGCATTTGGAGGCATATTCGTAGCGCGCCATGTCCATATCGCCGAGCATGACCAGATCGCGATGGTCATCACCCAGGTGAGGTGAGGTCATTCGATAGTCGTCGAGGGCGGCAGCCAGCCTGTTGCCGGTCGTGCCCTGGTCGGCATGGGAAGGCGAACTGGCTGTCATATAGGTGGCGCCACCGGGATTCAGGTAGTCCCAGCTGTGCAGCGTGGTGCTGCCGGGGACGAGCTGGCGCTCGCCACTCCAGCCAGTGATCGCATCGCGTTGCTCGGTAGCGGCATCGCGGTGGAAGCGTATGCTGCCGGCTGCATTGCGCCCGAGGTCCACGGTGCCATCGAACAGCACCAGCGTGTGGCCAATCCTGGCCGGAGCATGGGCGCCCACCGCGCGATCCGCCTTGGCAAGGCCGGGACGGAAGAACCAGGCTATACCGCGCCGCTGCATCAGACGGCGTATGAATTCCGCATCCGACTCGTTGTATTGCATGGTCTGAGATCGCCGTGGAAATTGACGGTTAAGCAGCCCGGGCGCAGTCTGGACATCGAAAGTCGATGCAAGGATCGGGTTACTTTTCTGCCACTGGGAGATCAGCAACTGGATGATGTCCAGTTCGCTTTTGTCGCGAAACACGCGTGTATTGCGGTTCTTGTCCATGACCGCCAGTGCGTCGCGCATTGTCAGCTTGTAGGTCCCCATACCGCCATCGCTCTGGCCGGATGCCGCTGCCGTGATGATCCCGCACAGCCGGCGCAGGTTTCCCCGGTCGGTGACGATCTGCAGCTCGCAAGGCAGGCCGATCAGTTCCTTGAGCGGTAATGATGCGTTCTCGGAAATACAAAGAAGCTGGAACTCGAAGCCGTCGCAGACCGACTCAACGCCGCTGACACGCTGTGGTAGCAGTGCATCCACATTGGACTGCGGCCGATCCAGCGCCAGCCGCAGCGGGCGGTTGCGTGTGTCGAGACGGTAATGCGCCAGATCGGTCGCGAGGAATGCCGCTTGATTTGCCATTGCGTGGTCCTCCTGCTTCATTTCGCCTTCTGCTGGGCCGGCGTATTTTCGCCAAAATACTCATGTGAATCGGCGTTATTGATCGCCCGCTCCGGCGCCGTGCGCGCCAGCTCGGCGGCGCCGGCCTGCCCGTACACATGGTCGTCGGTCGCCGCCACCACATCGAAATGGCTGAGCTCATGCAGCAGAGTGCCGCCGCGTGAATCGGTGCCCGTCACGGCGGCGGCCCAGAACGCCCGGCACACCCACACGGTGTAGGGCCGCGCCGGATACACATACGCGAAATACGGCTCGTCGCAATCGCAATCGACCTTGACCGGTTTATTTTCGAACGCATCCTTGATGGCCGTGAAATTGGCGGTGACCCTGGCGCCGCGCGCGGCGTCCAGCGCCCCGAACCAGGTCGAGTAGCGCTCGCCATACTGCCTGCCCGACGTCAGGTAGGCATGGCTGTCGACAGTCATCGCCCGTCCCGCATCCATGGCCGTCACCAGTTGTTCCTGCTGGGCGTTGGAGCAGTTGGCATAGCTCAGGCCCGCACCGCCGGGCTCCGGCGCCATGCCGGCCACCTTGCTGCCGCGCGGCAGGGGGCCGTTGACGAAGATGCTGACCGGGTTCGAGGTCAATTCTCCCACCACCGCCTGGATGCCGACGCCCGGCGCCGGCATGGCCGGGCTGCGGTAGCGGATCGTATAGCTGCCGGTCACGCTCATCTCATACAGCCGGGACAGCTCGACCGTCTTGCTGAGCGTGGCGCCCGGATCCAGGCGCACATAGTCCGACGGCCCCGGCGGCGCGCGCTTGACGCGGCGCCCCAGGTAGCGCACCGGCTGGCCGTCGCGGCGCACTTCGAACAGCGGCGACTCCACCCCGTCGAGCGGCGTGCGCCAGCGCAGCAGGTGCTGGGGCGTGGTCGAGGCATTGGTCAGGGTGACGCGTACCATGACGTCATGGCCGCGTTCGACGGTTGGCTGCAGCGGGGTGAGCGTGACCTCGACGGTCGCCGCGGCGATCGGCGACAGGGACAGGATCAGGACCGCAACGGCGGCCTGCGGAAGAAGCGGGCGGATGGACATGGGTGACTCCTGGAGAGGATGGCGATGTTCCACTCTCGCCCCATCCCCGTGCCACATTTTGCGCTGGTGCAACGTCCATCAATAAACACCTTAAACCAGGTTAACTGTTCGGCACACACTAAGGCGAATAAACAACAGACCTGAAACAAGTGACAGACCGGCAAGCATGCTTTTGCTATCATGAAACTAAAATATCCAGCAAGTTATTAATTCTTGGTCAAGGAGCTTGGCCAGAGGCGTGTTCCATGATGACCCAGATGAGAAGTGGCATGACCAGGTTGCCGCAAGCCTTGCAGGCGGGGAGGGCGGTGTGAGGGAAACGCAGCAAGCGATCGATGCCATCGCGCGCGAGATCGGCCTGGACGAGGAGGAAATCGCGGCGCGCAAGGCTTTCCTGCAATTCGGCGAGCGCGACGCCGTCGTCCTGCGCGAAGTGCACGGGCTGCTGGAGCAGGAACGCGTCGCCTTCTCGGACAGTTTTTATGAGCACCTGCTGGCTTTCCCGCGCATGCGCGCGCTGCTGGGCGACGAGGCCGCCACGGCGCGCCTGCAGCGCGCGCAGTCGGAGTATTTCAGCAGCCTGACGGCGGGCGAGTATGGCGCCGCCTACATCCACGAACGCCTGCGCGTGGGCGCAGCCCATCAGCGCATCGGGCTTGACCCGAAATGGTATATCGGCGCCTACCGCAAATACCTGTCCGAACTGTCCGGCATGCTGTGGCACAAGCTGCAGGACGACCCGGCGCGCTTCGCCGAGGCCTGGGACGCGGTGCTGAAAGTGGTCTGCTTCGACATGGGCCTGGCGCTGGACACCTACGCCCACGCCGACCAGCGCACTGTGCGCCAGAACCGCAACTACCTCGAACAGGTCATCGACGGCATGCCGGCCGGCCTGGTGGTGGTCGATGCCGACCGCAAGGTGCGCTCGATGAACCGCACGATGGCCGACCTGATCGGCGCGCCGGAAGAAGCGATCGCCGCCGGCCACCAGCTCGAGCAACTGCTGCCGGCGCCGGAGCTGGCGGCGCGCGTCGACGAGGCGCTGCGCAGCGGCGCGCCGCAAGACCACGTGCTGGTGACGCTGGATGGCCGCGCCGACGGCGTGCGCTATGTCGAGTTCAATGTGCGCCGGGTCCAGCAGGCGGGCGAGCACATGCTGCTGCTGATCGGCCAGGACATCACCTTCAGCCGCAAGGCGCGCCTGCGGCTGCAGGAGAGCGAAGAATTCTTCCGCCTCACCTTCAGCCAGGCCGCGGTGGGCATCGTGCTGCTGGGCCCGGACGGGCGGCTATTGCGGGTGAACCGCAAGATGGCGCAGATACTTGGCTACACCGAGGTGGAGCTGCTGCAGCGCTTCTTCCAGCAGCTGACCTGCGAGGAAGACCTGCCCGAGGAGCTGGCGCTGGCCAAGCGCCTGAAGGCCGGCGAGATCGGCGACTACCAGCGCGAGCGGCGCCTGCTGCGGCGCGACGGCACGCCGATCTGGGTCAACGTGAGCGTCTCGATGATGCGCGACGCCAACGGCAACCCGCGCTTCATCGCGGTGGTGGAAGACATCTCGCGCCGCAAGGGCGCCGAAGAGGCGCTGCTGCGCATGGCCAACCACGACGCCCTGACCGGCCTGCCGAACCGGGTGCTGCTGCAGGACCGCCTGGCGCAAGCCATCGTGCACGCCCACCGCGCCGGCACCCAGGTGGCGGTGATGTTCATCGACCTGGACCGCTTTAAACACGTCAACGACAGCCTGGGCCACGACGCCGGCGACCGCATGATCGTGGAGATCGCGCGCCGCCTGGCCGGCAGCCTGCGCGAGAGCGACACGGTGGCGCGCCAGGGCGGCGACGAGTTCGTGGTGGTGCTGCCCGAGCTGGCCGGCGAGGGCGACGCGGCCAAGGTGGCCGACAAGCTGCTCGGCAACCTGTTCCAGCCGCTGCTGCTGTGCGGGCAAGAGGTCTTCCCGACCGGCTCGATCGGCATCGCGATGTACCCGCGCGACGGCCTGGATGCGGCGACGCTGCTCAAGTGCGCCGACAGCGCGATGTACCAGTCGAAGGGCACGGGCGGCAACCACTACAGCTTCTACCAGGCCGACATGGGCGCCCATGCGGTGGCCCACCTGCGGATGGAAGGCGCGCTGCAACGCGCGCTGCAGCGCCAGGAATTCCTGCTGCACTACCAGCCGGTGGTGGACATCGCGAGCGGCCGCGTGAGCGGCGTGGAGGCGCTGCTGCGCTGGAAGCCGCGCGGCCGGCCGATGGTGCCGCCATCCGACTTCATCCCGCTGGCCGAGGAAACCGGCCTGATCGTCCCGATCGGCGACTGGGTGCTGGAGACCGCGATGGCGCAGCAGGTCGCCTGGCTGCGCCAGGGGCTGCCGCCGGTGCGGGTGAGCGTAAACCTGTCGGCGCGCCAGTTCCTGGGCCAGGACGTGGCCCAGCGCGTGGCCGCGCTGCTCGATAAAACCGGCTGCGATCCGCGCTGGCTGACCCTGGAAATCACCGAGAGCGTCTTGATGCAGAACCCGGGCGCGGCGGCCGAGACCATGGCGCAGTTGGCGAACATGGGCGTGCAGCTGGCGATCGACGATTTCGGGACAGGGTATTCGAGCCTGGCGAGCCTGAAGCGCTTTCCGATCCACAGCCTCAAGATCGACCGCTCATTCGTGAGCGACCTGACCCGCGACGCGGACGACGCCGCCATTGTGAACGCGGTGATCGCGCTGGCGCATTCGATGAAGCTGAACGTGATCGCGGAAGGGGTGGAGACGTCGGAGCAGCTGGCTTTCCTGCAGGCGCATGGGTGCGACCAGATGCAGGGGTATTGTTTCAGCAGGCCGGTGGAGCCGCAGGGGATCGAGGTGATGTTGCGGGCGGTGAAGGCGGCGTAAAACCTGCCTCGCCATGGCGCGGCGGCCGCGCCAGGCATGCCGCCATATGGCTATCGGATTGACAATCCTGCCGGATCGCGCCGAAAATGGTGCGGTTATCTCGGGCTCGGGCAGGCGCCCTGGCGCTGCCTGAGCATCTACACCTCTACCAGGAAACACAGGAATGACCATCCTCGTGACGGGCGGAGCGGGCTTCATCGGCTCGAACTTCGTCATCGACTGGCTGGCCCACCACGATGAGCCAGTCGTCAACCTCGACAAGCTGACCTACGCCGGCAATCTCCAGAACCTCGCCAGCCTGGAAGGCAATCCGCGCCACCACTTCGTGCGCGGCGACATCGGCGACGCCGCCCTGGTGGCGCGCCTGCTGGCCGAACACCGGGTGCGGGCAGTCCTGAACCTGGCTGCCGAGAGCCACGTCGACCGCTCGATCGAGGGCCCCGGCGCCTTCATCCAGACCAATATCGTCGGCACGTTCCAGCTGCTGGAAGCGGTGCGGGCCTACTGGAACGGGCTGGACGCCGAGGCGCGCGCGGCGTTTCGTTTCCTGCACGTGTCGACCGACGAAGTGTATGGATCGCTGCCCTGCGAGGCACCGGCATTCGACGAGCAGCACCGCTACGAGCCGAACAGCCCGTACTCGGCCAGCAAGGCCGCGTCGGACCATCTGGTGCGCGCTTATCACCACACCTATGGGCTGCCGGTATTGACGACCAACTGTTCGAACAACTACGGCCCGTATCACTTCCCGGAAAAACTGATCCCGCTCGTGATCCACAACGCCCTGGCGGGCAAGCCGCTGCCGATCTACGGCGACGGCCAGCAGATCCGCGACTGGCTGTACGTGACTGACCACTGCAGCGCGATCCGTCGCGTGCTGGCGCAAGGGCGGATTGGCGAGACGTATAACGTGGGCGGCTGTAACGAGAAGGCGAATATCGACGTGGTGCGCACGCTGTGTGCGATCCTGGATGAACTGCGGCCGCGCGCCGACGGGCAATCGTATGCCGAACAAATGACCTTCGTGAAGGACCGCCCCGGTCACGACCGCCGCTATGCGATCGATGCCGGCAAACTGGAGCGCGAGCTGGGCTGGCGGCCCGCCGAGACTTTTGAAACCGGCATCCGCAAGACGGTCGAATGGTACCTGACGCACGGCGACTGGGTGCGCAATGTCACGAGCGGCGCCTATCGCGATTGGATCGGCCGGCAGTACGAAGGCGGCCGGTGACGCGCATGAAGATCCTGTTGCTCGGCAAGGATGGACAGGTGGGTTGGGAGTTGCAGCGTGCGCTGGCGCCGCTGGGTGCGGTGCGCGCCTGTGGCCGCGCCGAGGCCGATTTATCCGACCCCGAATCGTTGCGCGTGCTGGTGCGCAGCGAGGCCCCGGACGTGATCGTCAATGCCGCGGCCTATACGGCGGTGGACCGGGCCGAAAGCGACGCGCTTGCCGCGCAGACGTGCAATGAACTGGCACCCGGCGTGCTGGCCGAGGAGGCCGCCGCGTGCGGCGCCTGGCTGGTCCACTATTCGACCGATTACGTATTCGACGGCACGAAGGATAGCGCCTGGGTCGAGACGGATGCCGCTAATCCGTTGTCGGTCTACGGCCGCACGAAGTACGAGGGCGAGCAGCGCATCCGTGCCAGCGGCGCGCGCCACCTGATCCTGCGCACCAGCTGGGTGTTCGCTGCACGCGGCGGCAACTTTGCGAAAACCATGCTGCGGCTGGCGAAAGAGCGCGAGACGCTCAACGTGGTGGCCGACCAGCATGGCGCGCCGACCGGCGCCGAATTGCTGGCTGATGCCACCGCGCTGGCGCTGCATCGCCTCGCGTGGCTGGGGAAAGACGCCGACGAACTGTCCGGCACCTACCACCTGGCGGCGGCGGGCAGCACGACCTGGCACGCCTATGGCCGCCATGTGCTGGCGCAGGCCCAGGCGCATGGAGCGATATTGAAGGCGGGGCCGGAGGCGGTGCTGCCGATTGCGTCCAGTGCCTATCCGACGTCGGCGCTGCGGCCGGCAAATTCGCGGCTCGATTGCAGCAAGTTCTGCGCTCAGTTCGGCCTGGCGCTGCCGGACTGGCGCCATCACGTCGACCGTTTGATCGCCGAGTTGTCGGCGCAAGGAAATCCATGAGCGAACCTGTGAAACGCAAAGGCATCATCCTGGCCGGCGGCAGCGGTACCCGGCTGCATCCGGCCACCCTGGCGATCTCGAAGCAGTTGCTGCCGGTGTTCGACAAGCCGATGATTTATTACCCGCTGAGCACCTTGATGCTGGGAGGGATACGCGACATCCTCGTCATTTCGACGCCGCAGGATACGCCGCGTTTCCAGCAATTGCTGGGCGACGGGGCGCGCTGGGGATTGAATTTGTCGTATGCCGAGCAGGCGTCGCCGGATGGGCTGGCCCAGGCGTTCTTGATCGGCGACCGGTTCCTGGGCAATGCGCCGTCGGCGCTGGTGCTGGGGGATAATCTGTTCTACGGTCACAGTTTGAATACCTTGCTGGACCGGGCCGATGCGCGCAGCGCTTGTGCCAGCGTGTTTGCCTATCACGTGCAGGATCCGGAGCGATATGGCGTGATCGAATTCGATCGCCAGGGCAAGGCGGTGAGCCTGGAGGAGAAACCGTTGGCGCCACGATCCAACTATGCGGTGACAGGGCTGTATTACTACGACGAGAATGTGGTGCAGATGGCGCGTACCCTGAAGCCGTCGGCGCGCGGCGAGCTCGAGATTACGGACTTGAATCGCATGTATCTGGAGCAGGGCAAGCTGCATGTGGAGATCATGGGGCGCGGCTATGCCTGGCTCGATACCGGCACCCACGAATCGCTGCTCGATGCGAGCCAGTTCATCGCGACGATCGAGCATCGGCAGGGGCTGAAGGTGGCTTGTCCGGAAGAGATCGCGTTTCGCAAGGGATGGATCGATGCTGGACAGCTTGAAGGGTTGGCGGCGCCGATGAAGAAGAACAGTTATGGCCAGTATTTGATGCGGCTGGTGAAGGAATCGGTGTCTTGATGCGATTTACACGGTTGGCTATTCCTGATGTTTTGTTGATTGAACCGCGTGTGTTCGGGGATGAGCGTGGGTTCTTTTATGAGAGCTTTCGTCAGGATGTCTTTGAAGAGGCGGTTGGCCGCAAGGTGACGTTTGTGCAGGACAATCACTCGAAGTCGGGGCATAACGTGCTGCGGGGGTTGCATTATCAGATCAAGCAGCCGCAGGGGAAGTTGGTGCGGGTGGTGGTAGGGAGCGTGTTCGATGTGGCAGTGGACTTGAGGCGGTCGTCACCGACGTTCGGGCAGTGGGTGGGGGAGGTGTTGAGTGCGGAGAACAAGGCGCAGATGTGGGTGCCGGAGGGGTTTGCGCATGGGTTTTTGGTGTTGTCGGAGTCGGCGGAGTTTGTGTACAAGACGACCAATTACTACGCGCCTGAATACGAGCGGTGCATCGCGTGGAATGATCCAGGCCTGGCGATCGCGTGGCCGACATCGGATCAACCGCTGGTATCGACCAAGGATGAGAAAGGCGCCTCGCTCGCGGATGCTGAAATGTTCAGCTGACGCCGCGAGCGATAGACGATACCTGCACCGGGTGCTGACTGCCGAAAGAACATGGTCCGGTCACAGCTTGATCAAGCAAATTGCTTGAGAGCGAGGGACCCGATTTCTCAACCGCAGGCACGTGTGTGCTTAGCTAATGTCAGGCAGCAGCAGCCAGCTCTTTTGCGTAGTCGGCATACGTCACTTCAAGCCCCTGTTCCAACGACATTTGCGCGGACCAACCCAGCGCCTTTAGCTTGGAAACGTCCAACAATTTACGAGGCGTGCCGTCTGGCTTGCTGGTGTCGAACGAGATGCGTCCGCTGAAGCCGACCACTTTGCCGATCAGACGCGCCAGATCGCCGATGGTGGTGTCGACGCCCGTACCCACGTTGATATGGGTTTGCATCGGGGTAGTCTGCTGGTCATACACATCTTTGGACAACTGCATGACGTGCACGCTTGCAGCGGCCATATCGTTGACAAACATAAATTCGCGCATCGGCGTACCGCTCCCCCAGATGACGACTTCCTCGTCACCATTGATCTTTGCAAGGTGGAAGCGACGAAGCAGCGCCGGGATGACGTGACTGTTCTCCGGGTGATAGTTATCGCCTGGGCCGTACAAGTTGGTCGGCATCACGCTACGGTAATCAGTACCGTACTGGCGATTGTAGCTTTCGCACAGCTTGATGCCCGCGATCTTGGCCATCGCATACGGTTCATTGGTCGGCTCGAGCATGCCAGCCATCAGGTACTCTTCCTTGATGGGCTGTGGTGCCATGCGCGGATAGATGCATGAGGAACCCAGGAACAAGAGTTTTTGCACGCCGTTACGCCATGCTTCATGGACGACGTTGCTCTGAACCATCATATTGTCATAGATGAATTCTGCTGGGTACACGTTATTGGCGTGGATGCCGCCGACCTTTGCTGCGGCCATATAGACTTCATCAATATTTTCGTCTTTGAAGAAATCCCGCACCTGCGCCTGGTCCTTCAAGTCAAGTTCGGCATGGGTACGGGTGACGATGTTCGAATGACCCATCTGCTGCAACGTCCGAACGATTGCAGACCCAACCAGGCCCCGGTGGCCAGCAACATAAATACGTTTATCCATGAGATTCTTTTCTATTTATTCAGGTGAGAAGACGACATTATCGCCTTTTACTCAAGGGCATTGAAAGAGACAAGTACGTGGCTTATTGTACCTACGCTATTACTTCGTCCAGCTATTTCTTGAAGTATTCTCATCGGATGCGAGTATCCGCGAGGGCGCTCTGATGCAGGGAAATCTAGACTATATAGGGATATCTTGGAACGATAGTCGATGCATGCCGCATAAATTAGTGACTCGCGACATATGGTGTCATGAGCTTCACGATATTTAACGAAAAGCAATTCCGCCAACAGAAAACCGACGATCGGCAACAACGTAAAAAATTAATTCCTTTTTCGCAATCAAAATACGGTGGGTGAACCAATTCGCAAAAGAAGTCGATAGTTCCGAGTATGGCATCTTCATAGATCAAATGCAACTAATTCATGGGTAAATACTGGCATCATCTGCCATTGCAACACCTATGAAGAAATGATATCGTCTCTATTTTGTGCCTTGCTGGCAACGCTTTGTCAGTAGCTTTGGGGACTCACAATCACAGCCTTACTTTGAGTCGGGCCGCGTTTTGCAAATCCCGGCAGTTGATGCCGCGGAACCGTGTGTCTGAACGCGAAAAAACGACAAATGGGTAGAAAATGTTGAGCTATCTTCGGCGGTGTAGCACTTACTTATCCCGTTTTCTAGGGCGGCGGTCTGGTTCGTCTCCTTCAGTGCCGGTCGTTGCTGGGTGTATTGACAGATCAACCTCCAGCTATGGTGAAGGTGGTATGAGGGAGCAACAAAGCAAAGTTTTGCCTGTCGATGGAAATTTGCTAAAGCAGAGTGGCCAGCAGTTTCAGATGGGCGAATGGCAGCAACTGGTGAAGTTGTCCATTGAGTCGATCGAGACGCATCCCGATAGAGCAAAACTTGCTCTGCTGGCGGCGGCGGGATTAATACAGGAGGGAAGAGCAAGCGAAGCGAAGCGATTCCTGAGTGCTGCGCGAGAATGGGGTTGCCAAAAAGACCTGATTAGTCGAGTTCTAATTTCCGGCGTCCACCATTCGCTAGGGCGCGCGGGACTTCTCGCAGGTCATCAAGAGCGTTCTGGACAGCATTTTGAAGAAGCGCTTTTTGTAGTGCAATTGGGAAGTGATTACCGTCATTACGCAAAAGCGCGCTATGTACTCGAAACTGCGCGTTTAGGACAGATCCCTCATTCCGTGGAATTGATGGACGGTGAATTGAAGGCCCTGCAGTCCTCCCGGGTTAATTCCACGCAATTGAAAATCTTTCGGACAGAACTGTCCCTTGTGCATCACGAATTGTCCATTGCACAGCGGCGCAAACAGCTTGATCATCATTCCGCAAGGTTGAAAAAATACAGCGCTGACCTGACGTCGTCCGAATCGTTAGACAGTACTTCAATGTCCCAACTAGGGCAGGATATCTGGGTTTTGGAAAAATGTGGCCATAAGCGAGGAGGCTTCTTCGTTGAATTTGGCGCCACGGACGGGGTACTGCTGAGCAACACTTGGATGCTCGAAAAAGAATTTTCCTGGAAAGGCATTTGCGCGGAACCGAATCAAGAGTTTTTTACGCAATTGAAGATGAACCGGGCATGTACAGTTTCCGACGATTACATCGGAGGGAACACTGGCACCATAGTAGAGTTCATCCTGGCTGGCGCATTTGGAGGAAGTGTCGAGTTTGCGAACGACGATATGCACAGGGAAAAAAGAGATGCATATCGTAAGAACGGCGACACAACGACATTTGTGTCGATATCGCTTGGCGATTTCCTCAAGAAGTACAATGCGCCGAAAGACATCGACTATATTAGTGTCGATACTGAAGGTAGTGAATTTGAAATTCTCCGCACGTTTGATTTCGATGCATGGAATGTGCGACTATGGACCATTGAGCATAATTTTACGGAACGACGGAAAGATATAAGAAAGCTTTTTGAGTCCCACGGATATAAGTGCACGGAGGCCCAGTGGGATGATTGGTATGAAAAAACAAATTAGTTTTCTCGTCGATTTGCCTTCGGTTAGGGTCGGCGTGTTTAATTTTTCAAGGTATTCTTGTGGCTGAAATATATATTGTAACGCCAGCGTATAATTCCCGAGCTACGATCGATGAAACGATCGCAAGTGTCGTTCTTCAAGCTGGAGATTTTAGTGTTCATTACCATGTTCAAGATGGTGGCTCAACCGATGGTACGGTCGACCTGCTTGAAAAGTGGTCAAAGCGCTTGAACTCGGGAGCGCTTCCGCTGTTGTGTAACAATGTGCGTTTTTCCTATGTTTCTGAACAGGATAACGGCATGTACGACGCTATCAGAAAGGGATTCTCGCGATTTGCTATTCCTGATAATGAGTGGATGACCTGGATTAACTCAGACGATGTGCTGGCGCCTGGGGCTTTTGCTGTTATTAGTTACATTTCGAAAAAGAAAAATCAAATTGCATGGGTCACGGGACGTGCGGCCGTCCGCACTCCTGAGATACAAATTGCGGAGGCGGACCGTTACCTCACTCGTGAAATTATCAAACAAGGTTTGTCTGATGGCAAGCACTGGGGATTCTTGCAGCAAGAAGGAACGTTTTTTCGAGGTAGATTGTGGGCTGCGGTAGATATTCCGAAGCAATTTTGTACTTTTAAATATGCCGGCGATTGGAACCTATGGAGAAAATTCGCTGAGATCGAAGATATTTACCAATATGCGTTTCCGTTGGCATATTTTTCGATTCGTCCAGGTCAATTAAGTCAGATCGGTCGCGATAAATATGAGACAGAGATTGACGCGATTGCACCAATGCTCATGCGCTTAGGACGTTTCAACGCACTAGCCCCTGAGAAACTAACAGCCAAGTGGCTGGCTCCTGATTACGCTATAAAGCAATTGAAAATACAAGAAAAGCAAATATCGAACCACTATCGGTATTGGCAAGGAAGGCTTGCCGATACGGAAAAGTCAGTGAGTAAAATCAGTCCCGTCATCGATAGCAGCAGTATTGATAATAATAAGCAGCAAGTAATGTCATCAAAATTTGTCTGCACAGACATCATTGTTGCGTACGACAAAGAATGGCAATTTCCGGCCATTACGGAAAAGCATGCCTATATCCAGGCGGAGAAGTTGCTAGTAAGCACGCCAGGCGCGGTATATTTCGCGTTTCCTTGGGCGACGCTCATCGATCTACTCAATAATAAAAAACCGGATGGTGAACGTCTTAAATCAGTATTGCTTGAGGCAAAGGCACTGTTGAGCAGCGCGAAACATGTTGTGACGGTATGCCAGCACATGTTAATGCTTAACTTCCAAGATCTTTTTCAGGAGCTTGGAGTTACAAATATTTTTTGGACGCATGCGATAAAAGAACAAAATCGCCTTCCAAAACACTCAGCGATCAAAGTCCATCCTTTCCCACTGTTTCCTGTCCAGATGGTAAAAGAGGAAGTTAGGTCCTCTAAAAAAGAAGAGAAGTATTTGTTCTCGTTTGTTGGTGCTCGATCAAATAAATGGTATTTAACTGATTGTCGCGAGCTGATTATCGATCATCTGGCTGCGGATGAACGGGGATTAGTTATCGGTCGCGATCAATGGCACTACAATGATGTGGTCTATAAACATCAAGTCAACAATCAGGTGTTATATGCGGGCGAGATGGTCAACAGCTCTGCATCTGCTGAGTTTCAAGATATCCTGAGAGACAGCCTGTTTTCATTATGCCCTTCGGGGTCCGGGCCAAACTCAATTCGATTGTGGGAATCATTAGGCTGTGGCGCTATTCCAGTAATTTTAGCGGACACTTATTTGCCGCCAGGGAATATGGCTCTTTGGAACGAGGCGGTTGTTTTCTGCGGTGAGACCTTAGATGAGATAAGGGCGCTGCCTGAGCGACTCGCGGAAATGCGTAGAGATCCAGACTTAATTTCTCGGAAAAGAAATGCAATGCGTCAATTGTGGGCGATATACGGTCCAGATTTCTTTGTCTACGACGTACTAAAACTATTTGTTGCAATCACTGGTGAAATTATCCCAAGTAAAACTGCGCCTAGATCATATGCGATTTTGAGGGATTTGAGTGAGGCAATAAATTCATCAATGATAGATCCTGCAACTTGCAATATCTTTGTCCTCGGTAGTATCACGCGAATTATTTCTGATAGAAATGGTTTTTCCACTTTCTACAAGTCAAATCCAGATTATCGCCGTGCCCTGTATTCGGCCGCCCGTGTATGTGACGAGAAATATTGGAAGCAGCTAAATTCTCTTCTTAAAGAACGAAATATTGTCGTGGATTCAAGTGAGGTGCAAAGTGCTTAAAATATTTCTGATGGGACGTCATGCACATCGTACACCGGTGTCATATCCAGAATATCGCGCTTTATTTTCTCGAGAAATTATCTACGCCACTAGTGCTGAAGAAGCGGATATTATTCTATTTGGTTTTGTGATTGATATCAGGGAAAATGCTGAAGCGCTCCTTCAGCTTCGGAATAAGAAACCAGGTATAAAATTTGTTGTGTTATCGGAAGAGCCGCTTTGGGATACCATGTGGAGCGGAGATTTTTTAGCGAAGACTTGCAATGTCTCAATCGGACAATCAACCATAGCATATACCTTCTTGAATCACTGCACGACTTCGATATATAAATTTAATAATTTCCCTTATTTTATTACAACTTCTGACGAATTTTTTGCTCGTTATCGATATTATTTCTTGCGAAATAAGAATTATTCTCGGGATGAGATCGAAGCGTACTGGAAAGACGCAATAATTCGGATTGCGTTTTATTCGGAGAGACGTGCTAAAAAAGATTTCGACATTAAGTATTTCGATAACGATGTGGTTCGACTTTCAGGGTTGAGATCTGAGGTCGCAGAGAGGGCAATTGGAGATGGTGTACACCGAGTTGGTCAGGGCTGGGGCATCGCTACCAAACGCCAGGCTTTACCGGATTGGCATCTGGATAAATTGGTCGCACTGGACAGAAAGGCGTATATAGTTTCTGCCATGGAAAATACTCATCAGGAATTCTATATAACTGAGAAGATTTTCGATGCCTTCGCAGTCCTGGGAATACCTATATATTTTTCTTCCAAGGGAAATGCTGTGTCACGTTTATTACCTCATGGCGGATTTCTGAATCTATATGGCTTCTCTGCAGACGAGTGTATTGCGAACATTCATTCGTTCAAGCCTGATGCAAATTTCATCGAAAACTATAAGAAGACACAGCAAGATCTAGCAGGCCTGTTTTCAGATGCGCAGCTTTACGTTCAGGAGCGAAAAAGGGTTGTGGATGAAGTGGTCAAAGAATTGCATCGCTTGATGGCTTAGTAGTCGAAGTATTCGATCTTATCGGCCTAGCAATGAGAGTCAATTCATAGCTGGATCTATCGTGCTTTTGATTAAGCACCGAGAGAAGAATTGGGGCAATCGAGTGTGATACGCGCGTGTTTGGCGGTAAGAAGCAACATCACGGTCCCGACTTCTGATTGTCTTATATAAGAACTATTTAGGTTTCTCTACGCTGGTTTCTATGATTGAAAAGTGTATTTCAAACACGAAGGTTCTTCTTCTAGGTTTTTCGGTCACAGAGGACCGCCTTGGCTATGCTCATGTAGCCAAAAAACTTTTATTAGTTTCGCACCCAGAAATTGACTTATATATTTGTGGGGTTGGCGGAATTACTCCGCAACCGCTGTCTGTGTTGTTCGAACATGTTGATAAACAACATGGCCCATTTAGTCACGTTTTTCTCGAAATCTCAACCTCAGCGCACTCAAAATATACTCTCCACTCCGTGGAGCGCGATGTGTTGGACGTGGCTTATGATTTGTTTCGAAAGATTCAAACCACAGGGGCGGAGGTGTCGTTAATCAATCTATATCGAAAAGATTTTGACTACGAGTATCATTATTTTGATATGTTACTTGAGTCATTAAGCGCTCGTTTTCAGATTCCCCTGCTTGATCTTGGCAATAAACTTTTGGCAGAAAGAGGTCGAGAAGCGCTTGCTCCGTTTTTGAAGGATTATGTTCACACAACTGAAGCTGGTGCCGATTTCCAGGGGAGAGAAGCCGCTAGATTTATCGGCGAAGTGGTCACCAGTGGAGCTCGTAATAAAAAAACTCCGTTGCCTCGCACGACAATAAGTTCGCTGAGCGTCATTAGCCAAGTAACCAATGCTTCTCAATACTGGTACAAGCGTGGTGGGATTGAACTGACTGCAGCGTCCATTGATGAAGGAAACGAAATAGAAATACTTATTCCTGATGGTTATTCAGTTTGCGGAATTTCATTCTTAAGTGGTCCGCGCTCTGGGAAGCTCGGATTACGGTTTGATTCAGCGGAGATGGAAACTATTATTTCCACGTATGACGAGTACTGTTACTATGAACGATTCAACTATCGATGGTTTAATAGTCATTTTTCAGGAAAATCAGTCGCTGTGAGGCAAATCTCAGGAACCCCAGATGTCGAGTTGAGAAAAGGAAGTGTAGATAGTCGTCCACGTATTGGAAGAATCTTTGATATTTATCTTGCGGGCCAGTCATTTTCCGGTTAAAAAATTCACGTTAAATTCGGGAGGAAATTTATTTCATAGCTCCAGCGACTTCTTTGTGGAAAAGTTATTTGTCGTCGGTCTAATAAATTGACTTGCGTAAATTTTTGGCGCTTCGTCTAGCGAACTCATCAATATTAATATTCGAAACGTGAGTATTGCGAAAAAGAGAATTGTTGAAAGTTACGCTTTTTTGCGTAGCCTGCTTGTCTATGATAAGCTATTCAGCTCTGCATCGCTGTGCTACTTTCCAAATTTACCTGCACGTGCTTCCAATAGTCTGTGTTCCATGAGTGCTCCGATCCTGGTGGGCGAGAAAAAATCCTCCGCGTGCGGTGCAAAGTCAATATCGTTTCTTAAAAACCGCGCTTGGCGCAATCTATGGGCTGCATCAACGATTGACGCATCTGCCCACCATGGATGATCTGAGGGGCCGACAAACGCATATTCGCCCTCTTTGACCGGAAGCCTTTTCCATCTGACAGGGAATCCGCTCTGCTTTGTCAGAAAATCGGTACTTCCGGAAAAGTCCGTTGCAATAACAGCTTTGCCGAAAAGCATCGCCTCAGCCAAAGTTCGGCCAAGTCCCTCTGCCCGATGCAAGGAAACATAAGCATCGCAAGACTTGATCAACCCAAGCACTTCGCCACGCTCCATCGTTTTGTCAAGCACAATAATCCGTGGGTCTTTCGCGCACTCGCGAAGGAAGTTCAGCCAAAGCGGGTTACGAGGATTGCTGTTCATGGTCTTGAGGACAAGCCCAACATTATCATCCGTGATATTAAATGCTTTACGAAACGCCTTCACAGCAGCAAATGGATTCTTGCGCGCTAGGTAGGAGTTGAAGTCGAACACATACAGAAACAAGAATTTGCTGGGCGGAAGAGCCAACTCCTCGCGCGTCATCGGTTTTACCCGAGCCACGCTCGCCGGCATCGACATCAGCACCACCTTGGCCGACGATTTTGCGGCTGACGCTGCTTTGTCGTACATCTGGTACGTATAATTGGTCGCTGCCCACACCTCGTCGACCAGGTCGAACACGAACATCCAGTCGCTCGGCCATACGGGTAACTCCCACGGCCACCAGCCTATGTTGTATCGCCCCTCAAACAGCTTGCGGCCACGTTCCAGATACACACGCGCGGTGTCGAAGGCAGTCAGGCAAAACAGGTTAAAAGCGTATGGCGCCTCATCGGCCTGCTGCTCGCCCTTGGCAACGTGCGCCGCAAGCGCCTGGTCCGCCTGTCGCAGGGCATCGCCTGGCTTGATGTTCACCACTGCGAACGGGATACCGGCTGCTTCGCAAGCTTCGGCCGCCATGCGTACATCTTCGCCAATACCAAGCTCACCAAACGCGAAGCCAATCAGGTTGACGCCGAAAGGTCGTTGGCTTGCCGCAGCGACTGGCTGTTCGAGAGGCATGGAAGGCTGGCCGATCCAGGACAACTCGGCCTGGTCGCGCCAGACTTCTCTTGACCACATGGCGAGTCCTGCAATGCCACGGTGGGTCTGCAGATCGAACGCGCGCTGCAATTGTTCGTGTTGCTGCCACAACATGTAGGCTGCACGGGGCACGGCCGCTTTGCCTGGGGTCTCCAGTACTGGCTCGTGCAACCATGCATGCCAGCGCGCCGCAACCAGCGGTGCCAGTTTTAGTTGCGGTACGCCGTTGAACAGGAACCAGATCAGATACGCCTGCCTGTCCTTTGCCTGAGCCAGGTCGAAGTGCGTTTGCAGATCAGCGCTTGTGCGCCATACGAAGAACATCAACCATGTGAGCCCGGGTGTTTTTGCGTCCGCCGAGGGCACGCCGTCGACTAGAAACGAAGGGGGCGCATCCAGGGCGTCGAGCGTACACCGATCTATTGCCGATGCCAGCCGATGTTCGCGTACGCCATGAACGAAGAGCCATGCAACGGCATGCTTCAGTCCCTCATCCGTGTTCACGTCAAATGTACTCGACAAGTCCTCGCGCGTATCGAGCAGGAAACGCAATGCCGAGGTCATCCCGAAACCATCATAAGCTGGGCGGTCCGGCTCTGGCTGGAACAGCCCTGCTTCGCGCAGCACGGCCTGATCGGCCCAGGCCGGATACTCGCGGCTGCCATGGATCAACCACCACATCTTGAACCAGTCCGAGACCGGGCCATCGGCAGGGCTGCCCCTTCGCAGGTCGGCGCGCAATAGCCAGGCGATACGCATTGGATCGACGTTCATCCGTGGACTCGATTGCATGATGCGGCTTTCCGACGATGTGATGAGGACCTGTCGGCGCCGCTGGCTGAGTAGGGCGGGTTCATTTGTTCATGTTCGGGCCCGCGGAGCGACCGCATGCGGTACGCGTCCATGAGTATTTTTTTACTTACCATGTAACCGCCGCGCCAGCGCGGCCTCCAGTTCAGTGAGTTCGTACGGCGTAATCCAGGCGGCGGCGATTGCGCCTGCTTCCCGCAAGTGCGCCCCGATGTCCTCGACACCGCTTGCTCGTGGATCCTGCGCCAGCAGCTCGTCGGCATAGGTCAGCAGCCATTCCTTGGGCGCCGATCCGAGATGTCGCGCTAGCACCTGCATGCCCTCGAGCGCAACAGTCCGCCTCAAGCGCATGGTGATGCAACCACCGTGCAGCCGCGACATCGCCTGCACCGCGTCGACGAAGCCAATTCGGTCGGGAAAGGCGCAGAATGCGCGCAGCCAGTATTCGAAGTCGAACGCGGCCTTCAGCTTTTCATCCAGCGCCCCCAGCAGGATTCGCGCGGAGCGGTGGAAGAACATCGTGGGCTGGCAGATGAAGCATCCTTCGCTGAACCTGGAGACTGGCGTCGAAGGCGGCAGGGTAGGGTAGATGCCGATCGGCTTGGCATGCTCGTCGACGTGCTGTCCCTGGCCGTACACCATCAGCAGGCGCGGCTGTTCGGCCATCACCGCCAGCGCGCGGTTGATGGCGCCCGGCGCGTACAAGTCGTCGGAATTGAGCCATCCGATGACGGTGCCGCGTACCAAGGTCATCGCATCGTTCAGTGCATGTGCGGGACCGCGGTCCGGCCGCGAAAAATAGCGCAAACGCCGATCCTGCTGCTGACGCCGCGCCAGGATATCGAGCGTCTCCTGGCGTGAACCGCCATCCGCCACGATCAACTCGATATTTGGATAATCCTGGCTCAGCACGCTGATGATCGCCTCATCGATGAATTCGGGTTGATTCATCGAAGGCATCACCACGGAGACCAGCGGAAAGTCGATCACTTCGGGGTTCTCCATCGTTCAAAAGCATCGCTGCGCGATGACCTGCGCATACGCGCGCAATCCGCGCTGTTGGCGTTCGCGCACTTCCGATATCGGCATCGCCCTGAGCATCGACGGCAGCGCCGCGATCTGCTCATCCGGCACGCGCACCACGATGCGATCCCAGTCGATCGCCGGCAGGCTGCCGCCCACGGGCAGCATGGGTTGCGGGCCGCACAGCACCGGTACCGCACCAACGGCCAGCGACTCCCACAGGCGCAGGGTATTGGCGCCTGCGCCGGCAGGGCAGAGCGAAAAGACCGAATCCGACAGCAGGGCATTGTACGACGCCGTTGCATCGCCATTTTCCTGGGATGCCCCCTCGCCGCCGATCTGTTCTCCATACACCACTTGCTCAAAATGCCAGCGATCGGTCACGCGCACCACGAAGCCGTCTTCCTTGTCGAGCGCGCGCAGGCGTAACCGGGTGTCGCTCAGGTAGTGGCCGGCGTGGGCGCCGGTGAACGATGCGAGCACCGTCTTGGTTGCTGGATCGCCGTTTTCGACGATGCCGGCACGGCGCTGCGCATCGCGTGCATTGACGGCGAATAGCGCCCACGGATGAAGCGCAATATCCGTGTCGGCTTTCGCCGAAGGAGGCGGGCAGTGCGACAGCCAGGCATCCGTCACGCCGAGCCGGCGCCATGCCGCTTCCATGTCGCGCCAGTAGATGTGCTGGCAGACAGTGTGCACGCGCAGGCCGATGCCGAGCTCGCCCAGCGCGCCGCGCAGGCCCGACAGGCGCACCCCGGTCATCTGCAACTGCTGCGCCATGGCTGCGGCGCCGCCGCCTGCCGGCCATGCGGCCTTGCGCGCGAAGTCGATCCACGTCGCCCATGGCAAGCCCAGGTAGACGTGGAGTTCGCCGTCCAGCAGCGTGGGCTCGTCCAGGCCGGCGTGTTGCTCCCAGGCGGCGCCCTCGGTCACGCAAGGGTATTGCCAGAACAGCGTATC
This sequence comes from Telluria beijingensis, assembly GCF_030770395.1. Classification (GTDB taxonomy): domain Bacteria; phylum Pseudomonadota; class Gammaproteobacteria; order Burkholderiales; family Burkholderiaceae_D; genus Telluria; species Telluria beijingensis. The sequence goes on along the minus strand of NZ_CP132480.1, from coordinate 1,792,809 downwards.
GGCCCGGTCGCGCGGCTTGTCGCGCACCGGGCCGCTGGGCAGCGGCAAGCGCGCGTACGCGAAGCCGGCTTGGAACATCGCCACTTCCAGCGCGCGCCCCGCCAGTCCGGCGAAGCGGCTGCGCGCCACGCCCCTCGCCGGCGGCATGAGTACGTCGCGGAACAGGTAGTTGTCGCCGGACGGGCCAAACACCTGGAAGCGCTTGAACCAGAAGCTGTGCAGCGGCCGCGAATTCAGCACATCCAGCCCTTCGCCGACGTTTACGGCGCCCATGTCGTCACAGGCCGCCCTCGCGCAGCAGCAAATCCTTGATCAGTTCGATCTGCGCCTCGGCGCGGACGATTTCTTCGACCAGTTGTCGTTCGCGCTGATCCTGTTCGCCGATGCGCTCGTTGAGGCTGGCGATCGTGGCGTCCCTGGCCTGGAGGTCGGACTTGACGGCCTGATGGTCCTTGCTCGACTTGTCGTGGTCCTTGCCCAGCTTGTCGAGTTCGGCCAGCGCTTTCTTGTGCTCGCTGGTTATCTTCTCGAGTTCGCCAACCGTCTTCTTGCGCTCGTTGCCGATCTTCTCGAGTTCGCTCACTGCCTTCTTATGCTCGGCGCTGAGCTTGTCGAACTCGGCTACCGACTTTTGATGCTCGTCCTTGAGTTTGCCAAGCTCGGCAACCGCCTTCTTGTGCTCGTTACCCACGTTGTCGAGCTCGCCCGCCATTTTCTTGTTGTCGTTGCCAAGCCGTTCGAGTTCGCCAACCGTCGTCGCCTGCTGCTTGCCCAATTTGTCGCGCTCTTCGGCGAGTCGGGACAATTCAGCCGCGCGTTCGCCGGCCAGCTTCGCCTGCGCATCGCGCTCCGCCGTCAGCTGGTCCAGCTTTTTCTGCAATGTGTCCGCATGCCCGGCCAGCTCCAGCTTCACCGTTTCCGCGGCTGCCAGCCTGGCCGCCAGCCCGGTGTTCTCTTTCACCACCGCGTCGAGTTTCGCCTGCGTCTCGCTTGCCAGCGTGGCTTGCGCATCGCGTTGCCCGGCATTGGCCTGCGCCGCCGCTTCCTGCGCCGCCAGCCGCTGATGCAGGTCCTCGTTCTGTCGCGCCGCCTGCGCAGTGCGTTCACGCAGTTCGGCGATGACCGGCTGCAGCTGCCGCGCCCAGTCGCGTACGAACAGCGCATCGCCCAGCGCCGGGTGATTGTCTTCGCTAACCTGCACGCAGCGAAAGCCCAGCGGCGCCAGGAAGCCCCGTAATTCCTCCAGCGTGGACCCTGCTTCGTGGTTCGGCAACGGCCGCAGCAAGGTCCGCAGCCATAGCACGCTGCAGCGTTCCAGCGTGTCGGTTGCTCCCTGCAGCACGCGTTGGGCCGGCAGGCAGTCGACCAGCAGCCACCAGTCCGCGCCGTCCGGCAGGTCGCCGTCGCCGGCTAGCAGCGTATCCAGGCGCGTCACCGGTCGCTCGGCGCGTTCTTCTTCGCGCAGATTGGGCCACAGGGCGGCCAGCTTGCCCGGCTCGACCAAGCCGCTTTCGGCGGGGTTCGAAGCGCGGTAGCAAGGCGCCTGGCCGTCCGCTTCGGCCAGCGTGGCCACATGGACCCGCCATCCCGGATGCGTGGCGGCCAGTGGCTCGGTCCAGGCAAGCTGCGCGGACTCGGCATCCACCAGCCAGGCGGCCGGCACGTCCCAGCCGCGCCACCGATGCATGGCGCCGGTTCCCCGGCCGATGCCGACGTCGATCAAGGCCGTGGGCGGCATGATCTGGCGCAGGCTGGCGACGATGGTCGCGGTATCCAGGTTGGCGGCGTGATTCATCAGATGAACCCTTTCTGGATCATGCTCGCGTTATGTGCGTTGTTTGCGTGACTTGCGTTGCTCGCTTCGCCGGCCTGCGGCAGGGCAGGCGAGCCGAGTGGCGCGGCGGCCGGCAGCGGGGCCGGCGCGGCCACGGCGGTGCGCGCGGTCACGATCGACTGCACGGCGCCGGCCAGCTGTTGCCAGTCGGCGAGGGGGCGCGACAGTCTGGCCTGGCCATCGTCCAGGCGCGCCAGCATCAGCGGCAGCCTGGCGACCAGGGCCCTCAGCAGCGCGCGGTCGGCCTGGTTCAGTTTTTCCCACACACTCATGTCCATCGCCTCGGGCAGCGCGAAGCGCAGCTCGAGCTTGTCGCCGAAATCGTCGAACGATTCCGCGAACCAGCTCTCCAGCAGGGCGGCGCCGCTGTCGCTCGGGAACTCGAGCTTGGGGTGGGCGCCAAACTGGCCGGGACGGACGTTGGCGCACGACACGCGGAAGTCGACATTGCCCCAGCGCTTCACACCCAGGCTCAGGTTGCCGAGCTGCAGCCACAGGTGTTCGTAGTCCGGGTTCACCTGCTCGCGCTTCAGGCTGACGCGGTCGAAGCGGAGCGCGGCCGGCGCGGCGGCGATCGCCTGCGCCTGGCTTGCCAGTGCGGCGCCCAGCGCCGCGCGCCGCCCCTGGTCCAGCTGGGCCAGGCTGCCGGCCGGGGCCTGCAAGGCCTCACCGAGCACGCGGGACAGCGTCGGCAGCAGCAGCCACTCGGCGCTGCTCAGGGCGTCCAGGGCTTGCGGCGCGGCGGGCGCCTTGCCGTCGCGCGCAAAGGCGAACTCAGCCTTACCGCTGTCGGTCACGATATCGAAGCGCAGTTCGGGATAGGCGCGGCCGCCGGCGTTCAGGTCGCTGAAACGCCAGCTGGTCCGCTGGCCGGCCTGGTCGGCGTCCAGCAATTCCAGCGCGCGATAATCGCAATAATCCGGATTACGCTCCAGCATGCGCTGCCAGCGCAGGCCGGCTTCCTCGATCTGCTTGATCGCGCTCTTGTGTTCCAGGAAGTAGTGCTCGAGTTCTTCCTGCACCTGATGCAGTTGCACCAGCAGCAGTTCGTTTTCCTGTTGCGCCTCCCGGGCCGCGCTGTCCGCCGCTTGGGCCGCTTGCGCTCGCTGTTCGTCTTCGCGCCGCCGGTTGTTCTGGACCCGCTGCTCGTCTTCCAGGCGCTTGATGCCCTGGCGCGCCGTATCGAGTTCCTGGCGGGTCGCCGCCAACGTGGCCAACGCTTCGGCTTTCTCGATCTGCGCCGACTTGTCCGCCTGGGCGGCGTCGAGCGCCGCCGTCAGCGCCGCGATCGATTTCTCGTGCAGCGCCACCTGTTCGTTCATCACCTCGACCTGCGCTGCGGCATTGCGCAGCGCCGCCTCCGCCTGCGCTGCCACCGTGCGCAGCCCGCGATAATCTTCCACCGCCGCGAACAGCTCGGGCGCCGCGGCGCCGGCGACCGGTTCCGGCAGCAGCGCGTGCAGCGACGCTTCCAGTTCCTGCTGCAGCGCCTGCAGCTCGGGCTGGGTCTGGCGCAGCTGCTCGGCCAGGTAGCCGACCAGTGGCGCGGCCGTGTCCGATGCCGTGAGTGCCGCCTCGGCCGGCGCCAGATCCAGGTTCCAGCGCGCCGCGCAGGCATCGAGCAGCGCGGCCGGGGCGGCGATGCATTCCGCCGCATCCACGAGGATCGTGCGCGCCGGGTTGCGGTGGTGGAAACGCAGGATTTCCTGCTGGTGGGCCGCCCAGGCCGCCATCATGGTCGCCGTGTCGGCGCCATGCTCTTGCGCGGCGGCCAGCGCTTCGGCCAGCGCGCGCTGGGGCGAGGTGTAGACCAGCACGAAATGCAGGTTGGGCTCGAACTGCTGCCAGAAATCCAGCAGCCACACGCTGCGCGGGTCGGTCCAGGCCCATTGCGGCTGCTGCATGTTTTCCATGAACAGATTGGTCGCGAACTGTTCCCAGAAGCGGCCCGGCTGCTGCACCGGTCCTGCCTTGCCGGCGGTGGCGATCACTTTGTCGTGCCAGCCGGCCAGGGTGAACGAGGCATCCTGGCGCAGGGGCAGGGCGGGCGCCACGCCTGCCGCGAAGAAGATGTCGGCGACCTTGTCGACGTCGGAACCGGGAGCGCCGGTCACACAGATGATTTTCACGTGGTTCTCTTCAAAGATTTTTTTGACAACGGTATGCAGTCCAATGGCAGAGCCTGACGCTTATGCGATCTTGACACAAGACTCGCCGCGCCCGACGCCATAATAGGTCCAGCCCTTCTGCGCCATCTGTACCGGGTCGTACAGGTTGCGGCCATCGAAGATCAGCTGATTTTTCAGCATGCCGAGCGCTTCGAAGTCCGGCACCCGGAAGGCTTTCCATTCGGTGCAGATCACGAGCGCGTCGGCGCCGCGCAATACCGCTTCCTTGGTGCCCATCAGTGCCAGGTCGTCCCGGTAGCCATAGATATGCTGGGTCTCTTCCATCGATTCCGGGTCGAAGGCCTGGACCCGCGCGCCGGCTTTCCACAACGCTTCCATCAGCGTACGGCTCGGGGCGGCGCGCATATCGTCGGTGTTCGGCTTGAACGCCAGGCCCCACAGGGCGAAGGTCAGGCCGGCCAGCTTGTCCTCGCCGCCGAAGTGGTCGCAGATGCGCTTGAACAGCTGCTGCTTCTGGCGCCGATTGACTGCTTCCACGGCGCCCAGCAGGGAGGCGTCGTAGCCCACTTCGGCCGCGGTGCGGGCCAGCGCCTGCACGTCCTTCGGGAAGCACGAGCCGCCGTAGCCGCAGCCGGCATAGATGAAGTGGTAGCCGATGCGCGGGTCCGAGCCGATCCCGTGGCGCACGTTCTCGATGTCGGCGCCCAGGCGTTCGGCGATATTGGCCAGCTCGTTCATGAAGCTGATTTTGGTGGCCAGCATGGCATTGGCCGCGTACTTGGCCAGTTCGGCCGAGCGCACGTCCATCACGATGATGCGCTCGTGGTTGCGGTTGAACGGCGCGTACAGCTCGCGCATCGTCTGTTCGACGCTGGCGCTGGACGTGCCGATCACGATGCGGTCCGGCCGCATGCAGTCGGCGACCGCCGCGCCTTCTTTCAGGAATTCGGGGTTCGATACCACGTCGAAGCCGAAGTCGACGCCGCGTGCGTCGAGGGCCGCCTGGATGCGCGCCTTCACCTTGTCGGCGGTGCCGACCGGGACGGTCGACTTGTCGACCACGATGCGGTCGGCCGGCATGTGCCGGCCGATGCTGTCGGCCACCGCCAGCACATATTGCAGGTCGGCCGAGCCGTCTTCGTCGGGTGGCGTGCCGACCGCGATGATCTGGATCGTGCCGAAGACGGCGCCTTCCTGCGCCGAGGTCGTGAACTGCAGGCGGCCCTGGCCAGCATTCTCGCGCACGAGGGCTTCCAGGCCCGGTTCGTAGATGGGGATGATCCCTTGCTGCAGGCGCTCGACCTTGCCGGCGTCGATGTCGACGCACATGACCTGGTGGCCGACATCGGCCAGGCAGGCGCCGGTCACGAGACCGACATATCCTGTGCCAAAAATGGTGACTTTCATTGCTTTTCCGTAGTGTTTATTTTTTTATGATGTCGATGCGCTAGACCGAGCGCAGCAGCGCCTTCTGGCGCCGCAGGCAGTCCGCCAGCGCGATGTGCGGCAGCGGCCGCGGCGCGGCCGTTCGCGCCACCGGCTGCGCCAGCTTTTCTCCCAGCCGGTCGGCAAAACCGGCGCGGTCGAAGAACGGCACCGTGGTGGCGCCGACCATGTCGACGAATTCGCGCACCGGCTGGGTATCCGAAGCAATCAAGGGCACGCCGCTGGCGGCCGCTTCCAGGAACGACCACGACAGCACGAACGGCGTCGTCCAGTAGGGATGCACGCGGCTGATGCTCAGCAGGTTCAGGTAGGCCTGGTAGGGCACCTTGCCGACGAAGTGGACGCGCGACAGGTCCAGATCGGCGCCTACCTCGGCCAGCAGCCGGTCTTTCCAGCTGCCGCCGCCTTCCGGATGGTGGCCATAGCTCACCTCGTTCCCGCCCACCACGATCACCTGGGCCTTCGGCCGCCGGCGCAATACCTCCGGCAGGGTGCGCATGAAGATGTGGAAGCCGCGCACCGGTTCGAGATTGCGCGCCACATAGCTCAGCACCTCATCGCCGGCGGCGAAGCCGTGCTGGCCGCGCGGGCCAGACAGGGTCAGGGTGGCCGCCGGGTTGTAGCGCACGCGCTCCAGGTCGATGCCGTCGTGGATTACGGTGATCTTGTCGCGGGCCCAGGCCGGATAGGTGCTCTTCTGCCATTCGGTCGGTGCGATGGCGGCGTCGGCCAGCTCCATGCTCAGCAGGTTGTTGCTGTTCCTCAGTCGCAGGCGGCAGCGCTGCTCGAAGGTGACTGGCGGCGCCTCGGGGTCGAAGCCCACGTCCTGGCCCTCGGCCGCATAATAGAACTCGCAATAGACGACAACTTTGGCCTGCGGGAAGACGTCCTTGATGAACAAGGCTTCGCCCCAGCCCGGATGGGCGACGACCACATCGGGCACGAAGCCTTCGCGCTTGAGCTGGAAGGCGGCCGCGGCGCAGGCTTCGGCGCGCAGGACCTTGGATTCTTCTTCGCGCAGCAGCGGGTGCACTTCGGACGCCGGTTTGCGCAGCAGGGTGTAGGGGCGCACAGTCACGCCGGCCGGAGCCGGGTTGGCGCGCATCGTCAGCGCGACCACTTTATTGCCCGGCTCGCGCGCCAGGTCGGCCGCCAGGTGCACGAACTGGCCCGGGAAGTTCTGGTGGATGAACAGGATGTTCATTGCAGCACGCCGGCCAGTTCGTCGTACACCGCCGGATCGATGGCGGGCATGGCGGCCAGCGCCCACAAGTCCCAGTATTTGCCTTCGTGGACGCGCACCTCGTCGAAGCCGGCGTCCACCAGGGCGGCGCCGAGCGTGTCGGCCGTGAAGCCGGTGCGGTGGGCCATGAAGGCATTGCCGGCCTGGATCGAGGCCTGGTGGCCGAACAGCACGTCCAGCGCGCCGATCGGGCCGGCCGGCGACTGGTACAGCGGCGCGGCCAGGTCGCCGGAGGCGATGTGGCGCGCGACGGCGCGCAGGTCGGGCAGGGTGACCAATGCGAAGCCGTCCGGTTTCAGCACGCGGCGGAACTCCGCCAGCGCGGCCGGCACCTCGAACGGGTGCAGGTGCTCCAGGTTGTGCGACGACCAGATGGCGTCGATGCTGGCATCAGGAATCATCGACAGGTCGGTGATGCTGCCGACGATGTCGGGTTTCACCTGCGGGTCGATGTCGAAGCGCACTTCGCGCCAGCCGGGACGGTGGAAGCAGGCCGGCAGCCGCTTCGGGTTGGGCATGCCGCAGCCCACGTGCAGCAGCTGGCGTACCGCACCGATGTGCGGCGCGGCGGTGATGATGTCGGTCATTCCGGGTATTCCTCGTTGGGGCGGGCCAGCGCCGCCGTGCGCGGCGAGCGGTCGCGCGGGGGCAGGGCCAGGCCGCCGAAGGCCTGGCTCAGCACGTCCAGGTTCAGGCTTGGGTGATAGGCGGGGTCGCGCAGCAGGGCCGTGCCCCAGCGCCGTCGCAGCTGGTCCATCTCGCGGCCGGCGCGCGCGCGCTTCTGCGGCGTGTCTTCCTTGCCGCGGCTGGCCGATTCGGCGTGCAGCAGGCGTGCATACGGGGTCCAGGTGATCGCCAGTCCCGCGGCGCGCAACTTGAGGCACAGGTCGACGTCGTTGAAGGCGACCGGGAACGCGCGTTCGTCCATGCCGCCCACCGCCAGGTAGTCGCGCTTGCGCAGCAGCAGGCACGCGGCGGTCACGCCGCTGACCTGCTGCGCCAGCTGGTTGCGGCCATGGTCGCCCGGGTCGGCGTCGGCCAGCCGGTTGCCGAAGTGCCCGGCCAGGCCGCCCTGGCCGAGCAGCACGCCGCCATGCTGCACCACGCCGTTGGGCCACAGCAGCTTGGCGCCCACGGCGCCCACGCCGGGGCGCAGCAACTGGCCCACCAGCTCGTCCAGCCAGCCGTCGTGCAGGGCCTCGATATCGTTGTTCACCAGGCCCACGATCTCGCCGCTGGCCGCTTCCACCGCCGCATTGTTCAGGGTGGCGAAGTTGAACGGACCGGGCATGGCCAGCACCTTCACGCCTTGTTGCGCCAGCTCGCCGAAATAGGCCAGCGTTTCCGGTTCCGCCGAACCGTTGTCGATCACGATGATCTCGAGCCGCGGCCAGTCGGCCGTGTGGCGCGCGATGGTGTCGATGCAGCGCCGCAGCAGTCCCGCGTGGTCGCGGGTCGGGATCATCAGGGTCACCCCGAGCTGGCGCTCGGCTGGCGACAGCGGACGCCGCGCGCGGCGCGGCGCGAACGGCAGGCCGGGGATCGGCGGCGCGGCTTCCAGCACGGCGCCTGGCTCCACTTCGGCCAGCGCGGCCTGGGCCGCGGCATGGCGCTGGGCCAGTTCGGCCACGTCCAGCGGCGCCTCGCAGCGGCATAGCACATGCGGCACGTGGACGATCGCGTCTTCCGCGCGCGGCCAGGCGCGCGCCAGCATGCGCCACGCCAGCGCCGCCGGCCCGGCCGGCGGCAGGGCGCCCGCCAGCAGCGCGCGCACGGCGTCGGCGCGGATCAGCAGCAGGTCCAGCGGGTAGTCGCTGGCCAGGGCGTAGTCGGGGTTCCAGGCCGGCTTGAACCAGGGCTTGCCGCCGCGTTCGCTGTCGGTGTAGACCAGTTCGGCGCCAGGCAGCGCGAAGCCTTCCAGCGCGCAGGCCAGCGCCTGCGGCACCAGCACGTCGCCGGCGCGCAGGCAGGCGACGAACTCGCAGCCTGACTCCAGCGCGCGCGCCAGCAGGGCCGCGAACGGTTCGACGCGCTTGCGGTCGCGGCGGGCTTCGAACAGGGCCACCTGGCGGTGGGTCTGGGCCGCCACGCCGGCGCGGGTGGCGTCCAGCAGCGGGCCGTCGGCGCCCACGACGACCAGGGCCACGCCGGGGCCGTCGTCCGCGGTGGCCGGCGTGGGATCGAACTGCGCTGCCCACGTGCGGAACTGCTCCAGGCCGAGGCTGCGCGGCAGCACGCGTTCATACGTTGCCACCAGGTCGGCGGCCGTGCCCGGCAAGTCGGGCAGCAGCGCGCGCATCCCGTCCGCCAGGCAGCACACCTGCAGCGGGCTGCCGCCCAGAGGCTGGCCCTCGGCGTCGACTACACGCACCTGGTGCGGTCGACCATCGGCCAACGCCAGCGGAAGGTCGAGCGTGAAGCCATGTGCGCCGACTTCGTGCGAGCGCAGCGCGGCATGTTCCAGGCTGGCGGTGGCGCTGGCCACCCGGTCGTGGCCCACGTAGGCGTGCACCGTCAGCTGGCGTTTCGGGCTGGCCGGGTCCAGCGCCCAACCGTGCAGGCGCAGGCCGCCGTCGCCGAATACCCGGCTGGCGGCGGCGCGCGGCGGCGCCTTGGGCTGGGTGCGGGCGATGGCGCCGGCCAGCGCGGCGTCGGTATTGGCCACGCGCGCGCTCAGGATGCCTTCCGGCCCCAGCTCGAAGGCGCGCAGGTCGGCGACGAAGCCGTGGCAGGTGTCGGCGGCGCCGGGCAGGCGCCCGGCCAGGTCGCTGCGCGCCACGTCGGCGACCGCGCTGCCGAACGGCTCGCCGTCCAGGCACAGTTCGAGCACCACGCGGGCGTCGGGACGCTGGCTGTCGAAGGCCCAGCCGTACAGGTGGCCGTCGTGCAGGCCGTCGAGCGCGCCGCGCCAGCGCGGCTGCGGTTCGGCCAGGGTAGGGTCGTTGGTCATGCGCTTACTGCCTGTCGTCGAGTGGGATGGCGTGCGCGGCGCACCAGGCATCGAGCCATGCGCGCGCGCAGAAATCGCGGTCCAGATGGGTGAGGGGAAGATCTAGCGGCGCGCCGGTGGCGTCGGCGGCGAGCAGCGCGCTGCAGCCGGCCATGCCGACCAGGGCGGCGTCGCTGAACGGTGCGTCATCTTCCGGGTCGGCGACGGGCACGCCGTCGACCACGCCGGTGCGCCACAGCGGCTCGCCGACGTCGCCCAGCACCAGCAGGCGCAGCGGCTGGCCGGGCAGGGCGGCGGCCAGGCGCGCCAGTTCCAGCACTTGTGCGCAGGCCGCGGCGCCGGCGCGCAGGCGCCAGACGGCCACGCGGGCGCGGGCCACCGGCAGGGCCTTCGGCATCGCGTCGTCGTCGGCCGCCGGATCGAGCGCGCCTTGCGCCGCCTGCAGCCAGTCGTTCGCCTCTCCCGCCAGCGCGGCTTTCAAGCCGGCGCGCGCCGCGGCCAGCGGGTCGTCGGCCAGGAAGGCGGCGTATTCATTGCGGTAAGTGGGATAGCGCTCGGCCAGCACGTGGCGGTTCTGGCGCACGCGCAGGGTTTTCTCGTGGCGGAACGAGACGGTGCCGGTGTGCGCCACGAACACGCCGGTGGCGAGCAGGTGGCGCCAGCCGGCGGCGCGCGCGCGCAGGCACCAGTCCACTTCTTCGCCGTAGCCGCGCACCAGGGCTACGCCGTCGAGCACGCCGATGCTGGCGATCACGCTGCGCCGCATCAGCATCGCGAAGCCGCAGCAGGTGGGCAGTTCGATATCGGCAGCGCCGGCATCGGCGCGGCGCACTTCGGCCGCGGCGGCGTCGATCGCGGCCAACTGGGCGCTGGTGGGGGCCAGGGCGTTGCGGGCGATGGCCGGGAAACTGCTGATCTCGCCGTTGTTCGACCACGGCGTGACCGAGGCGATGTCGGGCGCGCTGTACAACGACGCACGCAGGCGGTCGATCCAGTCGCCGTGCACTTCGGTGTCGGCATTGAGCAGCAGCGCGTCGTGGCCGGGGTGGGCGCGCAGGCCGCGGTTGACGGCCTCGATGAAGCCCAGGTTGACCGGGTTGCGCAGCAGGGTGATGCGGCCGGCGGCGGCTTGCCGGTCGAGCCAGGCCGACAGGTCCGGCTCGGGGCTGGCGTCGTCGACTACGACCAGTTCGGCCGGAGTGCGGTTATGCGCCAGCGAGGCCAGCACGCTCTCGATGCAGGTCTGCACCAGCGCGCGCTGGCGGTATACGGGAATCACGATCGATACCTGGCCGGGATCGGCGGCGGCCGGCGCCGGCGGCTGCGGCGCCGCGGCGAATACCAGCGGCGAGCCGTGCAGCATGGCCGGCGCCTGGCCCGGGCGCTCGACCGTGAGCGACCAGGTAGTGTCCAGGGCCACTGGGGGCAGGCGCAGGCGGCGGCCATCGGCCGGCACCTCGTACACGTGCGAAGCGCCGACGCCGGTCAGGCGCAGGCGCGCCATCGGCGGCTTGCCGTCGGCGGCGGACGGGAAGAACAACATCATCTCGATCGCCGCGCCCTGCTTCCAGCAGGCGCCGACGTGGGTCAGGCCGGCGCGTGCGAGCAGGGCGACCAGCGATGCGTGGGTGCCGGCGCTGCAGCGCGCCGGCAGGAAGCAGGGGCCCAGCTCGGCGACGCTGGCAGCGGCGCCGGAGGCGAGCCATGCGGCCAGCAGCTGGTCCTGGATTGCGGGATGTTCGGGGTCGCGTTTCCAGGCGCCGTACCAGGCCTCGGCCGCCAGTTCGGGGCGGCTCGTGTGCAGGATTCTTGCGCGCAGCATCGCGGGCAGGCTGCGTGAGGGGAAGCGCCGGCATACGTATTCGGTGGCGACCAGGGCATCGCCATGGCGTCCGGCTTCGAACGCATCGGCGGCGCTGGAAAGCAGCGCGTCGCCCCGCGTACGGGGCGAACACACTGGATAGAAAAAGGGGGCGAATGCCCCCTTCGGGTGATTCATGCGTCTAGCTGAACTTAAACGATGCCGGGAACGATGGTGATGCTGCCAATGATGGTGGTTTCACCATCTTCCGAACCGTCGATCTGGGCTGCCGACAGATTGGCGAAGGCTTCCAGGATGTCGCCGCGATCGGCGCCGTTCTCGAGCTGGTTGGTCCAGAAGGCGAGGCCGCCATCGTCGGCGTCGCGGCCGAAGGTCTGCTGGTACAACGCATTGACGAATTCTTCGTCATTGCGCTCGGCGATGTCCTCGAACTCGGCCACCTGGGTGAACGCGTCGGCGATCTCTTCCAGCGTCAGGCCGTCGCGCGCGCGGTCGAACCAGAACTTCAGTCCGCTCGCATCGGCAGCACGGCCGAAGGTAGTTTCATACAGGCTCGCGATGGCTGCTTCCATCGAATCCTTCGCGAACACCAGCGCTTCGCCATCGTCGAGCTGCACGAATTGCGAGTTCGAGATGTCGGTGGTGACGCCGGTTTCGGTGTTGGTCACGACGGCGCGGCCATCGACGACGGTCACTTCGTAGTCGCTGTCGTTGCCAGCCAGCTCGACGATGGTGTAACCGCTGCCGCCGATGACGGTGCTGTTGCCGCTGCCAGCGATCACGGTGTCGTTGCCGGCGCCGCCGGTGACGGTGTCGTTCGCGCCGATGATGATTTCCGTGTTCCAGTTGTCGCCGATGAAGAAGTTGTCTGCACCCGAGCTATGAATGAGGACGCGCTCAAGCATGTTGCTTCCGCCGGGGGCTACGCCGGCATTGATGGTGGCGTTCACGCCGCCCGCGCCTTCGAAGATCCAGACCGGGGCGTCCTGCGTCACGTTGATCTGGGTCTGCTGGGTTGCGGACGAGCCGACGTGGACGATGCCGGTGCCCGAGGCGACCGTGACGTCGCCGCCGGTTGCCGTCACCTGGTCGAAGCGCACGGTGTTGTTGTCACTGGCAGTCAGTGCCAGGATCTTCGAGATGGTTTGGTCTGAAAAAACAGCCGAGTTGCTGCCTTTCAGGGCATTTGTTACGGTGGTTGTGTCGGAATCGTACATGAATCTTTCTCCTGATAGTGATCAGTGCACGTCAGGCCTTGCGGCCTTTCGATGCATTCGTTGCTGCAAACTTCTTTCCTGCTGGCTTAGCAGGGCTAGCAGTCGTCGCCCTGAAAACCTTGGTTGCCGCTGAGTCGACCCACGGGTTTCCCGTGGGACCGGTCTTGGCGTTTGCCGGGACCGCCTTCAGGCTCAGCGCCGTCAGGTGTTCCAGGCCGCTCGGGCCGCCGAGCGTCGCCCCGGAGCTGACCGGCAGCTGGAAACCGCCGGAAAACCATGCCTGGCCCTCGAGCGCGTAGTTCGCCGCGTCGGGGCCGACGAGCGTAAAGCTCAATTCGGTGATGCGGCGCGCCTGTCCGCGGGTGCCGCAGAATTTGCCGGTGGTAACCGCCGGCATCTGGCCGGCGCCTTCCACGCTGATGCGGTAGGCCAGGTCGACGCCGGCCGGGCGGTCCGGCCACATGACCTGGAAGCCCTCGACGCGCAAGCTTTGCTTCGGATCGCCGACCGCGTTGCCTTCGCCGGCCACCACATCGCCGGTGCGCTCGATGTGGGCGATGACCGAGATGCCCTTGCCGCCGATCTCGATGCGGCGCGGGGCTGCCTTGGCCGCCGCTGTTGCTGCTGGCAGTGCCGGGGCTGCGGCCGGGGCCGGCACTGCCGGCGCTGGAATGGACGCCACGGTCGCCGGTGCAGGCGCGCGCGCCGGTGCCGGCGTCTGCGCGGGCGCTGGGGTGACCGGGTCGAGCGCGATCTGGTCGATGCGCAGCGACGGCACCGCCACCGTGGCGTCGGGCAGGTAGGCCGAGACGGCCAGTTCGACCGGGCCCCGCGTCACGTGCATCACGATGCAGTCGGCGCCGTCGCGCAGGATAGAGCCATGGGTATTCGGTGTGGACAGCGTCTCGAGCCCACCATTGTGCGCAGCCGTGCCGGGCGCGCGCGTTACCGTGAGGGCGGGCAAGCCACCTTTCGGATGGCGCAGGACATACATGCCGGGTTGCAGGACAACGGTAGTGGTCGTGATTTTCATGTATTCGGTTTTTCGACTTCGAGAGAAATATCTTGCCGATATAACTCTGGTTGGTACTTATCTTGCAATGTGTAAATTCCGCTTGCAGGAATGTGCAGGATGTTGAATAGATCAAACAACAAATGTATTTACATCAAAATGTTGTAGAGGAGAACTTTTTAACTATACTAAAAATCGCTGGCAAGCTGAAGCGTTTTCGACCTGATAACACTCGGCGCCACATATTTGCATCGCATTTGACACAAAGATGTCGTTTTAATACTGATATTTTTGAGCCGATGTGTGGGAATGTGTGACATTTACCACTTGGTGGAATACGGTGATCCGTTACTATGCTTGGCGTAAATAGTTGACAATTGCATGCTAAAACTGGGGAGTTTGCCCCACTTTATGACTATCCAGCATGTCAATCATTCCGAGTGGTATCATTTCGTGAATATATGCTGTGTCCGCGACAGGCGATGTCGCGCCAGTGCATGTGTTACAAATAATTTGCTGTATGGAATTAGAAGTGTCAACTGCAGAGCGATGCCGAATATATTCGGTACACGCTCCTTAATATATGAACGTGTAACTCTCAGTCGAATACAGGACCAGGTAAATCACGATAAGTGTCGATGACGTCACACTGGATCATTTCGTGAAAGGGATTGGGAAAGTAAATATGACAGCCCTGGATCAACGTATTTTCGTCGCCGGCCACCGCGGCCTGGTGGGCTCCGCCATTGTCCGCACCTTGCGCGCGAAGGGCTGCCACAATATCGTCACACGCAGCCATGCTGAACTCGACCTGAGCGAACAGGCGCAGGTGCGCGCCTTCTTCGCGTCGGAACGCATCGACGAGGTCTATATGGCTGCGGCCAAGGTCGGCGGTATCCACGCAAATAATGTCTATCCCGCGGAATTCATCTATGACAACCTGATGGTCCAGACGAACCTGGTGCACGAAGCATGGAAAAACGGCGTCCAGAAACTGCTGTTCCTGGGCTCGTCCTGCATCTATCCGCGCCTGGCGCCGCAACCGATCAGGGAAGAGTATCTGATGGCGGGCATGCTCGAGCCGACCAACGAACCCTACGCGATGGCGAAGATCGCCGGCATCAAGCTGTGCGAAAGCTATAACCGGCAATACGGCACCGATTACCGCAGCGTGATGCCGACCAATCTGTATGGCCCGGGCGACAATTACCACCCCGAGAACAGCCACGTGATCCCGGCGCTGCTGCGCCGTTTTCATCACGCCCGTGTGAATGGCGAGGCCGAGGTCGTGATCTGGGGCAGCGGCACGCCGATGCGCGAATTCATGTACGTCGACGATATGGCAGCGGCGAGCGTACATGTCATGGAACTGTCGCGCGCGGCCTACCAGGCGCAGACCGGCGCGATGCAATCGCATATCAATGTGGGGACTGGCGTGGACACGACGATCGGCGACCTGGCACGCCTGGTCGGCCGCATCGTCGGTTTCGACGGGCGCATCGTGTTCGATACCGATAAACCGGACGGCACCCCGCGCAAGCTGCTGGACGTGTCCCGGCTCAACAACCTCGGCTGGTCGGCCCGGGTATCGCTTGAACAGGGGCTGGTGCGCACCTACGCCGACTACGTGGAGCGGCTGGCCTGACGTTGGCTCAGCGCTTGCGCCCCTTCTTGTCCCCACCCGCAAACAACTCGATCTTCTTGGTCGGCCCCGACACGATCAGCAAATCGGCCGGCAGGATCCGCGTCTCCGGCAGCGCATGCTGGAAATCCTCGTTCACCCGCTTGACCCCGACCACCGTCACCCCGAAGCGCGAGCGCACGTGGGCCTCGGCCAGGGTGGCGTGGTGCGTCTCCACTGGCGCATGGATCTTGGCGATCGCGAAACCATCCTCGAATTCGATGAAGTCCATCATGCGACCGGTGATCAGGTGCGCCACCCGCGCGCCCATGTCGGCTTCCGGGTAGACCACGTGGTGGGCGCCGATGCGCTGGGCGATCTGGCCGTGCTCCTGCGTCATGGCCTTGACCCAGATGTCCTTGATGCCCAGCTCGGTCAACACCATCAGCGTCATCAGGCTGGCCGCCAGGTCGGAGCCGATCGCCACGATCGCATGCGAGAAGTCGGCTACGCCCAGCTGCAGCATGACGTTCTCGTTGGTCGAGTCGGCCTGCACGGCGTGCGTCAGCCGCTCGCTCCAGAGCTGCACCAGGTCTTCCTTCTGGTCGATGCCCATGACGTCGTGGCCCAGGCGCATCAGGGATTGCGCCACCGCGCCGCCGAAGCGACCGAGGCCGATCACGACCACGCTATCGCCCGCCGAGAAGGCGAACTGTTCTGTGAAAATTCTACCCAACAATTGGATGGTCCTCCGGATAACGATATGGCATGCGCCGTTCGCCGAGCACCAGCGAGGTCGCGAAGGTGATGGTGCCCACCCGGCCGATGAACATGAGCGCGGCCAGCACCAGCTGGCCCTCCGGCGGCAGCGAGGCCGTGATGCCGGTCGAGAGGCCGGCGCTGCCGAAGGCCGAGATGACCTCGAAGATCACCTGGTCGGTCGGGAAGTGCGATATCCCCAGCAGCAGCAGGGTGCCGAAGGCAACGATCACGCTGCCCAGCACCAGCACCGTCACCGCCTGGCGCTGGGCCGAGACGGCGACCCGGCGGCCGAAGGCCTCGGTGTCGGAATGGCCGCGCGCCTCGGCGATCACCAGCAGCGCCAGGATCATGATGGTGCCCACCTTGACCCCGCCCGCGGTGCCGGCGCTGCCGCCGCCGATGAACATCAACAGGTAGTGCAGGGCCCAGCTCTCGGGGGACAACGCGCCGAAGTCGACCGTATTGAAGCCGGCGGTGCGCGCCGCCGCCGAGATGAACATGCCGTTCATCAGCTTGTCGAACCACGACATCGACCCCAGCGTGGCCACGTTGTTCCATTCGAACAGCAGGACCGCGACGCAGCCGCCGGCCAGGAGCACCAGGCTGCCGACCAGGGTCAGCTTGGTGTGCAGCGACCAGTGGCGCGGGTCGCGCAGGCGGTGGCGCAGGTCATGCAGCACCGGGAAGCCGATGCCGCCGATCACGAATGCCACCATGATCGGCACCAGCACCAGGGCGTCGCCCGCATAGCGGGTCAGGCTGTCGGCGTGCAGCGAAAAGCCGGCGTTGTTGAAGGCCGAGACCGCGTGGAACACGGCGCTCCACAGCGATTCGCGCCAGGGCAGGTCGTAGCCGAAGTGCAGTCGCGCCAGCAGGATCGCGGCCAGCGTCACCTGCAGGATGACCGTCACCGCCAGCACGATGCGCGCCACGCTGGCGATGTCGCCCATGCCCAGCGAACGGGTCTCGGTCTGGGTGATCAGGCGCGTGCGCAGGCGCGACGAGCGGTTGACCATCAGGCCGAGCAGGGTGGCGGCCGTCATCATGCCGAAGCCGCCGAGCTGGATCAGCGCCGTGATCGTGACCTGGCCGAAGCCCGACCAGTAGGTGCCGGTATCGACCACCACCAGGCCGTTGACGCAGATCGCCGACACCGAGGTGAAGAAGGCGACCATCAGCGGCGCGCCTTCGCCGCTGGCGTGGGCCGCTGGCAGCATCAGGAGCAGCGTGCCGGCCAGGATCGCCAAGGCGAACAGGACGACGACGATCCGCGCCGGATGCAGGATATTGTTCATCGCGCTCCGCTGGGCGACGCATTGGGCTGGCCGTCGTCGAAGTCCATGGTGTCGGGGTCATGGTCGCCAGGGGCCGGCGCGCCCAGCAGCTTGAGCCAGACGAAGCCCAGGATGCCGGCCGTGAGCGAGGCGACCAGGATCGCCATCTTGGCGGCATTGACGACGCCGGGGGCGCCGGTGAAGGCCAGGTTGGTGATGAAGATCGACATCGTGAAGCCGATCCCGCCCAGCAGGCCGGCGCCCAGGACGTGGCGCCAGGCCAGGTCCAGCGGCAGGCGGCACAGGCCGATCGCAACCGCAGCGAAGGTGGCCAGGAAGATGCCGACCGGCTTGCCGGCCACCAGGCCCAGGATGATGCCCAGGCTGTTGGGCGACAGCAGTTCGTCGGCCCAGCCGGCGCCGATCACGATGCCGGTATTGGCCAGGGCGAAGATCGGCAGGATCAGGAAGGCGACCGGCTTGTGCAGCACGTGTTCCATCCGGTGCGCCGGCGAGGCGCCGTCGTCCTGCTGGTGCGAATACGGGATGGTAAAGGCCAGCAGCACGCCGGCGATGGTGGCGTGCACGCCTGACTTGAGCATCAGGAACCACATCAGCGCGCCGCCCAGCAGATAAGGCCACAGCGCCAGCACGCGCAGTTTGCGGTTCAGCAGCAGCAGGGCGGCGAAGGTGGCCAGCGCGCCGGCAAGGTAGGCTACCGACAGGTTGGCGGTATAGAACACGGCGATCACGATGATGGCGGCCAGGTCGTCCATCACGGCCAGCGCGGTCAGGAATATCTTGAGCGAAGCCGGCACCCGGCTGCCGAGCAGGGCCAGCACGCCGAGCGCGAAGGCGATGTCGGTGGCCATCGGGATGCCCATGCCGGGCTGGGTGGGCGTGCCGCCGTTGAGGGCGAAATGGGTCAGCGCCGGCACCACCACGCCGCCGGCAGCGGCGATGATCGGCAGCAGCGCATTGCGCAGGTCGGAGAGTTCGCCGTTGCGCAGTTCGCGCTGCAGTTCGAGGCCGATCAGCAGGAAGAAGATCGCCATCAGGGCGTCGTTGACCCATAGCTCGATGCTCAGTCCGCCCAGCACGGTGTGCCAGAAGCCCAGGTAAGCCGGGCCCCAGGCCGAGTTGGCGACGATCAGGGACAGGATGGTGCAGAGGATCAGGATGACGCCGCCGGCTTTGCCGGAGGCCGCGAATTGTTTGAACGAGTCGGACAGTCGCTTTTCTATGCGCATCGAAAACTTCCAGAATTGGCTGGGCATGAACTACCCCCGCGTGGCGGCCCGACCAGCGCAAATCCTGTCATGCCTTGTCGGCATGATCACCCTTGGCGATATTATAACGTACGCGATTCCCGACCCGCGCCGGACGGGCTGCGTGCCGGCGCGGTGGGATCCGGGTATCAGCGCGGCCCGTCGCCCGGCGTGCCCGAACTCTCGGCGCCGTCGCCCAGGCGCTCGCTGATCTTGTCCTCGCTAGCGCGGCCCACGTAGTCCTGCGCCGCCCGGTCGAGGTGAGTGCCGGGCGAACCGCCGGTAGCCGCGCCGCCGATGGCCGACTGGCTGTTCTGCCCCGGCTGCGCCTTGCCGACGCTGCCACCCGGGACCGGCCCGCTGGCGTTGCCATGGCTGCTCTGCGCGGCGCCGGCCGGGCCGACATTGCTTTCCGGCGAGGCCTTGGCGAAATTGCTGTTAATACCGGATTGGCGGTTGTCCGCGCCGATGCTCGAGTCGCCGGCGTCGTCGTTGGCCACGAATCCGGCATACGAATCCACGCGGCCCTGGCGCAGGGGAAGGTCGTCCTGTTGTCCATCCTTGGGTTTCTTGTCGTCCATGATGCTCTCCTCTGTCTGATGTCGAGACAAGCATCTGGTAGCCGCTTTGCGAGATTCCAATCGGAGGGAACGCCGCGGGTGCGTAGGATTCGGCGCGCCTGCTGCCCGGCGTCAGCCAGTATGGCGCAAGCGCGCCGCCTGCAGTTGCGGGGCGATGGCGATCACCTTGTCGCGGCCGGCCGACTTGGCCGCGTACAGCGCGGCGTCGGCGCGCGCCAGGGTCGCCTTGAACGGTTCGTCGTCCTGGGTCGCCGTCACCCCGATGCTCAGGGTGAGGGGGGATTGCCCGGCATGGCGCTGCAGCCCGGCGGCCAGCGGGCGCAGGCCGGCCTGCAGTTTTTCGCCGACGGCGCAGGCCTGGGCCAGCGTGGTTTCCGGCAGCAGCACCGCGAATTCGTCGCCGCCCAGGCGCGCCATGCAGTCGGCCGCGCGCAGCGAGGCGCGGGCGCGTTCGGCCACCAGCCGCAGGGCGACGTCACCCGCTTCGTGGCCGCCGCCGTCGTTGATTTCCTTGAAGTGGTCGAGGTCGATCAGCATCAGGGCCAGCGGCTGGCCGTTGCGCCGGCTGCGCGCCAGTTCGCGCTCGGCGATGTCGAAGAAGGCCTTGCGCGACCAGGCGCCGGTCAGGTGGTCGTGGTTGGCGATGTACTCGGCCCGGTGCACGATGTAGCGGTGCATGGTGAGCAGGCCGCCCAGGGTCAGCGCCGGCAGCGCCAGCGCGGCGGCGGTCAGGATCGCCAGGCTGGCGACGCTCGGCTGCAGCAGCGAGCCGGGCGGTTCGGCCGCCAGCAGCAGCCAGGCCATGCGCACTGCATGGCCGCCGGCCACCAGGCCGCACATCAGCAGCACGAAGCGCCGCACCGCATCGAGCGGCGGCAGCGCGCTGTGGCGCACCAGCACGCTGCGCGCGATGTCGGCGCAGACGGCGGCCTGGAACAGCGAAGCGACGGCGCTGCGCGCGAGGAAGGAATCGACCTGGTAATGAAACAGCGCGATCAGGGCGCCCACCGCCGCGACCAGCAGCGCCAGCGGCGCGAGGCGGACCGGCAGGCCGGCCAGCTGGCGGTAGCCGGCGGCGAGGGCCGCGCCGGCGCCGGCATACGCCATATTGGCCACTTCATAGGCCAGCAGCGGCGGCAGTTCGCGCCCGAAGGCGTACAGCAGGTTGCCCGCCAGGCCCAGCACGGTGGAGGCCAGCATGGCGCGCATGCCCCGCAGCTTCTCGGATCCGGCCGCCAGCAGGGCCAGGAACACCAGGAAGCAGAGCAGGGAAGCGATCAGGAAAATCTGCTGGGTGGCGAGCATGTCAGGCCGGCGAACGGTGGCGCGATGAAGGGAGCGGTGACGATCCCGTATTATGCCCGGTTATATTGCCATTAGGAAAGCTCAGCGGCGCATCCGCCGCCCGCTCATCCGACGACGTAGCGGCGCGACGCCCCCAGCCCCACGGTCTGCCCGCTGGCGCCGTAGATCGCGCCGGTCGGCGCATTGGTCGGGGTGCGCAGGGCGTTGAGCACGCCCTGGTTGTGCGCCAGCTGCTTGGTGATCAGCATGCCGTTGACGCGGTTGAGTTCCTTCGCTTCGCGCGCTGCGTCCAGCATGCGTTCCCACTGTTCCCGCACGCCGCCATGGTCGCCTGCGGCCAGCCATGGTTCCATGCCCGCTTCCGACCCTTCGCATCCGGCTGCCCTGAGCGCCGCGTGGCGTTGTTGCGACAGGTTCGACAGGCTGGCCAGCAGGGCGTTCTTCTGCGTGGTCAGGCTGGCCAGCTCGTCGGCGTCGAGCGTGACCAGCGATTGCTGTTCCTGTTTCATCAATGCCACGAGGGCATCGAGGTGCTGGTGTTCGGCGGCGATGGTCTGGTGCGGGGTCGGGGTCATGGTTTAGCGTTGTCTCGAATGGAGCAGGTCGCGTACGGTTTCTAGCAAGCCGTCCGCCACCTTCTCGGAGTTGACTTGGAACTGGCCATCGGCGATGGCCATCTTGATGCGTTCGACTTTCTTCGCGTCGAACACCTGCGCGCCGCCGCCCACCGCATTGGCCATGGCCTGGCCCTGCGAGGACAGCCGCACGCTGTCGGTCTGCGCCTGGGTCGTCGGCGCCGTCGTTGCGGCCTTGTCGGCGCCGCGCGCGGTATTCGTCTGCGCGGTCGCCGGTTGAAGGCCTGGGTTGCCCTTGAGCGTATCGTTGATTTTCACAGCATCATCCTTCTCGGTTCGAAGCGGAAGCTCCGGGATCTGCTTGATGTAACGGCGGCGCCTTTACAAACTTTAGCGATCAATCACGAAATCGATGCAGCGAAATCTACAATTACTTTAGAGAACTATTTCCACCATCCCGCCGTTGCGCGCCAGGCCGCTGACGACGGTGCCGGACTGAGTCCGCACCTGCACCACCTGGCCGTCGCTGGCATTGTTGATCGCCTTCGCTTCGCTGCTCACCGAAAAGTTCGATCCGCGCGATACCAGGCGTACCGCCTGGCCCTGCTTGATCACCTGCTGCGCGCGCAGGGTGTCGGTGCGCAGGGCGGCGCCGGCCGGCAGCGAGATGGTCGGGGTGCGGCCGATCGCCTGCGCCATATCGGTGATGATGCCGTTCGGCATGGCGGCGATATCGGCCTTGACCAGCACCAGTTGGCCCTGCTCGAGCGGCTGGCCCTGGGCCAGCGGCACCGCGGCGGCGACATAGTCGGCCACCACGCTGACCTGGGCCTGCAGGTAGAGCGACCAGGACGGCGCCGTGCAGCGCACGCCCACCGTGGTCTTGCCCCAGGGGCGGGCGCCCGGCTGCAGGAAGGCTTCCGGCGCCGGGCAGGCCGGCAGGCTCAGGCGTGGATCGACGCCGCCCACCTTGACGGTGACCTGGCCCGGCAGGCCAGCGCTCTGGGTCTTCAGGAATTGCTCGGCGACGGCGCGCACGGCTTCAGGCTTCTGACGTGCGGCGCCGGGCGCCTGTTGCGCCTGGGCCGTACCGAACGCCAGGGCAAGCAGCGAAAAAGCGACATATTGCAGTTTCATGGAGATTCCAGTTGAAGGGACATCGGGAATGCTGCAATCTTAGGTCCAATGATTCCGTAGCGAAACATTGAATAGCGGGGGATTTCCACCTCCTTATTCGTCGATTGGCTTGCCCGCCCGGTCCGTATGATCGCTTCTGTCCCAACCAGCCCACCACCCGGAGGCAGCATGATCGGCAATCTCGACAATTACCTGCGCTTCAATGAAACCGCGCTGTCCCTGCGCTCGCAGCGCCAGGAACTGCTGGCCTCGAATATCGCCAATGCCGACACGCCCAACTACAAGGCGCGCGACATCGATTTCGCCAGCGCCCTGCAGAACGCGATGGCGGGCGGCGGCAAGAATGGCGCCGCGATGA
Source organism: Telluria beijingensis (assembly GCF_030770395.1). Lineage (GTDB taxonomy): Bacteria > Pseudomonadota > Gammaproteobacteria > Burkholderiales > Burkholderiaceae_D > Telluria > Telluria beijingensis. The sequence continues at coordinate 1,770,275 of NZ_CP132480.1, read as the reverse complement.
ACACTACCAATAACAACCATATGGCGCGCGGCGCCGCCACCGGCGACACGCTGGCCAACGGCACCCCGGTGCTGTACCGCGGCGTGGTGCAGGGCGCCGTCGACGGCAATACGGTCGACATGGACGTCGAGCGCAACCAGTTCGCCGACAACGCGCTGCGCTACGAGGCCGGGATCCTGATGATCAACAGCCAGCTCAAGGGCTTGATGACGGCGCTCCAGAGCCAATAAACGGGGCTGACCAACCATGTCGCTATTTAATATCTTCAATGTGGCCGGCTCGGCCATGAGCGCCCAGTCGCAACGCCTGAACGCCACCGCCAGCAATATGGCGAACGCCGACAGCGCCACCTCGCCGACTGGCGAAGCCTATCGCGCCAAGGCGGTCGTGTTCGAGTCTGTGCCGACCGCCTCGGGCGCCACCGGCGTGCGGGTGCGCGAAGTGGTCGAAGACCCGTCGCCGCTCAAGCAGGTCTACGATCCCAAGCATCCGATGGCCGACGACAAGGGTTATGTATCGATGCCCAACGTAAACGTGGTCGACGAGATGGTGAACATGCTGTCGGCCTCGCGCTCCTACCAGACCAATGTCGAAACCATGAATGCAGCCAAGACCATGCTGCTCAAGACCCTGACCATCGGACAATAAGCACCACCATGACCAGCCCCATCAGCTCCCAAAGCCCGACCTCGAATATCGCCGACCTGCAGGCGGCGATGAACGCCAAGCCGAAGACCGAGACCGACAGCGTCCAGGCCGACACCGACAAGTTCATGACCCTGCTCGTGACCCAGTTGCAGAACCAGGATCCATTGAACCCGATGGACAATGCCCAGATGACCAGCCAGCTGGCCCAGTTGCAGACCGTGACCGGCGTGAACAAGCTGAACACGACGCTGGAATCGCTCAAGGCCAGCTACCAGTCGACCGAATCGCTGCAGGCGACCCAGCTGATCGGCGCCGGCGTGCTGGTCGAGGGCGATGGCATCCTGCTGCACAAGAGCCAGTCGATCCTGGGCGTGGAGCTGGAAACCCCGGCCGACAAGGTGCAGGTCGTCATCACCGATGCGAACGGCAAGGACGTCGCCTCGCTGGAACTGGGCGAGCAGGAAGCCGGCATCATCCCGATCGCCTGGGATGGCGTGCCCGACCCGAACAAGCTCGATAGCGAAGGCAAGCCGGTGGTGCTGCCCGACGGCCAGTACACCTTCCGGGTGGTCGCCAGCCGCGGCGGCGAAGCGCTGAAGGACGCCAAGGCCCTGGCCTTCGACAGCGTCGCCAGCGTGACCACCGGCGGCAAGGATGGCGTCAAGCTCAACCTGCCGGGTAAGGGTTCCGTGACCCTGGCCGACATTAAACAAGTCATGTAAGCAAGCCGCTTACCTTATCACCCTTATTCAGGAGTAATACCATGTCTTTCCAACAAGGCTTGAGCGGCTTGAACGGCGCCGCCAAATCGCTTGACGTCATCGGCAACAATATCGCCAACGCCAGCACGGTCGGCTTCAAGGGTTCGACCACCCAGTTCGCCGACGTCTACGCCAATGCGCTGAACGGCGCCGGCGGCACCCAGGCCGGCATCGGCGTCAAGGTCGCGGCCATCGCCCAGCAGTTCAACCAGGGCAATATCGAAGCCTCGGGCAATCCGCTCGACATCGCCATCAACGGCGCCGGCTTCTTCCGCATCGAACAGGCGGGCGTGGTCCAGTATTCGCGCAATGGCCAGTTCTCGCTCGACAAACAAGGTTTCATCATCAACGCCCAGGGCGCCAAGCTGACCGGCTATGGCCTGGGCCCGAACGGCCAGCTGGCCGCCGGCGCGCCGGTGCCGCTGCAGATCGACACCTCGGACCAGCCGCCGAAGGTCACCAGCAATATCTTCGCCGAGATCCAGCTCGACTCGCGCACCCAGCCGCCGGCCAACAAGCCGTTCGACCCGTCCAATCCGACCACGTATAACAAGCAGAGCCCGGTGAGCGTGTACGACACGCTGGGCAATCCGCACACCCTGTCGCTGTTCTACGTCAAGACCGAAGCCGGCGAATGGGATGTCTACACCAGCCTGGACGGTACCGAAAAAGGTTCCCTCGAAGCGGCCGGCGTCACCCTGACCGATGCCGGCGTGCTGGGCGCGCGCGGCGCCTGGGACAGTGCGGACGCGGCCGGCAAGGCCGGCGCCATCACCGCCTACGCCACCACGGCCGCCGAGGCCGTGCGCAATGCGGCGGTGACCGCCGATCCGACCATGAGCGCGGACGACCAGGCCAAGATCGCCAGTGCCGCCGCCGCTGCGGCCGCCATCCCGGGCGCCACGCCCGAACAGGTCAACGCCGCCATCCTGAAAGCGCTGAACGTGTCGCCAAAGCCGCTCGGCACCCTGCATTTCGACACCAATGGCGCGCTGAACATGGCGACCAGCGGCACCGGTCCTGGCTTCAACGGCAAGTTCACCACCTCGCTGCCGGTGGTGCCGTCGACCGGCGCCGACCTGCAGATCCCGGTCACGCTCGACTTCGCCAAGAGCACCCAGTACGGCAATGCGACCAGCGAGAAGCGTCTCGACCAGGACGGCTACAAGCCGGGCGCCCTGCAGCGCTTCACCACCGGCGCCGACGGCACCATCCTGGGCCAGTACAGTAATGGCCAGACCAAGGCGCTGGGCCAGGTCGTGCTGGCCAACTTCAAGAACCCGAACGGGCTGGAGCCGCTGGGCAATAATGCCTGGGCCGAATCGTCGAACTCGGGCACCCCGCTGATCGGCACCGCCGGCACCGGCGGCATGGGCGTGCTGCAATCGGGCGCGACCGAAGCCTCGAGCGTCGACCTGACCGCCGAGCTGGTCAACATGATCACCGCGCAGCGCGTGTACCAGGCGAATGCGCAGACCATCAAGACCCAGGATTCGGTGTTGCAGACGCTGGTGAACCTGCGCTAAGCCTAACCCATAAGACGTCGTTCCCGCGTAGGCGGGAACCCAAGTTCAGCGCCGACGCCGATATCAGTCACACAAGACAAGGACCCCCCCATGGACCGCCTGATCTACACCGCCGCCTCCGGCGCCAAGCACATCCTCGAACAGCAGGCCACGACCTCGAACAACCTGGCCAATGTGAGCACCACGGGTTTCCGGGCCCAGCTCGACGTGTTCCGCGCGGCGCCGGTGCAGGGGCCGGGCATGCCGACCCGCGCCTTCGTGGTCGATTCGACCGCAGGCAACGATTTCTCGGCCGGCGCGCTGCAGGTCACGGGCCGCGACCTGGACGTGGCGGTGAAGGGGCAGGGCTGGCTGGCGGTGCAGATGCCTGATGGCTCGGAGGCATACACCCGCAACGGTTCGCTGCAGATGAGCCCGAACGGCGTGCTGACCACGGCATCGGGCCAGACCATCGCCGGCGAGGGCGGCCCGATCACGATCCCGCCCGACGCCACCGTGACGGTGGGCGGCGACGGCACCGTCTCGACCATCTCGAACGTCGATTCGCCGGCCGCGCCGGCCGTGCTGGGCCGCCTGAAGCTGGTCAATCCGCCCGAGGGCGAGATGGTGCGCGGCGATGACGGATTGTTCCGCCTGAAGGACGGTGGCACGGCCCAGGCCGACCCCGCGGTGCAGGTGGCCGGCGGGGCGCTCGAGGGCAGCAACGTCAATCCGGTCGATTGCATGGTCAATATGATCGCCCTGGCAAGGTCGTTCGACACGCAAATGAGCCTGTTGAAGAACGCCGAGAATAACGCCGCAAAAGCGACCCAGATCCTCGCTTTGAATTGATAGTTGCCCCGGCATAATTCTATTGTGCGTGGCGGTGTTCGCCTGCCACCAATAGGAGAATGCCATGATTCGTTCGCTGTACATCGCCAAGACCGGTCTGGAAGCCCAGCAGACCAACCTGGACGTCATTTCGAACAACCTCGCCAACGTCAGCACCAACGGCTTCAAGAAGTCGCGCGCCGTGTTCGAGGACCTGCTGTACCAGAACGTGCGCCAGCCCGGCGCCCAGTCGTCGCAACAGACCAACCTGCCGTCGGGCCTGCAGATCGGTACCGGTGTGCGCACCGTCGCCACCGAGCGCATCCACACCCAAGGCAATCCCCAGCTGACCGGCAATGACAAGGACGTCATGGTCAACGGTCCCGGCTACTTCCCGGTGATGATGCCGGACGGTACCCAGGCCTACACCCGCGACGGCTCCTTCCAGAAAGACCAGAACGGCCAGCTCGTCACCTCGAGCGGCTTCGTGGTCCAGCCCGCCATCACCGTGCCGGTGAATGCAGAATCGATCAGCGTCGGCCGCGACGGCACCGTGTCGGTCAAGATCGCCGGCGAAGCCGCGATGACCCAGATCGGCGCCCTGCAGCTGGCCACCTTCATCAATCCCGCCGGCCTCGAGTCGCGCGGCGAGAACCTGTACGTCGAGACCACCGCCTCCGGCGCGCCGAACCTGAACGTGCCTGGCACTAATGGCGCTGGCAACCTGATGCAGGGTTATGTCGAAGCGTCGAACGTCAATGTGGTCGAAGAAATGGTGGCCATGATCCAGACCCAGCGCGCCTACGAGATCAACAGCAAGGCGATCACGACGTCCGACCAGATGCTCCAGAAACTGTCGCAGCTCTAATCCAGTCCTCATGAAAACTTTGTCCGTATTCCTGTCGTCCGTCGCAGCCGTGGCGCTGCTCGCCGGTTGCAACACCCCGCCGTCGACCATCGTGCAGGGCCCGACCAGCGCCCGCCCGATGCTGGTCGAGACCGCGCCGGCCACCGATGGCGCGATCTTCAACGCCAACAGCTACCGTCCGATGTTCGAAGACCGCCGCGCGCGCCATATCGGCGACCTGTTGACGGTCAACATCAGCGAGCGCACCTCGGCCACCAAGGCCGGCGCCAGCTCGGGCAACAAGACCGGCAGCGCCAGCTTCAAGGCCCCGGGCGTGCTGGCTGGCGTCATCGGCGCCGGCGTCGACCTGGAGTCGGGCGCCAAGTTTGCCGACGGCGACAACCAGAGCGCATCGAACAACTTCACCGGCACCATCGGCGTGACCGTCACCGAAGTGCTGCCCAACGGTAACCTGATCGTGGCCGGCGAAAAGCAGGTCGCGCTGAACAAGGGCACCGAGTTCATCCGCTTCTCGGGCATGGTCAGCCCGGACACCATCCAGGCCGGCAATATGGTCTCGTCGGCCCAGATCGCCGATGCACGGGTGGAATACCGCACCAACAGCCGCCTGGACCGCGCCGAAGTGACCGCGATGCTGTCGCGCTTCTTCCTGTCGATGCTGCCGTTCTAAGTCAAAGAGATATCCATGCGTAAAATCACCGTCTTCATGCTGCTCGCCGCCGTGCTCGGGGCGACTGCTCCAGTGGCCCAGGCCGAGCGCCTGAAGGACCTGGCGACCATCGCCGGCGTGCGCCAGAACCAGTTGTCCGGCTACGGCATCGTCGTGGGCCTGGACGGCACCGGCGACCAGACCACGCAGACCCCGTTCACCGTGCAGTCGATCAAGGCGATGCTGCAGCAGAAGGGCATCAACCTGCCGCCGGGCGTGCAGCTGCAGCTGAAGAACGTGGCGGCCGTGATGGTCACCGCTTCGCTGCCGGCCTTCGCCCAGCCGGGCCAGACCCTGGACATCACGGTGTCGTCGATCGGCAACGCGAAAAGCCTGCGCGGCGGCACCCTGCTGATGGCGCCGCTGCATGGCGCCGACGGCCAGGTGTACGCGATGGCCCAGGGTAGCCTGGTGGTCGGCGGCGTCGGCGCCGCGGCCCCCGGCGGCGGCGCGCAGGTGCAGGTGAACCACCTGTCGGTGGGCCGCATCTCGGCCGGCGCGACCGTCGAGCGCGCGGTGAATTCGAACCTGGGCGCGGACAACCAGATCCGCCTGGAATTGAAAGAGACCGATTTCGGCACCGCCGCGCGCGTGGTCGAAGCCGTCAACGACCAGTTCGGTCCCGGCGTCGCCACCGCCCTGGACGGCCGCGTGGTGCGCGTGCGCACCCCGTCGTCGAGCGACCAGCGCGTGGCCTTCCTGGGCCAGCTGGAACAGATCGACGTCAAGCAGCCGCTGGCCTCGGCCAAGGTGATCATGAACGCCCGCACCGGTTCCGTCGTGATGAACCAGGCCGTGATGCTGGACGACTGCGCGATCTCGCACGGCAACCTGTCGATCACGATCGGCGCCGATACGCAGGTGAGCCAGCCGAATCCGGGCACCCTGGGCGCGACCGTCGTCACCCAGAACCCGAGCGTCGAGATCAAGAAGGAACCGGGCCAGGTGCTCAATGTGAAGGGCGGCGCTTCGCTGGCCGAAGTGGTGAAGGCGATGAATTCGATCGGCGCCACCCCGCAAGACCTGCTGGCCATCCTGCAGGCATTGAAGGCGTCCGGCTCGCTGCGCGCCGAACTCGAGATCATTTAATTTACAGAGCCACGCATGATCGCTTCGACCACCTCCGCCGACCAGACCGCCAAGCTCGCGCTCGACACCAATAGCCTCAATGGCTTGCGGCAGAGCGCGAAGGACGGCTCGCCGGCCGCCCTCAAGGAAGCGGCGACCCAGTTCGAGGCGATGTTCATCAATATGATGATGAAGAGCATGCGTGACGCCAGCGGCCAGGAAGGCTTGCTGGACAACCAGCAGACCAAGACCTTCACCACCATGCTCGACCAGCAGACGAGCCAGAACATGGCCAAGCGCGGCGTCGGCCTGGCCGACGTGCTGGTGCGCCAGCTGGGCGCGCAGCAGATGGGCCAGCAGGCGCTGGCGATCGGCGCCGATGGCGTCGGCGCGGGAGCCGCGGCCGGCGCGGCTGGCATGAAGGGCTTGCCGACCGCGATGAACGCGGCCGCCATGTACCAGAATGGCGCCATGGGCGGCGCCATGAACGGCGCCGAGGCCTCCAAGGCGCCGCCGCTGCCGGCCACCCTCGAGAACGGCCGCACCCAGGCGCCGCACGTGCGCGCCTTCCAGGAAAAGCTGCACGAGCATGCCCACGCGGCCGAGCAGACCACCGGCGTGCCGGCCAAGTTCATGCTGGGCCAGGCCGCGCTCGAGACCGGCTGGGGCAAGCGCATGATCAAGAATGCCGACGGCAGCAGCAGCAACAACCTGTTCGGCATCAAGGCCGGTCCTGGCTGGAAAGGCAAGGTTGCCTTGGCGACCACGACCGAGTACGTGAACGGCAAGCCGCAGACGAAGGTCGAGAAGTTCCGCGCCTACGATACGCCCGCCGATTCGTTCCGCGACTACGCGAAGCTGATCGCGAACAATCCGCGTTACGAAAAAGTCATCGCCAACGGTGGCGATGCCGAATCGTTCGCCAAGGGCCTGCAGCGCGCCGGCTATGCGACCGACCCGAATTACGCGGCCAAGCTGACCCGTTTGATCAAGAGCTCGCTGGCCTGATGCCTGGGCTGCAGAAAAATGTCCTTACAACTTACCGTCAAGTTTTTCCAAAAGCTGCCGTAGACGGACTTGTTAAAGAGAGAAAAACGCCATGAGTAGTCTCCTCGCCATCGGCAAGACTGGCCTGTACGCAGCGCAGGCAGCCCTGGCCACGACCGGCCACAACATCACCAACGCCAATGTTGCCGGCTATAGCCGCCAGTTGGTGGTGCAGGCCACCAATGCCGCGCTCGATACCGGCGTCGGCTTCGTCGGCACCGGTACCCAGGTCGCGCAGATCAAGCGCTACAGCGACGGCTTCCTGAACACCCAGGTGCGCAATGCCCAGGCCAGCGCCAGCGGCCTGGATTCGTATTATTCGCAGATCAAGCAGATCGACAACCTGCTGGCCGACTCCACGTCCGGCCTGACGCCGGCGATGCAGGGCTTCTTCAAGGGCGTGCAGGACATGGCTGCCAACCGCGCCTCGGTGCCGTCGCGCCAGGCCATGCTGTCGAGCGCCGAATCGCTGGCCACGCGCCTGAACGGCCTGGACGCGCGCCTGGGCGAGATCCGCGAAGGCGTCAACTCGGAGATCGAATCGAGCGTCACCGCGATCAATACCTATGCCAAGCAGATCGCCAAGCTCAACGAGCAGATCAGCACCTATGCCTCGTCGCCGCAGCGTCCGCCGAACGACTTGCTGGACCAGCGCGACCAGCTGGTGCTGGAGCTGAACAAATACGTCAAGGCCACCGTGCTGCCGGGCGATAACGACAGCATGACGGTCTCGATCGGCAACGGCCAGCCGCTGGTGGTGGGCCAGGAGGCCTTCCAGCTGGCGACGATGCAGTCGCCGACCGACCTGACCCGCCTCGAAGTCGGTTACCAGGTCGGCAACAAGGTGGCGGTGCTGCCGGACGGCGCGCTGCCGGGCGGCAAGCTGGGCGGCGTGCTCGATTTCCGCAGCAATACCCTGGACAAGGCCCAGAACCAGCTCGGCAAGATCGCGCTCGGCCTGGCCTTCGAGTTCAACCGCCAGCACGAGCTGGGCCTGGACCAGAACGGCAAGCCGGGCAAGGCCTTCTTCAACGAAGCGCCGGCCGTGGTGGGCAAGAGCGTCAACAACTCGCCGCTGAGCACCGCCGAAGTCGCGGCCAAGGTCACCGACCCCAGCAAGCTGCAGGACAGCGACTACGAAGTGCGCTACAACGAAGGCCGCTACAGCCTGGTGCGCCTCTCGGACAACGCCGCGGTGGCCTCGGCCACGCCGGGCGCCGACGGCAACGCCACCCTGGAATTCGGCGGCGTCGAATTCAATTTCAGCGGTGGGGCCCGCAACGGCGACGTGTTCCTGGTGCGTCCGACCATCAATGGCGCGGCCGACTTCAAGGTGCTGGCCAACGACGTGTCGCAGATCGCGGCGGCCAGCCCGGTGCTGGGCGGCGAGAAGTCGACCAATACCGGCACCGGCAAGGTCAGCGAGACCAGGATCGACAGCGATTTCCTGGACACGCCGCCGACGCTGCCGATCACGCTCACCTTCAACAAGGGCGCCAACGGCGCGCCCGACACGCTGACCGGCTTCCCGCCCGGCGAGACCGTCTACAAGGTGGATGCCAAGGGCAACAAGACGCCGATCACGGGCGACGTGGTGTTCGAGAACGGCGCCACCTACAGCGCCGGCGGCGTCAGCGTGACGATCACCGGCGCGCCGGCCGGCGGCGACCAGTTCACGATCTCGGACAACAGCAGCGGCGTGGGCGACACCCGCAATATCGCGGCGCTCGGCGACCTGCAGACCAAGAACATCTTCAACAACGGCACCGCGACCCTGCAATCCTCGTACGCCCAGATGGTGAGCGAGGTCGGCAACAAGACGCGCGAAGTCCAGGTCAATGCCTCGGCCAGCAATGCCCTGCTGGCGCAGGCGCAAGGCGCGCAGGCCGACGTGTCCGGCGTCAACCTGGACGAGGAAGCCACCAACCTGATCAAGTACCAGCAGGCCTACCAGGCGGCCAGCAAGGTGATGCAGATCGCCGGCACCATCTTCGATTCGCTGCTGTCGATCGGCCGCTAACGCCTGACCCTGAGCAAGAGACCATCATGCGCATCAGTACCCTGAACCTGTACAACACCTCGACCAACCAGCTCAACAACCTGCAGTCGGCGCTGGCCCGCACCCAGATGCAGCTGTCGACCGACCGCCGCCTCCTGACCCCGGCCGACGATCCGGTGGCGTCGGCGCGTGCGCTCGAGGTGACGCAGTCGCAGAACATCAACGCCCAGTTCGCGACCAACCGCACCAGCGCGAAGTCGTCGATGGGCTTCGTCGAATCGGCGCTGCAGAACGCCGGCGACCTGCTGCAGGACATCCAGGAACTGGCGGTGAAGGGCGGCAACGGTACCATGCTGCAGAGCGACCGCGAAAAGCTGGCCACCGAACTCGAAGGCCGCCTGGCCGACCTGCTGGGCGTGGCCAATACCGCCGACGGCGCCGGCGGCTACCTGTTCTCGGGCTACAAGACCACCACCCAGCCGTTCACGGCGACCGCGACCGGCGCCGCCTACCAGGGCGACTCGGGCGTGCGTCAGCTGCAGGTGAGCGAATCGCGCAAGGTGCCGCTGTCGGCCTCGGGCGCCGCCGTGTTCGAGTCGATCCCGACCGGCAACGGCACGTTCCAGACCAAGGCCGCTGCCGGCAATACCGGCGCCGCCATCATTTCGTCGGGCTCGATCACCAACCGCGCGGGCTTCGACACCACCAAATACGAGATCGAGTTCGGCATGAGCGCCGACACGCCGCCGGCGCCGACTTATTCGGTGTACAACACCAGCACCGATCCGCGCTCCCCGCTGCCGGACCAGCAGGCCCTGCCGTACAAGGAAGGCCAGCAGATCGCCTTCGGCGGCATGGCGATGGACATCAAGGGTGTGCCGGCCGCCGGCGACAAGTTCACGGTCGAGCCGAGCCAGAAGCAGTCGGTCTTCACCACCGTGACCGACCTGATCAAGACGCTGCGCTCGCCGGGCGACGGCGCCAGCGGCAAGGCGGCGCTGACCAACCAGCTGAACACGGCGATCGACAACCTCAAGAATGCCCACGACAACGTGCTGACGGTGCAGGCCTCGGTCGGCGCCCATATGAACGAGCTCGACTACCTGGACAGCGCCGGCAGCGACCTCGACATCCAGTACGCGACCACGCTGGACGACCTGCAGGGGCTGGACACGGTCAAGGCCTATTCGGAATTCTCGCAGCAGACCGTGACCCTGCAGGCGGCGCAGATGTCGTTCAAGATGATGTCGGGCCTGTCGCTGTTCAGTATCCTTTAACCGCCCTCACTTCACCGGCTTCGGCGGTGTCTTCGCGTTGACCTTCGGCGGCTTGGTCGCCGCTGCGATCTCGGCCCCGCAATTGGTGTCCGGCGCCTTGTCGACGTTCACCAGCGGCAGCAGGGCGGCCAACGGCGTCACCGCGGCCAGCGCCACGGCGGCCCCGGCTTTCAGCGCCAGCGGGCCCGCATGCGGCCCGACCTTCGGATCGGTAAAGGTGCCGCGCGCATACAGCGGCGTGCGCAGGGTCAGGATGCGCGCGCCTTTCGATTTCGGACGCACGTCGACGTCCAGCCGTTCGGTCGCCAGGTCGACGTAGCCGGACGCATTCACCACCGCATCTTCGCTGTCGAGCACGAAGCGGTCGATATTGGCGCGGCCGTTGCGCACGGTGGTCTGCGCCGCCACGCAATTGAGCATCGTCTGCTTGTCGCCGAAGATCTTGGCGTAGACGGCGTTCGCCACGTTCAGTCCGGCCAGCTCGAGGATGAACTGGCTGACCGTGCCTTCGGTGACCACGGCATTGATCTCGCCCTGCGACGTGCCCAGCATGGCGGCCACCGTGTTGCCCTTGCCGGCCAGCACGCCGTCGCCATTGACTTCGCCGAAGCTGGCCTGCATCGATTGCAGCTTGGGGAACAGTTCGCGGATCTTGAGGCCGCGCGCCGCCAGGCGGGCCCCGGCGTCGAGGGTCTTGGCGCTGCCGTCGAGGCGGATATTGGCGGTGATGCGCCCGCCCGCCATGCCGAAGCTGAGCGGGGTCAGCGTGAGCACCTTGTCTTTCATGCGGATCGTGGTCTGGACGTCGCTCAGCGGGATGTCGTTGGTGCGCACCAGCCGCTTGCCGGTGAACTTGACCTCGGCGTCGAGCGCGTCCCACTTGTCGGTATTGAAGCCTTCGGCCGGCAAGGCCTTGCCCGGCGGCGGCGCCTTGACCCGGCCCGCTTCCTTGGTGCCGGCCCCGGTATCGGCGCCGATGGTCGGACCCAGGTCGGCCAGGCGCAGCTGGTTCGAGCTCAAGGCGCCGCTCAGGAACGGCCGCGGCTTGCGCTGGGCATAGGTGAGGGTGCCGGCGATATCGCTGGCGCCGACCTTGCCGGTGAAATCCTTGTAGGTGAAGGTCCAGAATTCCCCTTCGCGCTTGCCCAGCAGTTCGCCGCGGGTGGCGTAGGGCGGCGTTTCCGGCAGCAGCACGCCGGTCAGCCCGTACAGGTCGGCCATGCTGGCGCCAGCCAGTTCCATCCTGAGCGCGAAGCCGGACGGCGAGCGCGGATCGCGCACCACGCCGCGCAGGCCGAGCCGGTTCTGGCCGGCTTTCGCCTCTGCCTCGATCGGGAAGGTGATGTCGTCGCCGGTCAGCGACAGCACCGCGCCGGCCTTGCCGCCGCCCGTGATCTTCGCCTTGTTGTAGGTGCCGGACAAGGTAAACGCCAGGCCATACGGCGGCACGCCGGCGGCCGGCGCCGGCTGCTGGCCGTCGATCGAGCGCGCATCGGCGCGCAGGTCGAGGCCGAGTGGTTCGTCCTGGTAGCGCAGCTTGCCGCTATTGAAGCTCAGGCGCCGGATATCGACGTCCCATTGCGACGGGCCATTGTCCTTGAACGTCCAGGAATTGCTGCCGTCCTTGCGCCGCTCGACGGCAATGTCCGGCCCCGCCAGGCGCAGGTCGGTGATGACGACGTCCTTGCGCAGCAGCGGCAACACGTGCAGGCCCACCTCGACGCGCTGGGCGGCGGCCATTTGCGGGCCGACCGTGCTCCAGGTCGGGTTGCTCATATAGACGTCGTTGGCGCTGACATACGGGCGCGGCACGTAGCGGCGCCAGCCGGGTTCGCTGTCCAGGCCGCGGTGGAACTTCACGTCCAGGTCGCCCCGGATCGCGAATTCGCGGCCGGTGGTTTCCGACACCTTGCGGTTGATGTAGGGCCGCAGCATGTTCCAGTCGAACAGCATGAAGAACAGGATCACGATCAGCGTAATGCCGAGCAAGACCCAACCGACAATCTTGAGCGTTTTATGATTTTTCATGGTGATTGGCCAATGTTGGCGCGAGACGCGGCGAGCACGGGTATCCCAAGGCTACGCCTGGGCCGGCATTTTGTTTGTTAGTTAAATAGCATTGCGGCGCGATCCATGGTTGCGATTGCCCGCAAGCCAAATGGAATATTGTTCTGTTGCAAGTCGATCCGGGATAATCCTGGCCATGACGCCCGATATCCTGATCACTTTCGGCCTGCTGGCCACCACTATCCTGTTGCTGTGGGTGCCGGTACCCGCGATCAGGGGCACGCGCTGCTGGGCATGGTGCGCCGGCCTGGTCCTGGCCTGTGGCGCGGGACTCGCGGCCGGGATTCTCGACTGGCGAGCCCCGTTCGCCATTGCCGCCTTTGCGGCTCTCGCTTGGGGAGCGCATGCGGCGCGGGGCGCCTGGCTCCGCGGCGTGCTGCTGGTGTCGACCGGCCTGGCCGCCCTGCTGATGGCGATGCACCGGGTGCCGGGTTTCCATAATCCGGTCGTACTCGAGGGCTATCGGTTTTCTTCCGATACGCTGCCGTTCACCTTGTATGCCAACTTCGACAAGGCGGTCGTGGGGATCGTGCTGGTCGGCGTATTCTGCGAGCGCATCGCCACCTGGGACAAGTGGGCGGCGATGCTACGCCGGATCGGACCTGTCGTCCTGTCCACGCTGGCGATCGTGCTGGGACTGGCACTGCTGCTGGGCCAGGTCAGGCCGGACCTCAAGTGGACCCCATATTCGGCCTGGTTCCTGGCTTCCAATCTGCTCATCACCTGCGTCGCCGAAGAGACGTTCTTCCGCGGCTTCCTGCTCGAATGGCTGGCGCGCGCGCTGCGTGGCTGGCGTGGTGGCGTTGCATTTGCCGTGATCCTGACCTCGGCGTTGTTCGGACTGGCTCACCTGGGCGGCGGCGTGCAGCTGGCGCTGCTGGCCGCGGTGGCGGGGCTGCATTATGCAATAGCCTATCTGCGCTCTGGGCGGGTGGAGGGGGCAATCCTGACGCACTTCGCGCTTAACGCGGTCCATTTTATCGGCTTCAGCTATCCCGCGCTGGCTGCTTGACGCTATCCTCGCTAAAAAATACACTGTTATATAACGTGTTATGGAGGTGGCTGATGAGCGATGTTTTGCAAGAGATGGGCGCAACTTTCCTTGGTAGCCGCCTGAAGCGCCTTGGCGAGCGCATGCAGGCCGGTGCGGCCAAGGTCGCCCAGGACGCCGGCCTGCCGGTCCAACCGGCCCATATGCCGCTGCTGGCGGCGCTCGACGGGCAGGCGCTGACTGTCGGGCAACTGGTGCAGGCGGTTGGGGTCAGCCAGCCGGGCATCACGCGCGGCATCGGCCAGTTGGCCGACCTGGGCCTGGTCGCATCGCGTCCGGGAGAGGATGGGCGCCAGCGCGAGATTTCCCTGACGCCCGAGGGCGCCGCCGTGCTGGCGCGCGCCAAGCTCCATATGTGGCCGCGTGTCGAAGAAGCGGTCAAGGCCTTGTTCGGCGGCCAGCCGGAAGGATTCCTGGCGCAGATCGCCGCGATCGAGGCCGCGCTGGCGCAGACGCCGATCGACGTGCTGGCGGCGCGTTCGTCTCCGCAGACGCTCAGCATCCACGAATTCAGCGACGCACTCGCGCGCGACTTCCACGACATCAATGCCGAGTGGATCCAGGACATGTTCCAGCTCGAGGCGGCCGACCGCGAGGTGCTGGAGAATCCGCGCGCGAAGATCGTCGACCCGGGCGGCGCGATCCTGTTCGTGGAAGCGCGCGGCCTGGGCATCGTCGGCGCCTGCGCTCTGCAGAAGACCGGCGCGCGCAGCTTCGAGCTGACCAAGATGGGTGTGCGAGCCAGCGCGCGCGGCCTGAAGGCCGGGGAATTCCTGCTGAAGGCGGTCATCGCGCGCGCGCAGGAACTCGGCGCCGAGCCGCTCTACCTGCTCAGCAATGCGAAATGCGCTGCTGCCATCCATCTTTATGAAAAGCTGGGCTTCGCGCACGATGCCGGCATCATGGCGCAGTATGGGGCGCGCTATGCCAGGTGTGACGTGGCAATGCGGTACGGGGCGGCTTAGCCCGGCGCCGGCATCACCGGCGCCGGCTGGGCCGGCGGCGTTCCCGGTTGCGGATTGCCGGCCCGCGGCAGCGAACGGCTGGTCTCGATGCCCTGGTTGAACAGGTTGACGATCGGCGCGCTGAGGTAGGGCAGGGCCAGGCTCAGGGTCAGGAAGCCCACGCCCAGGGTGATCGGGAAGCCGATGCCGAAGATGTTCAGCTGCGGCGCGGCGCGGGTCAGGATGCCGAGGGCGACCTGGGTGATCAGGAGGGCGGCGATGATCGGCATCGCCAGTTGCAGCCCGGCCGAGAAGATGCGGCCGCCCCAGCGCGCCAGTTCGAGCGCGGCGTTGGACGAGAACGGGGTCTCGGTGATCGGCATGGTGATGAAGCTTTCGGCCAGCACTTCGATCAGCACCAGGTGGCCGTTCACGGCCAGGAAGGCCATGGTCGCGAGCAGCGCCACGAACTGGCTGACTGCCGACGAACGCCCGCGCGTGCTGGGATCGAAGAACATGGCGAAGCCCAGGCCCATGGTCTGGCTCGCGACCTCGCCCGCATACTCGATGGCGGCGAACACGATGCGCATGGCGAAACCCATCGCCAGGCCGATGATCATTTCCTTGACCAGGATCAGCAGGCCGGCCCACGAGGTGGGATCGACGGCCGGCAGCGCCGGCACCAGCGGCGCGATCACCAGCGTCAGGAATGTACCGAGCAAGACCTTGACCCGCAGCGGCACGCCGGCATTGCCGAACAGCGGCGCGGCCGCGATCAACCCCAGGATGCGCGACAGCGGCCACAGCAGCGACGCGATCCAGACATTGATCTCGGCCGATGTCAACGTCAGCACGGCGGCACTATCCGATCAACCCCGGAATCCCGGTGAACACCTGGCGCATATAGTCCAGCATCACCGTCAGCATCCACGGCCCGGCCACCACCAGGGCGACGAACACGCCGACCAGTTTCGGGATGAAGGACAGGGTGGCCTCGTTGATCTGGGTCGCGGCCTGGAAGATGCTGATGACCAGGCCAATGATCAGCGCCACCAGCAGCAGCGGCGCGGACAGCATCAGGGTCACTTCCATGGCCGTGCGGCCCATCGTCATCACGCTTTCGGGAGTCATGTCCGGATCCTCAGTAGAAGCTCTGGGACAGCGAGCCCAACAGTAACTGCCAGCCGTCGACCAGCACGAACAGCATCAGCTTGAACGGCAGGGCGATGACGGCTGGCGACATCATCATCATGCCCATTGCCATCAGTACCGAGGCCACCACCATGTCGATGATCAGGAACGGGATGAAGATCGCGAAGCCGATCTGGAACGCCGTCTTGAGTTCGCTGGTGACGAAGGCCGGGATCAGCACCCGCAGCGGGATGTCTTCCGGTCCTTGCAGCGCCTCGGAACGCGAGATCTTGACGAACAGCGCCAGGTCGGACTGGCGCGTCTGCTTGACCATGAATTCCTTGAGCGGCACCACGCCGCGGTCCATGGCCTCGGTCATCTGGATCTCGTTGCGCTGCAGCGGCAGGTAGGCCTCGCTGTAGATGCGGTCGAACGTCGGGCTCATCACGAAGAAGGTCAAGAACAGCGCCAGCCCGACCATCACCTGGTTGGGCGGCGCGGTCTGGGTGCCCAGCGCCTGGCGCAGCAGCGACAGCACGATGATGATGCGGGTGAAGGCAGTCATCATCAGCAGCGCGGCCGGCAGGAAGGTGAGCGAAGTCAACAGCAGCAGGGTCTGGACCGGCAGCGAGTACGCGGTGCCGCCGCCGGCGGCCGGCCGGCTTTCGAAGGCCGGAATGCCGGGCTGGGCGGCCGCGATCAGCGGCAGCAGGAGGAGGAAGAGCAGGCCCGCGGCCAGCGGGAGGTGTTTAGCGCGCATTGCGTTTGTCGATCGTCTTCTTGAGCCAGGCCGAGAACGGCGTGGCCGGGTTGGCGCCGGCCATGCCGCCCTGGGCGGTGGCGGTGTCGAATTCGCCTTCCTGGCGCGGCATGGTGTGCAGGGCATTGACGCGGCCCGGCGCGGCGCCGACCACGATCCACTGGTCGCCGACTTCGACCACCATGATGCGTTCGCGTCCGCCCAGGTTCAGGGCGCCAACCACGCGCAGGTTGGCGCTGCCGCCGGTCATCCGGGGGCCGTAGCGCTTCATCGCCCAGGCCAGGCCGGCCAGCAGGGCGAGCACGAACATCAGGGCGAGGATGGTTTTCAGCAGGCCGGCCGCGCCGGGGCTGGTGGCGGTGGTGGCAGCCGATGTCGAGGCGGGCAGCGCGACGCGCGGGGCCTGGCCCAGGGGAGCGTTGGCGGCTGGCGAGACCGGGGCGGTGGTCACCGGTGGCGTGGTGTCGGCGGCATCGCCGGGCAGGGGTGCGGTCGGCGGCGCCTTGGACGCCGGCGTGGTCGCCGGCGCTGGCGTGGCGGGCGCCGGTGGACGGCCGGTGGTGGTTTCGCCGGGGCGGCGTGGTGTTTCGGAGTCTTCGTGGGCCGCCGGGGCTGGCGCCGCGTCGGCAACCGTCTGCTGCGCAAACGCGAGCACGGGCGCGAACAGCAATGCCGCCGCGAGAGACCGTAGAGTGCGTTCGACGTGAAGGGCAGGGGCGCGGCGCGGGGTCATTTATTCAGCTTGCGAATCCGTTCAGATGGCGTGATGATATCAGTGAGTCGGATCCCGAACTTGTCGTTCACGACCACCACCTCGCCCTGGGCGATCAGGCAGCCGTTCACGAGCACGTCCATCGGCTCGCCGGCCAGGCCGTCCAGCTCGACCACCGAGCCCTGCGCCAGTTGCAGCAGGTTCTTGATCGCGATCTTGGTGCGGCCCAGTTCGACCGTCAGCTGCACCGGGATGTCGAGGATGAAGTCGATGTCGTTCGGCGTCTCGTTGCGCGCGCCCTTGTTCGAGAAATCCTTGAACACGGCGGCAGCCGCGGCCGGAGCGGCCGCCTGCTGCTGTTGCTGGCGCTCGAGCGCCGCGGCTTCGGCCGCGGCCTGCTCGGCGATCGCCGCGCCCCAGTCGTCGTCGATGTGGTCCTGGTCTTCCTGGTTGTCCGACATGGTGTTCTCCTGTGTTGCTTCAGGCCGGCGCACTGCGCCCGGCCCCATATTACCGATTACTTGCTGAAGGTGTCGCTATTGGCAAGCAGCCGCTCGACCTTCAACGCGTATTGTCCGTTGTGTACGCCATAGGTGCACTCCATCACCGGCACGCCGTCGACGGTCGCCTCCAGCATCTCGGGCACCGCGATCGGGATCACGTCACCGATCTTCATGTTGAGGATTTCGTCGAAGTTCGCCTTGCCATGGCCCAGCACCGCCACCAGTTCGACCTCGGCCACCTGGATCTGCTGCGTCATCAGGCGCACCCAGCGCTTATCGACTTCGAGCGCCTCGCCCTGGATGCTCGAGGTCAGCGCGTCGCGGATCGGCTCGATCATCGAATACGGCATGCAGAAGTGGATCTGGCCCGACACCGACCCCAGCTCGACCGTGAAGGTGCACGACACCACGACTTCGTTCGGGGTCGCGATATTCGCGAACTGGGTGTTCATCTCGGAACGGATGTACTCGAACTCGATCGGGTACACCGGTTCCCACGACTTGGCATAGGCCTCGAACACGATGTCGAGGATGCGCATGATGATGCGCTGCTCGGTCTGGGTAAAGTCGCGGCCCTCGACGCGGGTATGGAAACGCCCGTCGCCGCCGAACAGGTTGTCCACCAGCAGGAACACCAGGCCCGGATCGAACACCATCAGCGCGGTGCCGCGCAGCGGCTTCATGTGGATCAGGTTGAGGTTGGTCGGCACGACCAGATTGCGGATGAACTCGCTGTACTTCGATACCCGTACCGAACCGACCGAGACCTCGGCGCTGCGCCGCAAAAAATTGAACAGGCCGACCCGCAGATACCTGGCGAAACGCTCGTTGATGATCTCGAGCGTCGGCATGCGGCCGCGCACGATGCGCTCCTGCGTCGCCAGGTTATAGGTGCGTACCCCCGAGGTGTCTTCAGGCGTCGCAATGTCGTCCTGATCGCCGTTGACCCCTTTTAAGAGGGCATCGACTTCTTCCTGTGAGAGGAAATTATCGGCCATGTTTCCGGATGATTACTGAATAATGAACGAAGTGAATAATACGTCGGACACTTCCTGTTCGTCGCCATCTTTCTCGAAGGGCTCGGAGATCGACGCCTGGATGTCGGCCGCCAGCTGCTGCTTGCCTTCCACCGTATTGATCTCGGACGCCTTTTTGCTCGACAACAGGAGCAGCACGCGGTTGCGCACGATCGCCATATTGTCCTTCACCAGGGTCGCCTGTTCCGCGCCCGCGACCTGCAGGGTGAACTGTACCTGCAAATACTGTTCGCCGTTTTCGGGCTGCAGGTTGACGGTGAAGGATTCGATCGGCACGTATTCGGGTTTCGCCGCCGGGTCCTTCTTTTTCTTCTTCTTGGTTTCCTTGGCCGGGGCTTCTTCTTCGCCATGGGCGGCCGTGGACTGGCTGAAATACCAGCCGCCGCCGGCACCCGCGCCAAGCACGAGAACAGCGGCAAGGATCATGATGATGAGCTTTTTCTTCGAGCCGGCCGGCGCCGCTGCTGCAGCCGCGTCCGCTTTCGGATCAGCCTTCATTTTCGGATTCGCTTTCAATGGATGTCTTCAGTGCTGGTTGGTGGGGTTCGTCATTATGGCATTGTCGCGGAAAGATGCACTCGGGCAAGCCTCGAAAAGAGGGGGGAAGAGGCAGTAAATCCGGAATTGTTGCAGGCGTGCGATGATGGAATGGAAAAGGACGTGCGATTTATAGTTGAACCTGTTCTCGCGTTACCCTCAAAACGTCGTTCCTGCCACTGGCAGCAACGACTTCCCGCGGAGGCGGGAACCCAAGTTATCTAGCTCAGTGACTACGTTTAACGTAGATAGCAGCTCAAGCCAGCTTGGGTTCCCGCCTACGCGGGAACGACGTGTTCAGGATAGTGGTTGGGTCAGGCAAACAGGTCGACCATGCCACGCTCGCCCAGCCCCACGGTGCGGGTGCGCGGCGCCACCTCGTTCACTGCCACCTCGGCCTCGGCGCCAGTGCCATTACCGTTCCCGGCCTGGTTGCCATTGGCCCCCTGGCTGCCCGGCGCCCGCCGTTCGCCAAACTGCTGCTGCTGGCGCGCGCCGGCATCGACCGTCGCGTTATTCAGCGCGATGCCGCTCTCGCTCATCATCTCGCGCAGGCGCGGGAGGGCGTTTTCAAGCGCCTGGCGCACCTCGAGCTGCTCGGCCGAGAACGCCACAGTGGCCTGATCGTTGCTCACATTGAGCACGATCTGGACCGGACCGAGGTCGGGCGGGTTTAGGGTCAATGTAGCGGCCTGCTCCTTGCCCACCATGTAGACGATGCGCTGGCTGACCTGGTTGTCCCAGGCCTGGCTGCCCACGCGAGCCGGGATGCGGTCGCCCGGTGCGGCGGCCGGGTTGGCGACCGCATCCGCCATTTTCGCGGCCTGGGCCTGCAACTGGGCCAGCGGCGCCGGCGCTTCCTCGGCGCCGGCCACGACTTGCTGCTGGCTCTCGCGCAACTGGGCCTGGAACTGGGCGCCATCCTGCTCGCCTTCCGGCAGGGCATTGGCCGCCTGGCCCTGGGCCGCGGCGGCATCGACCGGAGCGCGCTGTACGCCGGACGCCAGCGAGAAGCCCTTGCCGGCGTCGGCGACGGCGGCGCCGGCCGCGGCATCGTCCGTCGCGACCGTGGTGGCGCCGGCCATGTTCTCGAGCGCGTTCTCGAGCGCCGTCAGTTGCTGTTCGCCGGCGCCGGCCGCGGCATCGGCCGGGACTGCGGCCGCATCCGACGCCGCGCTCGCGGGCTTGGCAAGGCTGGCCATGAAGGCCAGCATGTCGGTGACCGGCGTGGTGGCCGCTGCGGCGGCTTCTGCCGCGGCGGCGCCGGCGGCAGCGTCTTCCTTGTCGTCGCTCGCTTCCGTCCTGGTGGTCCTGGCGTCGCCCTCATGGCTGGCCGCTTTTGCGCTGGCCTGCCGGGCCTGCTCGCGTACCGGCTCGCGCACAGGCTCGCGATTCGCGGGCTTGTCGGCGGCATTCGGTTTCGATTGCTGCTGCTGGGCTGGCTTCGGCTGCTGCGCAGCTGGCGCCTGGGGCTCTTTCGGCTGCTGGCGCGCCGCCAGTTCGCGCGACAGCGTGGCGCCAAAGGCGCCATTGTCGCGGGCGCCGTCGGCCAGCCGGTCCGCGCTCGGGCTGCGCTGCGCCGTGGCATTGGCGCCGGTGGTCTGGAACAGGAGGTTGGTGGTCTGGGTCATGATTCACTCAGCGTTGTTTATAGCGGGCGCCGCGCGCGGCGTGGTCGTCCATCTGTTTCTGGTCGCGCTTGTTCTGGATCCTGAGCGCCTCGCTGGCGGCGCGTTCGTTCAGCGTGCGATACGACAAGCGCTTGCGTTCGCTTTCCTGCAAAGTCTTGCGCTCGGTGTCCGCCTTGAACCGGGCATGCTTCAACACGTCGCGCTGGCCATTCAAAGCATTGTCCAGCTTGCCAATGAAGGCGACGAAGTTGTGGTACGCGAACGGCGTGATGCCGGCCACCTGGGCCGCATCCAGCTTGCGCGCATATTCGTCGCGGTAGCCGACCAGCATCTCCAGCTTCTGTTCGGCTTCCTCGACCAGCTTGTTGGCCGCGCCCAGGCGCTTGGCGGCAGCATCGGAATCCTTCTGCGCCAGGTCGATCAGTGTTTCAAGTGCGGACAATTGGGCCATGGTGAGGCGATTTTACCGCCGAGCAATTCTTGCCAATCAGTCGAATAGCGAGGAAAGTTGCCCCAAGCTCTGGGGAAGCGTGGCGTTATCGTGGATTTCCTGGCACAGGAATTCCTCGATGACCGCATTCTTCGCGATGGCCTGGTCGAGCACCGGGTCGCTGCCGGCGGCATAGGCGCCGACATTGATCAGGTCGCGCGAGCGCTGATAGCGCGAATACAACTGCTTGAGCTTGCGCGCCGCCAGCTGGTGTTCATGGGTCGTGATCGAGTGCATCGCCCGCGAAATGGATTGCTCGATATCGATCGCCGGATAATGCCCGGCCTCGGCCAGGTGGCGGTTGAGCACGATGTGGCCGTCGAGAATACCGCGCGCCGCATCGGCGATCGGATCCTGCTGGTCATCGCCCTCGGACAGCACGGTATAGAAGGCCGTGATCGAGCCGCCGCCTTCCAGGCCGTTGCCGGCCCGTTCGACCAGCACCGGCAATTTGGCGAACACCGAAGGAGGATAACCCTTGGTGGCCGGCGGCTCGCCGATCGCCAGCGCAATCTCGCGCTGGGCCATCGCATAGCGGGTCAGCGAATCCATGATCAGCATCACGTTCTTGCCCTGGTCGCGGAAATGCTCGGCGATCGCGGTGGCGTAGGCCGCCCCCTGCAGGCGCAGCAGCGGCGGCGAGTCGGCCGGGGCCGCCACGACGGCCGAGCGGGCGCGGCCTTCGGGGCCCAGGATCTGGTCGATGAATTCCTTGACCTCGCGGCCCCGTTCGCCGATGAGTCCGACCACGATGACGTCGGCTTCGGTATAGCGCGCGATCATCCCCAGCAGCACCGATTTGCCGACGCCGGTGCCCGCGAACAGGCCCAAGCGCTGGCCACGGCCCACGGTCAGCATCGCATTGATGGCGCGCACGCCGACGTCGAGCGTGTCCTTGATCGGCGCGCGGTCGAGCGGATTGACCGGCCGCGCATTGAGCGGGCCGACTTCGGTCGTGCCGAGCGGGCCGAGGCCGTCGAGCGGCCGGCCGGCGCCATCGACCACGCGGCCCAGCAGCTGCATGCCGACCGGCAGGTGGCGCGCGCGGTCTTGCGGGCGGCGCCGGCCATGGGGCACGGTGCCCGGCGGCGGCAACACGCTCTCGACCGGGAAGACGCGCGAGCCGGGCACCACGCCTTCGGTATCGCTTTGCGGCATCAGGAACAGGCGCTCGCCCTCGAAACCGACCACTTCGGCCTCGATGAAGCCACTGGCGGTGGGGATGGTGGCGGCGGCGCCGACCGCGAGGCGCAGGCCAACGCATTCCATCACCAGGCCGGCCACGCGCGTGACGCGGCCCGAGACCTGCAATGGATCGGCGAAGCTGACCAGGGTGTCGCAGTCGCGCAGATAGGATTGCCAGCGCGCGGTGTGCGGGTCCCTGCCGTCGTGGGCGTGGTCGTCCATCAGTCGCCCAGCCACTCGACGTTGGCGCCCAGCGCATGGGTCAGGCGGTTCCAGCGCGCCGCGGCCTGCGCGTCGATTTGATTGGTTGCCGTCTCGACCCTGCAGCCGCCGCGCGCGATGGACGCGTTCTCGACGATGCGCCAGCCGCCTTTCGTCAATTCCTCGGCCATGCCGTGGCGCACCAGCTCGGCATCCTGCGGGTTCAGGGTGAGCACGGCCGGCTGCTGCAGCACGGGCAGCTGGTCGATGGCGTCGCGCACCACGGACAGGATGAGTTCGGGACGCACGTCGAAACCGGTGCGCACCATGCCGCGCGCCAGCCGCAGGGCCAGCTCGAGCACGTCGCGGGCGATGGTTTCGTCGGCCCGGGCGATGGCGTCGCCGAAGCTGGCGGCCACCTGGCGCAGATGATCGAGCTCGGCGGCGGCTTCGCGCTGGCCGGCCTCGGCGCCTTCGGCATAGCCCTGGGCGTGGCCGTCGTGATGGCCCTGGGCCCGGCCTTCTTCCAGCCCCTGGGCAAAACCTTCCTGGCGCGCCGCTTCGCGCATCGCTTCCAGTTCTTCGACGCTGGGCAGGCTGAAGCCCGGCGGCAGGGCAGGCGCGGTGTCGGCCGGGGCCGGCGCCGCCGCGGCGGTCTCGGCCGCGCGGCGTGCGAGCGTGCTGGGCCGTTCGTCGCCGAACGACGCCATTTCCCAGCGCTGGTAGGCGCTCTGCTGTTCTTTCGGTATTGCCATCAGACGAACGAATCCTCTCCTTTACCGCCCAACACGATCTGACCTTCGTCCGCCAGGCGGCGCACGATCTGCAGGATCTGCTTCTGCTGCGATTCTACTTCGGACAGGCGTACCGGGCCTTTCGATTCGAGGTCTTCGCGCATCATCTCGCTGGCACGCTGCGACATATTCTTGAAGATCTTCTCGCGCAAGTCCTGTGACGCGCCTTTCAGGGCGATGATCAGCATCTCGGACTGCACTTCGCGCAGCAGCAGCTGGATGCCGCGGTCGTCGATGTCGATGATGTTGTCGAACACGAACATCTCGTCCATGATCTTCTGCGCCATGTCGTTGTCGTAGTTCTTGATATTGTCCATCACGGCCTGCTCTTGCTCGCCGCTCATGAAGTTCAGGATCTCGGCCGCGGTGCGCACGCCGCCCAGCGACGACTTCTTGATGTGTTCATTGCCCGACAACAGCTTGGTCAGTACGTCGTTCAGCTCGCGCAGTGCGGCCGGCTGTACGCCGTCCAGCGTGGCGATGCGCAGCACGACGTCGTTGCGCAGGCGTTCGCTGAAGTTTGCCAGGATCTCGCAGGCCTGGTCGCGCTCGAGGTGGACCAGGATGGTGGCGATGATCTGCGGGTGCTCGTTGCGGATCAGCTCGGCCACCGAGACCGAGTCCATCCACTTCAGGCTCTCGATGCCGGATGCGTCCTTGCCGCCCAGGATACGGTTGAGCAGAACAGCCGCCTTGTCGTCGCCCAGCGCCTTGGTCAGCACCTGGCGGATGTATTCGTCCGAATCGAGGCCGACGGTCGAGTGCAGATTGGTCTCTTCGACGAACTCTTCGAGCACCGTGACCACCTGGCCGTGCTGCACCGCCTTCATCTGGGCCATCGCCGCGCCCAGCTTGAGCACTTCGCGCGGGCCGAGGAATTTCATCACCTCGGCCGCTTCGGCTTCACCCAGGGCCAGCATCAGGATCGCTGCCTTGTTCGTGCCGTCCTTGTCTTTATCACTCATTTGAACCCAACCATGCTTTGATGACGTTTGCGACGATGCGCGGATCCTGGTTTGCCAGCTCTTTCGCCATTTTCAGGTTGGCGCGGTACCCCATGTCCCGGCGAATCTTTTCTTCTTCCTCGAGCTCTTCTTCGTCCGGTTCCTTTTCCTCTTCGGCTTCTTCCTCGGACTGCTCTTCTTCTTTCGGCTCTTCCGGCATCGCGGTGGCTTCGTCGAACTTCTTGATCGCCGGACGCAGCAGCGGACGCAGGAAGCGGTAGTACAGGAAGGCAATCACGGCGAACACGAAGGCGTAGCGGGCCAGGTCCTTGAACAGCGGCATATTCGCCGGATCGCGCCACCAGTCAGGTTCTACCACTGCTTCGGCCGGCTTGTCCACACCGTCGAACGGGGCGTTGGTCACGTTCATGGTGTCGCCACGTTCCGGGTTGAAGCCCATTGCCTGCTTGACCAGCTCGTTGATCTGGGCCACTTCATTGGCTGCCAGCGGACGCACGGTGACCTTGCCGGTGGCCGGGTCGACGATGCGGCGGTAGTTCACCACTACGCCGACCGTCAGGCGCTTGACGCCGCCCATCGGACGCTGTTCGTAGCGGATGGTCTTGTCGACTTCGAAATTGGTGGTCGAATTCTTGGTGCTGGGGCCGGTAGCGGCGGGCGCTTCGGCAGGCGGCTCGCCGTCGACCGGCGCCGTGTTCACGCCCGGCGGCTGGTTCGACAGGGCGCCCGGAATGCCCGACGCGCCGGCGCCGGCGCCTTGCGTTTCCGAAGTCTGCTGGCTGCGGATCGCCTGCGGCTCGGGCGGCGAATTCGGCTTGTACATCTCGGCTGCGGTATCGACCTGGGCGAAGTCGATCTCGGCGGTCGCCTGGGCGCGCACATTGCCCTCGCCGACCAGCGGCTTGATCATCGCCTCGACCTGCTTGATGATGTTTTCCTGGACCTGGTCCACGTATTTCAGCTGGGTGGCGTCGAGCATCTTGTTGTTGCCCGCGCCTTTGCCGGCCTGTTCCGACAGCAGGGCGCCGGTCTGGTCGACGACGGTCACGTTGCCGAAGGTCAGTTCAGGCACGCTAGAGGCGACCAGGTGGACGATGGCGTTGACCTGGCCCTGGTCGAGGGCGCGGCCCGGCTGCAGGTTGAGCAGCACCGAGGCGGTCGGCTTTTGCTGGTCGCGCACGAAGACGGACGGTTTCGGCAGCGCCAGATGGACGCGCGCCGCGCTCACCGAACCCAGCGACTGGATCGAACGGGCCAGCTCGCCTTCGAGCGAACGCTGGTAATTGACTTGCTCCAGGAATTGCGAGACGCCCAGCTTCTGGTTTTCCATCAGCTCGAAGCCGACGTTGCCGCCCTTCGGCAAGCCTTGCGCGGCCAGCTTCAGGCGCAGGTCGTGGATCTGCTCGGCAGGCACGAGGATCGCGTTGCCGCCTTCCGAAAACTTGTATTGCACACCCATCTGGTCGAGCGATGCGGTGATCGCGCCACCGTCGCGGTCGCTGTAATTCGAGAACAGCACCCGGTATTCAGGCGCCTGGCTCCACATCCAGACAGCAATCATCAGCGCCAGGATGAGCGCGATGCCGCCGCCGATGGCGACGCGCTTGCCCATGGTCGACTGGAAAAACGACTGTGGCGCCGCCGGAGGCTGGCCCTGGGTGGTGTCGAGAAGGTCTTCCGCAGTTGCTGCCATGTTGGATGGATTCGGTGAAAGGTGTGGGGACAGGCAGCATTATGAAGCTGTGGGGCAACATTCAAACCCCGAAATAGGGGGCGTTTACCGTCCTAACTCACCCCTGGAATTCGCTTCCGCACTGCTATTCTGCTTTCCTGAGTGCATTTGTGGATGATTCCACAATGCAATAACATGCAGGAGGGTAACATGAGTATTGGCGGTATCGGCGGCATCGACAGCAGCCGCATCCAGGCCATGATGGAGCAGCTGAAGGCGGCGGCGACCAAGCCGGAGTCGGCGGGGCCGGTTGCGCCTGCCGGGCTGGGCAATGCCAGCGCGGTTGGCGGCAAGTCCGCGGTCAAGCTCGACTTCGCGGAAGCCCTGCATCAATCGCTGCAGGGCGTGAGCAACCGCTCGGCCGAGGCGCAGGCGCTGAGCAAGCGTTTTACGATGGGCGACGATACCGTCAGCCTGTCGGACACCATGGTCGCAATGCAGAAATCGAGCATCGCCTTCCAGGCTACGGTGCAGGTACGCAACAAGCTGGTGTCGGCTTATCACGACATCATGAATATGCAGGTGTGACGCTGGTGGCGGGGCTTGGGTCTCGAGTCTTATTTCCCGCCAGCGTGCAGATGATGGGCCACCAGGGCATTCGCATGCCCGTGGCCCAGCGCGTGCTCGTTTTTGAGCCAATTGACCAGTTCCATGTGCTTCATGGGCGGCTGGGCGGCGAGCAGGCCGAGCCAGTGGTCGATCGGCTGGCCGTATTTCTTTTCGATCGAGGGAAAGTAGGAAGCTGGTCCCTTGACGGTTTCCTGTGTCATTGTCTGTCTCCTGGATAATGGGGATGGCCACGGTGGCGGCCACGCATCTCTACGACGAATGGCGCGCCGAAAATCGACACGCCAGCCCGATTGCCACCGGGAATTCTAGCGCGGCGTTCATGAAGGACAGGAAAACCAGCCGGCCTCAGGCCGCCAGCGGCACGGCCAGCGCCGGGTAATCGGTGTAGCCGCGGGCGTCGCCGCCGAGAAAGGTCGCGCTGTCCACGCCGTTCAGCGGCGCACCGGCCCGGATGCGCTCGACGAAGTCGGGATTGGCCAGCACCATCGATCCGTACGATTCGATATCCGCCAGGCCGCTGGCGACGTCGGCTCCCACCTGGTCGCGGTCGCGGCCCGGACGGTTCAGGATGAGGGCCTGGCGCCAGATCGCGCGCAGGTCCGATTCGTCCAGTAAGACGCAGGGATTCGCACATGCGCAGCCATCCCAGCTTCGGATACGAATGTGCTTGTCTTTCACGCCGAACTGGTCATTCGTCAATGTAAAACGATCGTCACGACCTTTGCGACGAAATGTTGGGTATCCTGCCCGGCCTTCAAAAAAATTCTTGAAGCCGCATCCCAATTGCTGGATCGCCATCTGCGGCGCGTTCTTGGTCACCTCCAGCATCCAGGGGAACATCTCCCGCTTGATGGCATTGAGCTGACGCCGTAGCGCCGCTTCGTTCGGCTTGGGTAAAGCAGGATCGAGCTTGCATGCTTCGTGCTGCCTTTTCCACTCAGCCAATGCCCAATTGTAGGCAAAGCGTGCCGTGCCAGCACAGCGCGCCAGGTACGTCGCCTGGACATTGTTCGGATCTAGCCGAATGCGATGTGCCTGGTACATTGCCAATCCCTGACAGTCGTACGCATGCCGTCGATTAGCTTCTGGTTTCGGTGACTGCGGCGATTGCACAAGCCGGCAGAGAACACGGTGATGAATTCGAGCACATCGCTGGCAAGCTCCTCTTCGAAAGTGGTCTCTTTGCCCTGATTGATGATGACTACCTCGACCTGTTTCGCCTGGTACAGCCCGAGGTTGAGTTCTGCGCCGAAGCGCAGCAACCGGTCCTTGTGTGTCAGGATCAGGCGCCCTGCCTTCCTTCGACAACCCAGTCGAACAGGAGTTTCAATCCCTGTTTGCGATAGTTCATGTCACAGCGAAGATCTGCCCGAGCATAGCTGCCAGCCGTTCGAACTGCTGGGGCACTGTGCTGGGTATCGGTGTGCAGCGCTGTCAGGGCATAGCGGCACTGACCACCTTCTGTTCTAGCCGAAATGAGTTAGCCGCTTGCCTCCCAGCGATGCAAGATGCTGGTCGAGACGCCAAGCTGTCGCAGCCATCCTGATCCAGACTAACTTGCTCATAATGCATATGGCTGCACAAAGAAGAACAAGTTACGTCTAGCCGCAAAAAAACCTGGCGGTCATGACGCGCCCCGGCCGCGAACGCGATGACAACGTGCTCCAGCGCCCGACCCATGAGTTCCTGGGCGACATCCGGGACACGGCTGCGGTGAGGCAATGGATCCAGGCCGAGGTGCGCGTCAAGGACGCAGTAGCGCCGTGAGCCCGCAATCCTACGCCGGCGTTGCCAGCTTCAGGCCGACGATGCCCGCCGCGATCAGGCCGATGCAGGCGAGGCGCGCCAGGTTGGCCGATTCGCCGAACAGGACGATGCCGACCAGGGCGGTGCCGACCGCGCCGATGCCGGTCCAGATCGCGTACGCCGTGCCGAGCGGCAGCGTCTTCATCGCCTGCGACAGCAGGCCGAAGCTGATCGCCATCGCCGCCACGGTGCCGACCGTCGGCCACAGCCGGGTAAAACCTTCCGTGTACTTCAG
Organism: Telluria beijingensis; assembly: GCF_030770395.1. Lineage (GTDB taxonomy): Bacteria > Pseudomonadota > Gammaproteobacteria > Burkholderiales > Burkholderiaceae_D > Telluria > Telluria beijingensis. Next base: position 1,741,211 of record NZ_CP132480.1, on the reverse strand, counting down.
GCCCACGGCCCAGCAGATTTCGAACAGCCCGGCCAAAAACAGTACAACCCACACCATGATTCTCTCCCTGTTGTCGGCGGCAATAGTGCCGCCATCGATGACGACATCTTATGTGAGGTTATCTGATGGAAAAAGTCAGGAGTTGTCAGTATGATTGATAGATGGCATTCGATCTCGATAATCTGCGGGTCTTCCTGGCTGCCGTCGACGCCGGCTCGTTCTCGGCCGCGGCGCGCAAGCTGGGCCGCGTTCCTTCGGCGGTGAGCATGGCGATCGCCCACCTCGAGGCCGAACTGGGCCTGCAGCTGTTCGACCGCGGCGGCCGCGAACCGCGTCCCACCGAACACGCCGCGGCCTTGCTGCCGCAGGCGCGCCTGCTGGTCGAGCAACTGGGGCTGCTGAACCAGCACGCGCTGTCGCTGAGCCAGGACCTGGAACCGTCGCTGACCCTGGTGCTGGTGCCCGAACTCATGGCGGCCGCGCCCTGGCACGACGCCCTGCGCGTCCTGTCCGGCGAGTTTCCCCTGCTCGAGGTGAACGTGCTCAGCGCGGCCCAGGCCGATGCCCTGGCGATGCTGCAGGATGGCCGCGCCGACCTGGCGCTGGTGTTCGAGCGCTATGGGATGGACCCGCGCGAAGGTTTCCAGGAAGTAGCCCAGGAAACCCTGGTGGCGGTGCTGGCGCCGGACCACCCGCTGCTGGCGCGGGTGCCGGCCGGCGCCATCCGCGACCAGCACCTGCTGGGCGAGCGCCAGATCGTGATGGCTGGCCGCCACGCCGACCAGGTCGACAAGCGCATCGCCATGTCGCGTCTGCAGTGGAAGACCGACAACCCGGTCGCGGCGCTGAGCCTGGTGACGGCCGGGCTTGGCTGGGCCTGGCTGCCCGCCGGCTTCGTGCGCGCGCCGCTGGCGGATGGACAACTCGTGCAAATTCCTTCTGCCAATTTCAGCAACATCATGAGGCTGTGGGTCGACGTGGTATGGGCCAATGCCCGGCCTCGAGGCCTGGCGGCGCGGCGTTTCGTGGCCTTGCTGAACGAACGCCGCATGGTTTCCGGCTGACGTCCTGCTGGGCCAAGATGCGGCGTCCGCCACGGTCCATCCAAAAACAGGCATATAGTTTGCATCTTTAGGCGAATCGCATTACACTTGGTTAACTGCTGAGCACAAGCCTCGGTAGCGGGATGGCGCGAAGACCGGGAATTCTATCCGGCGAACGAATCCGGGATGCCGTCGGTGGCGTAGATAAGCGGGCCAATGAGCGGGCCGATGTGCGGCCCTGGATTCACGCGGCCTTGCGCCGATGCACGGTAACCGGCACTTCGCGCGGACGCGGTTCAGGCAACAGGGAGGCGAGGGTATGACGATCGAGTTCGGCCAGGTAGGCGGCGGTGGCATTGCCCAGCACGCCCTTCAGGCCGCAGGCCTTGACCAGGCCGCACGGCGTGCCGTTGGGATCGAAGCACTCGGCCATGTAGAAGTCGCTCTCGCTCATGCGCACGATGGCGCCGACGTTGATGTCTTTCGGATCGTGTGCGAGGCGAAAGCCGCCGTTGCGGCCACGAATGGTTTCAATCGTGCCGTTGCGTGCGAGCTCATTCACCACCTTCATCAGGTGGTTTTTCGAAATATTGTGCAGGTCTGCGATCTCCTGGATCGTTACCAGGCGGCCGGGATTGCTTCCCAGGTGCAGCAGCGTGCGCAACGTGTAATCGGTGAAGGAGGTCAGACGCATGATCGCCCAAGTATAACGCATTCGACGTCCATCCCGCCGCGACCCGGCGGCGCAATTTTTACATGTATTAACTTGCCGGACTTAACTTGTCGTTCCAATATGAACGAACGGGTAGCAAGCCCGACGCTGCTAAATCAGGAGTACACCATGCCTACCATTCCATCCGCCGTTCATATCATCCACACCGATCCGGTGATGACCGCCGGCCTGCACGCCATCCTCGCCGACCGCCCCGAACTGCGCGTCAGCACCCACCTGAGCCAGCCCGAGGCGCGGCAGGTGGCGCGGGTTTTGGTCGCCGACTACGATACCGGCCTGGCGCTGGCGCGCCAGCCGGAACACGGCGGCCTGCGCCGGCCCAGCGTCCTGATCGTCACCCAGCTCGACAAGGAGTGGGAAGTGCGCATCGCGATGGACGCGGGCGTGCACGGCTACGTGCTGCAATCGTGCAGCCAGGACGAGCTGCTCAAGGCGGTCGCCTCGCTGGCCCAGGGCCAGCGCTACCTGAGCGAATCCGTCACGCGCAGCGTGGCCGATAGCCTGAGCCGCGAAAACCTCACCGGCCGCGAGACCGACGTGCTGCAACTGCTGGCCGAGGGCTGCTGCAACAAGTCGATCGCCCGCAAGCTGGGCATCGGGGTCGGCACCGTCAAGACCCACGTGAAGGGCGTGATGAGCAAGCTCGACGCGACCGCGCGCACCCATGCCGTCGTGGTGGCGACGCAACGCGGCCTGATCCGTCCGGGCAGCGGCATCCGCACTACTTATAATTGAGCGCATGGCGCCGCAGATACCAATGGCCTGCAGCCCCAGGTAGGTCATTCCCGCGCAGGCGGTAATCCAAGGTTGCGTGCCGCACCACATACGTCGAAGTTCGCGGCTGACCGACGGGCTTGGATTCCCGCCTGCGCGGGAATGACGTGCTAACGTGACGGCCGATCCGGTCCATTCGACCCCTCCGGCGGATCCGCGAAATGCCGTGCATTGACGACGCACCAGGCCACCCCCAGCACCAGCGCCAGGATCACGAGCGCGGTGCCGGTGACGGTCTGGTCGTCCAGCAGGTAGGCGTTGCATAGACGCTGGGGCAGTTCCCGGTACAGCATGCCGGCAATCGCCATCATGGCGCAGATATTGGCCACAAAGAATAGCTGGACCACCACATGGGCCCGGCGCAGGGCGCCCGGCAGGGCGGCGCCGAGCAGCAGCAGGCTGGCGAATTTGGCGCCGGCGGCAAGCGGCTCGAACAGCGCCTGTTCCAGCGCCCGCGGAATCATCCAGTAGGTAGTGACGAAGGCGGCCGCGACGAAGGTCGCCAGCCCTTGCCCATCCCAGCGCGCCAGCCCGGCCGGCAGGCGTAGCCATGGCCGCAACAGGACGCCGCAGATCACCAGCAGCGGCAGTTGCACCAGCATATGGCCCAGCATCGATGCTTCCAGCGGCGCGCGGGTGAGCATTAGCGCACCCAGCAGGACCGGGCCGCTCCAGCGCCCCAGGCGATCGTGCAGGCGGGGCATCCGCATCGGCTACGTGCCTTGTGCGGCGCGCGCCAGCGCGTCGTCGAGCGCCGTTCCGGGCTCGGTATAGTCGAGGATGCGCACCAGGCGGCCGCCGCGGTCGACCACGTGGAAGGCGGCATTGTGCTCGAATTCACCCAGCGGCGCCGGCACCACGACCACGCCGAAGGCATCGAGCAGGCGCCGCCGCTCGTTATCGTCGGGAACCCCGTACAGCCGCCATACCGCGGGGTCGGTCTTCATCATGCGCCCGTACCGGCCCAGCGCCCGGGCATCGTCGCGCGGGTCGAAGCTGATCGTCACCAGGCGCACCCGCTTGGCCGCGCCGCGCGCGCGGATCTGGTCCTGCATCTGCTGCAGCTCGCTGCCGACCACGCGGCAGATCGACTGGCAGCGTGCGTAGATGAAGGTGACCAGGGTGATACGGCCGTCGCGCCGCAGTTCGTCGGCCAGGGGGCCGGTGGCGCCGTCGGCGCCGCTCAGGGTCGCCGGCGGCAGCCGCAGCGGACGTTCGGCGACCTCGAGGCGGCGCGCGGCCTCGGTCGAAATCGCGCGAAAACCGCTGCTGCCGTAGTACAGGGCGCCGCTGCCGGCCAGGGCGATGGCCAGCACGGCGAGCGCGGTGGCGCGGCTACTTGAAGGTGGCGAGTTCATCGTCGCCATTCCACGGCGCCGTGCGCGCGCTGCTGGCGCTGCGGGCTTCAAGCACCAGCTTGGCGTCGACCGGCTTCCCGCGGTTGCCGAACTGGCTACGGATATGGGTCAGCAGGGCGGCCATCTCGGCGTCGTCCAGCTTGTCCTTGAAGGGCGGCATCATGCCGTTATAGGCGGCGCCTTTCACCGTCAGCGTGCCGCTCACGCCGTGCAGCACGATCTGCGCCAGGCGCGCCGGATCCCCGGTCACCCATTCGGATTCCGCCAGCGGCGGGAACACGCCGGGCAGCCCCGAGCCGCTGGCCTGGTGGCAGGCCACGCACTGGGCGTTGTAGATCTGGGCGCCGTCGACTTTCGCGCCCGGCGCCGGTCCCTGCAGGGTGGACAGGGTGCGGTGGTCGCCGAAGGCGGCGTCGTCGTTGCTTTGCGTGATGTAGATGTAGCCGATGCCCCAGGCCACCAGGCCGAACACGACCGCCAGCAGCGGCTTGGGAAAGGGCCGCTCGCCCTCGGTCGGGTCGGGATTCTCGCGCCGCTGCGCGCGTTCGTGGTCGTGGTCGCGGTAATGTTCGCTCATTTGCGTTCCCTCTGCGTGCCCAAGGTCTCGACCGCCGGATAGGTGCGGTCCAGGCTGATCAGGTAAGCCACCAGGTCGAGCGCTTCCTGGCGCGCCACCACCACCTTGCCGGCCGGCGTATAGCCGCGCGGCAGCGTGACCACGCGATCCCCCTGGTCCGCCTTGTCCTTGACCTCGAACAGGTAGGGATAGGCCGGCATGATGGAGCCGGCGACATACGCCCGCGGCTGGTACATATGGCCCAGGTGCCAGTCGACGCTGGGCTGGCGCGCGCCGATGTTGAACAGGTCGGGCCCGGTGCGCATGGTGCCCAGCAGGTGCGGCTTGTCATGGAAATAATCGGCCGCCACCGAGGCCCGGCCCCAGCCGCGCTTGTCGTCTGGCGCCTGGATCGGGTCGCGCGGCTGCTGCGAGTGGCAGTAGATGCAGCCGTTGGCGATGTACACCTGGCGTCCGCGCAGCTCGGCCGAGCTGTACGGCTTGAGTCCCGGCGGCGGTTCGCCGTCCTTCAGCTGCATGTGGGGCACCACCACCAGCGCCGATGTGGCCAGCGCCAGCGTCACCATCGCGCCGCCCAGCAGTTTGAGTTCGTCTTGCATGGTTTTCCTTCAGGCGGCCGTCGGGGTGGCGGCGCTATTCACGAATTTGTCGACCGGTTCGTTCAGCAGCGCCGCGCCTTCGCGCGCCACGCCGCGGCGGGTCGCCATCAGCACGAAGTGGATCGCGAACACCAGGTGGCCGAGGGCCATGATGCCGCCGCCCACCGAGCGGCTCTTGAGCCAGGGGATGGTCACGTTGACCGAATCCATGAATGGACGCGCCGCATCCAGCATGGCCAGGCCCTGCAGCCAGCCGCCGATCGACAGGCCGACGAAATAGATGCCGAAACCGACCACCACCAGCCAGAAGTGCAGCGAGATCAGGTTCGGGTAGGGCCACTCCCAGTCCATCACGCGCGGCATCACGAAATAGACGGCGCCGAACATCACCAGCGTGAAGAATCCGTACAGGCCGAGATGGGCGTGGGCCACGGTGAAGTGGGTGAAGTGGGCGATCGTGTTCACGCTGCGCAGCGCTTCGATGGAGCCCTGGATCGAACTGAGGGTGTACATCATCCCGCCCAGCACGATGAAGCGCAGCGTGGGCGAGTGCCACAGGCGGTCGAAGTGGCCCTTCATGGTCAGGTGCTGGTTGATCGAAAACGCCAGCACCGGCACGATCATCATCACGCTCTGCACGATCGACAGCGTGATCAGCCAGCCCGGCACCGGGCCGCCGATCAGGTGGTGGCCGCCGACCTGGCCGTAGAAGAAGGCCAGCGACCAGAAGCCCACCAGCGACAGGTTGTACGACTGGATCGGGCGTCCGATGATCTTCGGCAGAAAGTAATACACGCAGGCCAGCGCCATCGGCGTGTAGAACAGGCCCAGCACGTTGTGGCCGAACCACCAGTTCATGGCCGCCTGCTGCACGCCGAAGTGCATGGCCGGCAGGTTCCCGACCAGGAACAGGGTAGGGAACCAGAACAGCGCGGCGCCCATGTACCAGACCGACACGTACAGGTGGTGCACCTTGCGCGCCTGCAGCGTGTAGACCAGCGGCAGGCCGACCAGCGCGCCGCCCAGCACGAACAGGATGTCGACCTGCCACGGGATCTCGAGCCACTCCATGCCGTCGCTGATGCCCACCGCGATGCAGCCCAGGCCCGCGATCAGGCCCGCATTCCACACCATGGCGCCGGCGATCGCGTAGCGCGCGCCGACCAGCGGCGTCTTGAGCAGGCGCGGCAGCAGCCACATGGCCAGTCCCAGCGCCGCCATCGGCGCCCAGCCATAGGCCACCGCGTTGAGGTGGATGGTGCGCATGCGCCCGAAGGTGAGCCAGGCCTGGTTCACCAGCAGGTCGGGCTCGTGCAGCTTGATGGAGCTGAGCAGGCCGGCGGCGGTCGCGACCAGCAGCCAGACCACGGCGCAGCTGAGGAACAGGAAGGTCACCAGCGCGCTCGAACGGTCGGCCTCGACGCGCGCCTGCAATTCCTCGTTCAACTGCCGCGCCTCGTCTGCGGACAGCGGCGGGGCGGCGTCGCGCGCCACCTGGGCGGCGGCCTGGCCCGGGGTGGCGGCGGGGTCGTCGCTGCGCCCGATCTCGCCATGCGAGAAGATGGTGCGGGCCGCGGCGGGGCTGGCCTCGAACAGGCGGTTGCGCAGCGACCAGATGAAGATCGCCAACCCCGTCACCGAGAGGATGAACGAGGACAGCAGGATGGTCATGGTATTCATGGCGGGTCCGGGCGAAGGAGATCGACCCGGGCGCGGTCGCGCGGGTCGTAAAAAGATGCCTTCAAGATACGAATTGGGACGGCCCGCGGCAATACGGCTTAGGGTAGAGCGCGCAACCGCGGCGGCTGCGCTACGCTCGCGCGCTCTGTATTACGATGCGTCCAAGGCTTGCGCCACGCGCCGCGCCAGTTCTTCCGCCTGTGCGCTGCCGGCGACATTGGTGAAGTTGAGCAGGAGCGCGCTGCGGCTGGGCGCGCCGGCGTGGAAGTCGGCCAGCGCCAGCGGCGCCAGGCCGTGCTCGCGCAGGCGCGCGGCGAGCAGGCGGTCGGCGCCGGGAGAGACTTCGGCCACCAGGTGCAGGCCGCCGGCCTGGGGCAGGATCGTCGCCCGTTCGCCGAAGGCGGGGGCCAGCGCGCGCGCCGTGATCTCGCGCCGCTCGGCGTACAGGCGGCGCATGGCCTGGACGTGGCGCACGAAGTGGCCGTCCTGCATGAACTCGCACAGGATGGCCTGGGTGAGCGCCGGGCAGCCGTTGCTGAGCAGGCTGGCCGCGTCCTCGAAGCGCTCGACCAGTTCGGGCGGCACCACCACGTAGGACAGGCGCAGCGCCGGGAACATCACCTTGCTGAAGCTGCCGCAGTAGATCACGCGGCCGCCGCGGTCCATGCTGGCCAGGGCCGGCAGCGGGCGCCCGCTGTGGCGGAACTCGCCGTCGTAGTCGTCCTCGACGATCCAGGCGTCGTGGGCGCCGGCCCAGTCGAGCAGCTGCTGGCGCCGCGCCGGCGGCATGCTCATCGTGAGCGGGCACTGGTGGCCCGGCGTGACCACCGCCATGCACGCGCCCGGCGCCAGCAGCGCGGCGCGCGCCACGTCCAGGCCATGCTCGTCGACCGGCGCCGGGCGCGGCACGTAGCCCAGGCCCGCCAGCAGGTGGCGCGTGGGCGGAAAGCCCGGTTCCTCGGTCCACACCATGTCGCCCGGCGCCAGCAGCGCATGCGCGACCAGGCCCAGGGCGTCGCGGTAGCCGGCGCTGACGAACACCTGGCACGGCATGCAGTCGATCCCGCGCGAGAGCTTGAGGTAGCTGGCGATCGCGGTGCGCAGGGCCGGCGCGCCGAAGCTCGATTCCTTCAGCAGGTGGCGCGTCTGCAGCGAACGCGCGGTGCGCGCCGCCATGCGCGCCCACACCTTGCGCGGAAACGCATCCAGCGCCGGCAATCCCATCTGGAACGGCAGCGGCGCGACGGCGCCGCCGACGTCCAGCGGCAGCGGCCGCGCGCGCGGCGCCACCTTGGCGCGCGCCGGGGCGCCGCGCGCCAGCGCGGCGCCGGCGGCGGCCCGGAGCGCCGCGCGCCGCGCCGGCGAGTGCAGCAGCTCCAGCGTCAGGGCGACGAATTGTTCAGGCGTAGCCACGCACGCTTCCTCCAGCCCGGCGCCGCGCAGGATCGCCGAATCGGCCGCGGCAGCCATCTCGTCGCTGTCCAGGCACACGACCGGGATACCGAGCGCCAGCGCATCCATGGTGGTGTTGGTGCCGCCGAACGGGAAGCTCTGCAGCACCACGGCGGAGCGGCCGAGATTGGCCATGTAGTCGCGGTATGACGCATTCGGCTGGACGATCGCGTCCGGGAACAGTGCCAATAATTTCCGACGCAAGGCAAGCAGGCCGGCGCCGGCAACGCTCGGAAAGAACTGCAGGCGGGTGCCAGGTGGCGCGCCGCGCACCACGGCTTGCAGGGCCGCGATGAACGGCGGCGACAGTTTCATCGCGGCCGCATTGATGGAGACGACAAGGCCATCTTCCGGGTCGCCTGCTGCGCCGTCGCCCCAGCCGCCGGGCGGCGGCGCCGGCAGCGGCTGGCGGTCGTAGGGCAGCAAGGGGCCGGCATGCGGATCCGGCGCCAGCACCAACCCGCTGTAGACCATCGTGCCGTCGATGGCGTCGCTGCACGACGGCGCGGGGTGCCCGATCGACATCAGTTGCAACGGCGCAAGCCGCAGCAGCGATAGCACAAACGTCCAATAGGTCATGCCGACGCTGGGGTACAGCACGATGTCGGGCTGCGTGGCCGCCACCGTGGCCGCGAGACGCGCCACGTCGCGCTCCTGGCGCGGGAAATACACCTGGCGATGGCTGAATTGGGCATGCTCGGGGCAGCGGCTGGGCTCCTCGGCGACCAGCGTCACCTCGTAGCGCGATGTCAGCCCCTCCAGCAATTCAGCATAGCAGCGGAACATCGCATGCTGCGGATAGACCAGCTCGCCGACAATGGTCAGCCGTGGGGAACCTGGTGCCCGCTCGACCGCGGCCGGCGGCGGCGCGCCCGCGATGTGGGCAGCCTGGCGCACGATCGCACGCTTGAAGTCATGGCGTTGCGGATCGGCGAGGTAGCTGACGTGGAAAGCGGAGTAGCGCAGCTGCTCCAGGAAGAATGGCGGCATCGGCACCGGATCGACCGTCGTCAACCAGTGACCGACGGCGCCGGCAACCGAGGTGCGCGCGGCATCCAGCGGGCGGCAGTCGAGCACGCAGATCGCGGCCAGCCGCGCCAGCATCGGCTGGCAGGCATTCCAGCGCTGCAGGGATTCAGCGGACACCAGGGACGGATCGGCGAGCGCCGCCAGCTTGGCCTGTTTCCAGTCGGGCAGGCAGCCCGGCTCGGCGAGGCCATGGGCGTCGAGCGCCAGCACACCGCTCACGAAGGCCGCGAACGGCACGCCGGCCGCCTCGACAAGCAGGCGCAGCGGATGGCGTGCGGCCAGCACGCGCACGATGCCGGGCGCATCGCGCACTGGCGCTTCGGCCACCCAGCGCGCCAGCAGCGGCAGCAGCTGCGGCGCTGCCAGCGCTTCCTGGTCCAGGTCGGCCCTTTCCCAGGGAGCATTCAATAAAACATCGAACAACTGTCGATGAAACGTTTCTCGCCCCGCGACCAGCCTGGCCGCGAGAATGGCGTCGATACCCGGATGTGGCAAACCTGTCTCCCGATGGCCGGCGCGGGGCGGAAATCGCCGGCTTATTGCTTGGCGCTACGGCGACGCATACTGTAGCCGAGGCCACCCAGTGCCGCAAGCATCAGCATGACCGTCGACGGCTCCGGCACTTCGGCTGCGATCTCGGTAACATCGAGGTCGATCTGTGCGCCCGTCAGGTACAGGTCGCCGGCGATGTCCAGGCCGAAGTCCAGGTACTTGTTGTTCAGCAGCTGGTCGATGATCGACTGGTTGGTGGTGGAGCCGCTGATGTCGAAGTTGCCGGTCCAGTCCGAGGTATTGGTCGTGGTCTGGGTCTTGACGTTATCGGTATAGAAATTCCAGGTACCGGTCTGCCATGCGCACTCGTTACCAAAAACGCCGAGGCCGCACTGTTCGTATCCGTTATCGCTCTTGTTCTCGCTATATACCGGAGTCCGGCCAGCCGAGGTCGTGTTCTTGGTCGACTCGGTCAGCTTCGTCGAGCCGCTACCGACATTCACGCCAGCCAGCGACAGGCTCACGCTCTCCTTTTTGCCGAGGCCGGTGACGGTCTCGAAACTGGTGGCGTTGCGGCTGAAGTACTTGGTGTTGACCTTGTAGCCGAGATCACCCATGGCATGACCGTCCGGAGCGCTCTTCGTATAGTTTCCAGCCTGGTAATCGGTGACCGACGGAGCGCCATAGCTGATGGCGTCGTCGTTGTCGGCGAAGCTGAACGAGAACGACAAGCTATTGATTTTGTAATTACCCTTCAGGACTTCCGATGCGTCGAACCTGCCATTTTGAATGGAATTGCTCAGCAGACCGTCGAGCGAAGCATTGAGGGTGATCGGTGCGGCGACGACAGGAGCCGAGAGGGTGCAGGCGATGGCAGCGATGGCAAGGGCGATGCGGGTAGCTTTCATGTATTTCTCTCCAAGATAACTATTAAGGACGGATTACATATAAGCAATGATCATGCCATGGATGCAAGTGGCTGTTTTTACATGAATTTTTATTTCCAGAAATCTTAATGTAAAGAAATCCGACAAAAATTGCTATAATTTTTGCCGTACATCAATATCTAACTCATCGATTAAGGCTAGTCAGGGCAGTAGCGGCGGGATCCGCTACCGGTTTCGCACCGAGCTCGAACACCCCGACCGACTCGACATGCGAGGTATGTGGGAACATATTTACCACACCCGCCTTTTTCATCGCATAACCCGCCTTGTGCACCAGAATGCCGGCGTCGCGCGCCAGCGTCGACGGGCTGCACGAGACGTAGACGATGCGTTGCGGCATCAGTTCCTCATGCGTCTCGCGCAGTTCGGCCAGCGCCAGGGCCAGCGCCATCGCGCCGTCGCGCGGCGGGTCGATCAGCATGCGGTCGAACTTGCCCAGCGCCACCAGGTCGTCCTTGGTGACCTCGAACAGGTTGCGGGTCGAGAACGAGGTCTTGTCCGCAAGGCCATTGGCCCTGGCATTTTCCAGCGCGCGTGTGGTGAGCGCCGTGCTGCCTTCGATGCCCACCACTTCGCGCGCCTGGGTCGCCAGCGGCAGGGTGAAGTTGCCCAGGCCACAGAACAAGTCGGCCACGCGATCTTGCGGCTGCACCTCGAGCAGGCGCAGCGCCTTGGCCACCAGCACGCGGTTGATGTGGTGGTTCACCTGGGTGAAATCGGTCGGCTTGAACGGCATGCGGATGCCGAACTCGGGCAGCGTGTAGTACAGTTCCTTGCCAAGCGGGTAGAACGGATAGGCCGTGTCCGGCCCCTTCGGCTGCAGCCACCACTGGATGCCCCACTGGTCGGCGAAGGCCTTCACCAGGGTCTCGTCGTTGGCGGTGAGCGGCGCCATGATGCGCAGCACCAGCACCGTGGTCTCTTCGCCGATCGCCACCTCGATCTGCGGCATCTGGTTGTAGATCGACAGGCTGCCGACCAGTTCGCGCAGCGGCACCAGCAGGCGCGCGACGTGGTCGGGCAGGATCTCGCAGGTGGTGATGTCGGCCACGTAGGACGAGGCGCGCTCGTGGAAGCCGACCAGCACCCCGCCCTTCTTCGCCACGTGGCGCACCGACAGGCGCGCGCGGTAGCGGTAGTCCCAGGTCGGGCCATACATCGGGCGCATGATCATCTCGGCCTTCACTTTGCCGAGGTGCCACAGGTTGTCTTCCAGCACGCGGCCCTTCATCGCCACCTGGGCGCTTGGCTCCAGGTGCTGCATCGAGCAGCCGCCGCAGTAGCCGAAATGCTGGCACTTCGGCTCGACCCGCATCGACGAGGCGCGCTGCAGGGTGACCATGCGGCCCGATTCCCAGTTCTTCTTCTTGCGCAGCGTTTCGAAGCTGACGCGCTCGCCCGGCAGCGCGCCTTCGACGAAGATCACCTTGCCCGGCGAACCGTCCTCGTTCTCGAGGTGGCCAACGCCGCGCCCGTCCATGTCGAGGGATTTGATGTCGATGAAGATTTCTTGCATGGTGATGAAGTAGTGGAATAAGGCCGGGCGTCTGCCTGGCCGGCGGCGCTGGCAGCATGGGCCGCGCAGATGAAAAGTGGCTGAAATGGGGGCAGTTCAGGCCCGGCGGGCATGATAGCAAGGAAACGAAGTGGGCGCTACCGGACGGCTTGCCGTCATAGCAAGGAATCGCGCACCACGCCGCGCGCCGCCATCGCGCGCTTGAGCTTGACCAGCGCCTCCTGCTGGATCTGGCGCACCCGCTCGCGCGTCACGCCCATCTCCTCGGCCAGGGTTTCCAGGGTGGCCGGATCGTCGTTGTCGAGGCCGAAGCGGCGGGTGACGACCAGGCGCTGCTTGTCCGGCAGCCGGGTCAGCCAGTCGCGCACCAGCACCGCGACTTCCTGCTGCTCGGCGTGGGCGTCGGGACTGCCTTCGCCCTCGTCGGGCAGCATGTCCATCAGGCTCGATTGCGGATCGTTGTCGAGCGGCGCGTCGAGCGAGGTCGCGTGCTCGGACAGGGTCAATATGTCTTGCACTTCCTCGACCGGGCGCCCGACCAGGCTGGCGATGTCCTCGCTCGAGGCTTCCTTGCCGTCGTGCTTTTGCGCCTCGAGGTGGTACTTGGCGCGCAGCACGCCATTCAGTTCGCGCACCATGTGCACCGGCAGGCGCACGGTGCGCGCCTGGTTCATGATGGCGCGCTCGATGCTCTGGCGGATCCACCAGGTGGCATAGGTCGAGAAGCGAAAGCCCCGCTCGGGCTCGAACTTGTCGATGGCGCGCATCAGGCCGATATTGCCCTCCTCGATCAGGTCGAGCAGGACCACGCCGCGGTTGATGTAGTGCTTGGCGATCGAGACGACCAGGCGCAGGTTATGCTCGATCATCTTCTGGCGCGCGTCGAAGTCGCCCGCCTTGGCCAGCGTGGCGAAATGCACTTCTTCGGCGGCGGTGAGCAGCGCCCGGGCGCCGATCTGGTTCAGGTAGTGCTGGGTGGTATCGGTTGCAAGTTCGGCCTGCAAGACCTTGCGCAATTCGTCGACCGTCTCGGCGCCGGCACTGGCGCCGTTGGCCAGGACATCCTCGCCATCGGCCCCGTCGCCACGGCTTGCCGCATGCACGCGCTCGCTTTCCGGTTCATCCGGAAACTCGTCCGTCTCTTCCTGGTCCAGCGAGTGCGGCGGCTGCGTCATACCGTTCCTAACGAACGGGCAAGAACCTCGTCGGGTCGACCGGCTTGCCCTGCTGACGAATCTCGAAGTGCAACTTGACCAGGTCGGCGTCGGAGTCGCCCATTTCGGCGATCACCTGGCCACGGGTCACATTGTCGCCTTCCTTGACCACGATCTTGCGATTGTGGGCGTAGGCCGACAACAGGCTGTTGCTGTGCTTGACGATGACGAGATTACCATAACCGCGGATGCCGCTGCCAGCATACATTACCTTGCCGGAGCTGGCCGCGACAACCGGCTGCCCCAGCTTGCCGGCAATATCCAGGCCCTTGTTGCGGCCATCGTCGAAGGTGGCGATGACGCGGCCTTCGGACGGCCACATCCAGCTCAGGCGCGCTTCGTCGCCGGCGGCAGGCACGGGAGCGGGTGGCGTGGCCGGGGCGGTGGTGGCCGGCGCCGGCGTGGTGGTGGTGGCCACCTTGCCGTCGGTGTAAGGGGTCTTGTCGGCGCGCGGCTCGGTCTTGCGCGGCACATTGGCCGGCGGCGGCATCGGCACCGGCTGGGTCTGCACGTTGGCGCTGCGTTCGCCCTGGGGCTGGGTCACGCGCAGAACCTGGCCGACCTTGATGTCGTCCGGATTGGCCAGGTTGTTCCAGGCCACCAGGTCGCGGTAGTTTTCACCGAAGTCCAGCGCGATGCGCAGCAGGGTGTCGCCCTTGCGCACGGTGTACATGCCGCGCTCGTCCTGCTTCGGCGCTTCTTCGACCTTGGCCGGGGCTGGCCGGGCTGGGGCGGCAACGACGGGACGCTCGACGACGGGCGCCTGGCGGGTGGTGGTGGAACAACCGGCCACGAGGCCGATGAGGATCGTCAGGAGGGCTAAACGCGGTGCTTGTGTCATTGGCATTCTTTAGTCTTATCGGCGTACGGCGGGCCTGGCGGCCCTATGGGTTTTAGATGATGCCCGGGCGCAGCGGCACGAAATGGCACGCTTCCAGCGTTTCGCTGGTCCACTCGGATTTGCCGGTGCGGGTAATGCGGTGCAGATGCTGCACCTGTGCACCGACCGGCGCCACGAGGTGCGCGCCGATGGCCAGCTGCTCGAGCAGGGCCCGCGGCACCTCGAGCCCGGCGGCGGCGAGGATGATGCCATCGAAAGGCGCAACCTGCGGCAAGCCTAGCATACCATCGCCGTACTGCAAACGCAGGTTCGATATCCGCAGCGGGCGCAGATTGGTCTTGGCAAGTTCGTGCAGGGACTTGATGCGCTCGATCGAGTACACCTCTTTCGCCACGAACGACAGGACCGCGGCCTGGTAGCCGCAGCCGGTGCCGATCTCGAGCACTTTCCCCAGCATGGCGCCGGGTCGCGCGGGTTTTCCTGCTGCGTCACGCGTGGCTTCGCGCATGGCTTCAATCATGCGGGCGACGATATAGGGCTGGGAAATCGTCTGGTTGTGGCCGATCGGCAGCGAGGCGTCGACATAGGCCTGGCCCGACAAGGCCGGTTCGATGAACAGGTGGCGCGGCACGGTCTCGAGCGCCGCCAGGACCTGCGGGTCGCTCACGCCCTGGCGCGCGACGCGGGCTACCATCGCGCGCCGCAGCGCCTCGGTCGCCGCCAGGTCGGAACGCTGGGCGGCCGGGGCGCTGCTGGTCACCTGGACGTAGCCGGGCGCGCGCGGCGCCGGGCCCGGGGACGGCGGCGTCCTGCCGCCGGTGTAGCTGGTGGCGTTGCGGGTGGCGGTCTGCGGCGTCGCGACCGGGGCCGGCGCGCCGGGCTTGCGCGCGCCGCCCGTCACCGACGACAGCGGCAGCGGAAAGTTCGGACGCGGGTCCTTCATGCCAGCCCTCCCGCCAGCAGCGCCAGCTGGGTCTTGTGGGTCAGGTCGATCTGCAGCGGCGTGATCGACACCCTGCCCTGCGACGTCGCGTGGAAGTCGGTGCCCTCGCCCGCGTCGCGGCAGGCGCCCGGCGCGCCGATCCAGAAGATCTCGCGGCCGCGCGGGTCCTGGGCCCGGATCACCGGCTCGGCCTGGTGGCGGCGCCCGAGCCGGGTCGGCGTCAGCGGGCCGATCTCGTCATACGGCAGGTTCGGGATGTTTACGTTCAGCAGGAAGGGCTTGGGCAGCATGTCGAAGCCGCCGGCGGCGAAGCGTTCGACGATGTCGCGCGCCACGCGGGCCGCCGAATCGACGTGGGCCCAACCGCCATGCACCTGCGAAAAGGCGATCGCCGGCAGGCCGAACAGGAAGGCTTCGGTAGCGGCGGCGACGGTACCCGAATACAGGGTGTCGTCGCCCATGTTCTGGCCATTATTGATGCCCGAAACGACCAGGTCGGGAGGCGCATCGGACATGCCGGTCAGGGCGATGTGCACGCAGTCTGTCGGCGTGCCATTGGTAAAGTAGAACCCGTTCGACGACTGGTAGACCGACAGCGGCCGGTCCAGCGTCAGCGAATTCGAGGCGCCCGAACGGTTGCTGTCGGGCGCGACGACGACGAGGTCGGCGATCGGCGCGAGCGCGTCCGCCAGCGCGGCAAGCCCGGGCGCCAGATAACCGTCGTCGTTGCTGATCAAGATTCGCATGGCGGAGATTTTACCCGAAGCAACGCTCGGTTCCACGTCCGCCAGCAGAAATTCGCATCCGGATTTCACGATCCGGGACAATCGATGGACGGCTTGATAACAGTGCTGCCGGCATGCGACATTGTCTGGCCAGACTGGCAAGCTCGTTTCGCAACAGAAAATGCAAGGTCGCCAATTTGCTTATCAGACCGTCAAGCGGGGGCTGGCCAGACGACGCGCCTGGCCAGCCCGCCCCCGGTCCGGTAAGCTGGCAAGCGGCCCCGCTCGCGTGTCAGCGCATTGCCATCGGATTGTCGCGCGCAGCCTCGATCAGGGCGCCTTCGAGCAGCGACACTTCGTCTTGCGTGAAGGATAGCAGCGCATCCTTGTCGCCCTCTTGCAGATAGACCTGCTTGATCATCGCCGCCCCGCGCCGCCGCAGCGGATGCGCGGCGCTGGGCCGCAGCACCGAGGTGCGCAGGCTGTCGGCCAGCGCCCTGGCCTCGCCCGGGCTGCTGCTGTCGATCAGGCTCTGCAACTGCGTCAGCTTGTGCCCCAGGTTGTCGGCGGCCTGGCCCTGTTCGGCGTGGTCGCGCGGCGCCGCCTGCCCATGCTGGATGCGCGAAGCATCGCCGTCCACCGCGGACGGCGATGGCATCCAGGCGCCGGTCGCGGCGACGCCTGGCGTCCGCATGGCGGCGAAGGCGGCGCCGCGTACCTCGCCGGCCTCGTCCCTGGCGCCGCGGTGCGCCGGCGCGTGGTCGACCTCGACCTCGACCTCGCGCAGGTGCTGGCGCAACTCGGCCACCTGTTCGCGCAGGCGCCGCGCGGCTTCGGCCTCGCCCTGCTGGCCCAGCGTCGAGGCCAGGCGCAACTGCATATTGAGGGTGTCGGGATGCCCCGCTCCCAGGTGCCGCTCGCGCGTGCGCGCCAGCGATTCCTGGATGCTGCGCACCGCCGCCAGGTCGCCCTGGGCGGCCAGGATCTCGGCCAGCGCCTCGCGCGCCGCCAGGGTGCCGGCGGCGTCCAGTCCATCATGCCGTTCGTGGGCCCGCAGCACCGATTCGAGCATGCGCCGCGCGTTGCCCAGCTCGCCGGTCTCGCCCAGCAGCAGCGCCAGCCGCTGGCCGCAGCGCAGCGTATCGGCGTGCGCGCTGCCCTGGCGGCGCCGGCGCGCATCGAGCACTCGCTCGTAGACGACGCGGGCGCGCTCGTACTCGCGCTGCTGCACCAGGCTGTGCGCCAGGTCTTCGAGGCAGTCGAGCGTGACCAGGTGCTCTGCGCCCAGCGCACGCTCGCAGCTCGCCACCACCTGCTCGTGCAGCGCCAGCGCCCGCTCGCCCTCGCCCAGCGCGGCCAATGCGCGCGCCAGCTGCGAGCGCGCCGCCAGTGTCTCGGGATCGTCCGGGCCGGCCTTGCGGCCGCAGGCCTGGACCAGCAGGTCGTAGTGGCGGCGCGCATCGTGCACGGCGCCGCTTTCGAGCAGCAGCGCGGCGAGCGCGCCGCGCGCCTGGCGGGTGGCTGGATGGTCGTCGCCGAGCAGGCGTTCGCGCAGGACCAGGGCTTCATCGAGACAGGCGCGCGCTTCGTCGCGGCGCCGCTCGCGCCGGCACAGCTGCCCCAGGCGGACGAGGTGTTCGGCCAGCGGCGGCGCGCCGATGTCGTCGCCGCTGGCCGCCGCACCCATCCTGCGCGCCTGCGCGACCGCCGCGCGCAGGCGGATTTCTGGCAGCGACTGCCAGGGGAAGCGGCCCGGCGCCAGCCATTCGGCCAGCAGCGCCGCATGGCGCGCCAGCGCGCGCCGGTCGCCGCTCGGGCCGGCGGTGGACAGGGCGTCGGCCAGCGCCAGCTGGTTTTCGTCGAACCAGCTGTCGAGATCGACGCGCGACCAGCCATAGCTGGCGCGCAGCAGGACTTCGAAGCGCGGCTGATAGCCAGGCAGGCCGTGGCGTGCGTCGCCGCGCCGCCAGCGCGCATGCGGATCGCTGCGCGCGCCGTCGGCCGTGCAGGCGAGCGGATAGAACAACAGCGGACGCTGTTCGTCTTCGTGCGTGCAGCGGTAGTCGAGCGCGCGCCGCAGCACGCCCTCGATGCCTTCGATGCTGCCCGGCGCCGGCGTGAACAGGCCCACCAGGCGGTCGGGCACCAGGCTCGAGCACACGCTGACGGCGGCCGAGCGGCCGGCGCCGACCGCCACCAGCACGTGGCCGAAGTGCTGCGCCAGGCGCGCCGCGAAGCGGCGGAACAGGCCCGGGCAGGCATCGAACAGGGCTGGATAGTCGAGCCGGCTGGCGCGTTCGGCATAGCTGCCGTCGAAGCGGCCCGCGCGCAGCAGATACAGCGGGCGACGGCCGTCGGCGCGCTCGATATATGCCTGCCAGCCGGCGGCGTCGATCACGCGCTCGGCCAGTTCGTCGCCGCGGCCCGCGGTGCTTTGCAGCCGGGCGCGGCAGGCCTCGAAGAAATCGAGCAGGCCGGGCCGGGCCTGCTCGCCCGCGTCGTCGTCTGGCTGGACGCTGGCGGGCGACGGCCACGGTACCAGCGACGGCGGCGGCGCGAGCGCGGGCATGGTTGCAGGCGCCGTCGCTTCATCGGCCGGCAACGCGAAATGGCGGTGCAGCGCCGGCGCCTCGAGATCCCAGTCGATCACGAGCACCGGCGCGGCATCGGGCCCATCGGCCAGTTGCAGCGCCAGCGCCGCCAGCACGGCATTGCGCGCCGCCCCCCCCTCGTACGCGTAGAAGCTCGTGACCGCGCCGGGTTGCGCCAGCGGCTGGAGCGGGAATCCTTGTTGGTCCATGTGGCTCCTCATTCTTTTGGAAAAGTCAGGTCTGGAACAGCGCGCCATTCGGGTGGGACAGCGGGAAGCACGAATTGGTTGCAGTCGTGGTCGGGTGGCGTATGCTTTTTTTGACATGCATAGTGGGCGGCGATCCGCTTGACCATCTTGTCGATGTCCGGCAAGAAGTCGGGATTCGACATCAGGTCGGCCGTGGCCATCGTGTAGTGCGAGAAGTCGACGTAGAAGCGCGCGTCGCCGATCTGCGGCGGCAGCGATTCGGGATGGCGCGTCATGACCACGGGGATGATCAGGCGGCTGGGCAGCGCATACCAGGTGCCGCGCTCGGCCTCGATCAGGCGCATGGCCTCGTACTCGCGCCGCGTGTAGGCGTGGGCCTCGTACTTGGGCGTGTAGATGAGGATCATGCAGACGCTCTCGCACATGGCGCGTGCGATCTTGCGGTCGAGATCGTCGCCGCCGCCCAGCTGCTCGGTATCGATAAATAATTCGTCTTCGTTGTCGAAGTAGGGTTCGAGATAGCAGCGCAGGGCGTCGGCCAGGGCCGACTTGAAGCGCTGCATGAGCGCGTGTCGGCCATGGGCATAACTGAAGAAACAACCGTAACGGATTGCCATGCTGGTCCTTGTGTGCCGGACGCCCACGGGCGCCCATATCCTCATGACTCTAACGCGCACGTCCCTGCCGGCTTTGCGGACGGACAAGCGGACTCCGACGATAGTCCCGACAATCCTCGTTCTTTCTTAAGGCATAATTCGCCCCGCCAATAAACATGTGGAGAAGACATGAAAGCCGTACGTTGCACCGCCTGGGGACCACCGGATAGCCTGGTGCTGGAAGACTTGCCCGACCTGGTCGCGGGTCCCGGCGAAGTCGTGGTCGATGTGAAAGCAGCCGGCGTGAATTTCCCCGACGTGTTGACGGTGCAGGGCAAGTACCAGGTGCGTCCTCCCCTGCCCTTCACGCCGGGCAACGAGTTCGCAGGCGTGGTGCGCGCGGTCGGCGCCGGCATCGACGCCTTCGCGCCCGGCCAGCGCGTGATCGGCTTCACCCGCACCGGCGCCTTCGCCGAGCAGGCCGTGGCGCCGGCCAGTGCCTTCTTGCCGATGCCGGACGGCATGGACTTCGACGTCGCCGCCGCGATCACGCTCACCTACGGCACCTCGTACCACGCGGTGGCCGACCGCGGCGCCCTGCAGGCGGGCGAAACGATGCTGGTGCTGGGCGCGGCCGGCGGCGTGGGCCTGGCGGCGATCGAGATCGGCAAGGCCCTGGGCGCGCGCGTGATCGCCGCCGCTTCCAGCGACGAGAAACTGG
The DNA here is from genome assembly GCF_030770395.1 of Telluria beijingensis. GTDB lineage: Bacteria > Pseudomonadota > Gammaproteobacteria > Burkholderiales > Burkholderiaceae_D > Telluria > Telluria beijingensis. The sequence continues at coordinate 1,721,171 of NZ_CP132480.1, read as the reverse complement.
CCGTGTGCAAAGCGCACGGCGCCGACGTGCTGGTCAATTACGAACGTGAGGACTTGCGCGAAGCGCTGCGCGCCGCCACCGACGGGCGCGGCCCGGACGTCATCTACGACCCGGTCGGCGGCAAGTACAGCGAACCGGCGCTGCGCTCGATCGCCTGGCGCGGCCGCCACCTGGTGGTCGGCTTCGCGGCCGGCGAGATCCCGCGCCTGCCGTGGAACCTGATGCTGCTGAAGGGCGCCTCGGTGGTCGGCGTGTTCTGGGGCGACTTTACGCGCAAGGAACAAGAGGCGCACCTGGCGGCGATGAAACGCATCACCGGCTGGATCGCGGAGGGCAAGTTGAAACCCCTGGTCTCGCGGCGCTATCCGCTGGCCGACACCGCGCAGGCGTTGAACGACATGGCGGCGCGCCAGGTCGTCGGCAAGGTGATCATCGCGCCGTGAACGGGCGCGAAGGCATCAGGCCGCGCTCTCGTCCACCACTGCGACCGGCTGGAAGAACTGGATCACCTCTTCTTGCACCCGGGTGCGCTTGAACGACGGCAGGCTCTGCCAGATTCGGCGCCCGTAGGGCTTGGTGATGATGCGCGGATCGCAGATCATCAGCACGCCGCGGTCGTCGACGTCGCGGATCAGGCGGCCGGCGCCCTGCTTGAGGGTGATGATCGCCTCGGGCAACTGGTGGTGCATGAAGCCGTTCATGCCCTGCTTTTCCATCACCTCGATGCGCGCGGCCAGCACCGGATCGTCGGGCGGCGCGAATGGCAATTTATCGATGATCACCAGCGATAGGGCCTCGCCGCGCACGTCGACGCCTTCCCAGAAGCTCTGGCTGCCGACCAGCACCGCATTGCCGGCATTGCGGAAGGAATCGAGCAGTTCGGTACGCCCACGCTCGCCCTGCACGAACAGCGGGAAATCCCAGCCGCGTTCGGCGAATTCGGTGCGCAGGCGCTCGGCCACCTTGTTGACCGCGCGAATCGTCGTGCACAGGAAGAAGGTGCGGCCGCCCGCCGCCTCGATCACCGGCAAGGCGCAATCGACCACGGCGTCGGTGTACACCGCGGCTTGCGGTTCCGGCAGGCCGGTCGGCACGTACAGGATGCCCTGGTTCTGGTAGTCGAAGGGGCTGGGCCAGGTCTTGGCCGGCTCGCCGGTCAGGCCCAGCTGGTCGGAAAAATGCTTGAAGTCGTTCTTGACCGCCAGCGTGGCCGAGGTGAAGATCCAGCTGCGCGGCGTGCCTTCGCGCTGGTTGGTGAAGATCGGCGCGATCGACAGCGGCGTCTTGTGCAATTGCAGCGACGACGAGAACGCCTCGGCCCATAGCACCGCCTGCTCGTTGGCCGGCGCCTTGTGGTCCGGCTTCCAGCCATCGAAGGCGGCGGCCAGCTCGTGCGCACGCAGGCGGCACGCCTCGATCGTCTCGGCGCGCGCGGCGTTTTCTTCGAGCACCGTGATCATTCCGGCGATCTGTTCCTTGAGCGCTTCAAGTGCCGGGAAGAACTGCGAGGTCGGCATGATCTGCGGCAGCGACAGGCGCAGGTTGCCGTCGCCGAAGGACAGGCGCAGGTCGCGCGCCGCCTTCTCGACCACGGTCACCACCTTGGCCCAGTCCGGGCCGCCGCGCGCATGGGCCAAGCCCTCGGCCAGCACGTCGCGGCACAGTTCGAGCACCTGCGAGGTCGACACCGACTGGCCGAAGAACAGGGTCGCGACGTCGGGCAACTGGTGCGCCTCGTCGAAGATGATGGTATTGGCCGACGGCAGCAGCTCGGCCACGCCGGTATCCTTCAACGCCACGTCGGCGAAGAACAGGTGGTGGTTGACCACCACCACATCGGCCTGCTGCGCCTCGCGGCGCGCCTTCATCACGAAGCAGTCCTGGTAATACTGGCACTCGGCGCCCATGCAGGTGTCGCGGGTCGAGGTGACCAGGTTCCAGACGGTGGCGGTCTCGGGCACCTTGGCGAGTTCGGCCTTGTCGCCCGAGTTCGTCATCTTGATGAAGCGCGAGATCTCGCGCAGGTGGCCGACGTCGTCGCGCGAAGTCAGGCGGCCGTTCTGCAGGGTACGCTCGAGGTGGAAATGGCAGACGTAGTTCGAGCGGCCCTTGAGCAGGGCCACCGAGACCGGCGCGCGCAGGGCGGCGCGCACGGTCGGGATATCGCGCAGGAACAGTTGGTCTTGCAGGTTCTTGGTGCCGGTCGAGACGATGGTCTTGCCGCCCCACAGCAGCGCCGGCACCAGGTAGGCGAAGGTCTTGCCCGTGCCCGTGCCGGCCTCGGCCATGAGGACTTGCTGGTCGGCGATGGCCTGGGCGACGGCCTTGGCCATTTCGGTCTGGGACTGGCGCGGCTTGAAGGTGCCGACGGCGGGCGCGAGCGGGCCGCCCGCGCCGAACAGGCGGTCGATGTCGGCATCGTACTTGCCCGCGGGCGCCTGGGAGGCCGGAGATTCGGGTAGGTGGTCGGTCAAAATACGTGTTTCTGTTGTGCCTGCGTGCAAGTGCTTCAGGCGGGGATATCGGGTACCAGCTGCATCTTCAGCAGCGTAATATGATCTTTGAGCTGCAGCTTGCGCTTCTTGAGGCGGCGCAGTTGTAACTGGTCGGCATGACCGTCCGCCGTCAACAGGGAGATCACGGCATCGAGGTCGCGGTGCTCCACATCGAGTTCGATAATACGGCGCTGGATGTCCTGGACGTCGGTCATGTTCACTGTTCCAAACAGTTCAAAATACAAGTGGTTGCGGGAAAGAATGGCGGACAGCGCCGGCCAAGTTGGGGCGCTCCGGATATTGCTACGAGGTTAACTTGCAAGCTGATGGCTTCTCGGTGCATAGTTTAATCGAGGCGGAGGTTGCCGCCAACAAAGTTTGGCGTTAGCGACCTGGAAAACACGGATTTATGACTTCATACAAGATCGAAGCGGGAACCGCGCAACACATCGGCAATCGCCCCCAGCAGAACGACCGCGCCGCCCTGTTCACCGGCGCCCGCGCGCCGGGCTATATGCTGGCGGTGCTGTCGGACGGGGTCGCCAGCGCGGCCGGCGCCGACCAGGTGCTGCACACGGCGCGCCAGGTCTTCGATACCTTCAAGCCCGGCGAGCGGCCCACCATCGAGCGCCTGGAGCAATTACTCCACGAAATGATCAGCGAAGCCCACACGGTGATCAAGATGAATGCCGTGGCCGGCCAGACCGAGATCCACGCCAGCTTCGTCGGCCTCGTGATCAGCCCGCACGGCGAAGCGGTCTGGGCCCACGTCGGCGATTCGCGCCTCTACCGCTTCGAGCATGGCAAGTGCGCAGTGCGCACCGGCGATGCAGCCTATGTCGAACACCTGGTCGCCAGCGACCGCCTGCCGCCCGACGCAGCGCGTAATCACCGCCGCTCCAAGCTCTTGCTCAACCTATTGGGCAATAGCCGCAAGGAGCCGTTCGTCACCACCGGCAGCCATACCGGCCTGGCGGCGGGTGACGGTTTCCTGCTCTGCTCGGACGGTCTGTGGCATTTCTTCACCGACGCCGAACTGGCCGCCGTGACCGCCAGGGCCACGCCGCGCCAGGCGTCCGAAATGCTCATCAACAAGGCCGCCGAACGCTCGCAGGGCAAGGGTGGCAATTGCACCATGGCGATCGTCAAACTGGTCAAGCCGGCGCAGGATGGATCGTTCGCCGGCCCGAGGTCGTCGCTGGATTGACAACGAACGCCATCGTGAACCCATTGCGCTCGCCCGTCATTCCCGCGCAGGCGGGGATCCAAGTCCCATGAGCAGCCACTGGAGCGAAAGCAGCCTCTCTGCGAGCACACTTGGATTCCCGCCTGTGCGGGAATGACGTGGTTACTCACCTTAGTTGGTCGGGATCGTGGTCGGCGCCGGCCCGTTGCCGTTCGCCTTCTTCGCTTCCTCGGCCGCGCGCCGGGCCGCCTTCGCTTCGCGTTCGGCCACGCGGCGCGCCACTTCCTTCTGGCGTTCTTCCGACTTGCGAACGCGCTCTTCATAGGCCGCGACATTGGCCGCGCGTTCGGCCGCGTCCTGCTCGGCGCGCGCCGCGTTTTCCTGGGCGCGCTGCTGGCTGCGCACCACGCGCGAATCGCCGGACTTGGCGCGCGGCGGCGGCAACTCGGTGCTGACCGGTTCCCTCACCGGCGGCGGATTGGCCGCCAGCTCGGCTTCTTCCCGGGCATACGCGGCCTCGGCCTCGGCAATCGCCTTGTCGCGCTCCTCGACCTTCAGGCGGCGCAGGTAGAGCGAGGCCTCGATCTCGATCGCGCGCTGTGTGACCAGGGCTGCACGCCGCACTTCGCGCGCTTCGTCCAGGCAGCGGTTGACGAAGAACTTGTCGTAGCAGACGATCTCGCGGTCGGCAAAGCGCGCCTCGATCGCGGCGCGCTCCGCGGCGACTGCCGCCAGGCGCTGCTCGGCCTGCTCGGGCGAGGTGGTCGGCGCGGGCGGCGTTTCCTCGGGCACCAGATCGGTGCTCGAGCAGGCGCCCAGCAGCAGGGCGAAGGCAGCCATCGCGGTCACGCGCAGCATCGGATGTCTTGTCATGGTGTTCCTTTCGATCATGCAATGGCGTCGGCCGCGCCGCGCCGTTCGGCGAGCAGGTACTCGCGCGACTGCATCTCGATGATACGCGATACGGTCCGGTGGAATTCGTTCGCCAGCTGGCCCGTGGTGTACAACTCTTCGGGCTCGACCGCGGCCGACATGATCAGCTTGACCTTGTGGTCATAGAATACGTCGATCAGCCAGGTGAAGCGGCGCGCCTCGGACGACTGGGCCGCCGACATCGCCGGGATGCCGGACAGGACCACGGTATGGAACTGGCTGGCCAGTTCCAGGTAATCGTTCTGCGAACGCGGGCCGCCGCACAGGGTGGCGAAGTCGAACCAGATCACGCCGCCTGCCTTGCGCAGCGCGCGGATCTCGCGCTTCTCGATATGCACGATCGGCGTTTCGTCGGCGGTATCGGCCACCTTGGCATAGGCCTCGCGCAGCGCCTTGTCGGACGCCGCGTCGAGCGGCATGTAATAAGCCTCGACCTGCTCCAGCGCGCGCTTGCGGTAGTCGTTGCCGGCGTCGACATTCAGCACATCGAGCTTTTGCTGCAGCAGCGCGATGGTGGGCAGCATGCGGTCGCGGTGCAGGCCGTCCGGGTACAGCGTCGACGGCTCGTAGTTCGAGGTCATCACGAAGCTCACACCATTGTCGAACAGGGCCTTGAGCAGGTTGTACAGGATCATCGCGTCGGCGATGTCCGAGACGTGGAATTCGTCGAAGCAGATCAGGCGGTATTTCTTGGCGATGCGCTTGGCCACTTCGTCGAGCGGATCGGCCACGCCTTTCAGCTCGTCCAGTTGGCCGTGCACGGCGCGCATGAATTCGTGGAAGTGCAGGCGCGTCTTGCGCACCACCGGCACCACCAGGTAGAACGAATCCATCAGGAAGGATTTGCCGCGCCCTACCCCGCCCCACATGTACACGCCTTTCGGCACGTCGGGACGGTTGATCAGGCGTTTGAAAGCGGACGACCGCTGGGCCTTGTAGTGGACCCAGTCGTCGTACGCCTGTTGCAGGCGGTCGACCGCCATCTGTTGCGCCGGATCGGACCTGAAGCCGCGCTCGGTCAGCGCGTGTTGGTAATACTCTTGGACGTTCATAAGGGAGAAACCATGAACGTGGGGTGGACGGCTCTGCCGTCCACGCGTCCAACGATCTTCTGCGCACCACGTTCGCGGCAATGCAGGCGGGTGTTGAACGCGTGGACGGGGAACCCGTCCACCCCACGGTTTTCTTGAGCCTGTTGAAAGGCCAGGATTTAGAAGTTCAGCGAACGCTTGTCCACCGCCAGCGCGGCTTCCTTGGTCGCTTCCGACAGCGACGGGTGCGCGTGGCAGATGCGGGCGATGTCTTCCGACGAGGCCTTGAACTCCATCGCGACCACGGCTTCCGAGATCAGCTCCGAGGCCATCGGGCCGACGATGTGCACGCCCAGGATTTCATCGGTCGTGGCATCGGCCAGGAACTTGACCATGCCCGAGGTGTCGCCCAGCGCGCGCGCACGGCCGTTGGCCATGAACGGGAAGGTGCCGGCCTTGTACTGCACGCCTTCGGCCTTCAGTTGCTGCTCGGTCTTGCCGACCCACGCGATCTCCGGCGAGGTGTAGATGACCCAGGGGATGGTGTTGAAGTTGACGTGGCCGTGCTGGCCGGCGATGCGCTCGGCAACCGCCACGCCCTCTTCTTCGGCCTTGTGCGCCAGCATCGGGCCGCGCACGACGTCGCCCACTGCCCACACGCCCGGCAGGCTGGTGCGGCATTCGTCGTCGACCACCACGAAGCCGCGCTCGTCGAGCTGCAGGCCGACGGTGTCGATGCCGAGGCCGTTGGTATTCGGCACGCGGCCGATCGAGACGATCAGGCGGTCGAAGGTGACCTTCTGCTCGGCGCCGGTCGAATCCGCGTATTCCACGGTGACGTCATTCGCGCCCTTGGTGATCGCGCCGATCTTGCAGCCCAGGTTGATCTTCAGGCCCTGCTTCGTGAACAGCTTGTGCGCTTCCTTGGCGATCTGCTCGTCGACCGCGCCGAGGAAGGTCGGCAGGCCTTCCAGCACGGTGACGTCAGCGCCGACACGGCGCCACACGCTGCCCATTTCCAGGCCGATGACGCCGGCGCCGATCACGCCCAGCTTGCCTGGGACGGCTTCGATCGCCAGTGCACCGGCGTTCGACAGGATCAGTTTCTCGTCGAACTCGGCGCCCGGCAGCTGGCGTGCGTTCGAACCGGTCGCGACGATCACGTTCTTCGCAGTCAGGGTATCGGTGGTCGGGCCGCTCACGGCGATGGTGTAGCCGGCGTCGCCCTCGGCCTTGCCGGCGAAGGCGCCGCGGCCGTGGAAGAAGGTGACCTTGTTCTTCTTGAACAGGAACAGGATGCCGTCGTTGTTCTGCTTGACGATGGTGTCCTTGCGCTTGAGCATGGTCGGCAGGTCGAGCTCCAGGCCCGACACCTTGATGCCGTGGTCGGCGAAGGCGTGGCCGGCGTGCTCGAAGTGTTCCGACGATTGCAGCAGCGCTTTCGACGGGATGCAGCCGACGTTGGTGCAGGTGCCGCCCGGGGCAGGCTTGCCGGCGGCATTGCTCCACTCGTCGATGCAGGCAGTCTTGAAGCCCAGCTGGGCCGCGCGGATGGCGGCGATGTAACCGCCAGGACCGCCGCCGATCACGACGACGTCAAATTGTTTATCGCTCATTACTTGAATTCCTTGTTAAGTCGGATGCGTGCCCAGTCGGCCCGCTTGCCCCGCACGTCGTCCCCGCGAAGGCGGGGACCCAAGTTAATTTGCACAGTCGCAGCCCTTGAAGCAAGTGGCTACAGTGAATACTTGGGTTCCCGCCTCCGCGGGAACGACGTGCTGGTGATCGTGGTTACCAGTCACGCATCGAACATGTTTATTCTTCCGGAATGAATACCCACAGCAGCAGGTAAATCACGACGCCGAAGCCGAAGGTCAGCACGAACAGCGCGAAGATCAGGCGCCACACCCACGATTCAAGACCGTAGGTGCGCGCCAGGCCGCCGCACACGCCGCCCAGCCAGCGGTCGACCCGCGATCGGCGCAGGCCGCTCAGCAGGTCGTCGCGGTGCTGGTCGAAGGAAATCCGCTCCGAGGAGGTGGACTCCTTGAAGGATGGCTCCTTGCTCAGGCTCACGGTCGAGGCACCCGACAGGATGCGCGCCTTGGCCTGCTCGTATTCGGCATCCGACAGCGCGCCGGCCTGGTGCAGCTCGTGCAGCCGCTTGATTTCGTCTGACAGCATCGCGTTCTCCGGCAAACAGCAAGCCGGCGCCGCTATCGCAGCGCCGGCACGTGGTGAGAATTACAGGTCCAGCAGCAGGCGGGCCGGATCTTCCAGCGCGTCCTTCATCGCGACCAGGCCCAGCACGGCTTCGCGGCCGTCGATGATGCGGTGGTCGTACGACATCGCCAGGTAGTTCATCGGACGGATGACGATCTGGCCGTTCTCGACGACGGCGCGGTCCTTGGTCGCGTGCACGCCCAGGATCGCCGACTGCGGCGGGTTGATGATCGGGGTCGACAGCATCGAGCCGAAGGTGCCGCCGTTCGAGATCGAGAAGGTGCCGCCCGACAGGTCGTCCAGGGTCAGCTTGCCTTCCTTGGCTTTCTGGCCGAACTCACCGATCTTCTTCTCGATTTCGGCGATCGACATCTGGTCGGCGTTGCGCAGGATCGGCACCACCAGGCCACGTGGCGAACCGACGGCGATGCCGATGTCGAAGTAGCCGTGATAGATGATGTCGTTGCCGTCGACCGAGGCGTTCAGGATCGGGTATTTCTTCAGCGCGGCGACGGCGGCCTTGACGAAGAAGGACATGAAGCCCAGCTTGACGCCGTGTTCTTTCTCGAACTTGTCCTTGTACTTGGCGCGCAGGTCCATGACCGGAGCCATGTTCACTTCGTTGAAGGTGGTCAGGATGGCGTTGGTCGACTGCGATTGCAGCAGGCGCTCGGCGATACGGGCGCGCAGGCGGCTCATCGGCACGCGTTCCTCTGGACGGTCGCCCAGGTTGGCTGGCGCAGGAGCAGCGACTTGCTGCAGGGCTGCTTTCGGCGCTGCGGCAGGTGCGGCGGCTGGTTTGTTGGCAGCGGCGGCCAGGGCGTCGCCCTTGGTCACGCGGCCATCGCGGCCCGAACCTTCGACGTTCGACGCCGACAGGTTGTTCTCGGCCAGGATCTTGGCGGCGGCCGGCATGGCGACACCAGCTTTCGACTGGTCTGCTGCAGGGGCAGCGGCCGGCGCGGCTTCGATCGGTGCGTTCGGCGCTGCCGACGGGATGGCCTTGACCGCGATCGGGCTGGTCTGCGCCGAGGCTTCGGTATCGATGATCGCGATGACTTCGCCGGCGACGACAGTCGCGCCGTCGGCCTTCAGCAGTTGCACGATCACGCCGGCGCCTGGGGCCGGCAGTTCCAGGACCACCTTGTCGGTCTCGATGTCGATCATGTTTTCGTCGCGCGAGACGGACTCGCCGACTTTCTTGTGCCACGACAGCAGGGTCGCTTCAGCGACGGATTCCGACAGGACGGGGACCTTGACTTCGATTTGTGCCATTTTTTAAAACTCCAGTAATTATTCTTTGCAAGTACCCCCGCGCACGGGACGCGGGGGTCGTGGTTTTACTTTGACTATTACTTAGTCAGGATGAAACCCTTGAGCTTCGAGAACGCGGTCTCCAGCAGTTCTTTTTGCTGTGCGACGTGCTTGTCCGCATAACCGACTGCCGGCGAAGCCGACGCGGCGCGGCCAGCGTAGGACAGGCGCTGGCCATCTTCCATGCCTTCGAAGATGTTGTGCTGGATCTGGAACCACGGGCCCTGGTTCTGCGGCTCGTCCTGCACCCACACCACTTCGGTCGCGTTCGGGAACTTTTTCAGTTCGGCCGCGAACGACTTGTGCGGGAACGGGTACATCTGCTCGATACGGATGATGGCCGTATCGCCGGCGCTGCGCGCCTTGCGGGTGTTGACCAGGTCATAGTAGACCTTGCCCGAGCAGACCAGCACGCGCTTGACCTTGGCGGCGTCGATCTTGTCGTCGCATTCGCCGATGACGGTCTGGAAACCGCCCTTGGCCAGGTCGGTCAGCGGCGAACCGGCATCCTTGTTACGCAGCAGCGACTTCGGCGTGAAGATCACGAGCGGCTTGCGGAACTGGCGCACCATCTGGCGGCGCAGCAGGTGGAAGATCTGGGCCGCGGTGGTCGGCTGCACCACTTGCATATTGTTGTCGGCGCACAGTTGCAGGAAGCGCTCGATACGGGCCGACGAGTGTTCCGGACCCTGACCTTCGTAGCCGTGCGGCAGCATCATGACCAGGCCCGAGGCGCGGCCCCACTTCACTTCGCCCGAGGCGATGAACTGGTCGATGACCACTTGCGCGCCGTTGACGAAGTCGCCGAACTGGGCTTCCCAGATCGTCAGGGTGTTCGGCTCGGCGGTCGAGAAACCGTACTCGAAGCCCAGCACCGCTTCTTCGGACAGCACCGAGTCGATCACGGTGAAGTCGGCTTGATTGTCCGAGACATTTGCCAGCGGCAGGTAGATGCCCTGGTCCCAGCGCTCGCGGTTCTGGTCGTGCAGCACGGCGTGGCGGTGCACGAAGGTGCCGCGGCCGGCGTCCTGGCCCGACAGGCGGATCGCGTAACCCGAGGCCAGCAGCGACGCGAAGCCCAGGTGTTCGCCCATGCCCCAGTCGAGGTTCATCTCGCCGCGGCCCATGGCGGCGCGGTCGGCCAGCACTTTGTCGACCAGCGAGTGCGGCTTGAAGTTCTCCGGCACCTTGGTGATGCGTTCGGCCAGGCGCTTCAGTTCGGTGATCGGCACCGCGGTGTCGGCGGCGTCGGTCCACTTCTTGTTCAGGAACGGCGCCCAGTCGACGGCGTACTTGCCCTTGAAGTTGGTCAGCACAGGGTCGACCGTGTGCTTGCCGGCGTCCATGGCGTCGCGGTAGGCCGCGACCAGCTTGTCGCCGCCATCGGCCTCGATGGTGCCCTGCGCGGCCAGCTTCTCGGCGTACAGCTTGCGGGTGCCCGGGTGCTTGGCGATCTTCTTGTACATCAGCGGCTGGGTCAGCGCTGGCGTATCCTGCTCGTTGTGGCCGAGCTTGCGGTAGCAGATGATGTCGACCACGACGTCCTTGCCGAACTCGGCGCGGTAGTCGAGCGCGATCTGGCTGGCCAGCACGACGGCTTCAGGATCGTCCGCGTTCACGTGCAGCACCGGTGCTTCGATCATCTTGACGACGTCCGAGCAGTACAGGGTCGAGCGCGCATCGCGCGGATCCGACGTGGTGAAGCCGATCTGGTTGTTGATGACGATGTGGACGGTACCGCCGGTGCCGTAGCCGCGGGTCTGCGCCAGGTTCAGGGTTTCCATGACCACGCCCTGGCCGGCGAACGCAGCATCGCCGTGCACCAGGATCGGCAGCACTTCCTTGCCCTTCTTGTCGCCGCGGCGCTGCATGCGCGCCTTGACCGAGCCTTCGACGACCGGATTGACGATCTCGAGGTGGGACGGGTTGAATGCCAGCGACAGGTGGACCGGGCCGCCCGGGGTCGAGATATCGCTCGAGAAGCCCTGGTGGTATTTGACGTCGCCAGCCGGCAGGTCGTCGGCGTGCTTGCCTTCGAATTCTTCGAACAGGTCGGCTGGGCTCTTGCCCAGGGTATTGACCAGGACGTTCAGGCGGCCGCGGTGGGCCATGCCGATCACGATTTCCTGGATGCCTTTTTCACCGGCGCGCTGGATCACTTCGTCCATCGAGGCGATGAACGATTCGCCGCCTTCCAGCGAGAAGCGCTTGGCGCCGACGTACTTGGTGTGCAGGTAGCGTTCCAGGCCTTCGGCCGCGGTCAGGCGCTCGAGGATGTGCTTTTTCTTCTCGGCGCTGAAGGTCGGGGTCGAGCGGATCGATTCCAGGCGTTCCTGCAGCCAGCGCTTTTCGGTCGGGTCGCTGATGTACATGAACTCGGCGCCGATCGAACGGGTATAGGTATCACGCAACATGTTCAGGATGTCGCGCAGCGGCGCGGTTTCCTGGCCAAAATAGGTGTTGCTGATATTGAAGACGGTGTCGAGGTCGGACTCGGTGAAGCCGTAGAAGGCGGGGTCGAGTTCCGGCAGTGGCGGACGTTCCTGGCGCTGCAGCGGGTCCAGGTTGGCCCAGCGCGAACCGAGGTAGCGGTAGGCGGCGGTGATCTGGGTGACGGCGACGCGCTTGCGGCCCAGTTCGGAGTCGGCGGAAGCGACGACGGTACGGATCGGGCCCTGCTTGGCGCGTTCCGCGAACGAGGCGACGACCGACGAATGGACCACGTCGGGGCGGTTCGAGCCGTCGACTGCCGGCACGTGCTGCATCTGGTCGAAGTAGGCGCGCCAGTTTTCGGGCACCGACGTCGGGTTGTCCAGATAGGCCTCGTACAACTCTTCCACGTACGGGGCATTGCCGCCGAACAGGTAGGAGTTGGCGTTATATTGTTGCATCATTCTTGCTCACCTTTCTTTTCGCGCTTCGCGAGATTTGGGCGGGTTCATTAAAACCTTCCGCGACACGGCCTGACCGGTTAGCGGATTGCACTTCAAGACATCAAGTTGTGGGGAAGGACTGTTCGGTACCAAAATACGTGTGCAAAATCCTGCCAATTTGCGCACATTATTGTAACGCATGATCTTGACAGAGGCAGACCGACTTCCAAGAAATTATTTATTACAAAATGTGTCCCTGTATGTCTCTCTTTTCGTCGGTATTTCGACAATCCGCGTATCGTTGAGTTGACCATGTAAATGATAATCGTTATCATTTATTGCATGTCTTCCTCCGCAACTCCCCACAAAAATAAAGCCGAACCCGTCAATACTGCCGCCGCCAGGTCGCCAGCTGGGGCCGTGTTGCCCGGTGCAGGCCGCGCCATGTACCTCAAGCAGTTGCATCAATGGCATTGGATCAGCTCGGCCATCTGCCTGATGGCCATGCTGCTGTTCAGCTTTACCGGCCTGACCCTCAACAACGCCACCCTGATCGAGGCCAAGCCGGTCGTCACGCGCATGAAAGCCACGCTGCCCGAGCCGCTGCGCGTCCAGTTGGAGGCCTACGCCGCGGACCACGTCGACGCCGAGGTGCCGCTGCCGAGCGAGATCGCCGACTGGACCAATGGCGCCTTCCCGGTCGACGTGCGCGGCAAGCGCGCCGAATGGACCGAAGAAGACGCCTACGTCGCCCTGCCCCGCCCCGGCGGCGATGCCTGGCTGCGCATCGCGGTCGACGGCAGCGCCGAATTCGAACAGACCGACCGCGGCTGGATCTCGTGGCTCAACGATATGCACAAGGGCCGCAACACGGGCGCGGTGTGGAACTGGTTCATCGACATCTTTGCCGTGGCCTGCGTGGTGTTCTGCATCACCGGCTTCCTGATCCTGAAGTACCACGCGGCCAAGCGGCCGTCGACCTGGCCCGTCATCGGTTTCGGCATCGTGCTGCCGATCGTGCTGGCCCTCCTGTTTGTCCACTGAACCTGAGAGAAGACCAAGAATGAAACTGTCCCACTCGCTCGCCCTTACGCTGCCGCTCGCATCCGGCTGGGCCACGGGCGCCGACCTGTCCGTGAAATTCGACGTGCCGCAGCTGAACGTGGCTGAATACCACAAGCCCTATGTCGCGATCTGGATCGAGAATGCCGATCAAAGCATCGCCTCCAACCTGGCCGTGCTGTACGACGTCAAGATGAAAGAAAAGGGCGGCGAGAAATGGGTCAAGGACTTGCGCACCTGGTGGCGCAAGGCGGGCCGCGACGCGACGTTGCCGATCGACGGCGTCAGCGGCGCCACCAAGGCGCCCGGCACCCACACCATGAAGTTCGCCGGCGCCAAGTACGGCATCGATAAACTCCCGGCCGGCGATTACACGCTGGTGGTCGAAGCGGCGCGCGAAGCGGGCGGGCGCGAAGTGGTCAAGGTGCCGTTCAGCTGGGCGGGCAAGGGCAAGCTGGCGGCGAACGCCGCTGGCAAGGAAGAGCTGGGCGCCATCGCGCTGCAGATCCAATAACTACAAACACACTAGGAGAACTCCATGCAGAACAACCGTTATGTCAAAGCCGCGATCGTTGGCCTCATGCTCGCCGGCGCCTCGGTGACCGCCCACGCCCACCGCGCCTGGATCCTGCCGAATACCGCGATGGTCGACAGCAAGGAAGCCTGGGTCACGATCGATGCCGCGATCTCGAACGAAGTGTTCGAGTTCAACCACCACCCGCTGCGCCTGGACAATCTCACCATCACCGATCCGGACGGCGCCACGTCCAAGGCCGAAGGCGCCGTGGTCGGCAAGTACCGCAGCACGCTCGACCTGCGCCTGCCGAAGGATGGCACCTACCGCCTGGCGATCGTCAACAACAACCTGATGGGCAGCTACAAGCTGAACGGCGAGACCAAACGCTTCCGTGGCGCCGCGGGCAGCCCGGCAGTGGCGATCCCGGCCGGCGCCACCGAGGTGCAGACCACCGCCGTCCATTCGCGCAATGAAACCTTCGTCTCGGCCAACAAGCTCAGCGACACCGCGCTCAAGCCGAGCGGCGAAGGCCTCGAAATGATCCCGCTGACCAATCCGTCCGACCTGCGCGTGGGCGAACCGATCCGCGTGCGCTTCCACCTCGACGGCAAGCCGATCGCCAACCTGCCGTTCAGCATCGTGCAGGGCACAGTCAAGTACCGCGGCTCCTCGGGCGAGCAGCGCCTGACCACTGACGCGAAAGGCGAAGCCTCGTTCACCGTCCCGGCCGCGAATATGTACTGGCTCAGCGCCAACGCGCCTTTCGGCGAAGGCAAGGAAAAACCGCAGCCGGGCGCCAAGCGCTACAGCTACGCGGCCACGCTCGAAGTCCTGCCGCAATAAGCCGCATGCGCGACGTTCTCGTTCCGCTCGAAGTCGACATGGCGCTGCCGCCCGGCGGCAGCACCTTGTTTTCCGCCGCGGGCACTGCCATGGGCACCACCTGGTCGGCGCGGCTGATGCTGCCGCCGGGCGCCGGCGGCGCCGCCGTGGAGCGCGCCCTGCAGGGCGAACTGGACGAGATCGTGGCGCAGATGAGTCACTGGGAGCCAGACTCCCTGCTGTCACGCTATAACGCGGCCCCGGCCGGCAGCTGGCATGCGCTGCCGCCGCACTTTTTCGAAGTCGCGGACTACGGACTGCGCGTGTTCGAGGACAGCGGGGGCGCCTACGACCCGGCCGGCGGCCTCTTGGTAAACCTGTGGGGCTTCGGCGCCATCCGGCGCTACGACCAGGACGGCTTCCATGCGCCGGGCGCGGTCGCGATCGGCACCGCCCTGGCGCAACGCGCGCTCAGCCAGCCGGTGCTGGACCGCGCGGGACGCCGCCTGCTGCAGCCGGGCGGCGCCCTGCTCGATTTTTCTTCCATCGCCAAGGGCTATGCGGTCGACTGCATGGCGCGCTGCCTGGAACGGCGCAGCGTGCGCCACTATGTGGTCGAAGCCGGCGGCGAGTTGCGCGGCGCCGGGACCAAGGCCAATGGCGAACCGTGGTGGGTCGAGGTCGAAAGCGTGCCCGATGCCGACGCAGCCGAGCGCCAGACCGTGATCGCCCTGCACGGACTGGCGATCGCCACCTCGGGCGACTATCGCCGCTACTATCAACACGGCGCCCGGCGCGCCGCGCACACCCTCGACCCGCGCAACGGCTATCCGGTCGCCAACGGAGTCGCCTCGGTGACGGTGCTGGCGCCGACCTGCATGGCGGCCGATGCGCTGTCCACCGCGCTCACCGTGCTGGGGCCGGAGCAAGGCCTGGTCTTCGCCGAGGCGCGCGGCATTGCGGCGCGCTTCCTGGTGCGCACGCCGTCCGGCCTGGCCGAGACCACGTCGAGCGACTGGCGCTCGCTATTACAGTAACCATCATGTTGACGATCGAACCCCTGCGCTGGGGCGGCGCGCTCGCGCTGTCCGGCGCCTATCTCGCCATGTGCCTCGGCTTCTGGCGCAGCAGCCTGGCGCGCACCCGCCCCGCCGGCGGGGCGGCCGACTGGCTCGTGGTCCACGCGAGCCAGACCGGCAGCGCCGAATTCCTGGCCGAACGCACCGCGGTCACCCTCGCCCTGGGCGGCCTCGATGCGCGCGCCGCCTGCATGTCGACCGTGGATGGCGCGCAACTGGCCGCCGCCTCGCGCGTGCTGTTCATCTGCAGCACCTATGGCGAGGGCGATGCGCCGGACACGGCCGCGCGCTTCGCTGGCCACACGATGGCCAAAGCACTCGACCTGTCGCAGTTGCACTACGGCGTGCTGGCGCTGGGCGACGCTACTTACACCAATTACTGCGGCTTTGGGCGCGCACTCGACGCCTGGCTGCTTGCACGCGGCGCGACGCCGCTGTTCGAGCGGATCGACGTCGACCGCGGCGCGCCCGAATCGCTGGCCGCCTGGCAGCACCACCTGAGCCACCTGGCCGGCACCAGCGACGCACCCGACTGGGAAGCGCCGGCCTACGGCGAATGGCGCATCGCCAGCCGCGTTCACTTGAATCCCGGCAGCGTCGGCGCGCCGCTGTACCGGATCGCGCTGCTGCCGCGCGATGGCGACTTGCCCGCCTGGGAAGCTGGCGACCTGGCCCAGGTCAGTTCCCCGCTCGACCCGGACCGTCCACGCGAATACTCGATCGCCTCGGTGCCGGGCGAAGGCAGGCTCGAGCTACTGGTACGACTGCAAACGCGCGACGACGGCACGCCGGGCGCGGCGTCCGGCTGGTTGTGCCTGTGTGCGGACGGAAACGACA
This sequence comes from Telluria beijingensis, assembly GCF_030770395.1. GTDB lineage: Bacteria > Pseudomonadota > Gammaproteobacteria > Burkholderiales > Burkholderiaceae_D > Telluria > Telluria beijingensis. The sequence goes on along the minus strand of NZ_CP132480.1, from coordinate 1,704,799 downwards.
CGATCTCCTTGCGCTTGCGTGCCCATGCCCGCTTCCGGCTGGGGACGAATGCGGCGCGGCCGCTGATCGCGATCGGCAATGGCAGCGGGCTGGCCGGGCTGCGTTCGCTGCTCAAGGCCCGGATCGATGCGGGCGTTAATGCCAACTGGCTGCTGTTCGGCGAGCGCAATGCGGCCCACGATTTCCTGTGCCGCGATGAACTGGAAGCATGGCGCGATGGCGGCGCGCTGGCGCGGCTCGACCTGGCGTTTTCGCGCGACGGCGGGCAGGCACGGTATGTGCAGCACCTGATCGGGGTGCACGGTGACGAACTGCGGCGCTGGGTCGCCGATGGCGCGGCAATCTATGTCTGCGGCAGCCTGCAGGGCATGGCCGGCGGCGTGCACGATGCGCTGGTGTCGGCGCTCGGCATTGCCACGGTCGAGGCCATGATGGCCGATGGACGTTATCGGCGCGACGTGTACTGAGCTAATATGAAAACCGCCGGCAATGCCGGCGGTATCGATCAACCTTGCCGTATCAGGACGGCGTCAACGGTTGTCGTTCTTGTGGCTTTGACGCCCGGCTTCGGCATGCTGCTCCGGTGTGCCGCCCTGGACGCCCTTCTGCTGACCAACCTGGTTGCGGCCGCTTTGCTGGCTGCCCTGGTTCAGGTTGCTCTGCTGGCTATCCTGGCGGCCGCTCTGCTGGCTGCCCTGGTTCTGATTGCTCTGCTGGTTGTCCTGGCGACCGCTCTGCTGGTTGCTCGACCCATGCGAGGCGCGGCCGCCCTGGCTGGCGATTTCACGCTGGCGTTCCGGATCCATCGATGCAAAACCTTGCTTGCCGCTACCTTGGTTCCCCTGATTGCCGCTCTGGCTATTGCCTTGCTGCTGGGTGTGCTGGTTGTTGCCTTGTGGGTTGTTGTTTCGCGAATTGTTTGCCATGATTAACTCCTATCTTCGTGAACAAGTGTCAGGCATTGCTGACTCGAGGAACTCCATCGTAACGACCCATCAGCGTCCTGAACACCCAAAACCGGCAACGGTCCTGTAGGACCATGCCTTGCTGGCCTACCCGCCTGGACTGGCACACAGAGAGAAAAATTCGATATTTATTTGCCAGTTTATAGAATGATAATTGTTTAAAATAGAAGCAATACAGAAGAAGTGGGCTAGATGAAAGTAGGAATTGGCCATCGCCTGCTCATTGCCGTCCTGCTCGCCATTCTCACGGTGGCTGGCGCCGGAGTCCTGTTGCTGCGCCAAAACGTCCTCGACAGCTTTGGCGACTATGCCGTCGCGATCGAACTCGACCGATTGGATGGGCTGTCGAACGCGCTGGCGCGCCAGTATCGTCACCGTGGCGGCTGGACCTTCATTCCTGGCGGAGATGCGCGGCGCGGCTGGATCACTGACGAACTGTCGCGCTTGCGAACTACGCGCGTGACGGCGCCGGTGGCGCCGGTCGACCCCGCACCACCCGTCGCGCCGGCGCCTCCCGCACCGCCGGCTCCGCCGATGCCGCCACTGCCGCCACTGCCGCCGCCAGCCGTGCCCGTGCCCGGCGCGCCGGCCGGCGTCACCCAGGACCTGCACGAGCGCGTTACCCTGCTCGACGACGCCGGCCGTTACCTCGCTGGCCGCGCACCAGGCACGCTACCGCTGGCGCGGCGTCCGATCGAGGTCGACGGCCGCACGGTCGGCTTCCTGGGCGTCGCGCGCAGCCACCGGCCGAGCGATGCGATGGCCTACGCCTTCCTGGACCAGCTGCAGCGCAGCCTGTGGCTGATCGGCGCCGCCGCCATCGTGCTCAGCGCGCTGGCCGCGACCCTGCTGGCGCGCCACTTCCGGCGTCCGATCGACCACCTGGCGCGCGGCGCCGCCACGCTGGCGGCGGGTGACTACGGCGTGCGCCTGCCGCAGGAGCGCAGCGACGAGCTGGGCGACCTGGCGCGCCACTTCAATGTGCTGGCCGAGCGCCTCGACCAGGCCGAAACGGCGCGCCGGCAATGGGTGGCCGACACCTCGCACGAGCTGCGCACGCCGCTGGCCGTGCTGCGCGCGCAGCTGGAAGCGATCCAGGACGGTGTGCGCCAGGCGACGCCGGAAACGATCGACGCCATGCGGCGCCAGGTGCTGTCCCTGAACAAGCTGATCGATGAACTGTACGCGCTGGCGCGGGCCGACGTGGGCGAGTCGACCGTCCAGCGCCATGCGCTCGACCTGTGGACGTTGGCCGCAAGCGAAGCCGGCGCCTTTGCGGATCGCTTCCGGCAGGCCGCCATCGCGCTCGAGCTGGCGCCCTTGCCGGCGCCGGCCATGGTCCTGGCCGATCCCGACCGCATGCGCCAGGTGCTCGCCAACCTGTTCGAGAACTGCCTGCGCTATACCTCGGCCGGCGGCGCAGTGCGCCTGGCCGCACGCGTTGGACACGGCCAGGTGGTCCTGATGCTCGACGACAGCGCGCCGGGCGTACCGGACGATTCGCTGGCGCGGCTGGCCGAACGTTTCTACCGGGTCGACCCTTCGCGCAGCCGCGCGCATGGCGGCGCTGGCCTCGGCCTGGCCCTGTGCCGGCGCCTGCTCGAAGCGCAAGGCGGCGCCCTCGCCTTCGCCCACTCGCCGCTGGGAGGGCTGCGCGTGACTGTATCGCTGCCATCGATCGCAAAGGAAGACGCATGAGCACCGACATCATGATCGTCGAGGACGAACCGGAGCTGGCGTCCATCATCGCCGACTATGCGCGCGCCGCCGACTACCAGCCGACCGTGTTCGGCGATGGGGCCGAAGCGCTGGCGGCGATCCGCCGGGCGCCGCCGTCCCTGGTGGTGCTCGACCTGATGCTGCCCGGCCTGGACGGCCTGGCGCTGTGCCGCGAAGTGCGCGCGTTTTCCAGCCTGCCCATCATCATGGTAACGGCGCGGGTGGAAGAAGTCGACCGGCTGCTGGGGCTGGACACGGGCGCCGACGATTACCTGTGCAAGCCATTCAGCCCGCGCGAGCTGATGGCGCGCATCAAGGCGATCCTGCGCCGCGCCGGCAACGTTGCGGCGCCCGCGTTCACCCTGGACGCCGCCGCGCGCCGCATCGCGCTCCACGGCCAGCCGCTGGACCTGACGCCCAGCGAATACGCGATCCTGGCGGCCCTGGCGCGCCATCCGGGCCAGGTGCTGTCGCGCGCGCAGTTGCTGGACGCGGCCAGCGCCGACAATCTCGAAGCCAACGACCGCGCCATCGACAGCCACGTCAAGAACCTGCGGCGCAAGATCGAGGCCGTCGCCCCCGGCCTGGAGGCGATCCGCTCGATCTACGGGCTCGGCTACCGCTGCGACCTGTAGCCTCCATTTTTTCTCCACATTCGGGATGCAGCATGTGTTCATCGCCACCGAGGAGAACCACAATGAAACGAACCATCCCGCTGATCCTGGCCGCCATGCTCACGCTCGCCGCCACCGCCACCGAAGCCGCCGTCCACTACCGGTGCGAGGCCGCGCGCGGCAAATGCCCGAAACCGCCGGTCCCGCCCGTGCCGCCTGCACCGCCGGCGCCGCCAGCGCCGCCAGCGATCGCCGGCCATGCGGCGCCCGTCCCGCCAGCCATCGCTGCGCCGCCGGCGCCGCCCGCCCCGCCCGAAGTCGACCTGCCGGGCATCCCGGACGCCTTCCACGCGGCCTGCGCCGGCAAGGCTGATGGCACCAGGCTGAACCTGACGATGCGTCCCGACGAAGGCATGGGCGGCGTGTGCGAGGAAGAAGGCGGCAAGATGGTGTTCCAGCTACGCAGCTACCACCGCGCCGATTGAGTGGGGTCGACGCCTGGCGCGGCATCCACTATGCTGGTTCCATGAGCACGACCGATCCATCCACGCCCCGTCCGCTGCCACCCGTCGCCCCCGAACTCGAGGACTGCTGCCGCAGCGGTTGCAGTCCTTGCGTGTTCGATCTCTACGAAGACGCATTGGCGCGCTACGAGGCCGCGCTCGCGGCCTGGGAAGCGGCGCAGGCGGCGTCCAAATGAAAGCCATTTTGTTAGCAACTTGAATACAATGAGCCGAACCGTGCCATGTTTGCGGAGGGCCCCATGTTCAATCTCGATCTTCCCTGGTGGGAATTAATTGCGCGCGGCGCGATCGTGTACTGCGCGCTGCTGCTCATGATGCGCCTGTCCGGCCGCCGCACCGTCGGCCAGTTCACGCCGTTCGACCTGCTGGTGGTCATGCTGCTGTCCGAGGCAGTCTCGAATTCGATGACCGGCGGCGACGAATCGCTGTTCGGCGGCCTGATCATCGCGGCGACCCTGGTGGCGCTGACCGTGCTGTTCGCCTTCGTGACGTCGCGCAGCAAGAAACTCGAAGAAATCATCGAAGGCAGCCCGGTGCTGATCGGCCGCGACGGCGTCTTCTTCGACAAGGTCATGAAGCGTTGCCGCCTGTCCGAAAGCGATGTCGAGGAAGCGCTGCGCGAAGCCGACTGCCCGAGGCCCAAGATGAAGTGCGCCTTCCTCGAGGCCGATGGCCGGATCAGCATCCTGAGCAATCCGCAGTAGCCTGCAGCCTCTCTCTTGCCTGAATTGCCGAGATTTCTCGGCGGCCTTTGATCACCCGTATGGTGTGGGCGTGCCACTCCCGCTGTGCTAATTTTTTGGCATCGCCGCCGATCGGTGGCGTGATTGGATTCTTTCCTAATCAGGAGGTAGCCATGAAGCGTGCACTCACCGTGTTAGCGCTGGCCGCGTCGACCCTGGTCGCCGCCGCCAGCCAGGCCGCGCCGGTCTATTACCGCGCGGTTGCCAGCGGCCCCGCCGAAGACATTCCCAACGGCTCGCCGGGGTCGAGCGTCGCGGCCTTCGAGATCGACGACATGATCCTGCGCGCGGAAGTGCCGTTCCGCGACCTGTCCAGCCCGACCATCAGCGCGCACATCCACTGCTGCACGGTGGATGCCTTCCGTGGCGTATCGCCGGTCGCCGTTCCCTTCCTCGACTTCCCGCTGCAGGTCACGGCCGGCGCATATTCGGCGGTGTTCGACCTGGGCGATGCATCGATCTACGATCCGGCCTTCCTGGCGGCCAATGGCGGCACGCCGCAACTGGCGAGCGGCGCATTGATCGATGCGTTCAACGGCAACCAGGCCCATGTCAACATCCATACCGAACGCTACACGGCCGGCGAAATCCGTGGCTTCGCGGTGGCGGCCCCGATTCCGGAGCCGGGCACCTGGGCGATGATGGGGATGGGGCTGGGTGTGCTGACACTGCTGTCGCGGCGGCGCTTCAGTCTGCAGCCGCAGCCAATCGTGTAGGCCAGGCGGCTGCGCGCCGCGCCAGCAGGCGGCCCCAGGCCGGGATCGCCGCCTGCCAGAAATCGTCGCGCGAGCGCGGCGGCGCCTGGGCCAGGTCGAGGTCCAGGTCGAGGAAGCGTGCGGACTGCACCAGCGCCGCGACGGCGGCGGATTCGTCGCCCGCCGTCACCGCCAGCGCACCGGTCTGCTTCGACAGCTTCTCGCCATTGTCGTTGCGCACCACCGGCACGTGCAGGTAGCGCGGCGTCGGCACGCCCAGCAGGTGTTGCAGGTAGATCTGGCGCGGCGTGGAATCGAGCAGGTCGGCGCCGCGCACGACGTCGGTCACGCCCTGCCCGGCATCGTCGACCACTACCGCCAACTGGTAGGCCCAGAAGCCGTCGGCCCGCTTCAACAAAAAGTCGCCCGAGTCGTGCGCCAGGTGCTGCGTGACCTGGCCTGCGAAACGGTCCGTGAAGCTGATCTCATCGAGGCCGGTCTCGGGCACGCGCACGCGCAGGCTGCGCATCTCGCGCCCCGGGGGCAGGCCGTGGCGGCAGGTGCCGGCATAGATCGCCGCGCCATCGGGCGCGAAGCCCAGGCGCGAATCGGCGATCTCGCGCCGGTTGCAGCCGCAGGGATAGGTATTGTCCAGGATGCGCTCGGCCGCCGCCTGGTACAGGTGCTTGCGCCGGCTCTGCCAGACGATCTCGCCATCGGCATGCATGCCCAGCGCATCCAGCAGTTCCAGGATGCCCTCGGCGGCCCCTGGCACGCTGCGGCCTTCGTCGATATCCTCGATGCGCACCAGCCAGGCGCCGTCGTGCCAGCGCGCGTCGAGATAGCTGGCCAGCGCCGCCACCAGCGAGCCGGCGTGCAGCGGGCCGGTGGGAGATGGGGCGAAGCGGCCGATAAAGGGTTGTTTCACAGGCTTATTTCTTGGCCTTCTTCTCGTGGTCGGCAATGATACCTGTCACCTGATCGACCACTTCATTCGGCACCGCGACCGACAGCTGGTAGTGGACGATCTCGAAGCCCTTGGCCGTCTTGCGGATCACGCCGCTGGCCATCGCATGGCCCATATTCTTGGTATCGAGCAGTTCGTCGAACCAGATCAGCGACTTGTCGGCCGAAGCATAGACATTGCGGCGGGTCGCCTTGAACGTCCAGGCGGACTTCGCATCGAAATACTTTTTCGACCAGGCCTTGAACTCGTCGCGGGTCCACAATTCCGTGCGATCGGTGCCGATATAGACGCCGTCCTTGGCGATCTTGTCGAAGTAGGCCATGCGGGTATTGGCCGCATCGTCGTGCCATTCGTCGACGAAGGCATTGACCTGCTTGGTCAGCGCGGCATCGGTGGCGGCGCTGGCGATGCCGATGAGGCCCAGGCACAGGAAGCAGGCGGTCAGGAAGCGTTTCACGGAAATCCCTTCGATAGAATGTTGTGAGCGCGGTTATTGTACACATCGAACTGTGCAAGCAAAGCGCCGCGCTCACACCAATCTATCGGTGCAGCTCCCCTGCCCGCTCCGGCTGATAATCGATCTCGAGCACGGTCGCCTCGAAGGTGCCGCCGCCCGGACGCTCCCAGGCAATGCTGGCGCCGACGCGCAGTCCCAGCAGGGCCGTGCCGACCGGTGTCAGCACCGACAGTTGCTCGCCGCTGTCCTTCATGTCTTTCGGGTAGCTCAAGGTCATGGTCACGTCTTCGTCGGAACCGGCGAAGCGGAAGCGCACGCGCGAGTTCATGGTGACGACGTCGGGTGGCATCTCCCACGGCTCGACCATTTCTGCACGCCCGAGTTCGTTCAACAGCGCGTCACGCGCATTGGCCTGGGCGGCGGGAAGGCGGTCGAGGATGCGTTCGAGACGCTCGAGATCGAGCCAGGATACGACGATGGATGGTTTCATATGTACTCCACAAAATGGACAAGCAGTCCAATGAACGATGACGAGGCCGCATGATCGATGCGGCGAATTCTTTGAATGGAGGCGGCCCGGGAGGATGGGCAGGCGCTGGCCTGCCGTGCTTCCTCACCGAGCCCGGGAAAGCCGGGCGAGGTCGAGGCTGGAAAGGTGCGCCGCTCGGCGCATTGCCTCGCCCGCACGCACGCCACCTGTGCTCAGGGGCAGTACGGCAACGGCTTGTGGCGGGCGGGTCTGGTTCATGGCGGGCAGCGAAAGCGATAAGCGCAGTATAGCCCTACCAGTTGTCCAGTCAACCGGCGGTCGGTCTGGACGATGGCTTATTTACTTGCTGGCCGCGGCCTTGCTGACGAGCGCGTCCAGTACCTGGCCGGTGGCCGTCATCAACTGGCCCACGTCCTGGATCTTGTTGGCCTGGCGCACCGCATCGGGCGACACGACATATTTGCCGTCGATGACCACCGTCGGCGTGCCACTGACCTTGTAGGCATCGGCAAGCTGCGACAGGCGCTTGAGCCTGGTCTGCACGCCGAACGAATTCCAAGTTTCGAGGAACTTGGCCTTGTCGAGGCCATTGGCCGCGGCCCAGGCGATGATGTCGTCGTCCTTCATCAGGCGCTTGCGCTCCACATGCACGGCGCGGAATACGCGGTGGTGGTATTCGTCGAGCTTGCCCATCGCTTCCAGGGTCAGGAACAGGCGAGCTTCCGGATCGAGCGGNGGCGCTTGCGCTCCACATGCACGGCGCGGAATACGCGGTGGTGGTATTCGTCGAGCTTGCCCATCGCTTCCAGGGTCAGGAACAGGCGAGCTTCCGGATCGAGCGGGCCCTGGAACGGCAGCGGAATGCGGCGCATCACGATATTGTCGCCCTGCTTCTTGGCCCAGTTGACCAGCGTCGGTTCGAAGGCGTTGCAGGCGCCGCAGTGGTAGGCGAAGAACTCGATCACCTCGACCTTCTTGCCACTTACCTGGGTGGCCTGGGGCTTGGCCAGGGTGGTGAATTCGGCGCCGTTGCGTGGGTCGGTCGGCGACGCATGGGCGAAACTGGCAACTACCAGTGCAGACGCTAGCAGGGCAAAACGCGTGAAGCGCATATATTTCCTTAAACAAATGGATGAGGGCGAGATTAGAACGACTTCATGAGTACACCGGCAACATATACACATCAGGAATACTGCGCAAGAACAAGACGTCAGAAGCACCATTGTTCCAAGCTCAGTGTCGTCAAATAATTGCTATAGAACGAGGTGAAGATGCTTCATGTGAACAGTCATGGCTACATCCTCAGCGCACGAGTGAAACTAGCTGCGCGCCCTATGATCGAGCGCGGCGTTTTACAGAGAATTCGCGGAATCATCGTTCACCAGACCGGTGCGGCAACCGGTGCCTCGAGCTTGAGTAGCTATACAATGAAACACGCGAACGGTGCCCATTTCTTGATCGACAAGGATGGGACAATCTACCAGACCGCGTCACTGCTACGACAAACCTCGCATGTGGGCAGACTTCGCGCACGCTGCGTTGCCGAGTACCGTTGTACTCCGACCGAGCTTCAGACACTGAAGCGCTTTAACCCAAAGGCCGAACATCGGATGGAGATGGCGAAGGACGTGCCACAGCGCTATCCATCGAACGAGGACAGCATCGGGATCGAGATTGTTGGTACCGTGGTCGTCGCCAAAGGCCAGAACCCGGCTGAACACGGGGTCTATGAAACGGTAAGTGCGCAGCAAAACGCCTCGCTTCGCTGGCTGGTCGCCGAGATCACCTCGACTTATGGCATATCGATGACCGAGATATTCAGGCATCCGGTCGTCTCCCGCAAGAATCCGACTGAAGCCAAGAGCGCATCATGGTGATCGCTTTATTGATTTTTGCGTTAACGGCAGGCACGTCAGTAACAGCAAATGGAAGTTCTGATACGGAACCGAACCTGCGCCGAACACATCTTGCACCGATCAGCGCCATCACGATCCGGAGTAACGGAGCGACATCGCCGGTTGCTGGCGAACCGACAGAAGTGTGTACGGACTTCATGCTCAGCCATCAGGAAATCCGTGCGTACATCGGCAAGGCGTCCGAAGTCGCCGAGCACGATTTCCACCATATGCTCGACTGGTCGCCCTGCCATGCGAGCGGAGAGGTGAGCTTCAAGAACGGCGTCACTGGTACCTGGGCAATCCAGCGATACCGCGCCGGCTCGCTGACGCTGAGCGACGGCCGAACCTTGTACCTGTACTGCCCGAGATGCCAGGCGAAAGCGTTCCCGCCAGTGGACAAGTAACCGGCAGTGCGCCAAGAAAAAAGCGGGCCTTAGCCCGCTTCCTGATGACGTCGCGTTGAAATTAACGCTTGTCGATCGACGGCACGTCACGCACCGGCGAACCGACGAACAGCTGACGTGGACGGCCGATCTTCTGCTCTGGATCGGCGATCATTTCGTTCCACTGGGCGATCCAGCCGATGGTGCGGGCCATGGCAAAGATACCGGTGAACATCGAGGTCGGGATGCCCAGGGCCGATTGCACGATGCCCGAGTAGAAGTCGACGTTCGGGTACAGCTTGCGCGACACGAAGTATTCGTCGTTCAGGGCGATCTTTTCCAGTTCCATCGCGAGCTTGAACAGCGGGTCGTCCTGCAGGCCCAGTTCGTTCAGCACTTCGTGGCAGGTTTCGCGCATCAGCTTGGCGCGTGGGTCGAAGTTCTTGTACACGCGGTGACCGAAGCCCATCAGCTTCACGCCCGAGTTCTTGTCCTTGACCTTCTCGATGAAGGCAGGGATGTTCTCGACCGAGCCGATTTCCTTCAGCATGTTCAGTGCCGCTTCGTTGGCGCCGCCGTGGGCAGGGCCCCACAGGCAGGCGATGCCGGCTGCGATACAGGCGAACGGGTTGGCGCCCGACGAACCGGCCAGGCGGACGGTCGAGGTCGATGCGTTCTGCTCGTGGTCGGCGTGCAGGATCAGGATGCGGTCCAGGGCGCGCACCAGCACGTCGTTGACCTTGTACTCTTCGCACGGGTTACCGAACATCATGTACATGAAGTTGGCGCTGTACGACAGGTCGTTGCGCGGGTACATGAACGGCTGGCCGATCGAATATTTGTAGGCCATCGCGGCCAGCGTCGGCAGCTTGGCGATCAGGCGGATCGCCGAGATCTCGCGCTGCTTGGCATCGTTGATGTCCAGCGAGTCGTGGTAGAACGAGGCCAGCGCGCCGACGGTGCCGACCAGCACCGACATCGGGTGCGCGTCACGGCGGAAGCCACGGAAGAAGAAGTTCATCTGCTCGTGGATCATCGTGTGCTTGGTCACGGTGTCGCTGAACTTCGCCTTCTCTTCGGCGTTCGGCAGTTCGCCGTTCAGCAGCAGGTAGCAGGTCTCCAGGAAGTCGCAGTTGACGGCCAGTTGCTCGATCGGGTAGCCGCGGTACAGCAGCTCGCCCTTGTCACCGTCGATGTAGGTGATGCTCGAGTTGCACGAGGCGGTCGACATGAAGCCAGGGTCGTAGGTGAACTTGCCGGTCTGGCCGTACAGCTTGCGGATGTCGATGACGTCCGGGCCGATGGTGCCCTTGTAGATTGGCATGTCGACCGACGGGCTGCCGTCCGAGAACGACAGGGTGGCTTTGGTATCAGAGATGTTCATGGCACTTCCTTCTTGTGGGAGTGGGTTCTACAAAATAAAACGAAACCGGGGGGCGCCGCGACCGGCCCGCGAGACCGATCGGATGCCCAATTTCGCTTACGCTTGCCGCAACCGCGCCAGCAAGGCACGCACATGCGGCAGGTCGACGTCGCCGGAAGGCTCGGAGCGTCCCAGCAGCAGGTCCATCAACGGGTTGTCCGCCAGATCGAGCAGACGGGTCAGCGCATCGACCTCTTCGTCGGTCAGTTCTTCTTCGTGCGCATCCAGGAAGCGCGTGAGAATCAGATCGTTCTCGAGCAGGCCCCGGCGTGCACGCCAGCGCAGGCGGGCACGGTTGGCCGGATCGGATTGATGCGCGTTCGAGCTAGTAGTCACACTAGAGTCCGTTGTTGGTTCGACATCTTACTCCGGCTGCCGCGATTCGGCAGTACGGTACTTTTACTGTATTGCTTCGGCGTTTTTCGACGCCCAAACGGGTATGCACACGTTCGTTGAACGCGTCGGCGGCATAGCCGCCAACCCTACGTAGGGTTGGCGGGTCCCCCGCCGACGCGTTCAACCGGCGCTGAAAACCTCGCCGTTGAACGCACGTCTGCACACCACATGCGGCGCCATGCCGGCCGCCGCATGCATGGCGCCAATTAAATGGCGCGACGAACCAGCAATTCCTTGATCTTGCCGATCGCCTTGTTCGGATTCAGGCCCTTCGGACACACGTCCGTGCAGTTCATGATCGAATGGCAGCGGAACAGGCGGTACGGGTCTTCCAGGTTGTCCAGGCGGTCGTTGGTCGCTTCGTCGCGCGAGTCGGCGATGAAGCGGTAGGCCTGCAGCAGGCCGGCCGGGCCGACGAACTTGTCCGGGTTCCACCAGAACGACGGGCACGAGGTCGAGCAGCAGGCGCACAGGATGCACTCGTACAGGCCGTCGAGCTCTTCGCGCTCTTCGGGCGACTGCAGGCGCTCTTTCTCGGGCTTGATCGAGTCGTTGATCAGGTACGGCTTGATCGAGTGGTACTGCTTGAAGAAGTTGGTCATGTCGACGATCAGGTCGCGCACCACCGGCAGGCCCGGCAGCGGACGCAGCACGATCGGCTGGGTCAGCTCGTTCAGGTTGGTGGTGCAGGCCAGGCCGTTCTTGCCGTTGATGTTCATCGCGTCCGAGCCGCACACGCCTTCGCGGCACGAGCGGCGCAGCGCCAGCGAGTCGTCGACGTCCGACTTGATGCGCTGCAGGGCGTCGAGCAGCATCTTGTCGGTGTCTTTCAGCTCGACGGTCACGTCTTGCATATAGGGCTTCGAATCCTTGTCCGGATCGTAGCGGTAGATTTTCAGTTGGACGGTGCGTGCCATTTGATTGCCTGTTCTAGGCCGGGGCGCCTGCCCCGGCTCACGTCAATATTAGAAAGTACGGGCCTTCGGCTTGAAGGTCTCGACGGTCAGCGGTTTCTGCACCACGGGCTTGTACTCGAGACGGTTGCTGTCCGAGAACCACAGGGTGTGCTTCATCCAGTTCGCGTCGTCGCGGTTCGGGTAGTCGCTGTGGGCGTGGGCGCCGCGCGATTCCGGACGCGCCGCCGCCGACACGATGGTCGCCTTGGCGGTCTCGATCAGGTTGTCGAGTTCCAGCGCTTCCACGCGGGCGGTGTTGAACACCTTCGACTTGTCCTGGAACGACACGTGCTTGCGACGCTCGTCGAGCTTCATGATCTCGGTGACGCCCGCATCCAGCAGTTCCTGTGTACGGAACACGCCGCAGTATTTCTGCATCGTGGCGCGGATGTCGTTGGCGACGTGCTGCACCTTCTCGCCACCCACTGCCGTCTCGAGCTTGTTCAGGCGATCGAGCGCGAAGTCCGCGGCGTCGGCCGGCATCTTCTTGTTCGACTTCTGCTTCAGGTTCGAGGCCACCACGTGGTTGCCGGCCGCGCGGCCGAACACCACCAGGTCGAGCAGCGAGTTGGTGCCCAGGCGGTTCGCGCCGTGGACCGAGACGCAGGCGCATTCGCCGATCGCGTACAGGCCGTTGACGATCTTCTGGCCGCCGGTACCATCCGGCGCCACCACTTGACCGTGGATATTGGTCGGGATACCGCCCATCTGGTAGTGGATGGTCGGCACGACAGGAATCGGTTCCTTGGTCGCATCGACGTTGGCGAACTTGTGGCCGATTTCCAGGATCGACGGCAGGCGCTTCTCGATGGTGTCCTTGCCGATGTGGCGCAGGTCCAGCAGCACGTGGTCCTTGTTCGGACCGCAGCCGCGGCCTTCCTTGATCTCCTGGTCCATCGAACGCGACACGAAGTCGCGCGGCGCCAGGTCCTTCAGGGTCGGCGCATAGCGCTCCATGAAGCGTTCGCCGTTCGAGTTGATCAGGATACCGCCCTCGCCGCGCACACCCTCGGTGATCAGGACGCCCGCGCCCGCCACGCCGGTCGGGTGGAACTGCCAGAACTCCATGTCTTGCAGCGGCAGGCCGGCGCGCGCCGCCATGCCCATGCCGTCGCCGGTGTTGATGAAGGCGTTGGTCGACGCGGCGAAGATGCGGCCTGCGCCGCCGGTGGCGAAGATGGTGGTCTTCGCTTCCAGGATCATCACGTCGCCGGTTTCCATTTCGAGGGCCATCACGCCGACCACGTCGCCGTCGGCGTCGCGGATCAGGTCCAGGGCCATCCACTCGACGAAGAAGTGGGTGCGCGCACGCACATTACGCTGGTACAGCGTGTGCAGCAGCGCGTGGCCGGTACGGTCGGCTGCCGCGCAGGCGCGCTGGACCGGCTTCTCGCCGAAGTTGGCGGTGTGGCCGCCGAACGGGCGCTGGTAGATGGTGCCATCGGGGTTGCGGTCGAACGGCATGCCGAAGTGCTCGAGCTCGTACACGACCTTCGGTGCTTCGCGGCACATGAATTCGATCGCATCCTGGTCGCCCAGGTAGTCGCCACCTTTCACGGTGTCGAACATGTGCCAGTACCAGTCGTCCTCGCTCATATTGCCCAGCGAGGCGCCGATGCCGCCCTGCGCCGCGACGGTGTGCGAACGGGTCGGGAAGACTTTCGACAGCACTGCGACGTTCAGGCCGGCTTCGGCCAGTTGCAGCGATGCGCGCATGCCGGAACCGCCGGCGCCGACGATGACCGCGTCAAAACGACGGGTTGGAACTGCTGTTTTGATTGCTGCCACGATTACACACTCCACAGAATTTGCACGGTCCAGGCGGCGCAGGCGATCAGCCAGAAGATCGTTGCGAGCTGGAGCAGCAGGCGCACGCCTGCGTTCTTGACGTAGTCCATCCAGATGTCACGGATGCCGACCCAGGCGTGGTAGTACAGGGCCAGGAAGGTCACCAGCGAAAATAACTTGAACCACTGTTGGGCAAACAGGCCGGCCCAGCCTTCATAGGTGAAGTTCTGGCCGGTCAGGAAGGAGACCAGCAGGATGACGGTGTAGATCGCCATGACGATGGCGGTGACGCGCTGCGCCAGCCAGTCGCGGAAGCCGTAGTGGGCGCCGACGACCATGCGGCGTGGGCCGATATTATTCTTGGTAGCCATGATTTAAAACACTCCGAACAGTTTCAGGCCAACCACTGCGGTCAGCAGCAGGCTGATGATCAGCACCCAGCGTGCGGTCGATTGCGCTGCATCCTTGTCCAGGGCAAAGTGGTTGTCCATGAACAGGTGGCGGATGCCGGCGGTGAAGTGGTGCAGGTAGGCCCACGACAGGCCCAGCAGGATGATCTTGACCAGCGGGTGCGACACGATGCCGGCGAAGTAGCCGAACGACGATTCCGACAGCAGGCTCTGCTGGAACAGGTAGAGCAGGAACGGCAGCAGCAGGAACAGCCCGGCGCCGCTGACGCGGTGCAGGATCGACACGATCGCCGACGGCGGCATGCGATATTTCGTCGTGATATCGCCGAATCCGACGTTGCGATACACCGGCCGCCCTTTCTTGCTTGCTTCTCTCACGGCTTCCGACATGATGGTACACCTCCCATTTATGACAAATTTTTGTATGAACCCTGCATTCTTGCCGATTTCACGGCCCGGTCCGGGAAAGTGGGACCAAAGCCAGCGGGACAGCGAGCGGCGAACCGGGTCATGTCCGTCGCGTACCCAAAACCAATATATTTTAATCGCATTCGTGCGATTGCCGCAGAAGGGAGTTTTATCCCCTATGGCTATTTTCCGAACTGTTTGAAAAGACAGAAATCAGTGAATATTTACTCGCGCGATTTCGTCTTTGTTTCTCCTTACGACAGCTCGTTCAGATAATGGTGTTTCACGGTCGAATACAGCTCGCGGCGCAGCTCGACCGCCTTGTCGCCATAGGTGAACGAGACGCGCTCGCCACACAGCAAGGGCGTGCCGGGCGCAACCTTCAGGTGCTCGGCCGTGCCGGCATCGGCGGCGACCGCGCGGATCTTCTCGGTCGCGCGGATCATGCGGGTGCCGAATTCGGTCTCGAACAGGCCGTACATCGGCCCCTTGTATTCCACCAGCCGCTCCGCGCTCAAGCCCTTGAACAACTGCCCCGGCAGCCACAGCTCTTCGAGGATGGTCGGCTGGCCGTCGAACGACTGCACGCGCTTGATGTAGACCACGGCGTCGCCCGATTTCAGCTCGAGCAGGCGCGCGACCTCGGCCGGCGCACGGATGCGCTTGACTTCGAGGAAGCGGTTCTCGGGGTGATGGGGAAGGCCTTCGTCCGGCATCAGGCGCAGGAAACGGAAATGGGCGCGCTCTTCGGCATGGCTGGCCACGAAGGTGCCCTTGCCCTGGCGCCGCACGACCAGGTTCTCGGCGGCCAGTTCGTCGATCGCCTTGCGCACCGTGCCCTGGCTGACCTTGAAACGCGCCGCCAGCTCGACTTCGCTCGGCATGAGTTCGCCAGGTTTCCACTCACCGGCCTGCAGGCTCTGGGTGATCAGCGCCTTGATCTGCTGGTACAGCGGCCGGAACGAGGGCGAGCCACTGCTGACGGGATCGGCGGCAGGATTGGACGGGGCGGAATTCATAGACCGCGATTTCACCACAAAAGTGCATGACCGTCCAGTATTAGAGGTCTTCAGATATGTGTCTTATATAAGACATATGATATTGAATTGACAGATCAAAGCGCAGAGGAATACACTCATGGCCGACCGGGAGTCGGCGCCACTCTCCCCATATTGTACGCGCGCGACACCCGTCATTTGACCTTGAAGGCTTGATGTGCGCTTTTGGTATCATTGCAGCTTCACCAAGCGCAGTGAAAGTAACCTGTAACCAAACAAGCGTATGCTCGGCGTCGACCTCGGCGCAAACCGTTTTCATTCCCACTTTGGAGATTCATCATGGCTAAAACCCCAATGCGCGTCGCCGTTACCGGCGCAGCCGGCCAGATCGGCTATTCCCTGCTGTTCCGCATCGCCAACGGCGACATGCTGGGCAAGGACCAGCCGGTCATCCTGCAGCTGCTCGAAATCGACAACGAGAAGGCACAGAAGGCGCTCAAGGGCGTCATGATGGAAATCGACGACTGCGCATTCCCGTTGCTCGAAGGCATGACCGCCCACTCGGACCCGATGACCGCCTTCAAGGACGCCGACGTCGCCCTGCTGGTCGGCGCCCGTCCACGCGGCCCAGGCATGGAGCGCAAGGACCTGCTGGAAGCCAACGCCCAGATCTTCACCGTGCAAGGTAAAGCCCTGGACGCCGTCGCTTCGCGCAACGTCAAGGTGCTGGTGGTCGGCAACCCGGCCAACACCAACGCCTACATCGCGATGAAATCGGCCCCGAGCCTGCCAGCCAAGAACTTCACCGCCATGCTGCGCCTGGACCACAACCGCGCGCTGTCGCAAGTCGCTGCCAAGACCGGCAAGGCCGTCAAGGACATCGAAAAGATGGTCGTGTGGGGCAACCACTCGCCAACCATGTACGCCGACTACCGCTTCGCCACCGCCGGCAACGAGTCGATCAAGGACCTGATCAACGACCAGGAATGGAACGCCAACACCTTCCTGCCGACCGTCGGCAAGCGCGGCGCCGCCATCATCGAAGCGCGCGGCCTGTCGTCGGCCGCGTCGGCCGCCAACGCCGCGATCGACCACGTGCGTGACTGGGTGCTGGGCACCAACGGCAAGTGGACCACCATGGGTATCCCATCGGACGGTTCCTACGGTATCCCGGAAGGCACGATGTTCGGCTTCCCGGTTACCACCGAGAATGGCGAGTACACCATCGTCCAGGGCCTGGACATCGATGCATTCTCGCAAGAGCGCATCAACCTGACCCTGAAAGAACTGGAAGAAGAGAAAGCCGGCGTCGCTCACCTGCTGGGCTAAGCCAGAAATCGGCGCGCGGCAATCGCCGTGCGCCAACCGCGCCGTGCCATTCAACCGGCACGGCCGTTTTACGTTGTAACACAGAGAGATATGCACCCTTCCGAGGTTTTATTCCAGGGCAAACGCCAGCCGCTCCTCCTCCCCGCCTGCGACCACTACGCCGGCTCCGAGAAGCTGATGCGCAAATCGATGGCCCTGCAACAAGAGCTTGGCCCGCTGTTCGACATCACCTTCGACTGCGAGGACGGCGCCACCGCCGGCAGCGAACTGGAGCACGCCATCCTGGTGGCGCAACTGCTCAATAGCGACGACAACCGCTTCGGCCGCATCGGCGCCCGCCTGCACGAGCCGGCCAGCCCCCACTTCGCGAAAGACGTCGAACTGATCGTCGGCGGCGCGGCCCAGCGCCTGGCCTACGTGGTCTTGCCGAAGGTCGATAGCGCCATCGAGGTGGCGCGCGCGATCGACCTGATCAACCAGCATGCCCAAGCGGCCGGCCGGTCCGATCTGCCGGTCCACGTGCTGGTCGAGACCCACGGCGCGCTGCGCGAAGCCTACGATATCGCCGCCCTGCCCCAGGTCGAGTGCCTGTCGTTCGGCATCATGGATTTCGTCTCGAGCCACTACGGCGCGATTCCGGCGAGCGCGATGCGCACTCCGGGCCAGTTCACCCACCCGCTGGTGGTGCGCGCGAAACTCGAGATGGTGGCGGCCTGCCACGCCCACGGCAAGGTGGCATCGCACAATGTCACGACCGATATCAAGGACAGCGCGACGGTGGCCAACGACGCCCAGCGCGCTGGCGCCGAATTCGGTTTCACGCGCATGTGGAGCATCCATCCGGACCAGATCAAGCCGATCCTGAAGGCATTCACGCCGCGCCTGTCCGAGGTCAATGAAGCGACGAATGTCTTGACCGAAGCGATGGCTGCGGAATGGGGACCAATTGCGCAACATGGCCGCTTGCACGACCGTGCGAGCTACCGATATTATTGGTCGGTGTTGCAGCGTGCCAAGCTGGCGGGCCTCGCGCTGCCGGAAGCCGCTGCCGCTATCGTCAACCTCCCCGACAGCGAGTAATCCTCCGACCATGGCCACCCTCCTCCCGAAACTGATCGCCGCCTGCGCCGTCGCGCTCGCGGCTGCCGTCGTGTGCACGCCGGCAACTGCCGCAGCATCTTCCGTGTCTTCCAAGGAAAAGCATCCGAAAGCGGAAGCAGTCCTGAAGGCGCAAGCGAAGAAAAAACCGTCGAAGAAGGCGCAAGCTGCCGCTGCTGCGGCAGCCGCCGCGGCCGCCGCAGCCGCCGCAGCGGCCGCAAACCCACTCGAAGTCGACGAGCCGGACATCACCGATACCAAGGTGACCGAATACGCTTGCGAACTCGGCAACAAGATCACGATCTATACCAATGACACCGATGCTAGCCATATCGCGCTGCGCTGGAAACAGCGCGTGCACCGCCTGGCCCGCATCGGCACCACCACCGGCGCGCTGCGCTTCGAGAATCCGCACTATGGCCTGATCTGGATCGGCATTCCGTCCAAGGGCATCCTGCTCGACTCGAAGCTCAACCGCCAGTTGGCGAATGAATGCAAGAATGCCGAACAGTCCGCGATCGTGGCGACCGCGGAACCGGAGGCCAGCAAGACTTGAAGATGTGGCTGGATTCCCGGATCCGGCCATCCTGTCGCCTGATGTTATTTGCAGCCGTTGGAATAACAATATCCCCACTGAAGGAGAGATTATGTCTCGCAACACTCTGAACACACTGAAGGAATTCCCGATCGGCGCAGGCCAGAGCGGCCAGTTCCATTCGCTGCCGGCGCTGGCGGAAAACCTCGGTGTGAACCTGTCGCGCCTGCCGGTGTCGATCCGTATCGTCCTCGAGTCCGTGCTGCGTAACTGCGACGGCAAGAAGGTCACCGAAGAACACGTCAAGCAAGTCGCCAACTGGGGCGCGACCGCAGAGCGTACCGACGAGATCCCGTTCGTCGTGGCCCGCGTCGTGCTGCAAGACTTCACCGGCGTGCCGCTGCTGGCCGACCTGGCCGCGATGCGCAACGTCGCCGCAAAAATGGGTCTCGACGCGAAGAAGATCGAGCCGCTGGTGCCGGTCGACCTGGTGGTCGACCACTCGGTCACCATCGACCACTTCCGCGAGCCGGGCGCGCTCGACCTGAACATGAAGCTGGAATTCTCGCGCAACAACGAGCGCTACCAGTTCATGAAGTGGGGCATGCAAGCCTTCGACACCTTCGGCGTCGTCCCCCCGGGCTTCGGCATCGTCCACCAGGTCAACCTGGAATACCTGGCGCGCGGCGTCATGAAGCAGGGCGATATGTATTACCCTGACACCCTGGTCGGCACCGACTCGCACACCACCATGATCAACGGCGTCGGCGTCGTCGGCTGGGGCGTGGGCGGCATCGAAGCCGAAGCGGGCATGCTGGGCCAGCCGGTTTACTTCCTGACCCCGGACGTCATCGGCGTCAACCTGAAGGGCAAACTGCGCGAAGGCTGCACCGCGACCGACCTGGTGCTGACCATCACCGAACTGCTGCGCAAAGAGAAAGTCGTCGGCAAGTTCGTCGAGTTCTTCGGCGAAGGCACCCGCTCGCTGTCGACCACCGACCGCGCCACCATCGGCAATATGGCGCCCGAATACGGCGCGACCATGGGCTTCTTCCCGGTGGACGAAGCGACCGTCGACTACTTCCGCGGCACCGGCCGTACCGAAGAAGAACTGGCTGCCTTCGAAGGCTACTACAAGGCCCAGGGCATGTTCGGCATCCCGCAGGAAGGCGAGATCGACTTCACCCGCGTGGTCGAGCTCGACCTGTCGACCGTCACGCCTTCGCTGGCTGGTCCGAAGCGTCCGCAAGACCGTATCGAACTGGGCTTCGTCAAGAACACCTTCACCGAGCTGTTCAGCAAGCCGACCACCCAGAACGGCTTCAACAAGAACCCGGACGACCTGCACAAGGTCTACGAGACCACCGATGGCGTGCGCGTGAAGAACGGCGACATCCTGATCGCCGCCATCACCTCGTGCACCAACACCTCGAACCCGAGCGTGCTGCTGGCCGCCGGCCTGCTGGCCAAGAAAGCCGTCGAGCGCGGCCTGACCGTGGCGCCGCACATCAAGTCGTCGCTGGCCCCTGGATCGCGCGTGGTCACCGAGTACTTGACCGCTGCCGGCCTGCTGCCTTACCTGGACAAGCTGGGCTTCGGCGTGACCGCCTACGGTTGCACCACCTGCATCGGTAACGCCGGCGACCTGACCCCGGAACTGAACGCCGCGATCACCCAGAACGACATCGTCGCCTCGGCTGTGCTGTCGGGCAACCGTAACTTCGAAGCCCGTATTCACCCGAACATCCGCTCGAACTTCCTGGCCTCGCCACCGCTGGTCGTCGCCTACGCGATCGCCGGTAACATGACGAAAGACCTGATGACCGAGCCAGTGGGCAAGGACAGCAACGGCGTCGACGTCTACCTGGGCGACATCTGGCCGACCTCGCAAGAGATCGGCGAACTGATGCGCTTCGCGATGAACTCGGACGTCTTCAAGAAGAACTACGCCGACGTCAAAGGCAACCCGGGCGAGCTGTGGGAACGCGTGTCGTCGACCGAAGGCCAAGTTTACAACTGGCCTGAATCGACCTACATCGCAGAACCACCGTTCTTCGCCGACTTCGAGATGACCCCGAAAGCGGCCGCCACCGGCATCACCGGCGCCCGTGCACTGGGCGTGTTCGGCGACTCGATCACCACCGACCACATCTCGCCGGCCGGTTCGATCAAGGAAGACGGTCCTGCAGGCAAGTGGCTCAAGGAACATGACGTCCTGAAAGCGGACTTCAACTCCTACGGCTCGCGCCGCGGCAACCACGAGATCATGATGCGCGGCACCTTCGCCAACGTGCGTATCAAGAACCGCATGATCCCGGCCAAGGCTGACGGTTCGGCGGTCGAAGGCGGCATCACCCTGCACCAGCCGAGCGGCGAACAGATGTCGATCTATGACGCGGCAATGAAGTACGTGGAAGCGGGCACCCCGACCATGATCTTCGGCGGCGAAGAGTACGGCACCGGCTCGTCGCGCGACTGGGCGGCCAAGGGCACCCAACTGCTGGGCGTGAAGGCGGTGATCGTGCGTTCGTTCGAGCGTATCCACCGTTCGAACCTGGTTGGCATGGGCGTGCTGCCGCTGCAATTCATCGGAAACGACAGCGTCGACACCCTGGGCATCACCGGCAAGGAAACCTACGACCTGAAGGGCCTGGAAGGCGAGATCAAGCCGCAACAGCTGGCGACCCTGGTGATTCACCGTGAGAACGGCGAATCGCAAGAAGTCAAAGTGCTGCTGCGTATCGATACGCCGATCGAAGTCGACTACTACAAGCATGGCGGGATTCTGCCGTTCGTGCTGCGTCAGTTGCTGGCTGCTTAAATTTGGGAAAGCCCGCTCAGGCGGGCTGCCGCTTCAAGTGAAAGGGCTGGAATCCGGGAGGGTTTCAGCCCTTTGTATTTGGCCCAGCACTTTCATGATTGCCGCTGTTGTACTGACAGTCATATTGAAGAGATGAGTCTGGCGCCGCACGCGGTCAAATCCTGATCATATGCAACTTGCTTGCCGTGATGCTTCCGGGTGCTACCGCTGGGCTGGATCGGGAACTTGCCTTTGCATTTAGGGCAGTGGGTCGCGTCGCCCTCGACTGCGACGAGCTTGCCGAGGACAGTGAAGTCTCCAGCTGCCGATATGACCTGTCCGCCGTGGGTCGTCTTGTCCCCGTGTCGGATGATACCGCGTCCGTTTTGATCCCTCATGGCGTATTCCGGTCGTCAGGCGACGTTCATCGTCGCCTCAACATCATAAGCCGATGCAATAGTGTGGTCGTCGGTGCCAAGGTACACCCGTCGGTAGCGCCAGTGACCGGGACTTTCCAACAACGGTGAGTTAAAGCCTGCGAGCGAGTCATGAACATAGTTATCAAACAACTTGGCGTAGGATGGCGGCGTCGGTTTTGACTTCTGGGCGATTGCAAGTATGGACCGGGCCTCAGGCTCCAACGATCTCACTCTCGTCGCATTGAATCTTTCACGAGACATGAAGAGAGATTTCATTGCTGTCTGCGTCAGCTGGCCGAAGCCCCTGTTTTTATTCTGTTCGGCCAATACACCAGCATCCCCGATCAAAATTTTGTTGTGGCTGAGGAGCACTTCCTGGTCTGCCTTGGTGGCCCGCGTGACCTGATTGCTTAGGTGATACCGTTCGCGAACCTGCCAGCGCCAGTTCAGGTAAGGCTGGAGCCAGTCGTAGATTGGTCGAGGAGATAATGTAGCCTGCGTAATAAAATCGTCGTAGGCTTTGGCCAGGTCGGGGTGAATTGCAAATGGATCGTATCCATCAGCCTTGGCATTAGCCTTGCTAAGCGGAACACCGGCCGCAGCCGCACATTCCAGCATCTGACTCAGCGGTATCTGCGATAGCTTTTGAGAGTCGTCCCCCACCGCAATGCCTAATTCGCCTGGTCGGTATCCGCCACCGACATCGCTATGTGAGCCTGGGTAAGCATATTGAAGCCACCCCTTCTGGAGGGTACCGCCGATCCCGATAACATCGAGTGGAAAATTTCGACGGAGTTCATGCATCGCTACCATATGCACACAATTCTCAACATCAGATGGCAAGCGCAATGCTTCTGCGCTAGCCCAGGCCCCGTGCCCACCAGTCGATTTGGTAGCAAACGCCACTGCGCCAGACCAAAAACCTGCTGATGCTACAGTATCGATTATTCCAACAAAACGAAATCGCATGAGCACTCCAGCCAAACGCCCTTCAACAAACAATTCATTCAACCAACTGCAAAAAACTCGTGCCTCAGCAGCACCCCTGGAAAATCCAAAGACATCGACAAAGCATTCTACGACGCGAATCTTACTTGTTTTTAATTTATTCTCTAATATTTTGCACTGCCTCTCCAGAAAAACGCGCCTGGTCCCAACTCCTATCTCAGGCTCTAACAACCCCCTATCTTCGCCAAGTTTGTTCAGAATTTCGGTGTCCGCATCCAAGCTCACAGACGAGCCATTGCGGCATAATGCAACACCCGCGTTACCACTAAACATATTTTCTGAAAAACAATGATAATGAAGTAAATTCAAGATTGACAGCAAACCGTATATGACCCTTCCCTCGCATCCGAATGCACACGCAGCGCCCATTGTGCCTTCCCCAAACTCGCCTATCTCGGGGAATCTTGTTCCCACACCAGGGATATAAATCCTATAATACCCCTGAGCCTCATTTTCACGATACGATCTGTATAATCTGGCAATATTCGTATGCGCACGTGATGGCAAATCTCTTGCCATATTATTGTTTGTCCCATCGAAAAACATTCCGATGTTCATCCTGATTTCGCATTTTTTAATATCACACTCCAGCCTCGGCTCGATTTTTATGACATGGCGCGCCGGAGAAGTCTTAGCGGGAAGAATAGATAATATCGTCGCTTTGACATTTTTCATTTCCAGTCTCCGTATAATTTCCTATCCTCATCCGCTTGCCGCTGAAACTCTTCCACTTCGACCTCGCTGAACATTGCTGCGATTTTATGACCTGATGTCGACTGCTGAGCAGCTAAAGAATCATCAAGGCGTATAGGATGGAGATTCCCACTGGATGAGTATTTGCTTATGACAATTCGTACACGTCCGTTTGGGAAAAAGTGTACATAGAAATCCCCTACATCAGTGTATTGTTCCACTGGCACGACTGCTTGGTATATACCTTCCACTCTGTTCGTCGTTGGCAATATTGAACCTACTTCTCTGACGGCACGCCAAACCTCCCAGCGCACATCCGCTTTCAGTTTTGGGTTGAATTTATTTGGCAAACTTACACAACATCTTCTGCTGCCGCCTCCCCCGCCTTCCCCAACACTATCCCCAATACCTTTATTTATATAAAAATTTCCAATCCTATAATCAGGACCAAGGTGATGGACTCCTACCACGTCAGCAAGAAAATGGCTCTCCTGTTCTTTGTCCTTCAGTTTTTTTGATCCAATTATAGCCAACAAGACTACCACGACGACTCCAAGCGCCGTTATCATCCAACCGCGTCCCTTGCTTAACATATTCATCGAATTCACTCCTAGCCAACAAACGGAAGCCTCCCATTCGGGACTCTGACCATTTCAAGATCACCTCATAATTCACTCAATCCCTCCTGAGATTCTGCAGGATTATCTGTCTCAAGAAGATGCTCAATATCATCATCCTGCAACACCTTGCCACGTGTAATCAAAGCAGCTTCCGTTAGACGCTCCAGGATGAGCGAACTGGTAATATTCTTCAGACGCCATATCTGCCGTGCTTTTAGCGCCCATGTATACTGTTCGACCGGCGTGCCAGGCAGAGACTTATCGTGGCGCATCATTCTCACCTTCGCGATGAAGTGATCTGGCTCGCTTGCTTCATCTAGCGCCGCCAATTGCTCCCTGTCGAGCGTCAAGGGCGTCGGCACCTGTAGGTATTGTTCGCCTGGCGATAAGTAAACAATCGACCCCGACCGGTCATGAATCCCCCAACGAGATATCGGCCCCTTCATGGTGGCCCACTGCGCCGCAGTAAGAATGCTCGACAATGGCCCAAGGACCGCACCATCTGCGAACCTGAGCGTGAATTGTTTTCCCTCTGGATCGAGGATGAAAATGAAGCGGCGCAGATGCTGAGCAGCGTTTGTAAGATTCAAGCTACTTTCAATAATGGAAGCGTGCAATGCCGGCTTGCGGGCGTTCAGATAGCGCATGACCAGTTCGATATCTCCCGATTCGTCAGCCGCTTCGATATCTATCAACAATGGGCTCACCTTCAGTGCGCGCTCCCCATATATTGGTTCAAGCCATACAGGCCGGCGCTTTGCATCGTCCTCTTCATATCCAGCTGAAACCTCTTGCAATAGCCCGTTGTCAACCAATAAGTAGGTGAACGCTCTTGCGGGTCTGTCACTCATTCCGCCTCCACCAATGGACTATGCGCACGCGCCGCCGCGAGCATGCAAGGAATGCAAATATCGTGATGCGGCAGCTCGTCAGGAAACTGCACCTCGGACGCCTTCTTGGCAAAGGTCTGGTGATCAGCCGCATGCATATGACTATTGCCAGTCGTGTTGCCGACAATGCCTTCGGCGCTAATCTTCAACTCACTGCCACCGCCATAGATCCGGACACCCTTTCTGGCTTTGATATTGATCCAATCTGTATTGCTGATCAGCTCCATGACCTTCTGCGCTATCAGATTGACGACACCATCCTGCGCTTCCGTCTGTATATCGCCCCTAGCCGCGATGTGTTTGATACCACCGTCATTCGCGAATGCGCTGAGCCCCTTGGCCGCTCGCACCGTCGTCCGTCCGCCCGCAGCCAGATGCGTATCCGCAGCCGCGACCATATCGATATTCTTCTCCGCGCCCAACGCCAGGCTTTCCGAGCTTGCCATGACGATCCCAGCCGGTCCGCTGATGGCAACAATGGGGGCGCCACCTGAGCCGCCTTCGACGGCATTGGTTCCGTGATCCAGATGCCTGAGCTTGTCCACCAGTTGACCCAGCAACGGGCCATTGTCCGGATCCTTGGCATGCGTTTCGGCCAGCTTTGCCAGCTGGTCCGCGATATCGCGCAATCCGTCGGCAAGCCCTAGCAACTCGGCCCGCTCCAACTGATTACCTTCGGCCTTGGAACGGCCATCGGCAGTGATCAGCACACCTTTACCGCCACGAATCGCTACCGCGTGGTCGCTGCGCAGCTCCGCGCCTTCGCCACGCGGCTGGCGACGCTCGCCTCTCGGATGCGTCAGCCATCCCAGATTGAGTTGCGACGCACCGTCGTCACTCGCCAACTGCGCGCTGATTTCTTGCGGCGTGTCGTCGAGTCGGAGTTGATTGGCGCGCCAGCCTTGAATCTCCTGGCTACGTATGCCCGACAGGTAGCGTGTCGTTGGCAGGTTCGCGTTCTTGCTCAACGGCGGTGGCAAGGCATGTGCGTTATATAGCTGGGAGATGACGATGGGCTTATCCGGGTCGCCGCCGATGAACGCGACCAGCACCTCCGTCCCCACACGTGGCAGGCCGAGAGTGCCGCAATGTGAATCCCCTGTGCCGGCCCAGTTGCTTGCCACCCTCACCCAGGCTGAATCCGAGTCCGTATCCGACGCGCCGGCACCGCCCGTGTGCTGGTGGTCAGCCGGACGCGTTGCTGGAAATCGGATTTTTACGCGACCATATTCATCGCAATGAACGGTCTCGTTTTTCCCGCCGACCACAAGTGCAGTCTGAAGGCCGGGATCGCGCAGATCGATCCGCGGATCGAATGCCGGAACGATCGGAATGGCACGCCGGACGGCCTCGAATCGCATCTGGAACGGATGCGCGTTTCTGTCCCCGCCATTCCTGCTTTCTTGATCTTCCCCCCAGCCACTGTTCGCAAATAGGCGCTGCACCCGCTCTTCCAGACTTCGCGGCAAGTTGTTCCGTGCCCTGATCTCGAGTGCCGTGATGACGAAATCGCGGTCGGCAACGAGATGGCCGTCGATCTCTGGATGGTTCGTGATCGTGAAGTATTCACCCACACGAAAATCGCGTACCGTTCCCTCCCCAACAAAGCATTTCGCATCGAGTTCCTTGCGCTGCATGCGAAGCAGGCCACTACGATACAGTTCGTCGCTGTTCGTCGCGACATGCGGAGATTCGACGATGTATTCCTGCAATCCGCCGGCCAACCGGTTACCCGACCGTCCCTGATCGATCTTTCCCGGCGCCTCGACGAGCATCAATGGGGTATTCGCAGGCTGCTTATAATCCCAGCTGAATACACTGGTGCCACCTGCCTGGAGCTTACGCACGGCTCCCCATCGCGTGATGGAGTCGCGTTGTTCGGTAGCGTCATCGCGGTGATAACGAACAACGCCGGCATCGTTCCGCGCAAGACTGCTTCGCGCGTCGAGCAGCACGAGCGTATGTATCGCCATCGACTCGCCCGCCTGGCGATTGTGCTGCAATGCGCGGCTACCGCCGGATCGAAAGAACCATGCAATGCCGGAACGACCGAGAAGACGGCGCACGAAGGCCGCATCGGATTCGTTGAACTGCACCGTCTGCTCGCGCTCCGAATAGTTCTCAAGCCGAAAACCATCTGCAAATTCATAGTCGAAGGCCCCGGCCAGCACCCCGTGTATCTGCAACCATTCCTTCAGCACGACGATCACGATTTGAGGCCAGCTCAAACGCCGGAACACACGCGTATTGACTCGCTGCTCCATGATCGTCATCGCGTCGCAGATGACGATGCGATAGCTGGAGATGGCGCCGTCGGACTCGCCCGAACTCGCCTGCGCGACGATCCCGCTTATGTGGCGCAACTGCCTTCGGTCGTTGACGAATTCCAGCGTGGCCGGCAGGCCGATAAACTCTTTCAGGGGGAGCTTGCAAGAGGTCGCCACACAGTCGACCTGGTACTTGAAGCCGCCACATACGGTTTCGGTACCACTAATCGACTGGGGCAGCAGAATATTGCCGCTCTGTTTACCCTGATGGAAAAGCCGCAGCCGGATCGGGCGGCTATCAGCGTTGAGGTCAGTTCCAGTCTCGATGAGACTTCTGAGTTCGCGAGCGATATCCACACTAGCCTCCAGTTATTTCCCACCGGAATAAGCATGAATTCTGGCACCCTCTAAGCGGACATCGTTGAGAATGGTCAAATCCCCCGATGCTAACGCATCGGGAATGGCAGCCTTACACCTCGGCCCACATCCGGAGCAGGTTGTGATAATGCGCCGTCAAGCCCACCGTGATCTCCGAGTCGCCATGCTGCGCACGCAGCTTCTGTATCTGCGCATCCAGATCGAACAGCATCGCGCGCCTGCCGTCGTCACGCACCATGCTCTGGGTCCACAGGAACGACGCCACCCGTTCGCCGCGCGTCACCGGCCGCACCTGGTGCACGCTGCCCGACGAATACACGATCGCATCGCCCGCCGCCAGCTTGACCTCGTGGGTGCCGTACAGATCGACCACTTCCAGTTCGCCACCATCGTAGTCCTCGGGCTCGCTCAGGAACACCGTGGTTGACACATCGGCCCGCACCGGCGCCCCGCCCGCCCGCTGGGCCCGGATCGCGCCATCCACGTGCAGCCCGTAATGCTCGCCGCCGCCGTAGGCATTGAAATAGGGCGCCAGCACCCGCAGCGGCAACGCGCAGGAAAAGAACAGCGGGTTCGCCATCAGGGCCGCACTGACGATCTGGCCCAGTTCGACGGCCAGCGGCGTGCCCTCGCCCAGTTGCCGGTTGCGCTTGACCTGCGCGCCTTGCGGGCCCACGCTCTCGCGGCCGTCCAGCCATTCGGGTGCGCCGGCCATGCGTGCGCGGATGTGGGCCACCTGTTCCGGCGTCAGCACGCCAGGGATATGCAGCATCATGTCGTTGTATTCACTGCGCCAATAAAAAAATCCCCCCTGGCACAGCCAGGAGGGGCGAATCCGGTTGCCCGGCGGGGGTGGTACTCCGTGAGAAACATCCGTTAGCGCTTTCCCGGTCGCCAACGGCTACAGCTTGCAACACAAGTTGGAAACACAACTTGAACACTCCAATCAATTCCCAAACATGTTTGAATGAGAATTATTCTCATTATGTACCCTGTTCGCGCATTGTGCAAGCGTTCACGCGTACTTCTTTCGTAAGGTTGCCATGACAGCCATTGTTCATGACCTGTAGCCGAATCAACTACAATACCGGGGATATGGGTTTATCATCGACCCTCGGACTTTCGAACCATTCACTGACAAGAGACCTACCAGCGCCATGCGTCGTCCTTCCAAAGATTCAACTCCAAAACTTTCCGCAGAAAGCCAGCGCCTCGTCAGCCTCTCGCAAGCCCTCATGCAAGCTGCCAGCCGCGCCGAAGAGCGCGCGTGGGAACGCCAGCTGGACACGCAGCTGCAAAAGCTGCTCAAGACCAATCACCAGGACAGCATCGACAGCGCCCTGAACCTTCTCTTCAAGGACGACCTCGCCTCCTACGACGTGCTGATGGATACCGTCGAGGCGGTGAGCGAATCGTCGACCATGGTCGAGCAGGCCGGCGGCGGCGACGTCACCTGGCAAGCCCTGCTGGTCGCGGCACCGATCCTCGCCTGGACCCGCTTCTCGATCGCCACCGGCACCATCCCGAACGACCTGCTGTCGACGCTGGGCGCCCATTTCTCGGCCCACCTGCTGGCCGAGGGCACGAAGATGGCGATGGCGCCGACGCTGTACTCGCTCGACCAGCTGCCGCGCACCCACGCCGAAACCGCGGCGCTGACGCAAAAGCTGGCGGCAGCCGCCCACAAGGGCGGCACCATCAAGCCGGCGCCGCACCTCGACGAGACCGCACCCTTCCTGGCCGACACCCGTTACCTGCTGGTCGCGGTCGTGGCCCCGGTCGGCGAGCCGCTGTTCCGCTGGCAAGAGCCGCAGCATCAGCTGCGCTTCGCCGAAGAGCGCGAGCGCAGCCTCGAGCAGTGGCGCGCGCAGGCGACCGCAAATGTCGCGCGCCTGCTGCCGGGCTGCGGCATCGAGCTGCTGCTGCCGGAAGCGTATTACGTGGCCTGCCGCGAAGCCGACAAACTCATTCGCCCGATCTCGATCCGCGCAGCCGTGCACTACCTGACCAATACGCTGGGCGTGGAAGCGTCCGACCTGCGCGCCGTGATCGCCGGCTTCGGCGAAGAAGCGCCGGACATCCAGATCGACGAATACCGCATCTCGTTCACCATGCGCCAGAGTGCCGACGTGATCTATGGCATCGTCTGGCCGCTGTACGGGCAAGAAGACGAGAACGGCACGCCGATGGAAGGCCCGCTGGCGGTCCAGGCCACGCCGCTGTCGCCGATCAACGAGATCGCGGCCCACCTGAACGACGCCGGCATCGCCCACATCAAGCGCATCAACGAACGCTACGTGGCCGAGTATTGCGACGATTGCGGCTCTCCCCTGTTTGCCGATCCTACCGGCGAACTGGTACATGCCGAAATGCCGGAAGACGCACCGACCGGTACCGAGCACTTCCACTGACGCGCTTCATGCCCCCGCTGCGGCGGGGGTATCGACCTTCTACAGGCCTTCCGGTCGATCCGGCGTCGTGAACTGCCGCGCCAGTCCCAGCGTCTCGAAACGCTCCACCACGAAATCGATGAACACCCGCGTCTTGGCCGGCAACAGCCTGCGGCTGGCGTAGTACAGGCATAGCGCCCGCCCCTGCACATGCCAGCCCGGCAGCACGTTGACCAGCGCCCCGCTGCGCAGGAAAGGCTGGGCGTGGGGCAACGGCAGCACCGTCACCCCCACGCCGGCCAGCGCCGCCTGCGCCATCGCTTCCGGGTCGTCGCACACCGCCACCGTGCGCAATTCGATCGGCGCCTGCTGGCCATCCGAGTGGCGCAGCGTCCAGCCCAGCAGGCGGCCACTGCCCACCGCGCGGCGCGCGATGCCGGCATGGCGCGCAAGTTCATCCGGCCCCGCTGGCCAGCCGCGTTCCGCCAGGTAGGCGGGACTGGCGACGACGATGCTGTGCACGGTCGTCAGTTCGCGCGCCACCATGCCCTCGTTCAGGTCGACGCCGCCGCCGATCGCCACGTCGAAGCCCTCCCCGACCAGGTCGACCTGGCGGTTCTCGACGTGCAGGTCGGGCACGATGGCCGGATAGCGTCGCAGGAATTCCTCCAGCATCGGCACGAAATACGTCCGGCCTACCAGCGGCGCCATGGCGATCTTCAGGGTTCCTCCCGGCTGGCCCGCGCCCTGGCGCGTGGCCTGCGTTGCCTCCTCGATGCGCTTCCATGGCTCGGCCACTTCGTGCAGGTAGCGCTCGCCCTCGCTCGTCAGGCGCAGCTGGCGCGTGGTGCGCTGGAACAGGCGCACGCCTAGGTGCTGCTCGAGGCGGGCGACGTTCTTGCTGACCGCGGCCGGGCTCAGGCCGAGCCGGCGCGCGGCCGGCGAGAAGCCGCCCTCCTCGGCGCTGTAGATGAAGGAGACGAGATGGCTGATCGATTCCGGCATGGCGCATTCCCTGGGGTGATGTCGGTCAAATTTTATACCTGCAGTTGAAAGTCATGCGACTTACGACTGGCTAGTTTCAACTCCAGGTCCGCAGCATACTGGACGCTCATTCAAACACACCTAGGGAAGCTCATCATGAACAAGGTCTTCGAAGGCAAAGTTGCTGTAGTCACTGGCGGTTCACGCGGCATCGGCGCCGCCATCGCACGCCGCCTGGCAGCCGATGGCGCGCACGTGGCGCTGACGTATCAACAATCGGCAGCCGCCGCCGACACGCTGGTGGCTGACATCAAGGCTGCGGGCGGCAGCGCCGAAGCGATCAGGAGCGATGCGGCCGACCCGGCCGCGATCAAGGCCGCGATCGACACCGTGGTCCAGGCGCGCGGCCGCATCGACATCCTGGTCAACAATGCCGGCGTCGCCGTGTTCGGGCCGATCGACGATTTCACGCTGGAAGACTTCGAGAAGACGGTGGCGGTGAACGTGCGCGCCGTGTTCGCCGGCGTGAAGGCAGTGCTGCCACACATGCGACAAGGCGGACGCATCGTCAACATCAGCAGCACCAATGCGCTGCGCATGCCGATGGTCGGCGGTTCGGTGTACGCGATGAGCAAGTCGGCCTTGAGCGGCCTGACCCAGGGCCTGGCGCGCGAACTGGGCCCGCGCGGGATCACGATCAATAATGTGCTGCCCGGCCCGGTCGACACCGACATGAACCCGGAAAACACCGAGTTCGGCGCCGGCCTGCACGACTACATGGCCGTCAAACGCCATGGCCGGCCGGAAGAAATCGCGGCCATGGTCGCCTACCTGGCGGGCGCGGAAGCGGCCTACGTCACCGGCGGCGACCTGTTGATCGACGGCGGCTTCGCGGCCTGAGCCCCAGGTAGCTGCTTACGCCATCGGATCGATGACGAAGGCCGGCATGCGCGCACCGGCCTTCGCGCTTTCCAGGAATTTATCGGACGTGAGCAGGGCTTCGTGGATGGTGACGTCCATGTCCAGGTAGCGGTAGGTGCCCAGGCGGCCGACGAAGGTGACGTTGTCTTCGTTCTTCGCCTTGTTCACGTACAGCTCCAGCTGCGCCTTCTCGCGCGTCTGGCGAATCGGATAGTACGGCACATCCTTTTCTTCGCACTGGCGGCTGTACTCGGCGTAGCAGATGGTCTTGTCGTGCTTTTCCCACGGCGAGAAGTGCTTGTGCTCGGTGATGCGCGTGTAGTTCTTCTCGTCGTCGCAGTAGTTGATGACGGCATTGCCCTGGAAGTCGCCATCGGCGCGGAAGGTCTCGAAGTCCAGCGTGCGGTAAGGCAGGCGGCCGTCTTCATGCTTGAACCAGGCGTCGATCGGGCCGCTGTAGAACACGTGGGCGTAATTGCCTTTGTCGGCCGGGTCGAAGGCCGTGCTAAGGTGCACGGTCACGCCGGGCACATCGAGGATGTTCTGCACCAGCTCGGTGTATCCGTTGGCCGGCATGCCCTGGTATTTGTGGTTGAAGTAATTGTCGTCGTAATTGAAACGCACCGGCAGCCGCTTGAGGATGCTGGCCGGCAGTTCGCTCGGGTGCAGGCCCCACTGCTTGATCGTATAGGTCTTGAAGAAGGCCTCGTACAGCTCGCGGCCGACGAAGCGCAGCGCCTGTTCTTCGAAGGTGGTCGGGTTCTCGATCGACTTGTCGCCCAGGTTTTGCAGGAATTCCTGCGCCTCGGCCGGGCCCATGGTCTTGTTGAAGAACTGGTTGATGGTCAACAGGTTGATCGGCAGGGTAAACACCTTGCCGCCGGTGATCGCCTTGACGCGGTTGACGTAGGGCTTGAACTCGGCGTAGCGGTTGACGAATTCCCAGGCACGCTCGTTATCGGTGTGGAAAATGTGCGGCCCATAGACATGGACCATGACGCCGGTCTCGGCATCGCGCTCCGAATAGCAGTTGCCCGCGATGTGCGGGCGCGATTCGAACACGTCGACGGTGTAGCCGGCCTGCGCCAGCTGGTTTGCGATCACGGCCCCGGAGAATCCAGCGCCGACGATGGCGATATTCTTGTTCATTCTTGTGTGTCCTGGTGGTGTTGGCAATGCCGGAGCGTATGCCTGACCATGACCCGACCGGGTGATTTCAAGAACGAATTGTCGAGTCGAACCGGGGACACACAAACCGCATCGCGGATGGAATTTAGTAATAAAAATATATCACTTTAATTCCGTTTTGCTCCGCACAATTGGCGCAGCCCGCGTTGCGTGTTGTGAACAATTTACTGGCGGATCGCGC
Organism: Telluria beijingensis; assembly: GCF_030770395.1. Lineage (GTDB taxonomy): Bacteria > Pseudomonadota > Gammaproteobacteria > Burkholderiales > Burkholderiaceae_D > Telluria > Telluria beijingensis. Next base: position 1,671,264 of record NZ_CP132480.1, on the reverse strand, counting down.
CAATCACGCGCGTCGCGAACTCGGCCGCATTTCCGGCATGCCAGCGCCACACGATCACCAGGTCGTGTTCGGGCGAGACGACGATATCGTTGCTGCCCGCCCCCAGCGCCGCAAAGGCGGTCGCAGGCATGCCTGGCAGGTTCTTGCCCTTGGTGTTGAGCCACCACAGGTAGCCATAATCCGGGCCGTGGGCGCTCGGGGTGAGCGCTTCCTTCACGTAGGACGCCGGCAGGACCTGCTTGCCATTCCAGTTACCCTGATTCAGCCACAGGTAGCCGAAGCGCGCCATGTCCCAACTGTCGATCCACATGCCGCCGCCCCAGCGCGTGCCGCCACTGACCGATGGCACCTGCTTACCATTCACTTCCACATAGCTGTTATGGTAAGGAACCCATTTCCAGGTCTGGGAAGCGCCGATCGGGTCCATGACCTGCTGCTGGAACACGTCCGGCACCGACTGGCCAAACACACGCAGCAGCGACAGCGCGAAGCGGTTTACGCGGGTGTCGTTGTACTCATAGAAGCTGCCTGGCGCCTTGATCGCGCGCGGCTTCTTCTCGCCCTTGCCGAAGGCCTGCTTGCCGATGAAATTGCTGTGCTTGCCCCACAGTTCGCCTTCCCACTCGGACTCTTGCTGCAGATGCTGCTTCCAGGTGACTGGCGCGTTGTGCGGCGCGGCATAGCCGCCATCATTCACCGTCTTCGCGACCGGATCATCGACCGCGATGCGGCCGTCGCGCACCGCCACACCGGCCACGGTCGCCAGCATGCTCTTGGCCACCGAATAGGTCGGGTCGACGAAGCGCGTATCGCCGAACTCGGCCACCACATACCCCTTGTAGATCACCACGCCATTGGTGCGGGCGCGTTTGGTCGGCATCGAACCCAGCCGGGTGCCGAACACGGCTTCCTGGTCGGACAGGTCGAGCGGACGCTCGGTCTCGCGCGACTGCGCGAACTGGACGGCCGCGGCCAGGGCCGCCGGGTCCATGCCCAATTGGGCCGGGTCCTTGCGCGCCCACTCGCCGGCCGGCGGGAAATACGCGGCATTGTCGGCGGCCAGCGCGCCGGCGGCCGGCAACGCCAGGCCAAGCGCGGTGGAGAGGGAGAGTGCGAGCAGGCTGCGGCGCGAGACGATGGTCATGAGGCGGTATCGGTCCAGGTGGAGTACGGTGAGCGGATCAGGTTGGAGTTGTAGTAGCGCTTGTCGTGGGTGACTTCCTGGCCGATCCAGTCCGGCTTGTCGAACGGCGTATCTTCCGCCGGCAACTCGATCTCGGCCACCACCAGGCCGGCATTCTCGCCCAGGAACTCATCGACTTCCCAGGTGAAACCGCCGTGCTCGATGCGGCGCCGGTATTTTTCGACCAGCGGCCGCTCGCACAGGCGGTCGAGCAGTTCGGCCGCGTCCGCCATCGGGATCGGATACTCCCACTCGCCGCGCGCGGCGCCTTCGCTCTTGCTCTTGATGGTGAGAAAAGCCTCGTCACCATAGATGCGCGCACGCACGGTGCGCACCGGATCCGAGGTCAGGTAGCCCTGGCGCACGAGCACGGGCGTGCCCAGCGTACGCCAGGCGTCGCTTGCGACCAGGAACTTGCGTTCGATTTCAACGCCCATGGGTCAGCCCAACGCCTGCAGGATCGGCTGCAGCATCGCCGCGCCCAGGCCGGCGCTGCGCGCGCCGTTCCAGCCGGTGTGCGCGTCGGGCAGGTTGGCATTGTCCTTGAACGGCATCTCGAGCGTCAGCGACAGGCATTTGTAGTGATGGCCGACGTACTTGGAAGCCAGCGTCAGCAGCTCGTCGTTGTACTTGCTGGCAGCATAGCCGTATTCCTTCTGGAAATCCGGGCTGCAGGCGATGTAGCGGTCGATGAAGGTGCTCTGCTCCAGCGCGCGTTCGGCGGTGAAGTCCTCGAGCATCTCGCAGCCGGCCACGAAATTGTAGGGTAGCGCCTCGTCGCCATGGATGTCGAAGAACATGTCGATGCCGATCTCCTCGATCTTGTTCTTGACGCACAGCACTTCAGGGCTGCGCTCGAGCGACGGGTTCATCCATTCGCGATTCAGGTTGGCGCCGGCGGCATTGGTGCGCAGGTTGCCGCGCACCGAGCCGTCCGGGTTCATGTTCGGCACGATGTAGAACACGGCGCGCTGCAGCAACTTGCGCGCAACCGGATTGGCGCTGTCGAGCAGCGCATCCATCATGCCTTCGACGAACCATTCGGCCATCGATTCGCCCGGGTGCTGGCGCGCGATGACCCAGATCTTTTTCTCGGCCTGTGGATTGCCGATTACCACCAGGTTCATGTCGCGGCCGTCGACCGTGCTGCCGATGTCGTGCACGCGCGCGATCGGGTTCTCGGCCACTTCGCCCAGCAAGCGCAGGTGGCGTTCCCAGGTGTAGGGTTCGAAATAGGCGTAGTAGACGCTGTCCAGTTCCGGCGTGTGCTCGATCGTCATCACCTGGCCGTCGAAGCTCGTCGGGACGCGGAACCAGTTCTCGGTATCGTAGCTGGCGACCGCCTGGTAGCCTTCGAAGCCCTTCGGGTAAGTAGCCTGGCCGGCGTTCAGGAAGCGCATGGTGACGGCCTGGCCGCGCGCGCCCTGCAGGCGGAAGTGGAACCACTGGTGGATGTCGGCGTGCGAATCCTTGCGCAGGTTCAGGTCGATCTGTTTCGGATTGTCGGCGCGGACGACGTCGATCGAGCCGGAGTCGAACATCGTACTGATCTTGATGGGCATCGGAGGAATCCTTTCATGGCCCGTCGCGGTGGACGGAGGTGTCGAACGGGCGTCGGGCGCCATCCCGGCGTGATCCCGACGATCAGTGCATAAGCAGCGCCGGCCATGATACCGGATCGGCCACGCCGACCGGTGATGCCATGCCGGGGCGTGGGCGCGTGTTTACTGCGCGTCGAGGTCGATCAGGTCCTTGGTGTACATGGTCATGATCTGGCGCATCAGTTCGACGTTTCCGCGGTCGAGCACGACGGTCAGGTCGGGCTTGCGGTCGAGCACGAAGGACATGCGGATCGCACCCGGCAATTCTTTGCAGTTCACGTACTGCGCGCGCGGCACGTAGGGGCTTTCCCAGTCGGCCTGGCCGATGCCGGGGCCGGCTGGAGGCGGTTTCAGTTGCGGATCGCGATTGACCGGCAGGTGCTTGAGCAGCCAGAACACCATCGAGGCCGGGATCTGGATGCACAGGTCGCTCGCGCCCTGGGTGGAAAACTTGGTGAGCAACAGGTTGCCGACCCGATCGCAGGACATGGACAGGCTCTTGACTTGACGAATGACCGCTGGTTTCACGACGTTGATCCTTGGGAAGGTTGGAAAAAGGCGCAGCGATTCTACCTTATCCCATCCGCGTTTTGGGGGTATCGGAAGCAAAACGGGAAGCGCATGGCTTCCCGTTGTATTGTCGGCGCCGGCCGTCAGCCGGCCGCGTCGTTTACTCTTTCGAACCGCCGCTGCGGTTGCCGCCCTGCGCGCTCTGGCGGTTGCCGCTTTTGCTCGAGGTGCGAGAGGCGCCACCGGCACTGGCGTTGGCCGACTGGCGATTACCGTGGCTCAAGCTGCCGGCGCGGCGGGCTTCTTCGGACGTGAATTCGTGGGCGGTTCCCTTGGCATGGGCGGCCTTGCCGCCCTGGCTGGCGATTTCGCGCTGGCGCGCCGGATCCATCGAGGCGAATCCGCGGTTACGGGTGCCGCTGGCAGCGCTCTGGCTATTGCCCTGGTTGCCCGATTGCTTGTTACCTTGGTTGCTTGAGGCCATGATGACGTTCTCCCTTATACACTTGTGGAAACCGCCGCGTCCTGCGGCAGGCTTGAAGACCCTACCGCCGCTGGCTTGCGGCCGGCGAACGATGAGTCGAAGCCCATCTTAGGCAGGCATCTCCGATGCGGCTATAGGAGCAATTCAGATGACTTTGTAGGACTTTGCGCGACAAATAATGCATCTGCGAAAAATAACTTCCAGTCGTCAACAAACTCGTCAGGAACAGTCCTACACCGTCCCCCTACCTCTTCCTATTCTGCGCTCGGGCGCGAACGCGCATCATGGCGGTATGAGGCAGGAACTCGACCTGCCGCTTCACTGCACGATTCACTGCACAGGAGACCGTCATGGACACGAACAAACGCACGCTTCCCGGCAACCAGGCCGACTACGGCGCCAACGAAAAAGACACGCCCGGCGCCAAGGGCGTCACACGCGATGGGCCGAATGATCATACCTACCCCAACGCGGCCAGCCGGCAACACGGCAATTCCGCGATCGACGAATCGGGCGGCAATCTGGCGCGCGGCGGCTCGATGCAGGGCCAGCAGACCGGCGGCAGCGGCACCACCCAGGGCGTGAGCGACAGCCATGATCGGCAGATGCAGATGCACTCTGACGCCTGGGGCAAGCTCGAGCAGCCGATCGGCAACCGCCAGCGCGATACCGGCGTCTCGGTGAGCAGCGACACGCTCAACCGCCAGGGCAAGACCCAGACCGGCGAAACGCTCAATCCGCAGGATCCGGCGCATCCCGAACTGCATGCCGCCGAGCCAGGCCGCGACGGCCGCGTGCCAGGCACCGTGGCGCCGGAACCGGTCGGCACCGAGGCCGGCGTGCCCGGCGTCCAGCACGGCGACATCTACGGCAACCGCCAGGGGGCGGACGACGGCCGCGCCGATACCCAGGACGCCAGCAACAGCCAGGTGCAGCGCGAGACGGACCGCGAGCGCCAGCTTGCGCAGGCCGGCTCCGAGGCGCGCGACAAGGGCAGCGACGACGTCCACCAGTCGAACAATGTATCCGGCGGCCTGCCACGCAGCCCGGGCAACTCGGGCCCGCGCACCGAGGGCGAAGGCTACCAGGTGGGCGGCAGCATGCATGCCGATCCGAACCCGGTGCACCAGTCGAACGACGCCGCCGGCGGCTACCCGCGCAGCCCGGGCGGCGCCAACAAGCTGGCGGGCGACCGCAAGATGGACGACGACACCGGATTCTCGCGCGGCTGATCGTCGACGCGGGCCCGGCGGCGCGGCCGCCGGCCCCGCGCGCATCCTCCTTGATCCATCTCCAAGCCGATCAGGACTGGAGGAACCGGGCCCCGGGCCAGGCAATCGAACCGCTCGACATCGCCACGATCATGCCGTGGCGCGAGACCAGCGGAGACATCCCATGCCTGCCACGGAAGACGCCCCTCTTACCGCACCGCCCACGGTTTCCGTGGTGCTCCCGGCCTGCGGCCGCATGGACCTGCTCGACCGCAGCCTCGACGCCCTGATGCGCCAGAGCATCGACCCGCGCAGCGTCGAGGTCATCGTCGTGGACGACGAGCCCAACCACAATACCCTGCACCTGGTGGCCGGCTGGCGCACCCGCACGCTCGAGCGCGGGCCGCGCCTGGCCTATGTCGCCAATACCGGGCCACGCGGTCCCGGCGCCGCGCGCAACCGCGGCTGGCGCGCGGCGCGCGCCGACATCATCGCCTTCACCAGCGACGACGCCGTGCCCAGTCCCGACTGGCTGGCCCAGGGTCTGGCCGCCTTCGACGGCGGCGCCGCCGTCGTGTGCGGCCGCATCGAAACGCCAGTGCCGGCCCGTCCCACCGACCGCCAGCGCAGCGCCCATGCCCACGAGCGGGCCGCCTTCACCAGCGCCAACTGCTTTGTCCACAAGCCGGTGCTCGAACGGCTCGACGGCTTCGACGAGCGCTTCAGCGTCCAGCGTGGCAGCGACGCCGACCTGCACTTCCGCCTGCTCGAGCAGGGCGTGCGCATCGTGCGTGCGCCGCAGGCGCTGGCGGTGCATCCGGTGCGCCCGGCGCCGTGGGGCGCCAGCCTGCTGCAGATCCGCCATGCAGTGTTCGACGCGCTGCTGTACAAGAAGCACCCGGCGCTGTACCGCGAACGCATCGAGGCGCGTCCCTGCTGGGACCACTACGCCATCGTCGCCGCCCTGCTGGTGGCCCTGCCCTGCTGGGCGCTGGGCCTGCGCTGGCTGGCCCTGCTCGCCACCCTGGCATGGCTGGCGCTCACGGTGCGCCTGTGTCTGCGCCGCCTCAAAGGAACGGCCCACAGCGCCTCGCATGTGGCCGAGATGGCGATCACGTCGATATTGCTGCCGCCGCTCGCCGTGTTCTGGCGCCTGGCCGGCGCGGTGCGCTACCGCGTGCGCTTTGCCTGAGCGCCTGCATGAAAGCCATCTTCCTCGACCAGGACGGCACGCTGGTCGACGCCATCCCGTTCAATGCCGAACCGCGCCGCATCCGCCTGGTGAGCGGCGCCGGGCCCGCGCTGCGCCTGCTGGCCGGGCTCGACTACCGCCTGTTCGTGGTGTCGAACCAGTCCGGCATCGCCCATGGCTGCTTCGGCGAAGATGCGATGGGGCCGGTCTCCGACCGCCTGAGCGACCTGCTGTTTCGCGAACAGCTCGCCCTCGCCGGCTTTTACTATTGCCCGCACCATCCGCTCGGAACGGTCAGCGACTATGCCTACGCCTGCGCCTGCCGCAAGCCTTCGCCCGGCATGCTGCTGCGCGCGGCGCACGAGCACGACATCGACCTGCGCGCCTCCTGGATGATCGGCGACATCCTGCACGACGTCGAGGCCGGCAACCGGGCCGGCTGCCGCACCCTGTTGATCGACAACGGCAACGAGACCGAATGGCGCCTCGGCCCGCGCCGCCTGCCCACGCGCATCGCGCCAGACCTGTACAGCGCGGCCATGCTGATCGCCCGGCACGAAGAACTGCAGTGAGTCTTCAGCGGCGCCGCAGCTCGACGACTTGCACGGGAGCCGCGATCGGCGCCTTCCCGGTGGTCGGCATGGGTGCAGGCATTGATCCCTGTACGCCTTCCGCCGGCGCTGGCATGCCGTCCGCCGCCGCCTGCGCGCGCAACTCGGCGCGCGCCTGCCGTATCACGTCGCGTGCGGCCCACAGGCCGAGGCAAGCCATGATGCTGGCCACCACGATGTCCGGCCACCCGGCGCGGGTGCCGAACACACCGAGCGCGGCCAGCATCACGGCCAGGTTGCCGATCATGTCGTTGCGGGTGCACAGCCATACCGAACGCATATTGGCGTCGCCATGGCGAAACGCGTACAGCATCGCCGCCACCGCGCCGTTGGCGGCCAGCGCCAGCACGCCCACCGCGCCCATGGCCTGGGCATGCGGCAGGTGACCGTCCAGGCCGAACCACAGGGCCCGCGCCAGCACCAGCACGCCGAACAGGCCCATCACGACGCCCTTGGCATAGGCCGCGCGCGAACGCCAGGCGACCGCCATGCCGAGCACGAACAGCGACACCCCATAGTTGGCGGCGTCGCCGAGAAAATCGACCGAGTCGGCCAGCAGCGACACTGAGCCAGCGGCCAGGCTGGCGGCCAGTTCGACGCCGAACATGGCGAAGTTGATGATGAGCGCCGCCCATAGCACCTTGCGGTAGCGCCCATCGGGCGGCGGCGCGGACGAACTGCAGGGACCGGAACAGCAAGCGGACATGAGCAAACCTCCAATGACGAGATCTGCATTAGAATCCCTGTAGTTACTACAAGGTCAAGCGAGGTTCGATATGTTGATGCGCATCGGTGAGCTGGCAAAACTGACGGGCTGCCAATCCGAGACGGTCCGTTTCTATGAACAGAAAGGGCTGTTGCCGCCGCCGATCAGGTCGCAGGCGAACTACCGGATGTACGATGCCGGCCACGCCGAGCGGCTGCACTTCATCCGCCGCTGCCGCGCGCTGGGCATGTCGCTGAACGAGGTCGAAGTGCTGCTCGGCTACCAGGACCAGCCGGAACGTTCCTGCAGCGGCGTCAACGCCCTGGTCGACCATCAACTGTCCGAGATCGACCGCCAGATCCTCGAGCTGAGCAAGCTGCGGACCGAGCTGTCGCAGCTGCGTGGACGCTGCGATTCGGCGCGTCCGGCCGGCCAGTGCGCCATCCTGCGCGAGCTGACCGAACACGCGTAATTCAGGGCCAGCGCTCCTGCATGGGGTGCAGGAGCACACGCCGATCACATGCGGGGATCGTCGATCGCCACGCGGTCGTCGAGCGCGGCCTGGTCGTCGCCACGCACGTTCTCGCCCATCAGCACGCGGTGGATCACGGCGCCATGCACGCCGTGCTGCTTCAGGAATTCGACGGCGCTGCGGGTGCCCAGGCTGGCCTGGACCAGGATGCCCTGGCGCACGACATGGGTGGCGCCGGCATAGGGATTGGAAGGGGTATTGACAGCGGAATTGACAGCGGTAGCGTCAGCCATGTCGGTCGGCGCCGCGCCGCGGCGATCGATCTGTGAGACTTGCATCTGTATCCTTTCGTCGAGCCATCAACCATGGCCCATCGTCCAGCGCCCTGCCCGCCGGGCCGGCGCACATAAAAAAAATCCGTCGACCGTGAAGCCGACGGAAAAACGCAGTATCCGGTTGAGGGATCACGCGGAGAGACACAGGAGCAATCTTAGCGACCATTGGTTTCAACTTGATGACATCGCACCGCATACCGCCGGTATCGCCCGTACCCAACATGGCCGGCCGGGAACCCTCTACAATTGCCTATCGTTTATCCACCCAGGAAGGTCAATGACGCAGATGGCGGCTCCCGGCTTCAATTACGGTTCCGACGATTCGGGCCTGGTATGGGGATTCCTGTTCAGGCACGACGCCGGCGCCGCCCCGATCGGCGTGCACGAGGCCCTGGCCTGGATGCGCGACCCGCAACCCGGGCAATTCATCTGGCTGCACTTCAACCTGTCGAACACCGCCAGCGAGCGCTGGCTGCGCACCCACGCCGCGCTGGCCGACGAGTTCTATGAAACCCTGCACCAGGGTTCGCGCTCGACCCGCATCGAATTGGCCGACAATGCCCTGATCGCGGTCGTCAACGACGTGCTGCACGGTTTTTCGCTTGACAGCGCCGAGATCTCGACCCTGTGGGTCCACGTCGCGCCCCAGGTCGCCATCAGCGCGCGCCGGAAACCCCTGGCCTCGATCGAACGCCTGCGCCAGGACGTGCGGCAAGGCGCCCCGCTGCGCTCCTCGAGCGAACTGTTGATCCACCTGCTGCGCGACCAGGCCGACGTGCTGGTGAACATCGTGCGCGAGGCGGTGGCGCGGGTCGACACCATCGAAGACCGGCTGCTGGCCGGCCGCCTGACGCGCCAGCGCGAAGACCTGGGTTCGCTGCGCCGGGTGCTGGTGCGCCTGCAGCGCCTGCTGGCGCCGGAGCCGGCAGCCCTGTTCCGCCTGCTGCAACGTCCGCCGACCTGGGTCGACGGCGAAGACCGGCAAGAGCTGCGCCAGGCGACCGAGGAATTCACGGTGGTGCTGAGCGACCTGGCAGCGCTCCAGGAGCGCATCAAGTTGCTGCAGGAAGAAATCGCGGCCCGCGTCAACGAAGACAATGCGCGCAGCCTGTACCTGTTGACGATCGTGACCGTCATGGCCCTGCCGATCAACCTGATCGCCGGCCTGCTCGGGATGAACGTGGGCGGCATTCCGCTGGCCGACGACGGCCACGGTTTCTGGATCGCGCTGGGCCTGGTGGCGACCTTTACCACGGTGGCGGCCTGGCTGCTGCTGCGCCTGCAGCGCCAGCGCTAAAGGAAATGGATGGCCAGGAACACCCGTCCTAGGGCATAGGTCACAAAGCGGCCGACCTGCATTACCATGCAAGCGCCAATGACCTCCACCGCGACCCATGAGAGCCGCCATGACCGACACCACGCCAGACCCCGTCCTGGAACCATCCACGATCGATCCGCGCTACCTGATCGACCTCAAGACCCGCGGCCACCAGGTGTACCCCGTGCTGGGCGAGGACGACCTGAAACGCATCCGCCGCTTCGCCACCGAGCGCAGCTGGCACGATGGCGACTTCGTCTTCCGGGCCCTGGTCGATTCGCCCGGCATGGTGGTGGTACTGTCCGGCCAGCTGCGCTGCAGCCGCAGCAATGCCCTCGGCCATCGCGTCGAAGTGCACCTGTTCGAGCCCGGCCAGTTCACCGGCGAAGTGTCGCAGCTCTCCGGCCGGCCGCCGCTGGTCGATGGCGTGGCGGTGGGCCGCCTGGACGCCCTGGTGCTCGATCCTGAAGCGCTGCGCGCGCTGCTGATGGCCGAGGCGGTGCTGGGCGAGCGCGTGATGCGCGCCTTCATGCTGCGCCGCGCGCGCCTGATCGGCGAACAGCCGACCGGGCCGATCCTGATCGGGCCGCCCGGCCACCCGCGCCTGTTCGAACTCGAGAGCTTTTTATCGCGCAACGCCCAGCCGTATACCCGGCGCGACCCGGCGTCGGACGTCGACGCGGCCGAGCTGGTGCGCGAACACTGGCGCCAGGAGCACGACTGGCCGCTGGTGGCCATGCCCGACGGCTTCGTGATCAAGAACCCGAGCCTGCTCGAAATGGGCCGCTTCCTGGGCACCCTGCCGCGCATCGCGCGCGACATGGTGTACGACGTGCTGGTGGTCGGCGCCGGCCCGGCCGGCCTGGCCACCGCGGTGTACGCGGCCTCCGAGGGACTGTCGGTGATGGTGCTGGAACAGCGCGCCTACGGCGGCCAGGCCGGCGCCAGCGCACGCATCGAGAATTTCTTCGGTTTCCCCACCGGCATCTCTGGCCACGCCCTGGTGAGCCGCGCTTTCGTCCAGGCGAGCAAGTTCGGGGCCGAGATCGCCATTCCCGCGCCGGCCATGCGCCTGCTGTGCCGCGAACGGCCGCTGCGGGTGGAACTCGACGACGGCAGCTGCGCGCGGGCGCGCAGCGTGGTACTGGCGGCCGGCGCGCGCTACCGCAAGCCCGACCTGGCCGAGCTGGCGCGCTTCGAGGGCCGCGGCGTGTATTACTGGGCCTCTCCGGTCGAGGCCAAGGTATGCCGGCACCAGGACGTGGTGCTGGTCGGCGGCGGCAACTCGGCCGGCCAGGCCGCCGTCTACCTGGCAGCGCACGCGAAAACCGTGCACATGATGGTGCGCAGCAACGGCCTGGAGGCGAGCATGTCGAGCTACCTGATCGAGCGCATCGCCGCGACCGCGAACATCGTGCTGCATACCCGGCTCGAACTGGCCGCGCTCGAGGGGGACGATACCGGCCTGGAGCGCGTGCACTGCCGCAGCCGCAGCGGCGCTCCACCGGTGGTATTCGACACCCACCACCTGTTCCTGTTCATCGGCGCCGATCCCAACAGCGACTGGCTGCTCGAGTGCGGCGTGGAACTGGACCGCAAGGGCTTCGTGCTGACCGGCTACGAGGCCAGCGGAAAGCACGGCGGACGCGACCTCGAAACGAGCGTCCCCGGCGTGTTCGCCGTGGGCGACCTGCGCGCCGCCTCGACCAAGCGCGTGGCCGCGGCAGCGGGCGAAGGCGCGGCGGTCGTGGCGCAGGTCCACCGCTATCTGGCCGAACAGCAGCAACGGGAAGACGCTGGCGCGGCCTGAGTCCAGTATTGCCTCGCAACATTGCAGTTGCCAGGTCGGCAAGCAGGCCGTATCGTTTGCGGCTACTTATCCGACCAGCTGACGATGTTAACAACGAGCCATACCTTCCTTGCCGGCGGCGGCGAAATGGGCGCCCTGATGCGCGCCTACGATTGGCAGGACACACCCCTCGGCCCGCCCGAGGGCTGGCCGTCGACCCTCAAGACCGTGCTGCGGGTGCTACTGTCGAGCAACCACCCGATGTTCATCTGGTGGGGCGACGAGCTGATCCAGTTTTATAACGACGGCTACCGCCAGACCATGGGGCCGGAGCGCCACCCTGGCGCGCTGGGCCAGCCCGGCCGTCCCTGCTGGGAAGAAGCCTGGGACCTGATCGGACCGGACATCGAGCGCGTGATGAACGAAGGCGCCAGCGCCTGGTACGAGGACCGCCTGGTCCCGCTGACCCGCAACGGCCGGCGCGAAGACGTCTGGTGGACCTATGGCTACAGCCCGATCGAGGACGAGGCCGGCATCCGCGGCGTGCTGGTGATCTGCAACGACGTCACCGCGGACCACCTGCTGCGCGAGCGCCTGCGACAAACGAACCACGCGCTGATCGAGACCATGGACGACGGCTTCTGCCTGATCGAGATAATCCATGACGCGCATGGCCGCGCGGTCGATTACACCTTCATCGAGGCCAACCGCGCCTTTGCCCGCCACACCGGGCTGGAAGACAGCGTGGGCAAGACCGCGCGCCAACTGGTGCCGAACCTCGAGCAGGGCTGGGTCGACACCTACGACGAGATCGCGCGCACTGGCGTCGCGCGCCGGTTCGAGGAAGGGTCGGAGGCGATGGGCCGCTGGTTCACCGTCTACGCCAGCCCGATCGCGCATCCCGACCGGCAGCGCGTGGCGCTGCTGTTTACCGACATCACCGACAAGAAGAATGCCGAGCGCGCCCTGCAGGCCAGCGAGACGGCGGCGCGCGCCGCGGCCAGCCAGGCCGAAGCCGACCGGCGCCGCCTCGACGCCCTGCTCAGCTCGGCGCCGGTGGGCATCGTCTATGTCGACGAACACGGGGCGCTATCGGCCGTCAACCACATGAACCGCCAGCTGTGGGGCGAGCACCCGATGTCCACCAGCCAGGACCAGTACGTGGAGTGGCGCGGCTGGTGGGCCGACGGTTCGGATCGCCACGGCCGGCAGATCCAACCGTCAGAATGGGCGCTGGCGCGCGCGCTGCGTGGCGAACAGGTCGAGGCCGACCTGGTGGAGATCGAACCGTTCGGCCGGCCGGGCGAACGGCGCACCCTGATGACGCGCGCCACCGCCATCCGCGCCGAGGATGGCGCGCTGGCCGGCGCCGTGGCGGCCTCGATGGACATCACGGCCCAGGTCGACAGCCAGCGCGCCCTGCGCGAAAGCGAGGAAAAATTCCGCACCATCACCGACGCGATGCCGCAGATGGTGTGGTCGAGCCGAGCCGATGGCGCGAACGACTATTCCAACCGGCGCTGGGCCGAGTTCACGGGGAGCACAAGGGCGGATCTGCTCGGCACCAGCTGGAGCACCATCATCCATCCGGACGACCTGTCGCGGCTGCAGGCGCAATGGGCTGCGAGCCTGGCGAGCGGCGCGTTGTTCGAGCTCGAACACCGGCTGCGCCACCACAGCGGCGAGTACCGCTGGGTGCTGAACCGCGCGCTGCCCGTGCGCGACGAGGCCGGCCGCATCATCCGCTGGATGGGCACGGTGACCGACATGCACGACCAGAAGCTGGCGGCCGAGGAGCTGAAGGCGGCAAACGCGCGCAAGGACGAGTTCCTGGCCATGCTGGCCCACGAACTGCGCAACCCGCTGGCGCCGATCAGCACCGCCGCCCAGATGCTCAAACTATCCGGCGCCGACCCGAAACGCATCGCCCACGCCAGCGACGTCATCGGGCGCCAGGTGCGGCACATGGTCGAGCTGGTGGACGACCTTCTCGACGTCTCGCGCGTGACGCGCGGCCTGGTCGAGCTCGAGCGCGAACCGGTCGACCTGAAATCGGTGATCCAGAACGCCATCGAGCAGGCGCGCCCGCTGATCGAAAAGAAGGGCCACACCCTATCGACCCGCCTGGGCGCGGCCAACGTCACCGTCATGGGCGACCGCAAGCGGCTGGTGCAGGTGATGGCCAACCTGGTCAACAATGCGGCCAAGTACACGCCGGACGGCGGCGAAATCACTGTCTGCGCCGATCCGGTGCCGGATGCCGGCCAGGTCAAACTGAGCGTCAAGGACAATGGCATCGGCATCGAAACGAGCCTGCTGCCCGATATCTTCGAGCTGTTCATCCAGGCCAAGCGCACACCGGACCGCGCCCAGGGCGGGCTCGGGCTGGGATTGGCGCTGGTGCGCAGCATGGTCAATCTGCATGGCGGGCACGTCGAGGCGCACAGCGATGGCCCGGGAAGTGGCAGCTGCTTCAGCGTGGTCTTGCCGCTCGGCGTGGACGGCGCGGACGGCGGAGGCGCGCGGCACGAGGGGGATGCGGCGCTGGCCGCGCGCTCGACGCTGCGCATCCTGATCGTCGACGACAACCGCGATGCCGCAGAATCGCTGGGCATCGTGCTGTCGGCGGTGGGGCATGCGGTGCAGGTCGAGGACTCGTCGACGGCGGCGCTACGGCGCGTGCAAACCCACGGGTTCGACGTGTGCCTGCTGGATATCGGTTTGCCGGATATGGATGGCTACCAGTTGGTGGGGCGCCTGCGCGCGGAACCGCTGGTGGTGGATGCAGCCATGATCGCCTTGAGCGGGTATGGGCAGCCGCAGGACATGGCGGCGTCGAGGCAGGCGGGATTCACCAGGCATCTGGTCAAGCCGGTGGATATCGGGCATTTATTGGGGGTGCTGGACGAGGTAGCGCAGCGCGAGGCTCGCTGACTGCGGGGCCGGCCAGGACGCGACATGGAAGGAACCCGCTTGAGGGCAGGCGCTACTCCGATGCTTGCCCCCTGCCCCTGCCCGCACGAAGCCCTCGCTGCTCTCGCAGCAATAGCGATGCAATCATTGGGTGCCCATGAAAGTGCGCGAGAAGGCGCTCCTTCTGCCGGTCAGTGATCGTTGATTCTGCAATCATCTTTGGCCACTTTTCGTAAGCAGCTTTTACGCAGTCCGTGACCGCTTTAGCCGCCGGCTTTTCCGGAATGCCAAGTGCACCGCAGAATTGCCTGACCATGACAGGAGAAAGCGCTTGCTTGGCGGGCACTGGACCGTTGGGTGTCATCCGCTGAGCCACCTTTTTTTGTGTCGGCACTTGGTCTGGAGGCAGGATCGGCAAGGCATGTCCCGCAATGTTCTGGTACGCCGAGTATGCAACGATGTCATAAGCGGGCGGCAGCTCGGGCGTGACCCCATCCGGATAGCGAAGTCCAACATTTTTGAGGTGCATGTCTGGATTCCCAAGCATCTCATTGACAACGAGTCTTCGCAAAAGCTCGTACACGCCCCGTTCGCCGATGGACTCCAGGCTCAGAAGAACGGACGCGATACCCAAATATGTCTGTGGCGACGTCTTGCGCATCGCGCCACCGTATTTATCCTCTGGCATCTCCCCCAGAATTTGCGCAAAATCCTCGCAATGGATTCGTCCGTCTGGCGACCGGTCATAGCGCACGACGGCCAAAAAATTGGTGGTGCGATCCGAATCGCCCAAATCGTAGCCATGTTCCGCCTCCAGCCTGACCAGCGGCTCGAGGTAGGCCTCACAAACATTCACCCCTGACACGGCCGCGAGCTGGAGCGATAAGTGCTCAAGATCCGGGAGCATGGGCTGCCCGACGACTGGCAGCTTGGCGATGATGTGCAAGCCATCGTCCTTTGTACGTCCGACATATCGATCGCCATGCTTGATAGCGGCGATCTTGGGTTGGACACCGGACAATGAAACGCCTTCCTCCATCGGCTCTTCTACTACCGACATTTCAAGAGAGTCCTGATTTTGAGTGACATAGCGCGCCATGTCATCACGCGAAAGTTCGACAGGCAGGGCGTACACCTTGCCTGGCAAGTCCTTGCCACATGCCGCAAGCATTTCGAAGTGATCTGACGGCTCACACCCACGTTGCCTTGCTACGTGATCACGGAATACACCTTCGGGAAGAAGGTTCTGGAAAAAGGGCGGCAGCAGCCATTGGTTTTTATTCGAAAACCGGCCATTGAAAGGAACCGACCTCACATCACGCCATAAGATGGCCTGCTCATCGGGCGTGTCTGCGAGGAAGGAAATCGACATGATCGGCGGCGAGACCAGATCGATGAATTTTTCATCGGCCACGAACCGATTGACCACTGCGTCAGCAAGCGGATACTGAAATAGAACGCCGACGCGTTGCTCGCCCAAGAAAATCCCCAAGGCCTTGATGATCATGAATCAGCCCTTGCGATTTACATGCGGTTTTTGTGCCATCGAAAGCTCGAGCGCTTTCTGAACGCGCGTCTTCACCATTGGCTGCGATACCGGACCAGCAGAGACAGCCTGCACCACGCTTTTTGGCACCAGCACCATTTCAAGTCCCAGTCGGTCGGCCAGGCTAAAAAGCGTACTCATCTTGAAGTCTTCGGTGCCACTGAGGACATTCGTCAGGGTGCGCTGCGAGATAGCTGCCTCTTCTCGAAGTCGAGCTTGTGATACTCCGCGATGATCGATCGCAGTGCGTAAAACTTTGGCAACCTCGTCATGAGTTTTCATGGCATTAAAGTAGTATATGATCGATATACACTACTTTAGTACCATTTTCATGACAAGTCAATGGACTACTTTATTGCCATATAGAGAAGTTACACTACTATGTTGCCATCTGAAACCTGGCGTGTTTTGTGCGTATGTCCCCGCTCGCTGATGCAACTTACGCACCGAAGTGCTGTATCGGTCGAAAATGGCAATACTGTAGAAGCAGAACCAGAACCAGAACCAGAACCAGAACCAGAACCAGAACCAGGGTAATTTTTCACAAAACAAAAAGGCCAACTCTGCAGTTGGCCTTCTCGTTGATTCTTTTGGTCGGGGCGAGAGGATTCGAACCTCCGACCCCGTGCACCCCATGCACGTACGCTACCAGGCTGCGCTACGCCCCGACTAGCCAACAATTATATCAGAGCCAGCGAAAAATACTTGCGCTTTTGCCATACTGGGCAAGATCTTCGCTGGACCGCGGTCAAGCCCCTTACTTCCAGTCCCCACGCAGCGCCGTCACCTGCTGCTGCAGGTACTCCGGCGTCGCCTGCTCCGGCGCCACCGGCGGCCCGACCGCCAGCGACAGTTGCGAGCGCATGCCACGCGCGATCCTGCGTCCGAACAGATTGCTCTTGTCACGCGTAAACCAGCTGCCCCACAGGCCGCGCAGCGCCATCGGGATCACCGGCACCTTGCTGCGCTCGACCACCTTCGCAATACCGCTGCGGAACTCGTTGATCTCGCCGGTCGAGGTCAGCCGCCCTTCCGGGAAGATGCACACCAGCTCGCCGTTATGCAGGGCCTGGGCGATGTCCACGAAAGCCTTTTCCATCGTCCACGGATCTTCCTTGGCCGGCGCGATCGGGATCGCGTTCACGGCGCGGAAGATCCAGCGCAGGAACGGTGTCTTGAAGATGCGGTGGTCCATCACGAAGCGGATCGGACGCGGGCTAGCGGCATTGATCACGATCGCATCGACATAGCTGACGTGGTTACAGACCAGCACCGCCGCGCCCTCGGTCGGGATGCGCGCCGTGTCCACCGTACGCACCCGGTACACGGTATGGATCAGCAGCCAGGCCAGGAAGCGCATCAGGAATTCTGGCACCAGCGAGAAGATGTAGACCGCCACCAGCGCATTGAGCAGGGCCGTGGTCAGGAACAGTTGCGGGATGCTGAAGCCCTGCCCCAGCAGCAGGATCGCGACGCCGGCCGAGGCGACCATGAAGATCGCGTTCAGGATGTTCATGCCGGCGATGGTGCGCGAGACGTGCTTCTGGTCGCAGCGGGTCTGGATCAGGGCGAACAGCGGCACGATGTAGAAGCCGCCGAACACGCCGATCATCACCAGGTCGCCCAGGATGCGCCAGGCGCCCGGTTGGCTCAAGAGGCCAAGCCAGTCGAGCGTCGCCGTGCTGGCGATAAACGCTTCGCTGGCGAAATACAGGTCGATGCCGAACACCGACAGGCCGATCGAGCCGAACGGCACCAGGCCGATCTCGACCTTGTGGCCCGACAGCCGTTCGCACAGCAGCGAGCCGAGAGCGATGCCGAGCGAGAATACGGTCAGCAACAGCACGAACACGCTGTGGTCGCCCATCAGGTAATCTTTGGAGAACACCGGGAACTGGGCCAGCAGCAAGGCGCCATAGAACCAGAACCAGGAATTGCCGAGCATCGACAGGAACACGGTACGGTTCTGGCGCGAGAACGACAGGTTGCGCCACGATTCGGCAATGAAATTCTTGCTGATGCGCAGTTCGGGCGCCGGGGCCGGGGATGGCGGGATGCGCCAGGCGGCGGCCAGGCCCAGCACGGCGAACAGCAAGGTCGCGCCGGCCACCAGCATGATGCCGTTGGGCTTGTAGCCGACCAGGATCGCGCCGGCCACTTCACCCAGCAGGATGCCGACGAAGGTGCCCATCTCCACCACGCCATTGCCGCCGACCAGCTCGTCGGGCTTCAGGTTTTGCGGCAGGTAGGCGTACTTGACCGGCCCGAACAGGGTCGAATGCATGCCCATGCCGATCACCGCCGCGATCAGCAGCCACAGCGTATGGGTCATCCAGCCGATACCGGCTACCAGCATGATCGCGATCTCGGCGATCTTGACGATCCGCGCCAGCTTGGCCTTGTCGAATTTGTCCGCGATCTGGCCCGAGGTGGCCGAGAACACGACGTAGGGAAGGATGAACAGGCCCGGGATCAGGTTGTTCAGCAATGAGGGATCGAGCGTGGTCCAGTTGATCGCGTCATAGGTCATGACGACCAGCAGCGCGGTCTTGAACAGGTTGTCGTTGAACGCGCCCAGGAACTGGGTCCAGAAGAACGGGCCGAAACGGCGCTGGGTCAGCAGGGAGAACTGGCTCGGTTGGCTCATGCTCGATGGTCAAGTGTTGTGGTGTGCGTAATGTACAACGGCGAGCACAGCGGAACAAACGCTGTTTCTCACATTCATGGTTGCGTATTTGCACGTGATACCGCAAGTCTTGCCGGGTAGTACGAGACGGACGATTGAAGCCGGTCAAATCCGGTTTGATCCGGCACATTGGTGCAATGCAGCGAGGGTAGAATCCGCGGATGACTTCCGCCAACTTCCACATCAGCTACGCCAGCGTCGCCAATGCGCTGTTCGAGCATATCGAGCAGGATCTGCTGCTCCTCACCACCGCCCTGCTCGACGATGACGATGAGTCGCCAACCATCCACCACTATCCGCAAAACGTCGTTCCCGCGCAGGCGGGAACCCAAGGCACGATGCGCAGCCACTACATCAAACGTGGTGACTACTCATCCAGACTTGGGTTCCCGCCTGCGCGGGAACGACGTGCGTACGAGCGGGAACGACGTGCGTACGAGCGGGAACGACGTGCGTACGAGCGGGAAAGACGTGCGTACGATAGCGGTGTTGAGGGAACCTAACCCAGCCTGGCTCAGCCCAGCGCTTCCAGCCGAATCCGCGTCACCTTGCCGATCACCGCCGGCAGGCTTTCGATCCGGGCGATCGCCGCGTCGATGTTCTTCTCGCGCGTCTGGTGCGTCAGCATGATGATGTCGATATCGACCTGGTCGCCCGGCTCCTTCTGCATCACGGCGTCGATCGAGATGCCGGCATCGGCCAGCGTGCGGGTCAGGTCGGCCATCACGCCCAGCTTGTCCTGCACGTGCACGCGCAGGTAGTAGCTGCTGGTGATTTCGGACATCGGCATGATGGCGACGTCGGTCATCTGGTTCGGCTGGAAAGCCAGATGCGGCACGCGGCTGTACGGGTCCACCGTCGCCAGGCGGGTCACGTCGACCAGGTCGGCGATCACGGCCGATGCGGTCGGTTCCGAGCCGGCGCCCTTGCCGTAGTACAGCGTGGCGCCGACCGCGTCGGCCTGCACCAACACCGCATTCATCGCGCCTTCGACGTTGGCGATCAGGCGCGAAGCCGGGATCAGGGTCGGGTGCACGCGCAGCTCGACGCCCTCGCCCGACTCGGTATGGGTGCGGCGGGTAATGCCCAGCAGCTTGATGCGGTAGCCGAGCTGTTCGGCGTAGCGGATGTCGGCCGCCTGCAACTGGCTGATGCCTTCCACATACGCCTTGTCGAACTGCACCGGGATGCCGAAGGCGATCGCCGACATGATGGTCAGCTTGTGGGCGGCGTCCACGCCCTCGATGTCGAAGGTCGGGTCGGCCTCGGCATAGCCCAGCTCCTGCGCCTGTTTTAAGACCGAAGCGAAATCCAAACCCTTCTCGCGCATCTCGGTGAGGATGAAGTTGGTGGTGCCGTTGATGATGCCGGCCACCGATTCGATGCGGTTGGCGGTCAGGCCTTCGCGCAGCGCCTTGATGATCGGCACGCCGCCGGCCACGGCCGCCTCGAAGGCCACCATTACGCCTTTTTCCTGGGCCGCCGCGAAGATTTCGTTGCCGTGCAGCGCCAGCAGCGCCTTGTTGGCCGTCACCACATGCTTGCCGTTGGCGATCGCCTTCAGCACGAGTTCACGTGGCAGCTCGTAGCCGCCGATCAGCTCGACGACGATGTCGATGTCCGGGTTGTCGACCACCGCAAACGGGTCGGCCACGATCTCGACCGCGCCGCCGGTCAGGTCGCGCGCGCGCTCGATATTGCGCGCGGCAATCATCGCAATCTCGATGCCGCGTCCGGCGCGGCGGCGGATGTCTTCCTGGTTGCGTTGAAGGACGTTGAAGGTGCCGGCACCGACGGTGCCGATACCCAGGAGGCCAACTTGAATCGGTTTCATAAAATCTGTTTCTCGTGATGGTCAGGACGCCTGTCCCGTTCAGGCATGGCGTCGTCGGTAACCGTCGAGGAAGCGCGCGATGCGTCCGCAAGCGTCGGTCAGGTCGTCGGAATTGGGCAGGAACACCAGCCGGAAATGGTCCGGGGCGATCCAGTTGAAGCCGGTGCCTTGCACCAGCAGCACTTTTTCCTCGGACAGCAGTTCGCAGATGAACTGCTGGTCGTCCGTGATCGGATACATCTTCGGATCGAGGCGCGGGAACATGTAGAGCGCGGCTTTTGGCTTGACGCAGGACACACCCGGGATATCGGTAAGCAGTTTGTGCGCGAGATCGCGCTGTTTCAACAGGCGCCCGCCCGGCCCCACCAGGTCCTTGATGCTCTGGTGGCCGCCAAGCGCGGTCTGGATCGCGAACTGGCCCGGCGCATTGGCGCACAGGCGCATCGAGGCCAGGATGTTCAGGCCGTCGATATAGCCTTTCGCGTGGCGCTTCTCGCCCGAGACCACCATCCAGCCGGCGCGGTAGCCGCAGGAACGGTAGTTCTTCGACAGGCCGTTCAGGGTCACGAACAGAACGTCGTCGGCCAGCGAGGCGATCGAGACGTGCTCGGCCCCGTCGTACAGGGTCTTGTCGTAGATCTCGTCGGCGTAGACGATCAGCTGGTGCTGGCGCGCCAGCTCGATGATGTCGAGCAGGACTTCGCGCGGATACAGGGCGCCGGTCGGGTTGTTCGGGTTGATGACGACGATCGCGCGCGTGTTCGGCGTGATCTTGCGGCGCATGTCCTCGATGTCGGGCATCCAGTCCGATCCCTCGTCGCACACATAGTGCACCGGCGCGCCGCCGGCCAGGCTCACCGCCGCGGTCCACAGCGGGTAGTCGGGCGCCGGCACCAGCACCTCGTCGCCGTTGTTCAAGAGGCCCTGCATCGCCATCACGATCAGCTCCGAGGCGCCATTGCCCAGGTAGATGTCGTCCATGCCCACGCCGGCGATCTTCTTCTCTTGCGTGTAGTGCATGACGGCCTTGCGCGGCGCGAACATGCCCTTCGAATCGGTATAACCGGCAGCGCCGTGCATATTGCGGATCATGTCGCTCACGATCTCGTCCGGCGCGTCGAAGCCGAACACGGCGAGGTTGCCGATATTGAGCTTGATGATCTTCTGGCCGTCTTCTTCCATCTGGCGCGCCTTGTCCAGGGCCGGCCCGCGGATTTCGTAGCAGACGTCGTCGAGCTTGTTGGATTTGGCAATCGGTCGCAAGATATCCCCTGGTGTGTGCGTGCTCTGTTGCAGTGCGAAAAATACCATTCTGCCGAAAGCGCCCCGATTAGGCAACCTTGCCGATCCGGTTACAATGAGCCCCCGCGAGACCAACCAGATCGGCACATGCCATGAAGCTTCATTCCGACAACACTCAACAATACCAGACCGTGACCGGCTACGACGCTTCTGGTGTCGAAATCAATGCCGAACGTTTCAATTACAGCCTGACGGTGCTGCCCGAAATCCCGCCGCGGCCCTGGAACGTGACGCGCTTCGAGGACTTGACGGCCTTTCATTTCGAGGAAATCGCGAAGGATGCGCCGGACGTCGTCATCCTCGGCACCGGCGAGCGCCAGCGCTTCGTCCACCCGTGCCTGGTGGCCAGCCTGTCGGCGATGCACGTCGGCGTCGAGAGCATGGACAGCCAGGCCGCCTGCCGCACCTACAACGTGCTGATGGGCGAAGGCCGCAAGGTCACGCTGGCCCTGATCATCGGCGGCTGAGGCCGGGCCGCCGCCCCCGCTGGGCATGAATCGGTAGAAACATTCCTAAACGGGGTAAATGTCGTGAATCTGCCTGGGCGGGCACTAGCGGCCGGTGGCATGGCCGGATTATCATGCCAGTGCCGCTCCCCGCCACCATGCGCCGGGAGGTACAACACCGGCAGCGCGCCGCGCTGTCACTGCCAGGAGAAGCCCGTGGCCGAGAGCCAAGCAACCATCGCCCCATTTTCCGCCCCGATGACCGGTGGCCAGACCTTCGAGCTGCTCGGCCGTCCGGCCAGGTACACTGTGCTGTACTTCTACCCCAAGGACAATACGCCTGGCTGCACCACCGAGAGCATCGCCTTCCGCGAAGCGTGGCCCGAATTCCAGGCGCTCGGCGCCGACATCGTCGGCCTGAGCCGCGATTCGCTGCGCTCGCACGAGAACTTCAAGGGCAAGCTGGGCCTGCCGTTCGAACTGATCTCCGATCCCGACGAAGCCGTCTGCACGCAGTTCAATGTCATGAAGATGAAAAATATGTATGGCAAACAGGTGCGTGGGGTCGAGCGCAGTACGTTTGTCATTGACGCTCAAGGCCGATTGGTGAAAGAATGGCGTGGCGTGAAAGTCAACGATCACGTCGCCGAAGTGCTGGAATTTTTGAAGAGCCAGCCCTGAATTCATGGATGGCTCCAGTTGTTCAACCTGCTGGATCGCTATCCCATATTTTGAGTCAACCCGTAACACATTCGCATCGTCTCCTTCCGGTGTCGCGCCGGGCCCGCGCATTGCCTGGCCCGGCCGTACTGCAAACAGATACTGCAAACATTTCCCTCGCAGTCCACTCCGCGGTTCGTCCGCAACCCACGTTAGTAGCATCGAATCCGTGCGGCAGCGCGCCACGTGGCCCGCGCGCGCACGTCCATCCAGACTTTTTTAGATTGAGAACCTGATGCCACTGCCAAAGATGCCTACCCAGCCAGCGACCATGCTGCTGGCAAAAGATTACCCCAAGGCCGAACCCGGCAAATCGCCGGTACGTCCCGTCTCGGCCCAGGCCAACGACGACGTCGAGGACCTGATCAGCGGCCAGGCCGTGCCGACGCCGAAATCGCGCGCACGCCGCAAGGCTTCCGATACCCTGGCCGCCGCCCAGGCGCCCGTTTCCATTCCAGCGGTGGCGCCAGCCGCCGTCGCCGCCAATGAGGCGAGCACCGAGGCCCCGGTCAACCGCAAGCCCGCTAAAACCGCGAAGCCCGCCGCCGCGCCTGTCAGCGCCAAGCTGCGCGAGAGCGACGCCGATCAACCGCATCCGGCAAAGCACAAGCCGGTCGAAGTCGGCATCAAGTCGTCCACCAGCCGCAAGGCCGACCGTTCCGGCACCACCAAGGTGTTCGTGCTCGACACCAATGTGCTGATGCATGACCCGACCTCGCTGTTCCGCTTCGAGGAGCACGACGTCTACCTGCCGATGATGACGCTCGAAGAGCTGGACAACCACAAGAAAGGCATGTCCGAAGTCGCGCGCAATGCACGCCAGGTCTCGCGCACGCTCGACGCCCTGATCGCCAACGTCGACGACGATGCGATCGAGTCCGGCATCCCGCTGTCCAAGCTGGGCAACAAGGACGCCAAGGGGCGCCTCTTGTTCCAGACCCGCCTGACCAGCGCCGCCCTGCCCGAGGGCCTGCCGTCGGGCAAGGCCGACAACCAGATCCTGGGCGTCGTGCGCGCGCTCGAGCAGCAGATGGCGGGCCGCGCCATCGTACTGGTGTCGAAAGACATCAATATGCGCATCAAGGCGCGCGCCATCGGCCTGCCGGCCGAGGATTACTTCAACGACCACGTGCTGGAAGACACCGACCTGCTGTACTCGGGCATCGTCCAGCTGCCGGACGACTTCTGGGACCAGCACGGCCAGGACGTCGAATCCTGGCAGGAGAACAAGAACGGCACCTCGGCCACTTATTACCGCGTGACTGGCCCCTTGATCCCGACCCTGCTGGCGAACCAGTTCGTGTTCCTCGAGCCGAAGGATGGCCAGTCGCCGCTGTACGCCCAGGTCAAGTCGATCAACGGCAAGACCGCGGTGCTGCAGACCCTGCGCGACTATAGCCACAACAAGAACAATGTGTGGGGCATCACGGCGCGCAACCGCGAGCAGAACTTCGCCCTCAACCTGCTCATGAACCCGGAAGTCGACTTCGTCACCCTGCTGGGCCAGGCCGGTACCGGCAAGACCCTGCTGGCGCTGGCGGCCGGCCTGGCGCAGGTACTCGAGACCAAGCTCTACAACGAGATCATCGTCACCCGCGTGACGGTGCCGGTGGGCGAGGACATCGGCTTCCTGCCGGGTACCGAGGAAGAAAAGATGTCGCCATGGATGGGCGCCTTCGACGACAACCTCGAGGTGCTCATGAAGTCCGACGGCGATGCCGGCGACTGGGGCCGCGCCGCCACGCAAGACCTGATCCGCTCGCGCATCAAGATCAAGTCGCTCAACTTCATGCGCGGCCGCACGTTCGTGAACAAGTTCCTCATCATCGACGAGGCGCAGAACCTGACGCCGAAACAGATGAAGACCCTGGTCACGCGCGCCGGTCCCGGCACCAAGATCCTGTGCCTGGGCAATATCGCGCAGATCGACACGCCTTACCTCACCGAAGGTTCGAGCGGCCTGACCTATGTGGTCGACCGCTTCAAGGGCTGGAGCCATGGCGGCCACGTGACCCTGGCGCGCGGCGAGCGCTCGCGCCTGGCCGACCACGCCAGCGACGTGCTGTGAGCATGACGGTTGCGCCGTTCCTGGCGTAGCCATCCCGACGCCCGCCCTCACCGGCGGGCGTTTTTCATTGGGCGCCGGCGCCCGCTACAACAGAACAAGCATCATGCCCTTCGTCCTGAAACTACTGCTCGTCCCGTCCCTGATCGTCTTCGTCACCCTGGCCGGCCGCCGCTGGGGCCCCGCCGTGGCCGGCTGGCTGTCGGCCTTCCCCATCGTGGCCGGCCCGATCCTGCTGGCAATCGCGCTCGAACAGGGCAGCGCATTCGCCGCCGTCGCCGCCGCCAATACGCTGGTCGCGGTGCTGGCCATCCTGGTGTTCAGCATCGTCTATGCGCGCGTCGCCGTGCGGCCCGGGGCCGGCGTGGTGCTGGCGGTGGGCGCCGCCCTGCTGGCCTGGAGCGCCGCAGTGAGCGTCCTGCAAGGCATCGACCTGCCCCTGTGGCTGGCCTTCGGCGCCGTGCTGGCGGCCCTGCTGGCCGCGCCGCGCCTGATCGGGCCGGTACCCGCAGCGGCTGCGGTGAATGCCAGGCCGGCGCGCGACCTGCCGTGGCGCATGCTGGCTGGCGCCGTGCTCACCGTGGCGGTGAGCCAGGCGGCGAGCGGGCTGGGACCGAAGCTGAGCGGCCTGTTCGCCATGTTCCCGGTCATGGGTACGGTGCTGGTGGGCTTTTCGCACCGCGCCTCCGGCGCCGGTTTCGCGGTCGCCCTGCTGCGCGGCATGGTGGCCGGCTATGTCGCGTTCGCCGTGTTCTGCCTGGTGCTGGCCCTGCTGCTGCCGGGCCGCGGCCCTGGCCTGCCTTTCGTGGCCGCGACTGCCTGCGCACTCGCGGTCCAGTTCGGCGTGCGGGCGCTGATCGGGGCAAAAAGATGACCATGATTGCCGCAGCGCAGCGTGCCTTGGCGATTGCCGAGGTCGTAGAATAGCCGAGTTCCTGTTACAAACTTTTGAAAACTGGAGATGCCATGCCCCATATGCTGCTCATCCACGAGCCCATCGGCCAACGCGCCGCCCGCAGCGACGCCGAAGGACGCGCCACCTACGAGCGCATGCTGCGCTGGGGCGAAGACCTGAAGGAACGCGGCCTGCTGCTGGCGGCCGAATCGCTGGCATCCACCGATACTGCGGTCCGCGTGAGCGTCCCCGCCGGCAAGGCGCGCATCGTCGACGGCCCGTTCGCCGAGGCCAAGGAAATGGTGGGCGGCTTCTTCATGGTCGACGTCGACTCGCGCGAGGAGGCGGTCCGCCTGGCCGCCGAGTGCCCGGCCGCCGAATGGGCGACGGTCGAGGTGCGCGCACTGGCCCCCTGCTTCATGCGCTAGAAAAAAAATTCAAATTATTTTCGTCAAAGCTGTCGAAAGCGGCGGCCGCCGTTCGTCGTGGACTATGAAAGGCCGGCCACCGCCAGCCGCTCATCACAGGAGATCGATATGCGTTTCATGATCATCGTCAAGGCCAGCGCCGCGTCCGAAGCGGGAGAGATGCCGCAAGAGTCGCTGCTCGCCGAAATGAACGACTACCACCAGGAGCTGGCGCGCGCCGGCGTCCTCCTCGACGGCAACGGGCTCAAGCCGACCAGCCAGGGCTGGCGCATCCGCTACGAAGGCGGCGAGCGGCGCGTCGTCGACGGCCCGTTTACCGAGACCAAGGAGCTGATCGCCGGCTACACCCTGATCCAGGTCCGCTCGCGCGAGGAGGCGCTGGAATGGACGCGCCGCTTCCCCAACCCGCGCGGCCCGGGCCTGGAAGCCGAAATCGAAGTGCGCCAGGTGTTCGAACTCGATGACTTCGCCCCATCCGAGACCATCGACCGCATGCGTGCACAACAAGACTGAAACAGGAGACCCCACCATGAGCAACCAGCAAATCTACGTCAACCTCCCGGTCAAGAATCTCGAACGCAGCAAGGCGTTCTTCGCCGCCCTCGGCTTCGACTTCAATCCCCAGTTCAGCGACGACAACGCCGCCTGCATGATCGTCAGCCACGACCATATCTACGTAATGCTGCTGGTCGAGCCCTTCTTCCAGACCTTCATCGACAAGAAGATCGCCGACGCCCGCACCAGCACCGAAGTGCTGCTGTGCCTGTCGCGCGACAGCCGCGCCGCGGTCGACGAGACCGTCGCCAAGGCCCTGGCGGCGGGCGGCAGCGCGCCGCGCGCGCCGCAGGACCACGGCTTCATGTACCAGCATTCGTTCGAAGACCTCGACGGCCACATCTGGGAACTGGCGTATATGGAAAGCATGCCGCCGAGCGAAGGGCAATGACGGGCAAGGTCGAAGACACCATCGCGGCGGTGTGGCGGATCGAATCCGGCCGCATCAATGGCAGCGTGGCGCGCATCGTGCGCGACGTCGGGCTGGCCGAGGAGCTGGCCCAGGACGCGCTGGTGGCGGCGCTCGAGCGCTGGCCGCGCGATGGGATCCCGGACCGTCCCGGCGCCTGGCTGCTGACGGCCGCGCGCAACGGCGCCTTCGACCTGCTGCGACGCGACCGCAGCCTGCGCGAGAAACTCGAACAGATCGGCCTCGACCTCGAGGCCCAGGAGGCGCTGATCGTGCCCGACTTCGTGGATGACCTGGATGCCAAGGCGCGCGACGTCGTCAAGGACGACCTGCTGCGCCTGATGTTCACCGCATGCCACCCGGTGCTGTCGCTCGACGCCCGGCTGGCGCTGACGCTCAAGCTGCTGGGCGGCCTGGCCACCGGCGAGATCGCGCGCGCCTTCCTGGTCCCCGAGAGCACCATGGCGCAGCGCATCGTGCG
The DNA here is from genome assembly GCF_030770395.1 of Telluria beijingensis. Taxonomy (GTDB): domain Bacteria; phylum Pseudomonadota; class Gammaproteobacteria; order Burkholderiales; family Burkholderiaceae_D; genus Telluria; species Telluria beijingensis. The sequence continues at coordinate 1,643,572 of NZ_CP132480.1, read as the reverse complement.
CGCCAAGCGCACCCTAGGCGAGGCGAAAGTGCCATTCGAACTGCCGCCCCCAAGCGAACTGGGCGAACGCCTGGGCGCGGTGCTGGAGGCCGTCTACCTGATCTTTAATGAGGGCTATACCGCCACCTCCGGTGACGACTGGATGCGTCCCTCTCTAGTCGACGAGGCGCTGCGCCTGGGCCGCATCCTGGCCGAACTGGCGCCCAACGAAGCCGAGGTGCACGGCCTGGTGGCGCTGATGGAACTGCAGGCCTCGCGCATGGCGGCGCGCCTGGATGGCGCCAAACGGCCGGTGCTGCTGCTGGACCAGGACCGCGCGCGCTGGGACGGCGTGCTGGTGCGGCGCGGGCTCGCCGCCCTCGAACGCGCGGCGCGCCTCGGCCAACCACGTGCCTCCTATCTGCTGCAGGCCGAGATCGCCGCCTGCCATGCACGCGCCCACCGTGCCGAACTAACCGACTGGCGCCGCATCGCCGACCTGTACGGCGAGCTGACAGTGGTCCAGCCTTCGCCGGTGGTCGAACTCAACCGCGCGGTGGCGGTCGGCATGGCCGACGGTCCCGCGGCCGGGCTGGCGCTGGTCGACCGCCTGCAAAAGGATGGCCGGCTGGACGGCTACCACTGGCTGCCGAGCGTGCGCGGCGACCTGCTGTTCAAGCTCGGCCGCCGGCCCGAGGCACGCGCCGAATTCGAACGCGCCGCCGCCCTCACCGCCAACGCGGCCGAGCGCGAACTGCTGCTGGCGCGGGTGCGCGACGCGGCCGACGCCTGACCTTGAGCACAAACAAATTTTATTTAAATCAATCTTCCTCATGCTAGAGGGATAGTGACCCGGTATCATCGAGCCTGTTTAGAATAACGATGACACGATCATGACGGGAGGCTGGCGATGAGGTTCCGGTTCTGGGGAGTGCGCGGATCGATCCCGTCGCCGGGTCCGCGCACCGCGCGCTATGGCGGCAACACCACCTGCATCGAGGTGCGCACCGATGCCGGCGCCCTGCTGATCCTGGACGGCGGCACCGGCCTGTTCCCGCTGGCCCAGCAGCTGGTCCAGCAGGGGCCGGTGGAGGCCAATATCTTCATCACGCACAGCCACTGGGACCACATCCACGGCCTGCCCTTCTTCACCCCGCTGTTCGTCAAGGGCAGCCGGGTGCGGCTGCATGGCGCCCACGACGAGCTCACCGGCCACGGCATCGAGCACGTGATGGGCGTGCAACTGCAGAACAGTTATTTTCCGGTCAGCGAAACGCAAATGAGCGCCACCATCGACTACCGCACGCTCGACATCGGTGTGCCGGTCGACGTGGACGATGCCGTGGTGTCGAACGTGGCGATGAACCATCCGGTGCTCAACCTCGGCTACCGCATCGACTGCAACGGCAAGTCGCTGTTCTTCACCGGCGACCACGAACCGTGGCCCAATCCGCATCCGGCCGGCAGTGTCGAGGGCGCCGCCCTCGACGCCCACCTGCGCGAGCGCGAGCGCTGCATGGACGCCGTCATGCGCGGCGTGGACGCGCTGATCGTCGACTGCTCGTACACGCGGGAGGAATATCCGTCCAAGCGGGGCTGGGGCCACGGCACCTTCGACGGTGCATTGGAGATGGCGCTGCGGGTCGGCGCGCGGGCACTGTACTGCACGCACCACGAACCGACGCGCGGCGACGACGAACTGGAGGCGGTGTTCGCCGAGGTCATGGCGCGTTACGAGGGGCGACTGGATGGCTTGCGCGTGGTCCTGGCCTATGAAGGACTGGACGTCGAGTTGTGACAAAAAAAACGGAGCCATCCAGGCTCCGCTTTTTCGTTACGCCATTCAGCACACCTTACATGATGTGCGTCCCGATCCACCACGCCACCGCGGCGATGAACGCCGACGCCGGAATGGTGAAGATCCACGCCCACACGATATTGCCGGCCACGCCCCAGCGCACGGCCGAGGCCTTTTGCGCGGCGCCCACGCCAACGATGGCGCCGGTGATGGTGTGGGTGGTCGACACCGGGATGCCGAAGGCGCTCGACATCAGGAGCGTCATGGCGCCGCCGGTCTCGGCGCAGAAGCCGCCCACCGGTTTGAGCTTGGTAATCTTCTGGCCCATGGTCTTGACGATGCGCCAGCCGCCGAACAGCGTGCCGAAGGCGATCGCCGCGTAGCACGAGATGATGACCCAGGCCGGTGGATGCGCGTCGTTGGCGCTGACGTAGCCGGCCGCGATCAGGAGCATCCAGATGATGCCCATGGTTTTCTGCGCGTCGTTGCCGCCGTGGCCCAGCGAGTAGGCCGCGGCCGACACCAGCTGCAATTTACGGAACAGGCCGTCGACCTTGCGCGGGGTCGCCTTGACGAACACCCAGGCCACGATCAGCATGATGATCGAACCGAGGGCAAAGCCCAGCAGCGGCGCGACCACGATGAAGGCCACGGTCTTGAGCAGGCCGCCCGACACCAGCGAACCGGTGCCGGCCTTGGCCACCGCGGCGCCGACCAGGCCGCCGATCAGGGCGTGCGAGGACGAGGACGGGATGCCGTAGTACCAGGTGATCAGGTTCCAGGTGATCGCCCCGACCAGGGCCCCGAAGATGACGTAGTGGTCGACGATCTGCGGGTCGATGGTGCCCTTGCCGATGGTCTGCGCCACCTTCATGTTGACCACGAAGATCGCGATGAAGTTGAAGAAGGCGGCCATCGCGACGGCGTGCTGCGGCTTCAGGACGCCGGTCGACACGACCGTGGCGATCGAGTTCGCCGAGTCGTGGAAGCCGTTCATGAAGTCGAAGATCAGGGCCAGCACGACCAGCATGCCCAGCACGTAGATGCTGATATGTAGAGATTCCATAATCGTGAACGATCGGAGACGCTTACGCGTTCTCGACGATGATGCCTTCGATGATGTTGGCCACGTCTTCGCAGCGGTCGGTCACGGTTTCGAGGATCTCGTAGATCGCCTTCATCTTGATCAGGTTGCGCACGTCCGGTTCGTCGCGGAACAGCTTGGACATGGCGGCGCGCATCACGTGGTCGGCGTCCGACTCGAAGCGGTCGATCTCTTCGCAGATGGCGACGATCTTCGGCGCATTGTCCATATCGTGCAGCATCGAGACCGCCTCTTGCACCTTCAGGCAGCACGACAGGCACAGCTCGGCCAGGCGCTTGGCTTCCGGCGTGACCGCGTGCAGGTCGTACAGCGACACGGTCTGGGCCGCGTCTTCCATCATGTCCAGGATGTCGTCCATGCGCGTGATCAGCTTGTGGATGTCGTCGCGGTCGAGCGGGGTGATGAAGGTCTTGTGCAGCAGGTCGACCGTGGCATAGGTGATCTTGTCGGCCTGTTTCTCGATCGTTTCGACCGCATGGGTGCGGGTCTCGAGATCGTCGAAATTGGTCATCAGCCCGACCATCTCATGCGCACCCTTCACGCACAATGCAGCGTGCTGGTTGAACAGTTCAAAGAAATTGCCCTCTTTAGGCAAAAAGCGTCCAAACATTGTTTTTCTCCGTTTTTCTCTCGGTATTGCCGACGCTCCGGGAAAAGCGACGGCATGGTGTGCGGCGTGACGCCGGCCGCGGTATGCGGCTTAGTCGCCCTGGTAGATGGACAGGTTGCCGCTGTAGTTGCCAAACTTGGTGTACTGGCCGATCCAGGTGAGGCGGATCGCCCCGATCGGACCGTTACGCTGCTTGCCGATGATGATCTCGGCGGTGCCTTTATCAGGCGAATCCGGGTTGTAGACTTCGTCGCGGTACAGGAAGATGATCACGTCCGCATCCTGTTCGATAGCGCCGGATTCGCGCAGGTCGGACATCACGGGCCGTTTGTTGGGGCGTTGTTCCAGCGAGCGGTTCAGCTGCGACAGCGCGATCACGGGGCACTGCAATTCCTTGGCCAGGCCTTTCAGCGAACGCGAGATCTCCGAGATCTCGGACGCGCGGTTGTCGCCCGGCTTGGAACCCTGCATCAGCTGCAGGTAGTCGACGATGATCAACCCGAGCTTGCCACACTGGCGCGCCAGGCGTCGTGCCCGCGCGCGCATTTCGATCGGATTCAATGCCGGCGTTTCATCGATATACAGCTGGGCATCGTTCATCTTCTGGATGGCATGCGTCAGGCGCGGCCAGTCCTCGTCGTTCAGGCGGCCGGTACGCAGGCGGTGCTGGTCGAGCTGGCCGACCGAACCGAGCATACGCATGGCCAGCTGGGCGCCGCCCATCTCCATCGAGAACACGGCGACCGGCAGGCCGGCCTCGATCGCGACATTCTCGCCGATATTGACCGAGAACGCGGTCTTGCCCATCGACGGACGGCCGGCGACGATGACCAGGTCGCCCGGCTGCAGGCCGGAAGTCATGCGGTCGAGGTCGATGAAGCCGGTCGGCACGCCGGTGATCTCGCCCTGGTTTTCCCGCGAGTACAGTTCGTCGATGCGCTCGACCACCTGGGTCAGCAGCGGCTGCACTGCCAGCCAGCCCTGGGCGCCACGGGCGCCCTGTTCGGCGATGGCGAAGATCTGCGATTCCGCCTCGTCGAGCATCTGTTTTACTTCTTTGCCCTGCGGGTTGAAGGCATTACCCGAGATTTCGTCGGCGACGGTGATCAGCTGGCGCAGGATGCCGCGGTCGCGCACGATCTCGGCATAACGGCGGATATTGGCGGCCGACGGCGTGTTCTGCGCCATCGCGTTCAGGTATTGCAGGCCACCCACGTCCTCGGCCTTGCCGAGCTGGTTGCAGGCTTCGTAGACGGTGATCACGTCGGCCGGCTTGCCGGCATTGATCAGGCGCACCATCTGTTCGAAGATGATGCGGTGATCGTAACGGTAGAAGTCTTCCGCATGCATGAAGTCGGCGATACGGTCCCAGGCCGCATTGTCGCGCAGCAGACCGCCGATGACGGACTGCTCTGCTTCGATGGAATGCGGGGGGATGCGTAGTGCTTCGAGTTGCGGGTCGGCGGGTGCTGCGTTCATGGGCGGCATTATACCTTCTCCTGTCACACGGCTGTCATAATTGGTGAATTTCAAAAGCAAAAAAGCCGGGCAAGCCCGGCTTTTCTGGTACTGCTTTCACTACATGCTATCAGGCAGCTTCGCCCACGACAGCGATGGTGATTTCCGACACGACGTCGGTGTGCAGCGCGACTGCAACCGGGAATTCGCCGGTGGTCTTCAGTGGGCCGGTCGGCAGGCGAACAGCCGACTTTTCAACCGGGAAGCCTTGCTTGGTCAGCGCTTCGGCGATGTCGGCATTGGTGACCGAACCGAACAGGCGGCCGTCGACGCCGGCCTTCTGGCCGATGGTGACGGTCAGACCGCTCAGCTTGTCGCCTTGGGCTTGGGCGGCTGCCAGTTTCTCGGCGGCTGCTTTTTCCAGTTCGGCGCGCTTGGCTTCGAACTCGGCGACGGCGCCGGCGGTAGCGCGGCGGGCCATCTTTTGCGGGATCAGGAAGTTACGTGCGTAACCATCCTTGACTTTGACGACGTCGCCCAGGTTGCCGACGTTGATAACTTTTTCCAACAGAATAACTTGCATGTTTTATCTCCAGGATATCTGACTGTCGTGACCGACGATTAACCGTGGTGCAGGTCGGTGTACGGCAGCAGCGCCAGGTAACGGGCGCGCTTGATGGCGGTGTCGACCTGACGCTGGTAGTGAGCCTTGGTGCCGGTCAGACGTGCTGGCATGATCTTGCCGTTTTCCTGGACGAAGTCCTTCAGGGTGTCAACGTCTTTGTAGTCAACCTGCTCAACGCCAGCGGCGGTGAAGCGGCAGAACTTCTTGCGCTTGAACAGCGGGTTCTGCTGCTTGCGCTTGAGTTTTTCTTTAGCTTTGTTTTTGTCGAACTTTTTACCGAATGCCATTTTGAGGCTCCTGTATATCTAAATTGCCGAACTAGGCGGCACTGAAATCAATGATGTGAAACACCAGGGCTTTGCTGTTGCGATTTTTTCTAGCGAGGAATCCGTCGAAGCGGTAGCTGGCGCCGAGCTCGGCGCTTCCGAACCTGCCCGAAATCTCGCCCGCGGCGAACGCGGGGACTTCGAACTCGACCAGGCGATCGATCCCTGCTTCGCGCTGATGCGAACTGTGCATCAGGACGGCTGAAACGATCGGCACGCCGGCCGGGGTGTAGCGCAGGACATCACGCTCGGCGATGGTCGCCACGAGCTGGAGCTGGCTCACCCGGTTCTTCTGCTACGTTACTACGAATTCCTGGAAAAAATCTTAGGCAGCGGCAGCCGGGGCAGCTGCAGGAGCGGCTGCTTCTGCGCGGTGGCTCTTGGCTGCGTCTTCGCGCTGCACCGATTTCATCATCGGCGACGGTGCGGTTTCCGCTTTCTTCATCTTGACGGTCAGATGACGCAGAACGGCATCATTGAACTTGAATGCGGTTTCCAGCTCGACCAGGGTCTCGTTGTCGCACTCGATGTTCAGGCAGATGTAGTGGGCTTTTGGCAGCTTCTGGATCTGGTAGGCCATCTGGCGGCGACCCCAGTCTTCCACGCGATGGATGTTACCGCCGCGGCTGGTCACCGTGGTCTTGTAACGCTCGATCATCGCCGGGACTTGTTCGCTCTGGTCCGGATGGACGATAAAAACGATTTCATAATGACGCATGCATTACTCCTTGAGGACGTTTTACATAAATGCCCACCTCGGCGTCAAGACGAGTGTGGGAAGGGAACAGCCAGCTAGTATAGCGTGAAATGGAGGAAATGGGAACCAGGCTGTCAAGGTCTCGGCGCTTGACCGGCTCACCAGTCCAAAAGTCACTCGACAATTGCTTGCGGAAAGCGTATTTCGTGTGATAAGGGCGATTTTTTTGCGCTTTTCGGCGTATAACCCTTGCATATAGCAGAATACTGTACAAAAATACAGTCTACCTCTATAACCCGTTTCCGCAAGATATTTATGCTCAAGCTCACTGCAAGGCAAGAACAGATCCTGAACCTGATCAAGGAAGCGATCGAGAACACGGGTTTTCCTCCGACCCGGGCCGAAATCGCGGCCGAACTGGGCTTCCGCTCGGCCAATGCGGCCGAAGAACACCTGCAGGCGCTGGCGCGCAAGGGCGCGATCGAGATCTCGCCAGGCACCTCGCGCGGCATCCGCCTGGTGGGCGCCAGCGTCGAGCAGATCCCGATGCCCCCTCCCTCGCTGATGTCGCTGCCGCTGGTCGGCCGCGTCGCCGCCGGCAATCCGATCCTGGCGCAAGAACACGTCGAAGCGACGTATAACGTCGACACCGCAATGTTCGCGGCGCGGCCCGATTTCCTGCTCAAGGTAAAAGGCTGGTCGATGCGCGACGCCGGCATCATGGATGGCGACTTCCTGGCGGTCAAGAAAATCGACAGCGCCAAGAACGGCCAGATCGTCGTGGCCCGCCTGGGCGAGGAAGTTACCGTCAAGCGCTACCGCAAGACGGGCGACCTGGTCGAACTGCTGCCCGAGAATCCCGACTTCAAGGTGATCGAAGTCACGCCCGACGAAGAGTTCGCGCTCGAAGGCCTGGCGGTTGGCCTGATGCGCAGCTGGAACTGACTTAGCACCATCAGCACGTCGTTCCCGCGGAGGCGGGAACCCAAGTTTGCGTGATTCATCACCAGGATAGGCCCTTGTGGCAGCGCTGGGGACTTGGGTTCGCCAAGGCGCCCGGCGAGGGCGGGAACGACGTTCAGACGTAATCTAGTTCTTGATCTTGTTGATCACCGCATTGTGCTGGTCGACGAACGCCTCGGTCGCATTGCGCCACGCAGCAAAATCGGCCAGGATCATCTTCGAATTGACTTTCGCCCCTTCCGCGATGTTCTGGCGCACCTGTTCCAGGTAGGCGGTCGAGGCCTCGGTTTCCTGCTTGTTCATCAGCTTCGCGATATCGGGCGGAATGCGCTTGGTCAGCGGCGACTGCGCATTCAGGTTGGTCACCATCTTGTTGTAGCAGTCCTGCCAGCCCGTCACTGCCTTGTTCACGCGCTCGATTTCGTCGTTCAGCTTCGACACCGCCGGGATGCGCGGCGACGGGCAGCGGTACTCGCCCGACTGCAGGTCGGCGCCATCGTAGCCCTTGATCCAGTAATCGATCTCGGCGCGGCGCTCCACGCGCTGCTGCATGATCACGAGCGAATCGGCGGCCACCTTGTTGCCCTTGGCGGCAGACTTTTCAAACAACTCCTTGGCTTTCGCTTCGTCGACCGCGCCGGCTTCGCCATACCAGTACATCTGGCCCAGTTGCTGCTGGGCTTGCGGGTTGCGGGCATTGGCCAGCTTGGTGTACAGCTTGAGCGCGCCCGCATAGTCCTTTTTCTCGAACAGGGCGTTGGCATCCTCGAGTTCGCCGGCAAAGGCGGCGCTACCGACGATCAGGGACAGGCAGAACAGGAATCGTTTCATGGGCACTTGGCAAGACTGGCAGGTAAAAGCCCATGATAGCCGCGTTTTACGGCTGGGCTCAACCGCTAATATGACAGGGCCGGCATCGCGCCGGCCCTGGAAATCGACTTTTACACCGCTTTACGCATCGAGCGCCTGGCGGAAGTCGCCGACCAGGTCGTCGGTATCCTCGATGCCCACCGACACCCGGATCAGGCCCTCGGCGATGCCCATGCTGGCGCGCCGCTCCGGTCCCATCTCGAAGAAGATCGTGTGCGCCACCGGGATCACGAGCGTGCGGTTGTCGCCCAGGTTCGAGGCCGGGATCGCCAGTTGCAGGCGATTCAGGTAATCGAACGGATCGATGTCGTCCCGTAGCTCGAAGCTCAGCAGCGAACCGCCCGAACGGAACAGCTCGGAGACGATGCCGTTCTGCGGGTGCGACGCCAGGCCCGGGTAATGGACGGCAGCGACGCGATCGTCTGCCTCCAGCATCGTCGCCAGCGCCAGCGCATTGGCGCAGGTGCGCTCCATGCGCAGCGCAAGCGTCTCGGCGCCGACCGCGATGTGGTGCGCCGCTTCCGGGCCCAGCGCGGCGCCGAAGTCGCGCAGCGCCTTGGCCCGCAACTGGGCCATGCCCTGCGCGGCGGGCGCCTGCTTGCGGAAGTTCGGCGCGATGTTCGGATACGCGGCCCAGTCGAACAGGCCGGTATCGGTCAGCGCGCCGCCCAGCGCGATGCCGTGGCCGCCGATCGACTTGGTCAGCGAATTGACCACCAGGCCGGCATGTACGGCCTTCGGGCGGAACAGCCAGGGCGTGGTCATCGTGTTGTCGACCACGTACAGGATGCCGCGCGCGCGGCACAGTTCACCGATGCGCGCCAGGTCGGCCACTTGGGTGCGTGGATTGGCGATGGTCTCGACGAACACCATGCGGGTCTGCGGCGTGAGCGCCGCTTCCACTTGCGCGACTTCGGTGGCGTCGACGAAGGCGACATCGACGCCCTGCCCCGCCACCGTCTGCCACAGGCTGTTGGTATTGCCGAACAGGAAGCTCGACGATACGACCTGGTCGCCGGCTTTCAACAGTGCCTGGAACAGCGCACCGATCGCCGCCATGCCGGTGCCGAAGCACAGGGTGGCGACGCCGTCTTCCATCTTGCTGATCTTGTCTTCCAGCGCCGACACCGTCGGGTTGCCCTGGCGGCCGTAGCGGAAGCCCGGCTCCTTGCCCTGGAACACCGAAGCCAGCTGGCGCGCGTCGGCATAGCCGAAGGCGACCGAGGTGTGCACCGGCTTGTGCAGCGAGCCCTGCTCGATCGGCTTGCGCCGGTCGTTGTGCAGGATGGTGGTGGTGAAGCCGTAGCCTTCGTTTTTCGACATGGCTTACTCGGCGGCCACCGGCGGGTTCAGGTTGAGCTGGGTGCGTACCTTGTCCTCGACATCCTTCGACTTCGGATTGTGGCGCGCCGATTCCTGGCGGTCCAGGTATTCCGGGGTCACGTCGCCGGTGACATAGACGCCGTCGAAGCACGAAGCCTCGAAGTTCTTCAGCGCCGGGTTCACGTCGGAAATCGCGCGCTTGAGGGCATCGACGTCCTGGTACACCACGCGGTCGGCGGTGATCTCGCGGCACACTTCTTCGGTCGTGCGGCCATGGGCGATCAGCTCGTCGCGGGTCGGCATGTCGATGCCGTACACGTTCGGGTACAGCACCGGCGGCGCGGCCGAGGCGAAGAACACTTTACGGGCGCCGGCTTCGCGCGCCATCTGCACGATCTCGCGGCTGGTGGTGCCGCGCACGATCGAATCGTCGACCAGCAGCACATTCTTGTCCTTGAACTCGGAGCTGATCGCGTTCAGCTTCTGGCGCACCGATTTCTTGCGCATGCCCTGGCCCGGCATGATGAAGGTGCGGCCGATGTAGCGGTTCTTGATGAAGCCTTCGCGGTATTCCACGCCGAGCTTGAGCGCCAGCTGGATCGCAGCCGGGCGCGACGAGTCTGGAATCGGCATCACGACGTCGATCTCATCTACCGGGATTTCCTTGCTGACCTTGTCGGCCAGGTATTCGCCCATGCGCAGGCGGGTGGCGTACACCGAGGCGCCGTCGATCACGGAATCGGGACGGGCCAGGTAGACGAATTCGAAGGCGCAGGGATTGAGCGACGGGTTCTCGGCGCACTGGCGCTCGTGCAGCTGGTTGTTTTCGTCGATGAAGACCGCTTCGCCCGGCGCGATGTCGCGCACGAAGCGGAAGCCCAGGCCTTCGAGGGCGACCGATTCGCTGGCCACCAGGTATTCGTTGCCTTGCTCGGTCTCGTTGATGCCCAGGCACAGCGGACGGATGCCGAATGGGTCACGGAAGGCCAGCATGCCGTGGCCGGCGATCTGCGCCACCACGGCGTAGGCGCCGCGCACGCGGCGGTGCACGGCGGCGACCGCCTTGAACACGGCGTCGGCGTCGAGCGTGTAGCCGTCGGCTGCCTCTTGCACTTCGTGCGCCAGCACGTTGAGCAGCACCTCGGAGTCGGAATCGGTGTTGATGTGGCGGCGGTCGTTGCGGAACAGCTCGTCCTTCAGCTGGGCCTGGTTGGTCAGGTTGCCGTTGTGGGCCAGCGTGATGCCGAACGGCGCGTTGACGTAGAACGGCTGCGCTTCTTCTTCGCTCGACGAACCGGCGGTCGGGTAGCGGCAGTGGCCGATCCCGGTATTGCCCTGCAACGAACGCATATTACGGGTGCGGAACACGTCCCGGACCAGGCCATTGGCCTTGAACATCGAGAACATGCTGCTGTGATTGGTCGCAATGCCCGCCGCGTCCTGGCCGCGGTGCTGCAGCAGCAGCAATGCGTCATACAGCAACTGGTTGACGGGAGAGTGAGAGACGACGCCGACGATGCCACACATGGTGTGCTCCTAAAAGCTTGAGTGCTTGATTACAGAAAAAATAGTACGACTGAAGCGGTGCTGGTCAAAAATTCACGTGCTGCGCCATGGCAGCGGGAAGGAAGGGCTTGACGGTACGGGCGCCGGTCTCCGCGATCGGCGACAACAAGGCATCCTGCCAGAACGGCTGCCTCGGGATGTCCGTCATCCCACACAATATGACGCCGGCCAGCACGATTACAATGCCGCGCGCCAATCCAAACAAGCCTCCGAGGCCGCGGTCCGCGAGCGAGAGGCCGGTGGCTTCCACCAGGGCCCCAATCGCCAGCGACAGCAGGCCCATCAATATCCGCACGCCCAGGAACAGCGCGATGAAGGCCACGATCAGGCGCGCCGTGGCGCCGGGGATCACCTCCGGCAGCAGCGGCGCCAGTTGCGCGCCATAGGCATTGGCCACCACGAAGGCGACGATCCAGCCCAGCAGCGACAGGATTTCCTTGACCAGGCCGCGCAGGGTGCTGATGACGACGGAAGCGATCAGCACGAACAGCACCAGGTAGTCGAAAATCGTCACGCGCGGGCTGCGGTCAGAGCGGCACCATCGTGCCCGACAGGCCAATGCCGCCCAGCTTGGCGCGCACCTTCTCGGCTTCTTCCTTGCTGAACGGGCCGATCCGCACACGGATCAGCTCGCCGGACTTCTGGGTGAACGATGCAATCCCGGCGCCGCGCAGGCGTTCCTGCAGCTCGGTCGCCTTTTCCTGGCTGCCGAGGGCCGCGACCTGCACCACGAAGCGCGGCGCCGGGCCCTGCGCCTTCTGCGGCGCGGCCGGCTTGCCTTCGAGGATGGCCAGTGCGCGCGCGGCGTCGTCCGCGGCGGCGGGCTTGGCGACCTGCTCGGCCTTCGGATGGGTCTCGACCGGCTTTTTCGGCGGTTCGGGTTTCTTTTCCGGCTTGGTTTCAGGCTTCGATTCGGGCTTCGGCTCGGGCTTGACCGGTTCTGGCTTCGGCTTTACCGGCTCGGGCTTCGGTTCCGGTTTGGGTTCGGGCTTCGGTGGCTCGACAGGCTTGGCCGGCTCGAGCATGCGCATCGGCGGCGGATCGCTGGCCGCGGGGGTGGCGACAGGTGGCGCCGCCACCGGATCGACGATTTCCTCGTCGGCGTCGACGCTGGCCGATGGCGCCACCTGCTCGGACGGCACCGGCAACGGCGGCGCCTTTTCCTTGTCCGGGATGTGGATGGCGATGTCGGTGGCCAGCGGCTTGGGTTCGGAATCGAGCAGCATCGGCAGCGCGACAACAGCCGCCAGCACCAGCGCGATGGCGCCGACCAGGCGCCGTCGGGCGCGCTTCTTCTCGGGCAGGATCGGATCGCCGCGGCTGGTGCGGCGCCCCGCCTCGCCCGCCGAACTCGCGCGCTTGGAGCGGGCGCGCTCGGTGTAAGCGGCATCGTCATCCTTGACGAAGTGGCCGCTGTCGCGGACAGTTTCTTGCTTGTTTTTATTGCCGAACGAGAACAAGCCCATGTGGTTCAGGTAATAGGGTGAAGAATCTCAGTGAAGACTCGATTTGCGGGCCGCCATCACGCCGGCAACCGTGTAGAAAGAGCCAAAGACCACAATTCTATCATTCTCCCCTGCCCGGCTCAGCGCATTCGCATATGCCTCGGCCGGCGTTGCGAAATTGCTCACAGAAAAATCATCGTCCTTGGCGCCGGCTGGCCTGAGCGCCTGTAGCCTGTCGGCCAGCGCGTCGGGCTGCGCCGAGCGCGGCGAATCGAGGGCGGTGACGCACCAGTGATCGACGATGCCGGTCATCGGGGCGATGACGGCGTCGATGTCCTTGTCTTCCATGATGCCGAACACGGCATAGGTAAAGCGGTGGAAGCCCATATTACCCAGGTTCTGGGCCAGGGTGGCGGCGGCGTGGGGATTGTGGGCGACATCGAGCACCTGGGTCGGGCGGCCCGGCAACACCTGGAAGCGGCCCGGCAATTCGACCAGGGCCAGGCCGGTGCGGGTTTCCTGCGCGCCGCAGGGCAGCTGCATGCGCAGCGCCTCGAGCGCGGCCAGCGCGGCCGAGGCATTGAGCAACTGGTTGGCGCCGCGCAGGGCCGGATAGGCCAGCGAGTTGCGGCGCTGGCCGCGCCCGCCATAGCTCCACTGCTGCTGGTCGCCCTGGTAGTTGAAATCGCGGCCCAGCAGCCACAGGTCGGCGCCGATGCTTTGCGCGTGGTCGATCAGCGACTGGGGCGGCACTGGATCGCTGCAGATGGCGGGCTTGCCCTGACGGAAAATGCCGGCCTTCTCGAAGCCGATCTTCTCGCGCGTGTCGCCGAGATACGATGTGTGGTCGATGTCGATGCTGGTGACGATGGACACGTCGGCGTCGATCACATTGACCGCGTCGAGGCGCCCGCCCAGGCCCACTTCGAGGATGGCGACGTCGACGCCGCTTTTCGAGATCAGGTGGGCGATGGCCAGGGTGGTGAATTCGAAATACGTGAGGTCGGTATCGGCGCGGGCCGCTTCGACGTCGTTGAAGGCCGCGACCAGCGCCGCATCGGACGCCATCTCGCCATTGATGCGGGCGCGCTCGTTGAAGTCGAGGAAGTGCGGCTTGATGTAGAGGCCGACGCGGTAGCCGGATTGCAGCAGCACCGATTCGAGCATCGCGCAGGTGGACCCCTTGCCATTGGTGCCGGCGACCATGATCACCGGGCAATCGAAGGCCAGCCCCATGCGCTCCTTGACGGCGCGCACGCGGTCGAGGCCCATGTCGATATGGGTTTCGGCATGGCGCGACTCGAGCAGGGCCAGCCAGTCGGGCAAGGTGGTCGGTAATGGGGACATGGTGATAACGGTAGGAATGCTAAGCCGCCCCGAAAGGACAGGCGCAATGAGAAAGGGCGACCGGCCTGCGCCAGTCGCCCCTTTGTTCGAATCAGGCCAGGACTTCGGTCGCCTGGTTTTGCAGCAGGGCCAGCAGGCGCGCGATTTCTTCGCGCATCTTGCGGCGGTCGACGATCATGTCGACGGCGCCCTTGGTGACCAGGAACTCGGCGCGCTGGAAGCCTTCAGGCAATTTCTCGCGCACGGTATTCTCGATCACGCGCGGACCGGCAAACCCGATCAGGGCCTTCGGTTCGGCGATGACGACGTCGCCCATGAAGGCGAACGAGGCCGAAACGCCGCCCATGGTCGGGTCGGTCAGCACGCTAATGAACGGCAGCTTTTTCTCGGCCAGTTTGGTCAGCATGGCAGTCGTCTTCGCCATCTGCATCAGCGACAACAAACCCTCTTGCATACGCGCGCCGCCGGTGGCGGTAATACAAATAAACGGCACCTTCTGCTCCAGCGCCACTTGCGCGCCGCGCACGAAGCGCTCGCCGACGACCGAGCCCATCGAGCCGCCCATGAATTCGAATTCGAAGCAGGCCACGACGACCGGCAGGCTCATGATCGAGCCACCCTGGACGATCAGCGCATCGGTCTCGCCGGTGGCGTCCATCGCCGCCTTCAGGCGGTCAGGATACTTCTTGCTGTCCTTGAACTTGAGCGTATCGACCGGCAGCGTCTCTTGGCCGATATCGTAACGCCCACCTTCATCGAGCAGCGCATCGAGGCGATCGCGGGCGCGGATGCGCATATGGTGATCGCACTTCGGGCACACGTGCAGGTTGGACTCGATGTCGGCGCGGTACAGGACCGACTCGCACGATGGACACTTGACCCACAGGCCTTCCGGCATGGTCTTGCGGTTGGCGGCATCGGAGCGCTGGATCCGAGGGGGCAGCAGTTTTTCCAACCAACTCATGTTCTCTCCTTTGCGGCAAATCTTTCAGTGGCGCGTAGTGTATCCGCTCAGGCGCAGCTTGTCGAATCATAGCAAGCCGACAATTGCCTGTTTGACATCCCTGCCACCCCACCCGCGAAAATAGGGTCAGATACCGTCCGGACTAACAAATGAAACGGGCGGAGGTACCTATCTGACCCACGTGCTCAGCGGCACTTGAGTCGTTCGGCATCACTCCGCCCGACCGCTTCGTCGCCATCACAGATCAGCTCCGCTGCGGTACCTTCAATATACGAGACTCTGACCCTAATGCCGTTAAGTTAGCGTAAAAGCCGTCGTTCCCGCCCTCGCCGGGCGCCTAGGCGGGAACCTAATTCTGCGAGCGTTTCGACGACGTTAGCAGAACTTGGGTTCCCGCCTTCGCGCACTAGCGTCCGGAATATTTATTCGCGAAGTAAGCATGTCATTCCCGCGCTCGCCGGGCGCCTTGGCGGGAATCCAAGTAACGTCAAGGAATGCTCATGCTCTTGCATAGCCTCAGCCTTTATCGGAGCGCGATTTTTGAGCCGCTGGTCCGCTGCACTTGGGTACCCGCCTGCGCGGGTACGACGTGTTTTTCGCTACAGAGAGTCGCCTTTTCGGGATCCGAATTTGTTCCGGACACCAGTGCGCCTTCGCGGGAAGTCGTTACCTCCAGTGAAGGTAACGACGTGGTGGCTACTCTTAACTTAACGGCATTAGACTCTGACCCTAATTGAGCCTTAGCCGGCGTCGAGGGCGGTGCGGATGGTGGAGGTGAAGTTGCGGACGGCGTCGACGGCCTGCTCGGCGGGGCGCGCTTCGATTTCCTGGATGATGCGGCTGCCGATCACGACCGCGTCCGCCACCTGCGCCACGGCCTTGGCGGTTGCGCCGTCGCGGATGCCGAAGCCGACGCCGATCGGGAGCTTCACATGTTCGCGGATCGCATTCACGCGGCGGGCGACGTCCTCGGTGTCGATCGCGCCGGAGCCCGTTACTCCCTTCAGCGAGACGTAGTAACTGAAGCCGCCGCCATGCTGGGCCACCTGCTTGACGCGCTCGGTGGTCGAGGTCGGCGCCAGCAGGAAGATCAGGTCGAGGCCGTTGTCACGCATGGCGCTGGCGAAGTCGGCGCACTCCTCGGGCGGGTAGTCGACGACGATGGCGCCGTCCGCCCCCGCCTCTTTCGCGCAGCGGATGAATTCGGCCTGGCCGATGCGCTCGATCGGGTTGGCGTAGCCCATCAGGACCACCGGCGTATCAAGATTGGTCTGGCGGAACTCGCGGACGAAGGCGAATACGTCCTTCAGGCCGATGTTGAACTTGAGCGCGCGCTCGCAGGCGCGCTGGATTACCGGGCCTTCGGCCATCGGATCCGAGAACGGCACACCCAGTTCCAGCACATCGGCGCCGCCCGCCACCAGGGCGTGCATCAGCGGGACGGTGAGCTCGGGGCCGGGGTCGCCGGCGGTGATGAAAGTGACCAGGCCGGTCTTGTTCTGCGCCTTCAAGGCGGCAAACGTGGGGGCAATGCGGGACATGCTGTGCTTCCTTTCGATGATCGTGGATGGTGCGTTGCGCCGGCTACGCGGCCGGCGCCGGATGACTAACCGGATTTCAGCCGAAATCCAGCCCCATCCGCTGCGCCACCGTGTGCATGTCCTTGTCACCGCGGCCCGACAGGTTGATCAGGATGATCTTGTCCTTCGGCAGGGTCGCCGCCAGCTTCACGCCATAGGCGATCGCATGCGACGATTCCAGCGCCGGAATGATCCCTTCGATGCGGCAGCAGTCATGGAAGGCCTGCAGCGCTTCTTCATCGGTGATCGACACGTATTGCGCACGCGCCGAATCCTTCAGCCAGGCGTGCTCGGGCCCGACACCCGGGTAATCCAGGCCCGCCGACACCGAGTGCGTCTCGATGATCTGCCCGTTCTCGTCCTGCAGCAGGTACGTCCGGTTACCGTGCAACACGCCCGGAATGCCGGCCGTCAGCGAGGCCGCATGCTTGCCCGAACCGAGCCCCTCCCCCGCCGCCTCGACGCCGACCAGCTGCACGCCCGGTTCGCCGATATACGGATAAAAAATGCCCATCGCGTTCGAGCCGCCGCCGATGCAGGCGACCACGTAGTCGGGCTGGCGCCCGGTCATGGCCGGCATCTGCACCCGGCATTCCTCGCCGATCACCGACTGGAAGTCGCGCACCATCATCGGATACGGATGCGGGCCGGCCACCGTGCCGATGATATAAAAGGTGTTCTCGATATTCGTGACCCAGTCGCGCATCGCCTCGTTGAGCGCATCCTTCAGGGTCTTCGAGCCCGACTCCACCGGCACCACGGTCGCGCCCAGCAGCTTCATGCGGTAGACGTTCTGGGCCTGGCGCTTCACGTCCTCGGCGCCCATGTACACCACGCATTCCAGGCCGAAGCGCGCGCAGATGGTGGCGGTGGCCACGCCATGCTGGCCGGCGCCGGTCTCGGCGATGATGCGCTGCTTGCCCATGCGCCGCGCCAGCAGGGCCTGGCCGATCACGTTATTGATCTTGTGCGCGCCGGTATGGTTCAGGTCTTCGCGCTTGAAGTACAGCTGGGCGCCGCCGGCCAGCTCGGACCAGCGCCGCGCGTGGTACACCGGCGACGGCCGGCCGACGAAGTGGGCCAGCTCGTAGCGGAATTCCTCGAGAAATTCAGGGTCCTGCGCATACTTGGCATAAGCCTCGTTCAGCTCGGCCAGCGCATGCGACAGGGTTTCGGCGACGAAGCTGCCGCCATACGGGCCGAAGTGCCCGACCGCGTCGGGCAGGGCGTAATCCGGGGTCTTGAACAGGGGCGCGGCGCCAAGCCGGCCGTTAGGGGTAAGATCTTTCGTGGTCATGGTGCGACTCGCTTTCGATGGTGGCATCGGCCGCCCGCACCGCCGCGATGAAGGCGGCGATCTTGCGGGCATCCTTGATCCCTTTCGCTTCCTCGACACCACTGCTGATGTCGACGGCGAAAGGGCGAACTCGTACCGTCGCCTCAAGGGCGTTGTGTACGCTCAACCCACCACTCAAAACGACCCGAGGCGCGAGCTCTTTTGGAATAAGAGACCAATCGAAGACCTTTCCTGCGCCGCCGTACGCATCGACCCAAGTGTCGAGCAGCATGCCTGAAAACCAGGGACTGGCGGCGCGGTATGCAAGCTCATATTCTAGCAAAGCCGATGGCGCCGTGTCAGGCTTGATGCGGTAGGCGCGCACGAAAGGCCGCTCTACCGCCGCCGCGATGGCCGCGCACTGCTCCGGCGTCTCGTCGCCATGGAACTGGATCAGCCCCAGCGGCATCGCCGCCGCCACCTCGCGCACCTCTTCCAGCGTCGGGTTCACGAACAGCGCCACGGCACTGACGAAAGGCGGCAAACCCGCGCACAACTCGGCCGCGCGCGCCGGCGTGACGTAGCGCGGGCTTTTTGGATAGAACACGAAGCCGAGCGCATCGGCGCCAAGTTCGACCGTCGCGCGCAAGTCCTGCTCGCGGGTGATGCCGCAGATTTTGATACGGGTACGGCGCATGGCGATCCTGTGATGAATTACAGCCACGGCAGGGGCATCGAGGCCTCCTGCGGCAGCTTCCATTTCGGATCGTACTCGATTTTGGCGAAGTACAGGCCGTCCGGCATGAAGGTCGGCGCCGCCGCGTCGCGCGAACGCGCGGCCAGCACCTCGGCCATCCAGCTTGGCTCGTTGCGCCCGGTGCCGACATAGATCAGCGAGCCGACGATATTGCGCACCATATGGTGCAGGAAGGCGCTGGCGCGCAGGGTGAACACGATGATGTCGCCGTGGCGCGCGATGCTCACCTCGTGCATGTCCTTGACCGGCGTGTTGGCCTGGCAGCCGCTGGCGCGGAAGCTCGTGAAATCATGGGTGCCGATCAGGTGGCGCGCGCCTTCGCGCATGCGCTCGACGTCCAGCGGACGGAACACCCACCCTGCCCGCTTGGCCAGCAGGGCCGATGGGTTCGGGTGGTTGTAGAGCACATAGTGATAGGTGCGCGAGCGGGCCGAGAAGCGGGCGTGGAAATCCTGGCCGTCTTCATCCTGCGTCACCGCCACCGCCCAGCGCACCACGATCGACTCGGGCAGGAAGGCGTTCACGCCGCGCACCCAGGACTGGGCCGGACGATCCAGGTCGGTATCGAAGTGGACCACCTGCTCCATCGCATGCACGCCGGCGTCGGTGCGGCCGGCGCAGGTCGTGTGCAGCGGGACGCAGGCGAACTTCTCGAGCGCGATCTCGAGGCGGTCCTGGACGGTGTTCCGTTCCGGCTGTTTCTGGTAGCCGTTCCAACCGGTGCCGATGTACTGGACACCCAAAGCAATCCGGGTCACGCCAGCAGTTCCCTCATCGCGCTGGCCTTGCCGACCTGCTCGCTATTGCCGCCCTTGATGACTTCGTCCAGCAGTTCGCGCGCGCCTTCCTTGTCGCCGATCTCCTGGTAGGCGATGGCGAGGTCGAGCTTGGTCTCCATCTCCATGTGCTCGGGCGACAGCTGGCCCGGCGCGCTGTCCACGGCGCCCAGGTCGGCGACGGCTGGCTGCGCGGTCGGTTCGGACGGCGGCAGGTCGAGGTCGAAGTCGGCCAGGTCGAATGCCGGCGCGGCCTTGTTGTCGGCAGGCGCCGCATCGGCTGCAAATGCCTCCCGTGCCGGCACTTCCTGCGGCGCCGGCACCGGCGCCGGGGTTTCCGGCAGGTCGAAGGCGTCGAACGGATCGTCCAGGCGCGCGCCGAAGTCCTTCGGCTCGGCGCCGGCGCCGGCCGTGGCGCGCGGCTCGCCCGGCGTGCCGAAGTCCATCGTGTCGAGGTCGAACAGCGGATCTTCCGACAGGTCCGCCTTCGGCGCCGAACGCGCAGGCGCCTCATCGAACGCCGGCGCGGCCGGCGTCACCGGGATGGTCGGCGCCGAAAAGTCCATGGTATCGAGGTCGTGCAGCGGATCGGCCTGCGCCACGGTCGCTTGCGGCGTGCTGCCCGGCAGCGGCGGCAGGCCTTCGAAGTCCCTGGCCAGGCCGGCCATGTCGACCGGCGTCGCCTGCACCTGCGACTGCGGCGACAGGTCGAGCGTGAAGTCGTCGTCGATCTCGTCCGCCGCTTGCGCTTGCGCGGCCGCTGGCTGGACAGTGGCCGGCGCATTGAAGTCCATGTCGAAATCGAGGTCGTTCGTATCCGGCGTTGGCTTGGGCTGCTCGGCCGGCGCGGTCGACGGCGCGGCAAACGGCGTCATGTCGAATTCCAGGTCGGGCACGGCGGTCGCCTCCGGGTCCGGACGGCTGGCGGTCGGCGCCGGCTGGTCGGTATTCGTCACCGGCTCGAAGGTCAGGCCGCCCAGGTCGAAGTCGAGCGTGTTGTCGTCGCCGCCCGACTTGGTCGCTGGCTCGGCCTGCGGCGCGGCCGTGCGGTCCTCGTCGTCCTTGGCCAGGGTCACCGCGGCGGCGGCGGCGGCAGCGGCAGCGATGCCGGCGCCCACGGCCGGGCCGCCGCGGAAGGCGTCTTCATACTGCTGCGACAGGATGGCCTGCTGGCTGCGCTCCTGCGGCGACGGCGTCGGCGCAGGGGCCGGCGCGGCGTTCGCGTACAAGGGATTGGCCGGATCGATACCCAAGCCCAGCGCCGCGGCCTGGGCCCATTCGTCGCCCGCGCCGCCGGTCAGGGCGTGCAGTTCGCGCGCCTGGGCTTCGAAGGCGCGCGTGTCCTTGCGCGTGGCGTAGATCTCGAGCAGCTTGAGGCGCACCGGGTGGCGTTCCGGGTGGGTGCGCAGCGCTTCCTTCAGGATTTCCTCGGCCTGGGCGTCGCGGCCATAGGCGATATAGACGTCGGCTTCGGCGACCGGATCGACCTCGTTGGTATCGAGCTGGCTGGCCGACGGGGCGAAGCTGGAATTGAACACGCTGTTATTCGTGTCGACGCTCTGGCCGCCGCTCTCGGCGAACAGCGAGTGGGCGCTGGCGCCCGGCACGCCCAGCACCGACGGTTCGGACGGCGCCGGCTTGGTGTCGGCCTGCTGGCGCTTGCGGCGCTGGGATATGCCGAGCGCGGCCAGCAGCAGCACCAGCGCGCCGGCGCCGATGTACAGCATATTGTCGAGGATGGTGTCGACGAAGCTCTTCTCCGGCGGCGGCGCCGGCTTCTTGGGACGTGGACGCGGCGCCGGCTTCTCGGCGGCAGCCGTCTCGGCCGCGGTCGCGGCGGCCGCTGCGGCGGCGGCCTGCTCGGCTTCGGCGCCGGCCCGGTTGGGCACCGTCATCAGGTTTTCGAGTTCGTTGACGTTCTTCTCGAGTTCTTTTACGCGCGCTTCGGCCTGGGCCAGCTCGCGCTCCTTGGCGATCGTGTCCTCGACGCTGGCAGTGCCGTCGTCCGGCGCGCCGGCGGCGCTCGGCGCAGCCTTGGACAGCTGCAGCTTGTCCTGCGCTTCGCTGACGGCGGTCGGACGCTGTTCGACGCGCGCGCTGACGCGGCCGCTGGCGCTCTGGCCGCCCTGCGGCGCGGCACTCGGCGCGCTGCTGGCGACCTGGCCGGCGAGCTTGTTGCGGTAGGCGTCGAAGTCGGCCGCATGGGCCACCACCACGCCGCGCGCCTCGCCCTGGCCGGCGCCGCCGCGAACCGAATCGGCATCCGGGATGCTCAGGATCTGGCCCGATTTGAGGCGGTTCATATTGTTGCCGATGAAGGCGTCCGGATTCGCGCGGTACAGCGCGACCAGCATCATGTCGAGCGAGATGTCGGCCGGCTTGACGTCGAGCGCGATGCCGCTGAGCGTGTCGCCGCGGCGCACGCGGTAGCTGTCCTCGGCGTCGCGCGCCTGGGCTTCGCGCGCCTGGCGTTCGGCGCCGCGGCGAGCAGCGGCGATGCGCGCCTGCTCGGCCGTTGCTGGCGCGGGAGTGGCGGTCGCGGTAGTCGCTGGCGAGGAAGGCGCGGCCGGTTGACGCTGCGGCGCAGCCGCCACCTGGGCCGGCTGGGTCGTGCGCAGTTCCGCCGGGTCGAGCAGGAAGGTGTATTCGCGCACCAGGCGACCATTATTCCAGGTCAGCTCCAGCAGCATGTCGACGAAGGGTTCATTGAGCGGCTGGGTCGAGCTGACCCGGATCACCTGGCGCCCGCCCCGCTCCTCGACCGCGAAGCGCAGCGACAGCAGCGCCGGATTGAATTCGATGTTCGCCGCGCGGAAGGCTTCGGGATTGGCCAGCTTGACCGCCATGCTCGCCGGATCTTCGCCGGCGCTGGTGGTCAGCTCGATCTCGGCGCGCAGCGGCTGGCCTAGCGCCGACAACACTGTCAATTTTCCCAGTCCGGCCGCGTGGGCGGCGGAAGACAACAACACTGCACTGGCCACGGCGACGGCGGTCTTTTTCAACGCGAATGCCATGAGCGGAGAGGGGTGCGAAAAATGCATAGTTAGCAGCGAAATGAGTTGGCCGAGGGAAAGGCGGTTTCCCGGAGTCTCAACATAACATCATGCTCTGGAGCACGCAAGCTCCCGACGCACGCCGAGGACTGGAGTATGCACCTTCTTGAAAACGAATGCCCCGCGGGCGGGGGCATTCGATATTCAACATGCATCTCAGTTGCCGCGCAGGCAACAAATGAGGCTTAGCGTTCGAGCACGATCCGCAGCATGCGGCGCAGCGGCTCGGCCGCGCCCCACAGCAACTGGTCGCCGACCGTGAAGGCCGACAGGTAATCGTCGCCCATCGACATCTTGCGCAGGCGGCCGACCGGGATGCCCAGGCCGCCGGTGACGGCTGCCGGCGACAGGTCGCGCATCGACGCTTCGCGGGTATTCGGCACCACCTTCACCCACTGGTTGTGCTTGGCGATGATGTCCTTGATCTCGTCCAGCGGCACGTCCTTGGTCAGCTTGATGGTCAGCGCCTGCGAGTGGCAGCGCATGGCGCCGATGCGCACGCACAGGCCGTCCACGGGAATCGCCCGGCCCGCGCCAGGGTTGCTATCGAAGCCCGCGCCGCGGCCCAGGATCTTGTTGGTCTCGGCGCCCGCCTTCCACTCTTCTTTCGACTGGCCGTTGCCCAGGTCCTTGTCGATCCACGGAATCAGGTTGCCGGCCAGCGGCACGCCGAACTGCTTGGTCTCGTCAGCGCTCAGACCATGTTGGGTCGCCAGCACGGTGCGGTCGATCTCGAGGATGGCCGATGCCGGATCGTCCAGCAGCGACTTCACCGAGTTGTTGATGGTGCCGAACTGGGTCAGCAGTTCGCGCATGTGCTGGGCGCCGCCGCCCGACGCCGCCTGGTAGGTCATGGACGTCATCCACTCGACCAGGCCCTGCTCGAACAGGCCGCCCAGGCCGATCAGCATGCACGACACGGTGCAGTTGCCGCCGATGTAGTTTTTCACGCCTTTCGACAGCGCGGCATCGATCACCGAACGGTTGACCGGGTCCAGCACGATGACGGCGTCATCGTTCATGCGCAGGGTCGACGCGGCGTCGATCCAGTAGCCGTTCCAACCGGCCGCGCGCAGTTTCGGGAACACCTCGCTCGTGTAGTCGCCGCCCTGGCAGGAGATGATGATCTCGCATTTCGACAGTTCGGTAATGTCGGTCGCGCTTTTCAGGGTAGTTTCGTTTTTCGCCATCTTCGGCGCGGCGCCGCCCGGATTCGAGGTGGTGAAGAACACCGGCTCGATGTGGTCGAAATCGCCTTCCTCTTGCATGCGTTGCATGAGGACCGAGCCGACCATGCCGCGCCAACCTACCAGACCAACTAATTTCATCATCTTCCCTTGGAGTTTTAGAAAACCTTATGAGAGCGCCGCGACGACCGCGTTGCCCATCTCTTCGGTGCCCACCTTCGTGGACCCTGCTTCGAAAATATCCGGCGTGCGCAGACCTTGCGCCAGCACGCGCTTGACCGCGTTCTCGATACGGTCCGCCTGTTCGGTGAGGCCGAGCGAGAAGCGCAGCATCATCGCCGCCGACAGGATCGTCGCCAATGGATTGGCTACGCCCTGCCCCGCGATATCGGGCGCCGAGCCGTGCGACGGTTCGTACAGGCCCTTGTTGTTGGCGTCGAGCGAAGCCGACGGCAGCATGCCGATCGAACCGGTCAGCATGGCGGCGGCATCCGACAGGATATCGCCGAACATATTACCAGTAACGATCACATCGAACTTCTTCGGCGCGCGCACCAGTTGCATGGCCGCGTTATCGACGTACATGTGTTCGAGCGCGACGTCCTGGTATTCCTTGTGCACATCGGTGACGACGTCGCGCCAGAACTGGAAGGTTTCCAGCACATTGGCCTTGTCGACGCTGGTCACGCGCTTGTCGCGCTTGCGCGCTGCCTGGAAGGCCACGTGGGCGATGCGACGGATCTCGCCTTCGGCATAGCGCATGGTGTCGAAGCCTTCGCGCTGCCCCTTGAATGGACCGTCCGGGCATTCGCGCACGCCGCGCGGCTTGCCGAAATAGATGTCGCCGGTCAGTTCGCGGATGATCAGGATGTCCAGGCCAGAGACGACTTCAGGCTTGAGCGTGGACGCGCCGGCCAGTTCCGGATACAGGATCGCCGGACGAAGGTTGGCGAACAGGGCCAGCTCGCGGCGCAGGCCCAGGATGGCCTGCTCGGGACGCAGCGCGCGCTCGAGCGTGTCGTACTTGTAGTCGCCGACCGCGCCGAACAGCACCGCATCGGCTTCTTTCGCCAGCTTGAGGGTGCCTTCCGGCAGCGGGTGGCCGTGGGCCGCGTAGCCGGCGCCGCCGACGTCCGCGCTTTCCATCTCGAACGACTCGCCGAGGGCGTTCAATACCTTCACTGCTTGCGCGGTGATCTCCGGGCCGATGCCGTCACCCGGCAGGATCGCGATTTTCATTCAGCTGCTTTCTCGATTAGATGGTGTTGGCGAGCCACGGCTGGGCCGCGACGTGGCGTTGTTCGAAGGCGCGGATCTCGTCGGCATGGCGCAGGGTCAGGCCGATATCGTCCAGGCCGTTCAGCAGGCAGTATTTGCGGAACTCGTCGATGGCGAAGCCGAAGGACAGGCTGCCGTCTTGCGTACCGATGCGCTGCTGCCCGAGGTCGATCGTGAGCTGGAAGCCTGGGTTGCCTTCGACGGCCTGAAACAACGTTTCGATCTCTTCTTCGCTCAGCACGATCGGCAGCAGGCCGATCTTGAAGCAGTTGTTGAAGAAGATGTCGGCGAAGCTCGGCGCCACCACGGCGCGGAAACCGTACTGCTGCAGCGCCCACGGCGCATGTTCGCGCGAGGAACCGCAGCCGAAGTTCTTGCGCGCCAGCAGGATCGAGGCGCCGGCATAGCGCGGCTGGTTCAGCACGAAGTCCGGATTGAGCGGCCGGGTGCTGCAATCCTGCCCCGGCTCGCCGTGGTCGAGATAGCGCCACTCGTCGAACAGGTTCGGACCAAAGCCGGTGCGGCGGATCGATTTCAGGAACTGCTTCGGGATGATGGCGTCGGTATCGACATTGGCGCGGTCGAGCGGCGCCACCACGCCCTGGTGTACGGTGAATTTATCCATTTTTTCCGTCATCCCCGCGCAGGCGGGGTCCAAGCTTGTCCCCGCGCAGGCGGGGATCCAAGCTAACTATTTATTTACCGCCAGCGCTGGTCACGACCTGGCCCACTTTCGACACATCGCGACCGATGCCCGAGATGGTGTTGCAGCCGGCTAGCAGAATGGTGATGAGGGACAGTGCGAATGCTTTTTTCATGATGGTCCTGTTACAGATAAACGGTCTTGCTCATATAACGCATCAGAGCGCACGAACGTCGACAAAGCGCCCCGCGATCCCGGCGGCGGCCGCCATCGCCGGCGACACCAGGTGGGTGCGTCCGCCCTGCCCCTGGCGGCCTTCGAAGTTGCGGTTCGAGGTCGAGGCGCAGCGTTCGCCCGGCTCCAGGCGGTCGGCATTCATCGCCAGGCACATCGAGCAGCCCGGCTCGCGCCATTCGAAGCCGGCATCGACGAAGATGCGGTCCAGCCCTTCGCGCTCGGCCTGTTCCTTGACCAGGCCCGAACCCGGCACCACCATCGCCAGTTTCACACTGGCGGCGCGGTGGCGGCCGCGCACCACCTCGGCGGCGGCGCGCAGGTCTTCGATGCGCGAATTGGTGCACGAGCCGATGAACACCTTGTCGATCGGGATCTCGTCGATCGGCGTGTTCGGCGCCAGGTCCATATAGGCCAGCGCTTTCTCGATCGCGCCGCGGCGCACCGGGTCAAGCTCGTTTTGCGGATCGGGCACGCGGCCATCGATCGCGGTGACCATCTCGGGCGAGGTGCCCCAGGTGACCTGCGGCTGGATGTCCTTCGCATCGAGTTCGACGACGGTGTCGAATACCGCGCCGTCGTCGGTGTGCAGGGTGCGCCAGTAGGCTACCGCCTGTTCCCACTGCTCGCCCTTGGGCGACAGCGGACGGTCCTTGACGTAGGCGATCGTGGTGTCGTCCACCGCCACCATGCCGGCGCGGGCGCCCGCTTCGATCGCCATATTACAGACCGTCATGCGGCCTTCCATCGACAGCGCGCGGATGGTCGAGCCGCCGAATTCGATCGCATAGCCGGTGCCGCCGGCGGTGCCGATCCGGCCGATCACGGCCAGCACGATGTCCTTCGCGGTCACGCCCGGGTTCAGCGCGCCCTCGACCTTCACCAGCATCGATTTCGACTTCTTGGCCAGCAGGGTTTGCGTGGCCAGCACGTGCTCGACTTCCGAGGTGCCGATGCCGTGCGCCAGGCAGCCGAAGGCGCCGTGGGTCGAGGTATGCGAATCGCCGCAGACGACGGTCATGCCCGGCAGGGTCGCGCCTTGTTCCGGCCCGATCACGTGCACGATGCCCTGGCGCTTGTCGTTCATGTCGAAGTACGTGAGGCCGAAGGCCTTCGTGTTGGCGTCGAGCGTCTCGACCTGCAGGCGTGAGGTCGGGTCGGCGATGCCTTGCGCGCGGTCGGTGGTCGGCACGTTGTGGTCGGCCACGGCCAGGTTCGCGGACACGCGCCATAGTCCACGGCCGGCTTCGCGCAGGCCATCGAAGGCTTGCGGGCTGGTGACTTCGTGCACCAGGTGGCGGTCGATATAGAGGACTGTGGTGCCATCGGCGTCGGCACGCACGACATGGGAATCCCAGAGTTTGTCGTAGAGCGTTTTTTGCATGGTCGATCCAGTGTTGCGGTGAGGTGAGGCGCGGTCCATGAGTGACAGGACCGGTTTTCGATTATGCCATAATTGTGCAGTGCCGCACCAAGCCGGGGCGGCGCACGTTTATGCCAATGACCTTACCACGCGGCAAATAATATTTGCAAGCTTTTTGCTATATGCAAATAAAAAAAGCCTGCGTCGATGACACAGGCTTTTGTCTGCGCTTTTGGCGCGTGTAGCAAATAACGTCAGGCTGCGAGCCTGACGCTGCTCCTGCACCCATCCATCAGGAACGACAAGCCGACCACCAGCACCAGCTCGCCCTCTGCCGAGCGCGCGGTGCCGGTGATGCCTTCGACCGTCAGCGCGGTCATCGGCTTGATCACCAGGTCGGCCGTGCCATCGACCGCTTCCATCGCCAGGATATAAGGTTGCGGCGCGTTGATGACGATGCCCACCTTTTCCAGCGCGGCCTCGTAACCCAGCGCCAGCGCCAGCGAACGCACCGGCAGCGGGCGGCCCTGGTCCTTCAGCACCGGGGCGCCGCCGACGCAGGCGAAATCGTCCGGCAGCTCGACCACGCGCTCGACGACGGCCATCGGCAGCGCCAGTTGCGCGCCCGAGGTCGACACCAGCATGGTCGGTACGATCGACAATTCGATCGGCAGGCGGATCGCGAAGCGCGTGCCCTTGCCCAGCGAGGATTCGATGCGGATTGCGCCGCGGTTCTTCTCGACCGCCGTCTTGACCACGTCCATGCCCACGCCGCGGCCCGACACCGAGGAAGCCACTTCCTTGGTCGAGAAGCCCGGCAGGAACACGAGCTGATAGGCGTCTTCGTCGCTCTGGGCGCCGTTCTCGCCGATCAGGCCCTTGTCGATCGCCTTCTTGCGCAGGACGACCGGGTCCATGCCCTTGCCGTCGTCCTGCAGCACGATCATGACGCTGTTCGCCTCTTGCCAGGCCTTGAGCAGGATGAAGGCCTTGGCCGGCTTGCCGGCGGCGACGCGCGCTTCCGGCGCCTCGATACCGTGGTCCAGCGCATTGCGCAGCATGTGCACCAGCGGATCGTACAGGCTGTCCACCACCACGCGGTCGACTTCGGTCTCGGCGCCTTCGATGGTCAGTTCGACGTCCTTGCCCAGGTCTTTCGCCAGTTCGCGCACCAGGCGCGGGAATTTCTGGAACAGGCGGCCCACCGGCTGCATGCGCGTCGCCAGCGTCGCGCGCTGCAGTTCGGCCGAGTAGCGCGAGGCGCGCTCCAGGGTCTCGGTCAGCGTTGCCATCAGCACCGCGGCCTGGCCTTCGAACTTGAACTGCTGCAGGCGTTCGAGCAGCACGGCGGCCTGGTTGGCGGCCTGCACCGATTCGCCGGCCACTTCGAGCAGCGCGTCGAGCTTGACGGCATCGATGCGAATGCTTTCGTCCTTGGCCGGTGCGGCGGCGGCAGCCTTGTTGTCGGTGCGGCGCTCGACGCCGTCCCAGCCCTTGGCGCCGGCGGCCGGCGCGGCAGCGGCGGCAGGCGCCACGGCGGGCACGGGTGCAGCAGCGGCGGCCGGTGCTGCCGCAGCGGCGGCAACCGGGGCGGCGGCGCTGATGGCGATCGCGTTCGCGGCCGGCACCACGGCGTTGTACATGCCGGTCCAGTCGAGGCCATCGGCATCGACGGCGGCGGGAGCCGCTGCGGCGACCGGCGCCGCCTCGACCGCCACCGGAGCGGGGACAGCTGCGGCGGCAGGCGCGGCCGCGGGAACATTGTCCTTGCCTTCGATCGCGTCCATCAGGATGCGCTCGAGGTCGCCCGGCATTTGCGCCAGGCCTTCCGGCGGCGTGCCGTTGTTCAGGTCACCCAGCTGGTCGGCCACGAAGCCCGACGCCTGCAGCGCCGCCTCGATCGCGAGCGGGGTCACCGGCGCGGCGCCGGTGCGCAGCGCGTCGAACAGGTTCTCGGTCAGGTGGCAGGCCGCGACCAGCGCGGGCAGGCCCATGAAGCCGGCGCCGCCCTTGATCGTGTGGAACGACCGGAACACCGCGTTCAGGGTTTCCTTGTTGTCGGGGTCGCGTTCGAGGCGCAACAGGTGTTCTTCTACGTTGACCGCCAGATCCATCGCCTCGACGACGAAATCCTTCAGCATATCGTCCATTAGAACCCCAGATCGGCAAGCAGATCGTCAACACTGTCCTGGTTCAGCGCCGTATCCGGCACCGACGGGCCTTGCATCAGCGGCGCCGGAGCAGCCGGCTGTTCTTTCTTGGCGAGCTTTTCCTTGATGTCGGCCGGCGCATTGTCGCGCAGCAGCTGGGCCAGCTCGCTTTCGACGGTCTGCGTGATCTTGACGACCTTCTTGATCAGCTGGCCGGTGATGTCCTGGAAGTCCTGGGCCATCATGATCTCGAGCAGGCGTGCCCGCTCGGCTTCGGTCGCCTCGTTCACCAGCGCGGCGAACTGGCGCGAATCGCCGGCCAGGGCCTTGAATTCGTCCAGGCTCAGCTTGCCTTCGAACAGGTCGGCCCAGCGGGTTTCCATGTCCTTGGCCTGCTTCTGCAGCAGGTCTTGCGCCGGCATGCCTTCGTCCAGGGTGTTGAGCACCTTGTTGGCGGCCTGTTCGGTCAGGGTGGCGACGTATTCCAGGCGGTCCTGGGCGTCGACGATCTGGGTCGAGGCTTCGGTCAGCGCCTTGTCGTAGCCCAGCTCGCGCAGCGAATCGTGCAGCAGGCGGACGATGCCGCCCAGGCGCTCGAACATCCCGCCTTCGTGGCCGTCGTCGGCGTGCGCGGCCGCGGCCGGGGCGGCCGGCACTGCCGCGGCGACAGCGGCGGCCACGGCGACCGGCGCGGCGGTAGCGGATACCTGGTCGAACAGCGATTCCAGGTCGTCTTCGTCATTGCTGGCTGCGGCGGGCGCCGGCGCCGGCTCGGCGGCGGCGGGACTTGGCGGTGCGCTGGTGCGCTGCGCCGCCACTTCCTCGAATAGTGCGTCGAAATCGTCAGCGGCGTCGGTCATAATCCCTGCTTCTCCATAATGTATAAATGTGCAATCAGCTGTGCAATCCGGGGGTTCTGCTGCCTCCACCAGGCCGTCGCGGCCGCAAATAAATTGGTGGATTAATTGAAGCGAGTGTAGCAGCGTGGTTGCCGTAGGTAAATCTCAGAGAGGGCGATGCAACAAAATGGACAAGGAAACTTAATTCCGCGACAATTAAAACGGGTTGTTCCTGATGCTTTTCACAAGCCCGGTGTTGTATTTTGTAATCGCAGGTCACTTCCGGGCGGCCTGCCGCATCGCAGCTGCCCCCCTTTTCATTTGATTGAACTCAACTGTTTGCGTCTCAGAAATCGCCATCCTGACTGGAATGTTCAGAATGGGCGTGACCAAGGAGGAGGAAGCATCATGTACCGCAAGATCCTGATCACCACCGACGGCTCGGCCGTGTCGCAGCACACCGCTTGCGCCGGCGTCAAGTTCGCGCAACAGATGGGCGCCGAAGTGCTGGCCCTGTTCGTCGCCCCCGAGTACCAGTATCCCGTGTACGTCGAGATCATCCCGCCCTCCTACCCCAGCGAAGAAGACTATATCGCCCAGATGCGGCGCATGGGCGAGGAATACATGGGCAAGATCACCCGCTCCTGCGCCGGGGCCAATCTCCAGTACGCCTGCATGACGGCATTTTCCGATTCGGCGGCGCTCAAGATCGTCGACGTCGCCGAGCAGGAGGGCTGCGACCTGATCTTCATGGGCTCGCACGGGCGCAGCGGCTGGAACCAGCTGCTGCTGGGCAGCGTGACCAACAAGGTCTTGTCGCACACGACCAAGCCGGTGCTGGTGCACCGCCTGATCGCCGAGCCGGCCGCGACTTGACCCGCCTTTGCCCCTTGTTCGTGTATTTACCGCTACAATAGATTTTTGCTGATCCCGGGTAGGAAACCGCTTCAGGTTCGAGGAATCGATAATGGTAAGAATCGTCATCGCCGATGACCACACGATCATGCGCGAGGGGCTCAAGCGCATCCTCGACGGCGCCGAGGAAGTCGACATCGTCGGCGAGGCCACCAACGGCTTCGAGGTATTGTCGCTGGTGCGCCAGGGCGGATTCGACCTGCTGCTGCTCGACCTGTCCATGCCCGGCCGCAGCGGGGTCGACCTGATCCGGCAAGTGCGCAGCGAAGCGCCCAAGCTGGCGATCCTGATCCTCACCATGCACGAGGAAGAGCAATACGCGGTGCGCGCGATCCGGGCCGGCGCCCAGGGCTATCTCACCAAGGAGAGCGCGGGCACGCAACTGGTGGGGGCGATCCGCAAGGTCGCCTCGGGCCGCCCTTATATTAGTACAGAAGTCGCCGAGCAATTAGCGCTGAACATCATGGCGCCCAGCGAACAATTGCTGCACAAGCAGTTGTCGGACCGCGAATTCGAGGTGTTTTCGCACCTGGTGAGCGGCAAGTCGATCACCGAGATCGCCAATGGCCTGCACCTGTCGGTGAAGACCGTCAGTACCCACAAGACCCGGATCATGCAGAAAATGGGCATGAGCTCGCTGTCCGAGATGGTCCAGTACGCCGTCGCGCACCGCCTGCTGTCGCCGCTCAAGGCCTGACCCTCGCCACGCCTGGCCCTCGATGTCCTTTGACCGCCGCGCGTGGCTTTCGTGCGGCGGCCCCCCGTTGCCGCCTGCCGCCGGTGGCAGTCGGACTCGCCTCTTTTTTTGCCGTCTCGCAACCAGCCGTCATTCGGGCGGCGTTCCTGGTAATAGGAGTATTCCTACGACTGCACCATCTGTCCTACCTACATATTCAGGCAACGCTGATATTCGTGCCGGACTCGTGTTGGCATACTGAATTCAGCGTTTCGACTTGCTTGCGATCCAAGTCACGGCGTCAGCCATATAGCAACCATGGCATGGCAGACGCGCTACCGCACGCTGCCGTGCTGCCGGGGTCGCATGAAACCTGAGTTCCTTACCGGAGATGAGCATGCAGTCCCAGCCACCGTCAGAACAACGCAACGCCAGCCAGCCGACCCTGCATTCCCCGATGGAAGCCGGACGTCAACGGCAAGGACGACTTTGGTCCAACCTGAAAGAAGTGTGCGACCTGCTCCGTATTCCCGCCAGCGTGTCGGTGAGCTCCGAAGAATTGCTGTTCCAGCACGTCCAGTTCAAGACCGGCCAGCGCGTGCACACGATCGGCCAGGCCTTCGACACCCTGTACATCGTCAACTCGGGCTTCCTCAAGACGGTGCTGATCGACGAATTCGGCAACGAGCAGGTACTAAGCTTCCCCATGAAGGGCGATATGCTCGGCGTCGACGGCATCCATACCCGCCACTACGCCTCCGAGGCGGTGGCCCTGTCCGACTGCGACCTGATCCTGCTGCCGTTCAAGAAACTGACCGCGCTGGGCCGCGTGCACAGCGAACTCGAGAACATGATGTACGGCGTCATGAGCCGCGAACTGGTGCGCGAGCAGACCATGATCGGCATGCTCGGCGCCCTGTCGGCCGAGGCGCGGGTGGCCCGCTTCCTGGTCTCGCTGGCCGATCGCTTCGCCGCGATGGGTTACTCCAGCAAGCTGTTCAACCTGCGCATGACGCGCCACGAGATCGGCAGCTACCTGGGCCTCACGCTCGAGACCGTCAGCCGCACGCTGTCGGCCTTCAACGAGATCGGCCTGATCACCGTCGACCAGCGCACCATCGGCATCAAGGATGCCGAAGCGCTCAAGACCCTGCGCCGCCTGCCGCCCTCGCGTTCGCGCACCAAGGGCGCTGCCCGCCAGAAGGCCGAGCTCGATCAACCTGGCGACGACCAGGTGCTGGCAACCGCCTGAACGCCAGTTCGCGCCTTATTCCCGGTCCAGCGACAGCACGCCATCGTTCACACGCACCCGGTCGCCCTTGCGGTAACCGGGATTGTTGTCGAACTCGACAGCCTGGGTGGCCTCGGTTGTATTCATGCGCACCGTGACCCGGTAGCGCTGGGCCGCCTGCACGTCGCTGGCCAGCGGCCGCGCGCTACCCGTCGCTTCCCGCACGATCTCCACTTTCTCGACGATCCCGCAACTGGTGCAATAGCGCGCCACGCGCGGGCGCTCGGTCGTGCGCGGCGGCGGTGGCGGCGCGGCGCCCGGGGCGGCGCTGGCCACATTGGCGTCCTTCGACGCCAGTTGCCGCACCGGTTCCTGCGCCTGCCCCTGCGCCGTATCGCCGCGCACCAGGCCGTCGCGCAGCACGGTCGTCGCGACCTGGCTGCCCAGCCGCATCTCGGCGGTCACCGGACTACTTGCTTGCAGCCGGTCATGGTTGCCGATCACATAGCTGCCGCTGTACTGGCCGGGCTCGGTCTCCTGCATCTGCACGGCGCGGGTGGCGCCGTCGATGCTCACGCTCACCGTAGCGTTTTGGGTGCCGTATACCTGGAAATGCAGGGCAGCGCCCTGCTCCAGGCGCGGCACTTTCTCCACATGGAAGCCTTCGATGGCCGGCGTCACGGTGCGGCTCAGGGGCAAAGTCTGCGCCAGGGCCGTGCCGCTCGTCGCCAGCAGCATGCCGGCCGGCGCCAGGGCAGCCACCAGCGCACACGTCACGATGCGTTTTTTCATGGCAATCTCCTTATCTAGCAGACGGCATGACACCGCCTTCGGTCTTACAGGACAGTACGCCGGTGAAAAAACCGGGTCGGTACGCTTGCGAACCGATAGCCCTCAGCACACGGCGTGGACGGCGTCGCCCGAGGTGACATAGATATGGTCGCCCGGCCCCGGCTTGACGGCATGGCCGCCGGTAAATGATCCGAAAGACGGCAGGATCAAGCCTTGCGAACCGACCACGAAGCACGGCAGGCGCAGCGCATCGAAGCGGGTAGCCAGCACATAGACCGGGTGGACGTGGCCGGCCAGGCCATAGCCGGGCGCATCGACGCCGGGATGGTGGCAGAAGGCAAATGGCCCGATCGCATGCGGCTCGTCCACCAGCGCGATCCCCAGCGCCGCCGCCGGGTCGCCGGCGTGCAGGTCATGGTTGCCGCGCACCAGCATCAAGGCTAGTCCGGGATGACGCTGGCGCCAGGCCAGCATCGCCAGCTGGGTCGAGCTGGCGTGCGCGGCGCGCGCATGCAAAAAGTCTCCCAGGAACACGACCTGGCGCGCCCCGTGGGTCGCCACCAGGGCATCGAGCCCGGCCAGGTTTTCCGACGTCGTGCCGCGCGGCACCGGCACCCCGAGCGCGCGAAAGGCGGCCGCCTTACCGAAATGGATGTCGGCGACGATCAGCATCCGTTCGCGCGGCCAGTATATCGCCTTCTCCGGCAGCAGCAGGAGCGATTCGCCGGCCACCTGCACTGTCTGCCCGCTCATGCCGCCGCCTTTTCCAGCTCGCGCAGCATGCGCGCCACGCGGTCATTGAGCTTTTCGGTGCTGACTTTCTCTCGGAAGCGCTCGACCATCAGGGCAAAGCCGAACGGGGTTGCACGCTTCACCTCGCAATAGGCGATGCGCCGCGCATGCAATTCGGCCAGGGTGTCGCGCAGGCGCGTCAGTTCGAGCTCCTGCTCCATCACTTCGCGCTCGGCCTGGCTCAAGAGCAGGTTGCCGGCATCGTGCTTGCGGAACACCTCGAAGAACAGCGACGACGAGGCCTGCAGCTGGCGGTTCGACTTCGGCTGGCCCGGATAGCCCGAGAACACCAGGCCGGCGATGCGCGCCACTTCGCGAAAGCGCTGCTGCGACAACTGGGTCGCGTTCAGGCTGTCGATCACGTCTTCCAGCAGCCGCCCGGTATCGAACAGCGCGACGCCGGCGCCGGTCGGGGCGGCGAACATGGCGGCCCAGTCGACCGGTTCGGGCGCCATCAGCTCGAAGCCATAGTCGTTGATGGCGATCGAGAACGTGATCGGCTGCGCGCGGCCGACCCGAAAGGCGATCAGGGACGCCAGGCCCATATGTACCGAGCGCCCCGCAAACGGATACACGAACAGGTGGTAGCCCTCGCGGCTCTTCATCGATTCGAGCACCAGCACTTCGCTCGTGGGCAGCGCCGACCAGCGCTGCTGGACGGCGATCAGCGGCTCGATGGCGCGCATCTCGGGACCGTCGAACACGCCCTGGTCGGCCAGGCGCAATTCTTCGAGCGCGGCGTGCGCCAGCTCGTTCGACATCGGCATCTTGGCGCCCTGCCAGCGCGCGATCGCGCCGCGCGTGCCGGTCGCGCGCTTCACGAACGCCGTCAGCTCGTGCACCCGCACGAATTCCAGGATGCGCCCGCCGAACAGGAAGCGGTCGCCGGGCTTCAGGCGCGAGATGAAGGATTCCTCGACGCTGCCGATCCTGCCGCCAGTCATGAACTTCACCTGGATCGTGGCGTCCGACATGATGGTGCCGATGCCCATCCGGTGCCGGCGGCCGATGGCGCTGTCGGGGACGCGGTACACGCCCTCGTCGTCGGGCAGCACGCGCCGGTATTCGGGATACACGGTCAGGCTC
The DNA here is from genome assembly GCF_030770395.1 of Telluria beijingensis. Lineage (GTDB taxonomy): Bacteria > Pseudomonadota > Gammaproteobacteria > Burkholderiales > Burkholderiaceae_D > Telluria > Telluria beijingensis. Next base: position 1,607,868 of record NZ_CP132480.1, on the reverse strand, counting down.
TGGCCGCCGCGCGCCACGAAGTCGAGCGCCCACTGCCATTCTTCCTGCGTCAGGTGGCGATAGGACCAGGCCTGGCGCACTTCTTCGTAGAGTTCTTCGGAACGGAAGCCCCCGCCCAGCGCCACCGTCACCAGGTGCTGGACCAGCACGTCGAACGGTTTGTTGGGCACATAGCGGCCTTCGATGCGGCGCGCCGCCACCGCCTTTTTGGCGCCGGCCGCTTCCAGCAGTTCGAGGCTGTTGGTCGGCACCAGGGTCACGCGCGAGACGCGGCCCGGCGCATGGCCGCTGCGGCCGGCGCGCTGCAGCAGGCGCGCCACGCCCTTGGCGCTGCCGATCTGCAGCACGCGCTCGACCGGCAAGAAGTCGACGCCGAGATCGAGGCTGGCGGTGCAGATCACCGCTTTCAATATGCCGTTCTTGAGGCCCAGCTCGACCCACTCGCGCACCTCGCGGTCGAGCGAGCCGTGGTGCAGCGCGATCACGCCGGCCCAGTCGGGCCGCGCCTCCAGGATATTCTGGTACCAGATCTCGGACTGCGAGCGGGTATTGGTGAACACCAGCGTCGCCTCGTGGCCCTCGATCTCCCTGATCACCGGTTGCAGCATTTGCAGGCCCAGGTGGCCACCCCAGGGAAAGCGCGAGACGTTCTCGGGGATCAGGCTATCGACGACGATTTTTTTCCGCGTATCGCCCTCGACCAGCACGCCATCGTCATTACCCAGTAATACCTGGCGCGCCAGGTCGAGGTTGCCCATCGTGGCCGAGACGCCCCACACCAGTAGCCCGGGACGCCAGCGCCGCAGCCGGGCCAGGGCCAGCTGCACCTGCACGCCGCGCTTGCTGCCCATCAGTTCATGCCACTCGTCGACGATGACCATATCGAGGTGGCGGAACTGTTCGAGCGCGGCCGCATTGCTGATCATGAGCGTCAGGCTCTCGGGCGTCGTCACCAGCGTGGCCGGCATGCTGCGCGTCTGGCGCGCGCGCTCGGCCGGCTTGGTGTCGCCGGTGCGGGCGCCGATGCGCCATTCGGGCAACAGCTCGGCCGCCGAATCTTCCAGCGCGCGCTGGGTGTCTGCCGCCAGCGCGCGCATCGGGGTGATCCACAGCACGCGCAGGCCGGCCTTGGCGCGGCCCCCGTCGAGCCCCGCGCGCTGCAGGGCGGCGAACCAGACGGCGAAGGTCTTGCCAGCGCCGGTATTGGCGTGCAGCAGGCCCGATTCGCCCTTGAGCGCGGCCTTCCATACGGCGCGCTGGAATGGGAACGCGGTCCAGCCGCGCGCGGCATACCACTCGCTCAGGCGTTGGGTTACCTCATTGCGACTCATGCGGTGGCCGCCTCCAGCAAGCCCTTGAGCGCATCGAGCGTATCGGCTTCTTCCACCGGTTTATCCATCCGCCGGCGCAGGATGCGCGGGAAGCGCACCGCGATCCCCGCCTTGTGGCGCGGCGACAGTGCGATGCCCTCGAAGCCGATCTCGAACACCATGGTCGGTTTTACGGAACGCACTGGCCCGAATTTCTCGATGGTCGTGCGCCGGATCGCGTTGTCGACCTGGGCGATCTCGGCGTCGGTCAGGCCCGAATACGCTTTCGCGAACGGCACCAGCTTGCGCTCGGCGCCTTCGCCATCCCAGACGGCGAAGGTGTAGTCGGTGTAGAGCGAGGCGCGCCGTCCGCTGCCCGGCTGGGCATACAGCAGCACGGCGTCGATGGCGTAGGGATCGACCTTCCACTTCCACCAGGTGCCGACGTCCTTGGTGCGGCCGACGCCGTAATGCGCGGTGCGGCTTTTCAGCATCATGCCCTCGACGCTGCGCGCGCGCGAACCGGCGCGCAGTTCAGCCAGTTGTTCCCAGCTGTCGGCTTCCACCAGCGGCGACAGGCGCAGCTGCGGCTGGTCGAGCGCGGCGACTTCGCGTTCGAGCAGCACGCGCCGCTCGTGCTGCGGCAGGCCGCGCAGGTCGACGCCATCGAGCTCCAGCAGGTCGTAGCAACACAGCACTGCCGGCAACTCGGCCAGCAGCTTGCTTGACAGGGTCTTGCGGCCGATGCGTTTTTGCAGGTCGGCGAACGGCGACGGCATCGCGCACTCCGGCTGCCAGATCAGCACTTCGCCGTCAAGCACCATCCCGTCCGGCAGGCGCGCCGCTGCGAGTTCGGGAAAGCGCTCGGTGATCAGGTCTTCGCCGCGCGACCACAGGAAATTCTGGCCATCGCGCCGCACCAGTTGCGCGCGGATGCCGTCGTACTTCCATTCGACCAGCCAGTCATCGAGTTCGCCCAGGGTCGCCGGATCGCCATTGAGCTGATGGGACAGGAAGAAGGGATACGGTTGGCCGCCGCGCAGCTTGTGTTCTTCAATCGACTGCTCGGCGATCAGCTGCAGGAAACCGCTGGCGGTCGGCTTCACGCGGCCATCGGTCCAGCCCATCAGGCGCTGGGCAATCAGCTTGCTGTCGACCGCGGCAATGGCTGCCAGCGCGCGCGTTACCAGGAGCTTCGAGACGCCGACCCGAAAACCCCCGCCGATCAGTTTCACCAGCAGGAAGCGTTCGCGCCAATCGAGTTCGTTCCAGTAACTGAACAGGGCTTCGCGGATGCGGCCCGGATCGGCGCCGCGCAAGGGGCCGACCCGCTCTTCCATCCACACTGCCAGGCCGACGTCCGAACGCTCGGTGGGCGGCGGCAGGATGTGGGCAATGGTCTCGGCGAAGTCGCCCACCGCGTGGTAGGACTCGTCGAACAGCCATTCGTCGAGGCCTGCGTATTCGATGGCGAACTGGCGCAGCAATTTGGTCGGCACCGCCTGGCGCGGCTTGCCGCCGGCCAGGAAGTAGACGGCCCAGGCGGCGTTTTCCGGCGCCGCGTTGGCGAAGTAGGATTGCAGCGCGTCGAGCTTGCGGGTGGTCGACGTCGTTTCGTCGAGGTCGGCGTAGAGCCGGGCGAATTCACGCATTGGCCTCTCCCGCTGCCGGCGGCGCAGGTGCTGTCACCTCGCCGCCCTCTTCCTCGTCGCCATACTCGGTCTCGAAGCCCGACGCATCCAGCCCGTTCTGGCACAGCCAGCGCACCAGGATCGGAATCGAACCGTGGGTGACGATCACCCGCTCGGCCTCGGTCGCCTTGATGGCGCTCATCAGACCGGGCCAATCGGCGTGGTCGGACAGCACGAAGCCGCGGTCGACGCCGCGCCTACGGCGCGCACCGCGCAGCAGCATCCAGCCGCTGGCGAAGGAGTCGCTGTAGTCGCCGAAGCGCTTCATCCATGGCGAGCCGCTGGCGGACGGCGGCGCCACCACCAGCGCGCGGCGCAGGGCGGCCTTTTCGATCTCGGTCACCAGCACCGTCGGCGGAATGTCGACGCCTTCCGCGCGATAGGCCCGGTTCAGCGGCTCGACCGAGCCGTGGCAGACGATGGGCCCGATCGACGGATCGAGCCCGGCCAGGATGCGCTGCGCCTTGCCGAAGGAATAGGCGAATACCACGCTGCAGCGGCCTTCGTCGGCATTCTTGCGCCACCAGGCGTTGATCTCTTCCATCAGCTGCGCCTCCGGCTGCCAGCGGTAGATCGGCAGGCCGAAGGTCGATTCGGTGATGAAGGTATCGCAGCGCACCGGCTCGAACGGCGCACAGGTTTTATCGGGTTCGACCTTGTAGTCGCCCGAGGCGACCCACACCTCGCCCCCGCATTCCATGCGCACCTGGCTCGAGCCCAGCACGTGGCCAGCCGGGTGCAGCGAGATGGTCACGCCGTTGTGGGTGATCCGTTCGCCATAGTCGAGGGCGTCGACCGAGATATCGCCCAGGCGCGACTTCAATACGCCGATGCCGGGCGCCGCCGCCAGGTAGTGGCCGTGGCCGACGCGCGCGTGGTCGCCGTGGGCATGGGTGATGACGGCGCGCGCCACCGGCCGCCACGGGTCGATGTAGAAATCGCCGGGGACGCAGTACAGGCCCTCCTTGCGCACGACGACCATGTCTCCCATCGGCGCTCCTCAGGCCTTCACCGGCTTGAGGAAGTCGGCCATGAAGTTGCGGCTCTCCCCGTCCGGGAACTCGACCGTCACCTGCTCGCCGGCGACCGCCTTCACCACGCCTTTGCCATACTTCGACGATTTGGCATGCGCGCCGACCTCGAACCTGGGCTTGATGGTTTCCACGGCCGGCTCGCGGTCGAACTCGTCGTCGCGGATGGCGATGTCTTCGCCCAGGCTCAGGGTCGGCGGGTTCAGGCAGTTGTCGCACTTGCAGCACTGCTCGAAGCCCGGCGCCTGGTCGCCGAAATAATCGAGCAGCAGCTTCCAGCGGCAAAAGCCGCTGACCGCGTAGCTGACCATCTGGTCCAGCGCTTCCTTGTCGCGCTCCTGCTTCTGCACATACACCTGGGCCAGGCGCGCATACACGCCGGGCCGCGGCTCGGCGGCGCTGGGCAGGTATTCAAGCTTGCGGTTCTGGCGCACCAGCTTCGCATCCTTGAGCAGCTTGAGGCAGACCTTGATATTGGCATGCGCGACGTCTTCCAGCGCTTCCTCGATGCGGCGGCCGGTGACGGGGCCGTCCTCGTGCAGCGTGCGCACGGTCTCGTGCACCAGCTGTAGTTCTTGCGCGTCGGGATAGTGTTTCACCAGGAAGAACTGCTGGATGCGCTTGTCGTCCTGCAGGAACAGCAGCGTGCATTCGGCATCCAGGCCATCGCGGCCGGCGCGGCCCGATTCCTGGTAATACGATTCGAGGTTGGCCGGGATCTGCAGGTGGATCACGAAGCGGGTATCGCGCTTGTCGATGCCCATGCCAAAGGCATTGGTCGCCACCATCACGCGCCGCGCGCCATCCATGAACAGGTCCTGGTTCAGTTTTCGTTCGGCGGCCGGCAGCTTGCCGTGGTAGAGGGTGACCGATTCGCCGGCTTCTTCCAGCACCGCCAGCATCTCTTCGGCCACCTTGACCGTGGCGGCATAGACGATGCCGACGCCGGCCGTCTGCTGAACCAGCGCGAGCGCCTGCCGGTATTTTTCCTTGAGACTGGTCGCCTGCTGCACGCGGTAGTGCAGGTTGGGCCGGTATATGCCGGTATTGATTACGTTCAGCTTGCGGCCCAGCTGCTTGCCGATGTCGGCGATGACTTCGTCGGTGGCGGTAGCGGTCAGGGCCAGCACCGGCGGCCGGCCAATGGCCTCGATCGCGGCGGCCAGGCCGATATAGGCCGGGCGGAAATCGTGGCCCCACTGCGAGATGCAATGGGCCTCGTCGATCACGACGATGTCGAGCGTGACCTTGCGCAGCACGGCGATGAAGTCGGGCGAGACCAGGCGTTCCGGGGTGCAGAACACGATCTCGCACGATTCGCTGGCGATCGCCTCGATGGCCGCGTGTTCTTCTTCGGCAGAGAGGCTGCTGTTGACCTGGACCGAGCGGATGCCGATCTCCTCGAGCTTCTCGAGCTGGTCCTTCATCAGCGAAATGAGGGGGGACACGACGATCGTGATCCCCTCCAGCATCTTGGCCGGGATCTGGTAGCACAGCGACTTGCCGCCGCCGGTGGGCATGATGGCCAGGGTGTCCTTGCCGTCGAGGACGCTGTCGATGACGTGCTGCTGGCCTTCGCGCAGCTGCGCGATGCCGAACACGGCGTCCAGGAGGCGGCGGATGGTATTGCGGCGCACGGCGAGCAGGCCGCGGTGCATGAGGGTGGGGTCGTGTCGGGTCATGATGAACCCGACTTTATTAGTACGGCGACAACTCGGCCATAGGACGCCACCTACTTCATGCGTAGGACGTCAACTTTTGGCGGGGTCGCAACGTTATAGGGCGAGTGCTATGCTGAATGTGTCAATTGTGCGACACATTTTTGCGACAAGGTTTAGTCCTACAACGCGACGGAAGATTAGCCGATGCCGAGGTATCCCACTAGACATTTACTATTGTGACCATCAATCACAGCTTTGCTTTCATCTCAGGAGAATCATCATGTCGCGCCGCCACCCAATGACGTGGACCGCAATCCATCTGGCCCTTGCCAGTGCTGCGACCTGGTTCTTGCTGGAGTCTGGAGCATTGTCGTCAGCCCTGCTGTTCTCGTTCCACTGATCCTCACCGCATAAAAAAACGCCACCTCCCACGGGGAAGCGGCGTTTGTCCTTTCATCTGGCGGGCTTTTTCGGCCCGCCATGATCGTCAAGCGGCTTTCTGTTCTTCCTCTTCCACCGGCTGGCGGATCAGGTAATCGAAAGCCGCGAGCGATGCCTTGGCGCCCTCGCCCACCGCGATCACGATCTGCTTGAACGGCACCGTGGTGACGTCGCCGGCGGCGAACACGCCCGGCATCGAGGTCTGGCCGCGGGCATCGACTTCGATTTCGCCATGCGCCGACAGCTCGATCGACCCCTTCAGGAACTCGGCATTCGGCACCAGGCCGATCTGCACGAACACGCCTTCCAGGTCCAGGCGATGCAGTTCGCCGCTATTGCGGTCCTTGTAGCTCAGGCCGTTGACGATCTTGCCGTCGCCGTGGATCTCGGTGGTCTGGGCCGACTTGATCACCTTGACGTTCGGCAGCGAGTACAGCTTGCGTTGCAAGACCGCATCGGCGCGCAGTTCATTGCCGAATTCGATCAGGGTCACTTCCTTGACGATGCCCGCCAGGTCGATCGCCGCTTCGACGCCCGAGTTGCCGCCGCCGATCACCGACACGCGCTTGCCCTTGAACAGCGGGCCGTCGCAGTGCGGGCAGTAGGCCACGCCATGGTTCTTGTACTCTTTCTCGCCTGGCACATTGATTTCGCGCCAGCGAGCGCCGGTAGCGACGATCACCGATTTCGACTTGAGCACCGCGCCGCTCTCGGTATGCACCTCGATCAGCTTGCCGCCCACCAGCTTGTTGGCGCGCTGGGTGTTCATGATGTCGACCTCGTACTCCTTGACGTGTTCTTCCAGGGCGACGGCGAATTTCGGACCATCGGTCGCTTTGAGTGACACGAAGTTCTCGATTGCCAGCGTATCGAGCACCTGGCCGCCGAAGCGGTCGGCCAGCACGCCGGTACGGATACCCTTGCGGGCCGCGTAGATCGCGGCTGCCGCGCCGGCGGGGCCGCCGCCGACGATCAGCACGTCGAACGGGTCTTTCTGGCTCAGTTCGGCTGCTTTCCTGGCGCCGCCGTTGACGTCGATCTTCGACAGGATTTCCTCGACGTTGGTACGGCCCTGGCCGAAATGCTGGCCGTTCAGGAACATCATCGGCACGGCCAGGATCTGCTTGTCTTCCACTTCTTTCTTGAAGACGCCGCCATCGATCGTCACGACCTTGATGCGCGGGTTGATGACCGACATCGTGTTCAGTGCCTGCACTACTTCAGGGCAGTTATGGCACGACAGCGAGATGTAGGTCTCGAAGACGTAGTCGCCGTCCAGGGCTGCGATCTGGTCGATGACGGATTGTTCCAGCTTGATGGTGTGGCCACCGACGTGCAGCAGGGCCAGCACCAGCGAGGTGAATTCGTGGCCCAGCGGGATGCCGGCGAAGCGCACGCCGATATCGGTGCCGACGCGGTTGATGGCGAACGACGGGGTGCGCTCGTTGGCTTCCTGGCGAACCGTGATCTTGTCGGACAGGGCTGCGATCTCATTCAGCAGCTCATCCATTTCGCGCGATTTCGGCGAATCATCCAGCGCTGCAACCAGCTCGATCGGCTGCACCACTTTTTCCAGATAGGCTTGCAACTGTTTCTTGAGGGTTGCGTCCAGCATGATGTTTTTCCTTTGACTCTAATGACAATGACTTATATACAGGCCGGGGTCGTTTCTGACCGACGTAAAACGGGCCGCCGCAGCGGCCCGTTCTCGGGTGCTACTTAGCTACTGCGTAGTGCTTAGATCTTGCCGACCAGGTCCAGCGACGGGGTCAGGGTTTCGGCGCCTTCGGTCCACTTGGCTGGGCAGACTTCGCCTGGGTGCGAAGCAACGTACTGGGCTGCCTTGACTTTGCGCATCAGTTCCGATGCATCGCGGCCGATGCCGTTGTCGTGCACTTCCATGATCTTGATCTGGCCTTCAGGATTGATCACGAAGGTACCGCGCAGTGCCATGCCTTCTTCTTCGATCATGACTTCGAAGTTGCGCGACAGGACGCCGGTTGGGTCGCCGATCAGCGGGTAGTTCACTTTCTTGATCGCGTCCGAGGTGTCGTGCCATGCCTTGTGGGCGAAGTGGCTGTCGGTCGACACGCCGTAGACATTGACGCCCAGTTTTTCGAATTCCGGCTGGAATGCGGCCAGATCTTCCAGTTCAGTCGGGCAGACGAAGGTGAAGTCGGCCGGGTAGAACATCACCACCGACCAGGTGCCCTTGAAGTTCTCTTCGGTCAGGTCGATGAACTTGCCGTTGGCGTATGCGGTTGCTTTGAACGGCTTGATCTGGGTGTTGATGAGGGACATGTAATCTCCTGTTTGGGGGTTGATGAAGCGTATGACAAGCAGTGTACCGACCTGCTCATCGTTTGTGAAATTGATTGATTCGATATTCTTGATTGATTTTAGCTATCAATCAAGTGCGGCTTCCCCATCCTGGCGACAGGAGGAGCTCGAAACAAACCCGGACAGTGTGTCGCAAATGGCAAGCGGCTGCAACCGCCGTCTCGCTTGCCCGCCTCAGACGTCGGCTTCGGCGCAGACCGGGACGTCGGTGCATGGGAGCACCAGGCTGAAGACGGAGCCTTCGCCCGGCTTGCTCGACACGCGCAGTTCGCCGCCGTGCGAGATGGCGAGCTGGCGCGAGATGTACAGGCCCAGGCCCAGGCCCTTCGGTTCGCCGTTGCGGGCGCCGCGTTCGTACGGTTCGAAGATGCGCTCCAGGTCGGACGGGGCGATGCCCTTGCCCTGGTCGCGCACGTCGATGCGGACCATGTCGCCATTGCGCTCCACGCTCACTTCCACCGGCTGGCCGCAGCCGTAGCGCAGCGCATTCGTGAGCAGGTTGACGATCACCTGCTCGACGCGGAACTCGTCCCAGCAGCCGGTCACGCCCTCGTGCGGGCGCAAGGCCAGGGAACTGCCGGTCGTGGCTGCCTGCAGCGACAGGTCGCTCACCACCCGCTCCAGCAGCGATATCAGCTCGACCTGGGCCGGGCGGATCGACAACTTCCCGCTGCGCATGCGCGAGACGTCGAGCATGTCGTCGATCAGGCGGATCATCGACTTGATCTGGCGCTCGTCGCGCTGGATCATCGCCTCCATCTGCTGCCCGCCGAAGGCCGCCGTGTTGCCGCGCTTGAGCTGCAGGCTGCGCATCTGCGTTTCCAGGAACAGCGTGTTGAGCGGCGTGCGCAGTTCGTGCGCCACCAGCGACATGAATTCGTCGCGCATGCGCAGCGAGCGTTGCAGCTCCTGCTGGGTCTGGTTCAGCTCGCGCAGCAGCACCTCCTGCTCTTGCCGGCTCTGCTCCAGCGCCAGCATCTGGCGCCGGGTCTCGCGCCGCTGCTGGTCGAGCGCGACGAAGACATTGACCTTGCTGCGCACCGCATCGGCATCGAGCGGCTTGTACATGAAGTCCACCGCCCCGCTCTCGTAGCCCTTGAAGGCGTAATCGAGCTCGCGCCCCGCCGCCGACACGAACACGATCGGGATGTGCCGGGTGCGCGTGGTCGAGCGCATCACCTCGGCCAGCTCGAAGCCGTCCATGCCCGGCATCTGCACGTCGAGGATGGCCAGCGCGAACTCATGCTCGAGCAGCAGCGCCAGCGCCTGTTCGCCGGAGCCGGCCTGGTAGATGGCGCGCTGATCGTGGCGCAGCAGCGCCTCGAGCGCCTGCAGGTTCTCGGGCAGGTCGTCGACGATCAGAATCTTGCTTGGTTCCTTGACGCTCATGGGGTCTCCAACAGGGGCAGCACGGTGCGGATCGCGGACAGCGGCAGCACCAGGTGCGGGGCACAGCGCCGGATTGCCTCTTCGGGCATGGACCTGGCCTGTGCTTCTTCAGGGTCTTGGACGATGGTCAGGCCGCCCCGCTCGCGAATGCGGCACATGCCGTCGGCGCCATCGAAATTGGCGCCGGTCAGCAGTATACCTGCAAGCGCCGGACCATAGACGTCGGCGGCGGATTCCATCAGGATGTCGATCGCCGGCCGCGCAAACTGCACCGGCGGCTCGCAGCTGAGCGAGAAGCTGCGATCCTGCTCGACCGACAGGTGGTAGCCGGAACCGGCGAAATACACGGTCCCCGGCTGGATCGGTTCTTTATCCTGCGCCTCGCGCACCGGCAGCAGCGCGCGCGCCGCGAACAGCTCCGCCAGGCGGCTATCGCGGTCCGGCGGCACGTGCAGGATGCAGGTCACCGCCGGCCCGAAGCCCGCCGGCAGCGCCGGCAGCAGCCCGACCAGGGCGTCGACGCCACCGGCCGAGCCGCCGATGACGACCATCTCGATGCGGCGCGCGCCGAGCGCCGCGCCCAGTCGCGCTTCGAGGCTCACGGCGACACCTTGCGGAAGACGCGCTCGCGCCGCGCCAGCGGCTCGAAGCGCTCGGCGTAGCTGGAAAAGTCGATGCTCTCCTTGCTGCCCAGGCCCAGAAAGCCGCGATGGCACAGCGAGTCGTGGAACAGGCCGAGCACGCGGTCCTGCAGGCGCCGGTTAAAGTAGATCAGCACATTGCGGCAGCTGACGAAGTGCGTTTCAGAGAACACGCTATCGGTCGACAGGCTGTGGTCGGCGAAGGTCACGTTCTCCATCAGGCTGCGCTCGAACAGCGCGCCGCCATAGGCCGCCGTGTAATAGTCCGAGAACGCGGCCTTGCCGCCCGATTTCTGGTAGTTCTCGGTGTACAGGCGCATGCGGTCCAGCGGGAACACGCCGCGCCGCGCCGCCTCCAGCGATTCGGGGTTGATGTCGGTGGCGTAGATGATGCTGCGCTCGAGCAGCCCTTCCTCCTTGAGCAGGATGGCCAGAGAATACACCTCTTCGCCGGTGCTGCAGCCGGCCACCCAGATCTTCAGCGACGGATACGTCTTGAGGAAAGGCGCCACCTGCTCGCGCACCGCCAGGAAGTAGTCGGGGTCGCGGAACATCTCGGTGACGGGAATCGTCAGGTATTGCAGCAGCTGGGCGAAGCCGTTCGGCTCGTGCAGCACGCGCGACTGCAGTTCGGAGACCGTCGCGCACTCCATCTCGCGCATGGCCACCAGCACCCGGCGCTTTTGCGAAGCGCCGGTGTAGTCGCGGAAGTCATAGTTATATTTCAGGTACACGGCTTCGACGAGCATCCGCAGCTCGATGTCGAAGTCGCTCGGGGGTTGGCTCAAATTCTCTCCAGGGTCGGCATCCAGACCCGCAGCAGCGAGTACAGGCGGCTCAGGTCAATCGGCTTGGCCAGGTAATCGTTGGCGCCCGCGGCCAGGCACTGTTCCTGGTCGTCCTTCATGGCCTTGGCGGTGATGGCGATGATCGGCAGGCGGTCGAAGCGTCCGTCGGCGCGAATGCGGCGCGTCGCTTCCAGGCCGTCCATGCCCGGCATCATGATATCCATCAGCACCAGGTCGATGCCCGGCACTTCATCCAGCTTGGCGATCGCTTCGAAGCCGTTGCGGCCGACTTCGACCCGGGCCCCGCGCTGCTCCAGCGCCGACGTCAGGGCGAACACATTGCGCACGTCGTCGTCGACCAGCAGGATGGTGCGGCCCTCGAACACGCGGTCGCGCCCGCGCACGGCTTTCAACATGCTCTGGCGCTCGGTCGACAGCTCGGACTCCACCTTGTGCAGGAACAGCGTGACTTCGTCCAGCAGTCGCTCCGGCGAGCGGGCGCCCTTGATGATGATCGAGCGCGAATAGCGCAGCAGCTGGGATTCTTCGTCGCGCGTGAGGTTGCGGCCGGTGTACACGATCACCGGCGGGAAGGAGCACAGCTCCTCGTGCGACATGCGTTCGAGCAGCTCGCCGCCCTGCATGTCGGGCAGCTTGAGGTCGATGATCATGCAATCGAAGACCTCGTTCTTGAGGTGCGTGAGCGCCTCGCTGGCGGTGCCCACGGCCGCGATCTCGACGTCGTCGTCGGCGATCAGGGCCACCACGCTGTCGCGCTGGCGCTCGTCGTCCTCGACCAGCAGCACGCGCTTGATTTTCTGGCTCGATTTTTCCTGCAGCTTGCGGAACACCTCTTCCAGGTCTTCGCGGCTGGTCGGTTTCAGCGCATAGCCGATGGCGCCCAGGTGCAGGGCTTCGCCGCCGCTCTCGATGCTCGAAATGACGTGCACCGGGATGTGGCGGGTCGACGGATTGTCCTTCATTTGCTGCAGCACGGTCAGGCCCGAGCGGTCCGGCAGGCGCACGTCCAGCAGCACGGCGTCGGGACGCTGGCTGACGGCCAGCGCCAGGCCCTCGTCGGCGCTCATCGCCACCAGGCAGCGGTAATCGAGTTCGCGCGCCAGGTCGTACAGGATGCGCGCGAACGCCATCTCGTCCTCGACCACCAGCACGGTGCGGCGCCCCGCCGCCGATTGGTCGCGGTCGTCCGGGAAGGTCGACAGCGGTTCGGCGCTCGCCGCCGGCGCCGCGGCCTGGACCGGCGCTGGCGCAGCGGCCAGCGGCGCCGGTGGCGGCAACTGCACCGGCGCCGACGTCGTCGGCAGCTCGGCCGGCGCCGGCACGTCCGGAATCCCGCGCGGCAGGGTGAGAGTAAACACGCTGCCCTCGTTCGGCGCGCTCGACACGGCCACGCTGCCGCCCAGCAGGCGGGTCAGGTCGCGCGTGATCGACAGGCCCAGGCCGGTGCCGCCGAAGCGGCGGCTGGTGGTGCCGTCGGCCTGATGGAAGGCGTCGAAGATCTTGTCCTGCTGGTCTTGCGCGATGCCGATGCCGGTGTCCTGCACCCGGAACGCGACGTCGCCTTCCGGCGTGCTCAAGACCGACAGGCTCACCGAACCGGTCTCGGTAAACTTGACGGCGTTCGACAGCAGGTTCTTGAGGATCTGTTCCATGCGCTGGCGGTCGGTGTGCAGGCTGGCCGGCACGCCCGGGTCGACATTGATCTTGAACTCGAGCGACTTCTGGCGCGCCAACGGTTCGAAGGTGCGCACCAGGCCCTCGACCACGCGCCGCACCGGCACGTCCTCGGGCACCAGTTCCAGCTTGCCCGCCTCCACCTTCGAGATGTCGAGGATGTCGTTGATCAGCTGGAGCAGGTCGTTGCCGGCCGAATAGATGGTCTGGGCGAAGCGCACCTGTTCGTCGGAGAGGTTGCCGCCGCTGTTGTCGGCCAACAGCTTGGCCAGGATCAGGGAGCTGTTCAGCGGCGTGCGCAGCTCGTGCGACATATTGGCCAGGAATTCGGATTTATAACGGCTGGCGCTCTCGAGCTCCACGGCGCGCTGGTGCAGCTGTTCCTGGGCCGACTGCAGGGCCGAGTTCTTCATGTCGAGGTTCAGCGCCTGCTCGGCCAGCTGGTCGTTGGTAGTGCGCAGCTCGGCCTGCTGGTTTTCCAGCGCCGACTGCGATTCTTCCAGCGCGCGCGACTGCTCTTCCAGCTCTTCGTTGGCGGTGCGCAGCTCTTCCTGCTGCACCTGCAGTTCCTCGTTCAGGGTCTGGCTTTCTTCCAGCGCGTCCTGCAGGCGCTGGCGATACAGCACGGACGCCATGGCGGCGCCGACCGATTGCGCGATAAAGCCCAGGAATTCGCGGTCGCGCAGCTCCACCGGACGCAGGAAGGCGATCTCGAACACGCCCTTGACCTTGCCGTGGTTGTGGAACGGGGCGATGACCAGGGCGCGCGGCGGCGCCTCGCCCAGGCTGCTGCTGACCTTGATATAGCCCTCCGGGAGCTGGTCGAGCACCATCAGGCGGTTTTCTTCGGCCGCCTTGCTGGCCAGCGTGGAACCCGGCGCGATGATCTCGGCGCGCTCGGTCTCGGTATGGGTGAAGCCATAGGCGCCGATGCGGCGCATGGCACCGTCGTCGCTGCGCACGTACATGGCGCCGATCACGCCGTCGAGGTATTTCACCACATAGGGCAGCACGGCGTCGGCCAGCGGCTCGAGGTTGATCTGGCCGGCGCTGCGCACATTGAGTTCGTTTTGGCCGGTACGCAGCCAGTCCTGGTGGCGCAACTTGTCATTGTTTTCGGCTTCGTGCGCCAGCACCTCGTTATAGGTGTCGGACAGGCGCACCAGCTGGCGCCGGCCGAAGGCGGCCAGGCTGGCGCCGACGATCGCGGAGAGCAGCAGGAAGGCGGCCACCGACCAGAACGTGGTGCTGCGCGCGGCATCGCTGCGCTCTTGCAGCAGGCGCATTTCGGATGCCAGCACCAGGTCGAAGTTGCGCCGCATTTCATCGGTCAGCGTCTTGCCGCGGCCACTGCTCACGGCGTCGATATAACTGATGTCGTTGGCACGGCGACGCTCGATCATGTTCTGGGCGAAGTCCTGCCACTGCTTCTGGATCTGGGCGATCCGGGTCACGCGCTCGGCCTGGGCAATATTGTCCTTGACCAGGTCGGCCAGGCCATCCAGGCTGACCGACATGCGCTGCGACGACAGCAGGTACGGCGCCAGGAACTCCTCGTCACCCGCCAGCAGGTAGCCGCGCATGCCCGATTCCATCTCGGCCGACAGCTTGCGAATCTCATGGGCGCCGCCGATCACCTTCTGGGAATGCTCGACCCAGGTCAGGCTGTTGATCAGGTAGGCGATGATGCCGACGAAGACGATCGCGCTGACGATACTCATGCCTAAAGGCAATGCGACATTGCGCGTAAGAATGCGGCGAAACTCGCTGTTTTCGATAGTGGGAGCGGCCATGCCTGTTGTTTTGATAGAAAAAAAATATCCTAAGTGTAACGCAAATGTGAATTCAAGCGCACACGAAAGACGCACGGTCGTGCGCAAGCACGCCGCCAGCTTGCGCAGGCACGATCTTATCAAAATGCATACGGAATGCGCGCACTGTTCAGTGCGCCTGTACGCCCGGTGTGCGCTAGTCCAGGTGCGGCTTCAGATACGGCGCAGTGCGGCTGGCCCTGTTGCGCGCCACAGTCATCGGCGGGCCGGATGCCACCACCTTCCCGCCCTCGTCGCCCGCGCCCGGTCCGACGTCGATCACCCAGTCGCTGCCGGCCACCACCCGCATCGTGTGCTCGACGACGATCACCGTATTGCCGGCATCGACCAGGCGGTTCAGTTGCACCATCAGGCGGTCTGCGTCGACCGGATGCAGGCCGGTGGTCGGTTCGTCCAGCACGTACAGCGCATTACCGCGGGTGGCGCGCTGCAGCTCGGACGCCAGCTTGATGCGCTGCGCCTCGCCGCCCGACAGCTCGGTGGCCGGCTGGCCCAGGCGCAGGTAGTCGAGACCCACCTCGTCCAGCACTTCCAGCGAGCGCTCGACCAGCGCTTCGTCCCTGAAAAAGTCGATCGCCTCGCCCACCGTCATGCGCAGCACTTCGGCGATATTCTTGCCGCGATACGTCACCTCGAGCGTTTGCGCGTTGTAGCGCGCACCTTCGCAGGTCGGGCATGGCGCATACACGCTGGGCAGGAACAACAGCTCGACCATCACGAAGCCCTCGCCGGCGCAGTGTTCGCAGCGGCCCTTGGCGACATTGAACGAGAAGCGCCCGGCGTCGTAGCGGCGCTTCTTCGCATCCGGGGTGGCGGCGAACAGCTTGCGCACCTGGTCGAACAGGCCTGTGTACGTGGCCAGGTTCGAGCGCGGCGTGCGGCCGATCGGCTTCTGGTCGACCCGCACCAGGCGCCGCACACCCTCCATGCCGGACACGATGCGGCCTTCCAGCGGCAGTGCTTCGTCGCGTTCCAGGTCGGGTTCCTCCGGTTGTTCGTCAAGCGCCGCACCGCCCTGCCCCAGGGCCTGGCCGACCAGCTCGACCAGCACCTGGCTCACCAGGCTCGACTTGCCGGAGCCCGACACGCCCGTCACACTCGTCAACACACCGAGCGGAAAATCGACGGCCAGGTCGCGCAGGTTGTTTCGGTGGACGCCCTCGAGCTTCAGCCAGCCGGTCGGCTCGCGCGGCGTGCGCTGGGGCAGCGGCGCCTCGCCGAACAGGTAGCGCCGGGTCTGCGACCGTTCGACCTTGCGCAGGCCCTCCGGCACCCCGCTATACAGCACCTGGCCGCCGCGCTCGCCGGCCAGCGGGCCGACGTCGACCAGCCAGTCGGCCTGGCGGATCACGTCCAGCGCATGCTCGACCACGAACAGCGAATTGCCGGCCGCCTTCAGCTGGGCCAGCGCGTCGAGCAAGGCTTCGGTGTCGGCCGGATGCAGGCCGCTCGACGGTTCGTCGAGCACGTACACCACGCCGAACAGGCTCGAACGCACCTGCGTGGCCAGGCGCAGGCGCTGCAATTCGCCCGGCGACAGGGTCGGCGTGCTGCGTTCGAGCGCCAGGTAGCCCAGGCCCAGCGCCAGCAATACCTCCAGGCGCGCGGCCAGGTCGGCGGCGATGCGGCGGCGCACGATCAGCTGCTCGGCGTGCAGCTGCTTGCCTGGCTTGTCCTTGCCTTCGGCGTAGGGCTGGAGCAGTTCGGCCAGCCTTGCCAGCGGCAGGCGCGAGATCTCGGCGATATCGTGGCCGGCGAAGGTCACCGACAGCGATTCGCGCCGCAGGCGCTTGCCTTCGCACTCCGGACAGGCGTTGCTGACCATATAGCGCGCCACGCGCTTCTTCATCGACGCGCTTTCGGTATTGGCGAAGGTCTGCATCACGTAGCGCCGCACGCCGGTAAACGTGCCCTGGTAGCTGGGCGGATCCTTGCGCTTGAGGGCCGCTTTCGTCTCTTTCGGGGTCAAGCCGGCATACACCGGCACCGTCGGGCTCTCGTCCGTGTACAGGATCCAGTCGCGGTCCTTCTTCGGCAAGTCGCGCCACGGGGTATCGACGTCGTAGCCGAGAGTGACCAGGATGTCGCGCAGGTTCTGGCCATGCCAGGCCGGCGGCCAGGCGGCGACCGCCCGCTCGCGGATCGTGAGGCTGTCGTCCGGCACCATCGACTGTTCGGTCACGTCGTAGATGCGGCCCAGGCCCGAGCAGCGCGGGCAGGCGCCTTGCGGGGTGTTGGGCGAGAACGACTCGGCAAACAGCAGCTCCTGCCCTTTCGGATAATCGCCGGCGCGCGAGTACAGCATGCGCAGCGAGTTGGAGAGCGTGCTGACGCTGCCGACCGACGAGCGCGCAGTCGGCGTGCCGCGCTGCTGCTGCAGGGCGACGGCCGGCGGCAGGCCCTCGATCTCGTCGACCTCGGGCACTGGCATCTGGTGGAACAGGCGGCGCGCATAGGGCGACACCGATTCCAGGTAGCGCCGCTGGGCCTCGGCATACAGGGTGCCGAAGGCCAGCGACGATTTACCGGAACCCGAGACGCCGGTGAACACCACCAGCTGCCCGCGCGGGATGTCGAGGTCGACGTTCTTCAGATTGTGTTCGCGCGCGCCGCGCACGTGGACGTAGCCGTCTGCGGCGGCGTCATGATGGGGCTTCTTGCCGGGCATCTGCCCTCCAGCGTGATCTTGGAAACGTCATTGGACGCCTTGCGCAGGCCGGCGTCGGTGCGCTTTCCAACAGTGCGCTAGCCGCTGGCCAACGCTTCCAGCCGGTCGCACAACGGGTCGGCGCTGCCGGCGCCATTGAACCGGATGGCGACGGCGGCGCAGCGCGCCTGCATGGCCTCAATGCCGACCACCCGCTGCAAGGCCTCGACCATCCGCGCCGGCGTCACCCGCCGCGCATGCAGGCTGGCCCCGACGCCCAGCGACTCGACCCGCGCCGCGTTATCGAACTGGTCGTGCGCCAGCGGCACCACCAGTTGCGGCCGGCCGGCGCGCATGGCTTCGGCCGTGGTGCCGATCCCGCCGTGGTGGACCAGGGCCGCGACGTGCGGCAGCAAGGCTTTCAAGGGCACGTATTCCTGCCAGCACACGCCCGGCGGGAGGATGGGCGGCAGTTGGTCGCGGTACGGCGTCAGGAACACCGCGCGCAGGCCGAGCGCACCCACTGCATGCGCCGCAGCCTCGAAGTAGGCGCGCGCCTGGCGGTTGCCGGTGCCGGGCGTGAACACCACCGGCGCCATGCCTGCCGCCAGGAAGGTCCGCAGTTCACAGCTCGGCGCCGCATCCGGATCGGGGTCGTACAGCGGAAAGCCGGCCTGGAACAGCGGCTGCGGCCAGTCGAGCGGCGGCGCCGCGAACCAGTCGGGGAACAGCGCCAGCGACAGGTCGGCCACGGCGGGGACGTACTCGATCAGCCGGCGCACCGGCGCCAGGCCATGCTGCCGGCGCGCCGCGTTCAGGCTGGGCAAGGCCACCGGATCGATGAAGCGCGCGGCAAGGCTGCGCCACAGCCAGCGGCGCCCGCCATGCGGCAGCCAGCGCGGCACCTTCCACGGTCCCAGCAGCAGCGGATC
The DNA here is from genome assembly GCF_030770395.1 of Telluria beijingensis. Lineage (GTDB taxonomy): Bacteria > Pseudomonadota > Gammaproteobacteria > Burkholderiales > Burkholderiaceae_D > Telluria > Telluria beijingensis. The sequence goes on along the minus strand of NZ_CP132480.1, from coordinate 1,589,470 downwards.
GTGCACGGTCGGCAGGTTGGCGGGCGCGAGGTAGGTGGTGGCGATCTTCATGCCTGGCGAGGCAAGCCGGCACAGGTCGGCCTCGGGCAAGGCCAGCGGATGGACCAGCAGTACGCACTGCTTGTCGCCGGCAAGCGCCTCGACCAGTTGGGGCAGATGCGCCATTGCCGGCCGCGTGGCTTGCCACACCACGGCCAGGCCGCGGGTCGGATGCCACAGGTCGGGATGGTCGAGCACCGCCGGATCGGCCGGCAGGCCGTGGAAGGTGAGCCCGGCCGACTCGACGAACGGCGCATGCTGCTCCGGGCCGAGCAGGTCGACCCGGTGCCCGCGCGCGCGCAGGCAGCGGCCCATCCAGAGGAAGGGGAACAGGTCGCCGGCCGAGCCGAACGTCACCAGGATGAACTGCAACCCGCCCTCCCCTTCTCTTTGATTAGAAGGACAGTGTACCCTCGATCGAATCGTCGAGCGTCTTGCCGATCACGGCGCCGACTGCCACCTTGACGCCGGCCACCGCATCGCCATGCTTGTTGTCCCAGTAATAGCCGATCTTGGGCACGACCTTGATGACGGTGATGCGCGGATCGTCTTCGCCCTCGGTGAACCAGGTCTTGAGCATCGAGTTCCACAACTGCTTGATGCGCGCCTTGTCCTGCGAGATCTCGGCCAGGCCGTCCAGTTCCAGGAAGCCGGAATGCTTGCCCGACTGGAAGAACAGCTTGACGGTCGGATTGGCCTGCAGCTCCTGGTTCTTGTGGCTGTCGATGCTGCTCAGGAACCAGATGGCGCCGGCGTCGTCGGTCTCGCGCACGCTCATCGGCCGCACGCCGCGGCTCGGGCCGTGGCCGTCGCCGGTGCAGAAGAAGCACGAATCGGCGTCGTCGATCATGTCCTTGATGCGCTCGATGGCATCCACGCCGGCCAGGTCGCGGCGGTTTTCTTCGGGTTGGTTGCGGTTGATGGAATCCATCGTCTTCTCCTGAAAGCATGGCCATGCGGCCGATGGGAAGACTGTAGCCCGATCGCCCACGCGGGTATGTGGGCGGCCGAACGCTGGGCGATCGAAACGCCCGGCGCCCGGTTCAATGCAGGTTCACAGGAAGCGGTCGAGGATCTTGCGGCTATGCTTGTCGATCCTGAACATATCGCGCACCAAAAAATTGATGCCGTGGTTGTCCGCGATGAGCAGCGACGCCTCGCCGATACGGCGGATGTCCTCGTCGACCTTGAGCACGAACTCGGTGTCGCCGCGGTCGGTCTTCACCGTCCAGGTGCACGGCGTAGCGAAGCTCGACACGTCCTTGATCGCCAGGATCTCGGGGATGAATTCGCGGCCTTCGATCTCTTCGCCGATCAAGGCGCGGACAGCCTCGGGAACCTCGTCCAGGTCGTCGATCCAGGCGACTTCCTTGCCGCCGTCGCGCACCAGCGAGATTCCCCTGGTCGGGGCCTGGATCGGGAAGGCGCGCACCGGCGTCACGCCGACCCACTCTTCCCCGTTTTCGAGGGTGATCACCAGCTTGCCGAAGCTGTCGCGGCGCAGCTGGAAGGGGATGGTCGGTGCTTGCATCATGCGTCCTTGTCGTCCAGGTCCTGGTCCACGTTGCGCGCCTGCGCCTCGTACAACCGGTGGTAGGCGCCTTCGCGCGCCATCAATTCATCGTGATTGCCTTCTTCGACCACCACGCCGCGGTCCAGCACCACCAGGCGGTCGGCCCGGTGCAGGGTGGACAGGCGGTGCGCGATGGCGATCGTGGTGCGGCCCTGCACCAGATTGTCGAGCGCCTTCTGGATCTCTTTCTCGGTTTCCGAGTCCACCGACGACGTGGCTTCGTCCAGGATCAGGATCGGCGGATCGATCAGCAGCGCGCGCGCGATCGAGATGCGCTGGCGCTCGCCGCCCGACAGGCCCTGGCCGCGCTCGCCCACCATCGAATCGTAGCCCTGCGGCAGGCGCAGGATGAATTCATGGGCGTGGGCGGCGCGCGCCGCCGCGATGATCTCTTCGCGCGTCGCATGCGGCTTGCCGTAGGCGATATTGTCTGCGATGGTGCCGAAGAACAGGAAGGGTTCCTGCAGCACCAGGCCGATATTGCGGCGATAGTCGGCCACCGCGAACGAGCGGATGTCCTGGCCGTCGAGCAGGATCGCGCCCTCGGCCACGTCGTAGAAGCGGCAGATCAGGTTGACCAGCGTGCTCTTGCCCGAGCCGCTGTGGCCGACCAGGCCGACCATCTCGCCGGCCTTGATCTTGAGCGAGATGCCGCGGTTCACCGCGCGGTTGCCGTAGCGGAAACCGACTTCGCGCAGCTCGATATTGCCCTCGATCTTGTCCACCTTGACCGGATTGACCGGGTCCGGCACGCTCGACACATGGTCGAGGATGTCGAAGATGCGCTTGGCGGCCGAGGCCGACTTCTGCGTCACCGACACGATGCGGCTCATCGAATCCAGGCGCACGTAGAAACGGCCGCTATAGGCGATGAAGGCCGACAGCGTGCCCACCGTGATGTCGCCGCGCGACACCTGCCAGATGCCGAAGCACCAGATCACGAGCAGACCGAGCTCGGTCAGGAACGACACCGTCGGCGAGAACAGCGACCACACCCGGTTCAATTTATCGTTGACGGCCAGGTTGTGCTTGTTGGCCTCGCGGAAACGCGCCGCTTCGCGTTTTTCCTGGGCAAAGGCTTTCACCACCCGGATGCCGGGAATGGTGTCGGCCAGCACATTGGTCACCTCGCCCCAGACGCGGTCGATCTTCTCGAAGCCGGTGCGCAGTTTGTCGCGCACGATGTGGATCATCCAGGCGATGAAGGGCAGCGGCAGCAGGGTCACCACGGCCAGCCACGGGTTGATGGTGAACAGGATCACGCCCGTCATCACGATCATCAGCACATCCGACAGGAAGTCGAGCAGGTGTAGCGACAGGAAGACGCAAATCCGGTCCGAGCCACTGCCGATGCGCGCCATCAGGTCGCCGGTGCGCTTGCCGCCAAAAAATTCCAGCGACAGGCGCATCAGGTGTTCATACGTCGTCGAGCGCAGGTCGGCGCCGATCCGTTCGGACGCCAGCGCCAGCACATAGGTCTTGGCCCAGCCCAGCAGCCAGGCCAGCAGTGCGGCGGCAAACAGCCCGCCCATGTATAAATAGACAAGACTGGTATCGATGGCCTGCCCGTTCTGGTACGGGATCAGGACATTGTCCATCAGCGGCATCGTCAGGTAGGGCGGAATCATGTGCGCGCCGGTCGAGCCCAGCATCAGCAGGAAGCCCAGCAGCAACTGCCCTTTATATGGCTGGGCGAAGCGCCACAGGCGGAACAGGGTCCAGGTCGACGGTGGCGTGTGCAGCACCTTTTCGCAGATCGGGCAGTCTTCCTGGTCCGGCTCCAGCGGCGCCTTGCAGCTCGGGCACGTGTGCTGGTCGGGCGGCCGGACGGCGACGCCGGTCGCGACGCTCTCTACCTGGTCGCGGAAGTGATCGCTCACACGGATCGCGTGCAGGTTCTGGCCCAGGGTGAAGCGCCAGCCGGCCAGCAAGCCCTGCTCGTCGACCAGTTCGAGGTGGCCGACGCCGGCGTGGTCGTGGTGGCGCAGCGCGGTGCCGGCACGGTGCTCCCAGGCGCGCCATTGCGCTTCGCCCGGTGCGCGCGCCAGCAGGCGGCGGTCGGTGACCAGCACCAGGCCCTTCGAAAAATGTAATTTCGCGTCGAGGTCAACCTCCACGCTGCTTAAAACGTTTTCCCCTGGTGCAAGCTGTTTCGCGACGTCACTTTGCCACCGATCAGGGACCGAACTGGCGGCAAGTGCTAGCGACGAAGGAATAGCAGGTTGTTGAGTTGTCATGTATTGCGCCCGCTGGCAGGCTGTTTTTGTAAGGGTGGCAATGCGCGCCGACTTGGCGAAGCACGAAGGACCGTCGTTACGCCATTGCGTGAAACGCTCCACAGAGCGCTAGAACGTTTGTGCGTATCGTTTGGATGACACGGAAAACGTGTAAATGGGAATGTTGCAGCGCAGCAGGCTGCTATATGGGTAGTCAGGCATACAAGGACAAGCCGCCAGCGCGAGGAAAGCGCCAAGTGGCAAGAGTGAAACCATGACCAAGAAGAACGACATCAAATTCCTGCGCGTGACTTACCTGCGCGGACCGAATATCTGGACCTACCGTCCGGTGCTCGAGGCCTGGCTCGACATCGGCGAGCTGGAAGACTACCCCTCGAACCTTCTTCCCGGCTTCACCGAGCGCCTGACGGCGTGGCTGCCCGGCCTGGTCGAGCACCACTGCGGCGTCGGTTACCGCGGCGGTTTCAACGAGCGCCTGGTCGAGGGCACCTGGGCCGGCCACATCCTCGAACACATCGTGCTCGAAGTGCAGAACCTGGCCGGCATGAAGACCGGCTTCGGCAAGACCCGCTCGACTGGCGAGCACGCCATCTACAAGATGGCCTTCCGCACCCGCGACGAGACCGTCGGCCGCGCCGCGCTGGACGTCGCCCACCGCCTGATGATGGCCGCGATCAACGATGAGCCCTTCGACCTCGCCGGCGAAGTCGCGCGCCTGACCGACATGGTCGACCGCCACTGCCTGGGCCCGTCGACCGCCCACATCGTGGACGCCGCCACCGACCGCCGCATCCCGTCGATCCGCCTGACCGACGGCAACCTGGTGCAGCTCGGCTACGGCGCAGCCCAGCGCCGCATCTGGACCGCCGAGACCGACCGCACCAGCGCGATTGCCGAAGGCATCGCCAGCGACAAGGACATGACCAAGTCGCTGCTCTCTTCCTGCGGCGTACCGGTGCCGGAAGGCGCGATCGCGCGCAGCGCGGACGATGCCTGGGACGAAGCGCAGGACATCGGCCTGCCGGTGGTCGTCAAACCGATCGACGCCAACCACGGCCGCGGCGTGTCGCTCAACCTGACGACCGAGGCTGAAGTGAAGGCCGCCTACACCATCGCTTCGGTAGAGGGCGAAAGCAAATCCGTGCTGGTCGAGCGCTTCGTCACCGGCAGTGAACACCGCCTGCTGGTGGTCGGCCGCAAGGTGGTCGCCGCCGCCCGCGGCGAATCGGTGTGGGTGACCGGCGACGGCCGCCAGAGCGTGGCCGAGTTGTGCGAGACCCAGATCAACACCGACCCGCGCCGCGGCGAGAGCGAGGAATTCCCGCTCAGCCCCGTCAAGCCGCGCGAGAGCGAGGAAAACCAGCTGCAGCTGCAGCGCCAGGGCCTGACTCCCGAGTCGGTTCCGTCCGAAGGCCAGAAGGTGCTGATCCAGGTGAACGGCAACGTCGCCGACGACGTCACCGACCTGGTGCACCCGGACGTCGCCCACGCCGCCGCCTTGGCCGCGCGCATCGTCGGCCTGGACATCGCCGGCATCGACCTGGTGTGCGAAGACATCGCGCGGCCCCTGGCCGAGCAGCGCGGCGCCATCATCGAGGTCAATGCCAGCCCGGGCCTGCTGGCCCATATGAAACCGGCCAGCGGCACGCCGCGCAACGTCGGCAAGGACATCGTCGACCACCTGTTCTCTCCTGAAGAAACAGGCCGCATCCCGGTGGTCGGCGTGACCGGCTCGCAGGGCTGCAGCCTGATCACGCGCCTGGTCGGCTGCCTGGTCAACATCACGCGCAAGGAAGTCGGCGTCGCCAACGGCGAAGGCCTGTACCTGAATGCGCGCGCGATCTCCAACCGCGACTCGACCGGCGTCGACGCCGCCCAGCGCATCCTCATCAACCGCAATGTGCAGACCGCGGTGTTCGAATCGCATGCGCGCTCGATCCTGCAGGACGGCCTGCCCTACGACCGCTGCACGGTGGGCGTGGTCACCGACATGAAGGGCATCGAAGACGTCGCCGAGTTCCATATCCGCGACCAGGATGCGATGCGCAACGTGATCCGCAGCCAGGTCGACGTGATCCTGCCGGACGGCGTGGCAGTGCTGAACGCGGCCGACGAGGCGGTGGCCGGCCTGGCCGACCTGTGCGACGGCGGCGTGATCTATTACGCGGCCGACGAGGCCAACCCGGTCCTGGCGGCCCACCGCCAGCAGGGCGAACGTGTCGTGTTCGCGCGCGACGGCCGCATCGTGCTGGCCGCGGGCGAGCAGGAAACGCCGCTGATCGCGCTGTCGACGATGAAGCCGTCGACCGTGAAGTACCCCGAAAACGTGCTGGCGGCGGTGGCCGCGGCCTGGGCCCTCGGCGTGCCGAGCGACCTGCTGTGCGGCGGCCTGCGCGCGTTCGACGCGACGCCGAAGAAGTAATCCATTCGTAAAGGAAGACGATTCATGGAAGTATCTCGCGTACGGGCCCTGCGTGGCCCCAATCTCTGGAGCCACCACACCTCGATCGAGGCCATCGTGGCGTGCACGCCTGAAGAAGAATCGATCGCCACGCTGGCGGGTTTCGAATCGCGCCTGCGCGTGCGCTTCCCGCAGATCGGCGCCCTGCAGCCGTTCGGCCACGACGACACGGTGCCGATGGCGCACGTGCTCGAACTGGTGGCGCTGACCCTGCAGGCCGAAGCCGGCTGCCCGGTCAGCTTCAGCCGCACCACGGCGACGCTGGAAACCGGCATCTACCAGGTGGTTGTCGAATACAGCGAGGAAGACGTCGGCCGCCAGGCGCTCGACCTGGCCCAGCAACTCATCGTTTCCGCCCGTGATGACACCCCGTTCGACCTGGCCGCCGCGCTCAAGCAGCTGCGCGACACGGACGAAGACGTCCGCCTCGGCCCATCGACCGGCTCGATCGTACAGGCCGCCGTGGCCCGCAACATCCCGTTTCGCCGCCTGACCGAAGGCAGCATGGTGATGTTCGGCTGGGGCAGCCGCCAGCGCCGCATCCAGGCCGCCGAGATCGACGCCACCGGCGCGATCGCCGAATCGATCGCGCAGGACAAGGAATTGAGCAAGAAGCTGCTGGACGCGGCCGGCGTGCCGGTGCCGCAGGGCCGCAGCGTGGTCGACCCCGACGATGCCTGGGCCGCGGCCATGGAAATCGGCCTGCCGGTCGTGATCAAGCCGAAGGACGGCAACCAGGGCAAGGGCGTCACGGTCAATGTGACCACCCGCGAGCAACTGGATGCCGGCTTCAAGGCCGCCAGCGAATTCCGCGACGACATCCTGGTGGAGCGCTACCTGCCGGGCCACGACTACCGCCTGTTGGTGGTCGGCGACAAGCTGGTCGCCGCCGCGCGGCGCGAGCCGCCGCAGGTGATCGGCGACGGCAAGCACACCGTGCGCGAACTGGTCGACACCGTCAACCGCGACCCGCGCCGCGGCGATGGCCACGCGACGTCGCTGACCAAGATCCGCTTCGACGACATCGCCCTGGGCACCCTGGTGCAGCAAGGGATGAACGCCGATTCGGTCCCAAGCCTGGGCCAGCGCGTGGTCTTGCGCAACAACGCCAACCTGTCGACCGGCGGCACCGCCACCGACGTCACCGACGACGTGCATCCGGAAGTAGCCGAGCGCGCGATCGCCGCCGCCCACATGATCGGCCTGGACATCTGCGGCGTCGACCTGGTGGCCGACAGCGTCCTGAAACCGATGGAAGAAACGGGCGGCGGCATCGTCGAAGTCAATGCCGCGCCCGGCCTGCGCATGCATCTTGCCCCCTCGTTCGGCAAGCCGCGCGCGATCGGCGACGCCGTCATCGACACCCTGTTCAAGGATGGCGACGACGGCCGCATCCCGGTGGTGGCCGTGACCGGCACCAATGGCAAGACCACCACGGTGCGCCTGATCGCGCACCTGCTCACCGCCTCCGGCCTGCGCACCGGCATGACCAATACCGACGGCGTCTACATCGAAGGCCGCCGCATCGACAGCGGCGACTGCAGCGGCCCGCGCAGCGCGCGCAACGTGCTGCTGCACCCGGACGTCGACGCCGCCGTGTTCGAGACGGCGCGCGGCGGCCTGCTGCGCGAAGGCCTGGCCTTCGACAAATGCCAGGTGGCGGTGGTGACCAATATCGGCGCCGGCGACCACCTGGGCCTGAACTACATCACCACGCTGGAAGACCTGGCGGTGCTGAAACGCGTGATCGTGCAGAACGTGGCCGTGGGCGGCATGGCGGTGCTCAATGCCGCCGACCCGACCGTGGCGGCGATGGCCGAGAAGACCCGCGGCGAAGTCACCTTCTTCGCCCAGGACGTCGGCAATCCGGTCATGGCGATGCACCGCGCCCAGGGCCGCCGCGTCGTCTTCGTCGAGGAAGGCTTCCTGGTCGCTGCGCAGGGCACGTTCGTCGAACGCATCGACATGAAGGAAGTGCCGATCACCCGCGGCGGCGTGGTGGGCTTCCAGGTCGAGAACGCGATGGCCTCGGTCGCCGCGGCTTGGGCGGTGGGTACCTCTTGGGATGCGATTCGCCTGGGCCTGAAGACTTTTGTCGGCGAGAGCGACAATGCGCCGGGCCGCTTCAATGTGTTCGAGCACCGCGGCGCGACCGTCATCGCCGACTACGGCCACAATCCGGATGCGATCGCGGCGCTGGTCAATGCGGTCGAGAGCATGCCGGGCAAGCACCGCTCGGTGGTGATCAGCGGCGCGGGCGACCGCCGCGACCAGGACATCCGCCAGCAGACCGAAATCCTCGGCAAGGCCTTCGACGACGTGCTGCTGTACCAGGACCAGTGCCAGCGCGGCCGCGCCGATGGCGAAGTGATCGCGCTGCTGCGCGCCGGCCTGGAAGGCGCCACGCGCACCGCGCACGTGGAAGAGATCAATGGCGAATTCGTGGCCATCGACCGCGCGCTCGACCGCCTGGACGAAGGCGACCTGTGCCTGATCCTGATCGACCAGGTCGATGCGGCGCTGGCCCACATCACCCGCCGCGTGACCCAGGCCAAGGCGGCCTGACGTCCTGCTCTCCAGGGCGGAATGCTATCCTGCACGGATGAGCATTCCGCCCCGCGATTCCTACTCTTCTCTTCCACCGCTCGGCATCACGCTGCTGTTGCGGGCGCTGTTCAAGCGCCGCGTGCCTTCCTCGGCCGCGTCGGTCAGCGCCACCTTTCTCCTCGACCGGATCGACCGCGACCACGTGCGCCGCTATAACACGGCGTTCGGCTTTCCCGGCGATGCGGTGCCGCTCACCTTCCTGTACCTGCTCGCGCAGCGCGCGCAATTGGCGACGATGGTCGCGCGGCCGATCCCTTTTCGCATTCCGGGGCTGATCCACGTGGAGAACAGCCTGGCGATGCGTGGCCCGGTGTGGCCCGACGTTCCGCTGGCCTTGAGCACCACCCTGCGGTTGCCGCCTCCTGCCGCGAACGGCGCGCGCTATTGCGTGCTCGAGACGCGCGCCTTCGATGGCGAGCGCCTGGCTTTTTCGTGCGACAGCACGTATCTGGTCAAGCGCGGCAGCCGCGAGGGCCGTCCTGCCGCGGCACAGGCCGCGCTGCCATCCGGCGAGGCGCTCGGCGCCTGGACTGTTGCGCACGATGCCGGCCGCCGCTACGCGGCATTGTCCGGCGACTGGAACCCGATCCACCTGTGGCCGTGGTCGGCGCGCCTGATGGGCGTGCGCGCGCCCATCATCCATGGGGCGCACACGCTGGCCAGGGCATGCGCGCTGCTACAGGCACGATCGGGCAGCGCCATCACCTCGGTCTGGTGCCGATTTCGCCAGCCCGTAGCGCTGGGCTCCGACCTTGCACTGTTCGCAGGAGAAGACGATGGCGGGTTCGCAGCCGTATGCAACGGCCGTCTCGCCATCGAGGGCAGGAGCGAGTCTACGACATCGCCGGCGCCGGCGGTTTCGGCTCGTCCGGCAGCGGAGTGAACTCCTTGTCGTCCGCGTCCGGCAGCTTCATCCGGCCCGCCTTCCAGTCGGCCGCCGCCTGCGCCAGCCGGTCTTTCGACGACGACACGAAATTCCAGTACAGGTGGCGCTCGCCGACCGGTTCCCCGCCCAGCACCATCACCTTCGCATGCTCCAGCGCCTTGACCCGCGAAGCGCCCGCTCCCAGCACCAGCATGCGGCCGCTCTCGTGGCGCATGCCATCCATCTCGACCGCGCCGGTCGCGATGTACAGCGCGCGCTCGGTGTAGCCGCCCGGGATTTCGGCGGTCGAACCCGGCGCCATGTCGAGGTGCGCGTAGAACAGCGGCGAATGCGTCGCGGCGCCGGCGGTCAGGCCATAGGCGCTGCCGGCGATCAGCTGGCCGGTGACACCGGCTTCCTCCCACTGCGGCAGGTCGGCGCCGGAATGGTGCGAGAACGATGGATCGATTTCTTCCATTCCATCCGGAAGCGCGACCCACGCCTGGATGCCGTGCAGATGGTCGCCATGGGCGCGTGCATGCTCGAAACGCTCGCTGTGCGTGATGCCGCTCCCCGCCGTCATCCAGTTGACTTCATGCGGCCGCACCGGCAGCTCGTAGCCCAGGCTGTCGCGGTGCATGATCTCGCCCGAGAACAGGTAAGTGACGGTCGACAGGCCGATGTGCGGATGCGCGCGCACGTCGACGCTGCGGTCGATGCCCGGCGCCAGGTCGAGCGGGCCCATATGGTCGAAGAAGATGAACGGCCCCACCATGCGCCGCTTGGCGAACGGCAGTACGCGGCCGACTTCGAAACCGCCGCCCAGGCTGCGGCGGCGCTGCTCGATGATCATGTCTATCATGCTTGTCTCCCTGTCAGGCCGGATCCGCGGCCAGCTCGGCCACCAGATGTGCGATCCGCTCGCGGGCGCCAGCCAGTGCGAGTTCGCGCGCCTCCGGTCCGAATCCGATTTTTTCAGCGTGGATGAAGGTCACGTCGTCAATGCCGATGAATCCCAGGAGCTGCTTCAGGTAGGGCTCCTGGAAGTCGCTGGCCTTGCCCGGCCCTTCCGAATACAAGCCGCCGCGCGATTGGACCACGATGGCGCGCTTGCCCGTCAACAGTCCCTGCGGGCCGGCGGCGCTGTAGGCGAACGTGACGCGCGGGCGCAGCACATGGTCGAACCAGGCGCGCAGGCTCGAAGGGATGCTGAAATTGTACATGGGTGCGCCGATCACGACGATGTCGGCCGCCTGCAATTCGGCGATCAGTTCATCCGACAGGTCGCGCGTAGCCAGTTCGGCGGCGGTCGCGGCGACGCCACGCACGCCGGCGACGGTGACGGCGCTCAGGTGCGGGATGCCCTCTTCGTCGACGTCGCGGCAGGTCAGGCGGACGTCGGGTTGCGCTTCGATCAGGCCGCGCACGATGTCCCCGACCAGGGTGCGCGAAACGGAAGCATCGCCCGAAACGCTGCTATTGATGACCAGGATGTGACTCAAATCGTTCTCCGTAGTGTCGATGGTGTGCATGAAAATAGACCGTCCGTGTCGTGCACGGTAGTGCCGGCCGGGGTGCAGCTATGTCGCGTGAACTGGAACGCCTGTGGTGAAGCCGGCGAACCAGGCCTGGACCGTGGTGGAATGCGCATGGAAGACCGAACGATACCAAGGCGATATCGGCGCGGCATTGTATATTCCTGCGGTTTGTTGCTGCCTCACCGGTAGCATCGCTCCACAACCAGCTCTGCCGCGGATTTCGCCATACCCGCTCCCGCCGGCGCCTGGCCGAGATACTCGGCGAGCAAGTCGGCCAGCACCCGTATCTTCGAGGGCGGATGCCGTCCCATCGAATGCACCACATAGGCGCCGGCGGGCGCGACCGGATAGCGGGGCATCAGGGGAACCAGCGCGCCCGCATCGATCTGTGCGCGCACAAGACAGTCAGGAAGACAGGCGATGCCCAGGCCGGCCAGGGCCGCCGCGACCAGCGCCGCGCCACTGTCGGCCTTGAAGCGCCCCTGCGGACGGATCGCGACGGGCTGGCCGCCGTCGACGAACTGCCAGCACTCGGTTCCCTTCATCAGCGCTTCATGGACCAGCAGTTCGCCGGGCGTCTCCGGCGCCCCGCGCGCCGCGATATACGCCGGGCTCGCGACGAGCGTCCCGCGCACCGATCCGATCCGGCGCGCCACCAGGTTGGAATCCGGAAGGACGCCGAGCCGGATCGCGCAGTCGAAGCCTTCGCCGATGAGATCGACGACATGGTCGCTGTAGCTGGCGTGAATCTGCAGCTGGGGATGGCGGCGCGCCATCTCCGCGAGCGCCGGCGCGATATGCGTCGGGCCGAGGGAATACGGCGCGGCGATGCGCAGGCGGCCGCGCAGGTGTTCGGTGGGCTGGGTCGCTTCCCTGGCGATGTCGATCTCGACGCAGGCCCTCAGCGCATGCCCCCGGAACGTGGCGCCGGCTTCGGTGAGCGCCGCGCCGCGGGTCGAGCGCGACAGCAACTGCACGCCCAGCTCCGTTTCCAGCCGCAGCAAGCGGCGGCTGACGATGGACTTCGAGACGCCCAGCCGCAGCGCGGCGGGCGAAATCCCGCCGGCATCGGCGATCTCGACGAATGTGCGCAGTTCTTCGATATCCACGCCGGCTCCGGTCTCAGCTGCCGTGGCGGCGGGCCAGGACATTCACCACCCCGGTGGACGTCGCGTCGAGTCCATTCTTGCTCATGATTCTGTCCTTTTTCACTTTGAACGCGACGGGATGTGCGCGGGAGACCGAACGATATCAATGCGATAAGGGTGCGGCAATGATCGTTTTTGCTCATGATTGTTCATTCTTGCTATCGGGTACGCGGAGATGCATCGCTGGTCCATGATCGGTAGAATGAACAGTGCCATGATCCCAGCCCGAGGAGAACGACATTCTTGCGAAACCGGATACTCCGCAATCCCTGCCGGACAATGTCATTGGCGCGACCCGGTCGCGGCGGGCCTGGAGAGGCGTGGCACTCGACGTCACCGGCTACCGGTGCCAGGGCGAAGGCGTACATCTGCTGCCGCACCGCGACAAGGCGCGCCTGACGGTCGTGCTGGAAGAAAGCGGCGGCGTGTGCCAACCCTGTCCGCGACCGGGCAAGCCGGACGTGTCCGACCATATCCCCCGGCATATCCATTTCGCGCCGGCCGGCATGGAAATGTGGGGCTATTCGAAAAGCGTGCGGCGTGTCATCGATGCCACGCTCACCTTCGATTTCGCGCTCCTGGGCGCGCATCTATCCACCGATTTCGCTGCGCATCGAATCGATTCGCCGCTGCCGCGTTTTTCGAACGACCGCATCTGGAACCTGACCAGGTTGTTGACGGAAGCGATCGACAATCCCGACCCATCGATGCAGTTGTATGGCGACGGCATCATTGCGGCGATTACCTCGCAACTGTTTGCCGGTCCGCGCAGCGCCGCCTGCAAGGCTGGCGGACTCGCACCCTGGCAGTTGCGCCGCGTAACGGAGTATATGGAAGAAACATTCCCGGAGCGAGTAGAGCTGGGAACACTGTCGTCGCTGATCAATGTATCGCAGTCGCATTTCTGCCGTGCATTCAAGATATCGACGGGCATGGCGCCGTACCGGTGGCAGCTCGATGTCCGGATCCGGCGTGCCCAGGCCATGCTGGCCAATTCGGGCGATGCCCTGGGCGAGATCGCCTTGGCCACCGGCTTTGCCGATGCCGTGCATTTTGGACGGATCTTCCGCAAGCATGTGGGCGTGGCGCCGGGCGCCTGGCGCATCGATGCCAGGCGCTGATCGCGCAGGCGCGGACGAAGTTTGCAGCAAACTGACGGGTCGAACGCGGTAAAATGGCAAGTCCTGGCCCGCACGCGCCAAGCCGTACCGATTTGACCGACATGACCACCGCCCCCAAAGAAATCAACGCCGCCGCCATCAAGAACAGCGCGACCGAAAAGCTCACCCCCATGATGCAGCAATACATGAGCATCAAGGCCGACTACCCCACCATGCTGGTGTTCTACCGCATGGGCGACTTCTACGAACTGTTCTTCGAAGACGCCGAAAAAGCCTCGCGCGTGCTCGGCATCACCCTGACCGCGCGCGGCAAGTCCGAGGGCAATCCGATCAAGATGGCCGGCGTGCCCTTCCACTCGCTGGACGGCTACCTGGCCAAGCTGGTCAAGCTGGGCGAATCGTGCGCGATCTGCGAACAGATCGGCGACCCGGCCCTGTCGAAAGGCCCGGTCGAGCGCAAGGTGGTGCGCGTGGTCACGCCCGGCACCCTGACCGATTCCGACCTGCTGCCCGAGAAAGCCGAACGCCCGCTGCTGGCGCTGTGCCTGATCGCCAGCCGCAAGACCGTTACCGCCGGCCTGGCCTGGCTGTCGCTCGCCAGCGGCAACCTGCGCCTGATGGAATTCTCGGGCGATGCGCGCGCCGTCGAACAGCGCCTGGCGCACGAACTCGAACGCATCGCGCCGGCCGAGATCCTGCGCGCCGATTGCGCCGACATGTTCGAGGGCGATGGCGCGCATGCGCACACCCAGCGCGTCCCGGAATGGCATTTCGACGTCATCAAGGGCCACGGCGCCCTGCTCGAGCAGCTGGGCGTGGCCACCCTCACCGGCTTCGGCGCCGATGGCCTGGGCGCCGCCTTCGGCGCGGCCGGCGCGCTGCTGCGCTATGCGCAATCGACGCAAGGCCGCGGCCTGCAGCACGTGCGCGGCCTGGCCTGCGAACTTGAAAATGAATACATCGGCCTGGACGCCGCCACCCGCCGCAACCTGGAACTGACCGAGACCATCCGCGGCCAGGAATCGCCCACCCTGTTCTCGCTGCTCGACGGCTGCCGCACGGCGATGGGCTCGCGCCTGCTGCGCCACTGGCTGCACCATGCGCGCCGCGACCAATCAAGCGCGCGCAGCCGCCACCAGTCGATCGCGGCGCTGCTGCAGGCCGAGGCCAGCGACGTGCTGTCGCCGACCCTGGCGCAAGTGCCGGACATCGAACGCATCACCACCCGCGTGGCCCTGCTCACCGCGCGGCCGCGCGACCTGGCCAGCCTGCGGGATGGCCTGAAAGCCTTGCCGGTCGTGCGCGAACAGGTGGCGCGCTGCTTCGTCCCGGGCGACACCTGCCTGCTGCGCGAGATCCACGACGACCTGGCCACGCCGGACGCATGCGTCGAGCTGTTGACGCGCGCCGTGATGGAAGAGCCGGCCGCGATGGTGCGCGACGGCGGCGTGTTCGCGCGCGGCTTCGACGCCGAGCTGGATGAGTTGCGCGCGCTGTCCGAGAACGCCGGCCAGTTCCTGGTCGACCTCGAGACGCGCGAGCGCGCCCGCACCGGCATCGCCAACCTGCGGGTCGAGTACAACAAGGTGCACGGCTTCTATATCGAGGTCACCAACGGCCAGGCCGACAAGGTGCCGGACGACTACCGCCGCCGCCAGACCCTCAAGAACTGCGAACGCTACATCACGCCCGAACTGAAGGCCTTCGAAGACAAGGCGCTGTCGGCGCAGGACCGCGCGCTGGCGCGCGAGAAGATGCTGTACGACCAGCTGCTGGGCGACCTGGCGCCGCACATCGGATGCCTGCAGACGATCGCGCGCGCGCTGGCCCAGGTCGACGTGCTGGTGGCCCTGGCCAGCCACGCGCTGCGCCACAACTGGTGCGCCCCGGAGCTCACCGATGCGCCGTGCCTGACGATCGTCGAAGGCCGCCACCCGGTGGTGGAAAACCAGATCGAACGCTTCATCGCCAACGACTGCAAGCTGTCCAACGACCGGCGCTTGTTGCTGATTACCGGCCCGAACATGGGCGGTAAATCGACCTTCATGCGCCAGGTGGCCCTGATCACGCTACTGGCCTATGTCGGCAGCTACGTGCCGGCGACGAGCGCCACGATCGGCCCGATCGACCGCATCTTCACCCGCATCGGCGCCAGCGACGACCTGGCCAACGGCCGCTCGACCTTCATGGTCGAGATGACCGAATCGGCGGCGATCCTGAATGGCGCCACCGAGCATTCGCTGGTGCTGATGGACGAAGTGGGCCGCGGCACCTCGACCTTCGACGGCCTGGCGCTGGCCTGGGCCATCGCGCGCCACCTGATCGACACCAGCCGCAGCTTCACGCTGTTCGCCACCCACTACTTCGAGCTGACCCAGCTGCCCGAATCGTACCCGAGCGCATCGAACGTGCACCTGTCGGCGGTCGAGCACAAGGACAGCATCGTGTTCCTGCACGCGGTGCAGGACGGGCCGGCCTCGCAAAGCTACGGCCTGCAAGTGGCGCAGCTGGCCGGCGTGCCGCCGCAGGTGATCAAGGCCGCGCGCAAGCACCTCGCGCGCCTCGAGGCGCAGGCGCTGGACGCCACGCCGCAGCTCGACCTGTTCGCGGCCCCGGTCGGGGAAGACGAGATCGGCGAGGCGCCGCCCCCCGCCCCGGCGGAGCAGGACGATGGACTGCGCGACGCGCTCGACGCCATCGATCCGGATGCGCTCACGCCGCGCGAAGCGCTCGAACGCCTCTACGAGCTCAAGCGCCTGGCCGCCTGATGCCCGCGCCGCGCCGTTCGCTCCTGCTGGCGGGCCTGATGGCCGCCCTCCTGTCCATTGCACCGCTTGCCGGTGCGAAGGACAAGGAGGACGATCGCGCGCACCGGTTCGCGGTGATCGGCAATGGCGCCGACCATGCGAACGGCAAGGCGAACGAGGACGGCGAAGCGCGCCTCAAGCAGGCGCTGGCCGATTCGTCCGAGAAGTCGCTGGCCTTCGTGGTCATCAACGGCATCAAGGGAGAAAAGGAAAGCTGCGGCGACCGCCTGTACCAGGCGCGGCGCGACATCGTGGAACGCGCCCGGCGGCCGACCATCGTGTCGCTGGCCGGCAGCGACTGGACTGCCTGCCGCAACTCGGCCAACCGCACCAATGCGATCGAACGCCTCAACCGACTGCGCGAACTGTTCCATGGCGAGCCGGAGTCGCTGGGCCGCGAGAAAATCCACCTGACCCAGCTCTCGGCCAGCCCGCGTTTTCGCAGCTATGCCGAGAACGCGCACTGGAAGGTCGGCAAGGTGCTGTACGCCACCATCAATCTCCCGGCCGCCAACAACCACTACCTGGAGGCGGCCGGCCGCAACAGCGAATACGAAGACCGCACCGTCGCCAACCGCTTCTGGCTGAACCGCCTGTTCGCGATCGCGCGCAGCGACAAGGCCGAGGCGCTGGTGCTGTTCTCGGAAGGCGCGGTGCGGCCGTTCTACCTGGACGAACCGGCGGGGCTGCGCGGCCTGCTGCGGCGCGATCCGGTGGAAAAAGATGGCTTCGAGGCGGTGCGGCGCCAGATCCAGGGTCAGGCAGTCAAATTCGACGGCAAGGTGTTGCTGGTCGACGGCGGCAAGCCGCATGGACGCAAGCCGGAGATCGAATGGAAGGGCAACCTGGGACAGCTATCGGTGGGATCGATGGCGGTCGAGGTGAATGTGAAACTGGGAAAAGAAGCGACGTTCGCGGTCGAGGACGCGAAGCAATGAGGCGTTCGCGGCCGGTGGCCTGACGCCACGGGCCACTAACGATACGATGATTACTGCAGCGGCTGGCTACGGAAGTGGTCACCTTCTTCGCTGTCGTCCATCTCGTGGTGATGGCCGCCCGCGCCGTGCACGTGGCCATGCTGGATTTCCTCGGCGGTGGCCGCGCGTACGTCGATCACCGACAGCTCGAAACGCAGTGCCATGCCGGCCAGCGGATGGTTGCCGTCCAGGACCACTTTATCTTCGGCGATCTCGGTGACGGTGAAAATCACCGGCTCGTCGTCGCCGCCTTCGGCCACGCCTTCGAACTGCATGCCGACTTCGATCGGTTCCGGCAGGCGTGCGCGGTCTTCGACCTTGACGAGTTCTGGCTCGTAGTCGCCAAACGCATCGTCCGGTTCGACCTGGATCGTCGACGCATAGCCGACTTCCTTGCCGTCGAGTTCTTCTTCGATCTTCGGCAGGGTGTTTTCGTAGCCGCCGTGCAGGTAGACCATCGGCTGCACGCCTTCTTCGATCAGGTTGTTCTGGGCATCCGACAGTTTGTAGTTAACCGTCACGACCGTGTCTTTGGCAATCTTCATCGCACATCCTTTCGTTGTAAGGCTCGGATTATACCCTTGATGGGTTCCGCGACTTGTACGGCTGGTTATAATGGCGCATGAAAAAATTACCGCTTCTGGGGAATATCACTCCCGCCGAGTTTCTGCGCGATTACTGGCACAAGAAACCGCTCCTGATCCGTGGCGCCATTCCCGGATTCAAGCCTTTGCTCAAGTTCGACAAGCTGGCGGAACTGGCCCGCCTGAACCACGTCGAGTCGCGCCTGGTGACCCAGCGCGACGGCAACTGGGACATGCAGCATGGTCCCCTGGCCGAGCTTCCGGCACGCACCGAAGCCAACTGGACGATGCTGGTCCAGGGCGTGAACCTCTACGACGAGCGCGCCGACGAACTGCTGCGCCAGTTCCGTTTCGTGCCGGATGCCCGGCTCGACGACCTGATGATCAGCTTTGCCACCGATGGCGCCGGCGTCGGCCCGCACTACGATTCCTACGATGTCTTTTTGCTGCAGGCCCACGGCAAGCGCCGCTGGAAAATCGGCGCGCAGCAAGACCTGACCCTGGTCGAGGGCTTGCCGCTCAAGATCCTGGCCAATTTCAAGCCGGAAGAAGAATTCGTGCTCGAGCCGGGCGATATGCTGTACCTGCCGCCGCACTATGCCCACGACGGCATTGCCGAAGGCGAATGCATGACGTATTCGATCGGCTTCCGCTCGCCTTCGTTCCAGGAACTGGGCGAGGCCTTCCTGCAATTCATGGCCGACTCGATCGATTTGCCAGGCCGCTATGGCGATCCAGAATTGAAGCCGGCCAAGAACCCGGCCGAGATTCCGCGCGAAATGCTCGACACCGTCGCCGACGAATTGAACAAGGTGCGCTGGGATGCCGAAGACGTGACCGTCTTCCTGGGCGAATACATGTCCGAACCGAAACACAATGTGTTCTTCACCGGTCCGGCCAAGCCGCTGACGGTCGGCCGCTTCATGGAGACCGCGGCCAAGCGCGGCATCAAGCTGTCCAGCAAGACCCTGATGCTGTACCGCGGCAAGCACGTGTTCATCAATGGCGAATCGTTCGCCGTCGGCCGCGCCGACAAGGCCGTGCTGGACCTGCTGGCCAATGCGCGCCGCATCGATGGCGAGGCGCTCGACCAGGCCACCGACGACGTGCTCGAAGCCCTGTACACCTGGTACCAGGACGGCTGGGTCGAGCTGGGTTGACGACAAGGGGTGCCGATGAACGAGCCACGCACGTTTCCCTTCGACACCCGGCTGGCGTGCGCTACGCAGTTCCTCGCCTGCGTGGAAGCGGCCAGTGGCACCCTGGATACCTTCGATCCGGATTTCTCGATCTTTCCCCTCGGAACCCTCGAGGCCGATACGGCGCTGCGGGCCTTCCTGGTCCGCGGCGGCCGGCTGCGCCTGGCGCTGCACGACACGGTGCACATCGAGCGCCATGCGCCGCGCTTCCTCCGCCTGCTGCGCGACTACGGCCACCTGTGCGAGTGCCGGCAAACGCCGCGCGGCCTGCGCCAGCTCACCGATTCCTTTTGCATCGCCGACGACCGACATATCGTGCGCCGCTTCCATAGTGACCACCCGCGCGGCGAAGCCGCATTCGACCAGCCGCCGGCCTGCGAACTGGCGCGACTCCGTTTCGAGGCGATCTGGCAAGAGTCACGCACCACCTTGCAAATATCCAAAACAGGTTTATAAAGCGCCAAAAAGTTACATAAACCCGTGTTTCTTGGCCGCGTTGCATCTTGTAACAATATGAAGCTTATTCGGGCGCAAATTTCTTTCGCTAGAGCATGTGTTCGCTATTGCGAAACTGTAAAATTGTCTATAATATCAATCAGGAAGGTTCCGTTGCGTCTATGGCGTTAACGCTATTTGTAAGGCACGAGAATTCCACCGAGAAATAATTACCGGTAATTATTATTCGCAACAAGTGTTCGACTCTTGTACATACTAAGGAAAAATCATGAAAAAATCCCTGCTGATCGCCTCCCTGTTCGCTGTGACCCTGGCTGCTTGCGCAAAGAAAGAAGAAGCACCAGTCGCTCCAGTGACCGAAACCCCAGCTGCTGCCGCACCAGCTGACGTCACCGCAACCCCAGCTGCTGACGCAACCGCACCAGTTGCTGCTGACGCTGCTGCCGCTGACGCTGCTGCCGCTGCTGCTACCGCAACCGACGCAGCTGCTGCTGCTCAAGGTTCGGCTGAGCAAGCTGCTGACGCTGCTGCTACCACCAAGTAATTCGTTACTTCGGTAAGAAAAACCGGCCTGCGGGCCGGTTTTTTTACGTCCATCGCTTTTATCGGCGACCAGTTCGTTGGTTGAATATGTGCCGCTAGCGCAAAAACGTCGTCCCCGCGCAGGCGGGGACCCAAGTTGCTTGCACAACCACATAAATCTGCCTATGTGGTTTGCGTGAAAACTTGGGTCCCCGCCTGCGCGGGGACGACGGTGGTAGCTGGCTGGCCAGCTCGAAGATTACTTCAGCTCGGTATGCAGCAGATTCAGGATCTTGGTCGCGGTCGGCGAGGTATCCGCCTGGCCTTCGTTGTTCTGCACCGTGACTTTGCTGACGTTGGCGCCCTGCTCGGTCTTGACCAGCACGCGGTAGCGCTGGGCTTCCTTGAGCTCGTCTTCCGACTTGCCGCCCCACGAGAACAGGCGCTTGAAGAAGCCATCCTTGTTCTCGGCCAGGTCCGGATCGACATAGCGCACGAAATAAACGCCCTGCACGCGGTCGCGGTCTTCGACGGTGAAGCCGACGCGGTCCAGCGCCAGGCCGACGCGGCGCCAGGCGCGGTCGAAGCCTTCGTCGACTTCCACAGTGTCGCCCACCAGCTTGGCGTGCTGCGGCGCCAGCGGCGCGTTGGCGACAGTCGCTTCGGCCCCCGCCACTTCCTTGGTGCCGGTCAGCATTGCCACGATGCGGCTCAGGTACTGCGCTTCCAGGCCAGGATCGTTGGCGCGGGTGGTCCAGGTGGTGGAGTCGTTCTGCGAGCCGGTCAGCACTTCCTCGGCGCCGCGGTGGCTGACCCAGATTTCGGTCGAGCCGTCCGGCAGGCGCTCGAGGCGGGTGCGGAACTTGTCGCGTTCGCCGGTCGAATAGAGGCGGTCGAACACGCGGCCGATGGCATTGCGCAGGAAGTCTTGCGGGATCTTCGAACGGTCTTCGACCCACGCGGTTTCCATGGTGCCGGTAGTGACCGACTCGGTCTCGATGGCGAAGCCCTGCTCTTCCCAGAACTGGCGCAGTTGCGGCCACAGTTGTTCAGGGGTCTGCTTGACCACCAGCCAGCGCTGGTCGCCATTGCGCTGCACGCTGATGGCGTCGGTCGAGATCGGGCCGATCTGCTGGTTGCTCGCGGCCATGCCGGGCACGAAGCCGCCGCCGCCGGCCGCCGCGGCCGCCTGGCCGGAAGCGGTGGCGACGCCACGGCCGTCGGGGATCGCATAGCGGTTGTCGCGCTGCAGCTTGGTCAGGTCGGGCGGCACGTCCAGCGGCGCCGCTTTCTTGGCCCCCTTGTAGTCGACCTTGTCGCCTTCGAAGATAGTGGTGCAGGCCGCCAGGCTGAACGCGATCGCGGTCAGTGTCAGCACGCGCACGGCGGCGGGAGCCGAAGAATTGAAGCCCGAATTCTTGCTATTAGTCATGTCGTTCGATATCAGGTCAGGAACCCGAACCCTTGCGGGCCCGGGATTAGGAATGAACGCCGGCTTCCACCAGGGCGGTGCGCACGGTTTCGTGGAAGGAAGCGGACAGCGGCGCGAGCGGCAGGCGCAGTCCGGCCGGCATCTTGCCCATCTCGGCCAGCGCCCATTTCACCGGCACCGGGTTCGGTTCGACGAACAGCTTGCCGTGCAGGCCCAGCACGCGGTTGTTGATCTCGACCGCACGGGCGATGTCGCCGGCCATCGCGGCCGCGCACAGCTCGCGCATGGCGCGCGGGGCGACGTTGGCCGTCACCGAGATATTGCCGGCGCCGCCGCAGAACATCAGGGCCATCGCGGTCGGATCGTCGCCCGAATAGACGGCGAACGATTTGTCGACCATCTTGAGCAGTTCGATGCCGCGTCCGATATTGCCGGTGGCGTCCTTGATGCCCACGATATTGTCGATAGGCGCCAGGCGCGCGACGGTCTCGTTGGCCATGTCGGCCACGGTGCGGCCGGGCACGTTGTACAGGATGATCGGCAGGTCGACGGCTTCCGCGATGGTGCGGAAGTGGCGGTACATGCCTTCTTGCGTCGGACGGTTGTAATAGGGAACGACCTGCAACGAGGCGTCGGCGCCGACTTCCTTCGCGTGACGGGTCAGCGCGATCGCTTCGGCGGTCGAGTTGCCGCCGGTACCGGCGATGACCGGGATGCGGCCGGCGATGTGGTCGACGGCCAGCTTGACGAGTTCGCAATGTTCCTCTGGTGACACGGTGGCGGATTCGCCCGTCGTGCCAACGATAACGATCCCGTCCGTGCCTTCCGCGATGTGCCAGTCGAGCAGCTTGCGCAGGGAATCGCGGTCAAGACTGCCGTCTTCGAAC
Organism: Telluria beijingensis; assembly: GCF_030770395.1. Taxonomy (GTDB): domain Bacteria; phylum Pseudomonadota; class Gammaproteobacteria; order Burkholderiales; family Burkholderiaceae_D; genus Telluria; species Telluria beijingensis. The sequence continues at coordinate 1,567,017 of NZ_CP132480.1, read as the reverse complement.
ATCGGGGTGACGATTGCAACGATACTGCCCTTAATCATAATCTTTGGCCGTGCCATTCAATAAAAAATCTGATTGTAGCGGATAGCCCGCCCCTATGGTTCATTCCTGACCACAATATGGTCGAGCTGCGCCTCGGTTTTGACAAATGCGGGGCCGGCCGCGCACAGGCGCTGCACCTGGGCCGGATGCGGCCGTTCCACATGGCCGTCTTCATAGGCCAGCACCTGCAGGCCACCATCGCGCGCCAGCCCCAGCAGCTCGCCGGGCGCCAGCAGGAAGGCAGGATTGGACGGTTTTCCGTACACCTGGTTCCCCTGCGCGAAGGTTTCATAGATCAGGATCCCGTCCGGGCGCAGGCTCGCCGCCAGCGCGGCAAACAGGGGCCGGTGCAGGTAGTTGGTGACCACGATCGCGGCGAAACGCCCGGCCGCGAATGGCCAGGGCGCGCCCTCGGCCTCCAGGTCGTATTCCATCGTGGTCACGTTCTCGCCAGCGCTGGCAGCCAGCGCCTCGGGCTTGCGGTCCAGCGCCAGCACGTGCAGGCCGCGCGCCGCCAGCAGGTGCGTGTGGCGGCCGTTGCCGCAGGCCAGGTCCAGCGCCTCGCCGCCTGGCGCCAGCGGCGCGAAGCGCGCCACCCAGGGCGATGGCGGCAGGTGTTGCAGGTCGACAGGCGGCCGGTCGTACATCATCGCCTCAGAACAGGATGAAGGTGAACGGCAAGACCATCAGGTCCACGATCCAGCGGCCCAGCTGCATGACCGGCACCACCCAGTAGCCGACCAGTTGCAGGAACACCAGGCCCAGCACGATGAAGAAGCCGTACGGCTCGATGCGCGCGAACTTCCAGGCCAGGGTATTGGGGAGCATGCTGGTCATCACCCGGCCGCCGTCGAGCGGCGGGATCGGCAACAGGTTGAAGGCCATGATCAACAGGTTCGTGACGATGCCGGCCTCGGCCATCTTGCGCGGGAAGGCCTCGCTGACGCCGAAGAACACCAGCAGCGCCGCGAACAGCAGCCACAATGCCGCCATGATCAGGTTGGCGATCGGGCCGGCCAGCGCCACCCAGGCCATGTCGCGCTTCGGATTGCGCAGGCGGCCGAACTCGACCGGCACCGGCTTGGCGTAGCCGAACACGAAGGGCGTGAACAGGTACATCATGATCGGAATCACGATGGTGCCCCAGATGTCGACGTGCACCAGCGGGTTCAGGCTCATGCGGCCCTGGGAATAGGCGGTGTTGTCACCGAAATATTTGGCAGCGTAGGCGTGGGCGGCTTCGTGCAGGGTAATCGCAAAAAGGACGGGCAGCGCGTAGACGGCGATGTTGCGTATCGTTTCATCCATAAGGGGGATTCTATCAGAGGCCGCTACGCACTTGTCCTGTGGAATTCTTAAGCCGCTTCGTGCACCGGTATTACAGGCCGAATGCAGCGGGGTCGCCCCTGCCCTCGCGCACCAGCTCCGGTTCGGGGCCGGTCAAGTCGATCACCGTGGTCGCCTCCAGCATGCCGGCGCCGCCGTCGACGATCAGCTCGATCTGCTTTTCCAGGCGCTCGCGCACTTCGTCGGGGTCGGACAGCATATGGTCGTCGCCCGGCAGTTGCAGGGTGGTGCCGATCAGGGGCTCGCCCAGTTCTTCGAGCAGCGCCAGCGTAATCTTGTTTTCGGGCACGCGCAGGCCGATGGTCTTGCGCGACGGGTGCGACAGGCGGCGCGGCAGTTCGCGCGTCGCTTCCAGGATCACCGTGTACGGGCCCGGCATGGTGGCCTTGAGCAGGCGGTATTGCGCATTGTCGACGCGCGCATACTGCGCCACCTCGGACAGGTCGCGCACCATCAGGGTCAGGTGGTGCTTGTCGTCGACGCCGCGGATGCGGCGCAGCCGGTCGACCGCGGACTTGTCGTCCAGGCGGCACACCAGCGCATAGGCGGAATCGGTCGGCAGCGCGACGATGCCGCCGCTGCTGACGATCTGCGCCGCCTGCTTGATCAGGCGGGCCTGGGGGTTGTCAGGGTGGATCTGGAAATATTGGCCCATCGGGACTCTCTCATTCTTGTGGCTATTATCGCAATTGCTGGAGCGCAGCGATCCGTTGTTCCATCGGCGGGTGGGTCGAGAACAGCGCGCCCCAGCCGCCGCCGCTACCGGAAATGCCCGACGCGGCCATCGACTGTGGCAGCGCGCCCGGCGCGAAACCGCCCAGGCGGGCGAGCGCGTGCTGCATCGGCACCGGAGTGCCCATCAGTTTCGCGGCGCCGGCGTCGGCGCGGAATTCGCGCTGGCGCGAGAACCAGGCGACGATGATCGATGCCAGCAGGCCGAACACGATCTCGAGCACGAACACGCTCGCGTAATAGCCGATGCCGGGGCCCTCGCCCTCCTTGCGGAACAGGACCTTGTCGACGAAGAAGCCGACCACGCGCGCCAGGAACACGACGAAGGTATTCACCACGCCCTGGATCAGGGTCAGGGTGACCATGTCGCCGTTGGCGATGTGCGCCACTTCGTGGCCGAGGACGGCTTCGACCTCATCCTGATTCATGCTTTGCAGCAGGCCGGTCGAGACGGCGACCAGCGCCGAATTCTTGAAGGCACCGGTGGCGAAGGCGTTCGGTTCGCCGTCGTACACAGCAACTTCGGGCATGCCGATACCGGCGCGCTCGGACAGGCGGCGCACGGTCTGCACCAGCCACTGCTCGGTTGCATTGGCCGGCTGCTCGATGACGCGCGCGCCGGTCGACCACTTGGCCATTGGCTTACTCATCAACAGCGAGATGAAGGCGCCCGTGAAACCGATGACGACCGACATGACCGCCAGCGACGTGACGTCGATCCCCTGCGCCGACACGGCGCGCCCCAGGCCGAACAGGTTCATGACCAGTGTCAGCACCAGCACGACGGCAAGGTTGGTGGCAAGGAACAGGACAACACGCTTCATGGCAGACATCTCCAGTGAGTTGATGACAGGATGCCAAGATTGGGCTGGACCGGGAAAAATTCAAGACCCAGCCGTGAGCGGGGCCTTGCGTTCCTGGCGCTACCGGTTCAGGAAGAAGCGCAGCATCTCGCGCGAAGCGTCTGGACCGAGTGCGTCGGTATGCGAACCGGCCGGATTGCCGCCCGCCCAGGCGTGGCCGGCGCCGTGCACGGTCCAGTGCTCGGCCATCACTTGCCCTTCCTCGTCGCGCCAGGTGCGGCGCGTGCTGCGGCGGCCGCCCGCGCTGGCCCCGTCCTCACTCGCATGCAGCGGCGTCGCGCGCAGGCCGGCATGGGCGCCGACGAACTGCTTCAGGACCGCCTCGCCATTGGCCGCATTGACCACATGGTCGGCGTCGCCATGGAAGACGATGATCGGCACCGCTTCGCGCAGGCTGCGCGCGCGACCCGGCTTCTTCATGGCTTGCAGGCCCGAGATCATGTCGCGCGCGCTCCCTGCCGGCAGGCCGGAATGCACGCCGATCGCGGCGAACAGTTCGGGATATTCGGCGCCCAGCACCGCAGCCATCGCGCCGCCGGCCGACATCCCGGCCACGAACACCTGCGACGGCTCGGCGTCATGGTCCTTCATCACCTGGCGCGTCATGCCGGCGAGGATGCCCGGCTCGCCCGCACCGCGCGCCTGGTGGCCGGGCTCGAACCAGTTCCAGCAATGCGAACGGTTGGCGCGGCCATCCTGCTCGGGGTACAGCACCAGGCAGCCGGTTTCTTCGGCCAGCGCGTTCATGCCGGTGCCCGTCGCAAAATCGTCGGGATCCTGGGTGCAGCCGTGCAGCATGACGATCAACGGCCTGCGCCCGGCCGGCAGGTGCGCCGGAACGTACAGTTTATAGCGGCGGCTGCCCGCCTCGCAGGCGTGGCTGCCGGCGATGAAGCGGCCAGGCAGGCCGCTATCCGCCCCGGGCGCCGGACGAGGCCGCGGCCGGGGCTTGCTCCAGGCCGGCGGGGGGTTGAGGTCGACGAATTCCGGCGCAGGCGGCGGCGCACCGGTCTTTTGCTGCGGCGCCAGCAGGCCGGCCTGGGCCAGCGCCTGCTGGATGACGTCGGTGGCGGCCTTCGGGTCGCGCGCCTGTACGCGGCGCGCCGATTCCATCATCTGGCCGATGAATTGTTCGAATGGTTTCATGGTGTGCTTTCTCATGGGGATTGGAGGCGCCCGGCCAGCGCTTCGCGCACGGCCGGCGAGGCGATGAAGGCGCCCAGCACCTGGATCGAGGCGATCGTTTCCTGCGCCAGGCTGGCCGGTACGTCGTCCTCGATCACGGCCAGGCCGAGCACGTGGATCTCGAGCTGCTCACCGCTTGCGGCGACCTGCTCCAGTTCGCGCCGTCCATAGCGGTGCATGCCCATCACATAGCGCTTGCGGGTTACTGTCTGGCGGATGGCGTCCGCATGCACCTGCAACTGGTTGCGGATCGCGGTGCGTACGAAGTCGGTGCGGTTCGAATAAAAACCCTCTTCGACCAGCAGGTCGAGCTGGGCAAGGTCGACCAGGCCAACGTTGACCGTCACTTTGTCGCTATCGGGCAATTTCTGTTGCTGGGTGCTCAACTTCATGACTTATACTCCCTATATACTCTGACTGGAGTATAAACCGATTCATACATGCGTGCCGGTGTTGTCGTATTTTTGCTGCAGACAACAAAAAACCCGCCGCAGCGGGTTGGTCGTGATTCTTGGCCAGTTAAAACCAGTCATGCCACACCGGCGTCAGGTTCGACGGCAGCGGCGGCAGTTCGGCAAACTCCACCCGCGCCTCGCCCGGCGCATGGAAGTCGGTCCCGCGTGAGGCCATGAAGCCGTAGCGCCGCGCTTTCTCGGCATAGACCTGGTACTGGTCAGGCGTATGGCTGCCGGTGACGACCTCGATGGTCTTGCCGCCCAGCTGGCGGAACTCGTCGAACAGGATGCCCTCGGCCGTCTCGCTGAAGCGGTAGCGGCCCGGATGCGCGATGACGGGAATGCCGCCCGCGCTGACGATCCACCCCATCGCCTCCGCCAGCGTGGCCCAGCGGTGCGGCACATAGCCGGGCCGGCCCTCGGTCAGGAAGCGGCGGAACACTTCGGGCGTGGAAGCGCACACGCCGATCTCGCACAGGTAGCGTGCGAAGTGGGTGCGCGACATCAGGTCGGGATTGGCGACGTAGCGCAGCGCGCCTTCGTAGGCATCGGGAATGCCGGCCTGCTCCAGCTGGGCCGCCATCTCGCGCGCCCGTTGTTCGCGGCCATTGCGGGTGGCGGCCAGGCCGGTCACCAGCGCCGGATGGTCTTCGTCGACCTGCAGGCCGACCACGTGTACCGTCTCGTTGGCCCAGGTGACCGAGATCTCCACGCCAGCCACGAAGCGCATGCCGAGTTCGCCCGCAGCCTTGCGCGCAGCCTTGATGCCGCTGACCTCATCGTGATCGGTGAGCGCCCACACGTCGACCCCGCCCTTGCGCGCATAGGCAGCCACGTCGGAAGGGGCGAGTACGCCGTCGGAGACGGTGGAATGGCAGTGCAGGTCGACTTTCAGCATGGGGCGAATGGCGTTGGCGTGAACGGACATTGTACGCGGATTTGCACGCTCCTTACCGGGGCCTCACGCTGCTCTTAACTGCGCCACGAGGTCGAGGAAAGCCGGCGTCGCGAAGCCTTCGCGCCATACCAAACACGTATCGACCCGGCCCAGGGACAGGGTCGTCAACGCGCTCGGCGCAGCGGCCAGCGCCAGCACGCTGGCGGGCAGCACCGTCACGCAGGCGCCGGCAGCCACGCAGGCGACCATCGCGTGATACGAATTCATCTCTTGCACGCGCCAGGCCGGGGTTGCAGCGATGCCGAGCGCTTCCTCCGCCAGGCGACGGTAGCTGCACCCCTGCGGGAAGGCGGCCAGCGAACGCGCCTCTACCAAACGCGCATCAGTGGTCGCCGGCTCGCCGGGCGGCAGCAGCAACAGCAGCTCCTCGACCCAGACCGGCATCGATTGCAATCCCATCGCAGCCAGCTCGGCGCCATCGTCACCGGGCAAGGCGGCGAATGCGCAATCGAGGGCGCCGGTCCTGACCTGTTCGATGGTCTGGCGAGACGGACCGGTGCTGAGCACCAGCCGCGTGAGGGGGTGATCGAGGTGGTAGGCGGCCAGCACGCCTGGCAGCCGGCTGGCCGCCGTGCTCTCCATGCTGCCGATGCGCAGGACGCCGCCCTGCGCGCCGCCGGAGACGACCTGGCGCGCCTCGTCCTCCAGCGCCAGCAGCCTTTCGGCATAGGACAGGAACTGTTCTCCTGCGCTCGACAGTGCGATACGTTTACCGACGCGGACGAACAGGTCGGCGCCGAGGTCGGCTTCGAGCTGCTGGATGCGGGTGGTCACGTTCGACGGCGCTCGCCCCAACCGCGCGGCGGCCTGGGTGACGCTCAGTTCCGCGGCCGCCGCACAAAAAATCCGTAAAGATTCAGTTTCCATATATCTTTTCTCAAAACAGAATGATACCATCACTTCATTCTCATATTGAGAACGTTAGTCAAACGCGAAAGGAGGAGCCATGCAACCTTATCACCCATTCCTGTCCCAGCTGGGGCTGGAGTATCCGATCGTGCAGGCGCCGATGGCGGGTGTCGGCACGCCCCGGCTGGCGGCGGCGGTGTCGAATGCCGGCGCACTCGGTTCGCTGGGCATCGGCGCGAGCACGGCTGCGCAGGCGCGCGCCATGATCGAAGAAACGCGGGCGCTGACGGACAAGCCGATCAACGTCAACGTGTTCTGCCACGCACCGGCCCGGCGCGACGCAGCACTCGAAGCGGCCTGGCTGTCCCATCTGGCGCCACTGTTCGCCGACACCGGCGCCGCGCTGCCCTCCTCGCTCGACGAAATCTATCGCACGTTCAACGATGACGAAGAGAGCTTCCGGGTGCTGCTCGACCTGCGTCCCGAGATCGTCAGCTTCCACTTCGGCCTGCCGTCAGGCGAGCGCCTGGCGGCCCTGCGCGCGGCCGGCATCCACACCATGGCGACGGCGACCAATCTGCACGAAGCGCTGCTGATCGAGAAAGCGGGACTGGATGCGATCGTGGCGCAAGGCATCGAGGCCGGCGGCCACCGCGGCATGTTCGACCCGGACGTGCGTGATGAGCGGCTGAGCATGGCGGTGCTGGTGCGTTTGCTGGTCAAGCGCACGGGATTGCCGGTGATCGCCGCCGGCGGCATCATGGACGGCGCCGGCATCAAGGCGGCATTGGACCTGGGCGCCGCCGGCGCGCAACTGGGCACGGCCTTCATCCTGAGCCCGGAATCGTCGGCCAACGAGGCCTACCGCGCCAACCTGCAGAGCGAACGCGCCGCCGTCACGGCGCTTACCGCGGCAGTCTCGGGACGGCCGGCGCGCGGCATTGTCAACCGCCTGATCGCGCACGGCGCCTCGGGCACCCCGGCCGCCTACCCGGTGGCCTACGACGCCGCCAAGCAGCTGCACGCCGCGGCGTCGAAAGCCGGCGACCATGAGTATGCGGCGCACTGGGCAGGTCAGGGCGCGCCGCTGGCGCGGGCACTGCCGGCGGCCGAGCTGGTGGAGACGCTGGTGCGCGAACTGCATGCAAGCTCCACCTGATGCCGAGCCGCCTGCCCTCGCCCTGGTCCTGATGGGCGAGCTGCAGCGCTATCGCGCGCACGGCGGGCCGGTCAAGCCGGTGGCAGAACGCTTCGTGCGCGAGCTCGACGCCGCCGGGGTCCGGATCGAGCCCGACGTGGAGGCGCGGCTCGCCGCGCTAGCGCGGGCGCCCGGGCCGCTGGACGAGGCCGAGCAGCGCTGGATACGCAATCAGCTGCCGGAAATCGTGCGCCGGCTGGCCCTGCTCAGTCCGGCGCCAGCATCGAACGGATCGTGCCCTGCTTCGCCAGCACGTAGTCATGACCCGCCAGCACCAGGTTGGTCGTCGGCTGGATCACCTTGACGTTGATGAAGATGGTGTCGCGTGTCTCGGCATACGAACCTACGACGACCGCCTGCGCATTGTGCGTGCCGGCCACTTCGCCCAGTTCGCGGGTGAGCATCAGTTCGCCCTGGTTGCGCTTCAGGTAGACGCTGTTGCGCAGCTTCATTTCCAGCACCGGCAAGCCGCCCTGGGCCAGCCGGGTGGCGATCTGTTCCGACACCACGCGGCCCAGCATCGAGCTGTGCTCGAGCGCATCGATATTGACCAGGGTCGCCATGATCACGGGCTGGCCGCCGGGCAGCTTGCCCCGCAACTGGGCCTGCAGGGCATCGGCGGCGCGGTAGTTGGCGGCGACGAAATCGTTCGCGGCCACCGAGGTGTAATTGACGGGTTCGAGGGCGCAGCCGCCCAGCAGCACCGCCAGGCCCAGGACACAGGCGGGGAGTTTCAATGCGCGCATGGTGGGTTCAATGGTCCTTGACGGCGAAGGTTTTCGATGCCGGCGCCGGCGCCAGTCTGGCGGCCAGGGCGGCGTCGTACAGCGCCAAGTCCTCGTCGCTGGTGTAGTACACCGAGGTATTGCGCGCGTAGTAGCGCTGCTCGTCCGCCACCGACACGGTGACGATCATCTCGGTCTTCGGCGTGGCGCCCGGCGCGAACTGAGCGGTGAACCAGCGATGGGCGTCGTAGCCATACAGGCCGGCCGTGAGCAGCCACTCCGGGCTGTGCTGAATGCTGGTCAGCACCCAGGCGCCGCTGGCCAGCGCGGTCGGCAAGCCGTTGTAGCGGTACTGCGGACGGTCGGCCGAGAACGCGACCACCTGGGTGTCGAGCTCGATCTTAAGCGCGCCGGGCACGGGATTCTTGACGACGACGAAACCGTCGTTGACCAGGGCCGTGACCAGGTGCGACTTGACGCCCTTGCCGAAGACCGACGATTGCAGCGGCTCCACGTACAGCGAGCGGCTGGGCGCCGTGCGCAGGGTCGGCCCCATCTCGGTGGCCATATGGCGCGCGATCACGGCCCAGTGGGCCGCGGCCTGCACCTTCGGCTGCTGGGTGCTGGGGAAGTTGGTGGCCACGGGGACCGGGCTATACGGAGTGCCACAACCTGCGAGCAGCAGGCCGGCGGCGAGCGCGCCGGCGGCTCGAATACCCATCGTCATTCCTGTTCGGTCTATGGTGCGGCCGGACTGGGCGCACGCTTGGGAACCGACTGTAGCACACGAGTTGCCTACCGGCAATTTATCTGACGTGGATGCGGTGTGGATACAACGACAATCCTTTAGCCTGCGGCGAGGAATTCCTCGACCATTGCCGCCAGCAGTTCCGGCTGGTCATGGTGCAGCATGTGGCCGGCCTCCGGCACCATGCGCGGCGTCACGTTCTTCAGGTACGTCATGCGGCGGTCGACTTCGGCGCGTGCCTGGTCCCTCGCCCCCATCCAGCGCCACATATCGGTCTCCGCCGCCTCGACCCACAACACCGGCGCCGTGATGGCGCTCCAGCAGGCCATGATCTCGTCGACGTGGTACAGCAGCGGCGAGCTCATCTTGTGCGCCGGATCGCCCAGGATCTGCCACTGGCCGTCGCGGTCCTGCTCGGCCCAATGCGCCGCCAGGAAGGCCGCGCGCTCGGGCGCCAGGCGCGGATTGGTCTTGCGCAGGCGCGCCGCCACCTCGTCCAGGCTGGCATAGCCGCGCATGACGGGCGGCTCGCGCAACTCGTCCAGCCATGTGGCGACGCGGCCCGGATACTGCTTCGCATGCGTGGTCGGCAGGCCAAAGCCTTCCAGGTTGACCAGTTTCGCGATGCGCTGCGGCCGCACGCCGGCATAGATGCCGGCGATATTGCCGCCCATGCTGTGGCCGAGCAGGTTGATCGCCTCTCCCGGCGCATGGTGGTCGAGCAGCGCGTCGAGATCGGCCACGTAGTCGGGGAACCAGTACGTGTCGGCGCCCGAACGCGCGCTCTGGCCGAAGCCGCGCCAGTCGGGCGCGATCACGTGCCAGTCGCCCTGCAGGCAATCGACGATGAACTGGAACGAAGCCGACACGTCCATCCAGCCGTGCAGCATGAACAGCTTGGGCGCGTCGGGCGAGCCCCAGTGGCGCACGTGCATGCGCAGGCCGCGCAGTGTGAGGAATTCGGAACGTGAAGGTGTCATGCTGCCCCTGAAATAAGTACAGTCGTTCGAAAGATTATATAGGCGGGCGGTTGAATTCGCCCGCCGCGGCCCCATCTGCCCGTCTTCGGAAGATACCAGGGCGGCATGGCCGGGCGTCGGGAACGGTAAAATAGCGCCATTTCCACCCTTTGCGAGCACATCCATGGCGATTTACCAGTTGGGCGAGCATGCGCCCGAGATCGACCCGTCGGCGTTCGTCGCCGACACGGCCACCCTGGTGGGCAAGGTGACGCTCGAGGCGAATGCCTCGGTATGGTTCGGCGCCACGCTGCGCGGCGACAACGAGCGCATCACGATCGGCGCGAACAGCAATGTTCAGGAAGGCACCGTGATGCACACCGATATGGGTTACCCGCTCGACATCGGCAGCAACGTGACGATCGGCCACCAGGCCATGCTGCACGGCTGCACGGTGGGTGACGGCTCGCTGATCGGCATCCAGGCCGTGGTGCTCAACGGCGCGCGAATCGGCAAGGGCTGCCTGGTCGGCGCCGGCGCCCTGGTCACGGAAGGCAAGGAATTTCCCGACCACTCGCTGATCCTGGGTTCGCCCGCGAAGGTGGTGCGGACACTGACACAAGAAGACCTGCTGCGCCTCGAGGCCAGCGCCGCGAGCTATGTGGCGCGCGGCCAGCTGTTCAAGACGCAGCTCAAGAAAATCGGATAAAGAATGACGACTACGGATACTGGCACCACCAGCAGGGACACCCTGCAAAAATTCATCTTCGACAATGCGGCCGTGCGCGGCGAGCTGGTCGAGATCTCGGACACCTGGCGCGAAATCCAGGCCCGCCACGCCTACCCGAAAGCGGTGCGCGCGGTGCTGGGCGAGATGGTGGCGGCCGGCGCCCTGCTGTCGGCCAACCTCAAGTTCAACGGCGCGCTCGTGATGCAGATCCACGGCGACGGCCCGGTGCGCCTGCTGGTGGTCGAATGCGATGCCGACCTGAAGATGCGCGCCACCGCCAAGCTGGCGCCGGACGTCGAGATCGCCGACGACGCCAGCCTGACCGACATGTTCAACGTCAACGGCAAGGGCCGTTTCGTGATCACGCTCGACCCGGCCGACAAGGTCCCGGGCCAGCAGCCCTACCAGGGCGTGGTGCCGCTCGACGGCGACCAGATCGCGACCGTGATCGAGAACTACATGCTGCGCTCGGAGCAGATGGACACGCGCCTGTGGCTGGCGGCCGACGACCGGGTCGCGCGCGGCCTGCTGCTGCAAAAGCTGCCGCGCCACAGCGGCAAGGAAGACCAGACCAAGCAGGCCACCGAGGCCGAAGACCTGGAGACCTGGAACCGCGCCGCCATGCTGGGCCAGACCGTCAAGCGCGAAGAGCTGCTGGCGACCGACATCTCGACCCTGCTGCACCGCCTGTTCTGGGAAGAGACCATCCGCGTGTTCGACCCGCTGCACCCGCAATTCCATTGCAGCTGCAACCGCGAAAAGGTCGGCAATATGCTCAAGATGCTGGGCCAGGAAGAAGTCGAATCGGCGCTGGCCGAGCTGGGCGAACTGGGCATCAACTGCGATTTCTGCGGCAAGCACTATGCCTTCGACAAGGTCGACTGCGCGCAGCTGTTCGCCAGCGACAGCCCGGTGCAGACGATGATGCCGCCGAGCGGTAGTACGCATTGAGCTGATGGTTTGCGCCGGCCATGTGCCGGCGCTGCCGTATCCGATGAGGGCGCCTGGGCGCCCTCTTTTCTTTTTGCGGCCGGTGCATTGCGCCTGGTCGGCATCCTCTGCCAATCGGGTTAGCGGACTACAGAGTTTCGTCCGGGATGATAAGCTGATGCTGTTATGACACTGTTGCATTTTCAGACAGCATCACCATCTTGGTTTTACTGAACTTACGGAGGAAGCACATGAATATCGATATTGGCATCAGCACCGAAGACCGCGCAAAAATCGTCGACTCGCTCTCGCACGTGCTGGCCGACAGCTATATGCTGTACCTGAAGACCCACAATTTCCACTGGAACGTGACCGGTCCGATGTTCCAGACCCTGCACGTGATGTTCCAGGAGCAGTACACCGAGCTGTGGAACGCGCTGGACGACATCGCCGAGCGCATCCGCGCCCTGGGCCACTTCGCACCGGGCACCTACCAGCGCTACGCCGAACTGTCGACCATCAAGGAAGAAGCCAACGTGCCGGGCGCGCAAGAGATGATCCGCCAGCTGGTCGCCGGCCAGGAAGCGGTGGCCCGCACCGCGCGTGCGGCCTTCCGCATCGCCGACGCCGCCGACGACCAGCCGACCGCCGGCATGCTGGCGACGCGCATGGAAATCCATGAGAAGAATGCGTGGATGCTGCGCGCGTTCCTGGAGCAAGGCGCGGGGCATACCCAGGGTGAGGCGTCGTCGGATTCGAAGAACTGATGATGTGATTGTGCGGCCTGCATGGGCCGCATGAGTCGTGCGTTAGCATCGCTAACGCCAGCACGTCGTTCCCGCGCAGGCGGGAACCCCAGTTTGCACGCACTGCCACTACGTTTGATGTGAGCGGTGCGCCAAGAAACTTGGGTTCCCGCCTTCGCGGGAACGACGTTGTTTCAGGGCGGTGGTGATGCTCCTGCCGCGGCTCAATCGCCGCTACGCCCACCACTCATATGCAAATCGACCACCTTCATGATCTCGAGCGTGAGATCGAGGTCGAACTCGCCTGACGCCAGGGCGGCGCCAAGCTGCTCGCGCGGCACGCCGACCGCGGCGGCCAGCGCACCCAGTCCCGGCGCCTGCGCCACCGCTTTCAAGGCAGCACCGACCACGGCGCCATCGCCATCTTCGAAGGCATCGGCCAGGCAGTCCGCAATCGCATCGAGCGAATCGAGGCTGGCGGGATCGATCGGGGAATTCTGTTCACTCATAAGATTCGACTAGTGCGTCGGCGCAGGCGCGGCGCCGTTCTTCGGCGGCGGTGGAGGCGGCGGCACGGTCATCGACTCGACCGGCTGCTCGTCCTTGCGCAGCACCTGCACGAAGATTTCATTCTGCTTGATCATGCCCAGGTCGTAGCGCGCGCGCTCCTCGACCGCGCCGGTGCCGTCCCTGAGGTCCACGACCTCGGAAGTGAGCTTGGCGTTGCGCGCGGTGAGCTGCTCGGTCTTGAGGCGCACGGCCTCGACCTGGCCCTGCATGTCGGCCACGGACAGCCAGCCACCCTTGCCGAGCCAGAGTGGGTACTGGATCAGCACGAGCAAGGCGGCAAGGGCGATCGTGATCAGGCGCATGACGGAACCAAGAATAAAAACGACCGGTGGACCGACGATGGGCGGCACAGCCCACCATCGCCGATCCACCGGCCTTGAAGATTACTTCAGGTTGTAGAACGCGTCGCGGCCAGGATAGCTGGCGATGTCGCCCAGGTCTTCCTCGATGCGCAGCAGCTGGTTGTACTTGGCCATGCGGTCCGAACGCGACAGCGAACCGGTCTTGATCTGCAGGGCGTTGGTGCCCACTGCGATGTCGGCGATGGTCGAGTCTTCGGTTTCGCCCGAGCGGTGCGAGATCACGGCGGTGTAGCCGGCGCGCTTGGCCATCTCGATGGCGGCGAAGGTCTCGGTCAGGGTGCCGATCTGGTTGATCTTGATGAGGATCGAGTTGGCGATGTCCTTCTGGATGCCCTCTTTCAGGATCTTGGTGTTGGTGACGAACAGGTCGTCGCCCACCAGCTGCACCTTCTTGCCCAGCACCGACGTCAGGTGCGCCCAGCCTTCCCAGTCGCCTTCGTGCATCGCGTCCTCAATCGAGATGATCGGGTACTTGTCGCACCAGGTGGCCAGCATATTGGTGAAATCGGCTGCCGACAGCGACAGGCCGCCCTCGCCTTCGAGCACATACTTGCCGTCCTTGTAGAATTCGCTGGCCGCGCAGTCCAGGCCCAGGGCGATATCCTGGCCGGCCACGTAACCGGCCTGCTCGATTGCCTGCATGATCAGCTTGATCGCTTCTTCATGGTTCGCGACCGACGGAGCGAAGCCGCCTTCGTCGCCGACGGCCGTGTTCAGGCCCTTCGAGTGCAGGATCTTTTTCAGGGTGTGGAACACCTCGGCGCCGTAGCGGATCGCTTCCTTGAACGACGGTGCGCCGACCGGGATGATCATGAATTCCTGGATGTCCAGGTTGTTGTCGGCGTGCGCGCCGCCGTTGATGACGTTCATCATCGGCACCGGCATCTGCATCGCGCCCGAACCGCCGAAGTAGCGGTACAGCGGCAGGCCGGCTTCCTCGGCCGCGGCTTTCGCCACTGCCATCGACACCGCCAGCATGGCGTTGGCGCCCAGGCGGCTCTTGTTTTCGGTGCCGTCGAGATCGATCAGGGTGCGGTCCAGGAAGGCTTGCTCATTGGCGTCCAGGCCCATGATCGCTTCGGAGATCTCGGTGTTGATATTCTCGCAGGCCTGCAGCACGCCCTTGCCGAAGTAGCGCTTCGGATCGCCGTCGCGCAGTTCGATCGCTTCGCGCGAACCGGTCGAGGCGCCCGACGGCACCGCGGCGCGGCCCATCACGCCCGATTCCAGCAGCACGTCGCACTCGACGGTCGGGTTACCGCGCGAATCAATGACTTCGCGGCCGATAATATCAACGATAGCACTCATGTTTCTCAGTCTCCAGAAGGGTAGAAATTCGTGATGGGACGCCCAGCCGCAGGGCGCCCCCAGAGGATGCTGTTACTTGAAGCTGGCTTCCAGGAAGCCGGTCTTCTTGACGATGCGGTCGATCTCGACGAGGGTGGTCAAGAGTTCCTTCATGCGGCCGAGCGGCACGGCATTTGGGCCGTCCGACAGCGCATTGGCCGGGTCAGGGTGGGTTTCCATGAACAGGCCGGCGATGCCCGCCGCCACGGCGGCGCGCGACAGGACCGGCACGTGCTCGCGCTGGCCGCCGGACGAAGTGCCCTGGCCGCCCGGCAGCTGCACCGAGTGGGTCGCGTCGAACACCACCGGGCAGTTCGATTCGCGCATGATCGCCAGGCCGCGCATATCGGACACCAGGTTGTTGTAGCCGAACGAGGCGCCGCGTTCGCAGGCCATGAAGTTGTCTTCTTCGAGGCCCGCCTCGCGCGCGGCGGCGCGCGCCTTGTCGATCACGTTCTTCATGTCGCCGGGGGCCAGGAACTGGCCCTTCTTGATGTTGACCGGCTTGCCCGAACGCGCGCAGGCGTTGATGAAGTCGGTCTGGCGGCACAGGAAGGCCGGGGTCTGCAGCACGTCGACGACGCTGGCGACTTCGGGGATCATCTCTTCGTCGTGCACGTCGGTCAGGACCGGCACGCCGATTTCCTTGCGCACGGCGGCCAGGATTTCCAGGCCCTTGTCGCGGCCCGGGCCGCGGAACGACTTGCCCGACGAGCGGTTGGCCTTGTCGAACGACGATTTATAGATGAACGGGATGCCCAGCGCGCCCGTGATTTCCTTGAGCGTGCCGGCGGTGTCCATCGCCATCTGGCGCGATTCGATCACGCAGGTGCCGGCGATCAAAAAAATCGGGTGCTCGAGGCCGACGTCGAATCCGGCGAGTTTCATGCTGCGTCTCCTTGCAGTACGGGGGCCGCATTGGCCGCGGTGTTCGTGTTCGAAGCCTGGTGCGCCAGCGCCGCCCGGATGAACGACGTGAACAACGGGTGGCCGTTGCGCGGGGTCGACTTGAACTCGGGGTGGAACTGCACGCCCATATACCACGGGTGCACGTCGCGCGGGAGTTCCATGATCTCGCACAGGTCTTCGTTCGGGGTGCGCGCCGACACGGTCAGGCCGGCCGCTTCGACCTTCGGCAGGTAGTAGTTGTTGCCTTCGTAGCGATGGCGGTGGCGTTCGGTCACGACGTTGCCGTAGATCTCGGCCGCCAGCGTGCCCGGATTCACCGCACAGGTCTGGGCGCCCAGGCGCATGGTGCCGCCCAGGTCCGAGCTCACGTCGCGCTTCTCGACCTTGCCGTCATGGTTCTGCCACTCGGTGATCAGCGCCACGACCGGCTGGTCGGTTTCCGGATCGAACTCGGTCGAATTCGCGTTCGGCAGGCCGGCCATATTGCGGGCGTACTCGATCAGCGCGACCTGCATGCCCAGGCAGATGCCCAGGTAAGGGATCTTGTTCTCGCGGGCGTAGCGGGCGGCCATGATCTTGCCTTCCACGCCGCGCTTGCCGAAGCCGCCCGGCACCAGGATGGCGTCGTACTTGGCCAGGTGGTCGCAGCCCTTCGATTCGATCTCTTCCGAATCGAGGTACTCGATATTGACCCGGCTCTCGGTGTGGATGCCGGCGTGGCGCAGCGCCTCGGTCAGCGATTTGTACGACTCGATCAGGTCGACGTACTTGCCGACCATGCCGATCGTGATCTCGTGCTTTGGATTCTCGAGCGTGTGGATCAATTTGGTCCACATCGACAGGTCGGCCTTCGGCGCCTCGAGGCCCAGGGCGTCGAGGATGATGTCGTCCAGGCCCTGGTCGCACAGCACCTGCGGCACTTTATAGATGGTGTCGACGTCCCACACCGAGATCACGGCCTGCTCTTCGACGTTGGCGAACAGCGAGATCTTGGCGCGCTCGTCGTCCGGGATACGGCGGTCGGCGCGGCACAGCAGCGCGTTCGGCGAGATGCCGATCTCGCGCAGCTTCTGCACGCTGTGCTGGGTCGGCTTCGTCTTGAGTTCGCCAGCCGACGCGATATACGGAACCAGGGTCAGGTGCACGAAGGCGGCGCCCTTGCGGCCCGAGCGCAGCGACAGCTGGCGCGCGGCTTCCAGGAACGGCAGCGACTCGATGTCGCCCACGGTGCCGCCGATCTCGACCAGCGCGACGTCGACGCCTTCGGCGCCGCGGCGGATGTAGTCCTGGATCTCGTTGGTGATGTGCGGGATCACCTGCACGGTCTTGCCCAGGTATTCGCCGCGGCGTTCCTTGCGGATCACCGATTCATAGATCTGGCCCGTGGTGAAGTTGTTCACCTTCTTCATACGGGTGCTGATGAAGCGCTCGTAGTGGCCGAGGTCCAGGTCGGTCTCGGCGCCGTCATCGGTGACGAACACTTCGCCGTGCTGGGTAGGACTCATGGTGCCCGGATCGACGTTGATGTACGGATCGAGCTTGAGCATCGTGACTTTGAGGCCACGGCTCTCGAGGATCGCGGCAAGGGAGGCGGCCGCGATCCCCTTGCCCAGGGAAGACACGACGCCGCCAGTGACGAATACGAATTTGGTCATTGTGCTGATGGTGCCGAACGGCACGCGCGGGAAATAGAAATTATACCTTAAACCTGCAAATACTTCTTCATATCAGGCTGCCAACACTCCAGATGAGCCTGTCGCTGCCCGTTCACAAAACTACTATTCTCAGTGCATTTTGGTTTCGCTTCGGCAATAATTGTAACCGCCGCGTTCGCACATTATTTTACCGGCAATGTATGTAAAGACAATTCTGGTGTCATCAGTACAAGAGATGCCTCCGAGACGCCGCCAACCACGCGGTCACCCCTACTTAGATTACATAAAACATGGGTAATTTCATCAAACTCAATATCGGTACGCGCCTGGCCGCCGGCTTCGCCCTGACGCTCCTGATGACCGTCATTATCGCTACCGTTGGCGTCTGGCGCCTGAACCAGGTCGCCCACGAGACGTCGTCGATCCTCGCGGAACCGCTGGCGAAGGAGCGCATGATCGCCGAGTGGTACACCCAGATCTTTGCCGCCGTGCGCCGCACCGCCGCCATCGTCAAGAGCAGTGACCCGTCGCTGACCGAATTCTTCAAGGAAGATTCGGCCGCCACCGGCAAGCTGTCGGCCGACCTGGTCAAGCAGATCGAACCGCTGATCAGCGGCGACGACGAAACCGCCCTGTTCAAATCGGTGATGGAGCACCGCACCGCCTACAGCAAGGCGCGCGACGGCGCGGTCAAGGCCAAGTCGGAGGGCGACGTCGAACTGGCCGAACAGATCCTGAACCAGCAGTTCAACCCTGCGGCCAAGGCCTACCAGGACAAGGTGAAGGAACTGGTGAACCTGCAGCACAAGCGCATCGCCACCAGCGCCGACCTGATCGCCAGCACCGCCGCCCGCGGCAACTGGGTGATCGGCACGCTGGCCGCCGGCGCCCTGCTGCTGGGCGGCGTGTTCGCCTGGCTGCTGACCCGCTCGATCACGCGCCCGCTGCGCCAGGCGGTGCACGCCGCCGAGCAGGTGGCGAGCGGCGACCTGACGGTGGCGATCGACAGCAAGGCTACCGACGAAACCGGCGCCCTGCTGCGCGCGCTGGGCAATATGAATACCTCGCTGTCGAAGATCGTCGACGAAGTGCGCAGCGGCACCCAGACCATCAGCGGCGCCTCGAGCGAGATCGCGGCCGGCAGTTTCGACCTGTCGAGCCGCACCGAACAACAGGCCGCGGCGCTGGAAGAAACCGCCGCCTCGATGGAAGAACTGACCGGCACCGTGCGCCAGAACGCGGACAATGCGCGCCAGGCCAACCAGCTGGCGATCGCCGCCTCGAGCGTGGCGTCGCAGGCCGGCCAGGCGGTCGACCAGGTGGTCGCCACCATGGGCTCGATCAACGAGTCGTCGCGCAAGATCGTCGACATCATCGCGGTCATCGACGGCATCGCCTTCCAGACCAATATCCTGGCGCTCAACGCGGCGGTGGAAGCGGCGCGCGCCGGCGAGCAAGGCCGCGGCTTCGCGGTGGTCGCGTCGGAAGTGCGTACCCTGGCGCAGCGCTCGGCCGCCGCCGCCAAGGAAATCAAGCAGCTGATCGGCGACTCGGTCGAGAAGGTCGATACCGGCACCAAACTGGTCGACCACACCGGCGCGACGATGCGCGAAGTGGTCGATTCGATCCAGCGCGTGACCGACATCATGGGCGAAATCTCGTCGGCCAGCCAGGAGCAGATCACCGGCATCGACCAGGTCAACCAGGCCATGGGACAGATGGACAATGCGACCCAGCAGAATGCGGCGCTGGTAGAAGAAGCGACCGCCGCTACCGCGGCCCTGCAGGACCAGGCCCAGCGCCTGGCGCAAGTGGTCGACGTGTTCAAGCTCGATGCGCGGCATGTGACCCCGGCGGCGCCGGTGGTCGAGGTGAAGCGTCCGCCGGCACGTCCGGCGCTGGCCAAGCCGGCGCCGAAGGCGGCGGCCAAGCCGGCCTCGAAGCCGGCCTCGAAGCCAGCGGCGAAAGCGGCTGCAAAGCCGGCCGCCAAGCCAGCCAAGGTGAACGACGCGGAGTGGGAAGAGTTCTAACCGGTCGCCTGGCCTGAACGAAGCCGCCGTTGCCTGTCGGGCCACGGCGGCTTTTTCATTGTCGCGGCTTACTCGAGGACGAGTTTGCCCCGCGCGAGGCCCGCCTCCGCTTCCCCGCCGCGCGGCTTGCGAAATACCGCGCGGTCGCGGGAGATCGGCTGTTGCGCAGGCACCGGCGTGAAGTCGCCGTTCGCGCGCGAATGCCGCACGTAATGCACCAGGCGGCCCTTGGCCAGGAACGCAATCGACATCTCGTCATCGTCCTGCGACTCGAAAGGCACCTGGCGCTCACATTCCCGTTCCCCGATGCGCAGCGTCGCGCAGATGTCCCGTCGCGCTGCGTAAGGGCCGAACAGGTAAACCTGGTCCCAGTCGAACGACGTGGCGTCGGCCAGGCGGATCGAGTTCGCCCCGCCCTCATCGATCAGCTTGCCGATTGTCTTGCTCACGCGCGTGTCGGCGCTGCAGCCGGAAACCACGATCGCCGCGAGGGCCAGTCCCAAGGTGGACAACGCGGTGGCGGCAAATGGCTTATTCATGGAACGTAGCAATTGATCACCTCGGTGTATCGATTCGGTATTTGACATACAGTCTACTCGACGGCATACTTACAGCATATGTTAGCGCTCACATAATACCAAACAGATCTGGAGACAAGCATGTTCAAACGCGGGCCCGAGACACCTGCGGCAGCGAACGCCCCCCTTGGCTGGCGCGAAAAGCTCAGCTATGGCGTGGCCGACATGGGCTTCAATTTTTATTGGGCCAATATCGCGACCTTCCTGCTGATCTTCTACACCGACACCTTCGGCATCTCGGCGGCCCAGGCCGCCACCCTGCTCGCCTCGATCAAGCTGATCAACGCCTTCACCGACCCGCTGATCGGCGCCGCCGCCGACCGCACCAGCACCCGCTTCGGCAAGTTCCGCCCCTACCTGGTGTGGATGTCGATCCCGCTCGGCGCCGCCGCCGTGCTCACCTACACCACACCCGACCTCGACGCCGACGGCAAGCTCATCTGGGCCTACGCCAGCTACCTCGCGATGATGGTGTTCTACACCTGCGTCAACATCCCGTATAACGCGCTGTCCGGCGTGATGTCGGCCGACCCGCAGGAACGCTCGACCATCAACGGCCTGCGCTTCATCTTCGCCTTCGGCGGCAGTACCCTGGTGACGGCCGCCACCCCGGCCATGGTGAACTGGTTCGGCGCCGGCGACGACGCCCGCGGCTGGCAACTGACCATGGTGGCCTGGAGCGTCGCGGCCGCGCTGATGTTCCTGGTTACCTTCGTGGGCACGCGCGAGCGCATCGCGCCGCCGCCCGGCCAGAAGAGCGACGTGTGGCGCGACATCCGCGACCTGGCCGCCAACCGTCCGTGGGTGGTGCTGTTCGTGCTGGCCCTGGTGATCATGGTGACCATCACCCTGCGCACCACCACCTCGGCCTATTACTTCAAGTACGTGGTCGAACGCCCCGAGCTGATGGCGAGCTTCGTGCCGACCTATATGGTCTTCGCCGCCATCGGCGCCGCCTGCACGCCGCTCATGACGCGCTTCGTCGACAAGAAGCTGCTCATGATTATCCTGATGAGCGCGACCGCCGTGTTGTCAAGCGCCTTCTTCCTGGTCCCGGCCGACCGCATCGACCTGATGTTCGTGCTGCAGGCCGCCACCGGTTTCGTGCTCGGCCCCAAGTCGCCGCTGGCGTTCTCGATGTATGCCGACACCGCCGACTACAACGAATGGACCACCGGCCGCCGCGCCACCGCCATGACCTTCGCCGCCGCCACCTTCTCGCAAAAGCTCGGCACCGCGGTCGCGGTGAGCGTGATCGGCGCCGTCTTCACGGCGCTCGGCTACGTGCCCAATGCGGCCCAGACCACCGGCTCGCAGGCCGGCATCGTGTGGCTGATGTCCTTCGTGCCGGCCGCCTTCGCCCTGCTGGCGGTGCTGGTGATGTGCTTCTATAACCTCGACGGCAAACTGCTGGCGCGCGTGCAGCTCGAGCTGGCGGCGCGCAAGGCGGCGCCATGAACTCACTGGAGATTCCATCCATGCTGTACCCGCAAGACGACCGCTATGTGCTGACCAGCCCCACCGCGATGCCGCAGGCCGGCGGCTTCCTGTGGAACCGCAGGATGATGATCCAGTCGACCTGCCGCGGCTACGCCACCGCCCAGTTCATGCAGCCGGAGCCGAGCAAGTATTCGCATGCGCCGAACATGCAGGCCAAGTCCTTCATGCAGCCGGAGCAGCACTACTACGCCCACCATCCGGGCCGCTTCTTCTACGTGAAGGACGAAGACACGGGCGAACTGTTCTCGGCGCCCTACGAGCCGGTGCGCGGCGGGGTCGACCTGTTCGAATTCTCGGTCGGCCGCCACGACCTGCGCTGGACCGTCGAAAAATTCGGCATCCGCATCGAACTGGTGCTGTCGCTGCCGGTCGACGACGTCGCCGAGCTGTGGTCGATGCAGGTGACGAACCTGTCGGAACGCCCGCGCCGCATCAGCGTCTACCCGTATTTCACGATCGGCTACATGTCGTGGATGAACCAATCAAGCGAGTACCGGCACGACCTGGGTGGCATCGTGGCGTCGAGCGTCACGCCCTACCAGAAACTCGAAGACTATTTCAAGAACCGCCTGTTCAAGGACCGCACCGTGCTGCTGTGCGAGCAGGCGCCGGACGCCTGGGAGACGGGGCAGATCGCCTTCGAAGGCGAAGGCGGCCTGCACGCGCCGTCGGCGTTGGCGAACGAACGCCTGGGATGCGGCGACGCGCGCTACGAGACGCCGGCCGCCGTGGTCCAGTACCGGCTGGCGCTGGCGCCGAGCGAAGCGACGACGCGCCGCTTCCTGTTCGGCCCCGCCTTCGACGATGCCGAGATCGAAGCGCTGCGCGCGCGCTACCTGAGCGAAGAAGGCTTCGCCGCCGCCGCGCGCGACTACGCGGCCTATATCGCGCAAGGCGAAGGCGTCATCCAGGTCAGGACGCCGGACCGCGAACTCGACAACTTCGTCAACACCTGGCTGGCGCGCCAGGTGTATTACCACGGCGACGTCAACCGCCTGAGCACCGACCCGCAGACCCGCAACTACCTGCAGGACAATATGGGCATGGCCTTCATCAAGCCGGCCGTGGCGCGCGCCGCCTTCCTGCATGCGCTGAGCCAGCAGGAGGCCAATGGCGCGATGCCGGACGGGATCCTGCTGTTCGAAGGCGCGGAACTGAAGTACATCAACCAGATCCCGCACACCGACCACTGCGTCTGGCTGCCGGTCTGCCTGCGCGCCTATCTCGACGAGACCGGCGACGACGCCATCCTCGACGTCCCGGTCGCGAGCCACGACGGCCAGGTGAAAAGCGTGTTCGAACGCATCTCGCTGGCGATGGACTGGCTCCTGCAGCGGCGCGACCCGCGCGGCCTGTCGTACATCGAGCAGGGCGACTGGTGCGATCCGATGAATATGGTCGGCTATAAAGGCCGCGGCGTCTCGGGCTGGCTGACGGTGGCGGCAGCCTATGCGCTCAAGCTGTGGGCCGAGGTATGCGCAGCGCGCGGCGACGCCCAGTCGCTGACCCACTATCGCGCCGGCGCCGAAGCGATGAACGGCGCAGCCGAGGCCCACCTGTGGGATGGCGCCTGGTTCGCGCGCGGCATCACGGACGACGACGTCAAGTTCGGCGTCGCCAGCGACACCGAAGGCCGCATCTACCTGAACCCGCAAAGCTGGGCCTTCCTGTCGGGCGCCGCCAGCGAGGCGCAACGCGCCCTGATGCTGCGGGCGATCGACGAACAGTTGCGCACGCCGTTCGGCGTGCAGATGTTCGCCCCGCCCTACAGCGCCATGCGCGAAGACGTCGGCCGCGTCACGCAAAAGCATCCCGGCTCGGCTGAGAACGGCGCGGTGTACAACCACGCCTCGGTGTTCTACATCTACAGCCTGTACACGATCGGCGAGGCCGACCGCGCCTTCGACGCGCTGCGCAAGATGATCCCCGGCCCGGGCCTGGACGACTACCTGCAGCGCGGCCAGCTGCCGGTATTCATCCCCAATTACTACCGCGGCGCCTGGAAGGAATATCCACGCACCGCTGGGCGTTCGAGCCAGCTGTTCAACACCGGCACCGTGGCCTGGGTCTACCGCTGCCTGGTCGAAGGCCTGTGCGGCCTGAAGGGCGATGCGAAAGGCCTGACGGTGGCGCCGCAACTGCCATCGAGCTGGGACGGCATGTCGGTGACGCGGCGCTTCCGCGGCGCGGTGTTCGAAGTCGAGATCAAGCGTGGCGCGGTCGATCGGGTCACGGTCGAATGCGATGGCGTGGCGCTGCCCGCGGCCCGCATCGACAACATCGAGGCAGGCCGCAGCTATCGGCTGGCCGTCACCGTTCCTTGACCGTTACATGCGGGGCAACGCTATTGCATCGTGTGCGCCTGCTGCTGGGTATCGACCGCAAAACTGCGCTGCGTATCCCAGTAAGTGAACCAGTAGCGCACCACGTCGCCGATCTTCAGCCCGCCCGCCGTGTACGTGTTGGTCCCGCCGGCGAGCTGCATGCGCACGTTCTGCTGCGGCCCGTTGTTGACGGTGTAGTGCACGTCGGCCCAGCCGCCGGTGGTGGTGCGGAACTGCAGCATCGTCGACGAGGTCTGGCTGACCGAGGTCGGTCCGCTCGGCTCGGGTGGCGGCGTGGTGCCGCCACCGCCCGACTCCCACACGATGTCGTCGATCGCGAACTGGAAAGTCGATGATGGCAGAGCGCCGTCGATGCTCGAGATCATGAAGATGTCGTGGATCGACTGGGCCGCGACCAATGGTCCGAGCAGGGTCGAGACCGGGATCGACGCCTGGGCCCACTGGCCGTTACGCACCAGGCCATGGGTCGTGGCGTTGGCCGGGAAGTTGACCCAGTTCTGGTTCGTATAGGTGTCGCCGATGCCGATCCTGAAGCCGACATTGGCCGGGATCCGGATGCGGAATTTCACGGTGCCGTTGGCGCGGTAGTTACTCAGGTTGCGCGCCTGGCGCGCCTGGATGCCGCCGCCGAACCACTGGCCCGGCGTGTTGTAGCTCCAGGCAATGACGTTATTGCCTTCGAACGGCGCGGTAGTGCCGGCGCCGGTGGACCCGGCATTCCACAGGAAGATGTCGGAACTGGTGCCCGCCACCAGCTTGTCGTTGACCGCCGTGGTGTCGGTGAACACGCCGAACTTGCCGGCCACTTCGGGCACGGTCTGGTCGCCCAGCTTGACTTGGCCCTTGCCGTCGAGCTGGTACACGCGGACGTAATCGACGTACATGGTGCCCGGCAGCGGCGCCGTCACCTGCCCCGGATTGGCGGCGTCCGTGAAGTTGCCGCCCACGGCCATGTTCAGCAGCAGGTAGAACGGCGCCTGCAGCGCAGTCGAATTGACCGGCAGCGGCGCGTTGTACATATTGTGCTCGACGCCGTTGTCGACCGTCGTGAAGCGCATCTGGCTCTCGTCCCAGTAGAAGCGGTAGATGACGAAACGGTTCGCCAGCGAATTCTGGGGCACGTACCAGTTCTTGGTCTGCCATGCGGTCGACGCGGCGCAGCTCTCGTTGCCCGGCACGCAGGCCGCCTGCTGCCAGGTAATGACGTTCGAGCCGACGAAGTGGTTCGACGACGGCGCGCCGCCATGCGCCCGTTCGGACGCCCGGTGCCCCGCCTCCATGATGTCGATCTCGCCGTTGCGCGGCCAGGTCTGCGGGCTCACGCCCAGCATCCACGCGGCCGGCCACAAGCCGGTGCCGAGGTTCGGTGCGGCCATGCGCACCTCGATCATCCCGTACTGCACCTGCACCTTGTTCTTCGTGTCGAGGCGGGCCGAGGTGAACACATTGCTACCGATCGTCTGGCTGCGCGCCTGGATCGCCAGCGCGCGCGTGCCCGATTCGAAGGGCACGTTGACGATGCTGGCGTTATTGGGGCTGTAGTATTGCAGCTCGGCGTTGCCATAGCCGCACAGGCCGATCTGGCAGCCATTCCCGTCCTGCAGGTTCCACACGCCGGTGTTCACGCTGCTGCCGTTGAACTCGTCGGACCATAGCAACTGGCCGATGACCGGATTGGTGACGCTGGCCGTGGCCTGCGCGCCGCACGCCAGCAGCGCACCTGCCATGAGCATTTGGAAAGGTTTCCATATCGAGCGATGATGTTGGATCTGTTGATTCACGTCGACTCCTCGGTTCTCACTACAAGAAAATGCAGCCCATGCCGGATGGCCGTGCCGCGCCTCGCCAACTGTGCGTTGGTCTCGAATGATGTCGTGCAGATTCGGGCGGAATGCGGAGTTGGAAACCTTTCCAATCAGGAACGTAAAATATAGTCCGATTTGTGGAGCGTGTCCATACAGTGTGGATGGCGTGCGCGCGATTACCCCGCCGGCATACGGCGGGGCCGGCGGTGCGGATCAGGCGGGGATGGTGGCGAGGATTTGCGCGACCAGTCGTTCGGGCGTGTCGCGAATATCGAGCGTGATGCCGGCTTCGTCCGGCTGCAGGGGTTCGAGCGTGCACAGCTGGCTGTCGAGCAGCGACGGCGGCATGTAGTGGCCGGGGCGGTTGCTGACGCGCTGTTCCAGCAGGCTGCGCTCTCCGGCCAGGTGCACGAAGCGCACGTCGCCGCCGGCGCCGCGCAGCAGGTCGCGGTAGGCGCGCTTGAGCGAGGAGCACGACAGCACCGCCCCGCCCTCGCGCGCGGCCAGCTTGTCGCGCAAGGACAGCAGCCAGTCGCGGCGGTCGTCGTCGGTCAGCGCGGTGCCGGCCGACATCTTGGCGACATTGGTCTCGGAGTGGAAGGCATCGCCTTCGATGAAGGGGATGCCGAGGGCGTCCGCCAGCATCGAGCCGATCTTGCTCTTGCCGCAGCCGCTCACGCCCATCACCACCCAGGCGGTCCCCTTGTCCTCGTGCGCTTGTGTCGTCATTTCCTCATGTTAACGCTAACATCGAAGTGCCGATTGTAGCCCCGATGGAGGAGCGATGTAAAGGCCGTCAGGCATCAGGCGCTCTCGCGCTCGCGCAAGGTGAAGCCGAGGTCGATGCGCTTGCGTTCGGGTTGCTGGCCCTTGATCACCTGCAGCAGCAGGCCGGCGGCCTCGAAGCCGATCTGGTAGCGCGGCGTGTCGATGGTGGTCAGGGACGGCATCATCCATGCCGATGCCGGAAGGTCGTTGAAGCCGCTGACGGCGATGTCCTGCGGGATGCGGATGCCGTGGCGCTGGCAGTGAAAGACGGCGCCGTGGGCCAGGTCGTCGTTGCAACAGAAGACGGCGTCGCAGTCGGGCATGTTCGTCATCATCTGCCCCATCAATTCGGCGCCGAGCGCGATCGTGGAACGGTCGGGCACCATCATCTCGAGCCTTGGGTCGGCCAGGCCCGCCTCGACCATCGCGGCGCGGTAGCCGTCGGCGCGGCGCAAGGTGCGCTCGTCGAGCTGGGCGCCCATGAAGCCGATGCGGCGGTAGCCCTTCCTGAGCAGGTGGCGCGTCATCTCCATGCCGGCCTCGAATTGCGAGAAGCCGACCGACAGGTCGCCGGGGGCGTCGGACAGGTCCATCATCGATACCGCCGGCACCTGCGACGCCTCCAGCATCTTCGCCACGGCCGGGCTGTGCGCCTGGCTCGAGAACAGGATGCCGTCCGGGCTCGATTGCAGGTAGGTGCGCAGCAGCTTTTCTTCTTCGGCCTGCGAATAATAGGTGTTGCCGATCAGGAGCTGGTACTGGCCCGGCGCGACGGCGTCGTGGATGCCTTCGAGGACGGCGGTGAACACGGCGTTGGACAGGGACGGCACCAGCACCACGATCACGTGCGACTGCGACGAGGCCAGCGCGCGCGCCGCGCGGTTGGGCACATAGCCCAGCTCCGCCACCGCGCGCTCCACCTTGACCCGGGTGGCTTCGGAGACCATCTGCGGCTGGCTCAGCGCGCGCGAGGCGGTCATGATCGACACCCCGGCCATGCCCGCCACCTGCTCGAGCGTCGCGCGCCCCGTTCCCCTGCCCCTGCTGCGGCCCGTTTTATCCATGGTCATCCTGTCGTGGCGTTCTTCATCCCTGGTTCCATTCTATCAACAATGAACAGCCTGTTTGTGGTCACCCTTGCCAGCAGAGAAACCGGCCCGAAAGTCAGTTAGTGATTTTGCTGATTTTTCGTTGTTTTTTACTGAATTTGCGCTTTCAACCGCAGACGGCCTCATCGGCTATGGCTATACTTTTCTGACCCATTGCCCTGTCGAAAGAACCGTATGCGCCTGAACACGCCGATCACCGATAACGAATACCAGCTCGCCGGCGACAAGACCATCGTCTCCACCACCGATTTGCAGGGCAATATTCGCTATGCGAACCCGTATTTCATGCAGGTCAGCGGCTTTACCGAAAAAGAGCTGATCGGCGCGCCGCAGAACATCCTGCGCCATCCGGACATGCCGGCCGAGGCCTTCGCCGACATGTGGCGGACGATCCGCGCCGGCCAGCCGTGGAGCGGCATGGTCAAGAACCGCTGCAAGAACGGCGATTATTACTGGGTGTATGCGAACGTGACGCCGGTGCTCGAGAACGGCCAGGCGGTCGGCTATATGTCGGTGCGCACCAAGCCGGCCCGCGGGCAGGTGCGCGAAGCGGCGGCGCTGTACGCCGAATTCAAGGCCGGCAATCCACGTGGCCTGGTGCTGCGCAATGGCCGCGTCGAACACGGCGGCCTGCGCGGGCGCCTGGCGGCGCTGGGCCGACTGTCGCTGCGCGCGCAGGTCGACGGCGGCATGGGCCTGCTGGCCGTGCTGCTGGCGGCGATCACGGTCGAATGCTGGCGCGATGGCCTGCCGGCGTGGACCTTGCTGTCGCTGGCAGCTTCGCTGGCCATGGTGCTGGGCCTGTGGTCCAGCCTGCGCCGCAACGTGCTGGCGCCGCTGGCCGACGCCTCGCGCTTCGCGCGCCGCCTGGCCGGCGGCGACCTCACCTGCCGCCTGGCGCCGCGCCGCGACGACGAAATGGGCCAGCTGGTGGCGGCCCTGCGCCAGTCGGCGGTCAACCTGTTCAGCGTGATCGGCGACGTGCGCGCCAACTTCGACGAGATCCGCCACGCGACCGGGGAAATCGCGACCGGCAACCTGGACCTGTCGAGCCGCACCGAGACCCAATCGTCCAACCTGCAACAGACGGCGGCCAGCATGGAACAGCTGACCCACAACGTGGCGCAGAGCGCCGAAAGCGTCAATGGAGCCAGCGACCTGGCGCGCCGCGCCGCCACGACGGCCAGCAACGGCCAGCGCACAGTCGACCAGGTGGTGAGCACGATGGAAGCGATCAGCGCCTCGTCGCACAAGGTGCTCGACATCGTCGGCATGATCGACGGCATCGCCTTCCAGACCAATATCCTGGCCCTGAACGCCGCCGTGGAAGCGGCGCGCGCCGGTGAGCAGGGCCGCGGTTTCGCGGTGGTGGCGGGCGAAGTGCGCACGCTGGCCCAGCGCAGCGCGGTCGCGGCCAAGGAGATCAAGGCGCTGATCGACGCCTCGATCGTGGACGTCGGCAACGGCAACCGCCTGAGCGTGGCGGCCGGCGCGGCGATCCAGGAAGTGGTGGGCGCGGTCGACCAGGTCACCCGCGTGATGGACGAGATCGCAAGCAGCACGCGCGAGCAGTCGGGAGGCATCGGCCAGGTCAACCAGGCAGTGACGCAGCTCGACGCGATCACGCAGCAGAACGCGGCGCTGGTGGAAGAAGCGGCCGCCGCGGCGGCCACGCTGGCAAGGCAGACCGACGAGGTGTCGCAGGCCTTGCAGGTGTTCCAGTTGCAGGCAAGCGCGCCGGGTCGGGCAGCGCGTGAAGCGACCGCAATAAGCACCGTGGGGTGGACGGCTTTGCCGTCCACGCGTCCAACCACCGCATAACCATCAACAAAAATCCCTGCTGCGCGCATCCAGCCCGCCCAGCAAATGCGACATATCCACCAGCCGCTTGGCCACCAGGTGGCGCACCTCCCCCTGGCGCTGCCAGACACCATACACCCCCAGCAGCGGCGCATTGAGTACCTCGCGCCGCTGCTGCTCGACCAGGGTCGGCCACACGATCACATTGATATTGCCGGTCTCGTCTTCCAGCGTCATGAACAGCACGCCCTTGGCCGTGCCGGGCCGCTGGCGCACCGTGACCAGGCCGCAGGCGCGCGCCAGCTGGCCGTCCTGGAAATGCATCAGATCCGACGCCGGCATGAAGCGCTGCTTGAGCAGGCGTTCGCGCAGCAGCGCCAGCGGGTGGCGGCCCAGGGTCAGGCCCTGCGCGCGGTAGTCGCCCACGATTTCTTCGCCTTCGCTCGGCGCGGCCAGCAGGGGCGTCTCTTCGCGCGGCACGGTCGGGCGCAACAAATCCTTGTCGGGCGCGGCGCCGGACGCCTGCCACAAGGCTTCGCGCCGGTGCCCGGCCAGCGAGCGCAGGGCGTTGGCCGCGGCCAGCACCTGCAGGTCGCCCCGGTCCAGGTGCGCGCGGCGCGCCAGGTCGGCCACGCTGTCGAATGGCCGCACGGCCCGCGCCTGCTCGATGCGCTCGGCCGCCTCCTGCTTCAATCCCCGTTGCAGCGAAAAACCCAGTCGCACCGCCGGCTGGCGCGAGCGGTCCTGCGGGTCGTGCTCTTCCAGCGCCGAATCCCAGCCGCTGACGGCGACGTCGACCGGCCGCACCTCGATGCCATGGCGGCGCGCATCCTGCACCAGTTGCGAGGGACTATAAAAACCCATCGGCTGGCTGTTGAGGAGCGCGCACAGGAACGCGGCCGGTTCGTGGCACTTGAGCCATGAACTGGCGTAGGCCAGCAGCGCGAAGCTGGCCGCATGCGATTCGGGAAAGCCGTATTCGCCGAAGCCCTGGATCTGGCTGAAGATCGCCTCGGCGAATTCCTGGGTGTAGCCGCGTTCCAGCATGCCGCCCACGATGCGTTCGTAGTATTTTTCGAGGCCACCCTTGCGCTTCCAGGCCGCCATCGCGCGCCGCAACTGGTCGGCCTCGCCCGGCGTGAAGCCGGCGCCCAGGATCGCCACCTGCATCACCTGCTCCTGGAAGATCGGCACACCCAGCGTGCGTCCGAGCGCGACCTTCATCTCGTCGCTCGGATACACAACCGGTTCCAGTTTCTGACGCCGGCGCAGGTAGGGGTGCACCATGCCGCCCTGGATCGGGCCGGGGCGCACCACCGCCACCTCGATCACCAGGTCGTAGAAGCGCCGCGGCCGCATGCGCGGCAACATGCTCATCTGCGCGCGCGATTCGATCTGGAACACGCCGACCGTATCGGCCTGGCAGATCATGTCGTAGGTGGCGGTATCGTCGTGCGGGATGTCCTGCATCTCGAACACCTCGCCATGGCGCTGGCCCACCAGCTCCAGGCCGCGCCGCATCATCGACAGCATGCCCAGCGCCAGTACGTCGACCTTCATCAGGCCCAGCTCTTCGAGGTCGTTCTTGTCCCACTGGATCACGCTGCGATCGACCATGGTCGCGTTCTCGATCGGCACCAGGCGCGAGAGTTTGCCCTTGGCGATCACGAAGCCGCCCGGGTGCTGCGACAGGTGGCGCGGGAAGTTCAGCAGCGACTGCGCCAGCGTGGCCCACTGGCGCGACAGCGGCGCCTCGGGATCGAGGCCGCTTTCGGCCAGGCGGCCCAGCAGGTCGGCGCGGCTGTCGAACCAGTGGTGGGTCTTCGCCACCTTCTCGACGATGGCGAGGTCGATGCCCAGCGCGCGCCCGCTGTCGCGCAGCGCGCTCTTGGGCCGGTAGCTGATCACCACCGCCGCCAGCGCCGCCCGCTCGCGGCCGTACTTGTTGTAGATGTACTGGATGACCTCTTCGCGCCGCTGGTGTTCGAAGTCGACGTCGATATCGGGCGGCTCGTTGCGCTCGCGCGAAATGAAGCGTTCGAACAGCAGGCTGGCGCGGGCCGGGTCTACCTCGGTGATGCCTAGGCAGTAGCACACCGCCGAATTGGCGGCCGAGCCGCGGCCCTGGCACAGGATGCCTTGCGAGCGCGCGAAGCGCACGATGTCGTACACCGTCAAGAAGTAATGTTCGTAGCCCATGTCGGCGATCAGTTCGAGCTCGTACTCGATCTGGGCCTGCACCTTGGCCGGCACGCCGTCGCGGAAGCGCCGGTGTGCGCCGATCCAGGTTTCGCTGCGCAGGTAGCTGGTGGCGGTGTGACCGTCGGGGACCACTTCGTCGGGGTATTCGTAGCGCAGCTCGTCGAGCGAGAAGGTGCACAGGCGCGCGATGCGCACCGTCTCGGCCAGCGCCTCGCGCGAATACAGATTGGCCAGGCGCAGGCGCGCGCGCAGGTGCTGCTCGGCGTTCTGCGCCAGGCCGTAGCCGCAGGCCGCCACCGGCTTGCCGAGGCGGGTCGCGCTCAAGGTGTCCTGCAAGGGTTTGCGCGAACGGACGTGCATGCACACATGGCCCAGCGCCACGATCGGCAGGCCGTGCTGCCAGCCCACCTCTTCCACCGTGGCGCGGTGGGCATCGTCGAAGGCGCGGTGCAGCAGGGTTAGGCCGAGCCAGGCGCGGCCCGGGAAGGTAGTCGCCATCCAGGCGGCTTGCGCGTGCAGGCGGTCGACGTCCTGGGCTTCATGGCCGGGGTATGGCGGCAGCAGGATCGCCAGGCAGTCGGGCATGTGCGCCAGGTGCGCGTATTTTTGGGGAGGGTTGGCCAGGTCATCGGGCACGAGCAGGTAAGTCCCTTTTTCGCTGCGGGTGCGGCCGATCGTGATCAGTTCGGACAGGTTGCCGTAGCCGTTGCGGTTTTGCGCCAGCAGGATCAGGGACGGGGCTGGCGTCAGGTCGTCATCGAGGTGCTTGAGGTGGAAGTGGGCGCCGACGATCAGCGGCAGGCCGGCGTTTTTCGCTTCGGCGTGGGCGCGCACGACGCCGGCCAGCGAGCATTCGTCGGTGAGGGCCAACGCGAAGTAACCCAGTTGCACCGCGCGCGCGACCAGCTCCTCGGCGTGCGAGGCCCCTTGCAGGAAGGAGAAGTTCGAGAGGCAGAACAACTCGGCGTAGGGGGGCAGCGCCTGGGGGGCTGGGGGCTGGGCGGTGGAGGTGGGCTTGGTCACGCTGCGGGGCTGTCAAACAGCCAATACTGTATAAAAACACAGTATAACCGACGCTTCCAGCCCGACCGGGCAATTTACGAATCAGATGTGGGCCGGAAAGGGACGTGGCAATGGTCCCAGCGCCGTACGCGACATCTCTTGCGGTCCCGTCCGCGCGCGCAGGCTGGACACGCCACCGCCCTGCCCGCGGCGGATGATCGGCTGGTCGGCGCCGATCATGCGTTCATATGCCAGCATCAGCGCCGTGCCACCCGTGGAATTGATGTAGTCGAGCATGTCCATCGTGGTCTCGTAAGCCCAGCCGGCGAAACTCTCGCCCGGCTCGGCTCCCGCCGTGGCGCCGCCCTGCACTTTCGTCAGGATCGTGACGATGGCCCACGAAATCCCCATCCATCCGGTCGTCGACAGCGTCATGCGCAGCACCGGCATGAGGATGCCCGCCTCGTGGATCGCCTTGAGCACGGACAGCAAGGCGCTGGACGGTATCGCGCGGTTGCAGTTGATGGTCGCGATCAGGATCGCGATCTTGTTCATCACAGCGGGATAGCGCCGCAGGAAACGGTACAAGGTAGGACCGATCTGGCGCGGGTCGCCAAGCAGCGGGCCGAGACCGGCCGCTAGAAAGCAGCCTCCGGTCAGCTTCCACACCACTTTCACCAGCTTCATGTCGACCGGACCGTCCAGCATCGTCTCGCTGGCGAAAGCCTGCAAGTGACTGGCGTTGCCGGCCCGCGTGGGGTTCAGCAGCAGGTTGAAGCAGGTCGAAAAATTGGTGTCGTAGCTGCCGTCCACCGCGATGGCGCCGCTCGCGGCGACCGCGATGAAGGGCGCGCCCGCGCCACCGACGACACCGATATTGATGGCGCCATTGGCCTGCAGCGATGCCATCAGCTGGACCGCGTCCGCCACGCCGCCACCGGCACGCAGGGCGCCATCCGGGCCGGCGGCCAGGTAGCTGCCGTCGCGGCAGCGCAGGGCGATGGCGGCCGTCTCGAGGGCTTCCGGGACGCAGATGGTGAACACCTCGGCCGCATCGCTCGAGGTTCCGAGCGCGGTGACCAGGCCATCGGCGGCGAGCGACCAGTAGCCGCCGGCGGCGGTCTGGAGCTTGATCTCGTCGCCGGCGGCCAGCAGTCCGGCCAGCGAGACGAAGGTCCGGTCGGCGGCAAAGGCTGGCTCGGGCTGGGTGATCGAGACCGGCGTCTCTTCGGGAACGTTGACGCTCGATACCGCAGTCGTACCCCAGCTATACACCATCGAGAACGCCTTGACGGCGGCCGGCCAGGTGTCGCCGAAGGTCAGGCTGTCCGCCGTGAACGACAGGCTGCCGTTCTCCACCAGCGCCACCACCTTCGCCGTGACGTCGACCGGACCGTAGGCGGCCGCGATGATGTTCAGGGCGCGCGGGTCGAGCGACGCCTGGGCGGCGGGTGCGGCCGGGTCGTAGTCGATGTGCAGAAGCTGGTTCTCGGTAGTCGCGGCCATCTGCGGCTTGCGGTCGCCGTACTGGTAGACCACGTGCAGGGTCTTGCGCATGGCGGGCCAGCCGTCGCCGAACACGCTGCTCGAAGCGCTGACCGACAGCTTGCGCCGGTTGACGCTGGCGCGGACGATGTCGGTGACGTCCTTCAGGCCATAGAAGGCGCTCAGGATGTGCAGCGGCGGACGGTAGCCGAGCGCATAGGGATTGCCCTCGACGACGATGTCGATGAACGGCACCTGGCCGCTATAGCTGGCGACGATGACGAAGGCGCTGCGCTTGCCTTCGCAGCCGGCGCCGAAGGTCACGTTACTGGGGACCAGGGACAGGGTTCCGGTCGTCCCGTCGACCAGGCCGCGCACCGTCGTGCTGACATCGAGCGGGCCGAAACTTGCGCCCCATACCGTCAACGCCGGCTGCGCGGCATCGTCCTGCGGCGCCGGGACAGGTGCCTGGGCGGCCTGCTCGAACTGCGGCACGCCGATGTTCAGGGTCTGGCCTTCCGAGGCCGTCGCCACGAAGGTGGGACCGCCGTCGTAGCGGTAGACGACCGTCAGCGTCTTCTCGTGGCCGATCCAGGTGTCGCCGAAAGTCTGGTTGCTTGCCAAAACAGCCAGGGATTCCGGGTAGGACTGGCGGTTGACCAGCTTGATGACTTGCGCGGTCACCTGCTTGAGTCCATACGCCGCGCCAACGATCTGCAGAACGCCTGTGTTGTGGGTAGCCATTTGAATCTTCTTTCCGGAGTGAATAACATGCTTTTCGTCAAGAGCAACGATGGGGAAAAATCGTGTTTGTTGTTCTTCCTTCTCGCTATAAGCAATTATTTGCAAACTCCGTGCCACCCTGAAACAATGGTGTTGCAGCAACAGATTCGACGTTTTAGTCGACTCTTTATGCCAAATGGGTGTAAAACAGCGGGTGTTTTTACATGTCAACGGATACGTTGACACGGTAGGTGCCCGAATCACGGAGTCAGCAATGTGTGTTCGGCAAGATTCTTTTCCTGTAGTATTTACGGCGCCTGCGCCGATCTGACGAGCCGCACATGACTTCTTCGCCCGACCTCCTTGCTACTCCCAGTACCGAGCGCTATCGCCTCGGTAAGCTGCTTGGCAATGGCGGGTTTGGCGACGTGCATGAGGCGTGGGATCCGGCCTTGCAGCGAACCGTTGCAATCAAGCGCCTCAAGCCCGACCTGGTGCGCGACCAGCCGGATAATCTGCTGCAGGAAGCCCGTCTGGCGGCATCGCTGCGGCATCCTGCGTTCATCCAGATTTATTCACTCGAAGACGACGGCCATAGCAAGTCGATCGTGATGGAGCTCGTTGGGGGGAAGACCCTGCATCAGCTGCTGTCCACGACCGAGCTGTCGCGCGAGCAGATACTCGATATCGTTTGCCAGTTGGCGGATGCGATGGCGCAGGCGCATGCGGCGGGTTTGATCCATGGCGATTTGAAGCCGGCCAATCTGATGATCGAGCCGTCGGGTCAGGTGCGCATCATGGATTTTGGGCTGGCGCGCAAGATCGATCCGCTTGCGACCGAGTCAGGCGACGTGTTGCAGACTCAGGGGACCATCGCCTACCTGGCTCCTGAAATCTTGAATGGCAAGCATCCGAGTGCGCTCAGCGATATTTACGCGGTTGGTGTGCTGATGTACGAGATGATGCATGGGGAGCGGCCGTTTGCGCATTTGCATGGGCTGGCATTGGCTGCCGCTCAGGTGCAGTCGTCTTGCTCTCAATGGGCTTTTGCGTCGGATTCCGATCAGGATATGGTCGCCTTGGTGCGATCAATGTGTGCACCTGACCCGGCTACACGCATACCAACAATGGATGCCGTTAAAGCAGCTGCGCGAGCATTACGTTCCCCAGCTTCCTCGACATCTAAATTGCCCAAAATAAGCACAATTCCTTTACCATCCAGTAGCACATGGCGCAAGATTGGGTACTACGCTTTACTCATCCTTATAGTGGCGGGTGGCATAACATACATATCAATTTCTAATAAACTACCACGCCAATGGTTGCCCTCAATATCTGAGGCAACGCGAATGTCAAATGGCATGACAGCCCTGCGTCACTTTGATCGTGAAGGCAGCCTTGACATCGCGACCGAAAATTTTAGTGCCATATTAGAAAAAAAACCGAATCATGCCGCAGCGGCAGCTGGCATGGCTTTGACCCATACATTGCGTTATGCTGGAGATCGCGGCGATGCAAGTTGGCTGCAACGGGCAGATGCCAGTGCACAAGCAGCCCTGGCCCTGGACGATCAGCTAGCGCTTGGTTATGCGGCCAAGGCATACGTGCGCTGGCAGCAAAACCGGCAAGAGGAAAGCCTCCAGCTAGCCGAACAATCTCTCCAATTAGATCCATCAAACCTATTTGCACTTAATACGAAAAACGGCGTCCTTATGTATATGCAGCGTTACGAAGAAGCCGAACGTAGTATCAAGACAGCACTCGAACGACATCCAACCGAACGTATGTTCATGGATCAATCAGGCGAACTACGTGCTCGACAGAACGATTACTCAGGCGCTGAAAAGGCTTTTCGGAAGAGTATTCAGATCGAGCCTGATGCAATCTATGCTTACGCCAATTTAAGCACCATACTGGTAAGGCAAGGTCGAGAAGAAGAGGCACTTCAGGTATTACAAAAAGGATTACAGGTGCGGCCTAATGGATTGCTTTACAGCAATCTAGGAAACGCTCTCTTTAGTCGCGGCGACTACATTGGAGCTGCTAAAGCATTCGAACGCGCGGTTTCCGCAACAAAAGGAAATAGCATCGCTTACTTAAGATGGGCAAACCTGGCCGATACCTTGCGATGGATTCCAGGTCGCGAACGTGATTCTCAAGACGCTTATCGCAATGCGCTTGCATTGATAAAGCCCTTGCTGAAGCGTACTCCAGACGACGCTACGCTGGTCTCGCGCATGGGATTATATGCTGCTAAATTAGGCGACTCCAATACTGCGTCGTTGCTGAGCCAGAAGGCAGTCACCGCTAAACCTTCCAGCGCTGACATCCGTTTTCGAGCAGCAGTAGCATATGAAGTTACTGGGCAGCGCGAAGCTGCGTTAGCCGAGCTGATCAGTGCGCAACAGCTTGGCTACCCAACAAAGTTAATCAGTACCGAACCAGATTTACTGGCACTGCGGAGCGACCCGCGGTTTGATTTACTTCGAATGGAAAGGGAAAAATGACACAACCAATGATGACCTTAACGGCGAATTTTGATGTCAACCAAATTAACGATGGCATCGAATGGATATTCGCCGACCTTGATCTGGCAACCAGCACTGATCGCTCTTCAATAGAGGCGCAATGGAATAGTGACATTCAATTCTCGGCTGGCCAGGAATTCAAAGTCGCCATTAATGCAAGCGACAAGGACAAAACCGGCCTTGAATCACTGGAAGTGGTTGACTGCTGCGTAATAACACGCCCTCGCATCCTGCGTTGCGGACCAGAAACGCGCACTGCTTATGCACCGCCGTCCCTGTTCGCCGGCGCAGGAGAAAAGCAACGTGGAGCATTGTATCAAATCGACCCGTTTGCATTTTCCGTCCACAGTTCAGGAATCGATCCAAACAAAGGTAAAAAAATCACGCTGCTGTGGGATGGCCACCTTACTGTAGGCCCTTATAATGGCTTTTGGGAAATTTCATTCTACGTCACAGTTAGCATCAAACGTGCCAACGAAAATGCGCAGTTGAGGGTTTTCTATTTCGACCCAGAAGGCGAAATAAGTAATGGGACGAACCCCCCATATTAAGCCCTAGATTCAGCCAAGGCCCAATAGTCCCACATGACGCCTCAATGCCTCCGCCGGCGTCATGAGCCTTGAAGCACACCGCTGGAGATCACCCTCACAAGCCGTCCAGGCCGCACGAATCTCTTCCTCCGAAATATTGGCAGGAAAACGAATCCGAGGGTGAGCCTCCAGCAATTTATACACCGTAGGCCGCGAAATCCCCAATGCCTTGGAAGCAGCCAGAATCTGCCACTGATTCTTCTCCATCGCCTCCACCAGATCGTCATCGCTCAGGTCGGATACCTTGCGTCTTGCCGGCCTCGACGAATCAGCAGGTGCAGCAACACCCGCACCAGCGCTAGCAGAACCAGCCACCCTAACTTCTACCACCGGCATCAACACCGACTGCTCCAACACCGGCACAATCCCCACCTGCAAATCCAGCGCCACCCTCCGCATCGCATGCGCCAGTTGCCGCACATTCCCCGGCCAGTCCCCATTGAACACCTGGCTCAGCAACTCGAACGGCAAACTCCATGCATCCCCCGCCGCCTCAGCTTCAAGAAAATGCCGCACCAACACGCCGATATCCTCACGCCGCTCGCGTAACGCCGGCACCCGAATCACGAATGCCTCGAGACGCCTGCGCAAAGCCTGATTGAACCCACCCGCCCCCAAATCCTGATCGGTCGCCGCAATAATCCGCGCATTCGACCTCGCATCCGCACTCGCCCCAAGCGGCCGATACTCACCGCTCTCGAGCACGCGCAACAGCATGGCCTGCACCGACGCCGGCGTATCCCCGATCTCGTCCAGAAACAAGGTACCGTCCTCAGCCTCGGCAAACCACCCGCGCCGGCTATTCGCGGCCCCGGTATACGCCCCCTTGACCGCGCCAAACAGCTCGGCCGCCGCCAGCGACTCGCTGAGGGTCGCCATATTGATCGCGACGAAGCGTCCGCTGCGACGCGCACTGAGCGCATGAATCGCCTGCGCCGCCACCTCTTTACCGCTGCCGGTCTCGCCCAGCAGCAGCACCGGCATGCTGGTCCCCGCCACCTGCGCGATCGCTTCGCGCATCTTGATCGCGCCATCGCCGACGCCGATCAGGCCCGGCACGTTCGCCGCGCGCGGCAGGCTGCGCATCAGGTGCAGGCAGACGAACACCTGGCTCCCGAGCCCGATCACGATGCCGCGATCGAGTTCGCCGGCCGTGAACTGGTCGCTGCCGTTCGACGGCCGGCCGTTGATCTCCAGTCCCATCTTGCCGCGCAGATGGTCGATCTGGATGCCGCCTTCCGGAATGAAGCGGATGTGCACCGGCTCGCGCGTGATCGAGCGCTCGCCCAGCGGCGTGCCGTCATGCCCGGCTCCCGCGCGCGCGAACAAGGGGGCGAACCGGTTCAGCGCGATCGCGCCGCCCGCGGCCGGACCGAGCATCTGCTCGCCGATGCGTTCGCGCTGCGGGTGCCAGAGGAGCGTGATGCCGAGCACCGGCGCCGACGCGAAGTCTTCGGCCATCCCATAGCTGGTCAGTGTGGCGTCGGGATCGCTCACGCTTGACCGCTCACGAAGTGGGCTCCGCTGTGAGCTTCTGTGGCATCGAGATATTCCTGAAACATGGGCAATGTCGGCGCTATCCGCTTGATAAAAAATATACACAAATTCTAACCGATAGAAACGCCTTGGCGGACGTCTTCGGCCCGTCAAATTGTCATCATTTCGTCAGCCCGGAACGACGAATCCCGCTATGATCCTTCCAGCCCCGCCCGCCATGCCGGACACGAAAGAAAAACCATGCACATCCACACCCTGCTCTGCTTCGGCACCGCCCAGGGCGCCGGCAATCCGGCCCTCGTGATCGAGAACGATCGGTCGAGCTCCGACGCACGCCAGGCCTTCGCCCGCGAGCGCAACACCACCTGCGTATGGATCGATCCGCCGCGCGACGACGGCAGCGCGGCGGTCGTCGACTTCTACTACCCGCACATGCGCAGCCCGCTATGCCTGCACGCCACGCTGGCCGCGGCCGCGCAGCTGTTCGCGCGCGCAGGCGCGCAGCCGCCCCTGACGGTGACGACCGCCATGCACGGCCAGCCGCTCGCCCTCACGCGCGAAGGCGACGACCTGTTCGTGCGCCTGGCGCCGCAGGCCGCGCCACAAGCGCCGCTCGCTCCGGATCTGCCGGCGCGCCTGCTCGGCATCCCCGCGGCAGCCATCGTCGCGGCGCCACAAGTCGCCTCGGTCGGCAGCCCGAAACTGCTGGTGCAGGTGCGCGACGCGGCTACCCTGCACGCGCTGGCGCCCGACCTGGCAGCGATCGCGCAATGGAGCAAACAAGCCGGCGTCAACGGCGTGTATGCCTATTGCCGCCTGCCCGACGGCGCCGAGGGATATCGACTGGAAGGCCGCAACTTCAACCACCTCGACCCGCGGCTGGAAGACAACGCCACCGGCGTCGCGGCCGGCGCCCTAACCGTCCTGCTGGGCCAAGGCTTGATGCTGAAACAGGGCCGCGCGACCGGCCGCGATTGCCTGATCCGCACCCGTGTCGAACGCGACGCCGTGCTGGTCGGCGGCAGGGTCGAGGCGATCTGACACCGATGTTTGTCATGCTTTGTCGCCACTTGGTCAAATAAGCTCTGTCTATAGCAATACACCGTTGTGTTATTGCTACATTACGATGGTTATGGAAGACACAATTGAGTAATATCCGAATTTCCTTCGGAGAATTTCGTGATTAAACTCAAAATAATGTCTGGTTCGGTGCTGTTTGCCATATATGGTAGCGCTGCCTTCGCCGCCCTCGCGCCCGCCATCGCCCACGCGCAAACCGCGCCACAAGTCGCCAGCGGCGAGGTGATCCCCAGCGTCAGCGTAGTCGGCTCGCGCCGCGTCGGCGCCGCCTCGAGCACCGACACCCCGGTCGCCATCGACTTCATCCCGATGACGAAGGCGGCCGAGCAAAGCGGCCAGTTCGACCTGGCGCAAGTGCTGTCCAATCTCTCGCCCTCGTTCAACTCGACCCGCCAGACCGGCGCCGATGGCGCCGACCTGATCGACTCTGCCGCCCTGCGCGGCCTGGGTTCGGACCAGACCCTGGTGCTGGTCAACGGCAAGCGCCGCCACACGGTGGCGCTGGTGAACCTGTTCGGCGCGCGCAACCGCGGCAATACCGGCACCGACATGAACGCGATCCCCGTGATGGCGATCCGCGAAGTGCAGGTGCTGCGCGACGGCGCCGCCGCCCAATACGGCTCGGACGCGATCGCCGGCGTGATCAATATCGACCTCAAACGCAGCCTGGGCTGCGAATCGGTGCTCGGCTACGGCCAGTACACCGCGGGCGATGGCGAGAACTGGCTCGCATCGGCCTACTGCGGCGTGGCGGTGGCCGGCGGCGTGCTGGGCATCACCGGCGAATACTACGATCGCGGCCGCTCCAACCGTTCCGAACCGGGCAACCCGCGCATCATCGGCGACACCAAGTCCGAGAACCAGACCGTCTACCTGAACGGCGAATTCCCCGCTGGCCCCGGCAAGCTGTATTTCACGGCCGGCGCGCAAAAGCGCGACGCATCGTCGGCCGCCTGGGGCCGCGAAGGCATCGGCTCCGAAGACATCCCTTCGCGTAACTCGGCGGCGATGTACCCGAATGGTTTCGTCCCCTTCATCGACGGCGAGGTCGACGACCGCTGGGGCACCGTCGGCTACCGCTGGGCGCTCGGCGAATGGAATGCGGACGTGTCGCAGACCTATGGCTACAACCGCCTGAAGTACGACATCAACAACACGCTCAACGCCTCGATCGCCAACCTCGATCTGCTGAACGGCGGCCAGGGCATCAGCGCCAGCCGTTTCTACGCCGGCGCCTTCTCGTTCCAGCAGTCGACCACCAATCTCGACGTCAGCCGCTTCTACGGCGATGTATTGAAGGGCATGAACGTCGCCTTCGGCCTCGAGCACCGCCGCGAGAACTATAAAATCTTCGCCGGCGAGACCGGTTCGTGGATCGACGCCGACGGCGTGGGCATCGGCGGCAATGCCGGCAGCCAGGGCTTCCCGGGCTTCCAGCCGGGCGACGAGACCGACAGCGACCGTCACAGCAACGCCGCCTACGTCGACATCGAAACCGACGTCACCGACCGCTTCAAGGTGCAGACCGCGCTGCGCCACGAACGCTATTCGGACTTCGGCTCGACCACCACAGGCAAGCTGGCCGGCGCATACAGGTTGACCCCAAGTATGCTGCTGCGCGGCTCGGCCAGCACGGGCTTCCGCGCGCCGTCGCTGCAACAGGTGTACTTCTCGTCGACCTTCACCGACTTCGTCGGCGGCCAGCCGCTGGACGTGGTGCTGGCGCCGAACGGCGGCCCGGTGGCCAATGCCGCCGGCATCCCGCAACTGAAGGACGAAGAGTCGAAGAGCTATACCCTGGGCCTGACCTGGTCGCCGACCGGGTCGACCTCGGTGACGGCCGACCTGTACCGCATCGACATCGACGACCGCATCGTGCTGTCGGGCCGCTTCGACGCCGACAACTATCCGGCGCTGGGCGCCACCCTGCAGCAGCTGGGCGTGGGCCAGGCGCAGTTCTTCGTCAACTCGGTCGACACCAAGACCCAGGGCCTGGACCTGACCGTGTCCAACCGCAGCAAGGTGGGCATCGGCAACCTGACCACCTTCCTGGCTGTCAACTTCAGCAAGACCGAAGTGCAGCGCGTAAAGGCGCCGGCGGCGCTGGCAGGTTTCGAGGACGTGCTGCTGTCGGAGCGCGAGCGCCTGTTCATCGAGGAAGGCGCGCCACGCCGCAAGGCCACGCTGGGCTTCGACTGGACGCAAGGCCAGCTCGAGACCTCGCTGCGCGTCATCCACTTCGGCCCGCAGACCCTGGGCACCTTCTCGGGCCCGCCGGTACCGAACCAGAAATATGAAGCGAAGACCTCGGCCGACCTGTCGTTCACCTGGGCCTTCACGGAGAAGACCCGCCTGACCGTGGGCGGCACCAATATCTTCGACGTCAAGCCGACCCGCCAGGATCCGAACGAGACCGACAACGGCTTCAAGTACGAAAGCGTGCAGTTCGGCCTGAACGGCGCGGCGATGTTCGCGCGCCTGGCGCACAAGTTCTGACTGCGTCCTCCCCTGGCGTAGTGCAGCCGGCCCGCGATCTTCGCGGGCCGTTTTTCATGGCGCTGTCATCGTTACCTGTTGATGACCCCGAATGCGATGCGCAGCAATTGCTCGACGGAAGCGACTCTGCCGCCATCGAGCGCCCATTGCCAGCCGAGGTAGTTGGATAGCCAACGCGAGGCCACGCCGTGGAAGCGCGCCAGCCATTCCCTGAAGCGCCGGTGATAGGCGTTGACATTCTGGATATGGATGGCGCCCGCGCTGCTCATGCGCACCCGCTCGCCGGCGCTGGCATTGACGGCCTGGTGCGCAATGCCATGGGCCCGCGCGAAGGCGGGATAGGTGGCGTTGGCGTCAGTGACCAGCAATGCTTGTGGATCGAGTTTCGGCAACAGGTATGTGGTCAACTGGGCCGCCTTCAGGGCGCCGCGGCCGGTGACGGCATCGATGGTCTGCCCGCTGCGGTCGCGCGCCACCA
This sequence comes from Telluria beijingensis, assembly GCF_030770395.1. Classification (GTDB taxonomy): domain Bacteria; phylum Pseudomonadota; class Gammaproteobacteria; order Burkholderiales; family Burkholderiaceae_D; genus Telluria; species Telluria beijingensis. The sequence continues at coordinate 1,523,694 of NZ_CP132480.1, read as the reverse complement.
GGATGCAGTCGAGATGACGCGAAATGCCGCGCAAGGCGGCCCTGCCGCCGCGCCTGCGTGGCTTGCGGTCGAGCTTGCGCGAACCCTTCTGCGATTCGAGCAGGAAGGTCTCGTCTGCTTCGACGATGCCGGAGAGGCGCGCGGGCCGGTCGTCCTTGACGCGGTGGAGGAAGCGGTGGCGCCAACGAAACGCGGTATTGCGGTGCACATCGATCCGCTTGGCGGCGGCGCGCACCGACCGCGATTCCAGCACGGCAGCGAGATAATCGAGCCACTTGTCCTTGTGCCTGAGCCGCGCCAGCGGCGTGCCGGTCAGGTCGTTGAAAGTGCGGCCACAGGCGCAGCAGCGGAAACGTTGCAGGTCGTTGGCGCGGCCGTGCCGGTGCCAGCGCTCGCAGCCGCAATCCGGACAGCGCCGCCCGTCACGGCGGATCTCGTCGATGAGGGCGACCACCCGGTCCAGTCCGGCTGCCGGATGCAGGGCGGTCAGTACCTGCTGGCGCTGCGACTGGTTCAACAGCGCAAGTTGGGCGAACAGCTCGGCAAACCCAAGGGCTTTCACAGTGCGGCTCCCTATCCGTGACGATAGGGTTTGGACTGCGGATCAGCTCAGCAGTTCAATGCTCATCCACACTTAACGTTGACAGCGCCTTTTACAATCGTCGGTACACCACTCGATCACGAAATACTTTTGCTTGATAATCAAACCCGGAAAAAGTAGCATTTGTTGATACCAATCAACGTAAATACACTCGGTACGGCATCAATCCATGTTTGCCGTGGCGCTCGAGTGGCCGCTTCCGACATGAACCTCCCAAGCAATATCGAACCCGGCGAATCCGATGCCGCACTGGCCGCCAGGATCGCCACACTGAAGGACTTTCACCAGTACTACCGTGACTGCCTGAGCGAACCGAAGCATTTCCCGGAAATCGGCAGCTATCCGGTAGAGCTCATCCAGTGGGTCGTCAATCGCTGCAACACCGACACGCCCCAGCTGGTCGACCTCATCGGCACGTTGCCGCCCTCGGGCCTCTCGCCCGAGCACGAACTTGCCATGCACGTGGCCATGTTCACGATCCTGCAGGCGAACCTGGCGTCGGACTACAACAATACCTATCCGAACTACACGCTGCCGCCCGACGTCGTCGTCAACATCAAGCGCGGCCTGGGCCGCGTTCTCGAGCTGTATCCCACGAGCGACTATATCGCCCTGTGTGTCCAGCTGCTGTACCGGATCAAGGAAATCGAGGAAGTCCTCGTGCTGTCGGAAAGCTACCCCGACATCTTCGCCAACTATCCGTCGCTGCGGGCGATCGTGGGCTTCATCCGCGCCATGCTGGGGCAGCATGAACAGGCCCTGTCCTGGCTGGAGCCGCTCGCGCAGGATGCGCAGGGCCGCAACCTGCCCCTGGTGGGGCTGTCCCTGATGACCAGCCAGTATTTCACCGGCCAGACTCCCGAATGGCCATTGAGCTTCGCGAGCCTGGATAGCCCCCTGGACGCGCTGCCACGGCTGCTCGAGCAGCTCCCTCCCATCGAGATGACCGCGCCGCTGCCGGCCACCCCGCGTCCGGTCGTGTTCGTCGCCTGCGACGATGTGTACTTCATGGAGCATGCGCGCCACCTGGCGTATTCGATGCATGCGACCAATGTCGGCAAGCTCGACCTGCACCTGCACCTGTACTCGCCATCCCAACAGGTGCTGGACGAACTGGCGCTTCTGCGCCAGCGCTTGCCGGGCCTGTCGATCGGCCTGTCGATCGAGCGCGGCATCGTGCCGACCTCACAGCTGAACACCTATTACGCGACCGCGCGCTTCGTGCGCGCCTACCAGGTCATGCAGCACTATCGCTGCGAACTGTGCATGATGGACGCCGACGCCCTGTTCAACAGGACCTGGGACGACTTCGCCCGCGACCTGCCCGCCGCCGCCGAACTGGCCCTGGTACGCACCGATGCCTCGCCATTCTGGGAGCGCATCGTCGCCGGCTTCGCCTACTTCCGCCCCACCCCGCTGGCCGAGCGATTCCTGGCGAAGGTATCCCTCTTCATCCTCCAGAATATCGCCCAGGACAAGCTGGTCTGGTTTGCCGACCAGGTCGCACTGTCGGCCTGCAACGACCATGACCTGGACGGCCATGCCGCCGTCCACTACGTCGATCCCCCCACCGTGATCGACCTGCAGCACACGCGGTATTCATTGTGCTGGATGGTCACGACCAGGAAATCGGGGAATCCCGCCTACGACAAGGCCAGGGAGCGCCTGGCGCTGCGCTACGCCGCCTGAGCCGCCACGCGATCGCCTCGGCGTCCATGCGGGCGCCGGCGCGACGCCATCCATCCCGCCATCGCCAGTCCGAGCAGCGCCAGTGTCCCCGGCTCCGGCACGGTTCCCGGAACGGTGTCCGACACGGTGAAGTCGTCCATCATCCACTGCGTGCCGCTGCTGTTATAGATGGTCAGCGTATCGATGCCGAGCCAGTCGAGCGCGATCCAGGCCGGCGTGACGGTGTCGATCACGAACGACACATCGGTCCAGTACAGCAGTTCGCCGTCGCGGCTGCCCTCGAACGACAGTTCCTGTTCGAACCAGGCCGAGGTGAACCAGGCGCCGATGAAGTCGAAGCCGCCCGCCTTCGAGATCGTGACCGTGGCCCCGCCCTGGTTGAAGGCGCCGTTGGCGGGCGATACCACGCCGGCGGCAAAGCCGCTGTCCGGATACGCATCGGCGCCGATGACGCCCATCCCGCTCCAGTCGAAGCCCTGGTAGCCGCTGGCGATGAAGCCGTTCCCGTCGCCCGGCAGGTCGTCGAAGCCGATCACCGCCGCTTGCGACGCTGCGCAGCACAGCGCCAGCAGCAAGGAAATGAATACCTGTTTCATGCAGTTCTCCTTATGGGTTATTGGCGCGCGAGGGCCGCGACGTCGGCATCGCCCAGGGCCGCGCCATAGATGCGCAAGTCGTCCATCGATCCGCGGTACGGCGTATCCCACCAGTTCACGCCGAGCGCGAACACGCCGTTCGCGTTCGTGAACACGTGCGGGAAGTTCACGCCGCTGAAGCGCTTCATGCCATCGACGTAGACATTGACCGCGCCATTCCTGACGGTGAACGCGACGTGCGACCAGCGTCCGACAGGGATGTTCATGCCCAGGCCGGCGTCATACCAGCTGGTGCCGGACCACAGCATCGAGGCGCCGCCGACGAACTCGTGCCCCATCGGCAGGAGGCTGATCCACGAATCGGTCGTGCGCGCGCCGAAGAAGGTGGTGCTGAAAGCGGTCAATTGGGCCGGCTTGAGCCACAGCGCCACGCTGTAGTTGTTGGACGAGACCAGGCCGTTCGGCAGGCGTACTCCGCTCGCGCCATTGAACACGGCCGCCTGGCCCTTCACGCCAGTCTCGTAGCCGATGCTGCCCCCGGCGGCGTCGATGCGGTTGCCGGTGACGGCGCCGGCGCCGAAGATGCCGTTCGAGTCGGCCAGGTTGCCGTCGAAGGCATAGTGGGCCAGCAGGCCGGCGGCCTTGCGCACGGTGACGGCGAAGCTCTTGAAGACCACCGTATTGCCCTTGGCGATGCGCGCGGTCAGGGTGACGTTGACGTCGCCGCCGGCCGGGCTGGTGACGACGCCGGTGTGGCTGATCACGGCCGGGTTGGACGAGGTCCAGCCGATCACCGCGCCGCGCGCGCCGCTGGTGGGTAGCGCCAGGTCGGCGGTGATGGCGCTGGTGTTGCCCAGGCTGAGTTCATTGGCGATGGCGTTCGCCACCTGGACATCGGTGCGCGGCGGCAGGCGGCTGCCGAACAGCGCCACGCCTTCGCGCGACAGCGCCGAGAAGGTCATCACATAGGTCTTGGCGGCCTCGCTCCACTGGTTGACGAACACGCCCTTGTACGGAGAAGCGCCGGGCAGGCGGATCTCGACCCCGTTGCTGCCGCTGAGGATCCAGCTGCCGCCGACGGCGCCGCCCACGGTGCCGTTCGGGTTCAGGGTGATGTGCTGCGACTTCTTGATGGTGGCCGAGATGTCCTTGCCGTGGTTGACCAGCATGTAGTCGCCCTGCACGAACTCGCGCCGCACCGTGCCCAGGGTCTCGTTGGCGTAGCGGTAAGGCGCCACCACCGGCCAGCCGTCGGCGTTCATGAACATCTGGTGCACGCGGACCTCGTGCTGCTCGCCGCGCTCGGGGAAGCGCGCGTGGAACACCAGGAAGTGCTTGCCGGTGGCGGGATCGACGTAGGCCGAGTTGTGGCCTGGCGAGACATAGCCGGTGCCGATGCCGGCGCCGCCATCGCCGAGTTCACGCTCGAACAGGAAGCTGCCCATCAGCTTGACGCCGTGCGGCGCGATCGAGGCATCGTCGAACAGCGGCCGGGCCGGGTCGGACTTCACCTGCGCCATGTCGACGCCCTCGGCATCGAGGTAGGGGCCGTCGGGCTGGAGCGAACGCGCCACCCGCATATTGTAGCCACCGCTCGCATCCAGGCCGCCGAACGAGGTGAACATGTAGTAGTACGCGGTGGCCGGGCTGTACATGACGAAGGCGCCCTCGATGCGCGCGTGGTTGCCGCCCATCAGGCGCTTGCCATAGCCCTGCCCCGGCAATGGAAAGCCGGTCGCCGGATTCATCTGCATGATGAAGATGCCGCCCGAATACGAGCCATAGATCATCCACAGCCTGCCGGCCTTGTCCGAAAACACATGCGGGTCGACCGCGTTCGGATGCTTCATGGCGTCGTACACCGTGCCATCGTGGCTGGCCTGTCCCCACATGCCGGATTTGAGGAAGATGCCTTTATCGACATATGGGCCTTCGACATGATCGGCCACCGCGATGCCCATGGCGGAGCGCGGCGAATCGCCCTTGCAGGCGTTGTAATACATATAGAATTTGCCGTCCGCCAGCTGCCTGACATCGGCCGCCCACAGGGTGGTGGATTGCGCCCAGTCGAATGTTTCCTTTAATTCGGTCAGCACATTCGATGCGCCCTTGCGAAATAACGGATTGTTTGCATTCACGCCTTCGCTGACCTGCTGCCATTTCATCAGGTCGCGCGATTTGGCGGCGGCGAGGTGAGAGCCGAATACATAGAAGGTATCGCCGACCTTGACCACCGAGGGATCGTGGACCGAGGCATTCTGGAAGGCGATCGGGGCGGGAACCGCCTGGGCGGCGGCATTCGGGGAAAGCATGGCCGATACCAATGCGGCCCATGCTCCCCACAGGGATATGGTTTTAGTGTTCAATCTCGTCTCCGTTGGATTTTGTTTTATTCGCCGCGATTCATATCGCATGCGGAGTCGAGAATGCGGGATTTTAATGCGGCTTGCAACCGAATTTACATCGATTATTTACGCAATTTCACATAGGAAATATATGCGATTACTTAAATCGCGATATTTTATAAAAACCGCATTGAATTGATATCGGCGCATTTTTATCGATAATCATATTTTCTTTTTATTGCGTTTAATCGCAAAAAAAGTAATCGCGCGAATACACGACTGGACATCGCGTGTTGGCTGCGCGCCACGGGCGCGCTGTGTCAAAATACCGCCTTTCATGCAAGACCCACACCATCATGCAAAAACTGATCGCCGAACTGATGCGGCTCTATCTTCCCGCGGATGCGCCGCCGCCCGACGTGTTGGCGCCGCACCTGCTTGGCCAGCAGAACCTGCCCATCAGCCTGACCGGCGACGACGGCCTGGCGCGCGCCATGATGATCCCCTTCCGCAAGGCCAAGGGCCTCGAGGGCGACGCCCACTGGCTGCGGCTGTGCGAGGTCGCCAACACGCTGCAAGAGATCGGCCTGCCCGCGCCGGCGGTGAGCATCTCGGGCGGCGACGCCTATTACCTGTGGCTGTCGCTGGCGACGCCGGTGCCGGCCGACCGTGCGCAGGCCTTCCTCGAACGCCTGCGCGATGCGTACTTCCCCGAGGTCGAGCTGGCGCCGGACGCCGTGCGCGCACCGGTCGCGCTGCCGCCCTGCCGGCACCCGCGCACCGGCAAGTGGGCCGCCTTCATTCATCCGGGCATGGGCGCTTCGTTCGCCGACGAGGCGGGGCTGGACATGGCGCCGCCGCCGCTGGGCCAGGCAGCGTTTCTGGAAGGGTTGGAGAGTTTCGGCGAGGAGCAGTTCGAGCGGGTGTTCGACGCGCTGGCGCCGGCGGGCGAGCCTGCACACCCCAAGCCTGTCGTCGCGCAAAGCGTGCCCGCGCCGCGCGCGATCCACGCCGCCACGCAGGCGGGACTGCTGCTGAAAGACGCGACGCTGGAAGACATCGTAAGGCACCTGCATGCGATGAACATCGAGCCGACCTTCCGTCACGTGCTCAAACGGCCGGAATACGACTAGCCCGCCGCCTTGCACGGCGGGCCCGCACGATTTATTTCGTGACGGTCAGCAGCGAACGCTTGCCGCCCTTGAAGGTATACAGCGTGATCGTGCCATCACGAATATCGCCGCGCGCATCGAACGCGATCGGCCCGGTCACACCCTTGTACTCGATCCTGGCCAGCACCGGAAGGTACTTGGCCGGCGCGGCCGATCTGGCCTTCACCATCGCCTCGGCCATGGCCATCGTCGCATCGTAGGCATACGGCGCATTGATCTGGACGTCGATGCCAAAGCGCTTCCTGTAGTCGGCGCGGAACCTGTCCATGCCGGCCTTGGCGTCGCCCTGCACGCCGCCCGCCTCCGCGCACACCACCTGGCCATCGCCCATGGTGCCGCCCGACAGTTTATGGATCTCGTCCGAGCAGATGCCGTCGCCGCCCATCATGCGCACGTTCATGCCCAGCTGCTTCATCTGGCGCAGCATCGGGCCGGCGGTCGCGTTCATCCCGCCGAAGAACACCAGGTCGGGCCTGGTGGCGCGGATGCGGGTAACGATGGCGGAAAAGTCGGTCGCCTTGTCGTTGGTGAACTCGCGCGCGACCACGCTGCCGCCCTGCTTCTGCAGGCTGCGCGAGAACTCGGTCGCCAGGCCCTGGCCATAGGCGGTGCGATCGTCCACCACCGCCACCCGCTTCGCCTTCATCGTGCCGGTCGCGTAGCGGCCCAGCGCCTGGCCCAGCTGCACGTCGTTGGCGATCACGCGAAACGCCGTGTTGAAGCCTTGCTGGGTGTATTTCGGGCTGGTGCTCGAGTGCGAGATCTGCGGGATGCCCGCGGTGTGATAGATCTTGGAAGCCGGGATCGTGGTGCCCGAGGTCTGGTGGCCGATCACGCCATTCACTTTCGCGTCGACCAGCTTCTGCGCCACGGTGGTGGCCTGCTTCGGATCGGCCGCGTCGTCCTCGGCCACCAGCTGGAAGGTGACCTTCTTGCCGCCGATCGTCACGCCGCGCGCATTGAGCGCCTCGATCGCCATGCGCGCGCCGTTCTCGGTGTCCTTGCCAAAATACGCCACCGGGCCGGTCAATCCGGCCACGTGGGCGATCCTGACCACTTCCTGGGCAGGCGCCACGCCTGCGGCCGTCGACATCACGGCCACAGCCAACATCTTCTTGTTCATCGATTCCTCGTTCTCTGCAATGCGGGCCACGCAGGCCCGCGGAACCGATCATTCTACCGCGAGGGCGAGTTAAACGTGACGACCGCCTTCAATCCGCCAAGGCGCTGCGAAGCGTCCAGCGCCAGGGTCGCGCCGTGGCGCTCGGCGATCGCCTTGATGATGGCCAGTCCCAGGCCGCTGCCGGCGGCCTCGCTGCCGGCCACGCGGTAGAAGCGGTCGAACACGCGTTCGCGTTCTTCAGGCGGGATGCCCGGCCCGCTGTCCTCGACCTGCACCACGATATTGCCTGCCTCGTGCTGCACCGAGATGTCGACCGTGCCGCCGCCAGGCGTGTACTTGACCGCGTTGTCGACCAGGTTGCGCAGCAGGATCTGCAGCGCGTCGGGCTGGCCATCGACCGTGGCCGGGTCGGCCTGCTGCACGCCCAGGTCGACGCCCTTGGCGGCGGCCACGCCGGCCAGGTCGGCCACGGTGCGGCGCGCGAGATCCGCCAGGTCGACCGGGCGCGATACCGCGCCCTCGGCCGCCGTCGCCTCTTGCCGCGCCAGCACCAGCAATTGCTCGACCAGGCGGGTGGCGCGGTCGATGCCGGCGGTCAGGCGCCCTACCGCCGTGCGGCGCGCTTCCGGCGTGTCGGCGCGGTCCAGGCTCTGCGCCTGCAGGCGCAGCGCGGCCAGCGGCGTGCGAAGCTCGTGCGCGGCGTCGGCCACGAAATGCTGCTGCGCGTCGAAGGCGGTTTTCACGCGGCCGAACAGCAGGTTCAGCTCCTGCACCAGCGGCCGCACCTCGTCGGGCAAGCCGGTATCCGACACCGGCGACAGGTCGTCGGCCTGGCGCGATGCCACCTGCGAACGCACCCGCGCCACCGGCTGCAGCGAGCCGCTCACGACCCACCACACCACCAGCATCAGGATCGGCATCATGACCGCGACCGGGCCCAGCGTGCGCAAGGCGAGATTACCCGCCATATTGCGGCGCACGGCCAGGTCTTGCGCGACCTGCACGGTCTGGTTCGAGGTCTGGATCGAGAACACGCGGTAGGTGGTGCCGTTGGCGCGCACATTGGAAAAGCCCAGCACCGCGCGCTGCGGCAGGCGCGCGCGCGAGACGCTGTGGAACATCTGGGCGCCGTCGGGCGACCACATCTGCACCACCATATCGTCGTTGCCGCTGGCGCTGCTCTCGGCTTCCATGCGGGCGCGCGCCTCGTCGTTCGACAGCGGCGTGCCGGAACGCAGCGACAGCGCCATCTGCTGCATGTGGTAGTCGAAGATCTGGTCGGCGTCGTGCAGCGCGGTGCGGTAGGCGATCGTCGCCTGCGCCACCGCCGCCAGGGTGATCGCCGCGAGCAGGAACCAGAGCAGGCGCCCGCGCAGCGAGTGCGTCATTTTCATGCCTTGGGCACCATATAGCCGACGCCGCGCACGTTCTGGATCAGGTCACTGCCCAGTTTCTTGCGCAGGCCGTGGATATAGACTTCGACCGCGTTGCTCGAGACTTCGTCGCGCCAGCTGTACAGTTTTTCTTCCAGCTGCGCCCGCGACAGCACTGCGCCGGGGCGCGCCACCAGGGCTTCGAGCACCGCCCATTCGCGCGCCGACAGCGACACCCCGGTGCCGTCGACCAGCACTTCGCGGGTGGCGGGATTGATGGCGATGTTGCGGTATTCGAAGATCGGCTCGGCGCGCCCGGCGGCGCGGCGCAGCAGTGCGCGGATGCGCGCCAGCAGCTCGTCGAGGTCGTAGGGCTTGAGCACGTAGTCGTCGGCGCCGGCGTCCAGGCCGGCGATGCGCTGCTGGACCGAGTCGCGCGCGGTGGCGACCAGGACCGGCGTGCGGTCTTTTCGCGAGCGCATCGAGCGCAGCACTTCGAGGCCGTCCTTGCGCGGCAGCCCCAGGTCGAGCAGCACCAGGTCGTAGTTCTGGTTCTGCAGCAGGGCCGTGTCGGCCATCTCGCCGTCCTTGACCCAGTCGACGGCGTAGTGCTCGGCCCTGAGCAGGTCGAGCACCACTTCGCCGATCATCGTATCGTCTTCTACCAGCAGTAGCCGCATGATTTCCCTGTTCCTTGTGCCGGCCGGCGGAGGACGCGATTGCGCTTACCCGATCCGCACCGGAATGAAGATTTTGTCACTACCGCGCTGGATCAGCAAGGCCACCGACTTGCTGGCCTTGGACACCATGTCGCGCACCTGCTCGACCGAGCTCACCGGACGGCCGTTGACCGAGATGAGCACGTCGCCCGGCTCGATGCCGGCGACCATCGCGGCGCCGGACGCGTCCTCGATCACCAGGCCGTTGGCGATGCCGCTGCGGCGGCGCTCGACCGACTCCAGCGGACGCAGGGTCAGGCCCAGCTTGGCGCTGTTGTCGACCGCCTCGGCGAGTTGCGGCTCCTGGCCGCGGCGCGGCCGGTCGGCCGCATTGCCCAGGGTGGCATCGACACGCAGCAGTTTACCTTCGCGCCAGACATCGAGCGCCACCTTGTCGCCCGGCTTGGACAGGGTCATCATGGCCGGCAGGTCGATCGACGAAACGATGGGCTTGCCGTTGGCGGCGCGGATCACGTCGCCCGACTTCAGGCCGGCGCGCTCGGCCGGGCCGCCGCGTTCGACGTTGAACACCAGGGCGCCCTCGACGGTGTCGAGCTTGAACGAATCGGCAAAGGCCTGGTCGACCTCTTGCACGCTCACGCCCAGCTTGGCGTGCTGCACCTTGCCGGTGGCGACGATCTGGTCCTTGATGCGCACCGCGAGGTCGATCGGGATCGAGAATGACAGGCCCTGGTAGCCGCCGGTCATGCTGTAGATCTGCGAGTTGATGCCGACCACCTCGCCGCGGGTATTGAACAGCGGGCCGCCCGAGTTGCCGGGGTTGACCGCGACGTCGGTCTGGATGAACGGCACGTTGTTATCCGAAATCGAGCGGCCGGTGGCGCTGACCACGCCGGCGGTGACGGTGCTTTCGAGACCGAACGGCGAACCGATGGCCAGCACCCACTCGCCCACCAGCAGCGATTGCGATTTGCCGATCGGCGCCACGGGCAGGCCCTTGGCGTCGATCTTGAGCACGGCCACGTCGGTGCGCGGGTCGGAGCCCAGGACCTTGGCGCGGAATTCGCGGCGGTCCTGCAGCTTGACGGTGACCTCGTCGGCGCCTTGCACGACGTGGGCGTTGGTAAGGATGACGCCGTCCGGGCTTACGATGAAGCCCGATCCGGCGCCGAAAACGGGAGCTTCACGACCGCGCTCGGCATAGCGCGGATCCTGAAACTGTCGGAAAAATTCGTAGAAGGGGTGGCTCGGGTCGAGGTTCGGCAAGCCGCCGCGATTCGCGGCCTTGGTGCCGCCGACGACACGGATATTGACCACCGCCTTACCCTGCTGGGCGGCGATGCGGGTAAAGTCTGGCAGGGCCACGGTGGCCGCCGGGGCGCCCACGGCGGCGGCCGGCGCTGGCGCCGGTGCAGGAGCCTGGACCGGAGCGGCTGCAACGGCAGGCGCGCTTTCGGCCACGGCATTATTGTGATTGACAGCGATGGCACCGACCGCGCCACCGATGACGCCTGCGGCACCCAGGGCCAGCATGAGGCGTTTGGCAGTGATGGCAGTAACGGCACTTTGGTTCGACATGGTGTGTGCTCCTGGTGAAAATGTGTTGAATCGATGCTGAGTATCGATGGGCGTATCTTCGCGCAGCCGCCTTAGATCATGCTTAAGTTGACAAGGCTCGGGGCTTAGGCGCCCCTTAATGATGAGCGGAACCCGTTCTTTCGTCAGCCCCAAAACGGTCGTTCCCGCGCAGGCGGGAACCCAAGTTCTGCCCGCGTTACCTCAACGCTCGCAAAATTAGGTTCCCGCCTGCGCGGGAACGACGTGTTCACGCTAGCGACGTGGTGACGCTAACGACAAACTGGGCTCAAGCGGCTTCGCGCTGTTCCAGGGTCTTGACGTTGCCACCCTCGATAGTGCCGTTCGCGTCGCCGATGGCGATCTTGCGCGGCTTGAGGGCTTCGGGCACTTCGCGCACCAGTTCGATGGTGAGCATGCCGTTGTCGAACGAGGCGGTGGTGACCTTCACGTGGTTGGCCAGCTGGAAGCGCTGCTCGAAATCGCGGGCGGCGATACCGCGGTGCAGGAAGGTGCGCTGGACGTCGTCCTTCTGCTTGCGGCCGGTGACGTGCAGGCTGTCACGCTCGGTGACGATCTCGACTTCGTCGCGCGAGAAACCGGCAAGCGCCATCACGATGCGGTACTGGTCTTCGCTCACCAGTTCGATGTTGTACGGCGGGTAGCTCGGCTGCGCTTCGGCGCGTTGCTCGAGCAGGCTGGCCAGGCGATCGAAACCGATGGCGGAACGGTACAGGGGAGTCAGGTCGAAAGTACGCATGGTATTCATATCCTTGTGAAGTTAAGCGATAAAAGGGCGGAACCTCCATTGAGCATTCCGCTGGGACCAATCTAATGTCACGTCAAAGCATTTTCAAGACATACGAAATGCGGATTTTATGCACGAGTTGCAAATAATATTTGCATGATGTATCCATGGAAATCTGAATGGATATCGGGTGCTACACTCGCCCGCTTCCCATTCGCTTCCCGTTTCACGATGACCGCATTCCGCTTTCTCGCCCGCGCCGCCCGCCCGGCCAGCGCCCTCGCCCTGGCTCTCGCATTTGCCCTGCCGGCAGTTGCCCAGGTCCCAGCCGTCGGCAACGACCCGTATCCCGGCACGATCGCCCTGCACGTCGACGCCAGCAACCTGTCGCAGCAGATCTTCAGCATGCGCTTGTCGATGCCGGTGCAAGCGGGCCCCATGACGCTGCTGTATCCGCAGTGGGCGCCGGGTAACCACGGCCCCAATATTCCGCTGACCCAGCTGGCCGGCCTGAAGTTCAGCGCGGGCGGCAAGCCGGTCGAGTGGACGCGCGACCCGGTCCACGTCCACGCCTTCCACGTGACGGTGCCGGAAGGCGCCACCACCCTGGTGGCCGAATACCAGTTCCTGTCGCCGCTGGACACCAGCCAGGGCCGCATCACCATGACCGACGACATCCTGGGCGTGCAGTGGCAATCGGTGGCGCTGTACCCGGCCGGCTACCACGCGCGCCGCATCACGGTGCAGCCGACCCTGACGCTGCCGGCCGGCTGGCAGTTCGCCAGCGCGCTGGCGGTCGAGGGCCGCAACGGCGACGAGGTGCGCTTCAAGCCGCACGACCTCGACACCCTGGTCGATTCGCCGCTATTTGCCGGCCGTTATTTCAGGCGCATCGACCTGGCGCCCGGCGCGAAGAACCCGGTGATGCTGAACGTGGTGGCCGACAATCCCGAGAACCTCGAGGCCAAGCCCGAGCAGATCGCGCTGCACCGCGCGATGGTCGACCAGGCCATCAGGCTTTTCGGTTCGCGCCACTACCAGCAGTACGATTTCCTGTTCGCGATCTCGGACGAATTCGGCGGCATCGGCCGCGAGCACCAGCAGTCGAGCGAGAACGGCGTGCGGCTCGGCTACTTCACCGACTGGGGCCGCAACGAGGCCGGCCGCGAGCTGCTGCCGCATGAATTCGTGCACTCCTGGAACGGCAAGTTCCGCCGCCCGGCCGGCCAGGACGTGGCCAACTTCAACACCCCGCTGCAGAACGAGCTGCTGTGGGTGTACGAGGGCCAGACCCAGTTCTGGGGCAAGGTGCTGGCCGCGCGTTCCGGCCTGGTGTCGCAGGCGCATGCGCGCGAGGCGCTGGCGATCGACGCAGCGCGCTACGACAACACGCAGGGCCGCGACTGGCGCGCGATGCAGGACACGGTCAACGACCCGATCATCAACGGCCGCAAGCCGATCGGCTGGGGTAACTGGCAGCGCAGCGAGGACTACTACACCGAGGGCATGCTGGTCTGGCTCGACGTCGACACCAGGATCCGCGAACTCTCGGGCGACAAGCGCAGCCTGGAAGATTTCGCGCGCGCCTTCTTCGGCATCCAGGACGGCAGCATCGACACGGTGTACTACACCTTCGACGACGTGGTGGCCGCCTTGACCAAGGTGCAGAAATTCGACTGGGCGCCGTTCCTGCGCGCGCGCCTGGACGGCCACGGCCCGGGCGCCCCGCTCGACGGCTTGCAGCGCGCCGGCTGGAAGCTGGCCTACGGCGACACGCCCGGCAACGCGATCCGCGCTGCCGAGGAACGCACCCGCAGCACCGACTTCACCTATTCGCTCGGCTTCTCGGTGCGCAGCGACGGCAGCGTCACCGGCGTGGTGTGGGACGGCGTGGGCTTCCGCGCCGGCCTGGCGGCCAACACCACCATCGTCGCCGTCAACAACCGCGTGTACAAGGGCGACGTGCTGAAGGCGGCGGTGCGCGCGAACAAGGATGGCAAGGCGCCGATCGAACTGCTGGTACGCAAGGGGAACAACCTGCGCACCATCACGCTCGACTACCGCGATGGCTTGCGTTATCCGAAGCTCGAGCGTATTGCGGGCACGAAGGACAGGCTCGACGCGTTGTTCAAGGCGGTCAAATAATCTTGACCCGCATTCGCCGCTGCGGCTAAGATGGCCTCATGACTTTCATCGTGACCTCCCCTGCCAGCTATTACGCCTACCGCATCTCGCGGCGGTAGGGGCTTTCACGCAACCCGGTCCGCCTCAGGCGGACCACGCATGGGCAATCGGTCATCCTGGGGCGTTCCACCACCAGGAACCCACATGACCCACACTTCCGATTTGCTCGATCTGCTGCAAGAACGCGGCTTCATCCACCAGTGCACCGACGCGGCCGGCCTGCGCCATGCCATGGCCACGCCGGTCACCGCCTACCTCGGCTTCGACGCTACCGCCGACAGCCTTCACGTCGGCCACCTGCAGGGCCTGATGCTGATGCGCTGGCTGCAGCGCGCCGGCCATCGCCCCATGCTGCTGATCGGCGGCGCCACTACCCGCATCGGCGACCCGAGCTTTCGCGACACCTCGCGGCCGCTGCTCGATGCCGCCGCCATCGACGCCAATATCGCCGGCATCCGCAGCGCCTTCACGCGCTACCTTGGCCCTGGCGTCGCCGTGGTCGACAACGCCGAATGGCTCGATGGGCTGGGCTACCTGGACTTCCTGGGCCAGGTCGGGCGCCACTTCAGCGTCAACCGCATGCTGACGTTCGACGCGATCCGCTCGCGCCTGGAGCACTCGCTGTCCTTCCTCGAATTCGGCTACACCCTGCTGCAAGCCTACGACTTCGTCGAGCTGGCGCGCCGCCATGGCTGCACCCTGCAGATCGGCGGCGCCGACCAGTGGGCCAATATCATCAACGGCATCGATCTCGGGCGGCGTTCCGCCGCGGTGGACCTGTACGGCCTGACGATGCCGCTGCTGGCCACCAGCGACGGCAAGAAGATGGGCAAGTCGCTTGATGGCGCGGTGTGGCTGAATGCCGATCGCCTGTCGCCTTATGGCTTCTGGCAGTTCTGGCGCAATGTCGACGACCGCGATGTCGAACGCTTCCTGGCGCTGTTCACCGAACTGCCGATGGACGAGGTGCGGCGTCTCGGCGCGCTGCGGGGCGCGGAGCTCAACGAAGCCAAGACCGTGCTGGCCAACGAGGCGACGCGGCTGGCGCACGGGCAGGACGCGCTCGATGCGGCGCAGCGCGCGGCAGCGGCGGCCTTCGGCGGCGCGGACCGCGGCGACATGCCGACCCATGCGATCGATGCGGCGCGCCGCAGTGCCGGCGTGACGCTGGCCGAGCTGGCGGTGCAGGCCGGCCTGGCGGCATCGCGCGGCGCGGCGCGGCGCCTGGCCGCGGGCGGCGGCCTGCGGCTGGACGGGGTGACGGCGATGGATGCCGACGTGCCGCTGGCAGGCGACCGTGCCGAATGGGTATTGTCGGCGGGCCGCAAGCAGCACGTGCGCATCGTGGTCGCGGCCGAGGAACAGAACATCGTCTAGGCGCTTGGGCCGCCCATGCTGTGGCACACTGGCAGCATTCATTGTCCGCCATCCTGTCATGAACAAGTTTGCCGCCAAGCCCTATCTGCAGCGCGTCTGGCCCGACTTCGGCAACGAGGTCGATTTCGACGCCTTCCCGTTCAACATCCCGGCCGTGCGCGAACTGCAAACGATCGAGTTCCATGCCGACGTGACGTTCTTCGTCGGCGAGAACGGCAGCGGCAAGTCGACGATCCTGGAGGCGATCGCGCTGGCGCTGGGCTTCGGGGTCGAGGGCGGCACCTTGTCCGTACAGCTCCTCAATACACTGGGAGAGCGGTCGCCGCTGGCCAGGCATGTGCGCATGTCGCGTAGCGTGCGGCGGCCCAGGGACAGTTATTTCATGCGCGCCGAGAGCTTCTACAACGTCGCGACCTATATGGACCAGCAGATCGGCTCTGCCAGCTATGGCGGCAACCTGCATGCGCGCTCGCACGGCGAGGCCTTCATGAGCGTCCTGCTCAACAAATTCAAGGGCAATGGCCTGTACCTGCTGGACGAGCCCGAGGCGGCGCTGTCTCCCAACCGCCAGCTGGCGGCCCTGCGCGCGATCCACCAGCTGGTCGAGGATGGCTCGCAGTTCATCATCGTGACCCACTCGCCGATCCTGCTGGCCTATCCGGGTGCGAAGATACTCGCCTTCGACGCTTCCGGCATCGCCGAGATGGCCTACGAGGACACCGAGCACTATGCGGTCACGCGCGATTTCCTGAACCACTATCCGCGCCGGCTCGAGCAGTTGCTGGCGCCTGACTAAGGCCTAGCGCGCGCCTACTTCCATTCGCCGCGCTGGTTCACCAGCGTCTTCTTGCCTTCGGTGACCACCAGGCGGCCGTCGGCGAACACGGTGTACGTCACGCGGCCCGAGCGGAACACATAGCCCTGGAAGGCGCCGGGCGTGACGCCGTCGGCGGCCATCGCATGCATGGTCTTGCCGCGCAAGGAGATCGCCTTGCCGGACTTCTTGCTGGTGCCGACATAGCGCACGTCGTCGCAGGTGACGTTGCCTTCTTCGCATTGCTGCGTGATCTTGACGGTGTAGCCTGGCGTGTCCAGGGTCTGCTGGGCCCGGGCCTGGGCGTGAAAGGATGCGGCCAGCGCCAGGGCGGCCACGGCTGCCAGGTTCATTGCGCGCTTCATGGGTCCTCCTGTCGGCTTCGATGGGCCGATTATGCCTCATCGATCCGGCCCGACCGTGCGCTGGCGCGCTTATGGCCCGGCGTGCGCCAGGTCGAGATAGCGCGAGGCCCAGGCGGCGATCACGTCGGCGATGTAGACGGCGTCGTGGCGGCGCCGCAGCAGGTGGTCGGCGTCGTCGAGCGAGACGTAGCTTTTTGGATGGCGCGCGGCCTGGAAGATCTGCAGCGCGTTGGCCACGGCCACGGTGTCGTCCTGCGGCGAATGCATGACCAGCAGCGCGCGGCCCAGGTCGCGGATTTTTTGCTCGAGGCGCTGTTCGGCGACGTCTTCCAGGAACTGGCGCTTGATCGTGAACGGGCGGCCGGCCAGCTGGACGTGGGCGACGCCGTGCGTGGCGAGGGTCTCCAGGTGTTCGCGGAACATGCCGGTGACGTGGTGCGGATCGCTGGGCGCGGCGATGGTCGCGACCGCGCGCACCTCGGGCATGCTGGCCGCCGCGGCCAGGACTGCCGCCCCGCCCAGGCTGTGGCCGACCAGCAGCTGCGGCGCCGCGTACTCGCTGCGCAGGAAGTCGCTCGCCGCCACCAGGTCGGACAGGTTGGACGAAAAATTCGTGTTGGCGAATTCGCCTTCGCTGGCGCCGATGCCGGTGAAGTCGAAGCGCAGCACGGCGATGCCGTGGCGCGTCAGGCCCTGCGCGATGCGGGCCGCGGCGAAGACGTCCTTGCCGCAGCTGAAGCAGTGGGCGAACAGGGCGTAGGCCTTGACCAGGCCCTCGGGTGCGTCGAGGCGCGCGGCCAGCATCTGGCCATCGGCGCCCCTGAAGTGGACTGCTTCGCCTGCCATCCCTGTCTCCTCGTGGTCGTGGTCCAGGCAACGATAGCATGGCCGGCGGCGGCGCCGGCATCTGTCATCGGGCATACCAGCGTGGCATACCAGCTGGTTTATCCGGCCATGCCGGCGACAAGCCTGGCGCACAGATAGAGCGCAAAGCCGAACAGGATGTGGTTGGCCACGCTGCGCAGGCAGTTGCGCAGCGGCGTCGGGGTGCGGGAGGCGGCGAAGCCGGCGCCCATGGCCGGCTGCATCACGAACAGCGGCGCCGCTACCGTGACCAGGCCGAAGGCCAGCGCCGGCGCCAGTTGCGGGTCGCGCAGCCAGTCGATGCCGGCCAGCGCCACCAGCACGGCGGCGAAGCCGATGCCGATCGCGTAGTGCGCGATCCAGCCGAACGCCGTTTCGTGGCGCACCGGACGCGCCTTGCCGATCGCGGCGTGACGCAGCCGGCCGCGCAGCAGATGGCCGATCCAGCGGCCCAGCAGCGCCATGCCGAGCGTCGGCACGCCCAGGCGCCGCAGCAGCGCAAGCCAGGCATCGAGCAGCGCGGTAGCGCCGCAGCCGATGAGCACGATCGCGATGATCTCGTTTCGCATGATGATTCTCCTGTGGTTGACGGAACGGACGATGCGTCCCACTATAGAAGTTGAAGTCAACTTCAAGTCAAGAGGATCTGCGTGGATATTGCCGAGGTCGCAAAGCGGACGGGAGTGCCGGCGTCGACGCTGCGCTATTACGACAAACGGGGATTGATCGCCTCGAGCGGGCGGCAGGGCTTGCGGCGCACCTTCGCGCCCGAGGTGCTGGACCGGCTGGCGCTGATCGCGCTGGGACAGGCGGCGGGCCTGTCGCTGGACGAGATACAGGCGATGTTCGGGGCCGGCGCGGAACCGGCGATCGATCGCCGCCTGCTGGCGGCGAAGGCCGACGAGATCGATGCCCTGGTGCTGCGGCTGACGGCGATGAGCAAGGGACTGCGGCATGCGGCGGCGTGCCCGGCGCCGAGGCATATGGAGTGCCCGACCTTCAAGCGCTTGCTGGCATCGGCGGGATCGGGGGCATTGGGGCGGCAGCATCGGCTCACCACGTCACTGCCTCGAAGGCGGGAGTCGAAGTCGGCATGAGGACTGGATTCGTTCGATGGATACGGGCATGCTGCAAACTTGGGCTCCCGCCTTCGCGGGAGCGACGGTGGTGTTCTACGTTGTCGTCTCGCGGAAGCGACGCCACAGGCATACACGGTTTGTGAAGCCTGCCGGCGCCCCTCACCCGAACAGGCCATGCAAGAACCAGCGCGGCGCCGCATCATCGCCGGTGCCGTTGATGCGCTCGCGATAGATCCAGTACAGCGCATGGTCTTGCCCCTCGGCGATGAAGTAGTCGCGCGTTTGCGTCTGGCTCCACCAGCCCGCCTCGATGCGCTCGGGATTGGAGGCCACCCGCAGGGGCGAACCATAGAACGGCCGGTGGTCGCGCATCAGGAGCGCGATCGGCTTGGCCAGCAGCCAGCTCGGCCGCGGCAGGCTGTGCACGTCGGGCGGCATCTGCGCCGCGCGGGCAGCCGCGCTCACTTTTTGCTGCACCGGTACCCAGGCGTTGGCGACCTCGGGCCGGTAGTCGGCCAGCGGCAGCGCCTGCAAGACGTTCTCTGCGCCCAGGCGCGCCACCAGCAGCTCGATCATGCGCATGCGGTCTTCTTCGCTGCCGCCGGGATCGGGAAACAGAGAGTCGGTCGGCGGCGCCATCGCCTGCAATTGCTGCGCCTCGAGCCCGATGCCGATCACCGGTGCTTCGAGCTCCAGCTTGGCCAGGCGCTCGCGCAGCAGGCGCAGCAGGTGTTCGTCGCGCCAGGTGGGCTCGGCCAGCGCGACCTCGACCAGGGTCGGCGGACGCGCCATGCGGCCGCGCTCGTGGTCGAGCGACAGGCGGATGCGCTCGACCGCCAGCTGGCGCGCGCATAGCCAGCCGGTCATTTGCAGCACCAGCCGGTGGGCGCCGGCCAGCAGCAGGTCGGCCTGTTCGAGCCGGTCGAACAATTCGAGCCGCGCCTGGAAACGCTCGGGCGGCGCGACCCACTGGAACAATTCGGCCCGCATGCCATAGGCGGCATCGAGCATGTCGAGCAAGGCGTGCCCGCAGCGCCGCTGCAGGCCGGGACGCGGCAGGCGCCGCAACTCGTCCAGGCGGCGGCAACCGATGCCCTCGAACCAGCTGGCGAACGGCCGCGCCGGCGGCAGCAGGGCCACCGGCAGGCGGTCGAGGCGCCGCACCAGCGAATCCATCGTCAGGGCGCGGCCCGCATTGCGGCGCGCCAGCAGCCAGGCCCCGCGCGCGGTCGGCGCGCAGGCGATGCAGGCCGTGAAGCCGAGCGCCGCCATATTGGCGCGCACCCGCTCGCACAGGCGCCGGATGCCGCCGAACAGGCGCAGGCTGGCGCCGATATCGAGCAGCAAGGTCGCTTCCTCGGCCAGGGCCACCTGCGGCGTGTACTGCAGCATCGCCATGGCCACCGCCCCCATGGCCTCGGCCTCGCGCTCGTGGCTGCGCAACTCGATGCGCGCCTCGGGCATCAGCATCAGCACGCCGCCGCGACGCATGCCGGGCAGCACGCCGGCAGCATGCGCCGCCGGCGACAGCGCGATCACCCGCTCCTGCTCGAGGACGACGCTGCCGGGGTCGCGGCCTACCGCGCCGATGCCATCGCCACCGACTGCGCCGCCGGCCGCGCCCGCCGCCTCACTGAACCAGCGTGGGCTGAAGACCTCGAGCGGTAGCTGGGGCAGATACAGGCCGATCCAGAGGCGCATGGCGTTGCAGTAGTGAAGAACCGAGAGGAAGGAACAGCGGCGCCTCGCGCTGCGGTCCCCGGCGTTTGACGAAGTCGATATGCATGCCGCCGGCCGCCGGCCGCAGCGCAAGACGCAAAGGCGCGGGAGATGCATCTTGCGCCGCCGCCAGCGGGCGGAGCATGAAAAACAGCGTTTCGCCGCCTTGCGCCGCCAGGTGCAGGCGGCGCAGGCTGTCGTTACGCATATGGTTGGCCCAGAACAGCAAGGCGCCGCAACTGCCGCTACGCAACACCTGCTCGGCCGCCCACAGCGCATCCGCGGTGCGCGTCGTGCGCAGCCACAACAGCTGGGATGGCTCCAGGCCGAGCGCGGCAAGCGCCAGGGCCTGGGGTGGATGGGGCGGCTGCAGCAGCACGATGCGGCGTTCGGCGCAGGCGGCCAGGGCCGGACGCAGCAGGCGCATTTCGCCGATGCCGGGCTGCTGCAGGTGCAGGTCGACCAGTGTGCCGCCGGGCCAGCCGCCACCGGGCAGTTGGCTCGACAGCGTCGCGTGGCCGGTATCGATGCAGCGCGTATCCGCATGCGCCAGCTGCGACGCGCGCCACAGCGATGGGTGCACTGCCTCTGGTGCGGCAAGGATGGCTGAGTGATTCATAGGGCTTATATAGGGCTTATCAAACAAATACTGTATAAACATACAGTACTAGCTGGACCCGGGTTTGGCAAGGCCTATTCAATTTGGCTATACCAGTCAGGCGATTGGTATTGACCAAAATTAAATGTGTTCAAATAGACCACGCCGCACCAACCATGGATGCTTGTTTATTGGCGTTCCGGCACCATCTTCCTGGCTTGCCCAGCACGATCACCAGTCATGAGGACGCCATGGACGACGACATCCTGATCAACAAGGCCGCCACCATCGAACGCTGTTGCCGCCGCGCTCGCGACGAGTACGACAAGGACCCCAACACCTTCGCGGACGACCTCACGCGCCAGGACGCGGCCACGTTGAACGTGATCCGCGCCTGGGAGGCGGCGATCGAGATGGGCGACTATGTGATCGGCGACGCCCGCCTTGGCCTGCCGCAGGACGAGCGCGAGGTCATCACCCTGTTGGCCGAACATGGCTGGATCGCTCCCACCCTGGCCGAAGACCTCAAGCGCACCGGCGAATTCTGCCGCGCCGAATGGGATCACCAGGCGGCCCCACTGCCGGCCCTGGTGACGATCGTCAAGCGCGGCCTCGACGATTTCACCGATTATTCGGCTGCCCTGCTGGGCGGCGTGCGCGAGGTCGGCTGACGCATCGCCTGGCCTCAAGCCTGCGCTAAAGCTGTACTAACTGATATCATGCGCCATTTTCCGGGGATGGCCCCGGCGATCGTCCGACACGATCGGCAGTCATCCCGCACCTGACGACAAACAAAAAATGACCCAACCTGACAACCTGCCCGGCTTCTTCAGCCGCCTGTCGATCGCCTTCGGCGCCCTGTTCAAGTCGCTCGGCGACGCCGAATTCGCTGCCCGCGTGCGCGACGACGCCGTCGGCCCGACCGCCGCCCCGGCCCCGGCTCCGACACCAGCACCGACCCTGGCGCCAACGCCCGCGCCGACGCCGGCCCCGACACCAGCCCCGACGCCGGCGCCGCTGCGCGCGCCCACCCCGGAGTCGGCCCTGCAACTCCTGAGCCTGTTCCAGCGCGAAGCCCGCCTGATCGACTTCGCCCACGAAAACCTGGGCAGCTATTCCGACGCCGACATCGGTGCCGCCGCCCGCGTCGTGCACGAAGGCTGCGCGCGCGTGCTGCGCGAGCATTTCGCCATCGAACCGGTGCGCAGTGAGAACGAAGGCAGCCGCATCACCCTGGCCGAAGGCTTCGACGCCGCCAGCGTGCGCCTGACCGGCAACGTGGTCGGCAAGGCGCCGTTCACCGGCACCCTGAGCCACCGCGGCTGGCGCGCATCGAAAGTCACGCTGCCGCAACTGGCCGACAGCCACGACGCGCGCGTGCTCGCCCCGGCGGAGGTGGAACTGTGAGCGACGCACACGATCCACGCTATGCCATCGGCATCGACCTGGGCACCACCCACAGCGCCCTTTCGTACGTCGACCTGCAGGCCAGCGACGGCGAGAAGGCCGTCGACGCCGTGCTGCCGATCCCGCAACTGACCGCGCCCGGCACCGTCGAGGCGCTGCCGCTGCTGCCATCCTTCCTCTACCTGCCGCACCCGGACGAGATGCCGGCCGGCGAACGCGCCCTGCCCTGGAGCCAGGGCGAAGAACTCGCCGTCGCCGGAGAAATGGCGCGCAGCCGCGGCGCCACCACGCCGATCCGCCTGGTGTCGTCGGCCAAGAGCTGGCTGTGCCACCCCGGCGTCGACCGCCGCGCCGCGATCCTGCCGCAGGACGCGCCGGACGAAGTCACCCGCGTTTCGCCACTGGCCGCCTCGACCCGCTACCTGGAACACCTGCGCCAGGCCTGGAACGCTGCGCACCCAGAGGCGCCGTTCGACCAGCAATCGGTCACGGTCACCATTCCCGCCTCGTTCGATCCGGCCGCGCGCGAACTGACCGCGGAAGCGGCGCGCCAGGCCGGCTTTGCCCCGACCCTGCTCGAAGAGCCGCAAGCGGCCCTGTACAGCTGGATCCAGGGTAGCGGCGGCCGCTGGCGCAAGCAGGTAGCACCGGGCGACATCATCCTGGTGGTCGACGTCGGCGGCGGCACCAGCGACTTTTCGCTGATCGCGATCCTGGAGCGCGACGGCAAGCTCGAACCGCACCGCGTGGCCGTGGGCGACCACATCCTGCTGGGCGGCGACAATATGGACCTGGCGCTGGCCCACTTCGTGGCGCGCAAGCTCGCCACCAATGGGACGCAACTCGACGCCTGGCAGATGCGCGCCCTCACCTATGGCTGCCGCAGCGCCAAGGAAGAACTGCTGGCCAATCCCAACGCCACGACCCACCCGATCGTGGTGCCGAGCCGCGGCTCGAAGCTGATCGGCGGCTCGATCCGCACCGAACTCACGCGCGAGGAAGTCACCGCCTTCATCACGGACGGTTTCTTCCCGCGCGTCGAAGCGTCGGCGCGCCCCGCCGTGCGCGCCCGCGCCGGCCTGACCCAGCTCGGCCTGCCGTATGCGCAAGATGCGGCGATCACGCGCCACCTGGCCGCCTTCCTGGCGCGCCAGGCCGGCGCCACCGCCGAACTCGAAGGTTTCAGCGGCCGCGTGAACGCGGAGCACACCTTCCTGCATCCAAGCGCGGTGCTGTTCAACGGCGGCGTGTTCAAGTCGGGCATCCTGGCCCAGCGCGTGATGGACACCATCAACGACTGGCTGTACATGGAAGGCGCGGAACCGGCGCGCATGCTCGAAGGCGCCGACCTCGACCTGGCCGTCGCCCGCGGCGCGGCCTATTTCAGCTATGCCCGCCGCGGCGGCGGCGTGCGCATCCGCGGCGGCACGGCGCGTTCCTATTACGTCGGCGTCGAATCGTCGATGCCGGCCATCCCCGGCATGGAGCCGCCATTGGAAGCGCTGTGCGTGGCGCCATTCGGCATGGAAGAAGGCAGCGAACTTGAATTGCCGGGCCAGGAATTCGGCCTGGTGATCGGCGAGCCGGTGACCTTCCGCTTCTTCGGCTCCACCGTGCGCCGCCAGGACCGCATCGGCGACGTGCTCGAATTCTGGGGTCCGGAAGAACTGCAGGAACTGAACGAGATCCAGGCCACCTTGCCGGCCGAAGGTCGTGTGGCGGGCGAAGTCGTGCAAGTCAAACTGCATGCGCTGGCCACCGACGCGGGCACGCTGGAACTGGCGGCTGTCGCCCGTGACGGCCAGCGCTGGAAGGTCGAGTTCGACGTTCGTACTGCACCCGACGCCTCGTGACCTACCTGGTCGGCATCGATCTCGGCACCACCAACACGGTGCTGGCCTTTGCCCGTGAGGGCCAGGGCGCGATCGAGCTGTTCCCGATCGACCAGCTAGTGGCCCCCGGCGAAGTCGCCGGCGCGCCGCTGCTGCCGTCGATGCGCTACCACCCGGGCGCTGGCGAACTCGCGCCCGGCGAACTGCAACTTCCCTGGAATAGTCTTGATGTCGCCGGTGTCGAACACATCGCGCTCGGCCGCCTGGCGCGCGCGCTCGGCGCGGCCACGCCGGGCCGGCTGGTGGCCAGCGCCAAGAGCTGGCTGTCGCATACGGGCGTCGACCGCATGGCGCCCATCCTGCCATGGGGCGCCGAAGGCGAGGTGGCCAAGGTGTCGCCGGTGGCGGCCAGCGCCAGCTACCTGGCCCACCTGCGCGCCGCCTGGAACACGCGTTTTCCGAAGCAGCCACTTGAACGCCAGCAGATCGTCCTCACGGTCCCGGCCTCGTTCGACGAAGGCGCGCGCGCGCTGACGCTGGAGGCGGCGAAGCAGGCCGGCCTGCCGGACGTGCGCCTGCTGGAAGAACCGCAGGCCGCGCTGTACGACTGGCTGTACCGGCATCGCGCGCGCTTGAGCGACGACCTGGGAGACGCCAGGCTGGTGCTGGTCGCCGACGTCGGCGGCGGCACCACCGACTTCAGCCTGGTCAAGGTCGAGGCCAGCGACGGCGAACCGCTGCTCACCCGCATCGGCGTGGGCAACCACCTGATCCTGGGCGGCGACAATATGGACCTGGCGCTGGCCCACCTGGTCGAGGCGCGCATGGCGGAACAAAGCGGAGAGGACGCCGGCCGCAACCGCCTGTCGAGCGCGCGCCTGGCCCAGCTCACCGAGCGCTGCCGCGCGGCCAAGGAACAGCTGCTGGCCGACGATGCACCGAACCACGTCACTGTCACCCTGCTCGGCGCCGGCAGCCGCCTGATCGGCGCCAGCCGCAAGGCCGACTTGCGGCGCGACGACATCGAACGCATCGTGCTCGATGGCTTCTTCCCGCTCAACGCGACGCAGGAAGACGCCAAGCGCGCGCGCGCCGGCATCGTCGAATTCGGCCTGCCGTATGCCAGCGATCCGGCCGTCACGCGCCACCTGGCGGGCTTCCTGCGCCAGCACGCGGCCGCCGCGCGCGAGGCGCTTGGCCTGCCTGACGATGGCGCATTGCCGGTGCCGGACACCATCCTGCTCAACGGCGGCGTGTTCAGGGGCAGCGCGCTGGCGCAGCGCCTGTTCGATACCCTGACGGCATGGCGCGGCGCCCCTGTGCGCGTACTGCACAACGAGAACCCCGACATCGCCGTCGCCCGCGGCGCCGTCGCCTACACGCTGGCGCGCCAGGGCCTGGCACCAGGCATCGAAAGCGGCGCCGCGCGCAGCTACTACCTGCTGCTCGATGGCGAAGCGCAAGGCGACAAACTGCGCACCGTCTGCCTGCTCCCGCGCGGCACGCAAGCCACGCTCGAGGTGGCGTTAGCGGATCGCAGTTTCGCGCTGCGCGTGGGCCGTCCGGTGCGCTTCCACCTGGTGTCGACCATCTCCGATGACGGCGCCCCGCCGCAGCCCGGCGACCTGGTCGACCTGGATCCTTCCAGCGTAGTGCGCCTGCCCGCGATCGCCACCGTGCTGCGCGCGGCGCGCGGCGCGCCGACCGAGATCCCGGTGCGGCTGGTGACGACCCTGAGCGAAGTCGGCACGCTCGACGTGCATTGCGTCGCCGAGAACGGCGGCCAGCGCTGGCAACTCGCCTTCCAGTTGCGCGGCGACGAAGACGGCGACGCGCAGGAAGAAGCCTTGCCGCTCGAACTCGACGCCGCGATCGACAAGATCGAGCGCGTGTTCGGCGCCCGCTCGAAACAGGTCGACCCCAAGGAAGTCAGGCAGCTGCGCGCCGGCCTGGAACACGTATTGGGCGCGCGCGAACGCTGGACCACGCCCCTGCTGCGGCGCCTGTTCGACGCCCTGCTGGCGCGCGCCAGGGGCCGGCGTCGCTCCGTCGAACACGAGCGCGCCTGGCTCAACCTGGCCGGCTACTGCCTGCGTCCCGGCTTCGGTCACCCGCTCGACGAATGGCGCATCGAGCAGCTATGGGCGATGTTCGAGGGCGGCGTCCAGCACCACAAGGACAGCCAGGTGCGCGCCGAATGGTGGACCTTGTGGCGCCGCGTGGCCGGCGGCCTGTCGACCGAATCGCAGTTGCGCGTGCTCGACGATTTCGCCTTCAACCTGCAGGCCGACGAAGCGGAGCGTGGCCGGCGGCCGGTCACCCTGGTCGACGGCAGCGAAGAAGACATGCTGCGCGTGGGCGCCTCGCTCGAGCGCATCCCGTCGGCCTACAAGGCCGAAATCGGCGAATGGCTGCTGGGGCAGATCGAGGATATCCCCTCTACCGGCAAGCTCGATGCCCGCGCCATGGCGCGCTACGGCAGATACCTGTGGGCGCTGGGCCGGGTCGGCGCGCGCCAGTCGTTCCAGTCGAGCGCCCACGAGGTGGCGCCGCCCGACGTAGCCGAGGGCTGGCTGCGCACCCTGATGAACCTCGACTGGCGCAAGGTGGAGCCGGCCGGCTTCGCCGCCGCCCACATCGCACGCATGACGGGCGACCGCTCGCGCGATATTGGCGAAGCGGTGCGCGACGACGTGCTGCGGCGCCTGGTCGCCAGTGGTGCACCGCCGACGTGGACGGCGATGGTGCGCGAGGTGGTCGAGCTGGACCAGGCGGTCGAGACACGCCTGCTGGGCGACGCGCTGCCGCCGGGGCTCAAGCTGCTGCGCTGACGCCCCCTGGCTGGTGCGCCAGCCGGTAGCCGCCTTCCTGGCCTGCCAGCATGGATGGCGCCACGGTGTCCCGGCCGAGCCGGAAGGTGCCGACCA
This sequence comes from Telluria beijingensis, assembly GCF_030770395.1. Classification (GTDB taxonomy): domain Bacteria; phylum Pseudomonadota; class Gammaproteobacteria; order Burkholderiales; family Burkholderiaceae_D; genus Telluria; species Telluria beijingensis. The sequence continues at coordinate 1,496,626 of NZ_CP132480.1, read as the reverse complement.
GTGCTGCCAGGCGCGCCGCGCGTTCCTGCAAGGCCTGCGACGCCGCCGCGGCCTGCTCCACCAGCGCCGCGTTCTGCTGGGTGGCGGCGTCCATCTGCAGCACCGCCGCATTGACCTGGCCCAGGCCGCTGCTCTGCTCGGCGCTGGCGTGTGCGATCTCTCCCATCGTCTCGGCCACGCCGGCGATGCCGTCCACCAGTCCCTGCATCGTGGCCCCGGCCTGTGCGGCCAGCCGGCCGCCGTTTTCCACGTTCGCGCGCGAGGTGTCGATCAGGCGCTTGATGTCCTGCGCCGCCGTGCCCGCGCGCTGGGCCAGGTTGCGCACCTCGGCCGCCACCACGGCAAAGCCGCGGCCTTCGGCGCCGGCGCGCGCCGCTTCCACCGCCGCGTTCAGCGCCAGGATATTGGTCTGGAACGCGATGCCGTCGATCACGCCGGTGATCTCGGTGATGCGGCGCGACGAGTCTTCGATCGCCTGCATGGTCTCGACCACCTGCCCCACCACTGCGTGGCTGTCGACCGCGATGCGGCGCGCATCCCGGGCGCGCTCGCGCGCCGCGCCGGCGTGCGCCGCATTGCGCTCGACCGTTGCACCCAGTTCTTCCATCGTGGAGGCGGTTTCCTCGAGGGCGCCGGCCTGCTGCTCGGTGCGGCCCGACAGATCCATATTCCCCTGCGCCATCTCCTTGGCTGCGTCGGCGATCGCGTCGGTTCCGCCCCGCACCTCGCTGACGATCTGGCGCAGGCGCCCGTTCATGTCTTTCAGCGCCGCCATCAGCTGGCCCACCTCGTCGCGCGACCGCACCACGATGTCGCTGCCCAGGTCGCCGCCTGCAACCGTGCGCGCCACCCGCACCGCGTCCTGCAGCGGACGCGTGATCGAGCGGGTGATCCAGATGCCCGCGACGATCGCCAGCACACCGGCAGCACAGGCCAGCAGCACGATGTGCAGGCGCTTCTCGCGGTACAGCGCGGCCGCGTCCTGCCCGCTCTGTTCCATCAGCTTGCCGCCGCCGGCGAGGAAGCCCCGCAAGCGCGCCGAATAGGCCTGCTGGTCCTGGCGCAGGGTCGTCATCAACAGGGCCGACGCCTCGAAGGTGCCGCCGCCGGCGGCCAGCGCGAGAAAGCGCGCCTGCCCCTGCTGGTACGTCGCGCGCAGGGCCATGATTTCCTGGAACGACTTGCGTCCCATCTCGCTCGACAGCATGCCTTCCAGCGTTTTCAGCCCGGCGGCGATCCTGCGCTCGCCCTCCCGCAGCGCGGCCGTCTCGGCGCGCAGCAGGTTGGGGTCGTCGGCCAGCAGCATATTGCGCATCGCGATCGCATTCGCATCCAGTTGCAGCAGCAGCTCGGTGGCCAGCACCACCTGCGGATAGCGGTCGTCGACGATCTGCGCGGTCGAGCGGTGCAGCGAAGCGAGGCTCTGCAGCGCGACCAGGACGATGCCGGCCAGCAGGGCGGTGACGATGGCGAAACCGATGGCCAGGCGCGCGCCGATGGTGAGATTCACGAACATGGGTCCTCCGCAGGTGGTGGTTGGCGCATCAGAACAGGTGGTGCAGGCCGATCGTGGTCACGACCTGTTTGTCGTCGGACGAGGCGCCGGTATAGTTCTGGAACGCCAAGCTGGCCGAGCCGCCCGCCTTCTGGTACGCCGCCACCACGTAGAACTCGGTGCGCTTCGAGAAGGCGTACACATTGCCGATGCTGAACTGGTTATAGCGCGCATCCTCCACCCGGCTGTGCGAATAGCCGAGATTGAGGGTGAGCTGCGGCGCATAGCGCCAGGCGGCGCCGAGGTCGCCGTTGCGCTGCTTGAAGCCGGCCGCCGCCGGCATCTCGACCTCGCTCTGCGTGTACAGCGCGTTCAGGCGCCAGTCGCCGACGATGTAGCCGACGCCGCCGGCCCAAGTGGTCAGCGAATCGAACACGGTCGCGGCATTGCCGAGGTTGAGCGTGCTCAGGAAGGCGCCCGAATAGCCGGCGGCGCGGTCGTTCTGGCGGCTGTAGGCCAGGGCCATGCGCAGCGGACCGTTGGCGTAGTTGGCGCCGGCGCTGAGGTTGCGGTTGCGGCTGGAGCTCTCCGCCTGCTCGCCCATGCCCGCCATCGCGCTGAAGGTCAGGCCCTTGACGGTCGGCGAGGTGTAGCGCACCGCATTGTTGAACTGGTAGGTATTGGCCAGCGTGTCCAGGTTCCCGGGGTGGAACAGGTAGAAGTTGGTCAGCTGGAAGCCGTTGCTCAGCTTGCCCGCATAGTCGAACACGATGTCCGGCATATTGCCGACGGTGACCGAGCCCAGGCTGCCGGACAGGCCCACCGTGGCGTAGCGGTTGAACAGGCGGCCGGCGTTGACCTGGCTGCCGGTATCGGTAGCAAAGCCCGCCTCGAGCTGGAAGAAGGCCTTCATGCCGCCGCCCAGGTCTTCGCTGCCGCGGAACCCGATGCGGTCCGGCTGCATCGTGCCCTGGTCGAGGCGGGTGACGGAACTGCCGCCCACGTCGCTCACATAGGCCAGGCCGGCGTCCATGCTGCCGTAGATGGTCACGCTACTCTGCGCGTGGGCGCAGGTGACGCTTGCGGATGCTGCCAGGACTGCCATGCCGATCAGATGCTTTTTCATTGTGACTCCCCTTATTTTGGTGCGGCGCGAGCCGCGTTTCACCAGCAAAACCGTGTTTCATCCATGATTCGGGCGCAAAAAAAACCGGACCTCTGGCGGTCAGGTTTTCAGGTGCACGCAGGTACACCCAGCGCTGCAGGCCGGGCGCGGCGCGCCCGGCGCAAGAACAGCTAGAGGTCGAGCACGAGGCGACGGCCCTTGCAGCCGGAGACGCACACCATCATCGTCGCCCCCGATTCGCGTTCGGCCTTGGTCAGCACGCCGTCCCGATGGTCCGGCACGCCGTCCAGCACCGCCGTCTCGCACGAACCGCACACCCCTTCGCGGCAGCTGTGGTCGACGTCGACGCCGGCGTCGAGCAAGGCGTCGAGCAGCGACTTGCCGGCCGGGACCAGCAACAGCTTCTGCGAGCGCGCAAGCTGGCACTCGTACTCGCTGCCCTGCATCGCCACCACCGGCTCGGCCGGCGCGAAGCGCTCGATGTGCACGTTCGGCAGCCGGAGCGCGGCGCAGGCGTCCTCGAAGGCGGCCAGCATCGGCGTCGGGCCGCAGCAGTACAGGTGCGTGCTCGCCTGCACGCCGGCCAGGCTGGCGCGCAGGTCGGGCGCGCAGCCGGCGTCGGCGTCGAAGTGGGTGCGCACCACGACGTCAAGCGGCAGGTCGGCGACAAAGGCAGCCTCCTGGCGGCTGCGCGCACAGTACAGCAGCTCCACCGAGCGCCCCAGGCGGCGCAGCTCGTTCAACATGCCGTAGATCGGCGTGATCCCGATCCCGCCCGCGACCAGCACCGTGTGGGGCGCCGTCTCGTCGAGCGGAAAGTTGTTGCGCGGGGCGCCGACCGGGATCGTGGCCCCCACCCGCAGCTGCTCGTGCACATAGCGCGATCCGCCACGGCTGTTGCGGTCGTTCAGCACCCCGATGACGTAGCGCTGGCGCTCCTGCGGCGAGTTGCACAGCGAGTAGCTGCGCACGATCCCGTTCGGCAGGTGCAGGTCGATGTGGGCGCCGGCGGCGAAAGCCGGCAAGTCCTCGCCAGTGGGCGAGACCAGTTCGACGCTGACGATGCCCTGGGCCTCGAAGCGCATCGACTGCACGCGCAAGAGGAGTTGTTGGTTGTTGCTCATGGCGGCTCCTGCGTTCAGGCCACGTTCTCGGCGGCGGCGATCTGGGCCTTGGCCAGCGCGCGCAGGTGGCGCCGCAGGCGCACGATGCCCATGTCGTGCTGGTACAGCATCTCGCGCTGGTTGGCGTCCGGCTCCATCGCTTCCAGGATCACGCGGTCCTGTTCCAGCACGTGCCAGTGGCGCGCCTCGAGGCGGTTCTTGTACAGGAAGCGCCAGGTGTCGCGCTGCCAGCCCTCGACCTTGCGCACGCGCCAGAAGAACACCGCGGTCGCGCCCTCTTCCATCGGCGCATAGCCGCCGATGATGATGAAGTTGCCGCCCGGGCCGCCGGTCTTCGGATACGGGATCTCGAGGCGCATCCACTGGATGCCGGTCTCGGCATACTCGGTCCAGTCGAAATTGACGCCGCGCTGGCCCTCCTTCTCGAACACGAAGCCGATGTCGGTGTCGCGCACGCGGAAGGCGGCGGTCGACTCGCCCTCGGCCATCGAGTGCGACTGCTTGTGCAGGAAGGTGCCGTGCATCGGGTCGAGCACGTTGTCCAGCACATAGCGGTAGTCGCCGTTCCACTCGGCGTAACACAGGAAGTTCGAATACTCAGGGTCGCTCAGCTCGGGCGGCAGGTCGAGCGGCGGCGGGGTCTCGACGTCCTTGCTGGCGTTGTACAGGAAGATGGCGCCGGCGGCTTCCTTGACGTGGAAGGCGCGGGTGGCCTTGGCGCCCTCGAGCTTGCAGCCCGGGCTGCCCGGCACGCTGGTCACCACGCCGTCGAAGCGCACCTGCACGCCGTGGTAGCCGCAGGCGATGCGGTCGCCCAGCACGATGCCCAGCGACAGCGGCGCGCCGCGGTGCGGACAGTGGTCCTCGAGCGCATGCAGGGCGCCGTTCGCTTCGCGCCACAGCACGAACTTGCGGCCCAGGCGGCGCAGCGACACCGGCTTGTCGGCCACGAAGCCGGACGGGCAGATTGGATACCAGAGGTCTTTCAGGCCGGCGGCGAGGACGGCGTCGACAGGATCGTTGGCTACGTTCTTCATGTTGATGTCCTCGTTCAGCAGGTCGCGGCCAGGCGCGCGATCTCGGCCTGGTAGGATTGTTCGGTCCAGGGTTCGCCGCCCGGGAAATTCGGCCCGGTGCGGTTCAGGTGCGCCACCAGGGCGGGCAGTTCGGTGATGCCGGACGCGAAGGCGCGTTCGATCGAGTCGCCCAGCAGGTCTTCCCAGGCGGTCGGTTCGCGCAGGCGGGTCTGGTGGACGGTCAGGTAGCGTGCTTGTTGCATGGTGTTTCTCCTCGGATGGTCGACCGTCAGGATTTGGTTTTATCGGTCAAGAATTTGCCTTCGGGGGCCTTGGCATCGCGCTGGCGCCGGGTGTGGCCATCGATGCCGCCGTCGATCGCCCATTCGGCGAACACGGTCGGTCCCGGCTCGAATTCGCGCGCTTCCCACTGCTCGTCGAGCTGGTCTTCGTCGGCGTAGTATTCGATCAGGCCGCCGGCCGGATTGCGGAAGTACCAGAAATAGGCCGAGGACACCGGATGCCGGCCCGGGCCCAGCTGGGTGTCCCAGCCCTGGCGCGAGATGTGCATGCCGCCGCCGAACACTTCATGGATGTCGCGCACCGTGAAGGCCACGTGGTTCAGGCCCACTTTCCTGTCCGGCGTCTGCAGCAGGAACAGGTCGTGGTGGCCGCCCACGTTGGCGCAGCGCAGGAAGGCGCCGCGGCCCGGATAGCGGTCGGACGGCACGAAACCGAAGTGATCGCAGTAGAAGGCCTCGCAGGCCTTCACGTCGCTGACGAAGAACACGACGTGGCCGACCTCGATCGGGTGCGCGCGCTCGTAGGACGGGCTGCGCTGGTTCATGCGCGGGCGGTGCGACCAGGTGTTCATCTGCGCGCACTCCACTTCGATGTCACGCTTCTTCGAGACCTGGAAGCGCACCGCCATGCCGTTCGGGTCGGTGCAGCCGATGCGGTCAGGCGTATCGACCGGCTGCGGCAGCGCCGCGACGATGCCCCTGAAGCGCTCCAGCACCTCTTGCGACGACACGCCCCACACCACTTCGCGCAGGGTGGGGCCGGCCTCGAAGGCCGGCGGCAGCGCCGGATCGTCGCTGCGGCGCACGATCACGCGGCAGCCGTTGAGCGACTCGAACACCAGCGCGTCGGCGCCCTCCTCGATCAGGGCCAGGCCCCAGTCCAGGAAGAAGGTCTTGCAGCCGGCCAGGTCGTCGGCGCCGTAGCTGATTTCATCGATACCAAGTACGTCCATCGTCATTCTCCTTGCGCCCACGGCAGCGGCATGGCGTTCATGCCCCAGTAGACGCTCTTCTGTTCCATGTATTGCAGGATGCCCAGGCGGCCCTTCTCGCGTCCCAGGCCGCTGTCGCGCCAGCCGCCGAAGGGCGTCGAGATCGAGAACTGTTTATAGGTGTTGATCCACACGTTCCCGGCCTGCACCGCGCGCGCGAAGCGCCACGCCTTCTTGTAGTCCTGGGTCCAGATGCCGGCCGCCAGCGCGTACACGCTGTCGTTGGCCTGGGCGACCAGGTCGGCCTCGTCGTCGAAGCGCATCGCCACCAGCACCGGCCCGAAGATCTCCTCCTGGCAGATGCGCATGTCGTTGCGCACGTCTTCGATGATCGTGGGCAGGTAATAGTTGCCCTTCTCGAATTGCGCTCCCTGCGGCCGCGTGCCGCCGGTGCGCAGGCGCCCGCCCTCGGCCACGCCGAGCGCTACATAGGTCTCGATGCTGTCGCGGTGGCGCGCGGTGATCAGGGGTCCGAGCTGGGTGCGCTCGTCGGCCGGGTCGCCCACGCGCAGCGCGGCAGCGCCAGCGGCCAGGCGCTCCATGAAGCGCTCGTAGATGCTGCTGGCCACGAACAGGCGCGAGCCGGCGATGCACGATTCGCCCGAGGAGCTGAAGATCCCGTACAGCACGCCAGCCACGGCATGATCGAGGTCGGCGTCCTCGAACACGATGGTCGGCGACTTGCCGCCCAGTTCGAGCGACACCGGCATCATCTTGTCGGCGGCGATGTGGGCGATGTGCTTGCCGGTGCTGGTGCCGCCCGTGAACGACACCCGGCGCACCAGCGGGTGCACGGTGATGGCGTCGCCGATCACCGAGCCCTTGCCCGGCAATACGCTGATCATCCCGGCCGGCACGCCGGCCTGTTCGCAGATGCGCGCCAGCTCGAGCGCCAGCAGCGGGGTCACCTCGGCCGGTTTCACCACCACCGCGTTGCCGGCCGCCAGCGCCGGCGCCAGCTTCTGCGCCTCGCTCGCGATCGGCGAGTTCCAGGGCGTGATGGCGGCCACCACGCCCATCGGCTCGTACACGCTCATGGTCAGGTTGTCGCCCCGCGCCGGGGTGATGGTTTCTTCCAGCGTCTCGCAGGCGGCGCCGAAGAACTGGAAGGTGGCGGCGGCGCTGGCCACCAGGTTGCGGGTCTCAGTGATCGGCTTGCCGTTGTCCAGGCGCTGCAATTGGGCCAGCTCTTCGCCGCGTTCGCGGATCAGCTGAGCCACGCGGTACAGCACGGCGGCGCGTTCGTGCGGCTTGCGCTGGGCCCACCCGCTGCTGCGGAAGGCGCGGTCGGCGCCCTCGATCGCTTCGTTCACGTCGGCCAGGCTGGCCGCGTTGAGCCAGGCCACCGGTTCGCCGGTCGCCGGGTACAGGGTCGCGTAGCGCTCGCCGCCACCGGGGCGCCAGGCGCCGGCGATGCAGATTTCCTGCGTGGCGGCAGGGTCGAATGTCATGTTCATCTTGGCCTCAGATCGACAGGGCGTGGGCACGGTTGTTCAACGCACGCACGACGCTGAACACGGTCAGCGCGGAGGTTTTGGGATTGGCCGCGAGCGGCTTGCCGCGCATGGTCAGCTCGAAGTTGCCGAAGGCGCCGTTGGCTTCGACGTGGTGCACGTTCTCGCTGGCGCCGGGGTCGGCCAGCAGCCGCACCCGGGTGCGGTCCAGGCCCAGCCCGGCCAGCGACAGCGTGGCCGCCACATTGGCGTTCTTCGGATACAGGCGCGCCGCTTCGCGCGCCGAGCCCTCGAAGATCACCACGGGTTCCGCCAGCGTGTCGAGGTCGAACAGCTCCTCGGCCGGGGTGTCCTTCCAGGCGCCGGCCGGCTTGCGGCCCGTGTAGACCACCGAATCGAGGCCGCCGATGCGGGCCGCGGCCAGGGCGTCGATGGCGCCGATCGCGCCCGACAGCAGCTGCACCTGGGTGTTGCCGCGCTGGGCGGCCTGCTCCAGCTTCTCGGCCAGGCCTTCCTCGGACAACGCGCCGACCGAGACCACCATGCACGGGATGCCGCTTTCCAGCGCCGGGATGATGTGCTCGCCGATCGCGCGATGGCCCGCGCATTCGATCAGGAGATCGGGCCGGGCGCCATCCAGCGCCACGCCCACCCTGGCGCCCGGCGCCAGGCTGCGCACGGTGGCGCCGGCGTGCTCGAGGGCGGTCTCGGGCACGATCACGAGGTCGAACACGACTTCGGGATCGCTTTTCAGCAATTCCATCACGCCGACCCCGATAGCCCCGCAACCGATCATCGATACATGCAGCATGGTGTTCTCCTCAGGCGGCGACGGCGGCCGATGCGGCAGGGACCGCGGCCTTGACCGGCGGCCCGGCGAAGGCGGTCTTGAAGCTGCCGATCGACAGCATGTCGATCTCGAGCAGGAACGGGCCCGGCGCGGCCAGCGCCGTCTGCAGCGCGGCGCCGGCGTCGGCCAGGTTCGACACCCGCGCATGGCGCAGCTCCAGCGACTGCGCAAGCAGCGCATAGTCCGGCGTGTGCAGGTCGACGTAGTGGCGGCGGCCGCCGTACTGCACGTCCTGGATGTTCTTGATCACGCCATAGCCCTGGTCGTTCATCAGCACGATCACCATGTCGGCCTGTTCCTGCACCGCGGTGGCCAGCTCGCCCAGGTTCAGGATGAAGCCGCCGTCGCCGGCCAGGCAGAAGGTCTTCTTGCCCGAATCGGTCACCGCCGCGCCCACCGCCGCGCCGATGCCCATCGCCAGGCCCTGGCCGATGCCGCCGCCCAGCGCATGCACACCGGCCAGCGGGTCGAAGATGCGCAGGTAGCGGTTGCCCCAGGTGGAGTTCGACACCGTCACGTCGCGCACCCAGTTGAAGCGGCGCCCGGCCGCCTGCTGCAACTGGTCGACCAGCGCGCTGTAGGGACCGAGGCCGTCGACCAGGCCGGCCACCGCGCTGTCGCGCGCCTGCTGCAGGTCGCCGATGAAGGTCGGATCGATCTCCATCTTGCCCTCGAGCCGGTCGGCCAGCGCCTTCAGGGTCGATTCGGCGTCGCCGCACACGAAATAGTCGCTCTTGTAGCAGCGGCCTTCGGCGGCCGGATCGGCATCGATGCGGTACAGCGCCTGTGGCAACTTGAGTTCGTACTTGAGCGTCTCGTTGCCGCGCAGGCGCGAGCCCACCACCAGCATGGCGTCGCAGCCCTGGTAGAACTGCTCGACCGGCTTGTGCAGGTTGAAGGCGCCCAGCGATTGCGGATGGTCTTCGGGCACCACGCCGCGGCCCTGGGTGGTGGTGACCACGCCGAAGCCCAGGTCCAGCAGGCGCTGGACCTCGCGCGCCGCGCCGCGGCTGCCGCCGCCCAGCCACAGCATCGGGCGGCGGGCGCCGGCCAGCTTGCGCGCCAGTTCGTCGAGCGCATGCTCGGACGGCGCATTGCGCCGCACCGGCAGCGGGCGCAGGTCGGTCGGCGCGTCGATCAGCGCGGCCTGGATGTCGATCGGGATCTCGACGCTGACCGGGCCCATCGGCGGGGTCAGCGCCAGCTGCACCGCCTGTTTCACGACGCCCAGCGCGGTGTCGACGCTGCGGATGCGAAAGGCGGCTTTCGACACCGCCTTGAGCATCGTGAGCTGGTCCGGCGCCTCGTGGATGTACGACAGGCTCTGGTCGAGGTAAGGCGTTTCGATCTGGCCGGTCAGGTGCAGCAGCGGCGTGCCGGCGGTCAGCGCTTCGACCATGGCGCCCGAGGCATTGCCGGCGGCAGTGCCGGTGCTGGTCAGGCACACGCCCAGGCTGCCCGTGGTGCGGGCATAGGCGTCGGCCATGTTGGCGCCGCCCGCTTCGCCGCGCGCCGGCACGAAGCGGATCCGTCCGCGTTCGCCGAACGCATCCAGGATCGGCATATTGTGGATCGAGATCACGCCGAACGCCGCCTTGACGCCGCATTGTTCGAGGAAGGCGGCGATGGCGCAGCCGACGGTGATCTGTTGATTGCTATTGGTGGGATTACGCATGGCGGGAGAGTCCTCCGGAAACATCGATATGGCTGCCTGTTGTGTAGGAGGAAAGCGGGGACGCCAGGAACAGGATGGCGCGCGCCGCTTCCTCGGGTAGGCCGAGACGGCCCAGTTGAATCTGTTTTTTGTGCGCCAGACGGGCGCTCCAGGCGCTCCAGTCCAGCGCGAGGTCCTCGCCCGACCTGGCCTCGAAACGGCGCCGCCACTGGCCCGATTCGACCAGGCCGATCAGGATGCCGTTGACGCGGACGCCCTGCGGCGCGAATTCGGTGGCCAGCGAGCGCACCAGGTTGTGCACGCCGGCGCGGGCGGCCGAGGTGGCGACCATGTGCGGCTCGGGCTGCACGGCCAGCAGCGAGTTGACGCACACGATGGCGGCGTCCGGCTGTCCCTGCAACTGGCCCAGGAAGGCCCGGGTCGGGCGCAGGATCGAAAAGAATTTCAGTTGCAGCTCGTCGAGCCAGGCTTCGTCGCTCGTGTCGGCGAAGGTCGAGACCCGGCCCTGGCCGGCGTTGTTGACCAGGATGGACGCCGCGCCCAGTTCGGCCTCGACGGCGGCGGCGAACGCCTCCACCTGGGCGGTGTCGAGCACGTCGCAGCGCCGCGCCAGCAGGCGCGCCGCGGGAAAGCGCTGGCGCAGCTTGGCGACCGCGCCATCCAGGCGTACGCCGTCGCGGCCGCACAGGGCGACGGCGGCGCCGGCGTCCAGCAGCAGTTCGACGGTGGCATAGCCGATGCCGGAAGAGCCGCCCGTCACCACGGCCACGCGGCCGGCAAGATCGGTCATGCGCATGCTGCCCTCCTCCCTCAACGCGGCCACAGGTTCACGACCTGGGCCGATTCGGATGGCGTGTGGTCGAGCAGCCGCGAAAGCTCGTTGGCCGCCGCGCATACGCGGCTCACCACGGCCTCGTGGCGGTCGGCGGCGATGTGCGGCGCGGGAATCGTGGCGCCCAGCGCCGCCACCACCTTGCCGCTGTGGTCGCGCACCGGCGCGGCCACCGTCGAAATGCCGCGCTCGAAGAAGCCTTCGCCCAGCACATGGCCGCGCTCGCGGTCGTGCTGCACCAGGTTGAACAGGTCGAGCACCGTGTGCGGGGTGTTCTCGCTGTACACCTTCAGGTGTTCTTCGGGATACAGCTCGCGCAGCTGCGGCAGGCTCATGTCCATCAGCAGCACGCGGCCCAGCACCGTGGCGTGCACCGGCAGGCGGGTGCCGACATTGACCGTGCTGGTGAACGGCGCCTCGGCGCTCGACTTGGAGACGTAGATGATCGAACGGCCGTCGCGCACCACCAGGTTGGTCGAATACTGCAGGTCGTCGCGCAGGCGCTCGAGCAGCGGCCGGCCGATCTCGGTCAGTTCCAGCGAGGCCAGGTACTCGAAGCCCATGCGCAGCACCGCCATGCCGAGGCGGTAGTCGCGGCCGCCCGGATTGCGTTCGACGAAGCCCATCCGCTCCAGGGTCGACAGCAGGCGGAACACGGTCGAACGCGGCACGCCCAGGCGCTTGGCCAGTTCGGGCGCCGACAGGTTGCGGTCTTGCCGGCTGAATTCGCACAGCAGGCGCAGGCCGCGCTCGAGGCCAGGTACGGTGTATTTGTCGGCGCCGTCGTCGTCGCCAGTGTCAGGCTTGTTGCTCATGATGGTCTCGTCTTGTTGTGTCAGTTCAGGATCGCCGCGGCCGCGGCCTCGGGTTGTTCCACGTAGCAGGCGTGGCCGGCGCCCTCGATCAGGTCGAACGGCAGGCCGAACACGGCGGCCACGGCGCGGCTGTCCTCGGGCGTGGTCACGCTGTCGGCCGCGCCGCACCACACCTTACCGCGCAGTTTCGCCGCCGGCTGCGCATAGTTCTCGATGCCGTCGCCGCACAGCAGGTGCACCGCCTGGGTGTAGCCGGCCGCGTTCAGCTGCGCCATGTTCCAGCGCACCCAGTCGCGCTGACCGGGGTTCGCGGCTGCCGACAGCAGGCGCGACGAGCGCTGGGTGGCCATGCCGTGGATCCCCAGTTCGCCCAGGGTCGACAGGCGCTCGCGGGTGACCTGCGCGCCTTGCGCAAGGCGCGCCTGCACCCCATAGCCGCGCGCAGGGCTGAGCAGCAGCAGGCGTTCGAGCGAGGTCGCGTCGCTGGCCGCGTAGGCGGCGGCCGTCAGCGCCCCCAATGAGTGGCCGACCAGGACGAAGCGTTCGATACCCAGCGCCTGCGTCAGCTGGCGCAGGCGCGCCGCATAGGCGCGGGCATCGGGCCGGGTCAGGGCCAGCATCGTCGACTTGCCGTAGCCGGGCGCATTCCAGGCGACGATCCGGGCGCCGGGGGCACGGCGCGCGATCTCCAGCGCGCACGGCAGCCAGGACGCCGCCCCGGAGCCGATGCCGTGCAACAGCACGAACGTGTCGCCGGCAACCGGCCGCGCAGCGCCGGGGTCAAACTCGCGGAACGAGACGACGCCGCCGTCGACGGCGATGCAGCGTTCCGGGAAGCGGCGCTCCAGCAGCGACAGAGTGTCTTGCAGGTCGTCCACTTGCGGCGCGATGGCATGGTTCATCTGGTTCAGCCCCGTTTGATCTGGGCCAGCGGATGCTCTGGCGGATAGGTCGGCGTGACCGGCTTCTGGGCGCCGAGCATGACGCACATCAGCGCGTCTTCTTCGCCGATATTGATCTCTTCGCGGTAGACGCCGGGCGGGATCGACACCACGTCGCGGTCGGTCAGGATGGTCTCGAAGCGTTCGCCGTCCTTTTCCAGCACCAGCTTGAGCTTGCCGCGCAGGACGAAGAACACCTCTTCGACGTCGACGTGCAGGTGCGGCGGGCCTTCGTGGCCGGCCGGGATGATCATGGTCGAGAAGGTGAAATGCTCGGACGGGATCACGCTGCTGTCGTTGGCCACGCCGGTGCCGCCGGTGCCGATGTAGCGCATCTGCGCGCGGCCATACTTGGGATCGAAATCGGCCTGGAACTTGAGCGCGTTCCAGTCGTACTTGCGGGTCTCGAAGCGCGCGACGCGGGTATTCATCCACTCTTCGAAGCTGGCGCCTTCCGGGCAATCCCAGCTGCGCTTGGCGTGCTGCTGTTCGGTCATATCGTTCATGGTTGGGCTCCTGGTGATCAGTTCATGACAAAGCCGCCGTTGACGGCAAGGGTCTGGCCGGTGACGAAGCGCGACAGCGACGACAGCGCGAACAGCACCGCACCGGTCACGTCGTCGGGCACCTGCAGCCGCTGCAGCGCGCGGCCGTCCTGGTAGGTCTGGTAGCGCTGGGCCGGCACGTATTCGGTCGCCTCGACCCTGGTCAGGCCGGGCGCGATGGCGTTGACCGTGATGCCGTGCGCGCCTTCCTCGCGCGCCAGCGAGCGGGTCATGCCGATGATGGCGCCCTTGCTGGCGACATAGGCCAGCAGGTTGGGCGCGCCCCACAGCGGCGTGTCCGAGGCCAGGTTGACGATCGCGCCCTGGCCTGACGCGCGCAGCGCCGGCAGGCAGGCATTGGTCATCAGCCAGGTGCCGCGCACATTGACGTCCATGACCTTGTCCCACAGCGCGATGTCGAGCTGCTCCGCGCTGCGGCCGCCCGAGTTGGTGATGGCGGCGTTGTTGACCAGGCCATCGAGGCCGCCCAGCCAGCCGATGGCGGCGCCGGCGCAGGCCTCGATCGCACTTGGCTCGGCCATGTCGAGGGCGAAGCCCTGCACGTCCAGCCCGCGCTGGCGCAAGGCGGCGACGCTGTCTTCCAGCACGTCGTGCAGGATGTCGGCCAGCGCCACGCGGGCGCCGGCTTCGGCGATGGCGGTGGCGAAGGCCAGGCCGAGGCCGCGCGCGGCGCCGGTGACCAGCACCTTGCGGCCGGCGAGCAGTCCAGTAATCTCGTTCATTGAAGCGCTTTCCTCGGTTATCAGTTGGTGCTGGTGGTGGCGCGCGGCAGGTAGTGCAGCACGCGGCGTTCGGCCCACACCACGGCGCCGTAGGTCAGGATGCCGGTGAGCGTGAGCGCGCAGATCGCGACGAACACGGCGGCGGTATTGCCCTGCCCTTCGCCGTCGACCAGCAGGAAGCCCAGGCCCTTGTTGCCGCCCACCAGTTCACCCACCGTGACGCCGATCACGGCCAGGGTGGAGGCGATGCGCAGGCCAGAGAACAGGGCCGGCATGGCGGAGCGGAATTCGACCAGGCGGAAGATCTGCCAGCGGCTGGCGTTCAGCGTGCGCACCAGGTTGACCATGTCCGGGTCGACCGTGCGGATCGCCGACAGCACGTTGATCATCACCGGGAAGAACACGATCAGCACGGCGACCAGCACCTTCGGATAGATCGTGTAGCCGAGCCACATCACGAACAGCGGCGCGAACGCCACCTTGGGCGCGATCTGCAGCGCCAGGATGTAGGGCGAGAGCATCGCCTCGGCGCGCGGGGACAGGCCCAGCGCGACGCCGACGCCCAGCCCCAGCAGCGAGCCGAGGGCGAAGCCGACCACCACTTCGAGCGCGGTGATGCCGAAGTGGCCCAGCAGGTCGCTGTTGTGCCACATGAAGATCGCCTCCTGCACCACGCGCGAGAAGCGCGGCAGGATGAACTCGGGCATGCCCATCCAGCCCGGCCCCCACTCCCAGGCGGCCAGGAAGATGGCCAGCACCAGCAGGCTGCCGCCAACCGTGTAGGCTTTTTCGCGCAGGGCCGGATTGGCCTTCGGCGGCGCCGTCACGGCCGGCGTGGCAACGGTGGTGGCCGTATTCATTTGGCGCCCGTCCCGATGAACTGGTTGGTGTACAGGTCGCCCACGGCGCTGGCGCGGCTCACGATGCCTTCGCCGACGTAGAACTTCTGCACGCTCTCCATGCGCGCCGCGTCGATCTGGCCGAGCGGTTTCTGGTCGGCGTAGACGTATTTGCGGTACATGTTCAGGGTCTCTTCGACCGCCGCCTCCTTGCCCTTGTACGACGGCACCGCGGCCACGTAGGTGGCGGTGGCGGCTTTCGGATCCTTCATGATGTCGTCCATGCCGCGCAGGGTGGCGCGCACCAGGCGCTTGAGCAGTTCGGGTTTGGTCCTGATGGTCTCGTCGGAGGCGAGGATGGCCTGGGCCATGCTCTTGAAGCCGTCGGTCTCGATGATGTCGACCTTGGCGCCGGCGCCGGTGGCGCTCACGATCCAGTCCGGCACGGCGGCCATTGCCTGCGATTTACCGGCCGCGAACACCTGCCATACGCCGGAAGGACCGGCGGCCTGGATCTCGGCGTCGCTCTTGCCCAGGTCGATCGTCTTGAGGTTGCCCAGCAGCGCGTAATAGGTGGTGTCGGTGTACGACATCACGGTGACGGTCTTGCCTTTCAGGTCGCCCAGCGACTTGATGCCGCCGTTCTGGTGCACGCCCACCATCGTCAGCGAGCCGGCGCCGAGCACCGCGATCGCCTTCACCGGCACGCCATTGGCGCGCACGATGATCGGGGTGTCGCCGATGGCGCCGCCGATCAGGGCATTGCCCGAGCCGATCTGCTTGGCCACGTCGACGCCGCCGCGCGCGGCGACGAACGAGACCTTGAGGCCTTCGGCCGCGTAATAGCCCTTCTGCTGGGCGATCATCCACGGCGCGAATGCCAGCGTGTTCGGCGGCGCCGGCAGCAGGTACGTCACTTCTTCCACCGCGGCCAGCGCCGGCGCGCTGCCGGCAAACGCGAACGCGAGGCCCAGGCTGAAGCCGACGCCGGCCCGTGCGAGGATTTTTTGCATGCTCATGAAAACTCCCAGTTTGAATGGTTGAGGTACTTGGCGCGGCTGTCAGTGCAGCTCGGCATCCTGGTTCTTGCCGACCTTGAGCAGTTCCATCAGGCGTCCGGCCAGTGGACCGATCTCGGGCAGCTTGCGGCGTTCGAGCGGGTTGTCGCGGTGCGGCAGGTCGACCATGATTTCTTCGATGATCGTGCCGGGGCGCTCGCTCATCACCAGCAGGCGGTCGGACATCGCAATGCCTTCGATCAGGTCGTGGGTGATGAACAGGGCGGTCTTCTTCTTCTCGAACAGCATCTTGGCGAGGTCTTGCTGCAGGATCATCTTGGTCTGGGCATCCAGGGCCGAGAACGGCTCGTCGAGCAGCAGCACCTGCGGGTCGACCGCCAGGGTGCGGGCCAGCGCGGCGCGCTGGCGCATGCCGCCAGACAGCTGGTAGGGATAGTGGTCTTCGAAGCCCTTGAGGTGGCACTTGGCCAGCAGCGCATCGGCGCTGCGGCGGCGCTCGTCGGCGCCGACGCCGTCGATTTCCAGGCCCAGGGCGACGTTGTCGCGAATGGTGCGCCATGGCATCAACAGGTCCTTCTGCAGCATGAAGGCGACCTTGCGTACCGGCTTGGTCACCAGCTCGCCGCCGACATAGACTTCACCGACCGTCGGCAGGTAGAGGCCGGCGCCCATATTGAGCAGGGTGCTCTTTCCGCAGCCCGAGGGTCCGATGATGGACACCACCTCGCCGCTGCGGATCGAGATATTGACATTTGTAACCGCTGGGCGCGGTTGCGAGGTTTGCCGGTCGATGAAACTTTTACCGACTTTACGGAACTCAATTTCAATCATATGTCTCTCACGGTGTACGGCGCTAGGCGTCGAGTTTGTCTCACATATGAAACAACAATTCATAGGTGAGCTGAGCGTGAGAGAAATATAGCAGACTAATTGCGCTTAACCAGCCCTTTGTTTCAAATAAAAATTCACGTTTTATATATGAGACATACGCACCAGTGATGGGCGTATTTTGTTGTCTAATGGGAAATTAATCCTCGTAAATGCGCCATGGGCATGCAACGACGCACCAAGAGTGGGTTGCAAGAATCAGACAGCAGATCCGCTGTCGACCGCGCATGGACGCGATCTCATGTGGGTGGGGTGCACAGCCGCCCGGCCAGGATCATCGACGCCGGCTTGCCCGTGCGCGGATGCAGCGGCTCGCGCATCTCGATGACGCGCAGGCCGTGCAATTCGAACAGCGCGATCCAGCTCGCGACCGTGCGGAAGTACCATGGCGGCGCGTCCCGGAAATCGTCGCTGAAGCCGGCCCAGCTGCCGGCGCGCCAGCCGTCGACGTACGGCGCGTCGCCGCAAGCCGTCAAGGGGTGAACGGTCTGGACGATCAGCGTGCCGCCCTGGCGCAGGTAAGTCGGCGCGGCGGCGAACAGGCCATCGACCGCTTCTTTCCCGATCAGCGAGAAATTGGCGACGGCGATGTCGGCCGCCAGCGCCAGCTTGCCGGCCGCGATCTCTTCGTAGGACATGACCCGGAACTCGCCGCCGCCCGCCGCCCGCGCCTGCTCGACCAGGCCGGCGATCGCATCCACGCCGACCATCGCTACCCCTGGCAAGGCGCGCACCAGCCAGCCTTCGCCGCAGCCGAGATCGACGCCGCTGCGCGGCGCCTGCGCCCGCACCGCGTCGACGATGGCGGCATCGGTCACCAGCTTGCGCGTTTCGATCTCGCCGCCGCGCACGGCCGCGGTCCATGGTTCGGCGTTGTGCGACCACGATTCGAGGATTGCTGCGTCGGTATGGGCGGTCATGGGCATCTCCTTTGACGCCCATTATGCCCGAGCCGACGTGCCCCGCTTCCAGGGCGGCGGCCGGCGCCATCATCCAGTAGACTGCCAGATCTCCATGCAAGCCGAATCTCGTCCATGAAATCACCGCAACGCCTGCCGCTGCTACTGGTCGCCATCCTGGCCGCGGCCATCACCTTCGCCTTCATCAGGCAGCCGGCCCCGCCCGAGGCGCCGGCGCCGCCCCTGGTGTCGCTGGAAAAGATGGGCCACCTGGTCTCGCTCAAGATGAACTACGCCGACGTGATCGAATTCACCCAGCCGAACGCGGTCGACATCCCCTGGTCGCAATGGGAGGTGCGCCTGGGCAGCACCCGCGTGCTGCTGGTCGCGCGCGGCGACTGCACGGTCGCGACCGACCTGCGCCAGGCGCGCTACGACGACGTCGACGCACGCGCGCGCACCATGACGGTCGTGCTGCCGCCGCCCGCGCCGCTGCAGGCGCGCATCAGCCACGAGGCGCGCAACCGCGGCGGCTCCTACTTCTATGCGGTCACCGACCAGGGCTTGCAAGCCTTCATCCCCTCGGCGCAGACCCGCACCAATGCGATGAACAATGCGCTGGCGACGGCGCAGAAGGCGGTGCAGGCGGCCTGCAAGCAGCCCGGCGTGCTCGATGCCGCGAAAGAAAATGCGGCCGCCGTCCTGCAGGCGACCCTGGGCGCCACCGGCTGGACGCCGAACGTCATCTGGGAAGCGCGCGCCAGCGCCAGCCCCTGAGCTCTCAGGCCGGCGCCGACGTCACAGGCATGAGCGCATCGCCGAGCACGATGCCATCGACGCTCTCGGGCAGCGCCATCGACAGCACCAGGAACGGCCGTTCGATGCCGTTATGGCCGCCGTCGCACTCCGGCAGCAGTTCGCCCTGCGTCGCCGGCACCAGCAGGCGGCGCTCGCGCGTGATGAACGGCGCGACCGGTCCGACCAGGCGCTCGTCGACCGCCAGCACTGCCCGCCGGCC
Organism: Telluria beijingensis; assembly: GCF_030770395.1. Classification (GTDB taxonomy): domain Bacteria; phylum Pseudomonadota; class Gammaproteobacteria; order Burkholderiales; family Burkholderiaceae_D; genus Telluria; species Telluria beijingensis. The sequence goes on along the minus strand of NZ_CP132480.1, from coordinate 1,478,053 downwards.
CGTCGGCGCCACGACCTCGATGCAGCGCTGTTCGGCATTGGCCAGGTACAGGTTGCCGCGGCTGTCCATCGCGCTGCCGTAGAAGCTCGGGACAGTCGCCACGTCCTCGATCGCGGCGGCGACCGCATCATCGTCGACCGACGCGTCGCATAGCAGCGCGGTCGGCACGCGCCGGAACGGGCCGGTCGGGGTCGAGAAATACAGCCATTCGCCGTCGGGCGAGATCTCGAGGAAGGTGCAGCCGAGGCGCAGCCGCCCGCCATCGGCGTCGACCAGCACGCGCCGGCCGCTGCCGCGCAGCGGCTGCACCTCGGATTGCAGTAGCAGGGGATGGGCTTCGAGGCGGCGCAGCGTGTGGCCGGTCGCGAGGTCGTGCACCACCAGCGCCCCCAGGCCGGCGTCGGTGAGAATCACACGCGAACCCTGGATGCGCAGGTCGTTCAGGCGGGCGCCCTCGGGCAGGACGTCCGCGCCGAAGCGCAGCGCGCGCAGCAAGGCGCCGCTGTGGGCATCGAACTGCAGCACCTTCTGCGCCCCTGGCAAAGTCGCCTTGCCGTCCGGCGCGCCCTGGTCGACCACCCACAGCGTATCGTCGCCGAAGACGTGGAGGGCACTGACCTGCACGATGGCGTCGTCCACCGGCTTGCCAAAGGCCCAGTCGTTCCAGGCGCCGCCCGGGAACGGCCGCAGCGCGCCATCGCCGTCCACCCGCACCACCGACGGCGTGTCGCGCATGCCGGTCCAGCGCGGCAAGCCGAGGAACATCGCGCCGTCCGTCGTCAACGCCACTGCATTGCACAGGAATTCGGGAGAGCGCGCGGCGATGTCCAGCGTATTGGCGCCGGAAGACGGGTCTTGCTGTCGGTCGTCGTTCGTCATGTTTACCTTTCGCATTGCAAGGGGCGGCGCTACGGCGCGTCAATACATCGCCAACTGGCGGCGAACCCGATGCCTGGTTTGGGATACCGACATTGTAGAAGGCCCATCTATTGTGCAGCGCAATGTTGAACAACGTGGGCAGTGCATGGATAATGACTAGTTACTTATAAGCAAGGATTCCAAATGATTAAAAGTCTGGCCCCTGCCATTGCCCTGTTCACCCTGCTTGCCGCGGCCATGACGGTGCCGGCCTCCGCCCAGAAACCCGAGAGCCGCGCCGAAGCGGTCAAGATCGTGGCCGACATGCGGCGCCTGGTCATGCCGGGCGCGATCGAGCGGACCGAGGCTGTGCGCATCGGCGGCATCGACCAGTGGATCTCGGTGCGCGGCGTGGACCGCCGCAATCCGGTGCTGTTGATGCTGCACGGCGGGCCGGGCTATGTGTCGATGCCGACCAGCTGGTACTTCCAGCGCGGCTGGGAAGACTTCTTTACCGTGGTGCAGTGGGACCAGCGCGGCGCCGGCAAGACCTATGCCGCCAACGATCCGGCCGTCGTGGCGCCGACCATGAAGCGCGAGCGCATGGTCGCCGACACCGAAGAGATGGTGCAATGGCTGCGCAAGGAATTCGGCAAGGAGCGCATCTTCGTGCTGGGCCACTCCTGGGGCAGCTCGCTCGGCATCGAGCTGGCGAGCAAGCATCCGGAATGGCTGCACGCCTATATCGGCATGGGCCAGGCCACCAACGGGCCAGAAGGCGAACGGCGCGGCCTGCGCTTCGCGCTCGACGCCGCGCGGCGCGACAACAACGCCGAGGCGGTGCGCGAGCTCGAGTCGCTGGGCGACTACGCGGCGCCCGGACGCAAGATCGTGCTGAAGGACATCTACCTGCAGCGCAAGTGGCTGGGCTACTACGGCGGCGCCGTGCATGCCCGCAAGGACTTCGCGCATGAGGGCGCCGCGGCGCGCCTGGCGCCCGAGTACACCGATACCGACCTGCGCAAGATGTGGACCGGTAACGACTTCTCCCAAGAACACCTGCTGGCCGAGGTGATCGCGACCGACTTCAGCGTCCACAAGCGCTTCGACTGCCCGATCATCGTCTTCAACGGCCGGTATGACTACAACGTCTCGTCCAGCGTGACCGCCGAGTGGTTCGAGACCGTCAAGGCGCCGTACAAGAAACTGGTGTGGTTCGAGCATTCGGGCCACGAGATGTTCAACGAAGAGCCGGGCAAGATGCTCGATGCGCTGCTGCGCCATGTGCGGCCGATCGCCGAAAAGGCGGGGGACGTGGCGCCCTGAGATCATTCAGGGCGACGCGGGCATCGACCGCAGCAGATGGTGTTGCGCCTCCTTGTACTGGCGCGATGCCTTGAGCCGCTCCAGATAGCGAATCGGCCGCCGCTGGTCCATGCCGATCTCGTAATCCAGGCTGCCGCGCGCACCGCAATACGCCGCGCAGGTACGTGCGGCATCGGGTGACGGTCGGTCGGTGAGCGTCAACTTGCCGTTTTCTTCCCCAACCTTGAGCACGCAAGGCGGGTCGCCTGCGGTCGGCGGCTGCGGATCGCGATGGACGAACATGCCGCCCTCGAAGCGCGCCATGCCGTGGATGCCGCAGGTGTGGCCATTGAAGAAATCGAGATGCACGCGCAGGTAGACATGCTCGCGGTCGTACGGGACGATCTCGATGATGTTCTCGGCCTGGTAGGACTCGGTCTCTTCCCTGCCGGGCACGATTATTCCGCTCGTGAAGCGGTGCTTGTACACCCCGGCGATGCGTTCCATCGACTGCTCGGCCGGCGACACCGCCGCAGAGGCGCCGACGGCGCCTGCAAGGATGACGCCTGCCAGGAAAAAGCCTGTATATTTCATCTGCAGCCTTCCAATGTAAAGACGCTTTCCTGCAGACGGCGCACGTACTACTACGTACGCAATCCACATGGGCATTCGTGTAAAATCGTCAGAGCAGCTTATCCAAAATTCGCTAGAAATTCGCGCGATAATCAACTATATAGGTGACAAAACCATGCGAGTCTTCCCGTCCAAAGGAAAATCCCTCGTCTTCGCCCTCGCAGCATCCGTTCTCTCCGCCAGCGCCTTCGCCCAGAACTGGCCGACCGGCACCGTGACCGTGGTCGTGCCATGGCCGGCCGGCGGCCCGTCCGACATCGCCGCGCGCCCGCTGGCGAAAGGCCTGACCGAAGGCCTCAAGCAGTCGTTCGTGGTCGACAATCGCGGCGGCGGCGGCGGCAATATCGGCACCGCAGCGGTCACCCGTTCCAAGGCGGACGGCCAGACCCTCCTGATCACCTCGAGCGCACCGATCGTGATCAATCCGAGCCTGTACAAGAAGATGGCGTTCGATCCGGCGAAAGACCTGATCCCGGTCACCAACCTGCTGCGCGCGCCGCTGGTGCTGGTCGCCCACCCATCGGTGCCGGCCAAGAACGTCAAGGAACTGCTGGCCCACATCCAGTCGAAGAAAGGCCAGTTCTCGTACGCGTCGGCCGGCAACGGCACCCCGCAGCACCTGACCGGTGAACTGTTCCGCGGCGTGACCAAGCTCGACATGGTGCACGTGCCGTACAAGGGCTCGGCGCCGGCGATTTCCGACCTGCTGGGCGGCCACATCCCGATCATGTTCGACTCCACCATCGCGATCATGCCGCACATCAAGAGCGGCAAGGTGAAGCCGATCGCCATCTCGGGCAACAAGCGCTCGCCGCTGCTGCCGGACGTGCCGACCTTCGCCGAAGCGGGCCTGAACATCGAGTCCTATGCCTGGTACGGCCTGTTCGTGCCGGCCAAGACCCCGAAAGCCGTGGTCGACAAGATCAATGCCGAATCGCAGAAGGTCATGAAAGGCGCCGACTTCCAGCGCGTGCTGGCCGATACCGGCACCGAGTACGTGGGCGATTCGCCGGAAAACTTCGGCAAGTTCGTCCAAGCCGAAGCGGCGAAATGGTCGAAGATCGTGAAGGACAGCGGCGCGACCGTCGACTGATCCACGCAATCGGCAGCACCTGATGAAACGGGTGACGCGGCGCTGCCGGGTCACCCGTTTTTCTTATGTCCGCGCTTCCTTCAGTGCGACATGGTGGAAGTGCGGCGACGTCAGCCTGACGCCCGCCGCATCGAATACGTCCAGCACGTTCTGGTGCAGGTGGTTGCGTACCTCGGCGCGCTCGCGCGGCCCTTCCGCCGCCGCGTGCGCGCACAGGCGGTATTCGATATAGAAGTCCGACAGCGCCGCCTGCACGATGAAAGGCCTGGGTTCGAGCGCGATGCCGCGCGTCGCCCCGGCCGCCTGTTCCAGCAGCGCGTGCACCGTGCGCCATGGCGTGTCGTAGCCGACCGTGACCTTCACCTCGGTGACGAAGCCGTCACCGGCCACGCCGTCGCGCGAAAAATTGCTGGTGGTGTTCGACAGCACCCAGGCATTCGGCATCAACACCTCTTCGCCACTGCCGGTGCGCAGGCGGGTCTCGAACATGCCCATGTCGACCACCGTGCCCTCCTTGTCGCCCACCCGCACGTATTCTCCCTTGCGCAGCGAGCGGGTGTACATCAGGATCAGCCCCGCCGCGCCCTGCGCGACGATGCTCGAGGCGCCGATCGAGACCATCAGGCCGGCCAGCACCGTCACGCCCTGGAAGGCCGCCGTGTGCGAACCGGGCAGGTAGGGATAGGACATCGCCAGCGCGAACAGGCCCACCACCAGGTTGACCAGGCGCCGGGTCGGCGCCGCCGTGTCCTGGTCCAGCCAGCCCACCTGCAATTCGCCGCTCTCGACCCGCTTGAACACCGAGGCCGCAGTCAGCATCACCAGGCGCGCCAGCGCCGCGATCACCAGCACCACCAGCAGGCCGGGAATCGCGGCCGCCATCGACTGGCCGATGCCCACCGCCAGCTCGACCAGGTAGCCCTTGAGCCATTCGCCCCAGCTGCGGGTGTAGGCAAACTCGCCGAGCAGGAAGCTGATCCAGATATAGGTGGCCAGCAGGCGCAGGCCCCACACCACCGCCATCGTCACCTGGCGCAGAAAGCTCACATAGAGCTGGGCGTCGAGCAGGCGCACGTTGCGAAAGCTCACCCGCGCCAGCCGCACCCCGAGCAGGCGCTCGAAGCGGCTCTTGACCGCGCTGCGCAAGGCCACCAGCACCCGCAGCACGAAGGCGTAGGCCAGGGTCGCGGCCAGGCATAGCGCGACCGCCTCGACCAGCACCCGCGGATCGCCCGCCTCGCGCCGAGCGGCCAGCGCGCGCTCCAGTTTTTGCGCGCTGTCCTGCGCAACGTCGTGCGGGGTATCTCCGGCCAGCGCATTGACGTCGCCCGGCGTCACCAAAAAGAGCGGCGCGCCGTCGAGCAGCACCTGGCTGCCTTGGGCGATCTGGCTCACCGTCGTGCGCTGCGGCCCCTTGCGGACGAGGGCCCGGTCCAGGCGGCGCTGGGCAGCCTCGAGGCGGTCCTGCGGCGAATGGCCGGCCAGGATGGCGCGGAACACGAACACCTTGCGCGTGGCGACGGTGAAATCGGCGCGCACCGCGGGCTGGGCTGCGGCCGTGGTGGCCGGGCCGGTCGCCGCCTCGGGTTCGGCCGCCCAGGAAAATGAATACACCGCCAGCAAGGCCAGGGCTAGAAAGGCTCGGATGATCGCCATGAGACTACGCAAATCGATAAAAACGAAATGTTACCCCAGAACACTTATTCTCATCTGGTACGACCACGCACATACAACAGCAAATGGCGAATTCTTGCCGCGATCTAACGTGTTCCGTGTCTTTTCGATAACGACTAACATCTTCGTCACACTACCATCGAGGAGCAAGCATGAGTTCGGAAGACCAGAAGCCAGAAGGCGTGACGCCGTCGCGCCGCCGTTTCGTGAGTACCGTCGCCGCCGGCGTCGCCGCCTCGGCTGCCGCCGTCCCGGCCCTGGCCCAGCAGGCGGCCAGCAGCAACCAGCCGGCGCCGACCGCCGCGCGCGAAGCGGCCAAGCGCTATCCGCGTCCGCCTTTCCCCAAGCAGGACCAGCCCTGGCCGGCCCTGGCCAGCAAGATGACGCCGCGACCGGACCACGGCGAGACCACTTATCGCGGCAGCGGCCGCCTGGCGGGACGCAAGGCCCTGATCACCGGCGGCGACTCGGGCATCGGCCGCGCCGCCGCCATCGCCTATGCGCGCGAAGGCGCCGACGTCGCCATCGGCTACCTGCCGGCCGAAGAGGCCGATGCGCGCGAAGTCATGCAGCTGATCCGCGACGCCGGCCGCAAGGCGGTGGCCATCCCGGGCGACATCCGCGACGAAGCCTTCTGCAAGAAGCTGGTGGAGACGGCGGTGCGCGAGCTGGGCGGCCTGGACATCCTGGTCAACAATGCCGCGCGCCAGCAGAACAACGATTCGATCCTCGACATCACCAGCGAGCAGTTCGACTGGACCATCAAGACCAATGTGTACGCGGTGTTCTGGATCACCAAGGCGGCGATCCCGCATATGCGGGCCGGCAGCGCGATCATCACGACCTCGTCGCAGACGGCCTACGATCCACCGGAAAAACTGCTCGACTATGCCGGCACCAAGGCCTTCGAGGTGGCGTTCACGAAGTCGCTCGCCAAGCAGATGGCGGCCAGGGGAATCCGGGTCAATGCGGTGGCGCCGGGGCCGGTGTGGACGCCGCTGCAGCTGGCGGGCGGCAATTCGCCGGAGGGGCGCGAGAAGTTTGGCGAGGATACGCCGATGAAGCGTCCCGGCCAGCCGGCCGAGCTGGCGGCGGTATTCGTCACGCTGGCGTCGGACGAATCGAGTTATACCACCGGCCACGTGTATGGCGTGGCGGGCGGCGGCGGGCAGCCGTAAGCGTTCACTATCGGCCTGCCCGGTGCTGCCGGGCGGGCGCTTACCTCCTGCGCAGCAGGCGCGCGAGCAGCGAGGCGAAGGAACGGGTGCGAATCAGCTGGCCCAGCGGACCGGCGTTGTTGCAGCGCGAGATAACAGTCATCACTTTCCCCTTAGACATAGCTTGGCAGATTAGCCATACCGGGCGCGTTGTTCCGTGCGCTGGCTCGCATAGCGCTCCGGCTCGCCGATCCCTAGCGCGCGCGCCTCGATCCGCCAGCGTCCTATCATGAACCCTTCGTAGGGCGACGCTCTGCCCCAATCGGGGTGAGCGTCGCATTGTTCGCAACGTCAATAGACAAGGAGGAACACATGGGCTACGCAGACCGCGATAAATACGGTATCTACAGGGGCGCCACGAACGCCGGGCCGGGACCATCCCTGATGGGCGCCGACACCCTGATCGGCGACAGTGTCGTCAACGCCGCCGAGGAAGACCTGGGCGATATCAAGGAAATCATGCTCGACATGCAGACCGGCCAGGTGGCGTATGCCGTGCTGGCCTTCGGCGGGTTCCTGGGCATGGGCGAAAAACTGTTCGCCGTGCCCTGGCAGGCGCTGCACCTGGACACGGTGAATAAACGCTTCGTGCTCAATGTCGACAAGGACCGTCTCAAGACGGCGCCCGGCTTCGACAAGGACGCCTGGCCGGATATGAGCGACCTGAGCTGGGCCAGCGGCATCCACAGCTTCTATGGCACCGACCCCAACCGTTCGGGCGCGCCGACCATGGGGCCGGGCGTGCCGATGGGCGGCATGGTCGGCGGCGCCGGGACCGGCAGCGCTACCTACGCCGGCGGCGCGATGGGCTCGAGCGTGGGCGCCGGGCATGCGGGCTCCAGCAGCCTGGGTGGCGCGGGGGCCGGCATGGGCGATTCGCGGGCCAACCAGGGGCCGGGGTCGAGCGTCGATCCGCGTTCAGGGAACCTGGGCGACGACAAGGACCTGAGCCGGATCCGGGGTAGCAATATCGGTTGAGTCGTTCAGGTTGGACGCCTGGAAGGGGGACCCTTCCACCCTACGATCGATGTTCATGCGAACGTCGATCGTAGCGTGGTCGGCTCCGCCGACCACGCGTTCAACCGCCGCCCTCACGTCAACAAAACACGAAATCGTCGTTCGAACGCGGAACGCCACGCAACGCCTCCCTCACGACGTACCCTGCCAGGCCGACGACGGCCACCACCAGTACCCACAGTCCAGACATGATCGACTCCCGCTGCACAGCCCGTTTTAGCACAGGTGTGCGAAATGAAAAGAAAAAAAGGGACGGCAACGCCCGCCCCGGCCCGATCGCCCCTATTCCAGGTCGCTGAAACTCCGATAAGTGGAAATAAGACGGTTGAACGCCCGCTGCGCCCGCCTGGGCGCGCCATCGTCGTGCAGGAAGCGCGCGTCGTGCATCACGCCGATCACGAGGCTGTAGATCTCGAACACCAGCTGTTCGGGTTCGGTATCGGGCCGCAGGTGGCCGGCTTCCATCGCCTGCAGCACCGCCTTGCGCATCGATGCGCGCCAGCGCAGCACGCCCGCCTCGATGCGCTCGCGCAGCGGGTGCGGCATCGGAATGTCGTCGAATTCGAAAGCGCCCGCCGTGTAGAGGCAGGCGCCGCGCGCGGTTTCGCCGGCAACCTTCTTGAGCCACAGGTTGACCATGGCAGACAGGCGCGGCAGACCGCGCGGCGCGCTCACGGCTGGCAGGAAGATGTCTTCGTTGAAGCGCCGGTCGTATTCGTCCAGCACCGCCGCCTGCAGGGCCTCGAGCGAGCCGACGCGCGCGAACACGCCGCTCTTGCTGATGCCGGTGCGCTTGGACAATTCGCCCAGCGACAGCCGGCCGATACCCTCGGCGGCCGCCATCGCGACCGCGGCATCGAGGATGGCGGCATAGGTCGCTTCGCTTTTGGACGTGGTGTTCATGGCACCACTTTAGCACAGGTGTGCGAAACCGCAAGCGGTTTCGCACAAAGCTAGCGTAACATCGACTCCCACACCTTTTGCAGGCGCTTGGCCGACACCGGCATCGGCGTCCTCAGCTCTTGCGCGAACAGCGATACCCGCAGCTCTTCCAGCATCCACCTGAACTCGGTCATGCGCGGATCGTTGTTCTTGCCCGCCATATTCTTGAGCGTGCGCTGGAACTGGCTTGCAGCCGTCTGCCACTCGGCCATCAGCTGCGCATCGCGCGATGGATTGCCGCGCAGCTTCTCGAGACGAACGTTGATCGCCTTCAGGTAGCGCGGGAAGTGCGCCAGCTGGCTGTACTCGTTGTCGGCGATGAAGCGCTTGTGCACCAGGGCCTGCAGCTGGGCCATGATGTCCGAGGACACCGCCTGCGGCAGGCTTTGCACCCGCTTGGGCAGGCCGTGGTACTCGCCCAGAATCTGGCCGGCCAGGCGCGCCACCTCGTTGATGAGCAGGCCGATGCGGCCCTTGCCTTCGTCCTTGCGCTTGTTGAACGAGGCCGCATCGACCGGCAGCGGATCCTGCAAACACGCGATGTCGATCGCCTTGGCCACGATCTGGTCGCGCAAGTCTTCCTGCGAGCCGATGTTCATGAACTGCATGCCCATGCCCTGCAGGCCGGGGATGTTCTTCTCGGCGAACTTGAGCTGCTCCTTGAACTGCAGCGCAAACAGCCGGCGCAGGCCCACGCGGTGGGTGCGCGCGGCCACGTTCGGGTCGTCGAACACCTCCAGGTCGCAGTGCGTGCCCTTGTCGACCAGCGCCGGGAAGCCGATCAGGGTCAGCTTGCCCTGGTTGATCTCCAGCAGTTCGGGCAGCTCGCCGAAGGTCCAGCCGGTCAGATTCGTGTGCTGGCGGCCGGATGCCGATTCCTGTGCAGGCGCTGCAGTGGTCTGTGGCGCGTTGCCCTTCCCTTTGCCCGCCGGCGCTGGCGCGGCAACCGGCGCCGCCGCCACCGGCCGCGCCGCCTGCGCACGCGCATTGGCGGCCGCCGGCGTCGCTTCCGCCATCTTCTGGAAGCTCTGGCGCGCCTGCCCGCCCAGCTCGGCCTGCAAGGTCGACAGGTTGCGTCCCATCTCCAGCTGGCGGCCATGCTCGTCGATGACCTTGAAGTTCATGGACATGTGGGCAGGCAGGGTCTCGAGCTTGAAGTCGGCCGTCTTCACCGCCACGCCGGTCTGCGCGCGCACGTCCATGATCAGCACGTCGACCAGGTCGCCGCGCCCGAAGGCGTTCGCCGCATGGATGCGGTCGACGAACTTCGCCGCATACTCGGGCAGCGGCACGCAGTGGCGGCGCAGCTTCTGCGGCAGGGATTTCAGCAGCAGGTGCACCTTTTCCTTGATCATGCCCGGCACCAGCCAGGCCGGCCGCTCCTGGGGAATCTGGTTCAGCGCGAACAGCGGCACCGCGAGCGTGACGCCATCGCGCACGCTGCCCGGCTCGAAGTGGTACGTCAGGCCCATCTCGATGCCGGTCACGACCATCGTCTTCGGGAACAGCTCGGTGGTGACGCCGGCCGCCTCGTGCCGCATCAGTTCTTCGCGGTTCAGATAGAGCAGCTTCGGATTGTCGCGCGCCTGGTCCTTGTACCACTTCTCGAAACCGGCGCCATTCACGATGTCGTGCGGGATCTCGTTGTCGTAGAAGGCCGCGATCAGCTGGTCGTCGACCAGCACGTCCTGGCGGCGCGACTTGTGCTCGAGGTTCTCGATGTCCTTCACCAGCTTGTGGTTGTGGATGTAGAACGGCAGCCGCGTCTCGTAGTCGCCCGCCACCAGCGCGTCGCGGATGAAGATCTCGCGCGCTTCAACCGGGTTGCGCTGGCCGTAGTTGATGCGCCGCCCGCCATAGATGACGATGCCGTACAAGGTCGCGCGCTCGAGCGCCGTCACTTGCGCCTGCTTCTTTTCCCAGCGCGGCTCGCCCCAGGATTTCTTCAGCAGGTGGCCCCCGATCTTCTCCACCCACTCGGGCTGGATCTGGGCGATCGTGCGCGCGTACAGGCGCGTGGTCTCGACCAGCTCGGCCGCCATGACCCAGCGCCCCGCCTTCTTGCCCAGCGTCGAACCGGGCCAGATGTGGAACTTGATGCCGCGCGCGCCAAGATACACGCCGCCCTGCTCGTCCTCGGACTTGAAGCCGATATTGCCCAGCAAGCCGGTCAGCAGCGCCAGGTGCAGTTGCTCGTAGGTGGCGGGGGACTCGTTCAGGCGCCAGCCCTGCTCGCGCACGATGGTGAGCAGCTGCGAGTGCACATCGCGCCACTCGCGCAGGCGCAGCTGCGACAGGAAGTTGGCGCGGCAGTTGTCCTGCAGCTGGCGATTGGTCTTCTTGTGCGCGATCGCGTCCTCGAACCAGGCCCAGATCTTCAGGTAGCTGAGGAACTCGGATTTCTCGTCCGCGAATTTCTTGTGCTTCTCGTCGGCCTGCTGCTGGTACTCGATCGGGCGGTCGCGCGGATCCTGCGTCGACAGGGCCGAGGCCACGATCAGCATCTCGCTCAAGCAGTGGTTGTCCAGCGCGGCCAGGATCATGCGGCCCACGCGCGGGTCGAGCGGCAGCTTGGCCAGTTTGCGGCCCAATGGCGTGAGCTCGTTGTCGTCGTCGACCGCGCCGACTTCCTGCAGCAGCTGGTAGCCGTCAGCGATCGCGCGGCCTTGCGGCGCCTCGATGAAGGGGAAGGTCTCGACGTCCGTCAGGCGCAGCGACTTCATGCGCAGGATGACGGCCGCCAGCGATGAGCGCAGGATTTCCGGTTCGGTGAACTTCGGCCGCTTTTGAAAATCGTCTTCCTCGAACAGGCGGATGCAGACGCCATCGGCCACGCGGCCGCAACGGCCGGCGCGCTGGTTGGCCGCCGACTGCGCGATCGGCTCGACCTGCAACTGCTCGACCTTGTTCCTGAAACTGTAGCGTTTTACGCGCGCCAGGCCGGTATCGACCACGTAGCGGATGCCCGGCACGGTCAAGGAGGTTTCGGCCACGTTGGTGGCCAGCACGATGCGGCGCGCGTTGCCGCTCGGGCGGAACACGCGGTCCTGCTCTTCGACCGACAGGCGCGCGAACAGCGGCAGGATGTCGACATGCGGCGGATGGTGCTTGCGCAGCGCCTCGGCACAGTCGCGGATCTCGCGTTCGCCCGGCAGGAACACCAGCACGTCGCCCGAACCGAGGCGACAAAGCTCATCGACGGCGTCGACCACGCCATCCATCAGATCGCGCTTCTCGCGCGCGGCCTGGGCCTTCGGCATGGGTTTGCTGGCGTCGCTTGGCACACCCGGCGTCACGGGATCGCGGTCGATCGGACGGTAGCGCACCTCGACCTGGTACAGGCGGCCCGAGACCTCGATCACCGGCGCTGGTTTGTCGTTCGCGGCGAAATGGCGCGCGAAGCGCTCGGCGTCGATGGTGGCCGAGGTGATGATCACTTTCAGGTCCGGACGCCGCGGCAGCAACTGCTTGAGGTAGCCGAGCAGGAAGTCGATGTTCAGGCTGCGCTCATGCGCCTCATCGATGATGATCGTGTCGTAGTTGCGCAGCAGCGGATCGGTCTGCGTTTCGGCCAGCAGGATACCGTCGGTCATCAACTTGACCGAGGCGCCCTTCTGCAGGGTGTCGTTGAAACGCACCTTGAAGCCGACGTGCTCGCCCAGCGGCGAACCGAGTTCCTGGGCGATGCGCTTGGCGGTCGACGACGCGGCAATACGGCGCGGCTGCGTGTGGCCGATCAAACCCTTGCTGCCGCGGCCCAGTTCCAGGCAGATCTTCGGCAGCTGGGTGGTCTTGCCCGAACCGGTTTCGCCCGACACGATGACCACCTGGTTTTCCTGGATGGCCTTCGCGATCTCGGCGCGGCGGCCCGAGACTGGCAGGTCTTCGGGAAAGGTAATCGGGGGCAGCGGATTGCGCACGACCGGAGCGTCTTCGCGCGGCGCGCGTTCCTGGCGTGGACGCGACTCACCGCGTTCGCCCGGTGCACGACGGGGACGACGTTCGGAAGAGTTGGCATTGGCGGTGGCGCCCGCTTCGCGCGCCGGCTGTTGCGAAGGCTTGTTACTCTGTTCAGACATTGATTTTTACAAGGATTTGGTGCGCACAACGCGCAGCGAATTATAATGCGGCAAATGGAAACTCCTACCCAATTCGTCCAGTGGCTGCGCTCGGTCGCGCCGTATATTCATGCGTTCGGTGGCAAGACCTTCGTGGTCGCCTTCCCGGGCGAACTGGTCGCCGCCGGCGCCTTGCCGGTGCTGGCGCAAGACCTGTCGCTGCTGGTCGGCCTAGGCATCCGCATCGTGCTGGTGCACGGTTCGCGGCCGCAGGTGGCCGAACAGCTGGCATTGCGTAACGTCGAGGGCCGCTTCCACGACGGGGTGCGCATCACCGACACCGCCGCGCTGGAATGCGCCAAGGAAGCCGCCGGCGAACTGCGCCTCGACATCGAGGCCGCCTTCAGCCAGGGCTTGCCCAACACGCCGATGTCGAACGCCCAGATCAGCATCGTCTCGGGCAACTTCGTGGTCGCCCGCCCGCTGGGCGTGATCGACGGCGTCGACTTCGAACTCACCGGCGTCACCCGCAAGATCGCCGCCGAGAAGATCCACCCGATCCTGCAGACCGAGGACAACCTGGTGCTGCTGTCGCCGCTGGGCTTCTCGCCGACCGGCGAGATCTTCAACCTGACGATGGAAGACGTGGCCGCGTCGGCCGCGATCGCCCTGCATGCCGACAAGCTGATCTTCATCACCGAATCGCCGATGATGACGGACGCCGGCGGCGCCGAGTTGCGCGAGCTGTCGTCGCACATGGCCGAAGCCGTGCTGCAGGCCGGATTCCTCTCGGACCCGGCCGCGTTCTACATGCAGCACGCGATCAAGGCCTGCAACGCCGGCGTCGACCGCGCCCACATCATCCCCTACGAGATGGACGGTTCGGCCCTGCTCGAGGTGTTCACCCACGACGGCGTGGGCACCATGATCAGCCACGAGAACCTGGAAAGCCTGCGCCAGGCCACAATTGAGGACGTCGGCGGAATTATCAAGCTCATCGAACCGCTGGAAGCCGACGGCACCCTGGTGTACCGCGGCCGCGAACTGATCGAGCGCGAGATCGACCAGTTCTCGGTGATCGACCACGACGGGGTGATCTTCGGCTGCGCGGCGCTGTATCCCTTCCCCGAAGCGAAGATGGGCGAGATGGCCTGCCTGACGGTGAGCCAGGACGCGCAAACCCAGGGCGACGGCGAGCGCATTTTAAAGCACATGGAAAACCGCGCCCGCGCGGCAGGATTGACCAAGCTGTTCGTGCTGACCACGCGCACTTCGCACTGGTTCAAGAAGCGCGGCTTCGTGCCGGCCACCGTGGACGATCTGCCAAAAGACCGGCAACACATGTACAACTGGCAGCGCCGGTCACAGGTACTGATCAAGACCTTATAATAGCGGTCTTACCCGGAAAACGCACACAGGAGTACACGATGGCCCGCACCGTCCACTGCATCAAACTGAACAAGGAAGCCGAAGGGCTCGATTTCCCGCCGGTCCCAGGCGAGATGGGCAAGAAGCTGTACATGTCGGTCTCGAAAGAGGCCTGGCAGGGATGGCTCAAGCATCAGACGATGCTGATCAATGAAAATCGCCTGAACCTGGCCGACGACCGCGCGCGCAAATACCTGGCGACGCAGATGGAAAAGCACTTCTTCGGCGAAGGCGCCGACCAGGCGATGGGTTACGTGCCGCCGACCGCCTGATCGACCCAGCACCACTGCACTCAAAAACGTCATTCCCGCGCAGGCGGGAATCCAAGGCATCAGCAAACCACTTGATTCAAACATAGTGGAACGCTGGCAAACTTGGATTCCCGCCTTCGCGGGAATGACGTTTTTGGGCTGCGTGAATGAGGTTTCTGGGCCGCGGGTCGCGCGTTGTTGGGCCGCGGGTCGACCTTGTCGGGCCGCGGATTTACATCTTGCGGCACTGGCGCAACTCGCAGCGCGCCATGAACACCTTGCCGTTTTCGCACTGCATCCGGTAGACCTCGATCGGCCCCGGCTCCGTAATGAGGCCGGCGCCCTGCGCGCTGGTGCAGGCCGCGGCCTTGGCCAGCTGCTCGACCGTGTTCGACGACACGCCCACCTTGAACGGCACGCGCTGGATCTCGACCGCATCAAGCGGCGCCGTCACCGCTGCCGGTTCCGACAAATCCACCCGGCTGCCAAATACCGAACAGCCGCCCAGCAGCACCGCCGCCACGATCCACGCGCGCTTCATGGCCGCTCCTCGCCTAGAGCGACAAGGTCTTGACGCCTTCCGCCGTGCCCAGCAGGCAGACGTTGGCGCCGGCCTTGGCGAACAGGCCCACGGCGATCACGCCGGTGATCTGGTTGATCTGCTCTTCGAGCGCCACCGGGTCGGTGATCGACAGGCCGGCCACGTCGATCAGCTCACCGCCGTTGTCGGTGATGTAAGGCTGGTCGGTGCCGGGCTTGAGGCGCAGCTTCGGCTGGCCGCCAAGCGCCGCCAGCTTGCGCATCACGACGGCGCGCGCCATCGGGATCACTTCGACCGGCAGCGGGAATTTGCCGAGCGTGTCGACCAGCTTCGAACCGTCGGCGATGCACACGAATTTCTGCGACACCGAGGCCACGATCTTCTCGCGCGTGAGCGCCGCGCCGCCACCCTTGATCATCGCGCCTTGCGCATCGATCTCGTCGGCGCCGTCGATGTACACCGCCATCGACTCGACCTCGTTCAGGTCGAACACCGGGATGCCGTGGCCGCGCAGGCGGCTTGCCGTCGCTTCGGACGAGGCCACGGTGCCCTTGATGCGGTCCTTGATTTTCGCCAGTTCGTCGATGAAGAAGTTGGCCGTCGAGCCGGTGCCGACGCCGATGATTTCGCCGTCGACCACGTAGTCGATGGCGGCGCGCGCCACTGCTTGCTTGAGTTCGTCTTGAGTCATGATGCGGTTGGTAGAAAGAAAGGAATCCGTCATTTTAGCGGATTGCCGCGCTCTTTCTGCCAAAACGTCATCCCCGCGAAGGCGGGGACCCAAGCATATCCCGCTCAGCGGGAGTTCAATTTCACATATGCATGCCATGTTCATGCAATCTGCATTTGCTAATCTTGTAACGAGGCATCACACTCGTCTTTTTAGTCGCAGTCCGTTTCAGTGGGAACCAATGAAAATCTTTACTAAGAAACGCATCGTCATCGCTACCGCCATCCTCATCGCCGTCGCGATAGCTGCGGTAATGTTCAAGCCCAAAGACAATGTGGTGCCGCCGTCGAAATACCGCAGCACCGCGGTCGACCGCGGCGCCATCAACCAGACCGTGACCGCCACCGGCACCATCAACCCGGTCGCGCTGATCAATGTGGGTTCGCAGGTCTCGGGCACCGTGGCCGAGCTGCATGCCGACTTCAACGACCGGGTCAAGAAGGGCCAGGTGCTGCTCAAGCTCGAGCCGACCATCTTCAACGCCCAGGTGGCGCAGGCCGAGGCCAATATCGCCTCGGCGCGCGCCAGCCTGCGCCTGACCCAGGCCACCTTCCAGCGCAACGAGCAGCTGGTGGCGCAGAACTTCGTCTCCAGCCTGGCGCTCGACCAGTCGCGGCGCGAGATGGACGTCGCCGCCGCCAACCTCAAGCTGGCCCAGGCCCAGCTCGACCGCGCGCGCGCGGACCTGAACAATAGCGTGATCCGCTCGCCGATCGACGGCGTGATCATCAAGCGCACGATCGACCTGGGCCAGACCGTGGCGGCCTCGTTCACCACGCCGAACCTGTTCCAGATCGCCAACGACCTGACCAAGATGCAGATCGACACCAGCGTGTCGGAAGCCGACGTCGGCCAGCTGCGCGACGGCCTGCCGGCGCGCTTCGTGGTCGACGCCTATCCCGACCGCGAATTCAACGCCACCATGCGCCAGTTCCGCCTGGCGCCGAACGTGGTGCAGAACGTCGTCACCTATAACGTCGTGCTCGACGTCGACAACACGGACGAACTGCTCAAGCCCGGCATGACGGCCCAGGTGCGGCTGGTGGTGGCGAACCGCGCGGACGTGCTGCGCATCCCGACCACGGCGCTGCGTTTCCGCCTGTCCGAAGAAGAGCAGGCGGCCGAACGCAAGCAGGACAAGGCAGGCACCAAGGACGTGAAACAGGTCGCCGCCAAGCCTGCGCCGGCCGCCACGCCTGACGACGACGTCGCCTTCCGCAGCGCCAGCGAAACTGCGCGCATGTTCAAGATTTATAAACTCGATGCGATGAACCAGCCGCAACCGGTCGACATCCGCGCCGGCCTGTCCAACTTCCGCTATACCGAGGTGCTGGCGGGCGACCTGAAACCGGGCGACCGCGTGGTGACCCGCGCGCTGGCCGCGCCGGAGAACCAATGACCGGCCCGCTGATCGATATCCGCGGCGTCACCAAGACCTATGTCAGCGGCAGCGTCGAGACCCCGGTGCTGCACGGCGTCGACCTGGTGGTGGAACGGGGCGACTTCGTCTCGATCATGGGCGCCTCGGGTTCGGGCAAGTCGACCCTGATGAACATCCTCGGCTGCCTCGACCAGGCGACCGGCGGCACTTACCTGCTCGACGGCGTCGACACGCGCACGCTCGGACGCCCGGCGCTGGCCGACATCCGCAACCGCAAGATCGGCTTCGTGTTCCAGAGTTTTAACCTCATCAAGCGCATGTCGCTGGCGGAAAACGTCGCCCTGCCCCTGATCTATGGCGGCGTGGGCCGCGGCAAGGCGCACGAGCGCGCGCTGGCCGAACTGGAACGGGTAGGCCTGGGAGGCTTTTCCACGCGCACGCCGAACCAGCTGTCGGGCGGCCAGCAGCAGCGCGTCGCGATCGCGCGCGCGCTGGCGACCGATCCGCCGCTCTTGCTGGCCGACGAGCCGACCGGCAATCTCGACACCCAGACCAGCGACGACATCATGAACAGCTTCCGGCAACTGAACGTCGACCGCGGCATCACCATCGTGCTGGTGACGCACGAACCGGACATCGCGGCCGTCAGCCGCCGCCTGGTGCGCCTCAAGGATGGCCGGGTGCTGTACGACGGGCCGGCCGCCGACGGCCTGCGCCAGTTCGCCCCGAGCCAGGCGGGAGTCGCGCCATGAATCCGATCCAGATCCTGGTCGAGTCGCTGCGCTCGATGGCCGCCAACCGACTGCGCACGGCGCTGACCATGCTCGGCATCGTGATCGGCATCGCCTCGGTGGTGCTGCTGCTGGCGCTGGGCGACAGCATGCAGCGCTTCATCGGCAAGCAGCTCGAGATGCTGGGCACGAATATGGTGTACGTGATGCCGGGAGGCGATCGCACCGCGGCCCAGCGCGCCCGCGAAGGCAAGGTGGCAGTGCTGACCCTGGACGACGCGGCGGCCCTGAATGCCCTGCCCAGCCTGACCGGCGCCGCGCCCGCGCTGCAGGGCAGCTTCAAGGTCAGCGCCGGCAGCGAGAACCTGAGCAGCACCGTGATCGGCGTGACGCCGGCCATGTTCACGATCCGTAACTGGAAGGTCGACCAGGGCTCGCTGTTCGGCGAGGCCGACGTGCGCGCCAGCGCGCGCCTGGTGGTGATCGGCCAGAAGGTCGCCGACCAGTTCTTCTACCGCGCCGATCCGCTCGGGCGCTTCCTGCGCATCGAGAACGTGTCGTTCCAGGTGGTCGGCGTGCTGGCCGGCGAGGGCCGCCAGAGCGACGGCACCGAGCTGTCGGAACTGATCCTGGTGCCGATCACGGCGGCCAGCGCCCACCTGGTCAAGTCGCCGTTCCCGCAGAACGTCCACTACATCAACGCCCAGGGCCGGCCCGACATGTCGATGAACGAGGCGATCGAAGACATCAAGGAAGTGCTGCGCGACCGCCACCGGATCCGGGTCGACGATCCGGACGACTTCAGGGTGCAGAACCTGAACACGATCGTCGAGACGACCAACAAGATCACTACCGGCATCTCGCTGCTGCTCGGCCTGATCGGCGCGATCTCGCTGCTGGTGGGCGGGATCGGCATCATGAACATCATGCTGGTGTCGGTGACGGAAAGGACGCGCGAGATCGGCATCCGGATGGCGATCGGGGCCCGGCCCAACGCCGTGCTGCTGCAGTTCCTGGCCGAGGCGGTGGTGATCTGCCTGGCCGGGGGCCTGGTCGGGATCGCGATCGCGGCCGGCGGCGCGGCGCTGATCACGGCCTTCGGCGGCGGCGACTTCGAGGTCTATCTCACCCTGTCGGGCATCCTGGTGGCCTGCGGGTTCTCGACCGCGGTCGGGGTGTTCTTCGGCTTCTATCCGGCGCGGCGCGCGTCGCGGCTGCTGCCGGTCGACTGCCTGCGCTACGAGTGATACCGGGGCGCCATCGGCGCCCCGCGCTTAGAATCCCTTCCAGTAATCGACGAAGCCTGCCTTGTAGATCAGGTAGTCGGTCTGGATCTCGCGGTTGATCGCCGCCACCGCCGCCTCGAGCCGGTCGAGCTGCGGATGATCCTTCTTGAACAGGAACCAGCTCTTGGCCTGCGGGCAGTAGATCGACGCCGCGTAACCCCACTGCGCCATCAGCAGCGTCATGCTGCGATTGGTGTGAAAGGCGGTGTGCACCATCGGCGTCAGGTAGAACCAGTCGGGATCGGGCGGGATGCGCTCGCAGATCACGGTGTGCAGCATCAGCACGCCGTCGTCCGCGACCAGGCGGTTCACTTCGTCGAGCGCTTCACGGTCGAGCACGTGCTCGAACATGGCGCTGTTGATCACCAGTCCATATTTGCCGAGCGCGTCTTCCTCGACGTAGCGGATGCCCGGCGCCGGATTGCGCACATAGCGGTCGAAGGTGTTGATCTGTTTTCCGAAATACTTGCCCAGGAATTGGGCGAGCGTGGCATAACCGGCCGCGTAGTCCAGCGTATCGTCGAGGCGGACGATGCCATTACGGTCCAGCATGGCCAGCGTCAGGCCCTGGTTCGCATACGGCGGCTGGTTGGTCAGCTTCGGCGTGGCCGGGTTTTCGTAGTGGTGGTGCCAGCTGCTGTTGAGGCTGGACCACAATTCCCTCGGCATGGCGCGATGGGTTTCGGACAGCACGAAGCCGCAGCAGGTGCACTTCGCATAGTCCACCGTCAACGGCGAGGTGAACGGGCTGCCGGGATAGACCGGGTAGGTCTTGGAAAAATAATAGCCTGTTGGGGAATCGCAGATCATGCAATTCGGATAGCGATCGTGATCAGCCACTGCCAGCTCCAGTCCAGGAAAAGTTGGTCGACAAGCGATGGTAGCAGTCCAGTTTCTCTGCAGAAACAACTATAAGGTAATCAATTGTCGCCGGACAGTTACTGGTCGTCGGCGGCCTTGCCCCCGCGCCGCCGGGGCCTGGCCGGCGCCGCTTGCTGCCCATCTGGCTCCGGCTCCGGCGCATGCGTATGCGTCGACATGATCGTCTGCATCTGTTCCTCATCCGCACTCGACATCACGGTCAGCACCTCGGCCTCGTCGCAGCCTTCCGGCGCCAGGTAGGCATGCCCCATGCTCGAGTCGAAATAGATCGACTGCCCTTCCTTTAACACCACGGGGTCGTAGAACTCGCTGTGCAGCACCACGGCGCCCTTGAGCACATAGGTGAATTCCTCGCCCGAGTGATGCACCAGTTGCCCAAACTGCTTGACCGACTTGGCGCGGATGCGCGCGATCACCGGGATCATGCGCTTGCGGCGCAGCTCGGCGCACAGGTAGTGGTAGTCGTAATTGGGCGTCTCT
Source organism: Telluria beijingensis (assembly GCF_030770395.1). Classification (GTDB taxonomy): domain Bacteria; phylum Pseudomonadota; class Gammaproteobacteria; order Burkholderiales; family Burkholderiaceae_D; genus Telluria; species Telluria beijingensis. The sequence goes on along the minus strand of NZ_CP132480.1, from coordinate 1,457,546 downwards.
ACCCGCACCGCGCTGGCCAGGTCGCCCAGGCTGCGGCGCGCCGTGACCGGCGGCTCGACGTCGGGCTCTTCGGCGAACAGCTCCGACATGCGCATGCCCAGCTTTTGGCTCAGCTGGTACAGCTTGTCGTAGCTCAGCGTCAGCTGGCCGTGCTCGACCTTCGACAGGGTCGACACCGGAATCCCGCTCTTCACGCTCATTTCCTTCAGCGTCCAGCCCTGGCGGCTGCGCAGGCTGCGAATCAATGCTCCGAGTGTTGGTGAATCAGTAGCCATAGAAGAATTTTTTATATGTTGACATAATCTCTGATGAGGTAGATATTTCTCCAATCAGAGAAAAATAACTCGGATCAAGCTTTATTTTATAGGTTGGCCCGGCCGATCGCAATCGACCGAACGTACAGGGAGAGAGAGACTCGATGAAAATAGTGAAGATACTGTTGATGAGCATGCTGTGCTGGAGCGCCGCTGCCGGCGCCCAGCAAGCCACGCAAACACCGACCTTGCCGCCAGCGCCGATCGCGCCCGGCCCGTTGGCAAAAAACCCGTCCGACACACCGCAGACCGCCGTCCAGTCGCCGGGCGCCAATGGCCAGCGCACCCTCGACAAGGTCGATCTCGACACCTGGCTCGACGGCTACATGCCGTTCGCGCTCAATACGAGCGACATCCCGGGCGCGGTGGTGGTCGTGGTCAAGGATGGCAAGGTGCTGAGCGCGCGCGGCTTCGGCTACTCGGACGTCGAGAAGCGCACCCCGGTCGACGGCGAACGCACGCTGTTCCGTCCCGGTTCGGTCTCCAAGCTGGTGACCTGGACCGCCGTCATGCAACTGGTCGAACAGGGCAAGATCGACCTCGACGCCGACGTCAACACCTACCTCGACTTCAAGATCCCCGAGCGCGCCGGCAAGCCGGTGACGATGCGCGAGATCATGACCCATACCGCCGGCTTCGAAGAGTCGGTCAAGTACCTGATCGTCTACGACAAGGACAAGGCCAGGCCGCTGGGCGAACTGCTCAAGGCGCGCATCCCCGAGCGCATCTTCGACGCCGGCGCCACGCCCGCGTATTCGAACTACGCCACCTCGCTGGCAGGCTACGTGGTCGAGCGGGTGTCGGGCATGCCGTTCAACGACTACGTCGAACAAAACATCTTCGCGCCGCTGGACATGCGCACCGCCACCTTCCGCCAGCCGCTGCCGGCCGCGCTCGAGCCGCTGATGTCGCAGGGCTACAGCAAGCCCGGCCAGCCTTCGCTCGGCTTCGAGATCGTCAACTCGGCCCCGGCCGGCTCGCTCACGGCCAGTGGCCGCGACATGGCCAACTTCATGATTGCCCACTTGCAGGGCGGTGAATTCAATGGCCAGCGCATCCTGTCCGCCGCCACCGCGAAGACGATGCACGACAGCCCACTGGACAAGATCGCCAAGTCCTCGCTGCTGCCGCCGCTGAACCGCATGGAGCTCGGCTTCTTCGAAACCAATGTGAATGGCCGCAACGTGATCGCCCACCTGGGCGACACCGAAGGCTTCCACAGCTCGCTGCACCTGTACATGGGCGACGGCGTCGGCCTGTACCTGTCGGTCAACAGCGGCGGCCGCGCCGGCGCCTCCAATACCCTGCGCAGCGCCCTGTTCCAGGACTTCTCGGACCGCTACTTCCCCACCACCCTGCCGCCTGATGGCAAGGTGCCGGAAGCCGAAGCGAAGCAGCATGCGCAGATGATGGTCGGCTCGTGGGAAAGCACGCGCCGCTCCGAATCGAATTTCTTCGCCGTGTTCGGCCTGCTCGGCCAGGTGAAGGTCACGCTCGACGACAAAGGCAACCTGGTCGTGCCGGCCCTGCTCGGCCCCAATGGCCGTCCGCGCGAGTGGGTCGAGATCTCTCCCTTCGTGTGGCGCGACAAGAATGGCGAGGACCGTCTCGCGGCCCAACTGCAAAACGGCGAGGTCGTGCGCTGGAGCATGGACTTCATGTCGCCCTTCATGGTGTTCGACCGCGTCCCGGCCGGCAAGAATGGCGCCTGGCTGATCCCGGCCGCCTGCGTCGCGATCGCGGTCCTGCTGTTCGCCGTGCTGGCAATGCCGGCCGGCTGGATCGTGCGCCGCCGCTACAAGCTGCAGCACACGCTCGACCAGCCTGCGCGCCAGGCGGCGCTGGCCACGCGCTTGAGCGCGCTGGCGATCCTGGCGGTGCTGGCCGGCTGGGGCGGCATCATCGCCGCCTTCGAGGCGACTCTTGAAAACGCGACGTCGCCGCTCGACCCGTGGCTGTGGATCCTGCAGATCGGCGGCCTGCTGGCCTTCGTCGCCGCGCTGGTCGCTGGCGCGCGCAACCTGCAGCTGGCATTCAGGGAGAGCGGCCGCCTGCGCAAGGTGTGGAGCGTGCTGTTCCTGCTGTCGGCGCTGCTGCTGGCCTATATCGCCCTTCGTTTCAGCCTCCTTTCCATGACGGTGAATTACTGATGACACGCTTGAACATGTCGGTCACGACCGAAAAAATGCGGCTCTCGAAGCCATTCCGTATCTCGGGCTATGTATTCGAGGCCTTCGACGTGGTGGTGGTCACGCTGGACGATGGCCAGCATCGCGGCCGCGGCGAAGCCGGCGGCGTCTATTACCTGCGCGACGATGCGGCGCACATGCTGTCGGTACTGGACAAGGCGCATGACGCCATCGCCGCCGGTCCCAGCCGCGAAGAACTGCGCAGCATCCTGCCGCCGGGCGGCGCGCGCAATGCGGTCGACTGCGCGCTGTGGGAGCTCGAAGCGGCGCGCGCCGGCGTCCCGGTGTGGCAGTTGGCCGGCCAGGCCGCGCCCAAGCCGCTACGCACCACCTTCACCCTCGGAGCCGACGATCCGGCCGTGATGGCCGACACGGCGCGCGGACATGCCCAGGCGCGCTCGATCAAGATCAAGCTGACCGGCGACCTCGATCTCGACCTGGCGCGGGTGGCGGCGGTGCGCGCCGCGCGGCCCGACGCCTGGCTCGGCGTGGACGGCAACCAGGGCTTCGTGGCAGGCCAGCTCGACGCCCTGATCGCCGGCCTGCTGGCCCAGGACGTCGGCCTGCTCGAGCAGCCGCTGGCGCGCGGCCGCGAGGCCGACCTGCAGGGCCTGCGCTCGCCAATCCCGCTGGCCGGCGACGAGAGCATCCTGTCCCTCGCCGACGTGGCGCCGTCCGTCGGCCGTTACGACGTGGTCAACATCAAGCTCGACAAATGCGGCGGCCTGACCGAAGGCCTCCTGATGGCGCAGGAGGCGCGCCGCCTCGGCATGGGCGTCATGGTCGGCAATATGGGCGGCTCGAGCCTGGCGATGGGCCCGAGCTTCGTGCTGGGCCAGGTGTGCGACATCGTCGACCTGGACGGCCCGATCTTCCTGGCCAACGACCGCCAGCCCGGCGTCGAGTACGTCGACGGCAACGTCTGGTCCGGTCCCGAGGTCTGGGGCGGCGGCGCATGAAGACCAGCGCCGGCACCCAGCCGACCTGGTTCGGCCATCCGCGCGGGCTGACGATCCTGTTCCTCACCAATATGTGGGAACAGTTCTCGTACTACGGCATGCGCGCGCTGCTGGTCTATTTCATGACCAAGGAGCTGCTGCTGGCGCAGGCCCAGGCCTCGTTCATCTACGGCGCCTACACCGCCGCGGCCTATTTCACGCCGATCCTGGGCGGGGTGCTGGCCGACCGCTGGCTCGGCAAGCGGCGCGCCATCGTGATCGGCGCCTCGATCATGGCGGCCGGCCACTTCATGATGGCCTTCGACGCCTTCTTCTACGTGGCGCTGGCCACCATCGCGCTGGGCAACGGCCTGTTCCTGCCGACCTTGCCGAGCCAGGTCGGCGACCTGTATGCGCGCAGCGATGCGCGGCGCGGCTGGGCGTTCAACGTCTACTACGTCGGCATCAATATCGGCGGCTTCCTGGCCCCGCTCATCTGCGGCACGGTGGGCGAGCTGTATGGCTGGCACTACGGCTTCGGCCTCGCCGGCATCGGCATGGTGCTGGGCCTGGTCATCTACATCGCCGGCCAGCGCTACCTGCCGCCCGAAGCGCCGCGCAATGCCCAGGCCATGCAGGCGATCGATGACGGCGCGCCGCGCAGCCTGGGCCGCGAGACGGTACTGGTCCTGCTCGGCATCGGCCTGGCGGTGACGGTATTCCGCGCCGCCTACGAGCAGGTCGGCAACACGGTGGCGCTGTGGGCCGACAGCGGCGTCGACCGCAGCGTGGGCGACTGGACCATCCCGATGACCTGGTTCCAGTCGCTGAACCCGCTGTTCGTGATGCTGCTCACGCCGCCGCTGCTGGCCTACTGGCACCGGCGCGCGGCGGCCGGCGTCGACCAGGCGCCGCTGCGGCGCATGGCCTGCGGCGCGCTGATCGTGGCCGGCGCCTACCTGCTGCTGGCAATGGTGGGCTGGAACGCCGGCGGCTCAGTCACCGGCTGGATCTGGCTGGTGCTGTTCTTCCTGGTGCTGACGGTCGGCGAGCTGTTCATCCTGCCCACCGGCCTGGGGCTGTTCGCCCGGCTGGCGCCGCGCCACCTGGGCAGCACCACGGTCGCGGCCTGGTTCCTGGTCACCTTCGCCGGCAGCCTGTCGGCCGGCCTGGTGGGCGGGCTGTGGAGCCGCTTCGCTCCCGGCGCCTTCTTTGCCCTGCTGGCGCTGCTCGCCACCATCGCCGCCGCCCTGCTGTGGCGTCTCAACGGTCCGATGCAGCACGCGGACCGGCTGCATGCCGGCGGCCTGGCCGCCGGCGCCAACGCTTGATGTTCCTGAAACGATAACGAAAAATCGGAGAGATACACATGGCATTTCCCACGCCAAAAGCTGCAGGCAAAATCGTACTGACTTCCATGGCGCTGGCGGTAGCAGGCGCCTTCCCTGGCACATTCGCGAGCGCCCATGCGGCCGGCCAGGACGCATCGCGTGACGACGTCCAGCAAGTGGTCGTCACGGCTCAGAAGCGCGCCCAGACCATGGTCGACGTGCCCCAATCGATGTCGGTGGTCGGCGGCGACGCCCTGGAAAAACACCAGGCCACCGGCTTCGCCGACTACCTGAAGCTGGTGCCCAGCCTGCAACTGGTGCAGGAAACGCCCGGCGCCGGCCGGTTGGCGGTGCGCGGCATCGACACCGGCGGCGTCGCCTCCACGGTCGCGGTCTACCTGGACGAGACGCCGTTCGGCTCGAGCAGCGGCCTGGCCAACGGCGCGATCCTGGCCGGCGACTTCGACACCTTCGACCTGGCGCGGGTGGAAGTGCTGCGCGGCCCGCAGGGCGCGCTGTACGGCGCCAGCTCGCTCGGCGGCCTGATCAAGTTCGTGACCAATGCGCCGGACTTCGACGGCTTCGCCATGCGCGCCCGCTTCGGCGCCGCCTCGGTCGATGGCGGCGGCGTGTCGTACCGCACCAACCTGGTGGTGAACACGCCGATCAGCGAGACGCTGGCCGCGCGCGCCTCGCTGTCGTACCAGAAGGAACCCGGCTTCATCGACTCGATCGGCACCGCCGGCTCGGATATCGCCAGGGACATCAACAAGTCCAAGAACTACGGCGGCCGCGCCTCGCTACTGTACAAGCCGCACAAGGACTTCGACCTGCGGCTATCGGCGGTGGCGCAGAACATCGCCACCGACGCGCCTGGTGTCGTGGAAAGCGATCCCGACACGCTCGACTCCCTGTACGGCCGCCTGACCCAGTCGCAGTTCGTCCCGCAGATGCGCGACATCCACTACCGCGTCTTCAACGGCACCGCCAACTGGAACCTGGGCAGCGCCAGCCTGACCTCGGCGACCAGCTACAGCACCCAGAAGCAATACCTGCGCGAAGACGTGACCTTCAATATCCGGCCGATCATCGAAGCTAACTTCGGCATGTCCCCCGACCTGTTCATGGGCCAGGAACTGGAGGTCAAGAAGTTCACGCAAGAGCTGCGCCTGAGCTCCAATGGCGGCGGGCGGGTCGACTGGCTGGCCGGCCTGTACTACACCGACGAGGACGCCAACCTTGCCCAGCGCTACCACCCCCTGGTGGCGGGCACGATGACGCCGCAGGACGGCCTGCCGCTGCTGGCCGACATCGGCCTCGGCTCCAATTACCGCGAGGTGGCGGCCTTCGCCAACACCACCATCCACCTGACGCCGGTGTACGACCTCGATATCGGCGGGCGCTACAGCCACAACAAGCAGGACGCGCGCCAGGTGGGCGACGGCGCCCTGGCCGGCGGCCCGGCCGACAACAGCGCCGAGTCGTCGGAAGGCGTGTTCACCTACGCCACCTCGATCAAGCGCAAGTTCAGCGAACGCACCGCCGTGTACGCGCGCGCGGCCAAGGGCTTCCGTCCCGGCGGACCGAACGTGCTGCCGCCCGATGTGCCGGAGGGTACTCCGACCACCTATGGTTCGGACAGCGTGATGAGCTACGAGGCCGGCCTCAAGACCCAGAGCCAGGATGGCCGCTGGTCGCTCGACCTGTCGGCCTTCCACATCAAGTGGAAGGACATCCAGTTGCTGGCGGTGGTGAACAACTTCGGCGTCAACACCAATGGCATCGGCGCGACCGCCGACGGCGCCGAGTTCACCGCGACCTACCGTCCGCTGCGCGGCCTGCGCCTGTCGGGCAACGCCGTCTGGAGCAATGCGCGCCTGGACGACGCCACCGAGACCATCGTCGGCGGCTTCAAGGGCGACCGCCTGCCGTTCTCGCCGCGCTACACGGCCGCGCTGATGGCCGACTACCGCTGGACCATCGGCGACACCACGCCCGCCTTCGCCGGCGCCTCGGTGCGGCGCATGTCCGGCCAGTACGGCGCCTTCAACTACGACTACCGCGTCGCCAACGGGCGCCAGCGCGAGGTCCCGTCGTACAACGTGGTCGACGCTTATGCCGGCCTCGAACTGGGCAACTGGACGGTCGAGGTGTTCGGCAAGAACCTGGGCAATAGCGACGGCCGACTGTCGACCGGCGTGGTGATCGCGAACGGCGGCCTGGTCAACCCCAACGGCGCCATCGGCACCGGCGTGATCGCGCCGCGCACCATCGGTTTCACCTTGACCCGGGAGTATTGATGTCAGCAGTTTCGCAAGTATCCGTAGTTGAAAACCAGGCCGTCGGACGCTGCCTGCTGTTCCTGGGCGACGTCACCGAACCGGGTTTCGCCAAGACCGCCTTCGGCCTGCGCGACTGGGCCGGCGAGCGCTGCGTGGGCGAACTGCGCCTGCCGGCCGGCACCGTCTCGCTGGGGCTGCCGCAACTGAATTGCGAGCAGGCGGCGGCGCAAGGCGCCAGCGCGCTGGTGATCGGCGTCGCCGCCGCCGGCGGCGCCATTCCCGACGCCTGGGTGCCGACGCTGGCCGCCGCCCTCGACGCCGGCCTCGACATCGTGTCGGGCATGCACGTGCGCCTGGAGACCATCCCCGCCCTGCGCGACGCCGCAGCAAGGAGCGGCCGGCGCCTGGTCGACGTGCGCACGCCGCCGGCCGACATCCCGATCGCGACCGGCCTGCCGCGCAGCGGGCGCCGCATCCTGACGGTCGGCACCGATTGCGCGCTGGGCAAGAAGTACACGGCGCTCGCCATCAGCCGCGGCCTGGCCGCGCGCGGCCTTGATGTGAGCTTCCGCGCCACCGGCCAGACCGGCATCATGATCGCCGGCAGCGGCATGCCGATCGACGCCGTGGTCTCGGACTTCGTGGCCGGCGCCGCCGAGATCCTGAGCCCGGCCGCCGCGCCCGGCCACGTCGACGTGATCGAGGGCCAGGGTTCGCTGTTCCACCCGGCCTTCGCCGGCGTCTCGCTGGGACTGCTGCACGGCAGCCAGCCGGACATGTTCGTGGTCTGCCACGATCCGCGGCGCGGCCACCTGCTGGGTTATCCTTCGTCACCGCTGCCGTCGATCGAAACCGTGATTGTCCAGACCATTGCGCTGGGGCGGGTGACCAATCCCGCGATCCGCTGCGTGGGGGTGGCGCTCAATACCGGCGGGATGATGCTTGACGAAGCCGAGCGCGAAATCGCCGCCTTTGCGCAGCGCCTGCCGTATCCTGTCGCCGATCCGATGCGCGGCGGCCCCGCCTTCGACCGCCTGCTCGACGCCTGCCAGGAGACTTCATGAGATACGTTTTCACCACCCTGCTGTTGACCCTTGCCTGCGCACCCGCGCTGGCGGCCCCGCCGGCCGGCTTCGAAGCACGCGCCGAGTCGCTGCGCCAGAAGGTCGGCGTGCCGGGCCTGGCGATCGCCATTGTCGAAGACGGCAAGACGACCATGGCGCGCGGCTTCGGCGTGCGCCAGCTGGGCGCGCCAGCGGCGGTCGACGGCGATACGCTATTCCCGACCGGCTCCACCGGCAAGGCGATCACGGTGGCGGCGCTGGCCACGCTGGTCGATGCCGGCAAGATCACCTGGGACGACAAGGTGATCGACCACCTGCCGGGGTTCCAGATGTACGATCCGTGGGTGACGCGCGAGATCACGATCCGCGACCTGCTCACCCACCGCAGCGGCCTTGGCTACGGCGCCGGCGACCTGCTGTTCGTCCCGCGCAGCAAGCTCTCGCGCGCCGAGACCGTGCACCGCGTGCGCTACCTGAAACCGGCGACCAGCTTCCGCAGCACTTATGCCTATTCGAACCTGATGTACGTGGTGGCCGGCCAGTTGATCGAGCAGGTCAGCGGCAAGACCTGGGAAGACTATACCCGCGAGCACGTGCTGCGCCCGGCCGGCATGACGGTGTCGACCACCCATAACGAAGACAACTTCAAGACCGCCAACCGCGCCTATCCGCATGCCCGGATGAATGGCGGCCTGCGCGGCGCCGGCGACCCGGTACGGCTCGACGAGCGCGACGACCTGGGACGCAACGCGGCTCCGGCCGGCGGCGTCGCCAGCAGCGCCAACGACCTGGCGCGCTGGCTGCATACCCAGCTCGGCGCCGGCGCCACGCTTGACGGCAAGCGCATCTTCAGCGCCGAGACGCATGCCCAGATGTGGACCCCGGCGATGTCGATGCCGAGCGGCCCGATGCCGCCCGAGCTCAAGCTGATCGAATCGAAGCTGGCCAGCTATGGCCTGGGCTGGGACCTGATGGACTACCGCGGCGCGCGCATGATCTGGCACGGCGGCGCGGTGTTCGGCTTTTCCACCGCCGTGGTGCTGCTGCCCGAGCAGAAGGTGGGCTTCGCCATCACCATCAACAGCGAGGACGGAGAACTGGTGCGCGGCCTGATGTACGAACTGGCCGACCACTACCTGGGTAAACCACAGGCGGACTGGCCTGCCACCTTCATCGCCTACAAGGCGAAGAAGGTCAAGCAAGGCCTCGAGCTGGTGAAGGCCAAGCAGGCCAAGCCGGTGAAGTCAATGCCCTCGCTGCCGCCCGCGAGCCTGGTGGGAACCTATGCCGATCCCTGGTATGGCAAGCTCGCGATCACCCAGGAAAAGAATGGCTTGCGGGTCGACTTCACGTCGACCCAGCGCATGGCGGGCCGGCTCGAGCACTGGCAGTACGATACCTGGATCACCCGCTTCGACGACGCTGCGCTGGAACCGGCCTACCTCAGCTTCGCCTTCGACAAGGACGGCAAGGTGCAGGGCATCAAGCTGGCCCCGGTCTCGCCGATCGCCGACTTCAGCTGGGATTACGCCGACCTGGACTTCACTCCGACCAAAGCACCTGAATGATATCGACCAAGACCCTCGCCCTCGCCTCCCTGTGCGTCCTCGCCGGCTGCGCCACGCCGCCGGCCGACGATACCCACCGCCGCCTGCTGACGCTCGACGCCCACCTCGACACGCCGGTCCACTTCGGCCGCGAAGGCTGGGACTTCGGCGGGCGCCACGATCCCGCCCAGGAGGTAGCCCAGGTCGACATGGTGCGCATGCTCGAAGGCAGCCTGGATGGCGGCTTCTTCGTCATCTTTACCGACCAGGGGCCACTGACGCCGGAAGGCTATGCGGCGGCGCGCAGCCATGCGCTGGCGCGCTCGAGCCTGATCGACACGACGCTGGCGCGCCATGCCGGCCGCATCGGCCTGGCCATCACGCCTGAAGAAGCACGCCGCCTCGACGCCGCCGGCAAGCTGGTCGCGTTCAAGAGCATCGAGAACAGCTATCCGCTGGGCGAAGACGTGAAAGGGTTAGCTGAATTCCAGCGCCAGGGCGTGCGCCTGGTCGGCATCGTCCACAGCAAGAACAACCAGTTCGCCGATTCGTCGACCGACAAGCCCGCGTGGAACGGCCTGTCGCCGCTGGGCCGAGACTGGGTGCGCGAGATGAACCGGCTGGGCATGGTGATCGACGCCAGCCACGCATCGGACGCCACGGTCGACCAGTTGCTGGCGCTGTCGACGTCTCCGCTGCTGCTGTCGCATTCGAGTTCGCGCACCAGCTTCGACCACCCGCGCAATATCGACGATGCGCGCATCCGCCAGATCGCCGCGGGCGGCGGCGCGGTATGCGCCTCCACCATCTACCTGAGCGAGCTGAAAATGGGACCGCGGCGCGCCGAACTGTTCGACCGGCTGGGCGAGATCGGCACGCTGTCGCCGGCCCAGCAGACCGCGCTGGGCAAGGAATGGCTGGCGCTGGACGCGGTCGAACCGCTGTGGAATACCAGCTTCGAGCAGTACATCGCCTCGCTCAAGCACCTGATCGCCGTGGCCGGCATCGACCACGTGTGCATGGGGGCCGATTTCGATGGCGGCGGCGGCATCGAGGGACTGTCCCAGGTGGCGCATCTGCCGCGCATCACCGCGCGTCTGAAGGCGGATGGCATGTCCGAGCAGGACCTGGCCAAGCTGTGGAGCGGCAATCTGTTGCGGGTGCTGGGGGCTGCCGGGAGAAACGCTAGCAATTAGACAACTCCGATATCGAACAACTATTGGTCGATAATTTTCGTTTATTTTTTCGTTTCCTGTTCGCAACATCATTTGCGATTTGTGGACTTTTGGTTTCACAAATGCGCTGCGCGACGCTTATGATTTTGGCTGGTTCTCCTTACGTATCAACATGTTACCTGGAGAACTAAGCCAAGACACAAGCCGACCCTTCGATCTCGAACTGGAAAATATGAAAATCAACGACCTCAATATCGGTACCCGTCTCGGCGGCGCGTTCGCCGCTGTCCTCGTCCTGATGACGATCATGCTGGCGTGCGCGCTATGGCAATTCGCGAATATTGCCGAGGCCAAGACCGTCATGGCGGAGGCTTCGCACAAGGCGATGCTGGCCAAGGACTGGGCCCAGGGCATTGCCACCAACTCGGTGCGCACCGTCTCGAAATTCAAGAGCGTCGATCCGGCCGACGAGCAGCGCCTCGACGCCGAGATGAAAGAGGTCAGTGTCAACGTCAGCAAGGTGCAGAAAGAGCTCGAGCAGCTGGTGCTGAGCGAACAGGGCAAGGCCCTGCTGGCGGCGGTCGCGGCGCAGCGTACGCGCTATTCCGGCATTCGCGACCAGGGCTACAAGCTCAAGGCCGAACTGGGAGCGGACAGCCCGGAAGTCCAGGCCTACGTGAGCGGAAAAGTCATTCCCGAGATGCGCACCTATGTGCGCACCGTCGAAGACGTCACCGCCTTCCAGCTGCAACTGCTGCAGCGCCAGAACGCGCACATCGATGAGCTGATGTCGTCGGCACGCGCGATCATGCTGGGCCTGGGCGTGGCGGCCATCGCGTTCGGCGCCCTGTTCGGCTGGCTGCTCACGCGCAGCATCACCCGGCCGCTGGCGAACGCGGTCGATGTGGCGCAGCAGGTCGCCGCCGGCGACCTGACGGCCGACATCGAGGTCGGTTCGCGCTGCGAGGTGGGCGCCCTGATGGCGGCGCTCAAGACCATGACCGTCAACCTGCGCAAGACGGTCACCGAAGTCCGTTCCGGCACCGACACCATCCTCACCGCCTCGCAGGAAATCGCATCGGGCAACCTCGACCTGTCCTCGCGCACCGAACAGCAGGCCAGCTCGCTGGAAGAGACGGCGTCGTCGATGGAAGAACTGACCGGCACCGTGCGCCAGAACGCCGACAACGCGCGCCAGGCCAATGTGCTGGCGAAGAACGCCTCGCAGATCGCCGCCCATGGCGGTGAAGTCGTGTCGCAGGTGGTGGCCACCATGGCGTCGATTAACGAGTCGTCGAAGAAGATCGGCGACATCATCGCCGTCATCGACGGCATCGCCTTCCAGACCAATATCCTGGCGCTGAACGCCGCGGTGGAAGCGGCGCGCGCGGGAGAACAGGGCCGCGGCTTCGCGGTGGTGGCGAGCGAGGTGCGCAACCTGGCGCAGCGCTCGGCCGGCGCGGCCAAGGAGATCCGCGGCCTGATCACCGATTCGGTGGCCAAGGTCGATGCCGGCGGACGCCTGGTCGACGAAGCCGGTTCGACCATGCAGGAAATCGTGCAGGGCATCACCCGCGTGACCGACATCATGTCCGAGATCGCCTCGGCCAGCGCCGAACAGACGGTCGGCATCGAACAGGTGAACGAAGCGATTACGCAGATGGACAGCGTGACCCAGCAGAACGCGGCGCTGGTGGAAGAAGCGGCGGCGGCGGCCACGTCGCTGCAGGAACAGGCGGCCACGCTGGCCCAACTGGTGAGCGTGTTCAAGGTCGGCGATGACGGCGCCGTGCGCGGCGCACACCGCGCGCCTGCAAGCCGCGCGCTCGTCGTGCGCCAGCCCGGCGCCAAAGCCGCGGTGCGCGCGGCGCCGGTCGAGGTGGAAGAAGACGCCCTGGCCTGAGGTCTTCCCGTCGATTTAACAGTTGTCGCGGCAACACGAGGTCAGCGCTGTTGCCGTGTACACAAGACCAATATCAACTCTTTATCGCCGCATATCGATTCGCTACTTTTTTGTTCCTTGACCGCAACAAGTGTGAGAATTCGCGCACTTTTAGTATGACGACGCTGCAAAAGCAAGCTTATGCTTGATGCAGGGCAACCCAATCTCACGAAAAGTCACAATCGCGCTTTTCGACCGGGATAGGCAGGCTCCCTCGTCATTTGCATTGGGAACAATATGAAAATTAGCGACCTCAAGATTGGAATCCGGCTCGGCGGCGCGTTTGCCGCCGTCCTCGCCCTCGTAGCCGTCATGCTCGTCACGGCGCTATGGCAACTTGGTCGCATCGCCGATGCCAAGACCGTCATGGCGGACGCCGCACACAGCGTCAACCTGGCCCAGCAGTGGCTGCGCGGCACCGAGGGCAATGCCGTGCGCACGCGCGCCAAGGCCACCACCTTCGATGCGGCCGAGGAAGCGTATTACGACGCCGAGATGAAGAAGGCCAGCGCCGGCATCAGCAAGACCCAGAAGCAACTCGAGGCGATGGTGGACACGGGCAAGGGCAAGGAGCTGATGGATGCCGTTGCCAGCCAGCGCAGCCGCTATGTGGGCCTGCGCGACGAGGGCTTCAAGCGCAAGGCGGCGCTCGGCGCGGATAATCCCGAGGTCCAGGCATTCTTCAGGGACAAGGTGCTGCCCGAGGTGGACAAGTATGTCGCCACCGTGCAGGCGGTGGTGGAGTATGAAGAGGCGTTGTCGGCCGAGGCCCAGGCCAGCATCGACGCGCTCAATGCCTCGGCCCGGCAGATCCTGGTCGCGCTGGGCGCAAGCGCGCTCGCGATCGGCGCCGTGTTCGGCTGGCTGCTCACCCGCAGCATCACACTGCCGCTCGGCCACGCCGTCGGCCTTGCGCGCCAGGTCGCCGCCGGCGACCTGACCGCCCGCATCGACGTGCGCTCGCGCGATGAAGTCGGCGCGCTGCTCGATGCGCTCAGGACCATGAACGGCAATCTGCTCAAGACTGTCACCGAGGTGCGGGCCGGCACCGAGACCATCGTTACCGCGTCGCAGCAGATCGCCACCGGCAATCTCGACCTGTCTTCGCGCACCGAGCAGCAGGCCAGCGCGCTGGAAGAAACGGCGTCGTCGATGGAAGAGCTGACCAGCACCGTGCGCCAGAACGCCGACAATGCGCGCGAAGCCAATGTGCTGGCCAAGAATGCCTCGCAGATCGCCGCCCATGGCGGTGAAGTCGTATCGCAGGTAGTGGCCACCATGGCTTCGATCAACGAGTCGTCGAAGAAGATCGGCGACATCATCGCCGTCATCGACGGCATCGCCTTCCAGACCAATATCCTGGCGCTGAACGCGGCGGTGGAAGCGGCGCGCGCCGGCGAACAGGGCCGCGGCTTCGCGGTGGTGGCGAGCGAGGTACGCAGCCTGGCGCAGCGTTCGGCCGGAGCGGCCAAGGAGATCCGCGCCCTGATCGCCGATTCGGTGACCAAGGTCGATGCCGGCGGACGCCTGGTCGACGAAGCAGGAACCACAATGCAGGAAATCGTGCAGGGCATCGGGCGCGTGACCGACATCATGTCCGGGATCGCCGCGGCCAGCGCCGAGCAGACGGTCGGCATCGAACAGGTGAACGAAGCCATCACGCAGATGGACAGCGTGACCCAGCAGAATGCCGCCTTGGTGGAAGAAGCGGCGGCAGCGGCGGCGTCGCTCGAAGACCAGGCGGCCGTGCTGGCGCGGCTGGTGAGCGTGTTCAAGGTCGACGACGACACGCCCGGGCGCCCCGCCCACGCCAGCGTGCACGCCTACGCCGCCAACCGCCCGGCGCCGGCGCTGGGGCATGCCTCGCTGAGTGCCTGACATCTCAGCGATGCACTATATCGAAAGGTTTCGAAACAATTATTAACCTTCGGTTGGATTATGTTTATTTTCGAAAACGAGTAAATTCTTTCGAAAACGATTGATTTCCCGGATGGGCCGCCTTAGTATTTACGCATTAACGCCCCTTTGGAGAGACCTTTGAACCACCTCGAAGCCTTCATGAAATCGACCATGCCGACCGGCGCCGCCTGCCTGCTGCTGGCGGCCCTGCCGGGAATGTCCCATGCCGCCACCATCACCGTCGGTCCCGGCCAATCGATCCAGACCGCGGTCAATGCCGCAGTCGCCGGCGACACCGTTCGCGTCCTGCCTGGCACCTACACGCAGAAGGTGCTGGTGTCCAGGTCCGGCACTGCCAGTGCGCCCATTACCCTCAAGGCCGATCCGGGCGTCGTCCTGCGAGGCGGCAGCGGCGTGACCCCGTCGGGCCGCCAGGGTCTGATCACGATCAGGAACGTCAATCACGTACGCGTGGAAGGTTTCGAGGTCACCGGTTTTACTTCCGGCAGCAGTACGGCAACGCCGGTCGGCATCCTGGTCGAAGGCAACGGAACCAATCTGCAGATCGTCAACAACAAGATCCACGGCATCAAGCACACCAGCACCTGCAAGGATCCATGCTCGGTGGGCGCCCACGGCCTGGCGGTATTCGGCACCAATGCGACGGGCATTACCGACCTGCTGGTGCAGGGCAACGAGGTCTACCAGAACGTCCTGCAGGCGAGCGAGGCGCTGGTCATCAACGGCAACGTCGACCGCTTCGAAGTGCTGAACAACCACGTCCACGACAATAATAATATCGGCTTCGATTTCATCGGTTTCGAAGGCGAGTGCGGCGGCTGCGGCGACAAGGACCGGGCGCGCAACGGCATCGTGAGGAATAATCGCGCGGCCAACAATTCGAGCTCGGCCAATCCCTGGTATGGCGGCGACAGTTCGGCCGCGGGCTTCTATGTCGACGGCGGCCGTTACATCGTCTTCGACGGCAACATCTCGACGGGCAACGACCTCGGTTTCGAGTTCGCCAGCGAACACCCCGGCAAGTCGACCGAAGATATCGTGATGTCGAATAACGTCGTGTACAAGAACCGCCAGGTAGGGCTGACGATCGGCGGCTACGCGTCGAACCTGGGCGCGGCGCGCCGCATTCATGTGCACAATAATTCGTTCTACAAGAACCGCGGATGGGGTACGGAAATCGTCTTCCAGTACAAGGTCATCGACTCCCGCTTGAGCAACAATATCTTCTTCGGGACGGGTCCTGCGGCGAACAATTATTCGAACCTGGGCAGCGGCCATGGCGGCAATGTGTGGGGCACGAACTTGTGGTGGGGCACGAATGCCAGCGGCAGCGGCCTGCCGGGTGTGCGCGTGCTGGCCAATCCGCGCTTCACCGCGCCGGACAGCGGCAACCTGAACCTGCAAGCGACGTCGCCCGCCATCGATGTGGGCGCGACCGGCGTCGCATTGACGAACTGGACCTCGCCGCTGTGGAGCCGCTACTTTGCCGGCGGCGCCATTCCCGTCAACGGCGTCCGGGACATCAATGGCCAGGCGCGTATCGAAGGCACGATCGACCTCGGCGCGGACGAACACGGCAGCGCGCCGGCCGCCAGCAGGTAACGAACTTCCGGTTCGAGACGCTAGCGGCTCGCGTAGTAGCGACTCAGTTCCGCGATCTCCTGGTCGCTCAACGCCTGCACCGCATTGCGCATTTGCCGGTTGATGTCGTTGCTCCGGCGCCCATCGCGAAACGCGGCCAGCTGGTCGCGCAGGTAGATTTCGGATAATCCCTCCAGCACCGGCGTGGCGGGACGCCCGGCGTGCGGGCTGTGGCAGGACGAGCAGGCGCCGATGGCGCGCATCGGGTCGCCGTTGCGCACCAGGCGCGGGGTGTCGGTATCCGATGGCTCCACGGCGTCGATCCGTTCGCGCTCGAGCGAGGCGTAGTAGACGGCCAGGTCGCGCATGTCCTGGTCGCTCAGGCTCATCACCAACGGCTGCATGATGGCGCTCGGGCGGTGGCCGGAGGCAAAATCGCGCAGCTGCTTGTAGGTGCCGGACGCCGGCTGCCCCGCCAGGTGCGGCGTGCCGGCCGGACTGGTGCCGCGCGCACCGTGGCACATGGTGCAGGACATCGCCAGGGTGGCGCCATTGCCGATCGAGTTCGCCTCGCTAGGGCCCATCATGGTGGCGCTGACGATGACGCCGGTCGGATTGCGCTGGCCGGGACCGGGCAGCGCCGCGCCCTGGAACGGCGCCGGGGCGCCGGCGGCGCTGCAGATCGCATCCCACAGGCTCGCCAAGGTCGCCTGCGCGTGCGTGCGCGGCAGCCACACAAAGGCCACCATCGCCCCCAGCAGCGCGACCGCCACCACGGCGCCGACGCTCCAGGTGAACCAGCGATTGCCCAGCGAGAAAATGCGTTCTTCGCTCATGGCCGCTCTCCCACCGGCACCGCCGGCACCGACGTCTGCTCCAGCGCCATCAGCTGGACGATCGGATAGCCGTAGTTCACCACCGACAGCCCGATCATCAAGGAAAGCCACAGTGCATAGCCGTTCAGCGCGGCCGGCAGGCGGCCGCCCTCGTGCACCGGGCGCGCGAAGGCGAACGCGGGCAGCCTGGCCGGCGCGCCGCGGTGGCCTTGCATCAGGACTAGGATGAACAGCAGGCCAGAGAACACCAGGATCAGCCCGCCGAAGAAGGTGATGATCACCGTGACCGCCTGCGGCGTGAGCGCGGGATGGCCATAGTCGAAATACGCCATGCGCCGCGGCATGCCCAGGATGCCGACCACGTGCCAGGGAAAGGTCAGCACGATCATGCCGATGAACCAGGTCCACAACTGGATGCGCATCAGGCGCCCCGCCGCCAGCGCGCGGCCGGTCAGGTGCGGCCACAGGTCGTAGGCCAGGGCGAAGTACATGATCACGATGGCGCCGCCGAAGATCAGGTGGAAGTGGCCGGTGATCCACTGCGTGTTGTGGACGGCAAAATCCAGCTGATAACTCATGTTGATCAAGCCGCCCGCGCCGCCGAAGCCCAGCAGGATGAAAGAGAACGCCACCGCCAGCATCATCGGGTTCTGCCACGGCAGCTTTTTCAGCCAGCCGAACGGCCCCACGCCGCCGCGCAGGCGGCCCACGATCTCGACCGAGGCGGTGATGGTGAAGATCGTGAGCAGGGTCGGCACCGATACCATGGCGGTGAACACCGCGTGCATGAACTTGACGCCCGATCCCACCTGCGGGTCCTGGAACAGGTGGTGGATCCCGATCGGCATCGAGAACACGAGGAACAGCACGAAGGAGATGCGCGCCATCTTGTCGCTGTACAGGCGGCCCCCGATGGCGCGCGGCACCAGGGTGTAGAAGGCGATATACGCCGGCATCAGCCAGAAATACACGATCGCGTGCAGGGTCCAGGAGAAGAACACGCGCGCCAGCCCGGCGTCGATGGTATGCCTGAAGCCCAGCGCCACCGGCAGGATCTGGAACAGGATCTCGATGGCGGCGCCGAGCGAGGTCCAGGCCCACAGGTAGGCGCCGGCCAGGTTGGCGAACATCGGCAGCGGCACCGTGGCGCCCGGATTGGCCTTGCGCCACACGGAGAGATTCACCGACATCAGCGCCACCCAGATCCACGACCCCACCACCACCAGCACCACGCCGATGTAGTAGAAGGGATTGCCGATCAGCGGCGGATAGAAAGTGTACAGCACCGTGGCCAGGCCCATCGACACCGGGATCATGGCGGTGACGGTGCCCAGCACCACCAGCCAGAAGCCGAGCCAGGCCCAGCGCCGGCCGACGATGGCCTGCCTGAGCGAGAGCTCGACGATGGCGTAGCCGAAACCCATCGCCACCAGGGTCGGGAACACATAGCCCATGGCCGTGCCGTGCGCCGTGACGGCGCGGTAGTACAGCTCGGGGTTGCCGATCCAGTCGCGCAGCGGACTGCGGATGTACATCTGCCACTCGCCCAGCAGCAGGGCCGCGAAGAAGGCGGCGAAGGCGACCCAGAAGTGCGCCAGCACCAGGCGCCTGGCATCGATGCTATACACAGCTGACCCTCCTGCCGCCGGCGGCCTGGCGGGCGAATTCGTCCTTGTCGACGATCTTCACCCTCGCCCACATGGCAGCGTGGCCGACGCCGCAGTATTCGTGGCAGGGCATCAGGTGTTCGCCGGTTTCCTCGAAGCGCGCGCGGAAGTTCGAGATATAGCCGGGCACCAGCATCACATTGACGTTGCCGGCGGCGATCGAGAAGCCGTGCACCACGTCGGCCGCCGTGCCGCGGATGTGGACCGGGGTGTCGGCGGGCACCAGCAGGCAGGTCGGGGTGAAGGAGTACTGGTTGCCCAGCACGCGCAGGGTGACGCTGCCGTCCGGCTCCAGGGTCGAGCCCAGGTTGGCTTCGACGAATTCTCCCGACAGGTGAAGGGTGGCAGGGTCGATGGTCTCGGTGCGCACCGGCGGCATCGCCGCCCAGTGCACGCTCATCCAGACCAGCATTGCGAGCAGGAAGACGATGATCGCGCCGACCAACCAGGCCCACCGGATTTCCGCGGCGTGGGCGATGGCGTCGGGATCGGCCGCATGGTGCGGAGGATGCGCCATCTAGGTCCCTCCCCGCGCCACGTAGACCAGCAGGTAGAAGGCCAGCCACATCGCCAGCACGATCGCCACCGCCAGGCCGGCCACGGCGAAGGCGCCGCCCGGCCCGCGGGCGACGACCGCTTCCACCCGCTGCTGGTCGCCACTGAAATCGCCTTCCGGCGCTTCCTGGATCATGGTTTCCCCCGTTGTCGTCCAAAAGGCCCTGCTATTCGACCGAGGCCGCGCGCAGCGCGCTCACCTCGCCCACCGTGACCGGCGCGCCGCGGTTGCCCCAGGCGGTGCGGATATAGGTCACCACCGCCGCCACGTCGCCGTCCGACATCGCGTGCGCGAACGGCGGCATCCCGTACGGCATCGGATTGCGCCTGGTGCCGGGCGGGTAGCCGCCGTTGAGCACCATGCGGATCGGATTGACGCTCGAGGTCATCGTGATCGACTGGTTGTCCTTCAGCGGCGGATAATGCGGCGGCATGCCGCGCCCGTCGCCGCCGTGGCAGCTGGCGCAATGCGCGTCGTACAGGCGCTTGCCCTGGGCATGCATCTGCCCGATGTTGGCGCGCGCCGGCGCAGTGGCCGGGTCGGCATTCACCGGCCGGTCGGCGGGCAGGCTTTTCAGGTAGACCGCCATCGCGCGCACATCGGCGTCCGTCATGTGCTGCAGGCTGTTATAGGTCACCTCGGCCATCGGGCCATACACGGTGCCGCGCTGCGACACGCCTTTCTGCAGCAGGTCGACGATGTCCTGGATCTCCCAGGTGCCCAGGCCAGCCTCCTTGTTCGAGGTCAGGGACGGCGCATACCAGTTCTGCATCGGGATCAGGCCGCCCTGGAATTCGCGCTCCTGCGACGAGCCGCCCAGCGCGTTGATCGGCGTGTGGCACATGGCGCAGTGGCCCAGGCCCTGGACCAGGTAGGCGCCGCGGTTCCACTCGGCCGATTTGCTCTTGTCGGCCACGTATTCGCCTTCCTTGAAGTACAGGGTGCGCCAGCCGATCAGCAGCGAGCGGTTGTTGTAGGGGAAGCGCAGATCGTGCTTGCGCGAGGCCAGGCGCACCGCCTGCACCGAGCGCAGGTAGGCGTAGATGGCGTCCGAATCGGCGCGCGTGACCTTGGTGTAGCTGGCGAACGGCATGGCCGGATACAACAGCTCGCCGTTCTTCGAGCGGCCGGTGCGCATCATCCTGAAGAAGTCGTCCGCGCTCCAGTTGCCGATGCCGGTCGTCTTGTCGGGCGTGATGTTCGGCGCATACAGGGTGCCGAACGGGGTCGGCATGGCGCGGTTGCCGGAGAAGATCTTCCCGCCCGGGACCGTATGGCAGGCGATGCAGTCGCCGGCCTGGGCCAGGTATTTGCCGCGCTCGACCTGGGAGGGCTGGGCCGGCCTGGACGGCGGAGTTTGCGCCATCGAGGGACAGGCCAGGAACATGAAGCACAGCGCGAGTGCGCGCAACGGGTTCATGGCTGCCCCCCGGTCGAATGGACCTGGCTGCCGCAGGCCAGCGGCAGCTTGGCCGGTCCGGCTTTCGCCGGCCGCGCCTTGCCGACCGGGAGCGAGGCCAGGTAGGCCGAGACGGCGGCCACTTCGGGCTCGGTCAGGCTCGACGAGACCACCTGCATGCAGTCCGGCGCCAGCGCGGTGCGCACGCCGTAGCGCCAGGCGCCCAGCTGGGCGCTGACGTAGTCGGCGCGCAGGCCGAGCAGGCCTGGGATGCCGGGCTCGCGGCCGGCCAGGTCGAGCCCATGACAGGTCGTACAGGCCGGGACGCGGCGTGCCGGGACACCGGTGGTGGCAATGCGCTGGCCGTCGACCACCATCGCGGCCGGCGGCGGCGGCGCCGCAATCACGAGCGGCGGCGGATTCTGGGCCGCGAACCAGTCGGCCATCTGGCGCAGGTAGGCGTCCGGCAGGTAGGCCAGCAGGTAGTTCATCGGAACGTACTTGCGGCGGCCGTCGCGGAAGGCCACCAGCTGGTTGTACAGGTAGCCGGCGGGCTTGCCGGCCAGGCGCGGGAAGTAGACGTTCTCGACGCCGCGGCCGGCCGCGCCGTGGCAGCCGGTGCAGGCGGCGACGCGGGCTTCCATGGTGTCGGGGACACGCGGCGGCGGGGGCGCAGGGTTACCCTGGGCCAGCGCCGCCAGGGGTGGGCCGGTCCAGGCAAGCAGGCAAACGAAAACGCGATCGAGCGGCTTCAAATGCGATCCTCCCCAGCAAACATCGATGTGGCCGGGACGAACCCGGCACTGATATTTGTTGTAGAGAATAAAACACTTGTTTTACGTGTGCGCCACCCAAAAGGGAGAGCATGGCCATAGGCATGGGTAGCTCATTCGAAATATTGAACTACATCCCTCGACCCACCGCCGCCGCCTCTCTAAATACCACCCACATCTTCGGATTTTCGCTTACATTATCCACGAGCTCGAGTAGATCTTCATGAAACGTTAGAATATCTTATCAAGGGGAGAGAGATGCAGATTGTAGCCAACCTCGAATTGCTAAAAGCAGATGTCAAGAAATCGATTGGAAATTCTCAACGGCATCGCAACAGTGATAGGCAAAAATTCACCTTGATTTCTGTTTGTGCAGGCATTGCTTCGGCAGTAGCTACCCTCAGCATCGGACTGGTCAAATATTCCCCGCCAGCATACGAAAATTATATGGGTGCGATCGCGTTATTGACTAGCGCTTCAGTCTCAGTGTTTCTCGCTTGGGATAACGTTTTCAACCATAAGAAATTATGGATTAACTCGGCCACCACATTACATGAACTATATGAACTTCAAAATGATATCGCCCATTCCGAAGCGGAAGGCAAGTTAGTTCCACAAGATATGATTAATCACTTCTACAACCGTTACCAGAATGTGCTCAGAAACACCAATTCCAGATGGCTTAAAATCCGGGAATAATATGATTATCTTAATGCAGCACGCAAATTACTATTGGGCCTAAAATGTCCGAATCAAATCAACTAGAATATAAGGTGCTTATTGACTCAAGATTTTTAATAGTGACAGGATCGTCGCATCGGTCAAAGAATATCAGGCAACCTTGAAGCAACTACCTATCCATCTCGCAAAACCGCGATGAAGATTGGCTTGGTCGGCGGGATCGCGCAAGAACCCCGCCAGCACCCGCTCGAACAGCACCAGGCTGTCGCGATAGCATTGCTGGCGCATGGCGCCTGGCTTACGTAGGAATTTGAGCACGAAATAATCGGCCAACAGGTCGCCCTGGGCTTCCATATTGTAGTCGGCCAGAGTGGCGTCTTCATCCAGGGTATAGCCGTAGGACAGGCCGATTCGGAAGGCCCCGCGCAGCCGCACCGGATACCCTAGCTGATGCTGCCACACGTGCACCATCTCGTGCATGAACCAGTGGATCGCCGGCGGATCGCCGCGCGTATAGTCCGGCAGGAAGCAGGACTGATGAAAATACATGCTGCCGTTCGGCGTCATCGCGCAGTTGCGCGGCTGGAACGGCATGTAACGCCGGTTGTAGATGCGCACCCGGCGGTAATCGATGGCGTCGCCGAACAGCAGCGACGCCATCGCGATCTCGCTCTCGCTCAAGGGGCGGAAGCGCGATCGCATCGGCGCGTTTTCCTGTCGATCAGGCGCGCAGCGCGGCCGCCGCCTTCGCCAGCTCGGTGATGCGACCCCAGTCGCCGGCCTGGATCGCATCCTTCGGCGTCAGCCACGACCCGCCCACGCAGGCCACGTTCTTGCAGGCCAGGAAGGCCGGCGCGGTGTCGATCGAGATGCCGCCGGTCGGGCAGAAGGTCACGTCCGGCAGCGGGCCGCCGATCGCATTGAGCATGCCGACGCCGCCCGCCGGCACCGCCGGGAACAGCTTCAGTTGCCTGAATCCCTGTTCGCGCGCCGCCATCACTTCGGATGGGGTCATCACGCCCGGTAGCAGCGGCAGGCCGCTCGATTTCGCGGCCGCGATCAGCGCCGGGGTCAGGCCCGGCGAGACGCCGAACACGGCGCCGGCGTCGCGCGAGGCGGCGAATTCTTCGGGCGAGGTCAGGGTGCCGACGCCGACGATGGCGCCGTCGACTTCGCTCATGGCGCGGATCGCGCCCAGGCCGTGCGCGGTGCGCAGCGTGACTTCCAGCACGCGGATCCCGCCCGCAACGAGAGCTCGAGCAAGTGGCACGGCGTGGTCGGGATCGTCGATGGCGATGACGGGGATGACGCTCGCCGAGCGCATGATCTCAAGTAGGGTCATTGGTTGGCTCATTGGTGGCTCACTTGTTGGTCTTGAAAAGATGGTCTTCGTCGGAGCCGGGGATGATCTCGCCGGCGTCAATGCCATCGTGCAGCGGCACGACGGTCTGTTTCGGCGACGGCAGCGGGAAGGTGGCGGCACCCTCCTCCGCCGCGCTGATCGAGTTGCGGAACATGGCGAACAGCTCGCGGCCCATGCCGATGTGGCTCTTGCTCAGGTCGGCAGTCGCCTGCTTGCGCTGCGCCCAGACATCCGCCGGCACCAGCGCTTCCATGACGCCGGTATTGGCGTCGACGCGGATCATGTCGCCGTCGCGCACCAGGCCCAGCGGGCCACCGGCCAGGATCTCGGGCGACACGTGGATCGCCGCCGGCACCTTGCCGGACGCGCCCGACATGCGGCCGTCGGTGACCATCGCCACCTTGAAGCCGGCATCCTGCAGATTGGCCAGCGCCGGGGTCAGCGCGTGCAGTTCCGGCATGCCGTTGGCGCGCGGGCCCTGGAAGCGGACCACGGCCACGAAGTCGCGGTTCAGCTTGCCGTCCTTGTAGGCGTGCATGAAGTCTTCCTGCGAATCGAAGGTCAGCGCCGGCGCTTCCACCGAGTAGTGTTCTTTCTTGACCGCCGACACCTTCATGACGGCGCGGCCCAGGTTGCCCTTCACCAGCACCATGCCGCCATTGTTGTTGAACGGGTTCGAGGCCGGGCGCAGCACGTTCTCGTCGCCACTCACCGGGGTGGCGTCGCGGAACACGACCTTGCCGTCTTCGCCCAGGAACGGCTCTTTACAGTGATTGCGCAAGCCGTGGCCGAGGATGGTGTTGACGTCTTCATGCGCCAGGCCGGCGTCGAGCAGTTCGCGGATCACGAAGCCCGGGCCGCCGGCGGCCTGGAAGTGGTTGACGTCGGCATCGCCGTTCGGATAGATGCGGGTCAGCAGCGGCACCACTTTCGACATCTCGTCGAAGTCGTTCCAGTCGATCACGATGCCGGCCGCGCGCGCGATCGCCACCAGGTGCAGCGTGTGGTTGGTCGAGCCGCCGGTGGCGTGCAACGCGGCGATGGCGTTGACGATGCTTTTCTCGTCGACGATATGGCCGATCGGCATATAGCTGCCGCGCTGCTGCGAAATCTCGACCGCGCGGTGGGCCGCGGCGGCGGTGAGCGCGTCGCGCAGCGGCGTGCCCGGCGTGATGAAGGCCGAACCCGGCAGGTGCAGGCCCATGACTTCCATCAGCATCTGGTTGCTGTTGGCGGTGCCGTAGAAGGTACAGGTGCCGGCGCCGTGGTAAGAGGCCGATTCGCCCTCCAGCAGCTCTTCGCGGGTGGCCTCGCCTTTCGCATAGCGCTGGCGGATCGCGGCTTTCTCCTTGTTCGAGATGCCGGTGGTCATCGGACCGCCCGGCACGAAGATGCCCGGGATGTGGCCGAAGTGCAGCGCGCCGATCAGCAGGCCCGGCACGATCTTGTCGCAGATGCCCAGGTACAGGGCGGCGTCGAACATATTGTGCGACAGGCCGACCGCGGTCGCCATGGCGATGGCGTCGCGCGAAAACAGCGACAGCTCCATGCCCGGCTGCCCCTGGGTCACGCCGTCGCACATGGCCGGCACGCCGCTGGCGAACTGGGCCACGGCGCCGACTTCGCGCACGGCTTCCTTGATCACTTTCGGGAAATACTCGAATGGCTGGTGCGCCGACAGCATGTCGTTATAGGAAGAAACGATCGCGACCGACGGCTCCTTGTGCTCGCGCAACTTGAGCTTGTCGTTGGCAGGGAAGGCGGCAAAGCCGTGGGCCAGGTTGGTGCACGACAGGGCGCCGCGCTGGACGCCCTTGATGCGGGCCGCTTCGAGATGTTCGAGATAAGCCGCGCGCGAGCGCTTGCTGCGCTGGATGATGCGGTTGGTGACCTGTTCGACTACGGGGTGGAGCGCCATGTTCGTTCCTTCCTGAATTTAGTATCTGAAATTTTACTACAAATTGGCCGACTGCGCTCATTTCCTCCCACTTTCTCTATAGGGATGAGCTATCTCCCCGACACATGAAGCGGGTGGAGAAAATCCAGGGGGGAAGATGCGCGCACCATTTTTTGTAGTGAATTTACGCGCAGATGATTGTATTATTCGATAATCTGCTATTGACAACATTGTGCCACGCACCAGGACCCCATGCGCCAGCCTCCTTTGACCAGTACCGCCAGCTTCCAGGCCCTCTCCCACCACGCCGATACCGCCAGGACCTGGCAAATGCGCGAGCTATTCGCCGCCGACCCGGACCGCTTCGAGCGGTATTCGGACGAGGCCGCAGGCCTCTTCCTAGACTATTCAAAAAATCGCCTCGACGGGCGCACGCTTGAACTGCTCGTCCAGGTCGCACGCGAACGCGGCCTCGAGGCGCGCCGCGACGCAATGTTCGCCGGCGAAAAGATCAACAACACCGAGAACCGCGCCGTGCTGCACACCGCCCTGCGCGCACCGCGCGGCGCGCAGTTGACGGTCGACGGCCAGGACGTGAACGCCGACGTGCACGCCGTGCTCGACCGTGTAAAAACCTTCACCGACGCCGTGCGCAGCGGCGAGTGGCTGGGCCATACCGGCAAGCCGATCACCGACATCGTCAACATCGGCATCGGCGGCTCGGACCTCGGCCCCAAGATGGTCGTGCTGGCCCTGCGCCACTATGCCCATCCGCGGCTGCGCATGCACTTCGTGTCGAACGTCGACGGCCACGACATGGACGCCGCGCTGGCCCAGGTCGATCCCGAGACCACGCTGTTCATCGTCGCTTCCAAGACCTTCACCACGGCCGAGACCATGATGAACGCGCAGACCGCGCGCGCCTGGTTCCTGCAGGGCGCTCCCGAGGACGCGCTGGCGAAGCACTTCGTGGCCGTCTCCACCAATACCGAGGCCATCAAGACCTTCGGCATCGATCCGGCCAATATGTTCCCGTTCTGGGACTGGGTCGGCGGCCGTTACTCGGTGTGGTCGGCGATCGGCCTGCCGGTCGCGCTGGCCGTGGGCTTTGGCTACTTCAAGGACTTCCTGGCCGGCGCCCACGAGCTGGATGAGCACTTCCGCACCGCGCCGCTCGAGCAGAACCTGCCGACGCTGCTCGGCCTGATCGGTTTCTGGAACCGCCAGTTCCTCGAGTGCGCCTCGGTCTCGATCGCGCCGTATCACCAGGACCTGAACCGCTTCCCGGCCTACCTGCAGCAGCTCGACATGGAGAGCAACGGCAAGCGCGTTACACGGGACGGAGAACCCGTTGATACCCCGACCTGCCCGGCGATCTGGGGCGAGTGCGGCACCAATGGCCAGCACGCCTATTTCCAGCTGCTGCACCAGGGCAGCGACGTGACGCCGATGGATTTCATTGCCGCCCTGCGTCCAGCCCACGAGATGGACAACCACCACACCGCCCTGCTGGCCAACTGCTTCGCCCAATCCGAAGCCTTCATGAAGGGCAAGACGGCGGACGAGGTGCGCGCCGACCTGCAGGCCCAGGGGTTGACGACGGAAGAAATCGAACGCCTGACGCCGCACAAGACCTTCCCCGGCAACCGTCCGAGCAACACGATCCTGATGGAGCGCCTGACCCCGTCGACCCTGGGCGCCCTGATCGCGCTGTACGAACACAAGACCTTCGTGCAGGGCGTGATCTGGGATGTCAACAGTTTCGACCAGTGGGGCGTTGAGTTGGGTAAAGTGCTGGCGAAGAAGATCGAGGCCGAGCTGGCGGGCGAACCCGCACCCGGCCAGCACGACAGTTCGACCAACGGCCTGATCGCCCGCGCCAAGGCGGCTTTCTGACACCCTCACCATCACACTATGGCAACGGACAAATTTGAAGTAGTACACGACGCGCCGATGCTGGTCGGCGAATCCGCGATCTGGCACGAGGTCGAATCGGCGCTGTACTGGGTCGACATCGAGGGATTGACCGTCAACCGCCTGCATGCGGCGAGCGGCAAGTTCACGTCGTGGAAGATGGGCTCGAACCCGTCGGCGCTGGCGATCGACGGCAACAACTGCCTGGTCGTGGCCACCCGCCATGGCCTGCTGCGCCTGAACACCACCGACGGTTCGGAGTCGCCAGTGGCGGACGCGCCCTACGATCCCGCCAAGGTGCGCTTCAACGACGGCCGCGTCGACCCGGCGGGCCGGTTCTGGATCGGCACCATGTACGAACCGCGCGACCAGCCGGCCGCCGAGATGTACGTGCTGGACAAGGGCAATCTGCGGCGCGCCTGGAGCGGCGGCATGACCAATTCGAACGGCCTGGCCTGGAGCCTGGACGGCCGCACGATGTACCATGCCGACACCACCACCCACCGGATCGACTGCTACGACTTCGACCCGGCGACCGGTGAACAAAGCAACCGCCGCACCATCGTCACCTTCCCGAGCGACAAGTCGGCGCCGGACTACGGCGGCCGGCCGGATGGCGCCACGATGGATGCGGAAGGCATGTACTGGGTCGCGATGTTCGAAGGCGCGCGCATCCTGCGCATCGCGCCGGATGGCGAGGTCGTTCGCGAAATCAAACTGCCGGTGAAGTGCCCGACCTCGGTCGCCTTCGGCGGGCCAGACCTGCGCACCCTGTACATCACCAGCGCCAGCCATGGCCGTTCGAAAGAGGAGCTGGAACAGTATCCGCTCAGCGGCAAGGTGCTGTGCCTGAAGATGGATGTGGCGGGGCGCGAAGAGCCCGAATACCGCATCTGATTTCGTCGCTCCTGTCCGTATGGACAGGAGCGTCTACAGCTCGCGCTTACGGCTCGATATCGCAGATCCGGTTGCGTCCTGCCGATTTCGCCTGGTACAGGCGGCGGTCGATCCGGTCGAGGAACACGCCTGGCAGGTCGGCCTCGCCCGGAATGATGGTTCCCACGCCCATGCTGGCCGTGACCACGCGCCCGACGCCCGAACCGGCGTGCGGGATCGCCTCGTGCTTCAGCAATTTCTGGCAGCGCTCGGCGATGCCGCGCGCCGCCTCCGCGCCGGTGTCGGGCAACAGCAGCACGAATTCCTCGCCGCCGAAGCGCGCACACAGGTTGCCCGGTTGCGCCGCACCCGCCGCGAGTGCCTGCGCCACGCGCCGCAGGCATTCATCACCCTGCACGTGGCCGTAGTGGTCGTTGTATTGCTTGAAGTAGTCGATGTCGATCATCGCCAGCGACAGCGGCTTGCCCTGCTCGCGCGCCCTGGCCCACTCCACCGCATACAGCGCGTCGAACATGCGCCGGTTGGCCACGCCGGTCAGGCTGTCGCGATACGACAGCACCTCGAGTTCGCGCTGCAACTGCAGGATCTTGTCTTCGGCCAGCTTGCGCTCGGTGATGTCGAACATGAAGCCCACCAGCGCCTCGACGCTGCCATCCGGCTTGCGCACCACATGCACGACGTCGCGGATCCAGACCTGCTCGCCGTCAGCCGTCAAGGCGCGGTAGTCGGCCTCGTGATCCACGCCGCGCTGCGACTGCGCCACGCAGAAATCCACGGTCTTCTGGCGGTCTTCCTCGTGGATGCGGTCGGCCCAGTCATGCACCGACAGCCAGCTGGAGGGACTCCAGCCCAGCAGCTGCTCGATCTGGGGACCGATGTAGGTGAAGCGCATCGTTGCCCAGTCGATGCGCCACGGGATCGCGCGGGTCGACTCCAGCAAGGTGCGGTAAACGTCGGGATCCTCGCCCGACACCGCTGGCCCGGCTTGCTGGCTGAACGTCGATGCGGGAATCGTCGCTGGCGGCTTGTTCATTCCGGTTTTCCTCCCGTGGTCATTTGCTCGAATACTCCGTCGCGCCTGATCCAGGCATGGAACAGGGCCGCGCCCAGGTGGACCAGGATCGTGATGAACAGCACATAGGCCAGCACCCCATGCAGCGGGCGCAGGAAGCCGTACAGGACCGGGCTGTGGGGCAGGATCGGCGGCAGGTGGACGCCGCCGAACAGTTCGACCGGGTAAGCGCCGGCCGACAGCATGGCCCAGCCGATGAGCGGCATGGCGAACATCAGCCCATACAGCAGCCAGTGCGAGGCGGTGGCCGCCATGGCCTGGATGCGCGGCAAGTCGGCCGGCAACGGCGGCGGCGGGTGGCGCAGGCGATTCGCCAGGCGCACGATCGCCAGCAACAGGATCGCCAGCCCGAGCGGACGGTGCAGGTCGAGCAGCGCCTCGCGATACCGCAGCGACACCACCATGGCGGCGCCGACGAACAGCATGGCCAGGATCGCGACAGCCATCGACCAGTGCAGCACGCGGGCCAGCAGGTTGAAGTGGCGTGGATGACTCATTGTGCGCTCCCGGTCCGTGCCTGGCCGCGGCTGATTTCACGTTCGCGGCGGTTGAACGATTCCGAATAGACCGCCGAGCGAGCATGCAATACCGGATCGCCGGTGGCCACGATCCCCTTCGGCAGGATCAGTGGGTCGAAGTTCAGGTCGAAGCAGGGTCCGCCGGCCTGCGCTTCGGTGCGGGTCAGCGTCAGCGTGCCGACGCGGGTCTCGGGCCGGGTATCCGGCCACGGCCTGGAGGGATCCTCGATCGGGTCGCCAGGCGCGGCAAACTGCATCACCATGTCCCATCGCAGCGGACCGGCGGCCAGCCGCCGGTCGAGATCTTCGGCCAGGAAATCGCGGCTTGCGTTCTTGAGCCGCTCGGGATCGGCGGCCACGAACGGCGCATGCGGGCGCATCGACCAGCGCACGACGCGCTCCCTGCCCTGCGCATCGACCAGGCGGAAGGCATTGACGCCATTGAAGCGGGTATTGGCCAGGCTGTCGGGCGTCGGCGCATCCTTCGACCATGCCATGAAGTTGGCAATTTCCGGATGGCGCGCCAGGACCGCCTTCATCTTCTCGGGATCGGGTTTGCCGGTGGCTGGGTCCGGCAGGCGGGCGACATTCAGCGCCTGGAAGCCTTCCGGCGTGGACGATGCGAAGAACGGGAAGCTGTTCATTGCCAGCCGCCACTCCTGCCCGTCGTCGGTTTTCAATTGCAGCGCCATGCCGCGCACGGCGGCCTTGTTGTCCGGCGCATGGGGATCGTTGCCTGGATTCGAAAAGCGACCCAGCACGGGCGTCGAGGCTTGCGAGAACACGCGGGCGCTGGACAGTTGCCCTGCCGCGGGCGTTGGGACAAAGCTGCCGACAATGCAGATGCCCTTGCTGTGCGCGCGGCGGAAACCCGGTTGCGGCGAACCCGATGCCTCGGCCGTATCGGCCATCGCCTGGGGTGTGACGCCCTTGCCGCCGAACCAGCCGCCGACCCAGGCAAACAGGATCGCCACGAGCGCGACGATCAGGCCGATCGGCAGCAGGAGCAATAAAGGACCGCGGGGCGATGAAGGTGCAGGCATGAAGGACCACTTTCGACGGAGAGTTCGCAGACTGATGGCGTGAGCGTCCGCCGGCGCATTGTCGCATGATCACCGGAAATTATTCGCGATGAATGCGCTATCGTGCAGTGTTGTAAAGATCGAGAGAAATTCCATCTTGGCACTCTGAATGTCAATACGGCAATCTATAATATGAGGTTATTTACAACAATCATTACAAAGAATCATGAATCAACGGAAAACACGCGCTGGCGCGCTTGCGGCCGGAATATTGGCATTGGGCCTGGCAGCCTGCGGCGGCGGATCGGGCGGCGGGGGCGGCGCAAGCCCCGCCAACAACACGGCAGGCAACTGGCTGACCTTCGATCCGGGCGCACCGAGCGCCACCCAGTTTGAAGGGGAAAGCACCAGCGTGATCCTGACCGCCAGGGCCAGCCGGACGTTTTCCGTACCCTTCAATGTCGCGATCATCGATCCCGCAGGCGTGATCTCCCCCCAGGTCGATATCTCGGCGCAGTCGCCGCTGGAATACCGCGCGGCGCTGCAGACCTCGCGCACCCTGCGCGCGGGGGACCATTCCACCATGCTCGAAGTACGGCTGTGCGAAGACGCGCCGATGACCTGCGCCAAACCGCTTCCGGGCTCGCCCTGGCGCGTGCCGCTGAAGGTCCAGGTCAAGCCGGTGGCGCAAGCGCAGGCGCGTGTCACCCTGGTGACGCCGAGCATCAGTGTCACGACCTATCCGGGAGAGTCGACCGACTTCACCGTCGAAGCCAGGCTCAGTACCGACCTGATGACGCGCAACGTCTGGATCGCGATGTTCGACCCGTCGAGCATCACCAATGCCGCATCCAGCCAATGGACGCAGCAGGCGAACGGAAACTACGTGTTCAAGCTGGCGACGGCGACCAGCAATGCGCTCGCAGCCGGCACCTACACCAGCAATCTCGAACTGCGCGTGTGCGAGGATGACGCGCGCGTATGCCGCCGGCCGGTCGCCGGCTCGCCGTGGATCGTGCCGCTGTCGTTGAAGATCTTGTCGCCAAACAACCTGACCGCCCTCGCGCCGGTCGAGGGCGTCGGCGCCTGGAGCACTTACCAGGGCAATGCCGCCCACACTGGCTTCGTGGCGGCGAATTTCGATCCGGCCCGGTTCTCGCGCCGCTTCAAGGTGGAAGCGCTCGGCAATTTCGCAGGCAATTACAAGTCCGCAGCCATCGACAACGGCCGGGCCTTCTTTGTCCGCAGGACCGCCGGCAACCGCGCGGAATTGGTCGCGGTCTCCGAGGATACCGGCGAACTGGCATGGAAAGTCGACATGGGTACGCTCAACCAGGTCAATCCGCCGGCCGCGGCGAATGGCCGCGTGTACCTCACCTCGACCGGCCATGGCGATTCCTTCCTGTGGGTGTATGACCAGGCCAGCGGCCAGCAACTCAGGAAAGAAACCCTGAGCTCGCAATGGCCAAGCTATTCCGCGCCGACGCTGTTCGGCACCGATGTCTACACCATCAATGGCTACTACGGCGGCATCTCGCGGTATGACGATGCACAAGGCGCCTTCAAGTGGCACGGTCTCGGCGTCGCCTACGAAGGCTGGAGCCCGAGCACCGACGGACGCTTCGTGTATGCCTACAGCACGCCCGACAACATCCTCAATGTGCTCGACGCCGCCGACGGCAGCCTGGCCTATTCGATCGGCGAGCGCTACCCGTACAGCACCTATTTCATCTCGCGTCCCGTGGTCCTGACCGACACGGCCCAGGCTCTCGTCGGCGACGGCAACCTTGCCGCGTTCGACCTCAAGACCCGCACGCGCTCGTGGATCGTCGACGGCGCCAGCATCGGCACGCCCGCCTATGGCAATGGCGCCATCTACACGCTCGGCGCCAACGGCAAGGCGTTCGCGGCGCGCAGCCCCGCGACCGGCGCGCTGCTGTGGGAGGTCATGCTCGACGATGCCAACTACACCGACATCGTCGTGACCCGCAACCTGGCCTTCGTCAGTTCGGAGAACACGACCCAGGCGATCGATCTCGCCACGAGGAAGGTGGCGTGGACCTATCCGCTGGGCGGCAGCATGGCGATTTCGGCGCGCGGGGTGCTGTACATCCTGACCTCGTCGGGCGCGCTTGCCGCGATCAACCTGCGCTGACGCCTAGTTCGGGATGATGGGCGCTGGCGGGTACGCCAGCCCCTCGAACATCAGGTCGCAGATGCCGGCGCGTGCGCCATGCCCCGCCGCGATGCCCTGCGGCGCGATCGCCAGCGCCGCATCGTCCGGCCCGACCATCGGCCACGCCGGCAGGCCGTCGCCGTTCGGGTCGCCGTTGCGAATGAAGTTGGCCCAGTAGCGCTGCACCGGGGGCCAACCCGCCTGCGGCGCGTGATACACATAGTCCATCTCGGTGGTGTGCTCGGGCGGCTTGCCCGAGCCGGGCGCGCCGAAGCCGAATTCATAGCGCCACACGCGCGTCCCGGCATCGCGCATGCGGTGCGCCAGCCAGCGCGCCGGGCAACGGAACCAGGCATCCGTCATGAGCTGTGTCGGCACGCTGCCCAGCACCGGATCGGCGGCCGGCGAGATGCCGTCGCGAATACCGTACCAGGCCAGCGCCGCGGGCGCCTTCGCGCCGAATACCGCGCGCACCAACACCGCGCCGGTATCGGGCTTGCGATCGGCGCCCAGCTCCTGCGTATTGCTGCCGATGAGGATGGCGATGTCGCGACCGACGCCACCGGCATGGGCTTGCGCGTAGCTGTGCGGCAGGACATGGCCGTCCACGTTTTGCTGTTCCCAGGTGAAGCTCGGATCGACGCCGTGGGAGACCGGCAGGTTGGCCGCCGCCGCGTTGATCCGCTCCGCCGGCAGGCTGCGCAGCGCAGCAAGGCCGGCCGCGCCCCGGGGTAGCGCCAGCCGCTCGAGCAATGCATTTCCCATCGCTTCGCTGTGCGACGCCGGACGCGGCGCGCCTGGCGCCGCCGACTGCAGGATGGCGCGCTGGAACAGTCCCCTGGCCAACGGCGAATACGTGAGGAACAAGGCGTCGGTGGCGCCGGCCGAGCTGCCGCTGATGGTCACGCGCGCCGGGTCGCCACCGAAGCTGGCGATGTTCGTCTTGACCCATTCGAGCGCGGCGACCTGGTCGAGCAGGCCGTAGTTGGCCGACGAGCCATGCGGATCTTCCTGGCGCAGCGCGTCGAGTCCCAGGAAGCCGAAGGCGCCAAGCCGGTACTGGATCTTGACCAGCACGATGCCCTCGCGGTGCAGCGCGTCCTGCGCCAGGCTGCCGGCGCCGCCGGCGGCATTCGAACCGCCGTGGATATACACCAGCACCGGCAAGCGGGCCTGTCGATCGAGCGTGGGCGTGCGAACCGCCAGGCTGAGGCAATCCTCGCTCGCGCCCTGCATGAAGGCCTGGTTCCAGCCCGCGTCGCCCTGCACGCAGGCCGGCGCCTGGCGGCTGGCGTCGCGCACCCCGGTCCATGGCGCGCGCGGGGCCGGCGGTTTCCAGCGCCGCTCGCCGTCCGGCGCGGCGGCGTAGGGAATGCCGTAGAAGATGGTGCTGCCATCCGGCATGGCCAGCCCGGCGACCTTGCCGCCGGAAACCGTGACCTGCTGCGCCATGACGGCCGGCAAGTGCAACGCCAGCAAGATGCCCAACAGTGTGTGCGAGGACCACGACATGCTTCACTCTCCTGAATTGAATCGGACTTTGCCCACCCGAACCGAACAGCCGTGCCCGTAAGGCTGTGCTAAGGTCATAACACATTTTCGACCGCTAATCAGGCGCAATTTGCGGGCCGCGCGCGATCGCCTTGCCGCGGCCCGTTTGAAAGGACATCGAATGAACCGTTTCAATGGCAAGACCGTGCTCGTCACCGGCGCAGCTTCCGGCATCGGCCTGGCGGCCGCCCGCCGATTCCTCGATGAAGGCGCCAGCGTCGTGATGCTCGATATCGACGAGGCCAAGCTCAGGGAAGCTGCCGCCGGCCTGCCGCAGGATCGCGTGCTGGTACAGGTCGGCGATACCGCCGACAAGGAGACCGCAACCGGCGCCGTCAAGGCGGCCGTCGACCGCTTCGGCGGGCTGCACATCCTGGTCAACAATGCCGGGATGGCGACCGAGGGCGACATCATGGGGACGAGCGAGGAGGACTTCGAGCGCGTCATGGCGGTCAATGTCGCCGGCTACTTCCACATGGCCAAGGCGGCGATGCCCGAACTGGTGAAGGTGCGCGGATCGATCGTCATGACGTCGTCGGTGTCGGGCCTGGGCGGCGACTGGAATATGTTCGCCTATAACACCTCGAAGGGCGCCGTCAGCAATATGGTGCGCGCGATGGCGATGGATGCGGGGAAGGATGGCGTACGCGTCAACGCCGTCAACCCGAGTTTCACCAGGACCGGGATGACCGAGGACATGGTGAACGATCCCGAACTGGTCGCCAAATTCAGGGAACGCATGCCGCTCGGCGCGCCGGAAGATCCGGAGGGCGTTGCGGCCGCGATGGCCTTCCTGGCGAGCGACGATGCGCGCCTCATTACCGGCGTCAACCTGCCGGTGGATGCGGGGTTGATGGCCTCGAATGGGCAGCCGCCGCAGTAGCGCGGGCGGGGTCGCGAAGTACGCACGTCATTCCCGCCCTCGCCGGGCGCCTTGGCGGGAATCCAAGTAACGTCAAAGAATGCTCATGCTCTTGCATAGCCTCAGCCTTTATCGGAGCGCGATTTTTGAGCCGCTGGTCCGCTGCACTTGGGTACCCGCCTGCGCGGGTACGACGTGTTTTTCGCTATAGAGGGTCGCCTTTTCGGGATCCGAATTTGTTCCGGACACCAGTGCGCCTTCGCGGGAAGTCGTTACCTCCAGTGAAGGTAACGACGTGGTGGCTATCCTTAACCTAATGGCTTTAAGGCCAGTGGCCTGAATGACGAACGCCCACGCGTTCAACCAAAGTGCGCGCGGCGCGGCGGCGTCATTCGTATGTCTACTTGCCGCGAAACCGACGATCCAGGCTGGCTTCGATGTCCTTGCCCAGCCGGTCCAGATAGCCGGGCCCGCGCTCGGCCTCGATCCCCGCGATCATCGTCTTGTTGAAGTCGTTCCGGTATTTCTCGAACGCTTCCTCATAGACATCGCCCGTGACCGACACTTCGATGCCGTGCCGCCGATACAGGCGAACACGCTCCTCGTCCCTTTTGCCTGGCGGCGGCCCCGGAACCAGCAGCGCCGGGGTCTTGTTTGCCAGGCACAGCCTGGCCCTGGCGACGCCATCGTCCGCGCCAAGCTGCTCCTCGCGCATGACGATCAAGTCGGTGCAGGCGACGCGGGCGCGCGGATCCCTGACGTCGGTCAGGCTCACGCATGCCAGCCGCTGCTCGAAACCGGCAGGCAGCCTGGACCAGCAGCGCGCGGCATCCGGCAGCTTCCTGAATCCGAAAGCACCCTTGTCCAATGCGGCTGAAAGCTGCAGCATGGATGCGCGGCGCCCGTTGGTCGCTGCCCGTAGCAAAAAGTGGGCGCCCTCGTAGGGACCGGCTTTCAATGCGCGCCCACGTGGACCGAGAAACAGCTGGGCGAGCCGCTCCTGTTTTTCGGCGTCGCCCGCGTCGGCCTCGAAGCGCCAGGCCTGCAACGTACCGGCATCGTTCAGCGCATCCTGCCACTGCGCATCAAGCGTGGCTGCCTGCACGACACAGGACAGGATACCCAGCAGTATCCCGGCCACCAGTCCCATTGTCGATTGCATCGTTTTCTTCATGTCTCGCGTCCGGCCCGTCCAATCATCCGCGCGGAGTCATACCCGATCCGCACCGCCCCCCAGTGCTTACCCTGGAACACGATCGGCATCGACAAATCATTGATCACCTCTCCCGTATCGCGCAGATAGGTCTGCAGCAGGAACGGCTCGCGGTTCTTCGCCAGCCTGATCCCCACCGGATCGTCGAAGATCCGTTTATTGCGGCAATACACCAGGTCATGCTCGCGCTGCCCGGTCGACGGCCGCGAGAACTTGGTGTTGTGGGTCGGCGCATAACCGCGGTTGTCGACCGCCAGCGCATAGGCCGCCCCTGGCAACTCGTCCAGCACGCGATCGAACAGCTGCTGCAGGTCGCGCTCCACCGCGCGGTCGTACGAGGTCGTGAAGCGCGGCGGGTCGGATTGCGGGATCGCCTGGTAGCGCTGGTCGAAGATGTTCGCGCCGCCCGCCGCATGCCGGGTCAGGCAGGCCAGCACGTCGTCGCGCAGCGCGGTGGTGGTGTCGACCAGCGCGTCGAAGGCCGTGCCGCCGGTGCGAAAGCCCGCCAGCACGCCCTGCAACTCCTCGGTCGCCACCCGCACCTCGTCCACCCGGCGCGACGCATCCTGCATCGTGGCCTCGGAACTGGACGCGTTCTGGGCCACATCTTCCACGCGCGCACTGATCTGCTGGTTGACGCCGTCGAGCGACTGCATCGCCGCCGCCATCTGGTCGACGGTGGCGGTCATGCGCTCGAAGTCGGCGACGAAGGCCGTCAGGTGGCTGGCGGCGCTGCCGGCCTCGCGCGCCGAGACGTTCACGCCATCGAGGATGCCGGCGGTGGCGCCGGAGGTCGACGTCACCAGCTCGCGCATGGCATTGCTGGCGGTGGCGATCTTGACCGCCTCCAGGTTGACCACCTGCGACAGGCGCCGCACTTCGGAGGCGACCACCGCGAAGCCGCGCCCGGCCGGGCCGGCGCGCGCCGCCTCGATCGCGGCATTGATCGCCAGCAGATTGGTCTGGTTGGCGACGTTCTCGATCACGGTGCCGAATTCCCCGATCTCGCGCAGGTGGCCGACCAGCCGGGTCACGGTGTCCGAAAAGCCCTGCACCTGCTCCTCGATCAGCCGCATGCGGCGCTCGAGGCTGGCCAATTCTTCCATCGACTCGCGCGCTTGCGCCAGGTTGCGCTGGGCGGTGTCGGCGATGCGCACCGTGCCGGCATTGACGTCGGCCGACAATTCGGCCACTTCGCGCGCGCTGGCCGCCAGCGCGTCGGCCGCCTGGTGCTGGCGCGCCGCCTGGGCCTGGGCCTGGTCGACTTCCTTGCGCAGGCGCGCGGCATTGATCGCGGTGCGGATGCTGCCATCGCGCGCCTTGACCACCAGCGTGCGGAGTTTGCCGGACAGGGCACGTCCCTTGAATCGCGTTTGCACTTGATGCAACGCACGTCCGATATTGCGCAACCACATCATGTCTCCTCCATCCGCTGCTCGAGTGGCTGCGATATTTTCGTCTGGAAACTATAGTCTGAATCAACGATGCTGTCATGCTCGTCCCGTGCCGCGTCGCATCCGCACCACCTCGGGCGCGCACGGCAGTTGACGGATATGGCACCATGGTGACAAGGATTGGTGCCACATGGCGAGGACGTAGTAAATTTTCTTGCGAACTAGTGATTTGTGTAGTAAATTTACATTATTATTCTCCCGCCCTCCTCCATTTTTTGCACCGACGACCGACCATGGCCCTTTCCGATTTCGACCTCGTATTTTTTGGCGGCAGCGGCGACCTTGCGATGCGCAAGCTGCTGCCCGCGATGTACTCGCGCGACGTCTGCAATGACCTGCCGGAGAGCAGCCGCATCATCTGCGTCGGCCGCGACGAGGCGACGCAGGAAGAATTCCTGCGCATGGTCGAGACCAATTCGAAGCCGCACATCAAGGACACGGTGCACGAGGCCAGCTGGGAGCGCTTCCTGAAGCGCATCACCTACGTGGCGCTGAATGCGACCGACGTGTCGACCTATGGCGCGCTGGTCGAGGCGCTGCGCGACGATCCGGCGCTGACCCGCGTCTACTACCTGGCCACGCCGCCGCAGCTGTTCGCCAAGATCTGCGACAACCTGGCGGCGACCGGCCTCGCCACGCCGAACTCGCGCGTGGTGCTCGAGAAACCGCTGGGCCGCGACCTGGCCTCGGCGCGCCAGATCAACCTCGATGTCGGCAAGGTATTCGCCGAATCGCAGATCTACCGGATCGACCACTACCTGGGCAAGGAAACCGTGCAGAACCTGCTGGCGCTGCGCTTCGGGAACATCCTGTTCGAGCCGCTGTGGCGCCGCGAATGGATCTCGGACGTGCAGATCACGATCGCCGAGAAGATCGGCGTCGGCAACCGCCTGGGCTACTACGACAATTCGGGCGCGCTGCGCGACATGCTGCAGAACCACCTGCTGCAGCTGTTGTGCATCGTGGCGATGGAACCGCCCACCTCGATCGCGCCGGACGCCGTGCGCGACGCCAAGCTGCAGGTGCTCAGGTCGTTGAAACGTTTTACCCCGACCACGCTGTCGCAGAACATCATCCGCGGCCAGTACCGTTCGGGCTATATCGACGGCCAGCAGGTGCCGGGCTACCGCGAAGAGCCGGAAGCGCCGAAAAGCTCGCGCACCGAGACCTTCGTGGCCATGAAGGCCGAGATCGACACCTGGCGCTGGGCCGGCGTTCCGTTCTACCTGCGCACCGGCAAGCGCATGGCCGACCGCCTGGCCGAGATCGTGGTGCGCTTCAAGCCGATCCCGCATTCGATCTTCAACCAGCCGACGTCGAGCTTCCAGCCCAACAGCCTGGTGATCCGCCTGCAGCCGGACGAAGGCCTGTCGATGAACCTGATGGCCAAGACCCCAGGCGACTCGATGCGCCTCAAGCAGGCCGAGCTCGAACTCGATTTCCGCGAGCAGTTCAAGGCGCCGCGCATGGAAGCCTACGAGCGCCTGCTGCTCGACGTGCTGCGCGGCCAGCTGACGCTGTTCATGCGCGGCGACGAACTCGAAGCGGCCTGGGAATGGGTCGAACCGATCCTCGAGCACTGGGAACAGGACGACAGCTCGCCCGCGCCGTACACCTCGGGCACCTGGGGCCCGGCCTCGGCCAGCGCCCTGATCGGCCGCGACGGGCTGCAATGGCGCGAAGAAGCGCTGCCGGAAGACTAAGGCCCGAGGCCTGCTGGATACCTACCTATGCTGCTCGACTCGATCCGCACCCAGCTCGACACGCTCTCCAAATCGGAGCGCAAGGTCGCGCTCGCGGTGCTCGCCGCCCCGTCCGCGACCGTGAGCCAGAACATCACGGCGCTGGCGCGCAACGCGCAGGTGTCGGAACCGACCGTCGTGCGCTTTTGCCGCACCCTCGGCTACGACGGCTGGCACGAGTTCAAGCTCAAGCTGGCGCAAGGCCTGGCGCTTGCATTACCCGGCGCCAGCGAGGCGCCACACCAGGACGACCTGGCGTCGGACCTGATCAACAAGATCTGCAGCCGCTCGATCAACACCCTGCTCGACCTGCGCAACAATCTGAAACCCGAACTGGTCCAGCAGGCGCTCGAGATCCTGGCGCGCGCCAACAAGATCGAGTTCTACGGCCAGGGCACCTCGGGCTTCGTGGCGGCCGACGCCCAGCACAAGTTCTTCCGCTCGGGCGTGCCCACGGTGGCCTACACCGACCCGTCGATCCACTCGATCGCGGCGGCCCTGCTGCGCCAGGGCGATGCGCTGGTGGCGATCTCGCAGCGCGGCAACAACCCGGCGCTGACGCGCTCGGCCAACCTGGCCAAGGCCGGCGGCGCCGACGTCATCGTGCTGGCGCCGTCCGGCACGCCGCTGGCCGAGATGGCGACCCTGCTCATCCCGATCGACCTGGTGTTCGCGACCGATCCCTATACCCCGATCTCGGCGCGCCTGGCCTACCTGGTCGTGATCGACGTGCTGGCGGTGGGGCTGGCCCTGCGCCGCGGGCCGGAATTTCGCAAGAAGATGCAGAACGCGCAAAAGGCGCTGCAGGAATTCGACATGCAGTTCGATTCCTTCATCGGCTGACCGTGACATCCAACGCCGATGCCGACGCCTTATAAACTCTTGCTGGCCGCAATCGTCGCGGCAGGTCTGCTGTCGCTGTGCACGTTCGAGTCGCGGCTGCAGCTGCCTGCCCCGGTCGTCATGCGCAGCGTGCATGGCGTCGATGGTTTCGAAGTGCGCCACGTCGGTTTCGCGGGCGCCGGCGCGGAAGGGTTACAGCCGCGTTTCGGCCTGGACAACGCGCTGCAGGCTGGCACGCCCTTCGTGCTGTACGGCGACCGGATCTACCGGCGCG
Organism: Telluria beijingensis; assembly: GCF_030770395.1. GTDB lineage: Bacteria > Pseudomonadota > Gammaproteobacteria > Burkholderiales > Burkholderiaceae_D > Telluria > Telluria beijingensis. The sequence goes on along the minus strand of NZ_CP132480.1, from coordinate 1,416,553 downwards.
CCGGCCCCGGCGGCTTCATCGTGCGGCCGCGCGGCGATGCCCGCGCACGCTACCTGGTCGAGGAACATGCGGACCGGCCGAATAGCCACTCCGGCAACATTACCAGCCTGTCGATCAGCGACATCGAGCGCCGCGAGCTGCTCGGCCGGAAATTCCTGCGCAACAGTCCGGCCGATGTGGGGAAAGATGGGCTAGGCCAGCAGGCACTGGGTTTCGTACGCACCGTGCTGGTCGCGCCGGCGCCCGGGCTCGGCGTGGCCGGCCCTTCGTCCGGCGCGGCGCCAGCGACCCAGGCGCCGCTGCGGCCGGGCCGGATTGACCCGCCCGTGGAGGGCGGCGATGGCTGCCCGCCCAACTATTCGATCGACCGGCTCCGGCGTCCGCTGCAGTTCGATGCCGGCGCATGGGCGTTCAGGGCGCGCGCGGATGCCAGGAGCTTTGCCTGCACCGCCAATTTCATCGTGGTGGACTCGGGCAATGGCGCCCGCCTGCAGCTCGACCTGCTGGACGCGAACAGCACGCACCTGTTCCAGACCTGGGTCGCGCTGCCATTCGACGAGGACGCCACGGTCACGGTGGAGCGCTTGCGGGTCAATGGCCAGCGCCTGCAGATCGATGTGCATCGCCATCCCGGCAAGCTGCCTGATGGCAAGCCGAGTGCCCGCCAGCGCTTGCGCCTGGTGATCTCGATGGCGCCGCCAGAGGTGGCGCCACCGTCCACGCAGCCGGGCGGCAACGGCACGGACCCGGCACCGGAGAGCGCGGCCTCCGACTAGCGGACGAGGCGCCGACGGCCGCGAGCGCATTTGGGCTAGAATGCAGGGTTTATTGACACCGCACGTCAACATCATGCACATCAATCCCGAACGCAGCGACCGTCCCGACTACGGCCTCCTGGTACGCCAGGTTACCAGCGTCCTCGAGGGCGAGCGTGACCTGGTCGCCAACGCCTCCCAGTTCTCGGCCCTGGTCTATGACACCCTGTCCGATCTGAACTGGTCAGGCTTCTACTTCACGGTTCCCTCGAAAAAAGGCGAAGGCCAGGACCTGCTGGTCGGCCCGTTCCAGGGCAAGCCGGCCTGCGCCCGCATCCCCTTCGGACGCGGCGTATGCGGCGCCACCGCTGTCGAACGCAAGACCATCGTCGTGCCGGACGTGCATGCCTTCCCCGGCCATATCGCCTGCGATTCGGCGTCGGCGTCCGAAATCGTGATCCCGGTGATCAAGGACGACAAGCTGATTGGCGTGTTCGATATCGACAGCCCGCGGCCGGACCGTTTTTCGGAAGAAGACCGGGTCGGGCTGGAAGCCATGCTCGCCGCCTTCATCGCCGCCACCGATTTCTAATTGCGTCACGCCTTACCATCCAGAGACCCACCATGAACCAACTCGAACAGCTCAAGCAGTACACCACCGTGGTCGCCGACACCGGCGACTTCCAGTCGATCAAGGCCTATGCCCCGCAGGATGCGACCACCAATCCGTCGCTGATCCTGAAGGCAGTGCAGAAGCCCGAATACCGTCCGCTGCTGGAAAAAGCCATCGCCGATGCGCCCGGCGCCTTGGTCGAAGCGATCGTCGACAGCCTCCTGATCGCCTTCGGCGTCGAGATCCTGAAATATGTGCCGGGCCGCGTCTCGACCGAGATCGACGCCGCGCTGTCGTTCGATACCGAAGCCACCGTTGCCAAGGGCCGCGAACTGATCGCGCTGTATGAAAAGAACGGCGTGTCGCGCGAGCGCGTGCTGATCAAGATCGCCTCGACCTGGGAAGGCATCCGCGCCGCCGAGATCCTGGAAAAGGATGGCATCCACTGCAACCTGACGCTGCTGTTCTCGCTGTGCCAGGCAGTGGCCTGCGCGGAAGCGAACGTGAAACTGATCTCGCCGTTCGTCGGCCGCATCTATGACTGGCACAAGAAGTCGACCGGTACCGACTACCAGGGCGCCGACGATCCGGGCGTGCAGTCGGTCAAGCGCATCTACCAGTACTACCGCAAGTTCGGCTACGACACCGAAGTGATGGGCGCGAGCTTCCGCAATACCTCGCAGATCCTGGAGCTGGCCGGTTGCGACCTGCTCACCATCTCGCCCGACCTGCTGCAGAAGCTGGCCGACAGCGAGGCGCCGGTCGAGCGCAAGCTGAGCAAAGACGAAAGCATCAGCATCGAGAAGATCGCAATCGACGAAAAGACCTTCCGCTTCATGCTGAACGAAGACGCGATGGGCACCGAGAAGCTGGCCGAAGGCATCCGCGCTTTCGTGGCGGATTCGATCAAGCTCAAGCAGATGATTGAAGGGATGCGTTAAACAGCGACAGCTACACTCGCCACGTCGTCCCCGCGCAGGCGGGGACTCAAGTTTTCTCGCACAGCCACATACAGCGATCCTGGTGGCCTGCGCAAGACTTGGGTCCCCGCCTGCGCGGGGACGACGTTTTTAAGCCAGCCAAAAAATTCCAGTGTTGGATGGCGGCCGCCCAAACCGGCCCACGACATTCAACGCGCCTTCAACCCCGCCAGGAACGTATCGATCACCTCCCCACCGAGCGCCATCAGGTCGAACGACTCGAGGTCGAACAGCCAGTTGCGCAGCAGGCCGTCGAGCATGACCCACATGCCGGTGGCGGCAGTGTGCGGATCAACGGCGGCCGGCAACTGGCCGTTGGCGCGCGCCTCGGCGAACTGCGCTTCCATGCGCGCGCGCCACTCGGCCACCGCCTCGCGCTTGCGCACGCGCGCTGAGTCGACCTCTTCGGTGAACTCGGTCTTGAGGGTGGCGATCTCGAATACCCGGCGCGACTTCTCGTCGCTGACCACGATCTGCAGCACCGCCATCATCTCGTCGCGCAGGCGCTGCAAGGGGTCGGCGATCTCGCGCTCCCCGAGTTGCTTGACGGCCGTATCCATCGGCATCGTGGCGCGATCCATCATCGCGCTGAAGACAGCTCCCTTGTCGACAAAGTGCCAATAAATAGCGCCGCGCGTTACACCCGCCGCCGTTGCGATGTGCTGTAATGTTGTTCGTGAAACACCCTGCTTTGCGAACAAGATTTCTGCTGCATCAAGAATGCTGTCGCGGGTGGCCGCTGCCTCTTCCTTAGTCCTGCGAACCATTTCTTTTGAGTAACCCTCGAATTAATAGGTGCTTAAAACATTTTACATACAGTCGTGATAGTATATAAAACTATTTGCAAAAGCCAGCATTGAAATCACTTCCCATGCATATGTTGTTGACAGGAGTGTGACTTTCAGTGCGAATCACTAACTAGAAGGAAGCACAAGTAATGCGCCCTGCCCAATCCTCGTCCCCATCCCTGACCCGGGTTGCCGTCGCCACCATGGCGGCCCTGGTCCTGCTGTCCGCCTGCGGCAAGAAAGACGCGGCCCCTGCCGGCGCCGCCCCGGGCGGCCAGATGCCCGCCCCGGAAGTCGGCGTCGTCACCGCCAAATTCGAAACCGTCGCCCTGCAGACCGAGTTGCCGGCGCGCGTAGAACCGATCCGCACCGCGCAGGTACGCGCCCGTGTCGATGGCGTCGTGCTCAAGCGTTCCTTCACCGAAGGCAGCATCGTCAAGCAGGGCCAGTCGCTGTTCACCATCGATCCGGCGCCTTACCAGGCCCAGCTCGCCGCTGCCCGCGCCGACGTGGCGCGCGCGGAAGCCAACCTGGTCGCATCGCAGGCCATCGCCGAGCGCTACAAGCCACTGGTCGAAGCCAACGCCGTCAGTAAACAGGAATTCGACAACGCCGTCGCCGCCCAAAAGCAGGGTGAGGCCGAAGTTGCCGCCGCCAGGGCCCAGTTGAAAGTCGCACAGATCAATGTTGGTTACACGAATGTGAACGCTCCCATCTCGGGCCGCATCGGCCGCGCGCTGGTGACCGAAGGCGCCTTGGTGTCGGCGACCCAGTCGACCGAGCTGGCGCTGATCCAGCAGACCGACAGCATGTACCTGAATATTACCCAGTCGGCCACCGAGCTGCAGCGCCTGCGCAAGCAAGGCGGCGGCGCCGACAATGTGCCGGTGACGGTGCTGCTGGAAGATGGTTCCGAGCTGCCGACCCGCGGCAAGCTGCTGTTCTCGGACGTGACCGTCGACCCGGGCACCGGCCAGATCGTGCTGCGCGCCACCGTCGACAACAGGAACAACGCCCTGCTGCCAGGCCAGTACGTGCGCGTGCGCATCGCCCAGGCCTCGCTGCCGAACGGCATCCTGATCCCGCAGCAGGCCGTGACCCGCGGCGGCGCCCAGGGCGACTCGCTGACCGTGGTCGGCGCCGACAACAAGCCGGTGCCGCGCAACGTCACCATCGCCTCGCAGCAGGGCCAGAGCTGGATCGTTACCGGCGGCCTGAAGGAAGGCGAACGCGTGATGGTCGACGGCTTCCAGAAAATCCAGATGATGCCGCCAGGTACGCCAGTCAAGGCCGTGCCGTGGCAGCCGAAGGCCGCGCCTGCGGGCGCTGCGCCGGCAACGGCGCAGCCGGGCACCCCGGAAGCAGCCACCGGCAACCCGGCCGGCGCAGCGCCGGCGGCGACCACGCCGACCCCGAACAAGGGCACGCCGGCGGCCGGCGCCGAAGCACCGGCAACGAGCCGCTAAGCGCCGCAGTACAAGAACAGGAATAATTCAATGGCACGTTATTTTATTGACCGCCCCATCTTTGCCTGGGTGATCGCGCTGTTCATCATGGTGATCGGTGGTGTTTCCATCACCCAGCTGCCGATCGCCCAGTATCCGAACGTGGCTCCGCCCTCGATCGTGATCAATGCGACCTATCCGGGCGCATCGGCCCAGGTGCTGGAAGACTCGGTCATCTCCGTCATCGAACGCGAGATGAACGGCTCTCCAGGCCTGATCTACATGGAGTCGAGCAGCACCGCCAGTGGCGCCGGCTCGATCACCCTGACCTTCGAGACCGGCACCGATCCCGAGCTGGCCCAGGTTGACGTCCAGAACCGCCTGTCGCGCGCGGCCCCGCGCCTGCCGGCATCCGTCAACCAGCAGGGCGTGCGCGTCGACAAGGTACGCGCCAACTTCCTGCTGGTGACGATCCTGTCGTCGGACGATCCGAAGTGGGACCCGATCGCGCTGGGCGACTACGCCTCGCGCTCCGTGCTGCCCGAGATCCAGCGCATCAAGGGCGTCGGTACCGCCCAGCTGTTCGGCACCGAGCGCGCCATGCGGGTCTGGATCGATCCGGCCAAGCTGGTCGGCCTGAACCTGTCGCCGGGTGACGTCAACGCCGCGATCCAGTCGCAGAATGCCCAGGTGGCATCCGGCACCATCGGCGACCTGCCGCTGGCGGCCGGCCAGGAAATCACCGCCACCGTGGTGGTGACCGGCCAGCTGAGCACCGTCGAACAGTTCGGCAACATCGTGCTGCGCGCGAACCCGGACGGCTCGACCGTGCGCCTGAAGGACGTGGCGCGCCTCGAGATCGGCGGCCAGGCCTACCAGACTTCGGCGCGCCTGAACGGCAAGCCGTCGAGCGGCATCGGCGTCCAGCTGACCCCGACTGGCAACGCGCTCGAAACCGCGGAACTGGTCAAGACCCGCATGGAAGAACTGTCGAAGTTCTTCCCGCACGGCGTCAAGTACACCATCCCGTACGACAGCTCGAAGTTCATCAGCATCTCGATCGAGCAGGTGGTGCATACCCTGGTCGAAGCGATCGTGCTGGTGTTCCTGGTGATGTTCCTGTTCCTGCAGAACATCCGCTATACCGTCATCCCGACCATCGTGGTGCCGGTCGCCCTGCTCGGCTCCCTGGCCACCCTGCTGGCGCTGGGTTACTCGATCAACGTGCTGACCATGTTCGGCATGGTGCTGGTGATCGGTATCGTGGTCGACGATGCGATCGTGGTGGTCGAGAACGTCGAGCGCATCATGAGCGAGGAAGGCCTGCCGCCGCTGGAAGCGACGCGCAAGGCGATGGGCCAGATCACCGGCGCCATCATCGGCGTGACCGTGGTCCTGATGTCGGTGTTCGTGCCGCTGGCCTTCTTCGGCGGCGCGGTCGGCAACATCTACCGCCAGTTCGCGGTGGTGATGGTGTCCTCGATTGCCTTCTCGGCCTTCCTGGCGCTGACCCTGACCCCGGCGCTGTGCGCCCACCTGCTGAAACCGATCGAAAAAGGCCATCACGAGAAGAAGGGCTTCTTCGGCTGGTTCAACCGCAAGTTCTCGAGCACCGCCAAGGGCTATGAAGGCTTCGTCGCCAAGATCCTGCGCCATACCGGCCGCGGCATGGTGGTGTTCGCCGTCGTGGTGGGCGTGGTGGCGCTGCTGTTCACGCGCATGCCGAACTCGTTCCTGCCGAACGAAGACCAGGGTTACATCGTGCTGAACGTCCAGCTGCCGCCGGGCGCGACCCAGGAACGCACCAACCAGGTGATGACCGCGGTCGAGAACTTCACCATGAAGCAGCCCGAAGTGGCCAACATGATTTCGATCCTGGGCTTCTCGTTCTCGGGTTCAGGCCAGAACATGGCGCTGGCCTTCGTGCCGCTGAAGGACTGGAGCGAGCGCAAGGAAGCAGGCTCGGATGCGCAAGGCCTGGCCGGCCGCATCATGGGCGGCGTGAGCGGCATCCGCGACGCCTTCATCTTCGCCATCAGCCCGCCGCCGATCCCGGAACTGGGTCGCGGCACCGGCTTCAGCTTCCGCCTGCAGGATCGCGGCAGCAACGGCCACGATGCCCTGCTGGCCGCGCGTAACCAGCTGCTCGGCATGGCATCGCAGAGCAAGATCCTGACCGGCGTGCGTCCGGAAGGCCTGGAAGACGCGCCGCAGGTGCGCCTCGACATCGACCGCGACAAGGCGCAAGCCCTGGGCGTGAGCTTCACCGCAATCAATACCGCGATCTCGACCTCGCTCGGTTCGTCGTACGTGAACGACTTCCCGAACGCCGGCCGCCTGCAACGCGTGGTGGTGCAGGCCGAGGCCAGCGCGCGCATGCAGCCGGACGATCTGCTCAAGCTGAACGCGATCAACAACCAGGGCCAGGCCGTGCCGCTGTCCTCGTTCGCGACCACGCGCTGGGTCACCGGCCCGATGCAGACCCTGCGCTACAACGGCTATCCGGCGATGAGCCTGTCGGGCGACGCCGCCCCTGGCTATTCGACCGGCGATGCGCTGGCCGAGATGGAACGCCTGGCCGGCCAGCTGCCGGCGGGCTTCGCCTTCGAATGGACCGGCCAGTCGCGCGAGGAAGTGCTGTCCGGCTCGACCATGTCGATCCTGATGGCGTTCTCGATGCTGGCGATCTTCCTGGCCCTGGCCGCACTGTATGAAAGCTGGTCGATCCCGGTGTCGGTGCTGCTGGTGGTGCCGCTGGGTATCCTGGGCGCGATCCTGGCCGCCAATATGCGCGGCTTCCCGAACGACGTGTACTTCAAGATCGGCCTGGTGACCATCATCGGCCTGGCGGCGAAGAACGCGGTGCTGATCATCGAGTTCGCGAAAGACCTGCAGGCGCAAGGCAAGTCGCCGGTCGAGGCGGCGATCGAGGCGGCGCACCTGCGCTTCCGTCCGATCATCATGACTTCGCTGGCCTTTATCCTCGGCGTGCTGCCGCTGGTGATCGCGGGCGGCGCCGGCGCGGCTTCGCAGCGCGCCATCGGCACCGGCGTGATGGGCGGTATGATTACGGCTACCGTGTTCGGCGTGTTGTTCGTGCCGCTGTTCTTCGTGGTGATCCGCACCCTGTTCAAGGGCAGCGAGCGCCAGCGCAAGATCTACGCTCACGAGCAAGACAAGCCTGCAGACCAAGGAAACAAAATATGATCAAGCACCTCAAACTCGCGACGCCGCTGGCGTTGGCAATGACGCTGGCAGGCTGCCTCTCGCTGGCCCCGGACTATGAACGTCCGGCGGCCCCGGTGGCTGCCGCCTATCCCGAAACCCCGAAGGCGGCGACCGAGTCGGGCAGCCCGGTGCTGGCCGCCGCGCCGGCCACGGTCGCGTGGCAGTCGTTCTTTGCCGATGCGCGCCTGCGCTCGCTGATCGACGCGGCCCTGGCCAATAACCGCGACCTGCGGGTGGCGATCGCCAACATCGAGCAGGCCCGCGCGCAATACCGCATCACGCGCGCCGACCGCCTGCCGACCGTGGGCCTGGGCATCAGCGGCAACCGCCAGACCACCGGCGAAGACGAGCCGATCAACAGCGTCTACCAGTCGGGCCTGTCGGTCTCGCAGTTCGAGCTCGACCTGTTCGGCCGCGTGCGCAACCTGTCCGAAGCGTCGCTGGCGCAATACCTGGCCACCGAAGAGGCGCGCAAGGCCACGCAGATCAGCCTGATCTCGTCGGTCGCCAGCGCCTGGCTGCAACTGCTGGCCGACGAAGAGCTGCTGCGCATCACGCAAGACACGCTCAACACGCGCCTGGAATCGGACAAGCTGTTCCAGCTGCGTTTCGAGAACGGCGTGGCGTCGCGCCTCGAGATCCAGCAATCGCGTTCGCTGGTCGAGACGGCGCGCGCGACCCTGGCCCAGCAGCAGCGCCTGCGGGCCCAGGACATCAACCTCTTGACGCTGCTGGTCGGCGGCCCGCTTCCGGCCGACGTCAGCGCCGGCGCCACGCTGGCCAAGACGGAGCTGCCGGACATCCCGGCCGGCCTGCCATCGGACCTGCTGGCCAACCGTCCGGACATCCGTGCGGCCGAGCAGCAGCTGATCGCGGCCAACGCCAACATCGGCGCGGCGCGCGCGAACTTCTTCCCGCGCATCACGCTGACCGGCAGCGCCGGCAGCGCCAGCACCGAGCTGTCGGGCCTGTTCGACAGCGGTACCTGGGGCTGGACCTTCGCGCCGCAGGCGATCCTGCCGATCTTCGACTATGGTCGCAACAGCGCGACCCTGGGCAGTGCACGTGCCGGGCGCGATATCGCGGTGGCGGAATACGAACGTTCGATCCAGACCGCGTTCCGCGAAGTGGCGGATGCGCTGGCGGGACAGGCGACGTTCAGCGAACAGCTGCGCGCGCAGGCGGCGGTGACCGAGGCCGAGGCGGATCGTTTCAATCTGTCGGACCTGCGGTATCGCAGCGGTGCGGCGAGCCAGCTCGATTTGCTCGACGCGCAGCGGTCGTTGTTCCAGTCGCAGCAGTTGTCGGTGCAGGCGAATTTGCTGAGGTTGCAGAACCAGGTCGTGTTGTATCGCGTGCTGGGGGGTGGGTGGACGGAGCCGGTTGATCCGGCGACTGGTGCACCTGCCACCGGTGCGGCGGGTACGCCGGTGGCAGCCCGATAACCGCCATGGCGTTGCAATGATTCTACCGGGCGCTTGCGCCCGGTTTTTTTATCATTCGTTTCATCGCAAGGTGGGCTGCCTTCTACTCAACTGTAGATGAAGTTTGTCACCGTAGATGTCAACGTTGCACCACAGCTGGTCTTGTGGCCGTCGTAAGCGACAGCTTTTCCATCGATCGTATGATGCGACTCTCCTTCGATAATGGTTCCTTGGCCATGTATCGGACATATGCACTTATCACCGACACAGGCAACAGCGACGCCGCCGACGGTAAAATGCAAGGCCTTGACGCTAGTCACTTTGCCCCCGTGACTTGTTGGATCATTCAGACGGACTATATTAGGCATGTTCGTCCTCAGGATTGTTGTCGCCTCGCAATGCGCCATCTTCCGTAGAACCTGGCGTAGCAGACAACGCATTGTCATACTCAACTAGTTTCCATTTGACTGCTGCGATACGGTCAGCGTCTCCTATCAGGAATCGCCATAGGCTCACATAACCCGTGACTAAGGCTGGCGGGAACTCTTCACCTTCAGTAAAGTGCCGATGCCTATCTGCGTCCATTCGTCCCGTTTCCAGGCATTCCCACCAACCACTCCGAGGACAAGTTTCGCCAGTATTGCTGACACTACCAAGTGGCGTTTTCGGCGTAGAAAGAGTAGTAGAGGTCGCATCGCTTGCCTGGCGCAGACGGATGGTTGGAAGGATTTTATCCCAAAGGGCCAGTGCTTCTTCGTCAGTAATGCTTGGCTCGACCTTGGCTTTTACATTGCCTTCCACGCCCGAGTCAAGTCTGATATCGAGTTCGGGATGAAAAGGATCATCGATCGAGCCCATGCTATGAAAACGAAACTCATGCACTGATTTGCTCTTCTTATAACTTGGGGTTCGCGCAGCAAATTCCTCTCCTTTCCATGCAGATAGCTGACGCACCTGATCTCGCAACACTTCGATCCTTGCGAATACCGGTGCAAGTCCTGCAGCATTAGCGTGTTGTGAGGCTGATTCTCTTAACAGTCTAGGGCTATTCCCTTCAGGGAGATACATCAGATTCTTATGTGCTTCCACAGATAAATGCACATCAGGAAACTCTTTTAAGCGAATCCCGATGCGAGTACGCTCATACTGATACTGAGAAGGAACGAATCCGCCTTCTATACATATCCCTTCCTCTGAAGGAATCTCTTGGATGGAACGCAATCTCAATTTACTTGCCACCAGATTTAGCCGACTTACGATATCTTCTTTAGGCATCAAGCTAACAAAACTCTGAACAAACAAGTCATCTTCAATGGGAATAAACGACTCGGCAGAATATCCTACCCTGTCTTTAGATCCGATGACAATTTTTTGCCCAGGAACAGCACCATCAAGTATAGACCCGTATAATGGCAGTCGCTTGTAATCGCTCTCCCTCATAAATATACGTTCCTTCTCAACCTCAATTAAACTGCTATCTACAAGCTCATCAATTCTTTTCGAGTATCCCTTCGCGTATTCTATCGATGAGTCCACTTCCGTCCATCCGAATACGACCGTCGAGGCACTTGGAACACGGATTAGCATACGTCCAAAACATATCACCTTGGTTTCTTCGAACAATTTCTCAATTCTAGGTAGTGTTTTTTGCATAGTATCATCCGATCCAAGGCGAACGTGGCGATTACACCCGCCAATGAGCAAGAAAAATCCAAGAAAAATAATTGGATACGCAAGAGGTGGATTAAGAAATAAATTTCTCATCAATTTGACCATTTCATTGAGCCAACAATTTTAAATAAACTATATATCGTGGACGCCAAGACCTTTTCATCCTTGTAACTAGCTTGATGCTCATAACCAGTTTGGCGAAATATTCCCTTGAATTTTCCACTTCGAAGCTGTGCGTCAGCTGAAAAAACCGGGACTGTTTGGTCTCCTGCATCCATAGCTCCCAGCAAGCAAGCATTGAAAGCGATTGCAGGACTTCCCCCTTGTAGAATTGGCTTCTTCAACAATAGATTCCCTCTTTCGTCGTCTCTAGCGACAAGCAGATTATCGAAATCATCTATATTCACGTCCGCATCGATTTGCCATACCACCTTATGCCAGGCCGGACCCGAATTGTCTGCGCCGTAATGTGCGTAACTTTGATCGTGGTAAGTTCTTGCTATGTCCCGATGAAATTGTCTTGCTCTTTCCAGCAAAACGCATGTGTTTAAGAAACTAGAGTTTGGCAATCCTGCCGGGTTTATCCACTCTTTGCGGAGCAAGGAAAACCATTTTCCTTGAGTCTTATATATTTCATCATACGGGTCGCCGTTCTCTGGTAGGCTCTTCACGGTCTTCCCTCCCTGCCTAAGCTGGAGCCATCCGTTACCGTAATCCTCACTCGGCAGCAACTCCAATCCACCTTGAGAATTTGCTAGCACGGACGTAACATGCGATCCTCTGGCGCCTAAGATCTTTGCAGCTGTGTTATCACCTTCAAAGCCGCAACGAATACGTTTGTATGCAGTAGCAGCACCTACGGCCGGCATCACGCCATGTATGACACCTAGTACTTTATCGTTCAGCGCTCCCATTTCAGGATGGATGACTGCACGCGCCACCAATCCCCCCATTGAATGCGTTAGCAAAACTACCTTCTCGCATTGATATCCTTGTTCCTGATAACGTGAGATCAAAGCTCGAATTCTTTTCGCAATCACTACGCCAGACTCGAAATTCTCTCGCAGCCAGTTATACCCCATCGCATGAACAGGAAACCAACAACCTTTTATTGCAGATCGCATTTCATTTACCTCAACGCTTTTTAGTGGCGTACTTGGATGAACCTGCCACTTCTCTGGGGAAACAGCAGCTACGGAATTAGCCAGATAACTATCCATATATCTTTCCGAGAGGCCAGCGTTTAGTCTTATCTCACACTCCGACAGGATTGTCTTATAGCTATCAAAATACACTTCTCCCCAACCACGTTCGCGGGCTTTTTGCTCTTTACGTTTGGCATCTTTGACTCCGGGCAAATCATCCTTTAGCAATGGCCCTCCTGCTTTCCCCCAACCACCATATTGCCTTGAAAAAGCAACATCACTATTTCTATCGTCAGACGTCTCGGCTGAGTTGCCTGTAATATTAGTTTTCGGATCATACGTGTCGAGCTCTGTTGAATAAGGATCGAAACGCAACTGTCTCTCGGAAGATGTATCGTCATGAAGAGGATAGGTAGCCAGGAGGTGATCTGGTCGCCATGCAATATTATTTTCTTGGCCAAACTGGTTCTGACGCAATGCATTCATGCGTAAATTCGACCCCATTATTCCTGGAATGAATATGATGGGTATAACTCGCTTTGGTGGAATAGTTTGTATCTGCGGATTACGATCCTGCTTCGGCGTAACGAACCCTTGCGCGACCGTTCCTTTTTTTGCCTCTGGATTTACCGGCAATTTATATCCCGCGGGATTGTGAGATTTCGCCACCGCTCCTCCTTAAGGTACTTTCCGATGGATTTAGTCGTAAAGCGCTTCGACGGTGTAGTGTCCGAAAGGAATTTCAGATTTAAAAGCCTGTGTTTCCCCATCTGAGTTTGTAAATCCTTCGATAATCTGCCCGTCTTCCAGCGTCACTCGGTAACGTTGATGTATCAAAGGTTCGCCAGTACTTAGATCGACCATACGAATGCGCTGATCATGATCGACGACACTTTCTGGCATGGGCATCGTTAGCGATGTACCTTCTCCGGCTCCAGGAAATTCTGTCTTGGCCGCTTTGACCAAAAATCCACCAGTGCATTGATGCGTAATTCGACCATCACCGATTACTACTTGCGCACCTTGAGAGATTACTGTCACCTTCGGTGACTGCAGGATAATCTCTTCGGTTGCCGCTAGTACAATTCGTTTCGCAGACGTAATTTCGACGTTCTCCTCCTGTGCCTCGATCTCGATCTTGTCACGCGCCGCAACCAATTTCATACCGAGAGAATGAGCAAACAAGCTGATGCCCTGTAAAGCATGCAGCATCAATTTGCGCCCGGCAGATACCTGCGTATTCCGAACGCTGACAACATCGACATTGGTCTGCGCCCCGATCGCAACCCCTGCCTGACTACCCACCAGCACACCGGCCGGCGCCTCGATGGCAACCACCGGCTTTCCTCCCCCGCCCGCTGTCGACTGTCCTGCCGTATTGGTTCCGTCCTCCCACCGTTCGACATGCGACTTCAATTGCGCTAGCGATTCCCCCTCCACCGCGTCGGTCTCGTGCGTTTCCGCCAACTCGGCCAGTTGCTGCTGTATGCTCGACAGCGCCACCGCCAGACCGGCCAGCCCATCGCGATCGAGCTGTCGCCCTGCTGCCCGCAGCGATGCATCGGCACTGATCAACACACCTTGCCCGCCGCGCAGCGACAACGCGGCATCGGTACGCAGTTCGGCCCCTTCGCCGCGCGGTCCTGCCGACCCATCACACCTGGGATGGGTGAGAAAGCCGAGATTGAGCTGGCTATATGCATGCTCACTGCCAAGTTGCGCACTGATCTGGCCGGGCGTGTCGTCCAGGCGAAGCTGGTTGTTGCGCGTACCCTGCCCTTCCTTGCTCACGATCCCGGACAGATGGCAATCGCCCGGCAGAACGCTGGTGCGGCTAAAGGAAGGCGGCGCCGTGCGTGCGCCATGGACGCCGCCGATGATGAGCGGTTTGTCCGGGTCGCCACCCGTGAACACCACAACGACCTCGTCACCGACCCGCGGCAACGAGATCGCGCCATACCGGTCACCCGCCCACCCGGTAGCGACGCGCAACCAGGCGGAGTCGCGATCGGTCCCCGAGGCCCCCGCGCCATCCGCATGCTCATGGTCGTGCGGCCGGCAAGCGGGGAAGCAAACTTTGACTCGCCCTAGTTTGTCGCAGTAGATTTCCTGGTTCGAAGGCCCCACCACGATGGCGGTCTGCACTTCGGTGCGGGGCAGGTCGAGGCGTGGGTCATAGGCCGGCACGATCGCGATGCCGCGCCTCACGCAGGTAAAGCGGTTCGTATAGCGCACGCCTCGTTCAGCGCTGGCCTGCATCAAGGCGGCACGGTCGCCGCTCCACCGGTTCATGGCGAACAGGCGCCCCGCTTTCTCGTCGAGTGTCGTGGGCAGATTGTTCTCGGCTTCCACCCGCAACTCGGTGCACACGAAGTCGCGCTGTTCCACCGGATGCCTATCGATTTCTGGATGTCCGTTTATGCGCCGCCACTGCCCGACACGCATATCGCGGTCGCCGCTCTCCCCCTGGAAACACTTGGCTTCATACTCCTTGCGCTGCATGCGCAGGACGGCAAGGCTGCGGTAATCGTCGCCATTGTCGGCGGCATGGGGAGAATCGACCAGGTAGTCATCCAGGCTGGCCGCGAACCGGTTACCCTGCCTTCCCTGATCGGCAAGACTCGTTTCTTCGCCAGTCATCAACCATGTCTGGGCATAGTCCCAACTATGGCGATTGATTCGTCCAGCCGTCAGGCTGCGTACGGCGTGCCAGGCGGTGATGCTGTCGCGTTGCTCGGTGCCGTCGTCGCGGTGGTAGCGCGCCGCACCGGCCGGATTCTGCTCCAGCGCGTTCGGATTATCGAAGAGGACCAGCGTGTGAATTGGAATGTCGCCGCGCCCACGTTCATTCGACGCGCCCGCCTTGATGAACCAGGCGATGCCGCGACGTTTCCACAATCGACGCAGAAAAGCGGCATTGGATTCGTTGTACTGCATCGTGAACTCACGGGACGGATACTGCTTCAGCCCTCTCATTTCGACGCGAAACGCCGCCGCCACGACAGGATTCGCGTGCCGCCATTCGCGTAATATGGTCTCAGTGATATCGATTTCGCTGCGTTGCCGGAACACCCTCGTATTGCAGGTTTGTTCGAGCAGCGACAACGCATCGCGAACAATCAACTGGTAAGTCGCCAGCCCACCATCGCTTTGACCTTCGCTCGCTCCTGCCACGATGCCGCATACGGTCCGCAGCTTGCCCGAGTCGGTCACGAATTGAAGCTCGACCGGGTTGGCAATGAATTGTTTGAGCTCCATGCCAGCTTGCAAGGCGACACAATGCAATGTGTATTCGATTCCACCACAGATCGATTCAATGCCGCTCACATACTTCACCAGCAGCAAGTCGTCGACAACGCCATCGGCGGTCGCTACGCGCAACCGTATGGCACGGTTCGTGTCGGTCAGACCACCGATACCCCGGATAACCTTATCAATGATCATGCGCCTACCTCACGATAAACAGTGTGCTAATACCTATGAGCAAAATCGATCATAGTCATGGCGCACAGCGAGGTAGTTGATAAGGCGCAATCACAGCAAAGTACAGCTTGAAACGAAAACCGGGCCTTGCGGCCCGGTTTTATATGCTCAGAACAATCGCGCTCAACGATTGCGCGTCACTCTCCAGATCGTATTCGCCAGATCGTCCGCCACGATCAGCGCCCCGCGCGGATCGACGGTCACGCCCACCGGCCGCCCGCGCGTCTTGCCTTCGTCGGTACGGAAACCCGTCACGAAGTCGATCGGCTCACCCGCAGGACGTCCATCGGCAAACGGCACGAAGATCACCTTGTAGCCCACCGGCGGATTACGGTTCCAGCTGCCATGCTCTCCGACGAAGGCGCCGTTGGCAAACTTCTCGCCCATGACCGACGACGAGAAATGCAGGCCCAGCGCCGCGACGTGCGAGCCCAGGCTGTAATCCGGCTTGATGGTGGCCTTCACCTTTTCCGGGTCGCCCGGCTTCACGCGCGGATCGGCATTCGGGCCCCAGTAAGCGTAAGGCCAGCCATAAAAGCCCCCCTCTTTCACCGAGGTCAGGTAATCCGGCACCAGGTCCGGCCCCAGCTCATCGCGTTCATTCACCACCGACCACAGCTGCCCGGTCTCCGGATGCATCGCCAGCGCCGTCGGATTACGCAGGCCGGTCGCATACGGTTTATAAGCACCGGTCGCTGCATCGATCTGCCACACCATCGCGCGGTCGACCTCGGCCTCCATGCCGCGCTCGGTGATATTGCTGTTCGAGCCGATGCCGACATACAGGTAGCGCCCATCGGCACTGACGGTCAGCGCCTTGGTCCAGTGGTGGTTGATCTCGGACGGCAGCTTGGCGACCGTGGTCGGCGCGCCGCCGGCCTTGGTCTGCCCTTCCTGGTAGTCGAAGCTCACCAGCTCGTCCTGGTTGGCCACGTACAGCTTGTTGTTGGCGTAGGCCAGGCCATACGGCGCATTCAGGTCGGCCGCGAACACGGTCTTCAATTCATACGTGCCGTCGCCATCGGCATCGCGCAGCAGGGTCAGGCGGTTGCCGCTCTTGACCTTGGTATTGCCCTGCGCCTTGATGTAGCCGGCGATCACGTCCTTCGGCTTGAGCTTGGCAGCATTGCCGCCCCGCCCCTCGGCCACGATGATGTCGCCATTCGGCAGCACCAGCGTCTGGCGCGGAATCTGCAGGTCGGTCGCGATGGCCGTCACGCTGAAGCCCTCGGGCACCGTCGGCTTCTGGTCGCCCCATGGCGTCGGCTCGGCGATCTTCATGCTCGGCATGATGCCGCGCTGCGGATCCGGCAGCGTGGGGTCGGCCCCGCGCGACAAGGTCTTGGCGCCTTCGCCTTCGGTACAGGCGCTCAGCAGCAGCGCCGCGCCCATCAATGCCAGTGTGCTGGTGCGCTTCATCGTGCACCTCCCACGCGTGGCTGCAAGCCGACCCAGGCCGTCAGGCAGATCAGCACGAACACGACCGCCGACATGACCAGTCCGGCCGGCATGACGGCCCATGCATCCTTGGCGTGCTGGAAAGCGTTGAACAGGCCCAGCAACCACGTCGCCAGCAGCAGCAGGAAGTACATCAGCACCTGCCCCGACTTCTGATGCGCGCGGATCAGGTCGACCAGTGCGAACACCAGCGCCAGCCCGCTGAACAACTCGGCGCCCGCGATCAGCCACGAGGCGAAGTTGCTCCACTGGATCTGGAAGGTTTTGTAATAGGCGATGTCGCTCAGGAGCGCACCCAGGAACAGGGACACGCTCCCGGCCAGCAGGATCGTATGCAGCAGGCCGGGCGGGCTTCGGTAAGCCGGGCTGGCCGTGGTCACGGTTGACATTGAATTTCCCTCAATGGTGATTTTGATAACGCGATGATATCGAACATGAAACTGGGCTGTCGCATAGTTGGTTGTATGCACAGCGTAAGCGGCAGTCATTGCAGATGAGAACAATAATCGCTATCATTTAGAATTGTCTTCTGCAACCCTCAGCGCATGGCCCCACACCTCCGAGGGATCGATCATGTCTACCATCCAATTGCTCTATAAGGATAACCACGGCTGGCTATGCCGCTGGTTGCGTCAGCGGCTCGACAGCGCCGATGACGCGGTAGATCTTGCCCACGACACCTTCTTGCGCTTGCTGCGCCGGCCGGACGAGGTCCCCGGCATCCACGATCCGCGCGCCTTCCTGGCCACCATCGCGCGCGGCCTGCTCAACGACCATTGGCGCCGCCGCACGCTCGAGCAGGCATGGCTGGAAACGCTCGCCGCCCTCCCCGACGAACTCGCCTACTCGCCCGAACAACTGGTCTCCATGCAGCAAGAACTACAGCAGCTCGACGCCATGCTGTCCCAGCTGGCGCCCAAGGCGCGCGAAGTGTTCGTGCTGTCGCAGCTCGAAGGGCTGACCTATGTCCAGATCGCCGAGCGCACCGGCCTTTCCGACCGCACGGTCAAGCGCTATATGGCGCAGGGCTTCGAGCTGTGCCTGAACGCGATGTGCTGAAGCGCCGTGCCTGATCCTACCGCGCCGCTCGATCCCCAGGTCGTCCGTGAAGCGGCGGACTGGCTGGTGCGCCTGCACTCCGGCGAGGCCGGCGACGCCGAGCGCCGGGCCTTCGAGCACTGGCGCCAGGCACGCCCCGAACACGAGCAAGCCTGGCAGCGCGCCGAACGGTTGCAACAACGATTCGGCGCCGTCCCG
This sequence comes from Telluria beijingensis, assembly GCF_030770395.1. Taxonomy (GTDB): domain Bacteria; phylum Pseudomonadota; class Gammaproteobacteria; order Burkholderiales; family Burkholderiaceae_D; genus Telluria; species Telluria beijingensis. The sequence continues at coordinate 1,398,306 of NZ_CP132480.1, read as the reverse complement.
CCGGCGTTGGGCGTGCCCGTCCTCACGCGCCAGGCGCGTAGCAAGCGGCGCACCGTACTCAAGTCGCTGGCGACAATAAGCGTGGCGCTGCCGGCCGGCTGGTTCGGCTACCAGATCCTGCGCGGCGAAGCCCAGGGTGTCTATCGCGCCGGCATCGGCGAGCAGCGCCCCCTGCTGCTGGCCGACCGCAGCGCCGTGCGGCTCAACACGGCCACCGATCTCGCGGTGCGCTATACCGACGCTGCGCGCCTGCTGCAACTGGAGCGCGGCGAAATCTATGTCGAGACCGCGCCGGATGCGCACGGCCAGCCGCGCCCCTTCCTGGTCGACACCGACCACGGCCGGCTACGCGCGCTGGGCACCCGCTTCAGCGTGCGCGCGCTGGATGGGGAAGACCGCACCGCACTGCATGTGCTCGAACACCGGGTCGAGGTGGTGCTGCGCGCCAGTGGCGAGCGCAGGATCTTCGAGGCCGGCGACAGCGTGCGCTTTTCGGCCCAGTCCTTCGACGGGCAGGCCAGGCCCGCGCCCGGTGCCCCCAACGCCGCCCCGGCCTGGACCCGGGGCATGCTGGAAGCCGACGATATGCGGCTCGACGCCTTCCTGCAGGAGCTGGCGCGCTTCCGCCCCGGCATCGTCCGCTGCGCGCCCGAGGTGGCCCACCTGCGCGTGTCCGGCGTGTTCCAGCTCGGCGACACCGACCATGTGCTGGATGTCGTCGCGCAAACCCTGCCGGTGCGCGTCGTCCGCCGGACGGCGTACTGGGTCACGGTGACGTCCTCCTGAGCATTTTCAAATTTTTTTACCGCCTCCTGTCCCTTTTTCAGCGCTGGTTCGGCTTATACGCCATCAAGCAAACGAAAGGAATCACTTTGGCGTCGCCGACTACCCCTGCCGCCCTGGCGCTCATCGCATTCACGGCGCTCGGCGCGGCCCTGCATGCGCCCGCCGCCAGCGCCCAAGCCGCCACGCCGGACGCGCGGCACTACAAGATCGCCGCCGGACCGCTGGCACAGGCGCTGTCCGGCTTCGCGCGCAAAGCCGGCGTCACGATCGCCTTCCGTCCCGAGGACGTGGCCGGCCTGGCCAGCCGCGGCCTGGACGGACGCTACACGGTGCCTGAAGGCCTGGCCGCCCTGCTGGACGGCAGCGGCGCCCAGGCCATGCCACAGTCCGGCGAAGGCTTCGTCATCCGGCGCCAGGCCGCGCCCGTGACCGCGGAGGCCGCGCCGCGCGAGATCGGCATGCTGGAGACCATCCGGGTCGTCGGTGACTGGCTCGGCACCGGCCTGGAGAACAGCGTGCAGGGCTTCGGCGGCGCGCGCACGCTGGTGCGGCGCGAACAGATCGTCGACAGCGGCGCCTCCACCATCGCCGACGTCCTGCGCGGCATTCCCGGCGTGCAGATCAGCGGCAGCACCAGCAATACCGGCAGCTCGGTCGGCCTGCACATCGGCATCCGCGGCCTCAATCCGCGCAACTCCTTCCGCTCGACCATGCTGATCGACGGGATTCCGCTGGCGATGGCGCCGTACGGCCAGCCGAACCTGGTGCTGGCCCCAAGCAGCCTGGGCAACCTCAATTCGATCGACGTCGTACGCGGCGGCGGCGCCGTGCGCTACGGGCCGCAGAACGTGGGCGGCATCGTCAACTTCAAGACCCGCCCGGTGCCCAGCCAGGGCGGCCTGACGGCCGAGGCCACGGCGCGCTACAACACCTACGAAGGCGGCGGATCGAACCGGCAGGTCTCGGCCTATCTCGGCACCGAACTGGACAGTGGTTTCGGCGTGGCCCTGCTGTATTCGGGCATGGAGGGCGACCACTGGCGCGACGGCAGCGACGACCGCTACAACGACCTGGCGCTGAAGTGGCGCTACAAGCTCGGTTCCTCGTCCGAGGTCTATGGCAAGGTCGCCTACTACGACGTCAAGTCGATGACGCCGGGCGGCCTCACACCGAGCCAGTACGGGCGCGACCCGTTCCAGAACACCCACCCGACCGACTACTGGAAGGGCGATCGCGACCAGGTCGACGTCGGCTACGTGAACGCCCTGTCGGCCACGCAGGAATTCGAAGTGCGCGCCTATGCCTACGACAGCGCGCGCGAAAGCTCGCTGGCCAATGCGGGCCAGGGCCGCAACGATTTCCAGCCGCGCGACAACGAGGTGCGCGGATTCGAGCCGCGCTACACGCAGCGCCTGGCATGGAGACCGGCCACCCACGACGTCACGGTCGGCTACCGCTACATCCGCGAGACCGGGGCCGACCGGCGCTACTCGACCAACAGCACCACCGGCCAGCAGGTCGGCGCCGTCCAGGTGTTCGAGAACGGCACGCGCGCGCACTCGGTCTACGTCGACGACCGCATCGCCTACGACAAGTGGCGGATCACGCCCGGCGTGCGCTACGAAAAAATCGAGAGCGAGCGCAATCCGAGCGGGACGGCCGACGATACGCCTTTCCACGTCCGCAACAGCCGCGCGCTGCCGTCGCTGAACGTCTCTTACCTGCCGAACGAGCGCCTGACCCTGTACACGGCCTACAGCACCTCGTTCGGCGCGGTGCAGTACACGCAATTGAACTCGATGTCCGAAACCAACCCGCTCGACCCGGAAGTCGCCAAAACGCTGGAGGTTGGCGCGCGCTATGCGGGCGAACGGCTGCGCTCCGAGCTGACCATGTTCGACCTGCGCTTCGATAACCAGATCCTGTCGATCCCGGGCACCAACCCGGCCGTGTTCCGCAACCTGGGCGCGACCACCCACGACGGCGTCGAATTCGCCATCGACTACGATCTCGCCAGGTCTGGACCCCTCGCCGGCCTGAACCTGTACGCCAACTACACCTACGTACGCGCGATCCAGGAGTCGGGCGAGTTCGAGGGCCGCGACGTGCCCTTCTATTCGCGCCAGACCGGCACCCTTGGCGCGCGCTACACCCGGAACGCCTGGGCCGTGAGCCTGTCCGCCACGGCACAAGGCAAGCACTACACCGACACCGCCAACACGGTGGCGGAAACCGCCAACGCGGCGCTCGGCCGCGTGCCCGGCTTCGGCGTGCTGAACGCGCAACTGAGCTACAAGATGGCGGACAAGAAGGGGCCCGACTTCCAGCTGGGGATCAACAACCTGGCCGACCGCCGCTACTACACGCGCAATACCGACACCAACGGCGGGCGCATGGTCGGCGCGCCGCGCATGGCCTACGTCCAGCTGCGGCTGGCGTACTGATGACCGCGTCGCTGCGCGGCTTCTGGCTCAAGGCCCATCGCTGGACTGCGCTCGGGCTGGGCTGGATCCTGGTCGTCTCCGGGTTGACCGGTTCGCTGCTGGTGGTGGCGCGGCCGCTGGATCGCTGGCTGCATCCGGCCTACTTCGTGGCTGCGCAGCAGCCAGCGGCGCCGGCGGTTTCCCTGGAAGCGCTGCGGCTACGCCTGGCCGCCGAATTCGGCCCCAGGGCGGCCTTCACCTTCCGCCCGCCGCGCGAGGCCGGCGCCACGCTCGAGGTCCTGGTGCGCGGGGAATGGCGCGGTGCGCTCTACCTGCATCCGGCAAGCGGCGTCGAGCAGGGCCGGCGCGGCGAGCACGAGAGCGTGGTGTCGCTGCTGCACGGCCTGCACAGCGCCTTGTGGCTGGGGCAGGCCGGCAAGGCGATCCTGGCCGTGGTCGCCCTCGTCTACCTGCTGCTGGCGGTGTCGGGCATCGTGCTGTGGTGGCCGCACCGCTGGCCGCCCTCGCTGCGCATCGAACTGGGTAAAGGATGGCCGCGCGCCGCGTTCAACCTGCACCGCACGGGCGGCGCGGTGTTCGCGCTGATCCTGGGCGTCAGCATCGCCACCGGCGCCTACCTCGCCTGGCGCCCGATCGGCGGCTGGATCAGCTGGCTGGCCGGCGCGCCGGTCGTCGCGGCGCCCAGGCTGCCGCAGGGTTCCGGCCCGGCGGCCTCGCTCGACACGCTGGCCGCCGCCGCGCAGGCGGCGTTTCCGGATGGCCGCATCGGCCTGTTCCTGTACACGCCGCAGCTGGACCGGCCGCTGGCCGTGCGCATGCAGGTGCCCGACGACCCGCATCCCAATGGGCGCTCGACCGTCTGGCTCGATCCGCGCAGCGGCGAAGTGCTGGCGCGCCAGCGCTGGGACGGCCTCGATCCCGGCTCCCGCATCAATTCCATCGTCTATCCACTGCATACGGGCGAGTTGGGCGGCGTGGCGGGAGAAGCGACCGTCGGCCTGCTGGGCCTGGTGCTGGCCGCGCTCGGCGTGACCGGCCTGCTGCTGTGGTGGCAGCGGCGCCGGGCCCGCATGCGCGCCGGGCAGCGCAAGCCGACGGGACCGGTTTTCTCCAAGTTGTGACGCGGAATTGCGCCGCGCGCCGGCGCACGTCGCCGGCGATTTGACTACACTGGGCTTATCGACTGCTGACGATGCGCCCTGCGGCGCCGTGTGATGCCATGCGCAATTTTTTCAACTCACACTGGAAAGTCATTCTCGCGATCCTCGTGGCCATCGTGCTGGCCATGCTGACCGTCGACAGCAGCTCGGGCGAGCCGCCGCTGGCGGCGCGCCTGCAGGCGCATACCCAGGCGCTGGCGTCCGTGGCGCCCGTGGCGCCCGATAACCACGGCGCACTGCGCCACGTGGAGACCGCGCTGCGGCGCTACGGCTATGCCCCGCATGTGCGGCGCGGCAGCGACGCGGCGCATGCCGGCCGGAGCGTCGAGGTGGCCGTATCCAGGGTGGCGCCTGGCGCGCGGGCCGACCGCATCTTCATCGTCGGCGCCCACCTGGGCTTTGACGCCATCATGGGCGCCGCCAGCACGGCCGCCGTGCTCGAACTGGCGCGCGCCGCCAAGGCGCTGCAGCCCGCGCTCGGCACCGAGATCCGCTTCGTGTTCTTCATGCGCGATGACCAGGCGGCTGATGCGCGCCACCATGATGGCGGCAATTTCATGGCCTTCGTGGGCACGCACGCAGCCTCGGCGCAGGTACGCCAGGCGCTCGCCGCCCTGCGCAGCGACCCGCTGCTGGCGCGCCAGGGGCTGGCGGCGCCGGCCCACGCGATGGGCCTGACCCTGTCCAGGCATGGTGCGCCGAATGACAGTCCGGCGCTGGTGATCACCGATGCCGGCTTCCTGCGCTTTCCGTATTTTCGCGCCGAAGCGCCGCCCGGCGCGGTGCAGGATCGCATCGACTACGACGGCATGGCGCGCATCGTCGATGGCCTGGCGCGCACCCTGGGCGGGTTGGCCGGCGCGGTCGAGACGTGATCAATCGGCCAGGAACATCTCCTGCAGGTCATTCAAGAAACGCTGCCCCATCTCGGTCGGCTTGATCAGCTTGTGGTCGCGGTAGATCAGCCCCTTGGCCTCGGCCTCGTCCAGCTTCTTCGCGATCGCGCCGATATTCATGCCGGTGCGTTCGCCGAACAGGTTCGGATCGAAGCCGCCGGTCAGGCGCAGCGCATTGAGCATGAACTCGAACCCCATGTCGGCGCGCGCGATCTCGTGTTCTTCCTGCACCGGATTGCCGCGATTCGCCGCCTCGATGAAGGATGCCGGCTGCTTGAAGCGCGCCTGGCGCAGCACGCGGTGCGGGAACGACAGCTTCGAGTGCGCCCCGGCGCCGATGCCGAGGTAATCGCCGAACTGCCAGTAGTTCAGGTTGTGGCGCGCGCGCCGGCCCGGCTGGGCGTAAGCCGAGACTTCGTAGTGCTGGTAGCCGGCGGCGCCCATCGTCGCGGCGATCATGTCCTGCATGTCGGCGCTCAGGTCGTCGTCGGGCAGCGCCGGCGGGTACTTGGCGAACACCGTGTTCGGTTCCATCGTCAGGTGGTAGAGCGACAGGTGCGGCGGCGCGAACGACAGCGCCGTCTCCAGGTCGCGCCGCGCTTCGTCGAGCGTCTGCGACGGCAGCGCGTACATCAGGTCGAGGTTGAAGTTGTCGAAGGTGTTCTTCGCGATCTCGACCGCGCGCAGCGCTTCATCGCCGTCATGGATGCGGCCAAGCGCCTTCAGGTGCGCAGGGTTGAAACTCTGGATGCCGATCGACAGGCGGTTGATGCCGCTCTCGCGGTAGCTTTTGAAACGCTCGGCCTCGAAGGTGCCGGGATTGGCTTCCATCGTGATCTCGGCATCGAGTTCCAGCGGCAGCAGGGTGCGCAGGTCGGACATCAAACGGTCCAGCCCCGCGGCCGACATCAGGCTCGGCGTGCCGCCGCCGATGAACACGGTATGGATCTTGCGGCCCCAGATCAGCGGCAGCGATTGTTCCAGGTCGAGGCGCAGCGCGTCCAGGTAGGCCTGCTCGGGCAATTCTCCCTTCGCTTCGTGCGAATTGAAATCGCAGTAGGGGCATTTGCGCACGCACCAGGGCCAGTGGACGTATAGCGACAGCGGCGGCAAGGCCGCCAGGTTCAAGGCGCCCGGCTGCAGGTATTGCAGTGCGGCGGTGGCCGGCGAACGCGGTTCGCTTGGCGTCGGGCCGGCGACTTTAATCGGGATCATTTCAGCGGAATCACGTCAGGCGGGTTTGAGTTTCTCGACCAGCGCGCGCAGCGCCTGGCCGCGGTGGGACAGTGCGTTCTTTTCGTCCGGCGCCAGCTCGGCGGTGGTCTTGCCGAGCGACGGGATCAGGAAATGCGGATCGTAGCCGAAGCCGTTCTCGCCGCGCGGGTTCACGATGATTTCACCATTCCAGAAGCCGTCGGCGATCACCGGCTGCGGGTCGTCCGGGTGGCGTACATAGACCAGCACGCAGTAGTAATAGGCCGTTTTGTCGCACATGGCCGCCAGCTCGGCCACCAGCTTGCGGTTGTTGCGCTCGTCCGACTTCGGCTCGCCAGCGAAGCGGGCCGAATGCACGCCCGGCGCGCCGCCGAGCGCATTCACGCACACGCCCGAATCGTCGGCCAGCGCCGGCAGGCCGGTCAGGCGCGAGGCGTGACGGGCCTTGGCCAGCGCGTTTTCGACGAAGGTGCCGAACGGCTCTTCGGCCTCCGGCACGTCGAATTCGCCCTGCGGATGCAGTTCGAAACCGATGGGACCGAGCAGCTGGGCGAACTCCTTCAGCTTGCCGGCATTGTTGGAAGCGAGGATCAGGCGTTGGGTCATGGCTATGCGTGATGGATTGGATGAACCGGCTATTTTACCGGCTTCACGCCGCTCGCGCCGGTCAATCCAGCCGCAAGGCCTGCTTTTGCAAATGAATCAAATCCGCAATACCCGCCTGCGCCAGGTCCAGCAAACGGTTCATGCCGGCGCGGTCGAAGGCCGCGCCTTCGGCCGTGCCCTGCACTTCGATGAAGTGCCCCGCATCGGTCATCACCACGTTCATATCGGTGTCGCAGCCGGAATCTTCGGGATAGTCGAGGTCGAGCACCGGCATGCCGCGGTAGACGCCCACCGATACCGCCGCCACGAAGTGACGCACCGGGATCGCGGGAATGAGACCGGCCGCCACCAGCTTGCCGAAGGCATCATGGGCCGCCACCATCGCGCCGGTGATGGCCGCGGTGCGGGTGCCGCCGTCGGCCTGGATCACGTCGCAATCGAGGTGCAGCGTACGTTCGCCGAAGGCTTCCAGGTCGAACGCGGCGCGCAGCGAGCGCCCGATCAGGCGCTGGATTTCCTGGGTGCGGCCGCTCTGCTTGCCGCGCGCGGCTTCGCGGTCCATGCGCGAGTGGGTCGAACGCGGCAGCATGCCGTATTCGGCGGTCAGCCAGCCCTGGCCCTTCCCTTTCAGGAAGCCCGGCACCTTCTCTTCGATGCTGGCGGTGCAGATCACCTTGGTGTCGCCGAACTCGATCAGCACCGAGCCTTCGGCGTGCCGGGTATAGCTGCGCGTGATGGAAACTGGACGCAGCTGGTCGACCGCGCGGCCACTGGGGCGCTGTTCAAATGTCATGGTGCTCTTCTTTCTTGTTTGCTTGCTTATTTGATGACTTGGGATGATTTTTCGATCGCCGCACGGATCTCGGCAATCGCTTTTTCGATATCGTCGTCGCCGAAGGCCTCCGCCCCCTCCGGCGCCGGATCGCCGGCGACGATGGTGGACCTGACCATGTCCTCGCCCAGCATCTGGGTCGAGATCACGTTCGGGAGCTCGCCGCCCGGCGTGTCGGCGCCCTGCCAGGCGATGGCCAGCGCGGTGGTGTTGTCGGCCTGGGCGCCGCCGACCGCGGCCGCCATCTGCACCAGTTCCGGCACCGCCTGCACCACGCCGTTCGTGGTCAGGCGGTGGACGATCTCGGTCTCGGGCAGCATCGACCACAGGCCGTCGGAGCACAGCAGCAGCAGGTCGCCCGGCTGCAGGCTGACCTGGTGCGACAGCGCGATCTTCGGTGCGCTCGAGGCCCCCAGGCAGTTGTACAGCTTGTTGCGGTCGGGGTGGGTAGCGCGTTCGCGCGGGTCGGCGCGGCCGCGGTCGACCAGGTACTCGAAGTGCGAATGGTCGCGCGTGCGCGCCAGCACCTGGTCGCGCCGCACCCAGTACAGGCGCGAGTCGCCGGCGTGGGCCCAGACGGCGCAGTTGTGCTGCACCAGGCAGGCCACCACGGTGGTGCGCGGCATCTCGGGCAGGCCGTGCTTGGCGGCGTAAGCCTGGATATCGTGGTGGGCCTGCAGCAGCGCCTCTTCCAGGAAGCGCTCGGGCCGCTTCACGTAGGGACGCGCCTGCATGCGGAACATCATCGACACCGTCTGCAGCGCAATGGTGGCGGCGATCTCGCCATTCTGGTGGCCGCCCATGCCGTCGGCCAGCAGGAGCAGCAGCGAGTCGCGGGTGAAGCAGTAGCCCATGCGGTCCTGGTTGACCTTGCGGCCGCCGATATGGCTTTGCTGGTAGACGGAAAATTGCATGGTTACCCCTGGCCGCGCCCGAAGGCGCCGAGACGGTCGACGAGTCCGCGCCAGCCGGCGCGCGCGCCGGGCTGCGGCTGCGCCGCCGCCGGCTGCGCGGGTACGGCCTGCAGCGCCTTCTGGATCGCGAACACGCTCTGCGGACGCGCGAGCGGATCGAGCGCCAGGCAGGATTGCACGAGATCGATCAGCGCCGGCGAATATTTGCCGCCCAGCCGGTCGATCTGGTCGAGCAGGCGGTCGTCGGCGCGGCGCGCCTCGACCGATTGCGGCGTGGCGCAGCTCATGCAGGCCAGCATGGCCGCGCCCAGGCTGTAGATATCGGTCCATGGTCCCAGGCTGGCGCCGCGCGTGGACAGTTCGGGCGCGGCGAAGCCGGGCGTGTACATCGGCGCCAGCATCGGCGCGTCGCTGTGCAGCGTCTGGCGCGCGGCGCCGAAGTCGAGCAGCAAAGGGGAACCGTCGGTGCGCAGGTAGATATTGGCCGGCTTGAGATCGAGGTGCAGCAGCTTGTTGGCATGCACTTCGCGCAGGCCGGCGCACACGCCCGTAAACACCTTGCGCACGAACTGCTCGCCGGGGCGGCTGCCCTTGGCGGCGGCGCGCGCGATATGCTCTTGCAGCGAGTGGCCGGATTCATAGGCCATGACCATGTACACGGTATCGTGGGCCCGGAAGAAGTTCAGCACCCGCACCACGTTCGGGTGCACGATGCGCGCCAGCGCCCTGCCTTCTTCGAAAAAGCACTTGAGCCCGATGCGGAACACGGCCAGGTGCGGCTTGGCGACCACGGGGATCAATTCACCCGGCTGGCGCAGCGCGAGCGCGCTCGGCAAATACTCCTTGATGGCGACCGCATTGCCCTCGCCGTCATAGGCAAGGTAAACAATACTGAACCCACCGGACGCAATTTTCTTTACAATGCGGTATCCGGCAATGTCCAGCCCATCGGGCAGGGGAGCGTTATTCTGTGCAGCCATCCAAGTGGGTTTCCTTGCTAAACAGGGCGATTGTGTGGATAAATGTCGGCTTTGTAAAGAATAAAAACCGGGGATCCCATTGAGCATTTCAAGCATGACAGGTTATGCGGTCGCCACCAGCGAAGGCGCTGCCGGAACCCTCACGATCGAAATCAAGAGCGTCAACTCGCGTTTCCTCGATCTGCAGTTCCGCATCAATGACGAATTGCGCGCGCTGGAACCCGATCTGCGTTCGGCGATCATGGCCGCGATCACGCGCGGCAAGGTCGAGGTGCGCCTGTCCTTCGGCCGCAAGGTCAGCGGCGGCTCGTCGGCGCTGAACCAGGAATTGCTGGCCGACCTCGCCCGCCTGCAGGGCGAAGTGACCCGCCATTTTGCCCAGGCATCCCCGATGACGGTGGCTGAACTGCTGCGCTGGCCCGGCGTGATCGAAGAATCCACAATCGGCCAGGAATCGCTGCAGGCGGACGTCGCCGCCCTCACCGCCACCACCATCGCCGCCTTCGTCGACAGCCGCAAGCGCGAAGGCGCGGCGCTCGAGACCATGCTGCAATCGCGCATCGAGGCGATGGAAGCGATCGTCAAGCGCATCACCCCGCTGATCCCGCAAGTCATCTCGCAATTCCAGCACAAGGCCGTCGAGCGTATGCAGGATGCATTGGGGCTGGCCGGCCACGGCAATCCGTCGACGCTCACGCGCCAGGAAGTGCTGGAAAGAATTCGCCAGGAAGTTACCCTGTACGGCATCCGGATCGACGTGTCGGAAGAACTGTCGCGGTTGTCGGCCCACCTGAATGAAACCCGGCACATCCTGAAAAAAGGCGGCCAGGTCGGCAAGCGCCTCGACTTCATGATGCAGGAACTGAACCGCGAGGCCAATACGCTCGGCGCCAAGGCGTCGGTCAAGGAGTTGGCCGATGCGTCGATGGAGCTCAAATTGCTCATCGAGCAGATGCGGGAGCAGGTGCAGAATCTGGAGTAATCGGCTGACGTTGTTCAGCACCTGAATTTATTTTTTTGTCAGTCTCAACACCGTCGTTCCCGCGCAGGCGGGAACCTAAGTTTGCAAGCGTTATCGAGACGCCAAAAACTTGGGTTCCCGCCTGCGCGGGAACGACGTATTTATGCTAGCGTAATTATCACTGCCGCCGCATGATCGAATGCGCGGCAAAACGGTTTAACAAAGGATTTCCCATGCTCCCACACGCCTTCTCCGGCAGCCTGTTCATCGTCGCCGCCCCGTCCGGCGCCGGCAAGTCGAGCCTGGTCAATGCCCTGCTGGCCCTGGAACCCGGCATCAAGCTGTCGATCTCGACCACGACCCGCCAGCCGCGCCCGGGCGAGCAGGATGGCGAGCACTACCACTTCACGAGCGCCGAGGATTTCGTCACCCGCGCCGAACGCGGCGAATTCCTGGAATGGGCCGAGGTGCACGGTAATTACTACGGCACGAGCCGCCTGACCGTCGAACACGAGATGAAGAACGGCACCGACATCCTGCTCGAGATCGACTGGCAGGGCGCACGTCAGGTGAAGAAACTGTTCCCGGAAGCGGCCGGTATCTTCATTTTGCCGCCGTCGATCGAGGCGCTGGAAGAGCGCCTGCACAAGCGCGGCACCGACGAACCGCACATCATCACGCGCCGCCTGCTGGCGGCCGGCGGCGAGATGGCGCACGCGCCGGAGTTCGAATATGCTATCATCAACGAAGAGTTTAACGTCGCCCTGGCCGAACTGCAGGCGATTGTCAAAGCGACACGCTGCCGGTTCGCCCAACAGGCTGCCCGCAACGCTACGCTGTTTGCCCAGCTGGGAATCCACGCGCATCAACCTCAATCCTGATCAGCGCGCCAATGTGGCGCGCTTTCACCGTTGTCGTTGTCCCCGCGTTTTACACTGAATTTTTTGCATATCAGGAGCACACACATGGCCCGCATCACCATCGAAGACTGCCTCAAGAACGTCCCGAACCGCTTCCAGCTGACCCTGGCCGCTACCTACCGTGCTCGTCAGTTGCTGCAAGGCCACACCCCGAAAGTCGAAGCCAAGGACAAGCCGACCGTCGTCGCACTGCGCGAAATCGCCGCCGGCAAGGTCGGTCTGGAAATGCTGAAAAAAGTGCCGATGTAATTTGGTGAATCCCTTCGGGGTTGCCTGGATTAGCGTTATCCCGTCTTCTGTTATTCTGTTCCTACTACGGCTTGACGATTAACGTAATGAACCTGTCTCCAGATTCGACCAATCCACGCAACCCCGTTCCTCGCGAGAGGCGCGCCGACAATCGTCCGCCGGACTATGTCGAACCAGTCGCACCTGGCGTCGCTTCGGTCACGCAGCTGATCGCGAAGCTGTCCGAATACCTCACGCCCGCCGAACTCAAGAAGGTCAAGGAAGCCTACCGCTTCTCCGACGAGATGCACCTGGGCCAGGTCCGCAAGTCGGGCGAACCTTATATCTCCCATCCGATCGCCGTCGCCGAGATCTGCGCCGAGTGGAAGCTCGATGCGCAAGCCATCATGGCCGCCCTGCTGCACGACGTGATCGAAGACCAGGACGTCAAGAAAGACGAACTGATCGAGCGCTTCGGCGCCCAGGTCGCCAACCTCGTCGACGGCCTGTCCAAGCTCGAGAAGATCGAGTTCCAGAGCCAGCTCGAAGCGCAGGCCGAGAATTTCCGCAAGATGCTGCTGGCGATGGCATCCGACGTGCGTGTGATCCTGATCAAACTCGCCGACCGGCTGCACAATATGCGCACGCTGGGCGTCATGGTGCCGGCCAAGAAGCGCCGCATCGCCGGCGAGACGATGGAAGTGTATGTGCCGATCGCCCACCGCCTCGGCCTCAACAACATCTACCGGGAGCTGCAAGACCTGTCGTTCTCGCACCTGTATCCGCTGCGCTACCAGACCCTGTCGAAAGCGATCAAGGCCGCGCGCGGCAACCGCCGCGAAGTGGTCAAGAAGATCCTCGAGGCGGTCAAGGCCCAGCTGGCGTCGAGCGGCCTGCAGTTCGAAGTCGACGGCCGCGAAAAGACGCTGTACGGCATCTATAAAAAGATGCGCAACAAGCACCTGTCGTTCTCGCAGGTGCTGGACGTGTACGGTTTCCGCGTCGTCGTCGACAGCGTGCCCAACTGTTATGTGGCGCTCGGCACCCTGCACGCCCTGTACAAGCCGATGCCGGGCAAGTTCAAGGACTATATCGCGATCGGCAAGATCAACGGCTACCAGTCGCTGCACACCACCCTGATCGGCCCCTACGGCACCCCGGTCGAATTCCAGATCCGCACCCAGGAGATGCACCGCACCGCCGAGAGCGGCGTGGCGGCGCATTGGCTGTACAAGACCGGCGATTCGAACATCTCCGACCTGCAGCACCGCACCCATGCCTGGCTGCAGTCGCTGCTCGACATCCAGCAGCAAACGGGCGACTCGGCCGAATTCCTGGAACATGTGAAAGTCGACCTGTTCCCCGATTCGGTCTATGTGTTCACGCCCAAGTCGAAGATCATCGCCCTGCCGCGCGGCGCCACGGCGCTCGACTTCGCCTACACGATCCACACCGGCATCGGCGACCACACGGTCGGCGTCAGGATCAATAACGAAGAACAGCCGCTGCGCACCGAGCTGCACAATGGCGACATCGTCGAGATCATCACCGATCCCGAATCGCGCCCGAGCCCGACCTGGCTCACGTTCGTCCGCACCGGCAAAGCGCGCTCGGCGATCCGCCACCACCTGCGCGCGGTGGACGTCAACGAATCGGTCGAACTGGGCCAGGAGCTGCTGGCGCAGGCGCTGGCGGTGCGCAATATCAAGCCCGAGCTGCCGGACGCCGTCATCGAACGCCTGCTGGCCGAGACCTCGGCCAACTCGATGGACGAGATGTATGCCGATGTCGGCATCGGCAAGCGCATGCCGGCCCTGGTGGCGCGCCACATCTTCGGCCTGATGGAAGGCGACCCCGACCTGCTGCCCTCGCACAAGCCGCTGCCGTCGAGCGAGATCGCGCCGGTCACGATCTATGGCAGCGAAGGCGTGGCGGTGCAGCTGGCGCCGTGCTGCCTGCCGATCCCGGGCGACCAGATCACCGGCCAGCTGCGGCGCGACCAGGCGCTGGTGGTCCATACCTGCGACTGCCTGCCGGCCAAGCGCATCCGCGCCAAGGAGCCGGATCGCTGGATCGCCGTGCAATGGGGCGACGACCTCAACCGCCGCTTCGACTGCCGCATCCGCCTGTTGATCAACAACGAAAAAGGCATCCTCGCCCGCGTGGCGGCCGAGATCGGCGAGTCGGACGCCAACATCACTTATGTTGGCATGGACGAGGATGACGAGCACAGCATGACGCAGCTGCGCTTCACGATCCAGATCAAGGATCGGGTGCATCTGGCGCAGTTGATTCGCAATTTGCGCCGGGTGGCTGGGGTGAACAGGGTAGAGCGCGAGCGGGCGTAATATACGGTGACCCTCCTACGCACGTCGTACCCGCGCAGGCGGGTACCCATGTTCGTCGCATCACATGGAAGTCGAGCGTAGTAGCTGCTCAAGCAAACTTGGGTTCCCGCCTGCGCGGGAAGTCGTTACCTCCAGTGGCGGTAACGACGTGCTGGGGGAGCGGGTCGTCATTACGCCGATTTGTCGACACTCAGTCCCAGGATACTGTCAAACGCCGCGCACGCCCCCGCGCATGCATCCGCGATCTCGTCGGGCGACTTCACGTGTTCTTTCAACGCCAGCATGAAGGCGCGCCAACGCGGACCAGGCCCTTCATCCGCCCCACGCAAATAACGCAAGGGATGCGGCGCCAGCGGCTCGGCCAACTTCCCATACAACACCTTGCCGCCCAGTTGCGAGCCTTCGATCACATACGCCACGCCCCAGCGATAAGCGGCGCTGGCGTCCAGCGGCAAGGGGTCGGACAAGGCCGCCGTACGCGGCGCGGGCATGCCGGGCTCGGCGAGATCGGCATCGATCAGCGCCAGCCGCTCGACCGCCGGCAGCACGATTTGCGGGCCATCGGCGAACCCGTCCAGCCAGGCCTGCAGCGGCGCCAGCCAGTCGCGCACCAGCGTCAGGTGCTGGGCATAGTCGTTCAGATCGGGAGCCGGCCCGGACAACGGCAAGCCGCTGTCGAGGCGTTCATGGCGTTCGGAAGTGGCGGCGCGCAGCGCGGCCAGGGCGTCCATCCCGGACGTCGGGTCGTGAGGTCGGTTCATGCCCCCATCTTAGCAGCGATACAAGATCCTAGTCGGCCACCGGTTCGGGATACTCGACCGAGACGATCTCGAGCTCGTCCATGCCGAGCGGCGTCTGCAGCGGCACGACATCTCCCTCGCGGCATTTGGTGAGCGCACGCGCCACCGGCGACACCCAGCTGATCTTGCCCTTCAAGGGATCGAGCTCGTCCACGCCGACGATGGTCACCGTGTGCTCTTCGCCCGCCTTGTTGATATAGCCGACCGTGGCCCCGAAGAACACCTGGTCGTTGCCGTAATGGACGGTCGGATCGACCACGAAGGCCGAATCCATGCGCTTGGTGAGAAAGCGGATGCGGCGGTCGATCTCGCGCAGGCGGCGCTTGCCATAGATATAGTCGCCGTTCTCGGAACGGTCGCCGTTCGAGGCGGCCCAGTGCACGATGCGCACCACCTCGGGCCGGTCGACGTCGATCAGCTGCAGCAGCTCGTCCTTGATGCGCTGGTAGCCGGCCGGCGTGATGTAGTTCTTGGCGCCGGCGGGAATCGCCTGCGCCAGGGCCAACGCCTCTTCATCGTCGTCGTTATCTGACTCTTTTACGAATGCCTTGTTCATGACCGCATTGTAACGAGACTTGGCGCTGCCTGCGCCGTGTTTCACGTATCATGCGGTCAACAGACGCAGCGCGCGCAGAAGAAGCGACGAGACAAACCGATGAACCTGCCCTCCTCTTTCCATGCCGAGCATCCGCCCACCGCGGGCCTGGTCTACCAGTTCGTCCTCCACCCCGACGGCCGCACCAGCTTCCCTTGCCTGAACGACGGCTGCAGCGCCCTGCTCGGCCTGGCGCCCGACGAGCTGCAGCGCGATCCTTCCCTGTTCGAAGGCCTGATCCTGCCAGAGGACCGGCGCGCCTACCACGAGGCGATGCAGATGTCGGCCGCCGCGCTGGCGGCCTGGAACTGGGAAGGACGGATCCGCATCCCGGCCTGGAACGACGTCAAGTGGATCAACCTGCGCGCCACCCCGCAGCAGCTAGCAGACGGCGCGGTGCAGTGGGATGGCATCATGACCAATATCTCGGCCAGCAAGCAGGAGCAGGAAGATTCCCTGCGCTCGCGCGAGCGCCTGGCCGAACTGACCGCCCACATCGAGCAGGCCAAGGAAGACGAGCGCACCCGCATCGCGCGCGAGATCCACGACGACCTGGGCGGCAACCTCACCGCGATCAAGATGGCGCTGGCCATGCTGGCGGCGCGCCTGCCCGCCGACCAGCCGGCCCTGATCGAAAAAGCCGAGTATGTCGACGACCTGGTCGACCGCACCATCGAGGCGGTGCACCGCATCTCGCTCGACCTGCGTCCCACCACCCTCGACCTGGGCATCGTGGCTGCCCTCGAGTGGCAGGCGCGCGAATTCGAGAAGCAGATGGGGATCGCCGTCGTCATGCGCTGCCCGGATAAAAACCTGGAGCTCGAACCGGACCACGCCTCGGCCCTGTTCCGCATCTTCCAGGAAGCGCTCACGAATATCGCCAAGCACGCCGGCGCGACCCGGGTCACGGTGTCGCTGCGGCGCCAGCGCAGGCTGCTGACCCTGTCGATCTGCGACAACGGCCGCGGCATCCAGGCCGCCGACCGCCTCAAGCCGCAATCGTTCGGCCTGCGCGGCATGAGCGAGCGCGCCAGCGCCCTGGGCGGCACGCTGGCCTTGTCGGCGGCGCCCGGAGGTGGCACGATGGTGACCATCAAGACCAGGCTGGCTCCGGCAGCGGACAAAGACCAACAAACAATCGAATGACCGACAAAGTATCCATCCGTGTTTTCATTGCCGACGACCATGCCATCGTGCGCGAAGGGCTGAAGCAGATCCTGGCCGAGCAGCGCGACATCAATGTGGCCGGCGAGGCCGAGAACGGCGTCGACGCCGCCCGCCTGGTGGGCAAGTCGAAGGCCAATGTGATGCTGCTCGATATCTCGCTGCCCGACCGCAACGGCATCGACGTGCTGAAGCAGATAAAGAAAGACAAACCCGAACTGGCAGTGCTGATGCTGTCGATGCACCGCGAAGACCAGTACGCGATCCGCGCGCTCAAGGCCGGCGCCTCCGGCTATCTCACCAAGCAGAGCGCGCCGCGCGAGCTCGTGACGGCGATCCGCCAGGTGGCGGGCGGCCAGAAATACGTGAGCGCCGCGCTGGCGCAGACCCTGGCCAGCGCGATCGGCGAAGACCACGAGGCGGCGGTGCACGAGGGCCTGTCCGACCGCGAGTACCAGACCCTGACCATGATTGCCTCGGGCATGACGGTCAGCGAGATCGCGCGCGAACTGTCGCTGTCGGTCAAGACCATCAGCGAATACCGCGCCCGGCTGTTAGTCAAAATGAAACTCAAGTCCAGCGCCGAGCTGACGACCTATGCGATCCGTAACGGATTGGTGGATTGAATGTGACATTCCGTTGCGCCGGAACGGCAACCTGCGCATCCAAACGCATTGTTACCGTTTTTTAATTGATATACGGCAAAAAAGCTGATTATCATGACGCCAATCCCGCGAATCCGTCATAGCGCAGCATTCCATGTCCACCTCGTCCATTTCCGTTGCGCCCACCGTGAACCAGCCCGCCAACCCCGCTGAGATCGCACGCGAAGCGTTCCGCCGCCTCGCCGCGCGCCGGCTCGCGCCGACGCCGGACAACTATCGCGCGATCTATGACGAGATCGCCGGCCTTCCGCCTGCCGCGCCTGCTGCGGTGCAGGACACGGGGGCGCTCGAGGTGCTGGCCGGTTTCGCGCGGCGCATGGCCGAGACGCCGGGCGAGCTGTCCGAATACGGCCGCCGCATGGCGCGCGCCGTCAAGACCGAGGACTGGACCGGCTATACCCAGGCCCTGGGCCAGATGGCCGAACGCCACCTGCGCCGCAACACGCCGGTGATGGCGCTGGGAGAGGAAGAGCCCGATACCGTGCTGCTGCGCGAGATGCTGGCGCGCACCCTGTCCTTCGCCTGCGCCTCGCTGCTGGACGGCGACGCCGAACTGGTGGCCGAGGCCGAGTCGCTCGGGGCGGCCGTCAAGACCGCGGTCGGCGAAGCCGAGCTGCAGGACATCGCGGCGCGCCTCAAGCAACTGTGCTACCAGATCGAGTTGCGCAAGGACGACGGCGCCGAGCAGCAGGAACTGCTGCTGCGCCTGTTCCGCCTGCTGCTCGACAATATCGAGGGCCTCCTCGACGACGACAACTATATGCGCGGCCAGGTGCTGGTGGTGCAGGACCTGATCAAGGGCCCGCTCGACACCCGCGCGCTGGAAGACGCCACCCGCGGCCTGAAGGACGTGATCGTCAAGCAGGGCCACCTGAAGCACGGCATCGACGACGTGCGGGCGACCATGAAGAACATGATGATGACCTTCATCGACCGCCTCGGCTCGGCCGCCGCCTCGACCAGCGACTACCATGCCCGGCTGGGCGGTTTTTCTGAACGGATCGGCAACGCCACCGACGTGACCGAGATCAATGGCGTGCTCGACGAGGTGCTGCGCGAGATGCGCAATGCCCAGGACGAGGCGCTGGCCTCGCGCGACCGCATGGTCGGCGCGCACAAGGAGGTGCAGGAAGCCGAGCAGCGCATCCGCGAGCTGGAAGCCGAGCTGCAGCATATGAGCGAGCTGGTGCGCGAAGACCAGCTGACCGGTAGCCTGAACCGGCGCGGCCTGGACGACGTGTTCGAGCGCGAGAGCGCGCGCGCCGACCGGCGAAAAACGCCGCTGTGCGTGGCCCTGCTCGACCTCGACAACTTCAAGCGCCTGAACGATACCTATGGCCATATGGCGGGCGACGCCGCGCTCAAGCACCTGGTGAAGGTGGTGCGCGACACCCTGCGCTCGATGGACGTGATCGCCCGCTTCGGCGGCGAGGAATTCCTGATCCTGCTGCCCGAGACCACGGTCGAGGCGGCGGCGGCGGCCATGGTGCGGGTACAACGGGAATTGACCAAACACTTTTTCCTGCACGATAACGAGAAGATGCTGATCACCTTCTCGTGCGGGGTGGCGCTGCGGGTGCCCAACGAGGAGCAGGCGTCCTTGATGGCGCGCGCCGACAAGGCGATGTACCAAGCCAAGAATAGCGGCAAGAATCGGGTGGTGATCGCGGATTGAGGGATGGCTTGCATGGCTTACACTGCGCGACGTTCCCCTCGACCAGGCCGATGATCCATGCCCATCCTGCACCGCACCCAGTCCGTCTCCGCCCTCATGCCGCGCTTCGTGGAACGCTTTCGCTGCATTGGCCCCAGCTGCGAAGATACGTGCTGTTCCGGCTGGACGATCTTTATCGACAAGAAGAGCTACAAGGCCTACCGCGCCGAGGACAACCCTGCGTTCGAGCAGCTGAATGCCAATATGCTACGCCGGGATAATCCGGCGAATACTGGCGAATACGCCATGATCAAGACGATCGGTGCGCAAAAGCAATGTCCGGCGCTCCAGGACAGCATGTGTGCGGTACAGGCCCACCTGGGCGAATCCTACCTGTCGCATACCTGTCATACCTATCCGCGCACGAACCGCAGCCTGCTTGGCCAGGTCGAACAATCGATTACCCTGTCGTGTCCGGAAGCAGCACGGCTGGCGCTGCTGGCGGAGGACGCATTCGATTTCGTCGAGGCCCCGGTCCAGCTGCGCTTGCCGATGCTCAGCCCGGTCAACCAGGCCTTCGGCATCGCACCCGAGCTGATGTCCGAAGTCCGCATGTTCTGCATGAACCTGATGCGCACGCGCGAGCTGCCCCTGTGGCAGCGGCTGGCCTTGCTGGGCACGTTCTGCGAGACCCTGACCCAGCTGTGCTCGGCGAATGAACAGGCGAACATCCCCACCATGATCGACGACTTCGTACGCCTGATCGAGAACGGCGAATTGATGGCGGTGCTGGAACCGATCCAACCCGACCATACGTCCCAGGCGATGGTATTTGCCACCTTGTGGGCAGAAAAAGGGTTTGAAGCAACTTCGCCATTCCAGCAAGCCATGATGCGAAAGATCGCCTCGCGGTTCGGCGCGAATGCCCATGGCGAAGTCAGCGCCGAGGCACTGGTCGGCGCTTACCGGCGCGGCCTTGCACGCCTGGACGAAGCCTTGTTGCCCACCCCATGGTTGCTCGAAAACTATGTAGTCAACGAGATCTATAGCCAGTTTGTTCCATTCAATGGCAAATCTCCGTACGACGGTTATCTGCAACTGATTTCCCGCTTCGGCCTGCTGCGCATGCTGCTGGCAGTGCAATGCAATACCGAAGGCGACCCGCCATCGAGCGCGACCCTGGCCTCGACAGTCAACCTGCACTGCCGCCGCTTCCAGCACGATCCGTCGTACGCCACCCGCGTCCGGGAAGCGCTGTACGACAGCGGCTGGGCCGAGATGTCCAGGCTATACAAGCTGCTGCGGACCTGAACGCGTCATCGTCACTGGCGATTTGACAAGAAACCGGGGAGCAGCGACCCGGCCGGGCTGGCTCAGGGTTCAGCTTGAGCCCAGTAAAAAAATCTTTTTTTACCCTCAAGTTCCTTTTTTCCTTGCCGCCAAGAGACGCCGTATCTGACCAAGGTCCTTGAAAATCCTCACTTTTTTAAAAACGGGCCCTAAACTTTTTCCATAGGGCACCGTTACCAGCAACAACAGCGGTTTGAACGTCACAGAACAGCGCGACGGACCAAAGTACACAGCAGCAAGGTCGCTGCACCCCGCAAGACCACGTCTCTGGAGTAGACACCATGGCATCCGTAATCAATACCAACGTCGCATCCCTCAACTCGCAGCGTAACCTGTCGACCTCGCAGTCGCAGCTGAACACCTCGATCCAACGCCTGTCGTCGGGCATGCGCATCAACAGCGCCAAGGACGACGCCGCCGGCCTCGCGATTTCCGATCGCATGAATTCGCAGATCAAGGGCATGACCCAGGCGACCCGTAACGCCAACGATGGCGTGTCGATGGCGCAAACCGCCGAAGGCGCCCTGTCGAGCTCGGGCGACATCCTGCAGCGTATCCGTGAACTGGCAGTGCAGTCGTCGAACTCGTCGAACTCGGCCAGCGACCGCAAAGCCCTGCAGACCGAAGTCACCCAGCTGACCTCGGAACTGAACCGTATCGCCAACACCACCGAATTCAACGGCCAGAAGCTGATGGACGGCTCGATGGGCACCGCGAACTTCCAGGTCGGCGCCAACGCAGGCCAGCTGATCTCGATGGGCGGCTCGAACTTCACCACCACCACCTACGGCAACAACAGCCTGGCGGAAAACGCACCGGCAGCCGTCAAGGGCTCGACCGCGTTCACCGGCGGTACCCTGACCGTGAATGGTTCGCAAGGTTCGGAGCCAATCACCATCGCCGCCGGCGCCTCTGCCAAGACTGCCGCAGCCCAGATCAACAAGGTCGCTGGCGACACCGGCGTAACCGCCACCGCCAAGACCGAAGCCGTGATGACCGCGGACGCGACCAAGTCGTACACCTTGTCGCTGGAATCGGACAATACCGAAGCGGTCACCATCTCGTTCTCGATGGGTGCTGCCGCCGACGCGAACGGCTATGCCTCCGCGATCAGCGCCTTCAATGCGCAGTCGGCCAAGACCGGCGTGACCGCTTCCTACGATGAAAAAGCCGGTGGCCTGAAGCTGACCCATGCCGATGGCAACGATATCAAGCTGACCAACACCTCGGCGACCGCGACGACGGACGTGACGGTGGCCTCCATCAAGACCGATGGCACGGCCGGCGCCGCACAGACCCTGAACCAGGGTGGCAACGCTGCCAACAGCGTCGGCACCGTCCGCGGCAGCCTGACCCTGGATTCCGAGAAGAGCTTCTCGGTGGAAGACACGGGCTCCAGCTTCAACCTGGACGCCACCGCCGGCGGCGCGTCCAAGCTGAAATCGGTTGCCGACCTCGACATCAGTACCTTCGCTGGCGCACAAGCCGCCATCAAGACTGCTGACGCGGCACTGGCGGCAGTGAACAGCAAGCGCGCGGAATACGGCGCACTGCAGTCGCGTTTCGAATCGGCGATCTCGAACCTGGGTTCGTCGACCGAGAACCTGTCGGCATCGCGCAGCCGCATCGTCGACACCGACTTCGCTGCTGAAACCGCAAAGATGACCCGTGGTCAGATCCTGCAACAAGCTGGTACCTCGATGCTGGCCCAGGCCAACTCGCTGCCGAACGGTGTCCTGTCGCTGCTGCGTGGCTAATCGCTGACAGGCAGTAACAACATCGCGAAGTAAGCGGTTCCTCGGCTGAAGAAATTCAGCCGGGGAATTTTTACTAGGGAAATCGACATGCAGATCCAATCACTTGGTTCGTCGCCCGCACCGAAACTGGACGAACGTCCGGCCGCGGTGACCGGGCAAGCTGCGGTCGCGGGACGGACGCCCGTCGCCGACGCGCCAGCCTCGGTACCGGATGTCGCACCGGGTCGGGAAGAAGTGTCGGCCGCCGTCAAGAAGCTCAACGAGTCGATGCCGCCGTCGGCCCAGAGCCTGGAATTCGAGATCGACGAAGAGAGCAAGGAAGTCGTCGTCAAGATCATCGACCAAAGCACCAGGGAAGTGGTGCGCCAGATGCCGAGCAAGGAAGCACTGGAAATGGCGAAAGCCATCGACAAACTGCAGGGCTTGCTCATCCGGCAAACGGCCTGATCTTCCAGCTCTGGCAAACGGGCGCCGCATTCGCAAGAATGTGGCGCCCTTTTCTTTGGCGCTGTTCGCGTTATTTCGGTAAACCTCCTGATCAGTCTGCTTTGACGGCTGCAGCTAGCAATTGCGCCGGAGTAATAAGGCGGCGCGCATCGAGGACCCGCCGCCAGCCTGAGTAATGGATCAAATAGCGACTGGCAATACCGTGAAAGCGCACCAGCCAGCGCTTGAAGCGGCTGTGCCAGCCATTGACATGGTTCAGGTGGAGCGCGCCGCGTGCCCGTTGGCCAGCGCGCAAGTTGAGGGCTTCATGGGCGATCCCTTGGTTTCGGGCGAATACGGGATACGCGGCAGCCCCGTCGCTGATCAGGAGCGTATCCGGCGCCAGCACCGGTCCCAGGCAATGCCCGAGCTGTGTGCTCGAGACCGGACCGCGTCCACAATGAAAATCGAGGGTGTCACCGTCGCGCGCGCAGGCGACCAGCAGGCACTCGTGGTCGCGGCCGACGCCGCGATGGCTGGCCACGCCGCCGCGGCGTCGCGGTGGGCGGTTCAGTATGCGCGACCCTTTCTGGGATTCCAGCATATATGTTTCGTCCGCCTCGACCATGCCGCCCAGGCGCGCTGGACGGTCACACGTAAAACCGGCCACCATGCGATGGCGCCAGCGAAAGCTCGTGGTACGGTGCACCTGGACCGCCTCGGCGCTGGCGCGCACGATCTGCGATTCGAGCAGGCATTGCAGATAGGCGGGCCAGCATTCCTTCTTGCGCAGGTGCGCGAGTTTGGTGCCGCTCAATGCGTTGTAACTGCGACCACATGCGAGGCAGCGCCAACGCTGCAGGCCGCTGGCGTGCCCGCAGCGGTGCGATCGCGCCCCGCCGCAGCGGGGACAGCGCTTTCCGACGGCAGCCTGTTCGATCAGCGCGATACAAATGGCCCCATCCTCGTTCGTGGCGAGCCAGACGCGTAGTTGCGCAAGTTCTTCCTGCCCGAGTGCCAGGCCGCTTAGAGCCACAAGCAATTTTCCAAAGTCCAGGCCGTCCATGGCCGCCTCTACGGAGAACTCGACAGTAGCTAAGACCGGGCTGAACATGAAACGTTCGCAGAAATAACGCGAACAGCGCCTTTTCTTTGTCAAGCCTGGCACCGGGGGGATGACTGTTTCACAAAATCAAAATAAAGCCACATTTACCGCTCTTAAGTACCGTTTGTTTCTGCCGATAATCACTTACATTATCGCTTTCACGGGAGATACAAGTGGCACTCGACATCAACGGCCTGGTTTCCCAGCTGATGCAGCAAGAGTCCGCTGCGCCGCTGGCCAGCTATGAAAAGAAAACGCTGGCGCTGCAGGCGCGCAGTGCCGCGTACGCCCAGGTCAGCACCGCGGTGAACACCTTCCAGAGCGCCCTGACCAAGCTGAACAATCCCGCCACCTTCCAGGGCCTGGGCGCCACCGCCAGCAACAAGGACGTCCTGTCCGGCACCGCCGGCGCCGGCGCCGTGCCGGGCAAGTACAAGATCAACGTCACCCAGCTGGCCCAGGCCCAGAGTCTCAAGAGCAATGGCTACGCCAGCACCACCTCGACCATCGGCGCCGGCGCGCCGACCACCCTGACCTTCCAGTTCGGCACCGCGACCGGCGGCACCTTCGGCGCCACCGGCAACGCGCTGAGCCTGGCCGCCGCATCGAGCGGCATCGGCAACGGTTCGCTGAGCCTGAACGGCATCTCGATCGGCACCGGCCCGACCACGCGCAGCGCGCGCGCCCTGGCCGAAGCGATCAATGCGCAATCCGACAAGACCGGCGTGGTCGCCACCGCCGGCGCCACCACCACCGCCGCCGGCATGTTCAACAATTTCGGCCAGGTCAGCGTGGATGCCGGTTCCAGCTACGCCCTGTCGGTCGGCGGCGTGCAGCTGGCCAACCTGACGCCAGGCAGCGCGCCCTTGACCGGCGCCGGCCTCGACACCGCGCTGGCCAGCGCCGGCACCCGCAATGCGCTGGCGGCGGCCAATATCACCGTCAGCGGCAGCGCCGCCGACGGCACGCTGCAATTTTCCGCGTCCGACGGTTCCACCATCGACGTCACCGAAACCGTCACCGGCACCGTGCGCGGCGGCATCGGCCGCGCCGATACGGCCGTCAATACCGGGGCGACCACGACGGCCACCGCCGGTGTCACCCTGCGCTCGAACGACGGCAACCAGATCGTGGTCGGCGGCACCAACCCGGCCGCCGCCGGCTTCACCGCCGGCAGCGTCGGCACCCATATGGGCGCGGGCTTTTCGCTGAACGGCGCGATCAACAGCAAGACCATCACCCTCGGCGCCGGCGACCAGTCGCTGCAAGGCATCCGCGACGCCATCAACAAGGGCGACATGGGCGTGACCGCCACCATCGTGTCGGACGGCAGCGCCAAGCCCTATCACCTGGTGCTGACCTCGAACAAGACCGGCGAAGCGACGACCATGAAGATCACCGTCGGCGGCGAGGACGGCGCGGCGGGCGATCCGACGATCGCCGCCATGCTCGGCTACGATCCGGCCGGCGCGCAGGGCATGACCCAGACCGCAGGCGCCCAGAGCACCAAGCTGAACATGAACGGCATCGAGATCAAGAGCGACAGCAACTCGGTGTCGGAAGCGATCCAGGGCGTGACGCTGGACGTGACCGCGGTCGGCAGCTCGACCCTGACGGTGTCGAAGGACACGGCGGCCATCACCACCTCGGTCAATGAATTCGTCAAGGCCTACAACGAACTGAACAAGACGATCGGCGGCCTGACCGCGTTCAATACCGAGACCGGCAAGGGCGCCGTCCTGCAGGGCGATTCCAGCGTACGCTCGATCCAGAGCCAGTTGCGGCGCCAGATCAGCACCGTCATGGAAGGCACCGGCGGCAAGCTGAATTCTCTGAGCCAGATCGGCATCGGCTTCCAGCAGGATGGCAGCCTGAAAGTGGACTCGACCAAGCTCAACAAAGCGATCGCGGACAACGCGGCCGACTTCGGCGGCCTGTTCGCGGCCATGGGCTCGACCACCGACAACATGATCAAGTTCGACAAATCGGGCACCGCCACCAAGCCCGGCACGTATGCGATCAACATCACCAGCCTGGCGACCCGGGGCAACCTGGTCAGCAGCGCCGCGCTTGGCGGCTCGACCACGATTGCCCCGAATACCGTCTGGCGCGTCACACTGAACCAGACCGACCCGGTCACCGAAAGCAAGACCCAGGAAATCAAGCTCCAGGCCGGCACTTACAGCAACGACGACCTGGCGGCGCTGATCCGCTCCGCGATCAACGGCAACGCCACCTTCACCGGCGCCGGCGACACGGTCGAAGCCGAGGTCGGCGACGATGGCCGCCTGACCCTGTCGTCGAGCAAGTATGGCGACCTGTCGAATATCTCGATCGCCGGCGTCAGCGGCAGCTCGGTCGACAGCATCTTCGGCGGCGCCACGTCGACCAAGGGCAAGGATGTCGAAGGCACCATCGGCGGCGTGGCAGCCACCGGCAACGGCCAGTCGCTGACCGCTGCCCCCGGCTCGCCGGCCGAAGGCATCCAGGTCTCGATCACCGGCGGCCTGGTCGGCGACCGCGGCACCGTCACCTTCTCGCAGGGTTTCGCCCACCAGCTGACCAACCTGGCGGCGGGCTTCGTCGGCAAGGACAGCCTGCTGCAGACCAAGACCGACGGCCTGAGCGTCTCGCTCAAGTCGGTCGCCTCGCAGCGCGAGCGTTTCGAAGCGCGCCTGGAGGGCATCGAAAAGCGCTATCGCGCACAGTTTGTCGCACTCGACGCCATGATGACGTCGATGCAGTCGACCTCTAACTACCTCACCCAGCAGCTGGCCACCCTGTCGGCCAACTGGGGTTAATTTGGCATTACTGGAGAATCACATGTTTGGAACCCCGAAACGCGGTGTAGGTGCTTATGCAACGGTCGGCCTGGAAACCGGCGTCGCCGCCGCTTCGCCGCACAAGCTGGTCGTGATGCTGTACGACGGCGTGATCGTCGCCCTGCTCAGCGCCATCAACGGCATCAAGTCGTCGAACATCGGCATCAAGGGCAGTGCGATCTCGAAAGCGATCACGATCATCGACAACGGCCTGCGCGCCTCGCTCGACAAGAAGGCCGGCGGCGAGATCGCCCAGAACCTGGATGCCCTGTACGACTACATGAGCCGCCGCCTGCTGGAAGCGAACATCAAGAACGACGCCGCCATCGTCGAAGAAATCCACGGCCTGATGGCGAACCTGCGCGAAGCCTGGGTCCAGATCGGCGAACAGCAGGAAACCGGCGAACCGATGCCGCCACCGATCCAGAAAGCCCCAACCCTGATGAGTGCTTGAGAAGAATGACGACGATGACGATGAGCGGACAGGAAGTCGTGACGGTGTATGAAACCATGGTCGGCATCACCGAGCGCATGCTCGATGCGGCCACCTCGAACGAGTGGGACCGCCTGGCCGAGCTGGAACAGGAATGCGCGCGCCACGCGAACCGGCTGAAGGCGAACGAAGGCGGCGCGCCGCTGGGCGGCCAGGAACGCCTGCGCAAGGTCAACGCGATCCGCCGCATGCTCGACGCCGACCGCCAGATCCGCGACCTGACCTCGCCGTGGATGGCGCACCTGGCCTCCATGATGAAAAGCACCTCGACCGAACGCCGCGTGGTGCGCGCCTACGGCGTCTGATGATGGAGGGGCGGGATGCTGCCGCGTGAACTCGTCGGCAGCGTCACGCCTGTCACCCCGGCGCGGGCGGCCGAACCCGCCGCCGACCCGCGCCAGCAGGCCTTCGCGCGCGAGGTCGCGCCGCTGCTGGGCCAGGCGATCCGGGGCGCGGTCCAGGCCAGGCTGACGGACGGCACTTTCGTCGTCAGGTTCGCCGACACCCAGGCCCGCATGCAGCTGCCGCCCGGCGCCCAGGTCGGCGCCGAGGTGCCGCTGACCCTGGTCGGCCTGCATCCGCGGCCCACCTTCCAGGTCGGCGCCCAGGCCACCACCGCCTTTGCCGAAGCCGGCCCCGCGCCGCAGGACGATGCCGATGCGCCCGGCGCGCCGTTGTCGTATCGCGAAGGCGCCGCCGTCGGGCGTGCCGCCGGCCTGGGTCTGCTCGCGTCCAGCGCGGCGCTGGGCGCGCAAGCCTTCGCCGGCGGCACCGAAGCGAAGAACACGACCCTGAGTCCCACCGCCCAGGCCCTGGCCGGCGTGCTGGCCGCGGCCCAGAAGGCCGACAGCCAGTTGTCCGCCATCGTCGGCCGCGCGCCGCTGGTCGGCGGCCCCGGCGCCGATCCGGCGGCGCTCGCCGCCGGCCTGCAGCAGGCCTTCGGCAAGAGCGGCCTGTTCTACGAATCGCACCTGGCCGAATGGGCGCGCGGCGGGCGGCCGCTGTCCGAACTGGCGAACGAACCGCAGCAGCAGGCCGCGCAGAACGGCGCGCGCCCCAATCCGCAGGATCCCGCCACCGCCCAGTTCATCAGCATGCAGCTGGCGGCCCAGGAGCAGTCGCAGCTGGCCTGGAAAGGCCAGTTGTGGCCGGGCCAGCCGATGGAGTGGGACGTGCAGCGCGAAGCCCATGGCGATGAGGGCGAGGGCGAACAGGCCATCTGGCACTCGCGCCTGCGCCTGCGCTTTCCGCAACTGGGCGAACTCGAGGCCCGGCTGCGCATGGTGAACGGCGCGCTGCAGGTGAGTTTCGCGGCGGCCGACGACGATACCGCCGCCCTGCTGCGCCAGCACGCCCCGCAACTGGCCGGCGCGCTCGAGGTGGTAGGCACGCCGCTGGCCGGCTTCGATGCGCGGGCGGCGGCCGCGGCGACGGGGGATGGCGATGCCTGATGCGGCCGACAAGCGGCGCCAGAACGCCGTGGCGCTGGCCTACAGCGCCGGCGAGAAGGCGCCCACCGTGGTGGCCAAGGGCTCCGGCCTGGTGGCCGAACAGATCATCCGGCGCGCCCAGGATGCGGGCGTGTTCGTGCACGAATCGAAGGAGCTGGTGTCGCTGCTGATGCAGGTCGATCTCGACCGCGAGATTCCGCCGGCCCTGTACCGGGCAATTGCGGAACTGTTGGCATGGCTATATCATATAGAGTCGGCTCGACAACATGGTGGGCTATTGCCTCCCGCGCCCGACCCGACGCCCCACCTCCCATTGGCACCAGCGGCAAGGACAGATGCAAGCAATGATTGAAGCGGAACTGGAAGACTGGCACGATTACGAAGTCCGATCGCGCCGCGAGGTCGTGGCGCTGCTGCGCCAGATCGGCGAAAAGAACCAGCTGATTCGCATGCTGATCAAGGGCGAGGCCGACGTATGCGTGACCTCGATCCTGGCGGTCGACGAAGACAGCGACACCGTGGTCCTGGACCGCTCGGTGGACCGCGCCCAGAACGAACGCATCGTGGCCGCCGGCCGCGTCAAGTGCGAGACCACGCTCGACAAGATCCGCATCCTGTTCAGCGTCGAGGCCCTGGCCACCACCACCTGGCGCGGCGAGCCCGCGCTGCGCGCCGACATCCCCCCGACCCTGATCCGCCTGCAGCGGCGCGAATACTACCGCATGCCCACCCCGGTCACCAATCCGGTGCGCGCCCTGATCCCGGTGCCGGTCGACGCCGGCGGCGGCATGGGCGTGTTCCCGCTGCACGACATCAGCGTCGGCGGCATCGCCCTGCTCGACGCCAGGCTGCAACTGGGCACCACCGTCGGCCGCGTGATCGAAGGCTGCCGCATCGAGCTGCCCGAGATCGGCCCGATCGCGACCTCGCTCGAGATCCGCAACTCGCTCGACCTGACCCTGCTGAACCACAAGACCAGCCGCCGCCTGGGCTGCCAGTTCGTCGACATCTCGCGCGGCGGCCTGGCGGCGGTGCAGCGCTATATCACCAAGCTGGAACGCGAGCGTAACGCGAAGCTGGCGGGGTTGGCCTGACCTTGGCCTGACCGCGATCCTGGTTCTCGCGGCCTGCGAACAAAAGAGCGAAAAATCCAGGCCCGCATGTCACAGCGCGCGCTGGTGTCTCGTCTTGTCTGCATGAAGGCCGCACAGTGCGGCCTCGCCACCTGAAAGGAAGACACCATGTCCGCACGTTTCAACCTGTTCGCCCAGGCGCCCGCCAACCTCAAAGCCATGATCAACCTGTCGACGACCAACCGCCAGGGCGCGATCGGCGAGCGCCTGTTCGAGCTGGTCCAGCTGCGCGTCTCGCAAGTCAATGGCTGCGGCGTCTGCATCGACATGCACTGGCGCGACCTGATCAAGCAGGGCGCCGATCCGCGACACCTGAACTCCCTGGCCGCATGGCGCGAATCGCCGTTCTTCAGCGAGCGCGAACGCGCCGCCCTGGCCTGGGCCGACGCCGTCAACGCGCTGCCGCAGCGCGACGATACCGACGCCGCGTGGCCGGCCCTGCGCGAACATTTCAGCGAGAACGAGATCGCCGAACTTGGCTATACTATCGCCGCGATTCGCGGTTGGAACGTCATCAACCTGAGTCTGCGCAACCAGATTCCGGTGCATCCCGCCCCGGGCATGTAAACGACGATCGATGCACACGGCCGCGCGCGCAACTTCTTCTTCCCTGTCGCTCCCCGCGGCCAGCCTGCACGGCCACGACACCGTCCCCCTGTCGCAGGCGATGGCGTTGCTCGCCATCGTGGGCGACCTGAGCATGGGCCAGCCGATCGATGGCTCGGCGCGCGCCGCGCGCCTGGCCGCGCGGGTGGCGGCGGCCGCCGGCGGCGATGCCGCGGCCTGCGAACACGCGCGCATGGTGACGCTGTTGCGCTGGTCGGGCTGCACCGCCAATGCGTCAGGCTTCGCCGTCCTGATGGGCGACGACGTGGGCGGCCGCCATGCGCTGGTCAGCCGCAACCTCAACCCACAGCAGGCAAAGCAACTGGCCGACACCACCGCGCTGGCCGAGATTCACTGCGAAGTCTCGGGCGACATCGCCGCCATGATGGGATTGCCGGCCGCGGTCGAAAGCGGCTTGCGCAATATATGGGAGCAGGTCGACGGCAACGGCAATCCGCAGCGCCTGCGCGGCGACGCGGTGCCCGACGTGGTGTTCCACGCCAACCTGGGCGGCGACCTCGAGATCCTGACGCGCGTACACGGCGCCGAGCGCGCGCTGGAGATGGTCGCGCAACTGGGCGACGTCAAATATCCGGCGCGCCTCGTGGCCCTCGCGGCGCCCCATGCGCGCGCCTGGCTCGACGAGCTGGAATTCGCGGAGGAGCAGGCGCCGCCGCCGGATTTTCTTCCGGTATCGGTGCCGCTCACGCTGGTGGCCGACATGATCGAACTCAAGCTGCCCTGGCTGGCCGGCTATTCGCGCCGCGTCGCCGTGCTGGCGCAAGAGGCGGCGCAACTGGCCGGCCTGCCGGAAGCGCAGCAACGCCTGCTGGCGCGCGCCGCCCTGCTGCACGGGATCGGGCGCGCCGCCGTGGCCAATACCGTGTGGGAGCGAAGCGGCAGGTTGAGCGTGGCCGACTGGGAAGCCGTGCGCCTGGTGCCCTACTGGACCGCGCGCGCCGGCAGCCGCATCGACGGCCTGGGGCCGGAGGCGCAACTGGCCTCGCACGTCTATGAACGGCTCGACGGCAGCGGGTATTTCAGGAGCCTGGACGCGGACACCCTCGGCGCGCCGCAGCGCCTGCTGGGCGCGGCGGCCGCCCACGTCGCATTGCGTTCGCCGCGGCCGTGGCGCGCGGCCCATGAGCCGGCTGCGGCCATCGCCCTGCTCGAAGCCCAGGTGACGGGCGGGCGCTTCGACCGCGCTGCGGTGGATGCCGTGCTGGCGGCGGCGGCGGGCGTTCGCGCCGCGTCGGGGACCACCGGCAGCGCCGGCGCAGGCGTGCCGGCGCGCGCCATGCTGTCGGTGCGCGAGGCCGAGGTCTTGCAGCGCATCAGCCTGGGGGAGAGCAACAAGGAGGCCGCGCGCGCCTTGCGCATCAGCCCCAGCACCGTGCGCACCCACGTCGAGAGCATCTTCCGCAAACTCGGCTGCTCGACCCGGGCCGCCGCCACCCTCAAGGCCCTGACCCTCGGCCTGATCTAGGGCCGCGTCCAGGGCCACATCGATGCGCTCGAGCGGGCCGCGGAACATGTAGCCGCGCAGCGGCACGTTGACGATCCAGGCGCCGCCGTCCGGCGCCAGCGCGGCCAGCGCCTTGCGCAGGTTCGAGACGTGCACCCGCACATTCGATTCCTCGACCACCAGGCCCGGCCACACCAGGCGCAGCAGTTCATCCTTGCCCACCACCTCGCCGGCGCGCCGTACCAGGCACACCAGCAGGTCGAAGGCGCGCGAGCCCAGGGCCACTTCGCGCCCGCCCGCTTCCAGCCGACGCCGGCGCGGGAACAATACGCACGGTCCCATGCGCCAAGCTGTCTTCACGTTCATTCTCCTGCAGGCGCGGCACCGCCACGCCCTACTTCATGCGGGTCAGGCCGCGGTATCGATCGCGCGCGCCAGGCGACCCAGCACCGTCGCGGCGTCGTACTGGGCCGCCTGGTTGCGGTACAGCGCGCCAATGGCGGCAGGATCCATGGCGCCGCGCTGTTCGAGCTGGCGGCGGAAACCCGCGTCGCGGAACGGGTCGCGCACGCTGTCGCCGAATTCTTCCAGCCCCAGGCGGCCGTCGCCGTCGATGTCGAGCAGCGCGTGCAGGCGGCCGGCGCGCTCCAGGCTCGCGCCCTCTCCGAGCCCGGTGGCCAGCTCCTCGACGCCGATATTGCCGTCGCCATCGCCGTCGATCGATTGCGCCAGCTCCTGCTTGTACAGGCTCGTGAAGGAGCCCTGCTTCATCGTCAGGCCATGGCTGGCGAAACTGGCGATGGCGTCGGCATGGCGCGCCGCGCTTTCTTCCATGCGGCGCCGGTCTTCGGCCGACTCGGCGCGCGCCTGGACGACCTCGAACGGCAGCTTGCCGCTCGCGTTCCTGGCGTCCGGGTTGCGCAGGGCCGCATACGGGCCCGCTGGCGAGGGAAGGCGCGATGAAATGTGCATGGCAATCCAATCGTGGATGAGGGATGGTCATCGTCGCCGTGAATGCGCGCCCGATAAAGAGCCAAGATCGGGCCAAGCGCAAAGGCCATGGCGCGGCCGCTGGCAGGTCGCGCCGCGCACGCCCGGCATAGTGGACCAAGATCGGCGTTTCATGCTGGACCATGCCGGTCTTGGCCCAATGCGCGCTTTCTCGGCGACCGGTCCAAGTGCATAATCGACTGTCGAGAGGAAACCAAACACATGCAAGACTTGTCCGTCAGCGACTACCTGACCTTCGACAGCGTCAGCCCGGTGCCGCTATACCGCCAGATCCATGCCCGCGTGCGCGAGGCGGTCGACACCGGCGTGCTGAAGGCGGGCGACCGCATTCCCGCCACCCGCGTGCTGGCCGAGGAGCTCGGCCTGGCGCGCGGCACGGTGGCCGCCGCCTATGCCCTGTTGTCGGCCGAGGGCTACCTTGAGGTGCGCGGCGCGGCCGGCTCGGTGATCGCGCGCCGCGGCGCGCAGCACGCGGCGCCGGCGCGCGCCAAGGTGGCGCCCGATGGCGGCGCCGACGGCGCGGCCATGCGTCCCGACCAGGCGGTGCTGGCGCGCCAGCTGGCGTATGCGCCGCAGGACGCCGCCGTCCTGGCGCGCAACTGGCGCGCCCTGGTGCGCAGCCACGGCAGCCAGCTGACCAGCCGCGCGCTGGCCGCCAGCGCCGGCCAGCTGTCGCCGGCCCTGCTCGCCGCGGCCCAGCAAGGCCAGGTGGTCGGCCAGGCCGCGCGTGCGCCGGAACATGCGCTGGCGCACCCGGAAGCCTGGCGCTTTACGGTGCATGCGGGCGGCCAGGCGGCGCAGCACCTGGCGGTGCTGGCCGAGGATGCCGACAAGCCGCCCGGCCGCCGCCGGCGTCCGCGCGCCGCCCTGCGCCTGGAGCTGGAACTGGCCGACGGCAGCCCGGTCGTGATCCAGGTCGAGCCGCTGCCGCAGGGCGTGGCGATCGAATTGTGCGCGCCGGACGCGCGCGCGCTGGCGCGCCTGCGCGTGCTGCAGCCGCAGCTGGAAGAAGTACTGGCGCGCACCGGCGTCAAGGTCGCGCGCTGGCAGTGGCGCGAACGCCTGCCGGCCGGGCGCACCCACGCCATGATCGCCAACGCCGAAGCCGCGGCCCAGGCCTTGACTCCGGCCGTGTTCAGGACCGTGGCCGAACTGGCGCTGCTGCTGCCGGCCGGGCCGGAACGGGAGCGCTAGCGCTCCGCCAGCCAGTCGCGGCAGGACTGCCGGAAATGCACGATCTTTTCCTCGGTCGCGGCGGCATAGGCCAGCGGCTCCGGGCTCCAGCTCGACTTCGGCACCAGGCGGCACACCTGGTGGTCTTCGTCGAACACCTTGCGGTTGATGTCGGCGGTCGACGCGAACAGCGGCGCCAGCAACTGGGCCGCGCGCGGGCCGGTCGCATGCGCGGCCAGCAGCCGGCTGCTGAAATGGGTCGTTTCAGCCCCCTGCGCGGCCGGCAGGAAGTGCTGCAGCGAATACGAATAGCCGTAGGTCGACGAGATCATCGTGAACGGATACAGGTAGATGCTCATATAGCCGTCGTAGGCGAAGTCGATGGCGAACTGGCGCCTGAGCGACTGCAGCTGCTTCGCCACCCGGGCATTGCCCAGCGGCGCCCGCCAGACCGAGTTGCGGCCGTGGTAGACGTTCTCGCCCGCCTGCAGGTCGAGCGTGCCGAGGGTGTCCGGATGGACCATGCCGATATGATAGGGCTCGAGCGCGTTCTCGACCGCGATCGCCCAGTAGCAGTCGAAGTCATGGGCGTTCAGGTCGACCCGGCCGGCGATATTGAAGCCGATGTTCTCCAGCAGGCCGGCGGTCTCGTCCAGCTGGTCGTACAGCGCCTGGCGCGGTGCGATCGCGACGAACAGGAAGTCGCCGCACCAGTCCATTTTCAGGGTATTCAGGCGCGCCGTCGACAGGTCGCAGCCGGCGAACGACGCCGCATCCGGCACTGTCACCCGCCCGCCGTGGAAGCTCCAGCCATGGTAGCGGCAGGTCGGCGGCTGGTTGCCGGCCGCACCGCCGTAGATGCGCGCGCCGCGGTGCGGGCACAGGTTGTCGAAGGCCACCAGCTCGCCGCCGTCGTTGAAGACGACCAGTTCGCCCAGCGGCGTGGACAGGCGCAGGTAGTCGCCAGTCAGCGGCAGCTCGTTGCGGTGGCAGGCCAGGTGCCAGTGTTCGCGGTAGAGTCGGGCGTCGAGATCCATGTCAGAGCTTCTTCGCCGGCATGGCGTACATCACGGCGTTCGCGGGCACGTTGCGCATCACGGTGGCGCCGGCGCCGATGCGGGCCCCGGCGCCGATCGCGACCTTCGGCAGCACGCGCGCGCCGCTGCCGAAGAAGCAGCCTTCGCCCACCTCGACACGCCCGGTCAGGTCGACGTGGCAGCTGAGGGTGGAGCAGGCGCCCAGCACCACGTCATGGCCGACACCGCTGAGCGCATTGATGGCCACGAGGTCGCCGACCCGGGCATGGCTCGAGACAACCGCCTGCGGGCAGATCACCACGCCTTCGCCCAGCAGCGCGCTGCGCGCCACGGTGGCGCTCGGGTGCACCAGGCGCGCGAAGCGCGCGCCGCGCGCCTTCAGCAGGCCGCCGAGCCGCGCCTTGGCGGCCGGGTCGCCGATCGCCATCACCAGGCGGTCGCCTTCGCGCGGGATGAAGTCGTCGATCGCGCCGAGATAGTCCAGCCGGTAGCCGAAACCGTCCAGCGCGGCCGGGCTGCTGTCGAGGAAGGCGGTGAAGGCGCGGCCGTCTTCCAGCGCGCCGTCCAGCGACCATTCGATGAGTTCGCGGGCGAAGGCGCCCGCCCCCACCAGGATCGTGCGTTGCTGGTCAGTGTGTTCGTTCAGCGGCACAGATAGCCTCCATCGACGACCATGGTGGTGCCGGTGACCCAGCGGCTGCCGGGGCCCAGCAGGAAAGCGGCGGCCTGGGCCACGTCGTCCGGCTCCCCGAAGCCCAGCAGGTGCTGGGCTTCATAGGCCTGCATCGAGGCCTCGGTGCCGCCGCGCGCCAGGCGCTCGTGCATCGGCGTGCGCACCGCCCCGGCGGCGATGGCATTGACCCGGATCCTGCGCGGCGCGAATTCGCAGGCCAGCGAGCGCACCATGCCGTCGATCGCGGCCTTGGCCGCCGAATAGGCGGCCATGCCGGCCTGGCCGGCGCTGCCGGCGACCGAGGACATGAAGACCAGCGAGGCGCCGTCCGGCATGGCGCCACGCCCGGCCAGCGCGCGCGCGATGCCCAGCGCGGCGAACAGCGAGCCCCCCATGACCTCGTTCACCTGCTGCTGGCGCAGCAGGCGCACCGGCCGGATGGATTCGATGCCGGCGCCGTGGAACACGCCCTGCAGCGGGCCGTGCGCCTCGACCAGCGACTTGACCCAGTCGGCGGCGCCGTCGGCGTCCTGCAGCGCCGCGACGGCGGCCGCGTGGCCGGCGCCGGCCAGGCCGGCGAGCGCCTGGTCCAGGCGCGCCGCGTCGCGCCCGGCCGCGATCACGCGCGCGCCGCGGCGCGCCAGCAGTTCGGCCGTGGCGCGGCCGATGCCGGACGATGCGCCGGTCACGAGATAGGTGCCGCCGGCCAGGGTGGTGTCGGAATGGATCGTCATGCTTCGATGGTCTCGCAGATCGGAAGCGGGCCCACGCTCAGGGAGGCGGAAGCCCAGGAGTAGCCGACGCCGAAGCCGAACATGGCCAGGCGCCGGGCGCCGCCGCGCAAGGCCTCGGCCAGGTCGGTCGTCATCAGGAGCGGGATCGAGGCCGAGCTGGTATTGCCATAGCGGTCGATATTGAATGGGACCTTCTCGGGCGGCAGCTTCGATTTCTTCGCCAGGTGCTTCAGCATGAACAGGTTGGCCTGGTGGAACAGGTAGGCATCGTGCTCCTCCGGCGGCACGCCGGCATGCTCGAAGGTGCGCGCGACCAGCGGCGGCACCGAGCGCAGCGTGAAATTGAAGATCTCGCCGCCATCCATGTACAGCGCGGCCGGGTCGCGTCCGTCCAGGCGCGGATCGGCGCCGGCCACGTGGGCGCGGAATCCGCCCTCGGGCACGATCAGGTTGGCCGCGCCGCGGCCGTCGCTGCCGAGGATGAAGTACGCCTCGCCGTCCGGGTCGGCCTCGATCGCGGTCACCGTGCCTGCATCGCCGAACAGCATCGCGGTGGCGCGGTCCTGCGGGTCGACGATGCGGCTGACGGTGTCGCCCACCGCCAGCAGCACGCGCCGCGCGGCGCCCCCGGCGACCATGCCCTGGGCCAGCCAGAGGCCATAGGGATAGCCGGAGCAGCCCAGGTTGACGTCGAAGGCGATGCAGCCGGGCGGCAGGGCGAGATCGGCCTGCAGCGCGCAGGCGCTGGCCGGCAGCCGGTAGTCGGGGGTCTGCGACACGAAGATCACGGCGTCGACCGAATCGAGCGGCCAGCCCAGGCCCTCGAGCAGGCGCGCGCCGGCGGCGCGGCACAGGTCGCGCGTGGTGGCGCCCGGCGCCACGCGGCGGCGCGACTGCACGCCGATCATCTTGACCACCTCGTCCACCGCGGCCTGGCCGAAGCGCTCGGCGAAACCGGCATTGTCGACCTGTTCGCGCGGCAGGCAGGACACCAGGCCCGCGATGCGGGCGCCGGCGACCTTCGCTTCACGTCCCCCGTTCATGGTCAGCCCTTCGCCGCCTGGGCGATCAGCGCTTCGATGTCGGCGATCGTGGTGCAGGCGGCCAGCGCGCTGCCGTCGAGCATCACGTTGTAGCAGTCGTCGACCAGGGCGATGGTCGACACCAGCGCCAGCGAATCCCACTGCGCCTCGGCGCTGTCGAGTGCGAACTCCGGCGTGATGCGGGATGGGTCGACCTCGAAGATCTCGGCCATGCCTTCGTAAAATTTGCTCATTGTCTTATTCCAGTTCCAGGGTTAACAGG
Organism: Telluria beijingensis; assembly: GCF_030770395.1. GTDB lineage: Bacteria > Pseudomonadota > Gammaproteobacteria > Burkholderiales > Burkholderiaceae_D > Telluria > Telluria beijingensis. Next base: position 1,360,597 of record NZ_CP132480.1, on the reverse strand, counting down.
CAGCCGGCCCAGGAGAATCCTACGCCAAAGCCAAGCAGCATCAAAGTCTTCGGGGCCGCGAACGCCCCCTGGTCGCGCATCGCCTCGAGCGCCAGCGGGATCGTCGACGACACCGTATTGCCGCACTCCTCGACGTGGATCGGGAAGCGCTCGGGGACAATGCCCATTTTCTTGCGCAGCGATTCGAGCATGAAGCGGTTGGCCTGGTGCAGCAAGAAGTAGTCGACCGCCTCGCGCGCGACCTGGGCCTTGTCGAGCAGCGCGGTCGCCGCGCGCGGCACTTCGCGCAGCGAAAACGCCATGATATCGGCCCCCGCCATGTACAGGTGCTCGCGTGAACGGACATTGCCCGATTCGTCGCCGGTTTCGCGCGCCGTGTCCGCGCTGCGCGGGGTACGGAAGCCCCCTGCCTCGACGATCAGCTTGTCGGCGCCGCGGCCGTCGGTGCCGAACACGAACGGACCGATCGGCGCCGCCTCGCCCGCTTGCGCCTCGCGCGCCACCACCGCGGTGGCGGCGGCGCCGTCGCCGAACAGCGTGCGCACGCTCTTGTCGAGCGGGTGGATGGTTTTCGAATAGGTGTCGGCGGTCAGCACCAGCACGCAGCGCGCGGCCCCGCTCTCGACCAGGCCCTTGGCCAGCGACAGGCAGTAGACGAAGCCCGAACAGCCCAGGTTGACGTCGAGCGCGCCGCTGCTGGTGGCCAGGCCGAGGCGGTGCTGCAGGATGCAGGCGGTGGTCGGCAGCACGTAATCGGGCGCCTGGGTGCACAGGATCGTGAAGTCGACCTGCTCGCGCTTGACGCGGCCGCGGGCGAACAGCTTTTCGGCGGCATGGAAGGCCAGGTCGCCCGCCGTCTCGTGCGGCGCGGCGATGCGGCGGCTGCGGATGCCGGTCTTTTCAAGAATCCTGTCGGCGCCCCAGCCGGGGTAGAGGCGGCCCAGTTCCTCGTTGCCCAGCACCGTCTCGGGCAGGTGGCCGGCCAGGTCGGCGATCGCGGCGCGCATCGTCATGCGGCCTCCAGTACCAGGTCGATGATGCGGCGCTGGTCGGCGTCGGCCAGCGCCGGATAGATCGGCAGGCACAGCACCTGCTCGGCGGCGCGCGCCGCCACCGGCAGCCGGTCGGGGGCGGCGGACGGCAGGTCGCGGTACATCGGGAAGCTCGAGATCAGCGGATAGAAATAGCGGCGCGCGACGATGCCGTGTTCCTTCAGGCGCGCGAACAGCGCGTCGCGGCCGAGCGGATACCCGGGGCCGACCAGGATCGGGAAATACGAGTAATTGGTCGTGCAGGCGTCGGCCTCGCCGCTGGCCGCCGACCACGGCCGCACGCAGCGGATGCCCGGCACGCCGGCCAGCGCTTCGGTATAGGCGCGCGCCAGGCGACCGCGCGCCGCGATCGCCGCCGCCACGCCCTTCAGCTGCAGCAGGCCGAAGGCGGCGTTGATCTCGCTCATCTTGCCATTGATGCCGGGGGCCACCACCGTGGTCTCGTCGACGATCCCGAAGTTCTTGAGGCGGTCGATGCGCTGCTTGGTGCGCGCGTCGCCGCACACGATTGCCCCGCCCTCGAAGGTGTTGAACACCTTGGTCGCGTGGAAGCTCAGCACCGACAGGTCGCCGCTGTTGAGCACACTCGCCCCCTCGTGGCATACCCCGAACGCATGGGCGGCGTCGTAGATCACCTTCAGGTTGTAGTTGTCGGCGATCGCCTGGATGGCGCGCGTGTCGCATGGCGCGCCGTAGCAGTGCACCGGCATGATGGCGGTGGTCTGCGGCGTGATCGCGGCCTCGATCCGGCGCGGGTCGAGGTTGAGCGTGTCGGGGTCGACGTCGACGAATACCGGCTTGATGCCGTTCCACAGCAGCGAGTGCGAGGTCGCGACGAACGAGTACGGGGTCGTGATCACCTCGCCCGTGACGCGCAGCGCCTGCAGCGCGGTCAGCAGCGCCAGGGTGCCGTTGGTGAACAGGCAGATGTGCTGGACGCCCAGGTAGCGGCACAGCGCTTCCTCGAGCTGCGCGTGGAACGGGCCGCCGTTGGTCAGCATCTTGTTGTCCCAGATCTGCTCGAGATAGGGGATGAACTGTTCCAGCGGCGGCAGTTCCGGCTGGGTCACGTAGATCGGCTTGCGCTGCCGGCTCATGTCGTCTTCCATATCGTCTCCCACGTCCTTCGTCCGCTTACCCCACCGTCCCCACGATCGACACGTCGCGGTTCTCGGGAATCTCGTTATACGACAATACGTGCAGGCCCGGCGCGAACAGGCGCGCATAGCGCGCCAGCAGCGGGCGCACCTGCGGCAGCACCAGCAGCAGCGGCGGCGTGTGCTGCTGCTTCATCTGCTCGCGCGCCACCGGCATATTAATCTGTAATTGCGACAGCAGTTGCGGATCGATCGGGTAATTGTCCAGCACGACCTTGCCGCCGCCGTTCTGGCGCGCCTGGTTCAGGGAGCCGAGCAGCATGTTTTCCAGCTCGGCCGACAGGTTAAAGGCCGGCATGTCCTTCTTCTTGCCGAACAGGGTCGAGACGATCTGGCGCCGCAGCGCGCAGCGCACCTCGGCCGCCAGCAGGATCGGGTCCTTGGTCGTCTCCGAGCTGTCGAGCAGCGTGGTGGCGATCACCACGATGTCCTTGAGCGATACGCCTTCAAGCAGCAGCACGCGGAACACGCGCAGCAGCTGGGTGTGCGTGAGCGCCTTGTCCAGCGCCGCCGCCAGCTTGGGCGACAGTGCCGTCAGGCGTTCCAGGATCGCCGGCACGTCTTCGTGGCGGAACAGCTCATGCAGGTATTCGCGCACCACCTTCGAGACGTGGGTCGCGATCGCGCTCGGCACCTCGACCACCTGGTAGCCCAGGCCCAGCGCATGCGCCTTCTGGCCCGGCTCGATCCAGGTGATGGCCATGCCATAGGCCGGCTCGATGCCGGGGATGCCGTCGAGCTCCCCGTACACATTGGGCGACGGGATCGCCAGCAGGTGGTCGGGCATCACCTCGGCCTCGGCCACCACCGTGCCCGACAGGCTGATCGCATATTGGGTCGGGCGCAGCGCCAGGTCGTCGCGCACCGCGATCGCCGGCAGCAGCATGCCCATCTGTTCCGACAGGCTCTGGCGCACGCCCTTGACGCGCTTGACCAGCGGCTCGCCCTGGGCGCGGTCGACCATTCCCACCAGCTTGTAGCCCACCGCCACCGTGACCGGCTGCACCACCGGCAAGGCTTGCCAGTCGAGGTCCGGCGCGCGCTCGTCGCGCAGCGCGGCCTCGATCTTCGCCACCCCGGCGTTATCGGGCGCCAGCACCCGCTGGCCCACCTTGTAGCCGGCGAAGGCCAGCACCGCGGCCGCCACCATGAAGAACAGCCATGGCATGCCCGGCACCACCGCCAGCAGCAGCATGATCCCGGCCGCCGAATACAGCACGCCCGGCTGGGCCAGCACCTGGCTGCCGACCTGCTGTTCCAGGTCGCCGGATTCGCCGATGCGGGTCACCAGGATCGCGGCCGCGGCCGACAGCATCAGCGCCGGGATCTGGGCCACCAGGCCGTCGCCGATGGTGAGCAAGGCATAGACGCGGAAGGCCTCGCCCATTGGCAGGTCGTACATCAGGGCGCCGATCGCGATGCCGCCCACCAGGTTGATGATCAGGATCAGGATCGAGGCGATCGCATCGCCGCGCACGAATTTCGAGGCGCCGTCCATCGCCCCATAGAAGTCGGCTTCGGCGGCGACGTCCTTGCGCCGCGTGGTGGCCTGCTCCTGGTTGATCAGGCCCGCGTTCAGGTCGGCGTCGATCGCCATCTGCTTGCCGGGCAGCGCGTCCAGCGTGAAGCGCGCCGAGACCTCGGAAATGCGTTCGGCGCCCTTGGTCACGACGATGAAGTTGACGATCATCAGGATGATGAAGATCACCAGGCCGACCACGAAATTGCCGCCGATGACGACGTTGCCGAAGGCTTCGATCACCTGGCCGGCCGCGTGCGTGCCCTCGTGGCCGTGCAGCAGCACGACGCGGGTCGAGGCGACACTGAGCGCCAGGCGCATCAGCGTGGCGCCCAGGATCACGGTCGGGAACACCGCGAAATCGAGCGGCCGCCTGGCCGTCACCGCGACCAGGATCACGATCAGCGACAGCACGATATTGAAGGTGAACAGCACGTCCAGCAGCACCGGCGGCAGCGGCAGCATGATCATGCCCAGCAGCGCGATCAGGAATACCGGGGCCGCGAACTTGTGCCGCCGCAGCTCACCGACGAAGGCGTTGAAGGAATTCATGAAGTTCATGCTCTGGCCTCGCTCAGATGAGATGGCACGTCCACCTCGTGGGGGAACCGCGGGGGCGCCTGGCGCCGGCCCGAACGGAACGCGTTCAGTTGTAAAACGTAGTTCAGCACCTGCGACACCGCCTGGTACAGCTGGGCCGGGATCTGCTGCTGCACCTGGCTGGTGTTGTAGATCGCGCGCGCCAGCGGCGGCAGGACCAGGGTCTCGATCTGGTGTTCCCTGGCGATCTGGCGGATGTAGAGCGCCATCTCGTCGACGCCCTTGGCGACCACGAACGGCGCCTCGGCGCGCCCGGTGTCGTACTTGAGCGCCACCGCATAGTGTTCCGGGTTGACGATCACGACGTCGGCGGTCGGCACCGTGCTGCGCACGCTGCGCCGGGCCAGTTGCTGCTGCAGCTGGCGGATGCGCTGCTTGACCTCGGGCCGGCCTTCGTTGCTCTTGTGTTCTTCCTTGATATCCTGCTTGCTCATGCGCTGGTTGCGCATGAACAGCCAGTGCTGCACCGGCACGTCGATCACGGCGAACACCACGAACACGGCCACCATCGCCATCAGCGCGTCGAGGGCCATGCCGCTGCCGGCCGCCAGGGCCTCCGGCAGCGGCATGCGCTGCAGTTCGAGATAGGCCTTCATGCCGGAGCGCGTGACCATCCACAGCACCACGCCCAGCATGACGGCCTTGGCGAAGGAGGTGGCGAAGCCGACCCAGTGCTTCTGGCTGAACAGGTTGCCCAGGTTGGTGATGGGGCTGAAGCGGCTGAGCTTTGGCTGCAGGTTCTTGCCGCTGGCGATGAAGCCGCCCGGCACCGCGCCGGCCGCGACGATCGCCAACGGCACCGCCGCCAGCGGCAGCACCATCTTCGCCAACAGCGCCACGCCTGCCACGAACACGACCGACAGCGCGTTTTCGAGGTTTCCAGCCTCGCCCAGCGGCACGAACACCAGCCGGAACAGGTGGCGCATGTCTTCCAGGTAGCCCGGCGCCATCAGGGAAAACACCTTCAGGCTGACCAGGATGCCGACCGCCGTCGCCAGGTCGCGCGAACGCACCACCTGGCCCTCCTGGCGCGCCTTCCTCAGCTTCTGCGCCGAGGGTTTTTCGGTCTTGTCGCCGCCGCTATTGTTATCCGCCACGGGCTATCCTCATCTGTTCGGTGAGCATTTCCAGCACCTGGTTGGTCATCGCGACGTAGTGTTCGGGGATGAAGCGCACCAGCTGGACCAGCATCATGAGGCCGAAGATCGTCACCAGCGCGAAGCCCAGCGAGAACAGGTTGAGGCTCGGCGCCACCCGGTTCAGGAAGCCGAAGCCCATCTGCACCACGATGGTCGAGAACACGATCGGCAGCGCCAGCAGGATCGCGGCGGCGAACACCCAGCCGACATTCAGCGCCACCGCCTCCAGCAGCATGGGCTGCCAGCCGTAGCCGACCGGCCAGGCATGGAAACTCTGGCCCAGCACCGCCACCAGCACCAGGTGGCCGTCGATCGCGAAGAACACCAGCATCGCCACCAGCGACATCAGGCCCGAGATCACGTCCGAGACCTGGCCGTTGACCGGGTCGTTCATCTGCGCCATCGAGAAGCCGATCTGGCTCGAGGCCAGGAAGCCGAGCATGGTGACCGCCGCCATCGCGAACTGCAGGGCCAGGCCCAGCACGCCGCCGATCACGGCCTGCTCGAACATGGCGACCACGCCGGACAGCGAGAACGGATCGGGCGCGGCGCCGGTCCGGGTCAGGGGCAGCATCAGGAACGACAGCACCACCGCCAGCAGCGCGCGCACCGGCATCGGGATCGCGCCGTCGCCCATCACCGGGGCGGTGACCATCATCGCCATGATGCGGCAGAACGGCCACCACAGGGCGCCGATCAGCGGCAGCAGGTAACTGAACAGCTCGATGCCCATTCAACCCACCAGGGTGGCCGCGCGCTGGAACACCGACACGCAGTAATCCATCAGCCGCGACGTCATCCAGTGGCCGGCCAGGATCACCGCCAGCAACGTCACCAGGAGGCGCGGCAGGAAGCTCAGGGTCTGTTCGTTGATCTGGGTGGCGGCCTGGAACAGCGCCACCACCAGGCCCATGACCAGGCCCGGCACGACCAGCACCATCACCAGCAGCATCACGATCTGCAGGGCCTCGACCACCAGGTCGACGGCGATATCGGGACTCATGTTCGTCTCTCCGTCTCGGGATGATGGGCTAGTAGCCGTGGATGCTGCCGACCAGGGTGCTGACGGTGAGCGTCCAGCCGTCGACCAGCACGAACAGCAGCAGCTTGAACGGCAGCGAGATCACCAGCGGCGACAGCATCATCATGCCCATCGCCATCAGCACCGAGGCCACCACCAGGTCGATGATCAGGAACGGGATGAACAGCATGGCCCCGATCTGGAACGCGGTCTTGAGTTCGGACAGCACGAAGGCGGCCAGCTTGACCGGGAAGCTGTGCTGCTGCGGCTGGGCGTACGCGGGCTCGCCGGCCAGGCGCGCCACCTGCGCCAGCGAGGCCTTGCTGGTCTGGGCCAGCATGAAGCGCGACACCGGTCCTTCGGCGATGCGCAGCGCCTCCTCCAGGCCGATCCGGTTCTGGTCGTAGGGCAGGAAAGCCTCTTTCCACACCTGCTCGCCGATCGGACGCATCACCAGGATGGTCAGGATCAGGGCGATGCCGGTGATGATGCGGGTGGGCAGGCCCTGCTGCAGGCCGAGGGCCTGGCGCAGCAGCGACAGGATGATCACGAACCGGGTGAAGCAGGTCATCATCATGATCATCACGGGCAGCAGCCCGAGCAGGGTCATGATGACCAGGATCTGCGACTTGACGCTCATGCCGGAACTGGTTGAATCGGCGCCCGGGATGACGCCGGCCAGCAGGTCCTGGTTCTGGGCCAGCGCGGGCGCCGACAGCAGCAGGCCGCCCAGCAGCAGCGCGGCCGTTGCCGCGCCGCGGGTGCCGCGCATCATGGCGCGAGCATGTCCAGGTTCAGGCCGTCCAGGTCGATCACCTTCAGGCCGTACTGCTCGCCCGCGACCACCACCTCGGCGCGCCCGATCGGGGTGCCGTTGACCTTGATCACCAGCGGCTCGCCGGCCAGCGAATCGAGCGGCAGCACCGACGAGGGCTGGATGTCCATCAGTTCCTGCAGCGAGACGCGGGCCGACCCGACCTCGAGGGTCAGGGTCACCGGGATGCGCCGCATCATCTGCGGCAGCTGGCGGGCGGCCTGGCGGCCGGCGGCGGGCGCCTGGTCGGCGCCGTCCAGGTCATCGATGATCACATCGCCCGCCAGTTGCTCGTTGAGGTTCATGTCCATTATTCGGCGTCTTCAAATGAGGTTAAACACAGCTTGCCCTTGTGCTCGGCCACGGCGGCGGTGAACAGGCGGGAATCGTCGAGCAGCACATCGGCGCGGCCGACCGAGACCGGGATCACGTCGCCGATCTTGAGGCCGAACAGGGTGGCCAGGGTGACTTCCTTGCTCACCAGGCGGCCTTCGAGCCTGACCTGCAGGTGCGAGGCCAGCGGCTCGCGCGCCATGCGCACCGCGCCGCGCATGCCGTTGCGATCGGCCTTCAGGCCCTGCAGCACGTGGGCCATCAGGCCGTGGTCGAGACCGATCCAGACCTGCCCTTCCGGCGGCGCCAGGCCGGGGTCGTCGGTGTCGCGCCGGCCGTACTGGGCGCGCAGCACGGCGCGGATCACCCAGCCGGCCTTGCCCGGCGCGCCGGCCGGCACGATCGAGGCGCCGTCCTTGGCCAGGCGCGGCGCGGCGGCGGTGGCAGTAGCGCCGGCCGCCGCAAGTCCTTCCGCCACCTTATCGTCGAGCAGGTGCGCCACCTGCTGAGCCAGGGTCGCGGCCAGGCGTTCCTCGGTCGCCGTCACGCGCTCCAGGCCGGGATCGCGCTGCGGCGCGGCATTCGCGCCCGCGGCCGGGCCCTGGGTGCGGCGCGCATAGCGTCCTTCGAGCAGTCCCAGCAACAGGCTGCGCTCGAAGGCCACGGCGGCCAGGCCGTAAGTACCGGTTACACCCAGCCAGCGCAGGCTGCGGTCGTCGGGGGCACGTTCGAAGGCCAGGCTCTCGAGGCGGTAGGCGCCCCAGTAGCGGCGCCCGCCGGGCGAGGCCATCGCGGCGCCCAGCGCTTCGGCCAGGCGCGCCGCAAAGGCCGGCAGCAGGTGGACCGGCCGGCCCAGCAGGCAGGGGTCGAGCACCTGGAAATCGCGGACACGATCTGGTTGATTAATCGACATGTTTGTTGACTGAAAATTACGTTTCGATGACAGCTTTTCATTCCCCACGGCAACAATTATACAGCGAACCAAGGTGCAGCAAGTTTGACATTCTTCTTTGATTTCCAACTTGCCCTACGGTAATATTGTGGTGTCGCACCGCAGCAACTCGCGTTCTTCCCTCATGCTCCAGAGGAGAACAACTTGATATGACGGATGCCAGGCAGCAAAAACAAACGTTCGTTCGTTGATCGAGGTTTAAGTTTTTTGTACTAAGCGACGCGGATGGCAACGAAAAATCGGTAACTTTTTGTCGCTCTCACACAACAACGTTTTTTTGACGGGAACCACGATGGCAACTGAACTTGCCGGCCTGATCCAGGCTGACCTGGCGCAACTGACCAACGACGCGAACCGCCTGGCGATCGCCCCAGCCGCTTCCTTCCTCCAACCCGGAGCGCATGCCGACAACGCTTTCTCGTTCAGCGGGGTCATGAAGCAGGCCCTCGACAACGTCAATGCCCAGGACCAGGCGGCCGGCGCGAAAGTCGCCGCGGTCGAATCCGGCAAGAGCGACGACCTGGTCGGCGCGATGCTGGCCAGCCAGCAGGCCAGCCTGTCGTTCTCGATGCTGATGCAAGTGCGCAACAAGGTCATGACGGCGGTCGACGAACTGATCAAGCTCCCGATCTAATCCACCAGCGACGCTCCCGTGATCTCTTCCCTCAAGTCCGCCNGATGCTGATGCAAGTGCGCAACAAGGTCATGACGGCGGTCGACGAACTGATCAAGCTCCCGATCTAATCCACCAGCGACGCTCCCGTGATCTCTTCCCTCAAGTCCGCCGCCGCCGGCAAGCTGGCCCTGCCCTCGCTGCCGCCCCTGCTGCGCAACAACCTCCCGCTGCTGCTCGGCCTGGCCGTCGCCGTCACCGCCGCGATCATGATGTACCTGTGGCAGGACCAGTCCAGCTACAAGCCGGTGTTCGGCGCGCGCGAAAAAGTCGCCGCCGCCGACATGATGACCGTGCTCGAAGCCGAGCAGATTCCGTATCGGGTCCACCCCGAGAGCGGCCAGGTGATGGTGCCGGCGGCGAGCCTGGGCAAGGTGCGCATGCTGCTGGCCGCCAAGGGCGTGACGGCCCAGCTGCCGGCCGGCCTGGAACTGATGGACCGCAACGACCCGCTGGGCGTGTCGCAGTTCGTGCAGGACGTGCGCTTCCGGCGCGGCCTCGAAGGCGAGCTGGCGCAGAGCATCCTGACCATGGACGCCATCGCGTCGGCCCGCGTCCACCTGGCGATCGCCAAGACCAGCTCCTTCGTCACCGCCAACACCGACGGCAATTCGGCCTCGGTGGTGGTCAGCGTGAAACCCGGCCGCCAGCTCGGCAGCGAGCAGATCGCCGCCATCGTCAACCTGGTCTCGGGCAGCGTGGCCGGCCTCAAGCCGCAGCGCGTGTCGCTGGTCGACCAGGCCGGCAACTTCCTGTCGTCCCGGGTCGACCTGGAAGGCGGCTTCGACGGCGCGACCCAGGGAGACAGTGCCTCCAGGCGTTACACCGACGAGGTGCGCGCCAACGTCAACGATCTGCTGGCGCCGATCCTGGGCGTCGACAACTACAAGGTCAGCGTCACCGCCGCGGTCGACAACGACCGCATCGAAGAAACCCAGGAAAAATACGGCGAAGCGCCGAAGGTCACCAGCGAAGCGATGCGCGAGGAGATGGAAAAGAACCGCATGGCGCTGGGCGTGCCGGGCACCCTGTCGAACCGCCCGCCGGTACCGGCCAATCCCGACGCCCTGGATACCGACGCGCCGGGCCGGAACGATGACGACGGCAGCGCGCGCAAGAACGCCACCACCCGCCAGTACGCCTACGACCGCGCGATCACCCAGATCAAGCGCGAGCGCGGCCGCCTCAAGAAACTGTCGGTGGCGGTGGTGCTCAATAATGCCAGCGCCGCCAACGGCCAGGCCTGGACCGCGGCCGAGCTGGCGAACATCAAGACCATCCTGGCCGGCGGCCTGGGCATCGACGCCGCGCGCGGCGACGTGCTGGCCGTCTCGAGCCTGAAGTTTCCGGCCGCCCCGGTGGCCCAGGAATGGTGGCAGGAGCGCGACAACGTGGTCGACATGACCAGCTACGCGCTGTGGGCGCTGGGCGCGATCCTCGCCTACTTCCTGCTGGCGCGCCCGCTGCTGCGCGCGATCACCTCGCGCCTGGCGCCGCAACAGCCGCCGCTGGCGCCGGCCATCCCAACCCTGCCGGGTTCGTCCGGCGCCGCGGCTGGGGCTGGGGCTGGGACTGGCGCCGGCGCCCTGCCCGCCGGCGTGGCGGCCCTCGGCGCGCCGGAAGGCGCGGCCGCAAAAGCCAGCCCTGGCGCCGTGGTCCCGCTGCTCGAGAACTACGACCTGCCCCCGAGCGGGTCGGCGGTGGACGTGATGGTCGACCACCTGAAGATCCTGGCCGGCAAGGAGCCCGAGCGCGTTGCCGAAGTCGTCAAACAATGGGTACAGAAAAAACATGGCCGACCAGAATAATTACGAGGACGACGACGCCGTCGTCCTGTCGCCGGTCGAACAGGCCGCGATCGTGCTGCTGTCGATCGGCGAGGAACAGGCGGCCGCCGTGCTGCGCTGCCTCGAGCGCGACGAGTTACTGGAACTGACCCAGGTGATGTCGCGCATGAGCGGCATCAAGGTCGACGCGGTCAAGTCGGCGCTGCAGACTTTCTTCGACGACTACCGCCAGCAGAGCGGCCTGCACGGCGCCTCGCGCAGCTACCTCAAGCGCTCGCTCGACCTGGCGCTGGGCAGCGACATCGCCAACAGCGTGCTCAACACGATCTATGGCGATGCCATCCGTCCGATGATGGCGCGCCTGCAGTATGCCTCGCCGCGCTGGCTGGCCGAATTCGTCTCCAGCGAGCACGTGCAGATGCAGGCCGTGTTCTTGGCCTTCCTGCCGCCGGCGCTGGCCTCCCAGATCCTGGAAGCGCTGCCGCTCGAGGGCCGCGAACTGGTGCTGTTGAACATGGCGCGCCTGGACGAGATCGACCGCGACGTGCTGCACGAGCTGGAAGAACTGGTCAACCGCTGCCTGGCCGCGCTCGACACGCAGAGCGCCAGCGTGGAAGGCGTGCGCCAGGTGGCCGACATCCTCAACCGCCTGCAGGACAACCGCGCCGGCATGGTCGAACTGCTGCGCGCCCACGATCCCGAGGTGGTGTCGCAGATCGAGATGTCGATGTACGACTTCTTCATCCTGTCGCGCCAGACCGAGCAGGTCATCACCCGCCTGCTCGACGACGTGCCGCTGGAGCAGTGGGCGATCGCGCTCAAGGGCGCCGAGGCGCCGCTGCGCGAAGCCATCCTGGCCGCGATGCCGCGCCGCCAGGCGCAGAGCTTCGAAGACCTGATGCGCCGCTCGGGCCCGATCCCGATGTCGCGCATCGAGCAGACCCGGCGCGAAATCATGGCCACCGTCAAGGAACTGGCCGACGCCGGCGAGATCGACATCCAGCTGTTTGCCGAGGCGACCGCGGAATGAAGCAATTCAGGTCCTATCACTTCCCGCCGCTGCACCAGCTGAGCAGCGCGCGCCCGGCCGGTTCTAGCGGCGCCGGCTCGGACGAGGAATGGCAGGGCGTGCTGGCCGACGGCTACCGCCAGGGCCAGCGCGAGGGCTACGAGGCCGGCCTCGACCAGGGCCGGGCCGAAGGCTATCCGCGCGGCGAGGCCGAGGGCCGCGAGCGCGGCATGGAAGAAGGCCGCGCCGCCGCCCTGGCCCGCTTCGACGAACTTGCGCGTCCGGTCGAGGCCATGCTCGAGGGCCTGGCCCAGCTGAAGGCCGACCTGCGCGCGGCCCAGCGCAACGAAGTGGTCGAACTGGTCGGCAAGATCGCGCGCCAGGTGATCCGCGCCGAACTGGCGCTGCAGCCGGTGCAGCTGCTGGCCCTGGTCGAGGAAGCGCTGGCCGTGATGCCGCCCTCGCGCGACGAGGTCGAGGTGTTCCTCAATCCCGAAGAACTGCGCCGGGTGCAGGAACTCGACCCGAAGCGCGCCCGCAAATGGACCCTGCTGCCCGACCCCGCGCTGGAGCCGGGCGAGTGCCGCGTGCGCGCGGGCGACAATGAAGTCGACGCCGGCTGCCAGGGCCGCCTGGCGGCGGTGATGGAGCAGGTCCACGACCAGCTCATGGCCGAGGAACCGGCGGCATGATGGCCCTGGCCGACTCCCTGCGCGCGGTCGACATCGGCGCGGTGCCGGTGGCGACGCCGACCGGACGCCTGGTGGGCGCCCAGGGACTGCTGCTCGAATCCGTCGGCTGCCGCCTGCATACCGGCCAGCGCTGCCGCATCGAGACCGTCGACGGCGAATGGCTCGATGCCCAGGTGGTGGGCTTCCGCGAAAAGGTGTCGTACCTGATGCCGTTCAAGAAGGCGGCCGGTCTCGCCACCGGCGCACGGGTGCTGCCCGCGCCCGAGAAGAGCGACCTGATGATCGGCCCGTCCTGGCTGGGCCGCATGGTCAACGGCCTGGGCGAGCCGATCGACGGCCTCGGTCCCCTGCGCGGCGACCAGCCGCTGGCGAGCACCCCGCCGCGCGTCAATCCCCTGCGCAAGACGCCGGTCGAGGAACCGCTCGACGTCGGCGTGCGCGCCATCAATGCCATGCTCACCATCGGCAAGGGCCAGCGCGTCGGCCTGATGGCCGGCTCCGGGGTCGGCAAGTCGGTGCTGCTGGGCCTGATCACGCGCCAGACCGTGGCCGACGTGATCGTGGTCGGCCTGATCGGCGAGCGTAACCGCGAAGTGCGCGAATTCGTCGAGCGCTCCCTCGGCCCCGACGGCTTGCGGCGATCCGTGCTGGTGGTGGCCCCGGCCGACGAAAGCCCGCTGATGCGGGTAATGGCGACCGAGATGTGCCACGCCGTCGCCGCCCACTTCCGCGACCGCGGCCTGAACGTGCTGATGCTGTGCGATTCGCTGACCCGCTATGCGATGGCGCTGCGCGAAGTGGCGCTGTCGCTGGGCGAGCCGCCGGCCACGCGCGGCTATCCGCCGTCGGTGTTCTCGAACCTGCCGCAGCTGGTGGAATCGGCCGGCAATGGCGAGCACCCGCAAGGCAGCATGAGCGCCATCTATACCGTGCTGGCCGAGGGCGACGACCAGCAGGATCCGGTGGTCGACTCGGCGCGCGCGATCCTCGACGGCCACATCGTGCTGACCCGCGAACTGGCCGAGCGCGGCCACTACCCGGCGATCGACGTCGCCCAGTCGATCTCGCGCTGCATGGCCCAGGTGGTGCCGCAGGAACATGCGCTGGCCGCGCGCAAGCTGAAGGCCGCGATGGCGCGCCATGCGCGCGTGCGCGATTTGATCCCGCTCGGCGCGTATGTGCCGGGCGCCGATCCCGAGACCGACCGCGCGGTGCAGTTGCAGCCGCAGATCGAAGCCTTCCTGTGCCAGGGCACGCGCGAGGAAGCGCCGATGGATGGCTGCGTCGACGCCCTGAAGGCGATGATGGCATGAAGCGTGAAAACACCATCCGCAGCCTGGACACGCTGGTGCAGCTGCGCACCACGCAGGTCGACCGCCTGCAGGCCGACCTGGCCAGCCAGGAAGCGACCCGGGTGCGCTACCAGGTCAACCTCGAGCGCCTGGCGTTGCTGGCCGAAGGCAGCGGAGCCTCGGGCGCCAAGCTGGCGCTGAACCCGGCGCTGGCCCTGAACTGCGGCGCCTACAAGCAGGGCGTGATGGCGCTGGCCGACAGCCACCGCACCGACCTGGCGCTGCACGAAGCGAATATGGCGGTGGCCCAGGGCCGCCTGAAGGATGCCTGGGTGCGGCGCGAGCTGCTGGGCAAGGTGCTGGTGCGCGAGCAGGATGCGCTGGCAGTCGAACAGGAACGCGCCACCAGAAAGCGCGAGGACGATATCGCCACCCAATCGTGGATGGCCGGAAAACCGGGCGGCTCGGCCGCGGCATGAGCGAAGCACACGCACACCATTCAAGGAGCAATTCATGGCAACTGTAATCACCGCCCCTACCTTCGATCCGGTCCTGACCGCGAACGACCTGGCCGACAAATACACGCTGGCGCGCCAGCAGATCCTGACGGCCAACAAGGCGGCCGCCAACGCCACCGAGAAAGGCTTGTCCGACCTGAGTTCGGCGATCTCCGCCTTCCAGGCCAGCCTGGCCTCGCTCACCGGCCTGAACAAGACCATGTACGCGCAGTCGGCGGTCTTCGGCGACACCGCCATGGGCAGCGCCAGCGCCAGCGCCACCGCGGCGGCCGGCACCTATTCCTTCTTCGTCAAGCAGCTGGCCGCGGCCAGCCAGGTGGCATATGCCGGCCTCGGCAACGCCACCGGCGTCAGCGGCAAGCTGAACGTCAATATGGGCGGCGCCCCCGGCTTCGAGGTCGACCTCGGCGCCAGCCCGCGCAACCTGACCCCGCGCGAGCTGGCGGCCGCCATCAACAGCGCCGAAGGCAATGCCGGCAAGGTCGTGGCCTCGGTGGTCAATACCGGCAACGGCAACTCGGAACTGGTGCTGACCGCCAAGGACACCGGCCTGGCCTCGAAGATCACCATCGACGCCAGCGGCCTGCAGGGCAGCATCGGCGCCGATTCGCTGGCGGACAAGCTGGGCAACGCCAACCTGCGCACCCTGGTCGCGGCGGCGGACGCCGAGATCCACGTCGGCGGCGAAGGCGGCACCGCGATCACCCAGGCCAGCAATACCTTCACCGCCATCGACGGCGTCAAGATGACCTTCACCAAGGCGCACGCCAGCGGCGCGGCGCCGGTCACGCTGACCGTGGGCCCGGACGACAAGGCCACCACCGCCAATGTGCAGGCCTTCGTGGATGCCTTCAACAAGCTCAGGACCGTCCTCGACAAGCTGACCGATGGCGGCGACCCTGCTACCAAGGCCGACGACGGCGCCTTCGCCAGGGACGGCGGCGTGCGCGCGCTCAACGACCGCCTGACCGCCCTGCTGCGCCCGGGCAGCGGCGAATCGCTGGCCAGCTACGGCATCATCGCCAACCGCAAGGGCACGCTCGAGGTGGACAGCGACCGCCTGCTGGCCCAGCTGGCGCGCAACCCGAACGGCCTGGACGCGGTGATCGGCGCGGCCTCGGCCAGCACCCCGACCGGCGTCGCCGGCGAACTCGACAAATACCTGAAATCCTGGAGCAACACCGTCGACGGCCAGATCAAGCAGCGCCGCGACCAGAACGGCAGCCTGCAATCGCGGCTGGTGGACCGCCAGGCCACGCTCGACCAGCAGCACAAGGCCGCCTACGACCGCTACCTGCGCCAGTACACGGAGCTGCAGACCATGCAAGGCATGATGAACTACAACGTGACCCTGTTCGACGCCCTGTTCGGCAACGACAAAAATTAAGAAAGCCAGACCACCATGTCCTATCAGGAAGCCTACGGCAGCTACCACGCCGTCAACCTGGATGCGCAGACCTCGCGCGCCTCGCCGGTCGAGCTGGTGCTGCTGCTGACCGACGGCCTGCTCGACGAACTGGCGCGCGCCCGCGCCCACATCGTCGCGCGCCGCTATGAAGCCAAGGCCGCCAGCATCGACAAATGCGTCGAGATCATCAATGGCCTGTCGAGCTCGCTCGACTTCGAGAGCGGCGGCGAGACCGTGGCCAACCTGGCGCGCATCTACGATTTCTGCGCCACCCGCCTGCACGGCGCCGGCATCAAGCTCGATCCCGCCATGGTCGACGAAGTGGTGCAGGTGCTCACCACCATCCGCCAGGGCTGGAAAGGCGTCCAGGAACGCAATGGATAGGAGCGCCGCCATCGAGCGCCTGGCCGCGCGCCTGATCGATGCCGGCGCGCGCGCCGACTGGGAACTGCTGGAGTGCGCCGTGCGCGAGCTGGCGCCGCAGCTACAGGCGCTGGCCGCGCACGGCGCCTGGAGCGCGCGCGAACGCGCCGCCCACGCCAGGCTGCGTGCGGCCCACGACGGCGCCGCCAGCGCCGCCGCCGCGGCCGCCGCCCAGCTCGAGGCGCAGTTGGGCGAGATGCGCGACAACAAGGAAGGCTGGATGGCCTATGCCCTCGCGGGCGAACTCGAATCAGGTAGCACGCCACGATGAACTTCTCGATGAATAGCGCGATGAATACGATGACCGCCGCCATGAACGCCGTTGCCGGCGCGCCGCAGGAGCCGGCGCCCGCGACCGCGCTCGCGGGCCTGCCCGCCCCCATGATCGCCGGGACGCTGCCGTTCGAGCACTGGATCGCCCTGGATGGCGCGCTGCCCGACGTCGATCCGGCGCTGGCAACCGGCGAGGCCCCTGCGGCCGCGCCGGAAGACCCGGCCGAGCCGGCGGACGATACCCTCGCCCTCGAAGCGCCCGCGCTCGACGCCCTGCTGGCCGCGATGACGCCGCAGGCCGCGCCGGCCGCGCTGCCGGCCATGATGATGGCGATGCCGGGCGCCAAGGCCGGCGTCGCCGACCAGGCAGCCGCCACCGATGCACCGCCCGACGTCGACGCGCCGCTACAGGCCGCCGCCCGCAGCGCCGCCGATGTCCCTGCCCTGCCGCTGCCGCTGCCGGCCGCCACGCCAGCCGCGCCGGCCGCGCCGCGTGTCGAGCTTGCCGCGGCGATGGCGAACGCCCCGGCCCCGGCCCCGGCCGCACCTGTACCGGCGGCAAACGCAGCAAGCACGACCCCGGCCGCGCCGGCGGCAGCCGTTACCGTCGCCGCCGAGGCCGATGGCGCCGACGCCGCGTCCACGGCCACCGCCACGACGCCAACGACCGGCGCAGCCGCCGCCACCGGCCAGGCGGCGACCATGCGCGGCGCCGACAGCGTGACCCTCGCCGGCCCGCCGGCCGCCTGGCGCCAGACCCTGCACGAAGCGCTCGGCGAGCGGCTCCAGCTGCAGCTCGGCCGCGGGCAAGAACAGGCGACGATCCGCCTCGAGCCGCCGATGCTGGGCCGGATCGACATCTCGGTGCGCCACAGCGGCGGCAACCTCGAAGTGCATATCGCCGCCTCCAATAGCGAGGTGCTGCGCCAGCTGAACACGGTCAGCGACAGCCTGCGCAACGACCTCGCCGGCCGCCAGTACGCCAACGTGGCGGTGAGCGTGAGCGAGACCCCGCGCGCCCAGGCCAGCAGCCAGGCCGGCCAGCAGCCGTCCGGCCAGCCCGGCGCCGATGCCCAGGGCCGCGGCCGCCAGCAGGAACAAGAAGAGCAGCGCCAGCGCACGCCTGGCCTGGCCCTGAACGATGCCGGCGACGCCGGTTCCCTGTTTTCGATGAATGAGCGCGAACGACCATGAAAGCAAAACTGATCATCGCCTTCGCCGCTGTCGCCGTGGCGGCCGCCGCCGCCGCGGGCGGCGCCATGTGGTACATGAGCCCGGCCCCGGCCGCCGGCGCCGAAGCCCGGCCGGCTCCGGAAAAGAAACCGACCAAGTACGTCACGCTGGACAAGGTGATCGTCATGCTGCGCCGCGCGCCGAACGACCAGGCCGCGCACTACCTGTCGGTCGACCTGGTGCTGGCCACCACCCCGGCCGAGGAGAAGGAAGCCAAGGAACAGCTGCCGCTGCTGCGCAGCATCGCCGTGTCGGCGCTGTCGGCGCGCACGCTGGCCGAGGCCTCGGCGATGACGGTGGACCAGTACGCGTCCGAGCTGAACAAGGTATTCAACGCCAACTATGAAAAGGAAAACCACATCAAGCCGTTTTCCGAAGTCATGGTCGGCAAGCTGATCATCGAGTGACGCGATCCGCCAGGTGACCACGTGGCCTATATGACCGACTACCTCGACGTCGCCCCCGGCGCCGCCTATGCCGAATATGGCGAGGCGCAGGCCGCATCCGGCATGAGCGCGCAGGAAGAGGGACGCCACCTGCTGGCCTATGCGCCGCTGGTCAAGCGCATCGCGCGCCAGCTCGGCAGCCAGGTCTCGGGCGCGCTGGGGCGCGACGACATGGAACAGATCGGCCTGATGGGCCTGCTGGAGGCGCTGCGCCGCTACGGCCAGCCGGATACCGGCTTTTCGAGCTATGCGGCGCTGCGCGTGCGCGGCGCCATCCTCGACGAGCTGCGGCGCCAGGATTGGCGTCCGCGCGCCGTGCGCCAGGACAGCCACCGCCAGCGCGACGCCTTGCGCGCTCTGACCCGCAGCCTGGGGCGCGAGCCGAACGAGAAGGAAGCGGCGCAGGCGCTGGGCCTGTCCGCCGAAGCGTATCGACAGTATCTGCTCGACGACAGCGCCGAGGAAATGCTGAGTTTCGATGAAATGCTGCAGGAAGCGGTCGCCGAAGCCCACCATGCCCCCGGGCCCGAAGAGCAGTTCATGGTGCGGCGCAGCCTGGAACAGGTGCTGTCGAGCCTCAACGAAAAGGAGCAGCGCGTGATCCAGATGATCTACGAGTTCGAATTGAGCTACAAGGAAATCGCCGCCGTGCTCGACCTGTCCGACGCCCGTGTCTGCCAGCTCAACAAGAGCGCGCTGGCCAAGATGAAGGCCGCGCTGCAGCGCGACTGAACCGAATAACAGAGAAAAGCCAGAAAGGCCTACGTCATGCAGCAACTACTCGGTATCGCCATCGTGCTCGGCGCCGTCTTCGGCGGTTTCACGATGATGGGAGGCACCTTCTCCGCGATCTTCCACCCGGTCGAGATCCTGATCATCGGCGGCGCCGCCCTGGGCGCCCTGGTGCTGGGCAATCCGCGGCACGTGCTGGCCGAGATGGGACACCAGCTCAAGAAAGTGGCGGCGCGCAAGAAGCACGATTCGGAATTCCAGCGCCAGCTGCTGCTCCTGATGTACGAACTGCTGCAGACCGCGGCCGGCGGCCTGAAGGCCCTGGACGCCCACGTCGAGGCGCCGGCCGAAAGCCCGCTGTTCCAGCGCTATCCGCTGATCCTGGACGAACCGAAGCTGCTGGCCTTCATCGTCGACAATTTCCGCCTGATGGCGATGGGCAAGATCAACGCCCATGAGCTCGAAGGCGTGCTGGAGCAGGAACTGGAAGCCATCCACGAAGAGCTGACCCAGCCCTCGAAATCGCTGCAGAAGATCGCCGAGGCGATGCCGGGCTTCGGCATCCTGGCCGCGGTGCTGGGCATCGTGATGGCCATGTTCTCGGTCTCGGGCGGCGCCGATTCGGGCGAGATCGCCGAGAAGGTCGGCGCGGCCATGGTCGGCACCTTCATCGGCATCTTCTTCTGCTACGGCGTGCTGGAGCCGCTGGCCAACCTGATGAAGCAGACCGTGAATTCCGACGCCTCGACCATGGAGACAGTGAAGGTGGTGCTGTGCACCCACGTGGCCGGCAAGCCGGCCCTGCTGGCGATCGACGCCGGGCGGCGCCTGATCCAGCTCAATACCAAGCCCAGCTTCGCCCAACTGGAACAGTGGATCAACGCCATGGGCGGCGAGGACGAATCGCAGAACAAGCGGCGCCGCGGCAGCGACCGCATGACGGGGTAACACGTGTCGAAACCGAACGACAAGCACGAATCGACCATCGTCAAGCGCGGCGGCGGCAAGCACCAGCACGACGAGCACGGCGGCGCCTGGAAAGTCGCGTTCGCCGACTTCTGCCTGGCGCTGATGGCCCTGTTCCTGGTGCTGTGGCTGATCGCCGCGCGCGAGCAGCAGAACCTGAAGGCGATCGTGCGCGACGCCACCGACAGCGGCATGCTCGAGGGACAAGGCCAGAAGCCGGCCATCGCCAGCGAGCCGAGCGGCAGCCTGATCGAGCGCTTCGAGGTGCCGCGCACCGGCAATGCCGGCACCAGCAATCCGGGCAGCCCGAGCGCGCCGAAGGTCGCCTACGAGACGCCGTCCGACCTGGCCGCCCTGTCGAAGGCGCTGACCGAACTGTCGGTGAACGCCGGCCTGGCCGCCAACCTGGCCACCGTCGTCACGCCCTATGGCTTGCGCGTGATGCTGCACGATACCGATCAACAGGGCATGTTCATGCGCGGCAGCGCGCTGCCCACCGGCCGCTTCGCGCGCCTGCTGCAAAAGATGGGCCCGCTGTTCGCCCAGATGCGCAACCAGATGCTGATCGTCGGCCACACCGATTCCAGCCGCTATGCCGGCCCCGACAAGGGCGGCTACTCGAACTGGGCGCTGTCGACCGACCGCGCGCTGGCCGCGCGCGCCCAGTTGCTCACCGGCGGCATGCAAAGTTCCACCATCCTGCAGGTGGTGGGCATGGCCGACCGCGGCCCGCTGCATCCGGACGACCCGCTGGGTGGCATGAACCGCCGCATCGAACTCCTGATCCTGACCAGCGCCCAGTCGCGCGCGGTGGCGAGCATGTTCGGCGCCCCCGGCAGCAACGGCACGGCGCTGGGCAGCGGCGCCACCGTCACCATGCCGGACGCGGCCGCGCTGGAAGAACTGCGCGGCCAACTGCCGAAAACGCCATGACGATCCACGCCAAATCCCGAGGTAACCGCATGAAAATCACAGGCTCATCCAGCGGCGCCGTCGCTACCGTCAGCGCCGGCGGCCAGGCCGCGCCGGCCCCGGTCCAGCTCGACGCCCCGGCGGCGCCCAACGCCGCCTTGCAGTCCGAAGTCCTGAAACCGGCGGCCGAAGCGCTGCGCGCCATGCCCGACTTCGACGCCGCCCGCGTGGCCGAGCTGCGCGATGCGCTGGCGCGCGGCGAACTGCCGTTCGACCCGGGCCGGCTGGCGGGCCTGATCCAGAAATTCCACGGAGGCCGCTAGCATGGCGACCCTGACCCGCGCCCAGGCCAATGGCCTGCTGCTCGAGGGCGTAAACCTCGACCTGGCCGAGGCCGCCACCATCCACACCCTGCTCGAAAAGCAGTTCGAGGCCGCCGTGCGACATCGCAGCGCCGAGCTGACCGCGCTGGCCGACGGCCTGGCGCCGCTACTGGAAAACATGGAAGCGCGGCGCCAGCAGCGCCTGCAACTGGTGCGCGCCCTGCTCGGCCCGCAGGCCACGATGGACCAGTACATGGCCAGCCTCGTCCCGGCCGCGCGCGTGGTGTTCGAGGCGGGCTGGCGCGAGCTGGAAGGCATCGTGCGCGCCTGCAAGGAAGCGACCGCCCGCAACGGCCAGCTGCTGGCCGACCAATATTCCACGATGCAGCGCGTGTTGCACGGCGAGGATGGCACCTATGCGCCACGCTGATTTCACGATCGCGCCGACGGCGGCGACCGCGGCGACCATTGCTACCCGCCCGACCGCCGCCCTGGGCGGCGGCGACGCCAGCTTCGGCCGCCTGTTCAGCGAACTGCAAGACGAAGTGAACGCCTACATCCAGCATGGCGACACGGATGGCGGCGCGGCCAGCAGCCTGAGCGCCGAAGGCGCCATGCTGCGCCTGCGCGCGCAAGGCCTCATCATGAACCCTGAAGAACATGGCGTCGATGCGGCGGCCGCCGGCACGCCCGAGCAGCAGGCGTTTTTGGACAGCATCGCCCCCTGGGCGCGCCAGGCGGCCGAACGCCTGGGCGTGGCGCCTGAACTGGTGCAGGCCCACGCCGCGCTGGAATCGGGCTGGGGCCAGCGCCCGCTGCGCACGGCGGAAGGCGCGAGCAGCCACAACCTGTTCGGGATCAAGGCCGGCGCCAGCTGGGAGGGCGCCAGCGGCGAATCGACCACCACCGAATACGTGAACGGCGCCGCCATCAAGACACGCGAACGCTTCCGCGCCTATCCGGACGCCGCCAGCGCATTCCAGGACTATGCGCGCGTGTTGAGCGACAACCCGCGCTATCGCGGCGCCCTGAACACCGGCGGCGATGCCCGGGCTTTCGCCGAGGGACTGGCGCGCGGCGGCTATGCGACCGATCCGGGCTATGCGGCCAAGCTGGCGCGCATCGCGGCCGGCCTCCAGGGGAACAGGGAATGAAGCCTTACTCGCCCAGCGGCATATCGATCGGCTGCACGGCGCCGGCGCCCAGCACGCGCATGCGCACCACCTGGCCGCTGGCGCTGTTCTTGACCCGCACCACGGCGCCGCGCGCGCCGGCGTCGAGCGCCTCGCCTGCCATGCTGACTTCGATGCCGTCCTGGCGCGCGGTCATGACCACGGCGTCGCCGCGCTTGACGGCGATCGGCGCCACCAGCTGGCTGGCGCGCAGGACTTCGCCCGCGCGCAGGCTGCGCCGGCTGGACTGGCCGACCGCTTCCTCCAGCATGCCGATCGGGTCGCGCACCTGGGTGATGTCGCGCCGCTCGAGCGTGACGTCGGACTCGACCAGTTCGCGGTTGGCCGCCACCGGGACCGCCGTCACCGCCACCAGCGCCGAGATGCGCGCGCGCACCACGAAGTCGTGGCGCCAGCCCTTGCCGTCCGGGCAGCGCGCGACGAAACGCATGCGCGCCGGCTGGCGCACGTCGACCGCTTCGATGCTGACTTCCCCCTTGCATTCGGGCGGCGGGCGGCTGCTGGACACGGCCAGGTCGAACTGCGGATCGCCCAGCCCGAGGGCATCGGCGCCCTTCTCGAGCTGCTCGCGCGCCGCGTTTTCTATCTGTACGGAAAGAGTTTGCGCCGACCACGCTGTGGTGCACAACAGACAGGTTACAATACTAATAGTTGCCCTACGGAAATCTATCATTGGACAATACGGGTCAGGCGGAAAGACCCATTCTAACCAAACTCACTGCAGTTCACTGGAGAATCGCCATGTCGATTAATTTCAAGGAAGCACTCGGCGTCAGCGCCGACGCGCTCCAGCTGCGCGCCGAACGCACCCGCGTGCTGGCCGCGAACATCGCCAACGAAAGCACGCCGGGCTATACGGCGCGCGACATCGACTTCGCCGCCGTGCTGCAGGACCGGATGGATGCCGAGGATGGCGCCCCCACGCTTTCCGAGGACGGACCGCTGTTCCGCGTGCCCTATCACCCCAGCGCCGACGGCAATACCGTCGAGATCGGCGTCGAGCAGGCGGCCTTCTCTCAGAACGCTTCCGATTTCCAGACCAGCCTGACCTTCATCAATATGAAGCTGCGCGGCCTGAACAAAGCCATCACCGGCCAATAAGGAGCGCTGAATGGGTTTCAAGGACATTTCCCTCATCGCTGGTTCGGCCATGGCGGCCCAGACCGTGCGCATGAACACGATCGCCAGCAACCTGGCCAATGCGAATGCCGTGGCCACTACCGAGGCCGAGGCCTACCGCGCCAGGAAGCCCGTGTTTTCCGCCATGCTCGACGGCCAAGGCGTGGCCAAGGTGGCCGTGCTGGACGTGGTGCAGTCGAGCGAACCGCTGCGCCGCGTGCACGAGCCGGACAATCCGCTGGCCGACGCCGACGGCATGGTGTTCTACGCCAACGTCAATGAAGTGGCCGAGATGGCCGACATGATGGCCGCCTCGCGCGCCTTCGAAACCAACGTCGAGGTCATGGGCCGCATCAAGTCGATGCAGCAGTCCCTGATCCGCATGGGAGAAAGCTGATCATGGTCACCACCAATACCAACTTCGGCTTCGGCGCCAACTACGGCAACGAGCGTCCGCCCGGCGTGCCGATGAGCGAGAACAAGGACATGTTCACCAAGCTGCTGGTCGCGCAGATCCGCAACCAGGATCCACTGGCGCCCTCCGATCCGGCCACTTTCGTGAACCAGCTGTCGCAGCTGTCGCAGACCGAGGCGCTGGAAAACATGACCCAGACCACGGCCGCCAGCGCCGCCATGCTGCAGAGCCTGCAGGTGCTGACGATGGGCGGCCAGGTCGGCAGCCAGGTCTCGGTCGAGACCAGCCGCGTCGAACTGGGCGATACCGCGATCAGCGGCAATGTGCGGCTCGAAGGCGCCAGCCCCCTGACCCACGTCATCCTGACCGACGTGGCCGGCAAGCAGACTAGGATCGAACTGCCGCCGCACGGCATCGGCGGCCAGGAATTCACCATCGACCCGGCCAAGCTCGGCCTGCCGCCCGGCAAGTACAGCATTGCCGCCGAAGCGTCGGACGGCACCAAGCCCGCGATCGAAATCAATGGCCGCCTGAACAGCGTGCGCCTCGACGCCAACGGCGGCATCCTGATGCAGGTGGCCGGCGTCGGCGAAGTCGAGCCGGGCTGGATCACCGGTTTCCACGGCAAAGACAAATCCGCCGACCTGGCGTTCACCAACTAATCGAAGGATTCCCCATGAGCTTCAATATCGCCCTGTCGGGCATCCAGGCCATCAACGAGCAGCTGAACACCCTGTCGAACAATATCGCCAACGCCGGCACCTATGGCTTCAAGGGCAGCCGCGCCAACTTCGCTTCGGTCTATGCGGGCGACATGGCCAATGGCGTGCAGGTGGGCTCGCTGACCCAGGACATCGGCAAGAACGGCAGCCTGCAGACCACCGGCCGCGGCCTCGACGCCGCCATCCTCGGCCGCGGCTTCTTTACCAGCCGCGACGCCCAGGGCGTGGTCTCGTACTCGCGCGTCGGCATCTTCAACACCAATGCCGACGGCTTCCTGATCGACGCCACCGGCAAGCGCGTGCAGGGCTATGGCAAGACCGAGAATGGCGTGATGGGCGCCATGGGCGACATTTCCATCCCGACCGGCCAGATTCCGGCCGTGGCCAGCACCCGCGTCGCCTACTCGGGCAATATGTCGAACGACTGGCCGGTCAAGGATGCCGACGACTTCGACTTCGAGGACGCCAACACCTACAGCATGGTCAAGCAGTCGGTGGTCTACGATTCGCTGGGCACCGAGCACACGGTGTCGCAATACTTCCTCAAGACGGACGACGATGTCGTCACGGTGCGCTACAGCCTGAACGGCGCGGAGCCCGTGGCCGCCGCCACCTTCGACCTGGAATTCGACCTGAATGGCCGCATCGAGGCAGGCGGGACGACCGGGCCGGCGCTGACGATCAACGCGCCCGGCGCCGAGCCGCTCGTGTTCACCTTCGACTACGCCACCACCACCAAGTTCGGCGGTGCGGCGACCAATAACACCAACCGCGCCAACGGCTACTCCTCGGGCACCTTCGTCGGCGTCGAGATGGCCGAGGACGGTTCCATCGTCGCCAAGTACAGCAACGAACAGCAGCAGGTCGTGGGCACCGTGGCGCTCGCCACCTTCCCGGACGAAAGCAGCCTGGTCCCGACCAGCGACACCTCGTGGATCGCCAACGCCAACTCGGGCGCGCCGCTGTATTCCACGCCGGGCGTCGGCCTGGCCGGCAAGCTGTCCAAGGGTTCGCTGGAAGGCTCGAACGTGGACATCACGGCGGAACTGGTCGGCCTGATGACCTCGCAGCGCAACTACCAGGCCAACTCGAAGGTGATCACCGCCGAGAACCAGATGATGCAGTCGCTGATGCAGGCGCTGTAAGCACAGGCCATGGACAAGTTCATCTTCACCGCCGTCAGCGCCGCCCAGCGCACCCTGCACGCACAGCAGGTGCGCGCCAACAACCTGGCCAATGCCGACACGCCCGGCTTTCGCGCCAATATCGAGCTCGCATCGACCCAGGCGCTGGCCGGCTATGGCTACGACGACGTGCACCTGTCGCGCGGCGTGGCCGATGCCGTCTCGACCCGCAACGGCACGGTGCGCGACACCGGCCGCGCGCTGGACGTGGCCGTCAACGGCAACGGCTACCTGGCGGTCGAGTTCGGTGAGGGCGAAGCGTACACCCGTGCCGGCGCCATCGCCATCGACGCCGATGGCGCGCTGACGGTGGGCGGCCGGCCGCTGCTGGGCGAAGGCGGGCCGATCGTGCTGCCGCCGCACACCGCGGTCGACATCGCCAAGGACGGCACCATCTCGGTGCTGCCCGAAGGCGGCACCATCACCCAGATCATCGACCGCCTGCGACTGGTCAGCGCCGAAGGCGCCCAGCTGGCCAAGAACGAGTCCGGCCTGATCGTGCCGCGCGACGGCGAACCGCTGGCCGCGGACCCGAACGTCACCGTGCGCGGCGGCGCCCTCGAGGGCAGCAACGTCTCGGCGGTGGAAGAGATGGTGGCCGTGATGAGCCTGAACCGCAGCTTCGAACTGCAGATGAAGATGTTCAAGGCCAGCGACAGCATGAACGAATCGGGCAACCGCCTCATCGGCGCCTGAGCCGCCAGCACATTTAATTAGGGAGCAACCATGAATCCAGCAATGTGGATCAGCAAGACCGGCGTGCAGGCACAGGATGCCAAGCTGCAGGCCATCGCCAACAACCTGGCCAACGTCAACACCGTCGGCTACAAGCGCGACCGCGTCGTGTTCGAAGACCTGTTCTACCAGGTCGATTCGCAGCCGGGCGCCCAGAATGCCGACAACACCGTCAACGGCGGCGTCCAGCTCGGCAACGGCGTGCGCGTCGTCGGCACCCAGAAGGCCTTCACCAACGGTAACCTGCAAACCACCAGCCAGCCGCTCGACGTCGCCATCTCGGGCGCCGGCTTCCTGCAGGTGCTGCGTCCGACCGGCGAACCGGCCTACACCCGCGCCGGCCAGCTGAAGGTCGACCCGAACGGCACGCTGACCAATGCCCAGGGCCTGGCCATCGTGCCGCAGATCACGATTCCGCAGAATGCCAGCGGCATCACCATCGGCGAGAACGGCGTGGTCTCGGTGACCTTCCCCAACCAGCCAGCGCCGCAGGAAATCGGCCAGCTCAACCTGACCGCCTTCATCAACCCGACCGGCCTCCTGGCCCTGGGCGACAACCTGTTCCAGGAAACCGCCGCCAGCGGCGCGCCGAACGAGGGCCGTCCGGGCGACGCCGCCTTCGGCACCCTGAAGCAGGGCGCGCTGGAAGGCTCGAACGTGCAGGTGGTCGAAGAGATGGTCGACATGATCGCGGCCCAGCGCACCTACGAGATGAATACCAAGGTGCTGTCGGCGGCCGACAATATGCTGCAATACCTGTCGCAGGCGGCGCGCTGATGAAACACCTGGCCGCCCTCCTGTGCATCGTGGTGCTGGCCGGCTGCGCCACGCCGGCGCAGGTCGCCATGCGCGACGACGACGACGACCACATGCCGCTGCAGCGCATGGCGCGCGGCGGCGTCTCGGGCGGCGTGTTCACCGCCGACACCGTCTCTCTGACCTCGGACAGCCGCGCCTACCGCGTGGGCGACGCCGTCACCGTGATCCTGCAGGAGACGACCCAGGCCAGCAAGCGCGCCGGCACCAGCATCTCGAAGGGGTCGTCGATCGGCATCTCGCCGCTGGCGGCGCTGGGCAAGGTGTACGACAAGGCGGCCGTGGACATCACGGCCGACCGCGATTTCCAGGGCGACGCCACCAGCACCCAGCAGAACGCCCTGTCCGGTTCGCTGACCGTGATCGTGCAGGAAGTGCTGCCCAACGGCCTGCTGCGGGTGGCCGGCGAAAAGAACCTGATGCTGAACCAGGGCGAGGAATTCGTGCGCCTGAAGGGCTTCGTGCGCGCCGCCGACGTCGACGCCGACAACCGCGTGTCCTCGCTGCGCGTGGCCAATGCCCGCATCGCCTATTCGGCGCGCGGCGCGCTGGCCGACGCCAACCAGCCGGGCTGGCTGACGCGCTTCTTCAACAGCCCCCTGATGCCGTTCTGAGGATGACATGAACCTGCGCCGCATTGCCCCCCTGTTCCTCGCCGCGCTGCTGGCCGGCGCCGCCCTGCCCGCCTCGGCGGCCCAGGCCCTGCGCAACCTGGTCAGCGTCGAAGGCGTGCGCGAAAACCCGCTGGTCGGCTATGGCCTGGTGGTGGGCCTGAACGGTTCGGGCGACTCGACCCAGGTCAAGTTCGCCAGCCAGTCGGTCATCAATATGCTCAAGCAGTTCGGCGTGCGCCTGCCCGAAGGCGAGGACGCCAAGAACAAGAACGTGGCCGCCGTCATGGTCTCGGCGACCTTCCCGCCAGGCTACCGCCGCGGCCAGAGCATCGACGTCACGGTGTCGTCGCTGGGCGACGCCAAGAGCCTGCGCGGCGGGACCCTGCTGCTGACGCAACTGCGCGCGGCCGACAACGAGATCTACGCCCTGGCCCAGGGCAATGTGGTGGTCGGCGGCCTGAACGCCACCGGCCGCAGCGGTTCCTCGGTCACCGTCAACACCCCGACCGCCGGCCGCGTGCCGAACGGCGCCATGATCGAGCGCGAGATCGCGACCGATTTCGCGACCCGCCCGCAAGTGATGCTGCGCCTGCGCCAGCCGCATTTCGAGACCGCCACCAATGTGGTCAATGCGATCAACAAGCGCTACGGCCCGATCGCCACCACGCTGGACGGCACCAGTGTCGAAGTCATCGCCCCCGAGAATCCGACCGAGCGCGTCGCGTTCGTGGCCAGCCTGAACGCGATGAGCGTGGAAGCCAGCATCGAGGTGCCGAAGGTGGTGTTCAACTCGCGCACCGGCACCGTCGTCATCGCCGACGGCCTGCGCGTGAAGGCGGCCGCCGTGACCCATGGCGCGCTCAAGGTCATCATCTCGGAAAGCTCGCGCGTCAGCCAGCCGGGCCCGTTCGCGCGCGGCCAGACCGCGGTGACACCGGAATCGAAACTGTCGGTCGACCAGGGCTCGGGCCAGATGTTCCGCTGGCCGCCGGGCGCGCGCCTGCAGACCATCATCGACACCGTGAACAGCCTGGGCGCCTCGCCCGACGACATCATGGCGATCCTGCAGGCCCTGGACCAGGCCGGCGCGATCGAAGGCGAACTGGTGGTGATCTGATGCGCATCGACGACCCGCGCCACACTCTCGCGAACCCGGCGGCCGAGCCCGCGGTCGCGCCCGCCGACGAGCGGCTCGATCCGGCCTATGTGGCGAAAGCCACCGAGGCCGCGGTCGAGTTCGAACGCTTTTTTGTGAGCCACATGCTGCGCACGATGCGCGCCTCGACCCGCGAGATGGCGGACGAGGACAGCGTCTTCAACAACCGCGTCAACCAGGACATGCAGGACATGGCCGACGACCTGCTGGCCGGGAATATGGCCGGCCAGCGCGCCTTCGGCATCGCCGACGCCATCCTGCGCCAGCTGGTGCCGGGCGCGGCCGCCGCCCAGCAGAAAAAAACTTAATAAACAGCAATAATCGGTCGCCTTATGAGGTTAACCCAGGTTAACACTGTCTCGAGGACGAATTCGCATCATGACGATCATCAACAATGCCCTCTCCGGCGCCCTCGCCGCCCAGATCGCCCTGGCGGCCAGCAGCCACAATATCGCCAACCTGCAGACCAAGGGCTATACCCGCCAGTCGGCGCTCCTGATGGCGCTCGGTCCGGGTGCCAGCGGCCGCTCGGCCGGCAATGGCGTGCAGGTGACCTCGCTGCTGCGCTTTTCGGACAGCTACAAGACCCAGGCCATGTGGCGCGCCAATTCGGAACTGGGCGCCTACTCGCAGTCGCAGCAATACCTGACCCAGCTCGAGAGCGTGATGGGCGACAGCTCGGCCAGCCTGTCGGCCGGCATCGACGACTTCTTCAAGGCGATCAATGCGGTCGCGGGCGATCCCGGCTCGACCCCGCTGCGCCAGCAGGTGCTGACCGCGGCCAACCTGATGGGCGAACGCTTCAATGGCCTGAACAATGTCTTCAACTCGCAGCTGACCTCGGTGCGCCAGCAGCGCAGCGCCCTGGTCGACTCGGCCAACGTCGACATCTCGACCATCGCCCGCCTGAACCAGAAGATCATCGAGACCCAGGCCAGCGGCGTGTCGGCCTCGAGCCTGATCGACGCGCGCGACCAGGCCATCGATGACCTGTCCGCCAAGATGGGGCTGGAAGTCTCGGACAATCCGGACGGCAGCCGCGACGTCTCGCTCAAGGGCGGCCAGGCGCTGGTAATCGGCAGCATGCACGGCAGCCTCAAGGCGGCCGCGACCGCCGATTCGCCGCAGGCGTTCTCGGTCACCTTCGCCAACTCGACCTTCACCCTCGACGCCAGCAAGCTGGGCGGCCAACTGGGCGGCCTGACCCAGTTCGAGATCAATACCCTGTTGCCGCTGCAAAAGGACGTCGACATGCTGGCGCAGGAAGTCGTCCGGCTGGTCAATGATCAGCTGACGGACGGCTACACCGCCCCGGGAGTCAATGGCACTCCGCTGTTCGTCTATACCCCCGGCAATGGCGCCAACATGATCAAGACCGTCGAGGGCTTCAAGGCCCAGGACCTGGCCTTCTCGAGCAATGGCACCCCAGGCGATACCGGCAACCTGCTGAAGCTGGCAGCGCTCAAGAGCGAGTCGATCACCCTGCCCGGCATCGGCAAGGTGCTGCTGAGCGACGCCGACACCCAGATGCTGGGCAAGCTGGCGGTGGACAGCAAGATCAACAAGGCCTCCCTGAAGACCGCCGACACCGTGCGCGTGCAGTCGATCGACGACTGGCAATCGACCAGCGGCGTCAACGAAGACGAGGAAGCGGTCAAGCTGGTGGAATTCCAGCGCATGTACCAGGCGAACATGCAGGTGATCCAGATCGCCAACTCGCTGTTCGATGCCACCCTGGCCATGATGCAATAAGGAGAACGCCATGCGTATCGCAACCGCCCAATTCCAGTCGACGATGAACCAGTCGCTCCAGAACAACCAGGAGCGGCTCAGCCACGTCATGCGCCAGATCGATGCCCAGAAGCGCATCCTGCTGCCCTCGGACGACCCGGTCGACAGCGTGCGCCTGTCGCGCCTGGCCCGCGAGGAGACCACGCTCGGCCAGTACCGCAGCAATATCGCTTCGCTGCAGCTGCGCCTGACCAAGTCCGAAGGCTACCTGAGCAATATGGTGACCGAGATGACGTCGGGCCGCGACCTGATGGTCTGGGCCCTGGACGGCAGCAATGCCCCGGACGACCTGAAAGCCATGATCGTGCCGCTGGAATCGCTGCGCGACAGCCTGTTCTACACCGCCAACACCATCGATGAGGAAGGCAACTACCTGTTCTCGGGCACCGCCACCAAGACCGCGCCAATCATCGACAATGGGATGGCCGCCGTCCCGCGCTATAGCTTCATGGGCAATACCGATTCCCAGAACGTCGTGGTCGGCAACGGCCTGACCCAGCCCGCCAACCAGGACCTGAAAGGTCTCGAGAAACTGCTGAACGAGCTCGACGCCAGCATCAAGGCCCTCAGCGTACCGGGCGCCTCGCCGAACGATCCGGTCCTGCGCGGCGTGCTGACCGCCAACCTGGCCGGATTCGACGATGCGCAGGCCCTGCTCTCGAGCAAGGTCGCCAACCTGGGCGGACGCCAGAACATCATCAAGACCCTGGACGACAACCACACCAACATCAGCCTGTCGAACAAGATCGCGATCAACGACATCGGCGCGCTCGACATGGGCCTCGCCGCCACTGAACTCAGCGGTTACTCCACCGCCCTGCAGGCGAGCTACAAGGCCTATGCCAAGATCGGCAGCCTGTCGCTGTTCAACGCGATCTGACGGCCATGGAAGGATTGCTCAGACCCACGGTCACGACACCGGCCGGCGCCCCCGGCGCCCACGCTGGCGGCGGCGCCGTCAGCGGCAAACCCGGCGCCCAGGGCACGTCCGCCACCGGCCGCGCCCACGCGGTGCCGCCGGCGCTTTCCGACCAGCGCACCGTGTCGCGCCCGCCGCCGACCTCGAGTCCGCTGCGCCGCGGCATCGGCATGCACCAGAACCTGCAGGGCGAGGTGGCGCGCGCCCAGCAGGCGCTCGATTATCTCGACCGCGTGGCCAGCCAGCTCGAATCGCTCAAGGCCGACCTGAGCGCACGGCTCTCCAGCCGCGGCGCCCAGCAGGCGCGCGAACTCGAGGCGCGCATCCGCCAGCTGACCGCGGCGCTCGAGGGCCGGCGCCAGCAGGCCGGCGACGGCGTCGACGCCCAGCTCGATTTCGACGCCACGGGCGCCCGCCAGCGCTTTCGCATCGGCGGCCTGGACATCGCCTCGCTCAAGGCCGGCGGCACGCAAACCCTGGGCTTCTCGGTCGGCAGCGCCGGCGGCCCGCAACTGGCGGCCACGATCGAACCGGGCATGACCCCGGAAGAAATCGCCCAGCGCCTGGACCGCACCCTGGCCCCGGTCAAGGTGCGCGCCGGCCTGGACCAGGACCGCGAACTGGTGTTCACCACCCGCGAATCGACCTTCGGCCAGGTCAAGGATGCGATCGCCGTGACCGGCCGCGGACGGGTCGACACCAGCGCCCTGCCGCCATCCCTGGCCCCCAAGAACTGGGAACTGGGCAACCCGGACGCCCTGCGCCAGGGCTTGCGCGAAGTGGTGCAGGCGCTGGCGCGCGTGCGCCGCTCCCAGGATGCGGCCTCGCTGGCCCTGAGCGCCGCCATGGCGCGCAACACCCAGCCGGCAATCCCGAGCGCCGAACTGGCGATGATCGCCAGCGACTTCACGGCGACGGCCGCCGGCCACGACTACGAGTCGCTGATGGCCATCACGTCGGCACTGGTCGGGGTCAGCCGCGAACGGGTGCATGCCCTGCTGGGCCTGCGCTGACCGGGGCAGTTGGCCGGGACTTGACCGGGTCGGCCACCGATACAATCGATGACTGTTCATTACCGGCATTTCATGCGATAAAGCAAGGGTAGCAACCATTGGTTGCCCGGCAATCCCAACCAGGACGATCGACACCATGCTGACCACCTACACCACCGGACTGGCGTCCCAGCCCGCCGCCAGGCAATACGGCGACATCCGCACCAACCTGACGCAGTCGCTGCTGGCCCAGAACCCGGGCCTGAAAGTCATCGACGCCCAGGTCAAGCGCGACGATGCGCGCCTGTCGAGCATCGGCAAGATGGCGTTGGCGCTGGATGGTTTTCGCTCGGTCGCGGCCGGCCTCACCGGCGGCAAGCTCGACATGCTGGCGAGCGCCAGCGGCAGCGCGCTGACGGCCAAGCTGAGCGCGTCCTCGGCCACGCCCGGCAAATTCAGCGTCGACGTCCAGCAACTGGCCCAGGGCCAGAAGTTGCAGACCCGGCCGGTGGCCGACAAGGATGCGGCGCTGGGCTCCGGCGGCGCCAGCACCATCACGGTCGAAACCGGCTCCGGGGCCAATGCGAAAAAAACCACCGTGCGCCTCGATCCGGGCGACAACAGCCTGGAAGGCATCGCCAAGGCCATGCGCGAAGCGGGACTGGACGCCGAAGTCACCAAGCAGGGCGACGGCTACGCGCTGAGCCTGGAGGGCGAGACCGGCGCCGCCAACGGCATGAAGATCAGCGTCGCCGGCGACCAGGTGCTGGCCGGCATGTTCGGCTACCAGCCGGGCAAGGAAGGCGGCATGCAGGAGGTTGCCGCGGCCCAGGACGCGCGCGTGGTGGTCGACGGCAAGAGCGTCACGTCCGCCACCAACGCGCTGACCGACGCCATCCCCGGCCTCACCCTGACCCTGAAGGAAACCGGCAAGAGCGAGGTCGAGGTGCGCAGCGATCCTGCCGCGATCGCCAGCAACGTGAAGGATTTCGTCAAGGCCTTCAATGAGCTGAACACGCAGCTGGGCAAGCTGGAATCGGGCGACAGCCGCTCCGACACCACCCTGCTGCGCATGAAGTCCCAGATCAACGGCATCGTCAACAGCAGCGCCCTGCGCGACCTGGCCGGCTTCGGCATCACGCAGAAGGATGGCGCGCTGGTGCTGGACGAGGACAAGCTCAAGGCCTCGATCGCCGCCGACCCGGCGCGCGCCAACAAGGTGTTCAGCGACAAGGGCGGCCTGGCCGAGCGCCTGGTGGCCCAGGTCGACAAACAGATCGGCAGCACCGGCACCCTGGGCGTCGAAGCGGCCAGCGTGCTGCGCGAGCGCGACCGGATGCTCGACCAACGCGACAAGGTGATCGATACCGTGAGCCGCCAGGCCGCGCTCATGGCCCAGCAATACCAGATGGCGGGTACTGGCGGCGGGCTACTGTTCGGCGGCGGGCTCGGCCGGCCGATGTCGTTGTTCGATTACATGGCCTGAAGTGGACCGCCGGCAGCGCAACGGCGCGGCGGACATCGCTGCCCGCCGGCCCGCTCAGCGCCGCGCCTGGACCGGATTGAGAAGCGCCGGCTGGCCGATCTCGATCACCTGCCCGTTCGACTGCGCGAAATACCCGTTCCAGAACCCGGCCAGGGCGCGCATGGTCTTGGGATCGCGGTAGGAATTGCTCCTGGCCGCGTCGCCGCCGAGCAGGCCGGCGCCAATGACATAGATCTCGGCGCCGCCGAAATCGGCGAGCAGGGCGTTGTCGACAACGATCTTGAGTTCCCTGGCGGGATCCACCTGGCGCACCGAGTTGCCCTTGTTGCCATAGAAGGCCGTGACCGAGGAGTTCTCCAGCATGTCCGAGGCAATCAGCACTACCTTGCGCCGCGCCGTCGAATTCTTGACCCGGGTCGCGATCGACTTGAACGATGCCAGCACGTCGGAACGTGCCAGGTCGGGACTGGCGCCGCCGAACGCGCCGCGCAAGGCATTGCCGACGGCCTGCATCGCCTGGTGGGGCTGGCGCTTGGTGCAGGCATCGAACTTGTTCAGCACGGGCTTGGAAATATCGTCGCGCAGCGCCGGAGCGATCAGGCCCTCGATGGTCCCGCTGGTCACGACGTGGGCGTAACGCCCCTGCGAGTAGGCCGAGAAGGTGGTCACCGAGAACGCGTTGTCGGGCGCCATGAACGGACGCACGCCATTCGCGACCTGCTGCTGGAGGATCGGATCGAACAGCGTCGTCTGGTCGACCAGCACGAACAGCTCGGTGGCGGGCGCCGGCGCCTCGACCCCGAGCTTGGCATGGTAGCAGCTCGGGACCGCGTCCTGGGCGGCGGCGATGCCCGGCGCGGCGGCGGCCAGGGCCAGCAAGACGGCAAGCCGGATCATCGCAGGTCCTCGATCTCGGACAGGCGCTGCTTCCTGGCCGCCTGCTGCGCTTCCTTGCGCTCCTTGAGCGCGAGCTTGACCTCATCGTACACCTCGACCGACAGCGATTCCAGGTAGGAACCGCGCTGTTCGGCATCGTCCGTCAGGCGGTCGAGCTCGCGAATCGCCGCCTCGACCTCGGCCTTGCGCACTTGCAAGGGGTGTTCGGCCGCGGCCGGCGCTACCGCCTGGCGTGGCTCGACCGGCAGGGTCGGTTGCACCGGCTGGACCGGCTGGACCGGCTGGACCGGCGCGGTCCGTTGGGCAGCGGCTTCCCTGGCCTGGCGCGCGAGTTCCGCGCGCGCTGCATCGGCGCTGGCGCGCTCTTCTTCCTCGAGCATTTCCTTGCGCTTGCGGGCGCGGTATTCGGCTTCCTGGCGGTCGGCTTCATCCAGGAAGTCGAGGAAGCGCTTGGTCGGATGGATGGCGACCCCGGTGCCGCCTTCGGCGTGGCGCTGGGTCATGCGCTGCTGGAGGTTCTCGAGCTGGCTCTGGGCCTTGTCGATGAATTTCTGGGTCGCGGCGCGCACATCGCCGTAGGTGTGAAACTTGCCTTTGCCTAGCGACTTGAAAGCGTCATGGCCATTCTTGCCAGCAAAGCCCCAGCGATAGCCGAACAGCACGCTCAGCGCCTGCAGGCAGACGAACAGGACCGCCAGGATCATGAAGGTGACCCAGTAGCCGCGGCGGTCGTACTGCGCCGCCTCGTCCACCGCCTGGCCGTCGGCCGCCAGGTCGGACTGCACGTCGGCCTCGGGAATCAGGGTCGGCTGGGACAGGTCCAGGCCGCCACCGCCGCCGCCGCTGCGTTGCTCGATCAGTTCGCTTTTCTGCATGCGCACCGATTCGTCCATCAGCTTGTTCGCGCTCTGGATCCGCACAAAGGTCGCGCCGATGGCGATCGCAATCACGAAGCCCAGCGTCACCCAGCTCACGACGAAGCTCATATTGGTGCCGACCCGGTTGCAGACCTGGGTGTATTCGGGCTTGTCGTCGTCCAGGTGCTGCGGCTCGGACAGGGGCATCGAACGCGAGTGCAGTTCATGCTTCTGCCCGCCGTCGATGTAGTCGCGGCGCGCACGCCGGATCTTCAGGGAGCGGTACAGCTCATGGCCCGCGAAGTGGGTCGCGAACACGCACACGGCCGAAATCAGGAAGGCGATCGCGAGCGATGCATACTGCTGCGTGGTCTCGCTGGCGCCAGGAATGGTGAAGCCGGCCAGGACGTAGCCGAAACCCTGGGCTTCGACGAACACGAAGGCCACGATCAGCACCCAGATCGCCATCGGCGTGGTTGTGCGGCCGTTGTCGCCCGACTTCTGCAGATAGCTGATGCGCTGCTTGAATTCGTACTCGGACTGCACCTGGATGAAGGCCTTGTAGTCCTGGCACAGGGTGCGCTCGGACTTGAACCAGCCGCTGCCGTCGTTCGAGCGGTGCAGGTCTTTCGACAGGCGCGCCAGCTTGCCGATCACCGGGAAGGCATACCAGGTATTGAGCCACCACCACTTGAGGCGGTCCCACATCAGCGACAGCACGATGGCCGCGGCCGCCGTGTACAGGAGCGTCCAGACAAGCACGGGATAGGTTCGGAGGAATTCGGATAGCATCGTGGGTCTCAGTTGGCAATGACGGGTTTGAACGGTGAAACGAACAGCTGGCTGTTGCGCGCGTAGACGATATTGCCACCGGTCGCGGAGCGGCTGCCGCCGCGGCTGTACACGATGTCCACGCACTGCATGCCGCCCGCGCCTTCGGCGAAGATGCGGTACAGGATGCCTGTTTCGCCCAGGTAGGTGTTCACCGCGGGACGCAGCGAGACGTTCGGGGCCGGGTTGCGGTTCTTGCCGGGATCGTAGTTGGCGTACACCTTGAACTCGGGCACCTGGGTCAGGGTCGCTTCACTGGCCAGCACGGCGACCTTGTTGATCACGATCTGGTGGCCGTTGACACGCTCGGTCCAGGTCTTGCCGTACAGTCCCGGCACATGTTCGTTGACCCGGTAGGTGCTGCCATCCTTGAGCGCCTTGACGCCGCCGGCGCTGCGCGGGCGGTCTTGCGAGCAGTCGGACAGTACCGCCATGTCGTCGTCGGCATAGGCGCTGCTGATGAGCGAGAAGAGTGGGCGCTCACGCTCCAGCTTGCCCAGGCCGGCGGGTGCAGCGGACACTTGCTGCGTCAGCGGAACACCGCCGAAGTCGAGCGCCGCTCCGGTGACCTTCGGCGCCGGCGCCGTGGCACGCGGGACCGTGCGCGCTGCGTCCTTGGCGGGCGTGCGCGCGGCAGCCACGGCACGTTCGGCAGCGGGCTTTGCGGGCGGTGTCGCTTTCGCTACCTGTGCACGCTTCGGCGCGCGCGCGGCGGCCTGTTTTGCCGGGCCTGCCGACCCTGCCGACCCTTGCGCCGGGCCTTGCGCCAGCGCGGCCGCGGGCGCCGCGGCCGGTACGGTGCGATAGAACTGGTAGTTCGGACGACGCGCCTCGAGATATTTGCCCATGCTGGCCTGATCGGCCAGCTCGACGATCTCGACCCGCCGGTTCCGCAGGCGGCCGCTCTCGGCGCGGTTGTCCGCCACCGGATAGACTTCGCCAGCCCCCTGGTAATACATCTGGTCGCGAGGAATGCCGCGCCGTTCCAGGTATTCGGCGACCGCGCGGGCGCGCTGCTCGGACAGGGTGGCGTTCAGCGCCGACGAGCCGGTATCGTCGGTATGGCCCACCAGCAGCAGTTTTCGCTTGAGGCCGGCCTGGCGCAGGCGTTCCCGGTCGGCCGGGGTAGCAGCGGCCTCGGCCGCCTTGTTCAGGTTATAGATGTCGGCGATGGCCGAGAAATACCGCTCGGCGCGTTCGGTCAGGACCGCCGAATTGCTCTGGAAATGACCACCATTGCCCGCCTGGTCTTGCAGCGACACGATATTCCCGATGGAATTCTTCTTGATATCACCCGCATTACGGGCGCGCTGCAATTCGCCGTCGGAGATCACGGCGCCATCGTTCTTGATGGCCGCGAATTGCATTTGCAATTGATATTCTTGCGCGACCTTGGCCATTGCGCAG
The DNA here is from genome assembly GCF_030770395.1 of Telluria beijingensis. Lineage (GTDB taxonomy): Bacteria > Pseudomonadota > Gammaproteobacteria > Burkholderiales > Burkholderiaceae_D > Telluria > Telluria beijingensis. The sequence goes on along the minus strand of NZ_CP132480.1, from coordinate 1,322,189 downwards.
CGGCGGTCATCGATATCGGCCCCGATCAGGCCACCGATCGTGCCGCCCAATAAAGCGCCGGCCAGCATCGCGCCCTTGTCCTTGTCGCCGACCTTGGCGCCCAGGAAAGTACCGGCGATACCGCCGATCAGCACGCCGGCATTGCGCGCATTATTGGAACAGGGATCGGGATTGTTGAATGTGTCGTTGATGGCGCCCTGAAAGCCCCCCTGGTGGCCCGGGACGGTGGCGCAACCCGTGGCGGACAGGGCCACGGCGGCGACGACAATGTGTTGCAGCGTCTTCATTTTCATCGGCTGGCCACAATGACGGTATCGACACTGATCTTCATGGTAATGATTAATTAGATTTAGACAATATGTATTTGCATTTTAATGATGTCCACATATTGCTGCAAGGCTCCATTAATTAATCATTTGAATACTCACACATTATCTCAAGATTGCAATATGCAATAAGGGCGCAGTCACATCGTGGATATTTTTAGAGAGTTTCAAAAGGATGTATCACAAATGCGTTTTACCCCATCGATCGCATTCATTTATTCGCGCAAATAAAAAAAGCCCGGTGAAATCACCGGGCTTTTTATCAGGGACAGTGCATCTGCCCTGTCAAACCAGTATTACGCGCCTTCGCGGCTGGCCTTCTTGCGCTCGTGCTCTTTCAGGAAACGCTTGCGCAGGCGGATCGATTTCGGGGTGATCTCGACCAGTTCGTCGTCCTCGATGAACTCGACGGCGTATTCGAGCGACATCTGGATCGGCGGCACCAGGCGCACCGCTTCGTCGGTGCCCGACGAACGCACGTTGGTCAGCTGCTTGCCCTTGATCGGGTTGACGACCAGATCGTTGTCGCGCGAGTGGATGCCGATGATCATGCCTTCGTACACCGGGGTGTTGTGCTCGACGAACATGCGGCCGCGGTCCTGCAGTTTCCAGATCGCGTAGGCCACGGCGGCGCCGTCGTCCTGCGAGATCAGCACGCCGTTGCGGCGGCCAGCCAGGTCGCCCTTGCTGTTGTCGACCGCTGCGTATTCGTGGAACACGTGGCTCATCAGGCCGGTGCCGCGGGTCAGGGTCATGAATTCGCCCTGGAAGCCGATCAGGCCACGGGCCGGGATCAGGTATTCCAGGCGAACGCGACCTTTACCGTCGGATTCCATGTTCTGCAGGTCGCCACGGCGGCGGCCCAGTTCTTCCATCACGCCGCCCTGGTTGGCTTCCTCGACGTCGACGGTCAGGTTTTCGTACGGCTCCTGGCGCACGCCGTCGACCATCTTGTACACCACGCGTGGACGCGACACGGCCAGCTCGAAGCCTTCGCGACGCATGTTTTCCAGCAGGATGGTCAGGTGCAGCTCGCCGCGGCCCGACACTTCGAAGGTGGTGTCGTCGTCGGTCGGCGCAACGCGCAGGGCCACGTTGGCCTTCAGTTCGCGCTCGAGACGCTCGCGCAGCTGGCGGCTGGTGACGAACTTGCCTTCGCGGCCGGCCAGCGGCGAGTTGTTGACCATGAAGTTCATGGTCAGGGTCGGCTCGTCGACGGTCAGCATCGGCAGCGCTTCCGGGGTGTCGGCGGCGCACACGGTCGAACCGATGCCGATTTCTTCGATACCGTTGATCAGGCAGATGTCGCCGGCGACGGCTTCGTCGACCAGCACGCGTTCCAGGCCCTTGAAGTTCAGCACCTGGTTGATGCGGCCCTTGATCGGGGTCGAGTCAGGGCCGTTCAGGATCACGACGTCCTGGCCGGTCTTGACGCGACCGCGGTTGACGCGGCCGATGCCGATCTTGCCGACGTAGGACGAGTAGTCCAGCGAGGTGATTTGCATCTGCAGCGGACCGTCCGGATTGTCGTCGCGCACCGGCACGTATTTCAGGATCGCGTCGAACAGCGGCTTCATGTCGCCGCCGCGCACGCTCTCGTCCATGCCGGCATAGCCGTTCAGGCCCGAGGCATAGACGATCGGGAAGTCCAGCTGCTCGTCGGTGGCGCCCAGCTTGTCGAACAGTTCGAAGGTCTGGTTGATGGCCCAGTCGGCGCGTGCGCCCGGACGATCAATTTTGTTGACGACGACGATGGGTTTCAAACCAAGTGCCAGCGCCTTGCGGGTCACGAAGCGGGTCTGCGGCATCGGGCCTTCCTGCGCATCGACCAGCAGCAGCACCGAGTCGACCATCGACAGCACGCGTTCCACTTCGCCGCCGAAGTCGGCGTGGCCCGGGGTGTCGACGATATTGATGTGGGTGCCTTCGTACTCGACCGCGCAGTTCTTCGACAGAATCGTGATGCCACGCTCTTTCTCGAGGTCGTTCGAGTCCATCACGCGGGTGTCCACGGCCTGGTTTTCACGGAAGGTGCCGGACTGGCGCAGCAGCTGGTCGACGAGCGTGGTCTTGCCGTGGTCAACGTGGGCAATGATTGCGATATTACGAATCGCGCGTTTGGTGTTTGACATGATTTTTAGAAAGTAGCGTGGTGTACAGGATGTACTGGAACTGCGGGGTCCGATACTACCGATTTCGGAAACCGACTAGTATAGCATGCGTATCCGCCCAGTCCGAATCTTGCGAGCAGAAAGCACGAAAATTCAACGGCTTGTCACAGGCGCAGCTTAGCTGCGGCCCGTGTCAGGCGCGTGACATGCAGCGCGGCAAGGAATCAGGCGGATGGCGCGGTCGAGATCAGGCGCTCCGGCGCCAGGATCGCATATTCGCCCAACTGGCCGGTGCCGAGCAGGCGGCCGTCGTGGTAGATGCGCACCCGTCCCTGTTGCTCGGGAATGGCGACATCTTCCTTGCCGAGCGCCAGGCGCTGGCCTTGCAGGAAACGCTTCGCCAACCCGGCCGTGAGCTCGATCGACGGGAAAGTCGACAATAGCGCGTCGACCGGCCGCAGCAGCGACAACGGATCGGGATGGGCCAGCAATTCGTCGAGCGTGATCATGCCCGTGACGTCCAGCGCGCCGACTTCGATCCGGCGCAGCGCGTTCAGGTGGGCGCCGCAGCCGAGGGCGGCGCCGATGTCCTCGCCCAGCACGCGCACATAGGTGCCCTTGCTGCAGGTAACGCGGATCCTGAGAAAAGGCGCGTCGTAGGAGACCAGCGACAGCGCGTGGATCGTCACCGGCCGCGCTTCGCGCTCGAGGGTAATGCCTTCGCGCGCGTATTCGTACAGCGCCTTGCCGTCGCGCTTGAGCGCCGAATACATCGGGGGCACCTGCTGGATCGGACCGCGAAAGCGCGCCAGCGCCGCCTCGATCTGTTCCAGCGTCACGTCCACCGGCAGCGTCTCGATCGCCTCGCCCTCGGTGTCGCCGGTATTCGTCATGATGCCCAGGTGGACCGTGGCCTCGTAGGTCTTGTCGGCTTCGAGCAGGTCTTGCGAGAACTTGGTCGCTTCGCCGAAGCACAGCGGCAGCAGGCCGGTGGCGAACGGGTCCAGCGTGCCGGTATGGCCGGCCTTCTTCGCGTTCAGCACCCGTTTCGCCTTGATCAGGGCGTCGTTCGAGGACAGGCCGACCGGCTTGTCGAGCAGCAGCACGCCGTCGACGAGGTCGCGCGGCTTTCGTGCGGGACGTCCGTTCACTCTTTGTCCGCCTGACCGGCGTCCTGCGTCTCGGGATTCGACTCGGGATCGTCCTTGGCGCGGGTGGCATTGGCCTGGTCGATCAGGGCCGACATCTGCAGGCCGCGCGCGGTCGAGGTGTCGTGCACGAAGTGCAGCGACGGCAGCGTATGGATGTGCAGGCGCTTGCCCAGCATATTGCGCAGGTAGCCCGAGGCCTTCGACAGGCCTTCCAGGGTCTGGCGCACTTCTTCCGCGCTGTCTTTCAGCAGGGTGAAGTAGATCTTGGCGTGGGCATAGTCCGGGGTCAGCTGGACTTCGCTGATGGTGACCATGCCGACGCGCGGGTCCTTCAGTTCGAAGGCGATGAGTTCCGACAGGTCCTTCTGGATCTGGTCGGCCACGCGCAGGCCGCGCTGTGGAATGCTTTTGCTGTGTTTAGCCATGATGGTTGCTGCTTGTTCTTTTGTTAGCTTCTATTCCGTCGTCCCCGCGAAGGCGGGGACCCAAGTTTCTTCGCTCAGTGGCTTCGTTTGCTGCGGCGGTCAAGCGAACAAACTTGGGTTCCCGCCTCCGCGGGAACGACGTGCTTGGACTGCGGGCCGATACGCGTGATCGCCGACAGCTAAAAACAAGGGCCAGGCCCTCCGCGGCATTGCCGCGAAGCGTCCTGGCCCCCATGGTACGCCAACGGCGTGGCTTACAGCGTACGCGCCACTTCGGTGACTTCGAACACCTCCAGGACGTCGCCGACCTGGATTTCGTTCATGCCCTTCAGCGACAGGCCGCACTCGAGACCGGCGCGCACTTCCTTCGCGTCGTCCTTGAAGCGCTTGAGCGAATCGATCTCGCCGGTCCAGACCACGATGTTGTTGCGCAGCAGGCGGACCGAGGAGGTACGCTTGACCACGCCATCGGTGACCAGGCAGCCCGCGATCGCGCCGACCTTCGAGACCAGGATGACCTGGCGAATCTCGACCTGGCCGGTGATGGTCTCGCGCTTCTCCGGCGCCAGCATGCCCGACAGTGCGGTCTTGATCTCGTCGATCGCATCGTAAATGATGCTGTAGTAACGGATGTCGACGCCGTTCGCTTCGGCCAGCTTGCGCGCCTGGGCATCCGCACGGGCGTTGAAGCCGATGATGACAGCCTTCGAGGCGGTCGCCAGGTTGACGTCCGACTCGGTGATGCCGCCGACCGCCGCGTGGACGACCTGCACCCGCACTTCCGAGGTCGACAGCTTCTGCAGCGAACCGACCAGCGCTTCCTGCGAACCCTGCACGTCGGTCTTGACGATCAGCGGCAGGTTCTTCACCTCGCCCTCGGCCATCTGCTCGAACATGTTTTCCAGCTTCGCGGCTTGCTGCTTGGCCAGCTTCACGTCACGGAACTTGCCTTGACGGAACAGGGCAATTTCACGCGCCTTGCGCTCGTCGGCCATGACCATGACTTCTTCGCCGGCGCTCGGCACTTCGGTCAGGCCCTGGATCTCGACCGGGATCGACGGACCGGCCGAAGCGATCGTCTTGCCGTTCTCGTCCAGCATGGCGCGGACGCGGCCGAACGAGGAACCCGCCAGCACGACGTCGCCGCGCTTCAGGGTACCCGACTGCACCAGGATCGTCGCGACCGGGCCGCGGCCCTTGTCGAGGCGGGCTTCGACCACCAGGCCACGGGCCAGCGATTCGGTCGGCGCCTTCAGTTCCAGCACTTCGGCCTGCAGCAGCACCTGCTCCAGCAGATCGTCGATACCGGTGCCGACCTTGGCCGACACTGGCACGAATGGCGAATCGCCACCGTATTCTTCAGGCACCACGCCTTCGGCGACCAGTTCCTGGGTCACGCGATCCGGGTTGGCGCCCTGCTTGTCGATCTTGTTGATCGCCACGACCAGCGGCACGCCGGCGGCTTTCGCGTGGGCGATCGCCTCTTTGGTCTGCGGCATCACGCCGTCGTCGGCCGCCACCACCAGGATGACGATGTCGGTCGCTTTCGCGCCGCGGGCACGCATCGCGGTGAACGCCTCGTGGCCCGGGGTATCCAGGAAGGTGATCATGCCGCGCGGGGTGTCCACGTGGTAGGCGCCGATGTGCTGGGTAATGCCGCCCGCTTCGCCCGATGCGACCTTGGCGCGACGGATGTAGTCCAGCAGCGAGGTCTTGCCGTGGTCGACGTGACCCATGACGGTGACCACCGGAGCGCGCGAGCTCGATTCGAACTCGGTGTGCTCGCCCTGGTCGGCCAGGATCGCTTCCGGATCGTCCTCGGCGGCAGCGAAGGCCTTATGGCCCATCTCTTCCACCAGGATCATCGCGGTTTCCTGGTCCAGCACCTGGTTGATGGTGCACATCTGGCCCAGCTTCATCAGCTGCTTGATGACCTCGGATGCCTTGACCGACATCTTGTGCGCCAGTTCAGCGACCGTGATGGTCTCTGGAACGTGGACGTCCTTGACGATGGCTTCGGTCGGCGCCTGGAAGTTCGATTCACGATCGTCGCCATGACCGCGACGGCCGCCACGGCCACCGCTGCGCCAGCCGTCACGGCCACCGCCGCCGGCAGGGGCGCCACGGGTTTTCAGGCCGGTACCGCCACGCTTTTTATCGTCCGACCAGGTCGACGACACATTGGCCGACTTGATCGACTTCTTGTCGCCCGGCTTCTTGGCGTCGTCCTTCTTGACTTCGCCCGGCTTCTTGTCGGCAGGCTTGTGCAGCGTGCCGGCGGCAGCCGCCGGAGCGGCTGGCTTCGGCGCCGGTTCCGGCGCCTTGATCACGCGGCGCGGCTGGCTCATCATGAGCTTGATCTGCGCGACTTCGTCGGCCACGGCCTTGCGTGCGCGCTCGGTGGCGGCAGCGCGTTCGGCCGCTTCCTTGGCGGCGGCATCCTTGGCGGCCTTGGCCTCGTCGGCCGCTTTCTTGGCGGCCTCGTCGGCGCCGGCAGCGGCTTCCTTGCCTGCTGCAGCTTCCTTGGCGGCAGCGGCAACGGCGGCTTTCTCGGCGGCGTCGCGCTTGGCCGCCTCGGCGGCTTCGCGCTTGGCCTGCTCTTCAGCGGCCGCGGCTTGCGCTTTTTCTTCGGCTTCCAGCTTGGCCAGGCGTTCCTGCTTTTCGCGCAGGTCGGCCTCTTGACGGGCGATCAGCTCGGCCTGGCGGCGCGCGTCTTCTTCGCGGCGCGCCTGTTCGGCGGCGTCGATCACCGGTTCTTCGGGCGCCTTGGTCGTGACCAGGTCGTCGCGCTGCACGAAGGTGCGCTTCTTGCGGACTTCGACCTGGATCGTGCGCGATTTGCCCGACGAATCGGCCTGCTTGATCTCGCTGGTTTCCTTGCGCGTCACCGTGATCTTCTTTTTCTCGCCAGTATCGGCGGCGCCGTGGGTACGGCGCAGGTGGTTCAGCAGCTTGTCCTTATCATCTTTCGACAAGGGATCTGACGTCGAGCTTTTCTCGACGCCGGCCGAACGCAGCTGGGTCAGCAGCAGGTCTGCAGGCATCTTCAGCTCGGTGGCAAATTGGGCTACGTTGTTACTCGCCATTCAGTCCTCTTTTCTACGTGTCGCGACAGATGATAAAGAAATGTTCAAGCTTTGGCCGTTTCTGCCAGGCTCCAGGCTTTCGCCTGCAGTGCTTTCGCCCGGTCGTCATACTTGCCATCGACCAGTTTCATCTCGTCGTCGGTCACATCATTAAATTCACTCTTGATCAGGTCACGGGCACGGTCCGACGACAACGCCAGGATGGCGCCGAATTCGTCATAGGCCAGTGCCGCGAATGCTTCGACCGTCTTGATGCCAGCTAGGCCAAGCTTGCCGGCAACGGTACGGTCCATGCCTTCCAGATTGACCAGAGCTTCTTCCATGCCTTCGAGACCTTCCTCGGAAGCGATCGCCTCAGTCACCAGCGCGTCACGGGCGCGGGTGCGCAGTTCGTTGACGGTGTCTTCGTCGAACGATTCAATTTCCAGCATCTCGGAAATTGGCACGTATGCGATTTCTTCCAGGCTCGAGAAGCCTTCTTCAACCAGGATATCGGCCACTTCCTGGTCGACGTCCAGTTTTTCCATGAACAGCACGCGGATCGCGGCCGTTTCTTGCGCCACCTTGTTCGCCGATTCTTCGGCGGTCATGATGTTGATCTTCCAGCCGGTCAGCTCGGACGCCAGGCGCACGTTCTGGCCCGAACGGCCGATCGCGATGGCCAGGTTTTCCTCGTCCACGACCACGTCCATGGCGTGCTTTTCTTCGTCGACCATGATCGACGACACGTTCGCAGGCGCCAGGGCGCCGATCACGAACTGGGCCGGATCGTCCGACCACAGCACGATGTCCACGCGCTCGCCGCCCAGCTCGCCGGTGACGGCCTGCACGCGCGAACCGCGCATGCCGACGCAGGTACCGATCGGGTCGATGCGCTTGTCGGCCGTGAACACGGCGATCTTGGCGCGCACGCCGGCGTCACGGGCTGCCGATTTGATCTGCAGCAGGCCTTGTTCGATCTCTGGCACTTCGAGTTCGAACAGCTTCATGATGAAGTCTGGCGCGGTGCGCGACAGGATCACCTGCGGGCCACGCATATTGCGGTCCACGCGCAGGATAAACGCGCGCACGCGGTCGCCGATGCGCAGGTTTTCTTTCGGGATCATCTGGTCGCGCGGCAGGCGCGCCTCGATCTTGCCCGACTCGACGATCGCATCGCCGCGTTCCATGCGCTTGATGGTGCCGGTCACCAGCGAATCGCCGCGCTCCAAAAAGTCTTGCAGGATCTGCTCGCGCTCGGCATCGCGCACGCGCTGCAGCACGACCTGCTTGGTGTCCTGCGCAAACCGGCGGCCGAACTCGACCGACTCGATCGGCTCTTCGATGTATTCGTCGACTTCGATGTCAGGAATCTGTTCCTTGGCTTCGAAGTGCAGGATCTCCTGATCAGGCAGTTGCAGGCCCGCTTCATCCGGCACCACGTGCCAGCGGCGGAAAGTCTCGAATTCGCCGGTGTCGCGATCGATCGACACGCGAATATCGACTTCGCCTTCATAGCGCTTCTTCGTGGCCTGTGCCAGCGCGAACTCGAGCGCACCGAAAACGACTTCCTTGTCGACGTTCTTTTCGCGCGCAAGCGCATCCACCAGCAATAAAATTTCGCGACTCATGCTTTGCGACTCCTAAAATCCACCTGTGGCACCAAGCGTGCCTTGTCCAATTCGGCCAGCGTAAATTCCATCAACGCCGGGCCATCTTTACTGTCGAATTCCAAACCGACCTTGTCGTTCTCGACGCCGCGCAGGATACCGGTGAAGGTCTTGCGGTTATCGCTGCCGGGAACGGCGACGCGCAGCTTGACCGTGCACTCATGGCCGGCGAAACGCGCAAAATCGGCGAGGGTCCGCACCGGGCGATCGAGGCCCGGCGACGAAATCTCGAGCCGTTCGTAATCGACGTTTTCCACGGTGAATACATGCGACAACTGGTGACTCACCTTGGCGCAATCCTCGACCGTGATCGGGCCCTTTTCGTCCGCGTCGGCAGCCGGAAAATCGATATATACACGCAGGATCCCGCGCTCGCCTCGTTCCACATCGACGAGTTCATAGCCGAGTCCACTGACTGTCGTGGCGATTAAGTCAAACTGCTGCACGGCACTTCTCCAGGGCTTTAAAACGATTTACCAAAAAAAAAATGGGCATCTGCCCATCTTTTTGTACTTACAACCCAACCAGATGAAAGCACCTCCAGTGTTACGCGCGTCAGGAACGCGCCGATATCACTTTGGGGGAGGACTTCGATTAGGCTGCAAATTATACTGCTTTTCGACTTCTCTCGCAATCGCCATACCACAAATGTCGCTTTAAACAACAGTTGACGAGTTGCTATGGGCTGCGAGAGATTCTACGCGGTTTTGCCGGCCTGCGCACGCCTGCACAGACCGCCCAAAGGTCAGGCTCAGCCGCGACGACCGCGGCGCGGCAGGCCGTGCTCCGAACCGCGCGGCCCCTGGCCGCCGCGACGACCGCCGCCGCCCGAACCGGCAAAGCCGAAGGTGGTCTGCAGCGGATCCGGCTGGCGTGGACGGCTGCTGCCGGCCTTGCCGCCGCCAGCGGCATTCGCGCCACGGCCCTTGCCGCCGCCCTGCCCACCCTGGCCGCCGAAACCGCCCTGGCGACCGCCAGCTGGCTTACCGCCTGGCACCGGACCGTTCAGGATGCCCTGGTTGCGCGTCGCGCCGACACGCGCCACCGGCGGGCCGAACGGGTCGACATTGCGGTTGGCGTCGGCACGGTCGATGCGGTTGCCGTCGCTGCGATCGTTGTTGCGCTCGGCATTGGCGCGATTGCCGTCGCGCGCGCCATCCGGGCGCGGACCCTTGCCATGCTTGGCGCCGCCCTTGCCCTGCTTCTCGGGTGCGCCGCCTTTTTTCTCGACGCCGAACGCCGTCAGCAGCGCGCGCACATCGTTTTCCTCGAATTCTTCCCAGCGACCGCGCTTGAGACCGCTCGGCAGGGTCATGGCGCCATACCGGGTACGGATCAGGCGCGAGACGGTCAGGCCGACCGCCTCGAACATGCGGCGCACCTCGCGGTTGCGGCCTTCGCCGATCACCACGCGGTACCAGCGGTTGATGCCCTCGCCGCCGCCGTTCTGGATCTTCGAGAACGCGGCCTTGCCGTCGTCGAGCTCGACGCCACTGAGCAGCTTCTGGCGCATGCCTTCCTCGAGCTCACCCAGCGTGCGCACCGCGTATTCGCGGTCGATGTTGTAGCGCGGGTGCATCAGCCGGTTGGCGAGGTCGCCCGAAGTCGTAAACAGCAGCAGGCCTTCGGTATTGAAGTCGAGGCGGCCGACGGCCAGCCACTTGCCTGCCTTCATGGTCGGCAGGCGGTCGAACACCGAAGGACGGCCTTCCGGGTCGTCGTGGCTGACGATCTCGCCGGCCGGCTTGTGGTAGACCAGCACGCGCGGCGGCTTGCTGCTCACCCGGCGCTGGATCAGCTTGCCGTTGATGCGGACTGCGTCGGTCGGCAGGATGCGCTGGCCGATATGGGCCGGCTCGCCATTGACCGACACGCGGCCAGCGACGATCAGGTCTTCCATGTCGCGCCGCGAACCCAGGCCGGCCTCGGCCAGCACCTTGTGCAGCTTCGGCGCATCGTCGTCGGCGGTCAGGTCGCGCCGCACCTGCTTGGCTGGTGCATTGCCGCGCGCGCCGTCGTTGGCGTCGAAATCGTCCGATGTCACGAAGGAGAACACATTGTCGGCCTCGTTGCCGGCCGGTTGCTGCTTGCCACCCTTGCCCGGCTTGGCGCCGCGGCCGATCTGCTGCGGCTGGCGACCGTTCTGCTGGGTCGGGCGACCGCTCTGCTGGACTGGACGACCGCTTTGCTGGCCGCGCTTGCCCTGCTTCTGCTGGCCGCGGCCGCGGTGTTCACGATTGCCTTCCTGCGCTGCTTCGCCTGCCTGTGCGGCTTGCGGCTGGGCTTCGCCTGCAGGCTGGCCCTGCTCGGCAGCCTCGGGGGCGGCGGCCGGCGCGGCCGCCTGTTGCAGCGCTTCGCGCTCGGCGCGCTGTTCGCGCATCTGGCGCGGGCCACGCGGCTTGCGCGCCGGCGCAACTGGCTCGACCGATTCGACGGGAGCGGCAGGGGCTGCGGCCTCGGGGGCGACTGCGCTTTCTTCCTTGGCGGCCTTGGTGGCGCGCGGCTTGCGGGGCTTGACGGCCGGAGCGGCGACCGGGGCATCGGCAGCGCTCGCCTCGGCGACTGGCGCTTCAGCGACGACGGCGGCCTTGCGGGTGCGCTTCGGCTTGGCCGGCGCCTCGGCGGCGACCGCGACGGCTTCGACCGGTGCGGCGTCGGCAGGCTTGGCAGCCGCCTTGCGCGTACGCTTCGGCTTGGCTGCGGCGGTGTCGCCTGCATCCACAGGCTTGGTCTCGTTTTGTTCAGTTGGGCTCATCGTGTGTGTCTTTATTGTGCTGACCCGCCTCGGCAATCCCGTCGTCAAGCGTGTCGCGGATCGGAACTTCAACGGGTGAAGTCGCTAAATCGTCGGCGGCCGCAGTCGCGTCCGCCCTGTCAAAATTGTCGTTCAATGCTGCTTCGAGCGCCTCCAGGCTGCGGCTGTCCGGACCTTCGGCCAGGGGCTGCAGCGGCGGCAACTGCGACAGCGACGCCAGGCCCAGGTCGTCCAGGAACTGGCGGGTGGTGCCCAGCAGCGCCGGCCGCCCCACCACTTCGCGGTGGCCGACGACGTCGATCCAGCCGCGGTCTTCGAGCATCTTGACCGTCTGCGAATTGACGGCCACGCCGCGGATCTCTTCGATGTCGCCGCGCGTCACCGGCTGGCGGTAGGCGATGATCGCCAGCGTTTCCAGCGTCGCCCGTGAATACCTGGGCGGCTTTTCGGGCGACAGGCGGTCGAGATAGGGCTTCATCTCGGGACGGCTCTGGAAGCGCCAGCCCGATGCCAGGCTGACGATCTCGATGCCGCGCCCATCCCAATCCTGGCGCAGTTCTTCGAGCAGGATCTTGATCGTGTCGGCGCCCACGCCGGCGCCGGTCGCGCGTCCGCCCGCGTCGCCCTCGACGAAGAGCTTCTTCATGCCGTGGATCGTCAGCGGCTCGCGGGCGCACAGCAAGGCGGTTTCGAGGACTCTCTTGGCCTCGTCAGTATTCATAGTGCGATGTCGTCAATAGTGCTAAACCGGCTCGAGGAATCCGGGTACGGCATGCCATGGCGTGCATGCCCTACTGCTTGAAACGGAAACCGTGGAGCCCGGGCCTCGCTGCGCCGGACTAACATTACTTGGGGGTCAAACCCACCGGGGGCTGTTGTAGCTTGTTGCGAAACACGCGACTCGGGCACCGCTGGAGTGCTGGCTGAAAAGCAGGCTACTGGGTGCGGCACGGGAAGCGACCTGGGGGTTGAACCCCGGTGCGACCATCTGGCGCGCGAGCGGACGACGTCGTTTCTTGCAACTGGCGGCCATTGTAACCGATAAAACCCCGCTGTACACAAGGGGACAGCGGTATGCACCGCCGATTTGCCTCAAGCGGACAGTTTTTCCGACAAAATCGCCGACACGCCAAGGAATGCGGGGTACTCGGCGGTGATCACATAGGTCGGCACGGCGGCCAGGTAGGCCCTGAAGCGTCCCTTCTGCTCGAAGCGGGCGCGGAACGAGGAACGGTCGAAGCGCTCGCCCAGGCGCGGCACGATGCCGCCGCCGATATACACGCCGCCCTGGGCGCCGAGAGTGACGGCCAGGTTGCCGGCCACGGTGCCGAGCATGCCGCAGAAGGCTTCCAGCACCTCGTCGCACAGCGTGCATTCGCCAGCCAGCGCGCGGCGCGAGATCTCGGCCGCGCCCAGGCGCTCGTCCGGACGGCCGGCACGGTCGGCCAGCGCGCGGTAGATCAGCTCGACGCCGGCGCCGGACAGGAAGCGCTCGAACGAGACGTGCTCGAATTCGCGCCAGGCGTATTGCAGGATCGCGATCTCCTGCTCGTTGACGGGGGCGAAGCTGACGTGGCCGCCCTCGCTGCGCAGCGCGGTCCAGCTGTTGCCGCACGGGACCAGGCCGGACACGCCGAGGCCGGTGCCGGCGCCCAGCAGGCCCAGCGCCGCGTCAGGCTGCGGTGCGCCGCCGCCGACCTGGCGCTTCTGCTCGCCCAGGTGCGGCAGCGAACGGGCCAGCGCCGAGAAATCGTTCACTACCAGCAGGATCTCGAAACCGCATTCCTGCCGCAGCGCTTCCGTGGAAAATTCCCAGTGATGATTGGTCATGCGCACATAATCGCCATTCACCGGGTTGGCGATGGCGATGGCGGCATGGCGGATCGGCGCCGCGCTGATGGCCTTGACCGCCGCGCTGTCCAGGTAGGCGCGCATGGCCTTGCCCAGGGTGGCGTAGTCGGCGCAGGGCAGCACCTCGACGCCCTCGAGACGGTCCGGGCCCAGTTCCAGCACGAAGCGGCAATTGGTGCCGCCGATATCGGCCAGCAGGCGGGCGCCGCCGGCGTGCAGGCGGTCGGTCGATGGGAGGAACTGGGAGGCGGTCATGGTGCGACGAAAAGAAGAGACGGCCAAGCTTACTAAATTTTTTGCCCTCGCGACAAGTGTTTTCTGTAGTTTAGGTACACAACCTGCCACACGCGGCATGTGAACCATCCTCGCATGAGCCGACCGACGTAGTCGAACTACTTTGACAGCGGCGCGCGCGGGTCGTTCAGCAGGTCGCCGGATCGAGCTCGGGATCGGCCCCGCGCTGGGCGTTCCAGGCATCGAGCCCACCCTTGAGCGGACGGGCGCGATGGAAGCCGTTGAGCATGAACTGGCGCGCCACTTCGGCGGCGGTGACGTCGTCCGGGCAGCTGCAATAGACGACGATATGGCGGTCGCGGTCGAGCGACGCCATCAGGTGCTCGGGCTGGCAGGCGCGGAATACCACGGCGCCGGGAATCGGGGCTTCCATCTGCTGCGCGGTGAGACTGCGGGCATCGATGATGACCGGATCGTGGCCGGCGTCGATCAGGGCCAGCAGCTCGTCCATCTCGATGCGCTCGATCGCGCTGCGCGAGCGGTGGCGGCGGCGCTCGGCATACTTGAAGGCGATGAACAGCGCCAGCAGGCCGGCCACGATCGTGAGCGCGGTGCTGCCCATGGTCGACAGGGTATCGAGCACGCCGTCGACGCTGTTGTGGAACATGACGCCGAGCAGGATGCCGGTGCCGCTCCAGAGCGCCGCGCCGGTGACCGCATACAGCAGGAAGGGCCGGGCGTTGACGCCCATTGCCCCCGACAGCGGCGCGGCGATGGTATTGAAACCGGGGACGAACTTGGACACCAGCAGCGACTTGACGCCGAACTTGCGGAAGCGGTCTTCGGTCTGGTTGACGCAGGAATCGGGAGACAGGGAAATCTTGCACAGCAGCCGCAGGATGCGCTTGCCGTAGAAGCGGCCGGCGCGGAACCAGAAGGCGTCGCAGATCAGGCACGCCACGATGGCCGCCATCCAGACCAGGTGCCAGCTGACGTCGGCCGTGACCGATAGCGCGCCTGCCACGATCAGGATCGGGTAGGCGGGAATGGGCAGGCCGAACTGTTCGACGAGTACGATGCCGAACACGATCAGCACGCCATAGACTTGGATGAGTTCGGCAAGCTGGGGCATTTTTGTATATTAGCGCAATTGTGAAACCGGCACCGACACACCTTCTATTACCTTTGGCATAAGCGCAACGGTGGCGCCGGAAGCCGCCTTTTTACAATACACCACGCGGAATGGCTTTCAATAAGGACTGCGTGTACGGATGCTGCGGATTTTCGTACAGATCGTCGGAATCGGCCATTTCCACCACGCTCCCCTGGTGCATCACCATCACCTGGTCCGAGATGTACTTCACCACCGACAGGTCGTGCGAGATGAAGATATAGCTCATGCCGAACTCGTCCTGCAGGTCTTGCAGCAGGTTCAGCACCTGGGCCTGCACCGAGACGTCGAGCGCCGACACCGATTCGTCGCACACCAGGATCTCGGGTTTCATCGTGAGGCAGCGCGCGATCGCGATGCGCTGGCGCTGGCCGCCCGAGAATTCGTGCGGATAGCGGCCATAGGCGGCGTCCGGCAGCCCCACCCTGCCCAGCAACTGGCGCGCCAGCGCGCTGCGCGCCATCTCGCCCGCGCCGATCCCGTGGATGCGCATCGGCTCCTGCAGGATCTGGCCGACCGTGAAGCGCGGATTGAGCGAGGCATACGGATTCTGGAAGATGATCTGGATCCGGCGTTTATACGCCTGGTAGTCCCGGTCCGCCATGGCCAGCAGGTCGCGCCCCTCGAACAGCGCCGAGCCGCCGGTCGCGCGGTGCAGGCGCAGCAGGGTCAGGCCGACCGTGGTCTTGCCCGACCCCGACTCGCCCACCACGCCCAGGGTCTTGCCGCGGCCGAGGGTGAACGAGACGTCCCTGACCGCCTTGAACTCGCGCTTGCCGAACAGGCCTTCGCGCAGCCAGAAGCTCTTGGCCAGGTTCTTGACGACCAGCACCGGTTCGTCGCCGGGCGCCGTGCCGCGCACGCGCTGCGCCAGGGCCTGGCCCGGCGCAACGCGCCCGCCCAGGTAGTCGTCGATCACCGGCAGGCGCAGCGGACGCGCGTCGAGCGAAGGCCGGCAGTGCAGCAGTGCCCGGGTGTAGGCATCGGACGGCGCGCCGAAGACCTGGGCGGCCTCGCCCTCCTCCCTCACCTCGCCATGGCGCATCACGATCACGCGGTCGGCGATCTCGCCCACCAGGCCGAGGTCGTGGGTGATGAACAGCACCGCCATGCGGCGCGCGCGCTGCAGGCGCGCGATCAGTTCCATGATCTGCTTCTGGATCGTCACGTCCAGCGCCGTGGTCGGCTCGTCGGCGATCAGGAGCCGCGGTTCGCAGGCGATCGCCATCGCAATCATCACCCGCTGCTGCTGGCCACCCGACATCTGGCTCGGATAGGCGTCGATCTTGCGCGCCGGATCGGGAATGCCGACCTCTTCCAGTAATTCCAGGGTGCGCGCCCGCGCCGCGCGCCGGTCCATGCCCATGTGCAGGCGCAGGACTTCGCCGATCTGGTAGCCGACCGTGAACACGGGGTTGAGCGAAGACATCGGTTCCTGGAATATCATCGCGATGTCCTTGCCGCACAGCGCGCGCCGCTCGCGCAGCGGCAGGCCGAGCAGTTCGCGGCCGGCGAAGCGGATGCTGGCGCCGGGATGCACGACCGTCGTCTCCGGGGGCAGCAGGCCCATCACGGCCAGCGAGCTGACCGACTTGCCGCTGCCCGATTCGCCCACCAGCGCCACCGTGCTGTTGTCCGGCACGTCGAACGAGATGCCCCTCAAGGCCTCGACCGTGTTCTTCTTGTCGGTGCGAAAGGCGATGCGCAGGTCGCGTACCCGCAGCAATGGCTCCAGGTCCTGGGTCATGGTGGGTTTCATTTAATCTTTGGATCCAATGCATCACGCAAGGCGTCGGCGAACAGCGAGAAACTGGTCACCAGCAGCGCCATCGCGCTGGCCGCGGCCGCCAGCTGCCACCATTTGCCAAGGATAAGTTCATTCTGCGCCTCGTTCAGCATGCTGCCCCACGAGACGGTGCCGACCGGCACGCCGAAGCCCAGGAAGGAGAGGATCACCTCGGCCTTGATGAAGCCGACCACCAGGATCGACATCTGCACCAGCGCCACGTGCGAGACATTCGGCAGGATGTGGCCGAACATGCGCGACCAACTGGACGCGCCGATCGCATCGGCCGCCATCACGTATTCGCGCGCGCCATGCTTGATGTACTCGGCGCGCATCAGGCGGTAGGGTCCGGTCCAGCCGGTCAGGCCCAGGATCAGCACGATGGTGGCCACGCCTTTCTGCTGCAGCACGGCGGCGACGGTCAGGATCATCAGGATCGAGGGAATCGCCGTGAAGATGCTGTAGAACCAGTTGAACAGGTCGTCGACCCAGCCGCCGTAGAAGCCCGACACGGCCCCGAACAGCGTGCCCAGCGCAACCGCCACCAGGGCCGCCGCCAGGCCCACCACGATCGAGGTCTCGCCACCCTTGATCGTCTTCTTGACGATGTCGTGGCCCCACTTGTCGGCGCCGAACGGTAACGTCATGCGCTTGTCGACGGGCGGATGCGACTGCGCCACCTGCGCCTTCAACTCGAGCAGTTCGGCCGCCAGCGGATCGAAGTCGTTCGGCGCCGACGCCACGACGCGCGGCAACTGGGCCTGGGCCAATGCGCGCGCCGTGGCGTCGGCGCCGACAAAGGTCGGCGGCGCGTAATTGACCGCGACTTCGTCTTCCCAGTCGCCCGCCACCAGCCCGGTGGCGGAGAGCAGCACCAGCAGCAGGAAGGCGCCGACCACGGCCAGCGCCGCCATCGCGACGCGGTCGGCCCGCAGGCGGCGCCAGGCCAGCGTCCACAGGCCGGGAAAATGCATGTGCAGGGTCGTCGTCATGGGCTTACCTGAGCTGCACGCGCGGGTCGACTGCCTGGTACAGCAGGTCGGCCAGCAGGTTGAACACCATGGTCGCCGCGGCCACGTAGACCGTGATCGCCTTGATCACCGGGAAATCGCTGCGCTCGACGGCCAGGATCACTTCGCGGCCGATGCCGGGAATGCCGAAGAAGCGCTCGAGCAGGAAGGCGCCGATCAAGAGCGCCGGCAGGCTGGCCATCACGTGGGTGATGATCGGAATCGCGGCATTGCGCAGCACGTGGACCCAGACGATGCGCCCCTCCTTCAGGCCCTTGGCGCGCGCGGTGCGCACATAGTCCTGCCCCACTTCGTCGAGCACGAAGCTGCGGTACAGGCGCAGGGTCGGCGCGATCGAGACCGCCAGGCCGATGACGATCGGCAGCAGCGCATAGGTGAGCAGGTTCTCGCCCAGGCTATTGCCCCAGCCCTGGACCGGGAACAGGCCCCACTGGTAGGCGAACACATACTGGAACACGATGATGTAGACCAGGATCGAGATCGACATCCCGACCGTGCACGCCACCATCACCATGCGGTCGGTCAGCGAGCCGCGCACGAAGGCGATCGCCAGCGCCAGCGCGATGCCGAAGCCGGTTTCCAGGATGGTCAGCGGGACCAGCACCGTGAGCGACGGCCCCAGCCGGCTGGCGATGATGTGCGACACCGGTTCGCCCGTGCTCCAGGCATTGCCGAAGTCGAAGGTCAGGATCTGCTTGACGAAGATCCAGAGCTGCACGGTATATGGCTGGTCGGTGCCGAGCTGGCGCCGGATGTTCTCGATCGCGTTCGCATCGGCCATCTTGCCGGCCAATAGATAGGCGGGATCGCCACCGACCCAGTTGAACAAGAAGAACACCAGCAGCACCACGCCGGCCATCGTTGGCAGCATCTGCCACAGCCGGCGCAAGACATAAGCAAACATCGCACTCCCGAATTTGCGGATTGGACGAACGGACCGACTCCACCGATGCCGCCAGGAGACATTCAAGGCGGCAAGAACCGACACGATAGCGCATATCCCCACGCGCCGACAGACGCGCAATCTTATGCTCCGATAGTGTGAGGTTATTACCAGGTAATGACGCAACTATCACGAACTCGTATGAGAACCTTGCTCTAGCCTGGAGATATACATACGGCATGCTACGCAATTTTATTTCGCAAAAATAAAGTTTGATCGAACTAATTACCCGCCCAAACACTATTTTTCATATCTTATTCCACGTTTCGAGTTTTGTGACTTTTGTGTGACTAGCATCAAAATTACAAGTTGTAAAGACGAGTTATCAGTTAGTTGTATTTTTATCCCGTGCATACATTACAGATTGACACTGTCTATACGTCAATGTTTTTATTGCCAAGTAGTAAAAACATGCCACGCTTATTTCGCGTGGCGATTCGCTGACATTACTGGCCGCGCGACCCGCCGCCAGGTCTTACGGGGAAGACTGATTATGATGGTTGAAAACGTGTTATCTCGATCGATACGCCTGGCCTGCGCCGGCGGCCTGGTGGTCGCCGTCTCGGCAGCCCATGCCCAGGAAGCGCCACCCGCCGTCGAGTCGGCCCAGCGCGTGGAAGTGACCGGCTCGCGCATCGCGACCGCCAACCTGGAAAGCGTCAGCCCGGTGACCGTGGTCGGCGCCAAGGACATCGCGCTCGAAGGCGTGAAGTCGGTGGAGAGCCTGCTGAACAACCTGCCCCAGGTGTTCGCCGACCAGGGCGGCTCGATCTCGAACGGCTCGTCCGGCACGGCAACCGTCAACCTGCGCAACTTCGGCGCCGACCGCACCCTGGTGCTGGTCAACGGCCGCCGCCTGCCGGCAGGCAGCCCGCGCAATACCGCGGCCGACCTGAACCAGATCCCGGCTGCGCTGATCAAGCGCGTCGAAGTGCTGACCGGCGGCGCCGGCGCCATCTACGGTTCGGATGCGGTGGCCGGTGTCGTCAACTTCATCATGAACGACACCTTCCAGGGCGTGCAGATCGACGCCAACTACCAGTTCTACAACCACGACCAGAACGGCGGCCTGGCGGCCCAGGCAGCCCAGCGCCGCAACTACCCGCTGCCGGACGACGTCGGCGCCGATGCCAAGATCAAGGACATCAGCCTGCTGTTGGGCGGTAACTTCGCCGACGGCAAGGGCAATGCCACCCTGTATTTCGGCTACAAGAAGGAAGACCCGGTCCTGCAGTCGCAGCGCGACTTCTCGTCCTGCTCGCTGGACGGCTTCAGCTCGGGCAACGACTTCAACTGCGGCGGCTCCGGCACCAGCTTCCCGGGCCGCTTCATCACCGCCAACGGCGACCGCACCGTGGCCGACGCCGCCGGCAACGTCCGTCCGTATGTCGCCGCCACCGACCAGTACAACTTCGGTCCGCTGAACTACTACCGCCGTCCGACCGAGCGCTACACCTTCAGCGCCTTCAGCCACTACGACATCAACGAGAAAGTGCGCCTGTACACCGAGGCCAGCTTCCACGACGACAGCACCGTGGCCCAGATCGCCCCGTCCGGCCTGTTCGGCCTGGATGCCTCGGGCGCGAATGCGATCCGCTGGGAAAACCCGCTGCTGACCGATGCCTGGCGCAGCGCACTGGGCATGACCGGCCCCGGCGACACCGCCGACGTGCTGATCTTCCGCCGCAACGTCGAAGGCGGCGGCCGCCAGGACGACCAGCGCCACACCTCGTATCGCGGCGTGATCGGCATCAAGGGCGACATCGGCAACTGGCGCTACGACGCCTTCGCCCAGGTCGGCAAGGTGCTGTACTCGGAGACTTACTACAACGACTTCTCGATCGCCCGCAGCGCGCGCGCACTGGACGTCATCGCCGACGCCAGCGGCAACCCGGTCTGCCGCAGCTTCGCCAACGGCACCGACCCAAGCTGCGTTCCCTACAATATCTGGCGCCTGGGCGGCGTGACCCCGGAAGCGCTGAGCTACCTGCAGACCCCGGGCTTCCAGCGCGGCAGCACCTCGCAGACCGTGCAGGGCATCAACCTGTCGTCCGACCTGGGCGAATACGGCCTGACCATCCCTGGCAGCAATGAAGGCATCGGCGTCGCCTTCGGCTGGGAACACCGCACCGAGAAACTCGACCTGAACGCCGATGCGGCCTTCTCGACCGGCGACCTGGCCGGCCAGGGCGGCCCGACCCAGAGCGTCGCCGGCCAGTTCAGCGTGCGCGACTACTTCGCCGAGACCCGCATCCCGATCCTGCAGAACGTCCCGTTCGCCGACCAGCTGACCGCGACCGCCAGCTACCGCAAATCGGACTACTCGACCGGTCACAAGACCAATTCGTATGGCGTCGGGCTCGAGTGGGCCCCGGTCGAAGAAGCGAAGTTCCGCTTCAGCTACCAGCGCGCGGCGCGCGCGGCCAACGTCGTCGAGCTGTTCAGCCCATTCGGCCTGAGCCTGTTCGGCATGTCGAACGATCCTTGCGCCGGCGCCAACCCGAGCGCCACCCTGGCGCAGTGCCAGCTGACCGGCGTCACCGCCGCCCAGTACGGCAACATCCAGGACAGCCCTGCCCTGCAGTACAACCAGATCAGCGGCGGCAACCCGAACCTCGAACCGGAGACGTCGGATTCCTACACCCTGGGCCTGGTGCTGACCCCGACCCGCAACAGCTCGATCACCATCGACGCCTTCGACATGAAGGTCGAGGGCACGATCGGCGGTCTGCCGGCCTCGACCACCCTGACCCAGTGCCTGAACACGGGCGATCCGACCTTCTGCTCGCTGATCACCCGTGACCGCCTGGGCACCCTGTGGGCGCTGCCGGCCGCGCAAGTGGTCGCCACCAACCAGAACCTGGGCCAGATGTCGACCAAGGGCATCGACCTGGGCGCCAACTACCGCATGAAGATCGGCGCGTGGGGCGGCCTCGACCTGTCGCTGATGGGCACCTACCTGAAAGAGTTCATCCAGGAAGACTTCCCGGGTTCGGGCGAGTACGATTGCGCCGGCTTCCACGGCACCTCGTGCGGCACCCCGATGCCGAAATGGCGCCACAAGCTGCGCGCCGTGTGGGCAACCCCATGGCGTGGCCTGGAGCTGGGCGCGACCTGGCGCTATGTCCGCGGCACCAAGCTCGACCAGTCGAGCAGCAATCCGATCCTGGCCGGCGACTTCGAGCCAGCCGACGAACGCCTGGGCGCACGCAGCTACCTGGACCTGGTGGGCAACTACCGCATCAACGACAACCTCACCTTCCGCGCCGGCATGAACAATGCGCTGGACAAGGATCCTCCGGTGTCGGGCGTCGTCGCGGCCGTGTTCGGCAACGGCAATACCTATCCGCAGGTGTATGACACCCTGGGCCGTCACATCTTCCTGAACCTGACCGCCAAGTTCTAATCGTCATCGGTTGAAACAAGAAGGGCGCACCGCGGTGCGCCCTTCTTCATTTTCCGCTCTCGATTATTCCTGGCGCAGGCGGCGCTGACGCACCGCGGCCGCCAGGCCTTCCAGTACCCCGACGCTGGTGTCCCAGTCGATGCAGCCATCGGTCACCGACTGGCCATAGGTCAGCTCCTTGCCCGGCACCAGGTCTTGCCGTCCGGCGACCAGGTGCGACTCGATCATCACGCCGACGATGCGGTCGTCGCCGCCCGCGATCTGGGCCGCGATGTCGGCGCACACCGGCACCTGGTTTTCCGGCTTCTTGGAACTGTTCGCGTGCGACGCGTCGATCATCAGGCGGCTGGCCAGGCCCAGCGCTGCGATCTGCTTGCAGGCGTCCTCGACGCTGGCAGCATCGTAGTTCGGAGCCTTGCCGCCGCGCAGGATGATGTGGCAATCCTCGTTGCCCGAGGTCGACACGATGGCCGAGTGGCCGCCCTTGGTCACCGACAGGAAATGGTGCGGCTGCGAGGCGGCCTTGATGGCCTCGGTCGCGATCTTGATATTGCCGTCGGTGCCGTTCTTGAAGCCGACCGGGCACGACAGCCCCGAAGCCAGCTCGCGGTGCACCTGCGATTCGGTGGTGCGGGCGCCGATTGCGCCCCAGCTGACCAGGTCGGCGATGTACTGCGGGCTGATCACGTCGAGGAATTCGGTCCCGGCCGGCAAGCCCATCTCGTTGATGTCGCGCAGCAGCTCGCGCGCCATGCGCAAGCCGTCGTTGATGCGGAAGCTGTTGTCCATGTACGGGTCGTTGATCAGGCCCTTCCAGCCGACCGTGGTGCGCGGCTTCTCGAAGTACACCCGCATCACGATCTCGAGTTCGCCGGCGAAGCGCTGGCGCTCCTTGACCAGCCTGCGCGCGTACTCGATCGCGGCCTTCGGATCGTGGATCGAGCACGGTCCGATCACCACCATCAGGCGGTCGTCCTGGCCGTGCAGGATGCGGTGCAGGTCGATGCGCGCGCCGCTTGCCGTCTGCTCGGCCTGGGGCGTTACCGGGAACTCGCGGATCAGGTGCGAGGGCGGCGTCAATTCCTTCATTTCACGGATACGTAAATCGTCGGTGCGGGGCATGCTGGACTCCCTTTTCTGCTGTTCTGTGCTGGCTGGTATCGAGCCTGGAAATAAAAAAACCGCCATCGCTGGCGGTTTGTCTGGTTGCTGCCGGGACGTTTACTCCGCGTACCCGCCGCTACTCCACCGCCTGAGGCTGGAATGGCTAAAGTAAAAGCGGGTAAAGAAGAAATGGCGCATGGATCGTCCGTGTGTTGGTCGAATTGACTATAACAACAAGACATGAAGATTGGCAAGTCCTTTGTCCGTCAAACCCCGCTTGTACAGACAACAATCGGTTGCATTGAACGCACGCTTACATATCCCCTTCACGGGCGCTTTGCGCTGGATCAGCTTCTCAACGCAGGTCAATGCAACAGTCGGTTCAGATCCCGAGCGCGGTACCCATCCCATCGAAGGAGTCTCTACCATGACTGAAACCCTGCTTTCCCGTTCCGTCCGCCGCCTGTTCGCCGGCGGCGGCGCGGCCGGCCTGGCGCTGGCCGGCCCCGTGCTGCTGGCCATCCCCTCCCCCGCGCTGGCGCAAGAGGCCGCCCCGGCGCCCGTGGCCCGGGTCGAGATCACCGGCTCGAACATCCGCCGCGCCCAGGCCGAGACCGCGTCCAGCGTGCTCACCGTCAACCGCAACGACATCGAGCGCTCGGGCAAGACCACGGTCGCCGAACTGCTGCAGACGCTGGCGGTCGACAACCAGGGCTCGGTGCCGATGACCTTCGGCAGCGGCTTCGCGGCCGGCGCGTCCGGCATCTCGCTGCGCGGCCTGGGCACCGCCTCGACCCTGGTGCTGCTCAATGGCCGCCGCATGGC
Organism: Telluria beijingensis; assembly: GCF_030770395.1. Classification (GTDB taxonomy): domain Bacteria; phylum Pseudomonadota; class Gammaproteobacteria; order Burkholderiales; family Burkholderiaceae_D; genus Telluria; species Telluria beijingensis. The sequence continues at coordinate 1,298,335 of NZ_CP132480.1, read as the reverse complement.
GCCCTACGGCCTGGCCGACGATGGCCAGAAGGTGTTCGCCGACCTCAACGTGATCCCGACCGACGCCGTCGAGCGCATCGAGATCCTCAAGGACGGCGCCTCGGCCATCTACGGATCGGATGCGATCGCCGGCGTGGTCAACATCATCCTGCGCCGCGACTTCCAGGGCAGCAGCGCGCGCGCGCTGATCGGCACCGGCGAGGCGGGCGACGGCCAGCAGCACAACCTGGCCGTGGCCTGGGGCTTCGGCGACCTCGAGACCGACCGCTACAATGTGCTGTTCAACGTCGAGTACAAGCACACGCAAGAGATCTGGTACCGCGACCGCGGCAACCGCGACTACATCGGCAAGGTCGACCTGCGGCCGTGGGGCTATTCGGCCCAGCAGGGCTTCGGCGGCACCGGCGCCATCCCCGGCAACAACCAGTCCGGCAATGCCATCAACGGCAACGTGCGCGACCCCGCCACCCTGAACTACTACAACCGCGGCACCCTGGCCGGGCCCGGCTTCACGCGCACCTTCCCCGGCGCCGCCTGCGCCAACTTCACCGACCACCCGCAGGGAGATCCGGGCGGCGGCTGCGTGGTCGACGCATCCTTCCTGTACAACCAGATCCAGCCCGACAGCGAGAACCTGTCGCTGTACAGCCGCGGCACGCTCAAGCTGCAGGGCAATACCGAAGCCTATGCCGAGCTCAATCTGTACAACAGCCTGGCGCGCTCCAGCACCACCCCGAACCCGCTCGCCGGCAGCGTCGGCTACCCCGGTGGCCCGGTCAGCAATGCCGGCGTCCAGTTCGGCGCCGAACACCCCGACAACCCGTATTTCGGCAGCGCGGCGCGGCTGCGCTACCTGCCGGTCGACGTCGGCCCGCGCGAATCCGACATCGCGTCGAACTTCGTGCGCGCGCTGTTCGGTGCGCGCGGCACCCATGGCGCATGGGACTGGGATACCTCGCTGCTGTATTCGCGCAGCAAGGTCGACAACGACCGCCGCGGCTACCTGCAGCGCGACGCCACCTTCGCCCTGCTCGATCCGTCGCCCGCCAACGTGGCGGCGGCCCAGGCCAATCCCGGCTACCGCGCGCTGCCGCCCGGCACTTACTGGCGCATCGCCGAGAACGCGGGCCTGAATGCGCCGGGGGTGTATGCCGCCCTGTCGCCGACCATCTCGAACGATGCCGAGACCGAGATCGCGCAGATCGACTTCAAGGCCTCGCGCGAGATCGGCAAGCTGGCCGGCGGCGCGGTGGGCGTGGCGCTGGGCTTCGAGCACCGCCACGAGTCGGCCCGGCTGGACCCGACCGCCGGCACCGAACGCGGCAACATCATCGGCCTCGGCTACTCGGCCTACGACGGCCAGCGCAACGTCACCGCGCTGTACGGCGAGGTGCTGGCCCCGGTCTGGATCGGGGTCGAGCTCACCGGCGCCATGCGCTACGACCACTTCACCGACGTGGGCGACGCCTGGACGCCGAAGTTCGGGGTCAAGTGGAACCCGCGGCGCGACCTGGCGCTGCGCGCCACCTGGGCCAAGGGCTTCCGCGCGCCGAGCCCGGCCGAGAACGGCGAAGGCGGGCTGGCGGCGTTTGCCAACGCCGACGATCCGGTGCGCTGCGCGCTGGGCGTGGAAAGCGCCTGCAACCCGGCCTCGGTGGCGGTGATCACCTCGCCCAACCCGGACCTGAGCCCGGAACGCTCGAAGAGCTGGAACGTGGGCCTGATCTGGGACCCGCTGCCGCGCACCAGCTTCTCGCTCGACTTCTGGCAGATCAAGCGCAAGAACGAGATCAACCAGGAGCAGATCGACAGCGCGATCGCCACCGGCAGCGTGGCGCGCGATCCGAGCACGGCCGACCCGGCGATCCCGGGCGACCCGGGCGCCATCACGGCGGTGCTGGCGCGCTATGTGAATTCGGCCGAGACCGAGGTGCGCGGCATCGACCTCGACGCGCGCCAGAGCTTCGGCCTGCCGAGCGGCTGGGGCACGCTGACCTTCGACGCCAAGTACACCTACCTCGACAAGTGGAAGCGCACCGAGCAGGACGGCACCACGCGCGAATACGCCGGCACCCACGGCAACTGCGACGTCAGCAACTGCATGGGCACGCCGGACCACAAGGTCAACCTGCGCGCCACCTGGGACCGCGCCAACTGGCGCCTGTCGGCCAATGTCAACTACCGCGGGCCGATCGACAACACCTTCTTCAAGGACGATCCCGAAGGCTGCGCCAGCCACTTCGCCAATGGTGACGACGCGCCAAGCGATTGCGAACTGGCCTCGTTCACCACGGTCGACCTGGTGCTGCGCTGGAAGCCGCAGCCGCGCTGGGAAATCTATGGCTCGATCCAGAACGTGTTCGACAGGCAGGCGCCGCTCGATCCGCTGACGTATGGGGCGGTGTCGTACAACCCGCTCGATTACTATGGGGCGATCGGGCGGTACTTTACGCTGGGGGCGAAGTATTCGTTCTGATCTGGTGATCGTTGGACGCGTGGACGTTCGTAATTCAGGCCACTGGCCTGAATTACCCCGTCCACCCTACGTGGGGTGGACGGCTCTGCCGTCCACGCGTTCAAACGATACCGGTCAGGCCGTACCGCCCACCGTCACCCCATCGATGCGCAGGGTTGGCTGGCCAACACCTACCGGCACGCTCTGCCCTTCCTTGCCGCACACGCCCACGCCCGAATCCAGGCGCATGTCGTTGCCGATCATCGAGATGCGGTTCATCACGTCCGGGCCGTTGCCGATCAGGGTCGCGCCCTTCACCGGATAGGTGATCTTGCCGTCCTCGATCATATAGGCCTCGCTGGCCGAGAACACGAACTTGCCGTTGGTGATATCGACCTGGCCGCCGCCGAAGTTCGCCGCGTACAGGCCGTTCTTGACCGAGGCGAGGATTTCTTGCGGGTCCTTGTCGCCGCCCAGCATATAGGTATTGGTCATGCGCGGCATCGGCAGGTGAGCGAACGATTCGCGGCGCGCATTGCCGGTGATCGGCATCTTCATCAGGCGCGCATTCATCGTGTCCTGGATATAGCCTTTCAGGATGCCGTCCTCGATCAGGGTCGTGCACTGGGTTGGATTGCCCTCGTCGTCCATGTTCAGCGAGCCTCGGCGGTCTTGCAGGGTGCCGTCGTCGACCACGGTCACGCCCTTGGCCGCCACGCGCTGGCCGATCATGCCGGCATACGAGGACGAGCCCTTGCGGTTGAAGTCGCCCTCCAGGCCATGGCCGACCGCCTCGTGCAGCAGCACGCCGGGCCAGCCCGGTCCGAGCACGATGGTCATCGGGCCAGCCGGCGCCGGCCGCGCTTCCAGGTTGACGCAGGCCGATTTCACGGCCTCGGTGGCGTAGCGGTCCAGCACCTCGTCGCTGAAATAAGCATAGTCGTAGCGCCCGCCGCCGCCGGACGAACCGACTTCGCGCCGGCCGTTCTGCTCGGCGATCACGGTCACCGACACCCGCACCAGCGGCCGGATGTCGGCCGCCAGCACGCCGTCGCTCCGCACCACCAGCACCACATCGTATTCGCCGGCCAGGCCGGCCATCACCTGGACCACGCGCGGATCCTTGGCGCGCGCCATTTTTTCCACGCGCTCGAGCAGTTTCACCTTCGCGGTCGCGTCGAGCGAGGCCAGCGGGTCGTTGGGCAGGTACAGCGAACGGCCGCCGGTCGGCAGCGTGCTGCCGGCGACCTTGATGCGGCCGGCGCCGGCGCGCGCGATGGTGCGCGTGGCGCTGGCGGCGTCCAGCAGGGCGCGCTCCGAGATCTCGTCGGAATACGAAAACGCCGTCTTGTCGCCCGAGATGGCGCGCACGCCGACGCCCTGGTCGATCGAGAAGCTGCCGGTCTTGACGATGCCTTCTTCCAGGCTCCAGCCTTCGCTCTTGGTGAACTGGAAATACAGGTCGGCATAGTCGACCTTGTGCGTGAACATCGTCCCCAGCGCGCGCAGCAGCTTGCCCTCGTCGAGGCCGAAAGGCGTCAACAGCACGTCGCGCGCGACGGCGATGGAGGAAAGATTCGGTTCGAATGGAGTCATGGTTGCGTTTGGTCTTTCATGGGGATAAGTCATTGTGCCATATCCAGTTTTTTCATACCGGACGCGAACGCGCCCGGTCTCGCCGCCACGGCTTACATCTTGCGGTGACGCAATGCCGGCAAGCTCTCGCGCACACCCGCCAGGTAACCCGGGTCGAGTTCGCCGACGATCACGCCCTCGCCTTCCGGCAGCACCGCCTTGACTTCGCCCCAGGGGTCGACCAGCATGCTGTGGCCATAGGTGCGGCGGCCATTGACATGCAGCCCACCCTGGGCCGCGGCCAGCACATAGCACTGGTTCTCGATCGCACGCGCGCGCAGCAGCACTTCCCAGTGCGCGCGTCCGGTGGTGTGGGTGAAGGCGGCCGGCACGATATTCAAGACGCACTCACCCATCGCACGGTAGAGCTCTGGGAAGCGCAGGTCGTAGCACACCGACAGGCCGACCCGGCCGAACGGCGCGTCGAACACGCCCACCGTCTCGCCCGGCACGATGGTGCGCGCCTCGTCATACGATTCGGCGCCCTTGTTGAAGCCGAACAGGTGGATCTTGTCGTAGCGGCTCATCGACTGGCCCTGCGGGTCGTAGACCAGCGTGGTGTTGAGCACCTTGCCAGCCTCGGGCGAGACCATCGGCAGCGTGCCGCCCACCAGCCAGACGCCGTGCTCGCGCGCCAGTTGCGCCATGCAATCCTGGATCGGCCCGCTGCCCGGCGCCTCGGCGTGCGCGACCTTGTCCGCATCGCTCATGCCCATGATCGGCCAGTATTCCGGCAAGGCCACCAGCGTGGCGCTGCGGCCGGCGGCCTCGGCCACCAGGCGGCGCACGGTGGCCAGGTTGTCGGATACCTGCGGGGTGGACACCATCTGGATCGCGGCTACGGTCGTCATATCAGTCCTTTTTCGGTGGCGGGCTAGCGGGCCGGGCCGGGTTGTCGATCTTGGTAATGACCGGCGCCTTCCACGGCCCCGTCACCTGCATCTCGTAGGTCAGCGCCTTCATCACCGGCGCGCGCAGGAACAGCTGGGCCAGGAAGCCCCCCAGGCCAATCACCGGATTGACCGCCAGGCCATATACCAGCGGCCCGGTGCCGAGATTGAATTCGGGGATCACCACCACGCGCAGATTGGTCGATTCGTTGGCGATGTCGGCGCTGCCGTCCATCAGGACCGTGGCCGCCACCCCATGCATTTTAAGGTTGTCGGTGCGCAGCACCCCGCGCTCGATCATGGCGTTGGCGCTGATGCCATCGAACGCCAGGCCTTCCGAGAACACGTCGTGGAAATCCAGCTTGAGCAGGCGCGGCAGCGCTTGCAGGCTGAGCACGCCCAGCAGCTTGGCGGCGCCCGGGTCCTGCTTCAAGAACTGGCCCGACTCCACATTCATCTCGATCTGGCCCGACAGGCTCGGGATGTCCATCGCATACGGCAGGCCGGCCCACGAGATATCACCGCTCAGGGTGCCCTTGCCGCGGCCGATGGTGCCGGGGAAGCCGACCCGGTCCAGCAGCTTGCCGGCATCGATCAGGTCGAGCGCGAAATTCAGGCTGGTATTGCTCTTGCCATCCTTGGTCAGCCAGCGGCCGTTGGCCTTCAACTCGCCGTCCGGATTGGCGAGCGCGATGCGGTCGATGCGCCATTCGCGCCCCGCCAGCGCGCGCACATTACTGGCGCGCAGTTCGAGCCGGCCGAGGCGCTTGTCGAACAGCTCGAACTGCTCGGCCACGATGTCGAGCGAAGGGATGGTGGCGGTGGCGCCGCGGTTCGATTCGAGCAGGTCCTTGACCTCGGCCTCGGCCGACTCGGGAATCGTCAGCGAGGCCAGGCGCGCCGTGACCTTGCCCAGGCCGCTCGGGGTCTCGGCCCAGGTGAGGTAGCCGCTGGCCTGGCGCGAATGCAGGTTGGCCTGCCAGGTATTGCGCAGGTGGGTGGCCCCGACCACGACGTCGGCCACGCGCCGCTCGCCGATCGTCAGCTCGCTGACCCGGCCAGCCAGCACGGTCGGCAACACATACTGGGTGAAGTCGGCGCCGGCGGCGGCCGGCGCCGATGCCGGCGCCGGTGTAGCTTCGCCCTCGCCCGCGATGGCGCGTCCGGCCGCCAGCCAGTGGTCGATATTGAGCGCCTTCGAATCGACGTGGATCATCATGCCCTCGTCGGGCAGCGGCGCCAGCACGTTGACGCCGATGCCGCCCTGGGTCACCCGCCACGGGCCCTTGCCCTGCTTCTCGCGCAGGTAGCGCGCCGCCAGGTTGGGGCCGACGCCGACCCGGATCTCGTCGCGGCCCAGGCCGGCCATGGTCGGCGCGCCTTCGAGCACGAAGCCGAGCGGCAAGGTCGCGTCGGCCGCCTTGTTCAGCGGGTGCGGCAGTTCGACGCCGAGCCCGGCCAAACTGGAGCTGACAGCAATAGTACGCCGGCCTTCGCGCACCACGATCGTGCCGCTGTAGCCGGTGCTGCCCGACAGCCGCTCGGCCAGGCGTCCCAGCGCCGGCGCCGGCGCGGTACGGCGCATGCCCTCGGCCGACAGGATGCCATCGAAAGCGACCCGCGTGCTGCCGTCGCGCTGGGTACCGCCGGCCACCGCGACCGGCTCGCCCAGGAAGTTCGCCTTGATCCCTTCCAGGCCGAAGCCGTGGTCATGGAAATCGATCCGGCCCTGGGCCGCCTGCAAGGTGGGCAGCTCGGGGAACAGGCTGACGTCGTTGTTCTGCAGGTGCAGGCTGCCCGTGACCTTGGTGTCGTGCAAGTGCGAGAGCGGCATGCGCAGCTTGAGTCCAAGCTTGGCATTGCCGCTGCCGCGCGTGTCTTCCGTAAAATGCCCGATCCAGTCCAGCACCGGCGTGACGGACACATAGCGCAGGAATTCCTGCAGCGGCCCGGCGCCCTGGCCGTCGATCTCCAGCATCATGTTCTCGTGGGCGCCCAGGTCCGGGATCACCGCCTTGACGTTGGACAGCGCCACGCCCAGGGTGCGCAGGGTCTTGCCGTGGATTTCCATGCGCGCGCGGTCGAATTCGATCGTGCCGTCGATCGCCTCGGCCAGCGGCCACATCGGCGTGCCATCCGGATGGCGGTGGCCGGGGGCGTACTCCAGGCGGGCATTCTCGAGCCGCCCCGCCACGTTGAACTCGCCGCGCGCGCGCTCGGCCGCGTTATTGGCATAAAAGGGGAACTGCGCCAGGTCGCCGCGCAGGCGCAGGCTGGCGCCCTGCAAGCGCCCGCCCTGCAGGGCGCCGACCAGCCAGTCGTGCAGGCTGTGCGGTGTCGCCAGCGGCAGGAAGCGGCCGATCTGGTCGATCGCGAAGCCGTCGAGTTCGCCCGTGAAGTCGGCCGTGCCGGGGCCATGGCCGGGCATCAAGGGCAGCACGTGGCGGCCCGACACCTCGGCCGTGAAGTCGCCCTGGCGGAAATTCAATTCATCGACCTCGACCGCCAGCTGCTTGCCCGGCTCAAAGGTCCAGTTGGCCTTCAGCGCCAGCTGGTCGAACGGCATGCGCGGTTCGGCGAACCAGGCCGGCATGAACAGCGCCAGCCCGGTGGAATCGAGCGCCACCGTGCCGCCGCCCTGGTTGGCATCGATATGGCCGCTCAGGTGCTCGAAGCCGGGCGTGCCCGGCCGCGCCGGCAAGGCCGGAATGCCGCCCTGGGCGGCGCGCGCCGGCCGCGCGGCGACGGCGTTCAGGGCCAGGTCGGCCACGTCGCCGCGCACGCGCCAGCCGCTCACATGCGGATAGCGGCCATCCCATTCGGCGCTGACGTCCTGCAGCATGCCGCGCGGCGCATAGTCGGCCAGCAGCTGGCGCTGCACCGGCGTGATCGGCAGGTACTGGGCCAGCGCCGCCAGCGCGCCGATGTCGAGCCCGCGCGCGCGCAGGGCGCCGCGCTCGGGCTGGCCATCCTTCGCCGGGCGCCAGGTTTCTTCCAGCGTCGCCGGCGGCAGCGCGCGGCCGCCCTGCACCGCCACCGCGAAGTTATCGAGCCGGATCGTGTGGCCGTGGGCGCCGAAGGTCGGCTTGCCGTCGGCCCCGTTCGGCAGCAATTCCTCGCGCGCCGACAGGCGGCCGCTGACGCGCGCCAGCCGCAGCGGCGCGATGTCCTTGCCCAGGCGCGCATCGACGCCGGCCAGGGCCAGGTCGGCCGTGAAGCCGGCCAATCTCGCCTGGTCGAAGCTGACCCAGGCGCGCAGCGAGCCGCGCCCGCGCTCGAGCTGGATTGGATAATCGACGAAGCGCTTCCAGGCGCCGAGGTCGACGTCGCGCAGGTCGGCGTACAGCTCGCCCTTCCAGCGCAGCACGTCCGACGGCCGTTCGCCGAAGCGGTGGCGGAACTGCGCGCGCACGTCGACCGGGCTGCCCAGGGCGCGCGGCGGCGTCGCCTGCAGGGCGAAATGGTGGGCGCCCCAGCGGTTGAGCAGGGCCAGGGTCACGCCTTCGAGCACCAGCGGCGGCGTGCCGCGCAGCTCGTCGCGCCAGTCGACCCGGCCGTCGCGGATCACGATCTCGCGCTGGCGCAGCAGCCAGTCGGCGCCGCCGCCGCCGGCCTGGTTCGGGTCGAGCCGGATGCCGGCGACCTCGATCACGCCGTCCAGCCCGCGCCGCACGGCCAGTTGCGGCCCCTTGATCTCGAGCGTGGCGAAGCGCGGCTCGAAGGCGGCCACGCTCCACCAACCGAGGGTCGCGTCGACCTGCGGCAGCGCCAGCACCTGGCGCCCCGCGGCGTCGTGCAGGCGCACTTCGCTGAGCGACAGCGCCGGGCGCATGCCGTGCCAGGAAGCGGCCAGGCGCGCGATCGTGACCCGGCTGCCGAGCGCATGGCTGGCCACGCGCTCGATGTCGCCCTTGTAAACGTCGATATTGGGGAGGATGGCGTAGCGCAGCACCAGGAACAGCACGGCCAGCGCAAAATACACCAGCAGCACGAGCTTGATGGTGAAGCCCAGCACGTGGTGCGAAGCCAGGTTGGCGACCCGATAGGCCGCACGCAGCCGCCGCCAGCGCACGGCCAGCGGCGATGCCGCAGTGGCTGCCTGCGGATCCGGGTTGTGCATCAAGGTGCTAATAACAAAGGCTCGCCGTAAAGTTAACTCTTGAATAAACAGGTCGCTTGCAACAGTTGCGGCGTCTACCTTACCATCGGTGCTGACCCAGGCAGCGGTATTGCGTCCGATGGGCGGGCCATTTTACCGCATCGTCGGTGAGCTGGACCTTAAAGCCGGCCTGCCAAATCCACCCTGCCCGACCGGCAACCACCAGGATCGACGATGACCCCAGTTTCTCCCGCCTGCGCTTCGCGCTTCGTCCAACGCTGGCTCGATGCCGCTCCCGAACGCGCCGCCCAGCTGGCCGAATTGTCATCATTATCGCTGGACCGCGCCGATTTCCGCGCGCTATTGGAGCGCGAACTGGGCAATGGATTGCCGCTGGAACGGGCCATGCGCCGCGTGCGCAACCTGCTGGTCTCGACCATCGTGGCGCGCGACCTGGGCGGCCAGGCCGAACTCGACGAAGTGGTGACCGCCATGACCGCCTTCGCCGACTTCGCGATCCAGACCCACGTCGCCCGCCTGACCGACGAACTGGTCGCCAGCCACGGCATGCCGGTCGGAGAAGAATCCGGCCGCCCCCAGCACCTGATGGTGCTGGCCATGGGCAAGCAGGGCGGCGGCGAACTCAATGTGTCGTCGGACATCGACCTGATCTTCGTCTACCCGGAAGACGGCGAGACCGCGGCCGGCCCCGGCCAGAGGCAACTATCGAACCATGAGTTCTTCGTGCGCCTGGGACGGCGCCTGAACGCGGCCCTGTCCGAAGTGATCGAGGATGGCTTCACGTTCCGGGTCGACATGGCGCTGCGCCCCAACGGCAAGTCGGGCCCACTTGCTGCCAGCCTGGGCATGGTCGAGGAATACCTGATCGTCCAGGGCCGCGAGTGGGAACGCTATGCCTGGGTCAAGGCGCGCGCCGTCACCGGCGAACCGGAGGATATCGCGGCGCTGGACGCCATCGTGCGGCCCTTCGTGTTCCGGCGCTACCTCGACTTTGGCGTGATCGACGCGATCCGCAATATGCACGCCCAGATCCGCGCCGAAGTGAAACGCCAGGAGCGCCTGCATCCCGAGCGCAGCCACAACGTCAAGCTGGGCCGCGGCGGCATCCGCGAGATCGAGTTCCTGGCCCAGGTGTTCCAGCTGATCCGCGGCGGCCGCGACCCGGCCCTGCGCGAGCGCTCGACCCGCCAGACCCTGCGCCTGCTGGCCGAGCGCGAGCTGCTGCCGCACGAGACGGTCGAGCGCCTGCTGCAGGCCTACACCTTCCTGCGCAATCTCGAGCACCGCGTGCAATACCTGGAAGACGCCCAGACCCACACCCTGCCGGTGGGCGAGGACGACCGGCTGGCGGTGGCGCGCATGATGGGCTTCGACGACGAAGCCTCACTGCTGGTGGCGCTGGACGAGCAGCGCAGCTACGTGGCCCAGCAGTTCGACGCCATCTTCGCCGACAAGGAAAAGCCGGACGACGACCCGGACGCCCCGGCGCTGGCCGACGAACTGGACAATGTGGACGCGCTCACCGGCCGCCTGGCGGCCCTCGGCTTCGACGATGCCCGCGGCGCCGGCGCGCGCCTGGCCGCCGCCCTGCAGGGGCCGCGCCTGGCGAGCCTGCCGGACGCCAGCCGGGAGCGCTTGATGGCGCTGGTGGACGCCGCCCTGCCCCTGGTCGCCACCGTGGTGCGCGAAGCGGGGCTGGGCAGCCACGCCGCCACCCTGGGCCGCCTGCTCGACCTGTTCGAGGCGATCGCGCGCCGCTCGGCCTACCTGTCGCTGCTGACCGAGTACCCGCACACGCTCGAGCGCGTGATCCGCATGATCAATGCCAGCGGCTGGGCCGCCACCTTCCTGACCCAGCACCCGATCCTGCTCGACGAACTGCTCGATGACCGCAACGCCGGCGCCGGCGACCTGGCGCAGCTGGCGGCGATCCTCGACGAGCACCTGTGCGAAGCGGCCGGCGATACCGAGCGCCAGCTCGACATCCTGCGCGAAGCCCACCACGCGCAACTGTTCCGCCTGCTGGCCCTGGACCTGGCCGGAGAATTGTCGGTCGAGCACCTGGCCGACCACCTGTCGGCGCTGGCCGACATGGTCGTCGGCGCCGTCGTCAAACACGCCTGGCGCGCGGTCAACGGGCGCCATCGCGAAGAGCCCGCATTCGCCGTCATCGCCTACGGCAAGCTGGGCGGCAAGGAACTGGGCTATGTGTCGGATCTCGACGTCATCTTTTTATACGACGACGAGGACCAGGACGCGCCGCCCCTGTATGCGCGCCTGGCCCAGCGCTTCATCACCTGGATGACGGCCCATACCGCGGCCGGCATCCTGTTCGACGTCGACATCGCCCTGCGCCCGGACGGCGCCAGCGGCATGCTGGTGTCGTCGGTCGCCGCCTTCGAGCGCTACCAGAACGACGCGGCCTGGCTGTGGGAACACCAGGCGCTCACCCGCGCCCGGTTCTGCGCCGGCGACGCCGCCATCGGCGCGCGCTTCGAGGCCATCCGCGAGCAGGTGCTGCGCAAGGACCGCAGCGGGCAGGAACGGCAGTTGAAGGACGAAGTGGTGCGCATGCGCCAGCGCATGCGCGACGCCAACGTCAACCGCGGCGAGCTGTTCGACCTCAAGCACGACCTGGGCGGCATGATCGACATCGAGTTCATCGTGCAATACCTGGTATTGCGCCATGCGTCCGGCTGTCCGCAGCTGACCGCGAACGCCGGCAACATCGCCCTGCTGCGCCGCTGCGGCGAGCTGGGCCTGATCGACGCCGGCCTCGCGGCCCGGGTCGCCGACGCCTACCGCGCCATGCGCAAGCTGCAGCACGGCGTGCGCCTGCAGGGCCAGGACAAGGCCAGGGTCGAGCCAGCGCTGGTGGGCGTGCATGCCGACAGCGTGCAGGCGCTGTGGCAGGCCTGCTTCGGCGACTGATTTCCCTTTCACCCTGCCGTTTTTATCCCTTCAAATTTCCATGCGCACCACCCCGGTGCGCATGCACGTCCACCGTGCACATGCCATGTCATGGCATGCATTTTTGCACTCCAAATGTACATATGCTCAGCTGACTTTTAGGTCATTTAATTTCTTTTTGATAACTGTTGTTTTTGCCACAAAAACACCCTCCCATCGCGTTGACACTAGTCAACACAGAATGGTTTTATAGGGATGTGTATGCACGACGGAACCCCCGTTACCCACGGGCGTCCGCATGCGCACGGGTTGCACCTATTAATCATAAAAAGTCGTTCCACACCCGTGGAACGCAGGATGGAGAGCACATGCAACAACGAACGAAGATCGCATTGGCCGTCGCGCTCGCACTGCCTTCACTGACCGCCATCGCGCAGGAAGCACTGCAGCGCGTCGAGGTGACCGGTTCCCGTATTCGTCAAGTCGACCTCGAGACCGCGCAGCCGGTCCAGGTGATGAGCCAGGAACAGATCCAGAAGAGCGGCCTGGTCACCGTCGGTGACATCATCAACAGCATGTCCTCGGCGGGCGTCCCGGCGTTCAGCAAAGGCACCGCGCTGGGCGCAGGACGCGAACAGGGCGGCCAGTTCCTCGACATGCGCAACCTGGGCTCGCAACGCCTGCTGGTGCTGGTCGACGGCAAGCGCTGGAGCCAGTCGGTCAACGGCTACACCGATATGTCGACCATCCCGTCGGCACTGATCGAACGCGTCGAGATCCTGAAGGACGGCGCTTCCTCGATCTACGGCTCGGACGCGATCTCGGGCGTGGTCAACATCATCCTGAAGAAATCCATGCAGGGCGGCCAGGCCAGCATCTACCACGGCCAGAACGAGAAGAACGACGGCAAGACCAAGGATTACTCGCTCGCCTACGGCGCCGGCGACGACAAGGCCTCGCTGCTGTTCGGCCTGACCTACACCGAGCAGGGTCCGGTCTGGGCCAAGACCCGCGACATCACCGCCACCACCAACGGTCCGGACCGCGCCAACATCGGCCTCGGGACTGGCCCATGGGGCCGTATCCGCCAGGTCAGCGCGACCGGCGGCCCGACCGGCTTCGACCGCGTCCTGAACCACACCGGCGGTCCGCTGGGCGACGGCGTCGGCGCCGATTCGCGCAACCCGAACAATTACCACACCTTCGCGAACGGCGTGGACGACCTGTTCAACTCGACGAGCCAGATGCACTTCCTGACGCCGAGCAAGCTGACCTCGATCTTCGTCAAGGGCGAAGTGGCCTTGCCGTGGAATATGAACTTCAAGACCACCGCGATGTACGCCGACCGCAAGTCGAACCGTACCGTGGCCGGCTATCCGCTGAGCTCGACGTCCCAGGCCGCCTACCCGGTCTACGTCGACAAGGACAGCTACTACAACCCGTACGGCAACTCGGTGGCCGGCGCCGGCAATGGCCAGGACCTGTTCTTCTACCGCCGCACGATCGACGTGCCGCGCGTGACCGACAACAACAACCGCACCCTGCACATCGACGCCACGCTGGAAGGCGAATTCAACCTCGGCACCAATCCATGGAACTGGAGCGTCGGCTATAACCACAGCAAGGTCGACGGCGCAGTGCGCGGCTTCGGTGACCTGAACCTGCTGAACCTGAAGAAAGCCCTCGGCCCATCGTTCATGAACGCCTCGGGCGTGGTGCAGTGCGGCACCCCGGCAGCGCCGATCGGCCTGGCCGCTTGCGTGCCGTTCAACATCCTCGGCGGCCCATCGGCCTCGACCCAGGAAGCGCTGGACTACGTGATGTCGACCGCCCAGGCGAGCTACGGCTCGACCGTCAACAGCGCGACCGCCGACATCACCGGCGAATTGTTCCAGCTGCCGGCCGGCGCGGTCGGCATCGCGGGCGGTATCGAGCACCGCGAAGTGCGCGGCCAGGACGTGCCGGGCCAGTTCGAGCAGTCGGGCTATTCGTCCAGCCTGGCGGGCAACGCCACCTACGGCCGCTACACCGTGCGCGAAGCCTACCTGGAAGCCAACGTGCCGCTGCTGAAAGGCGTGCCGTTCGCCGAACTGCTGAGCCTGAACGCGGCGACGCGCTATTCGGACTACTCGAACTTCGGCTCGACCACCAACAGCAAGTTCAGCTTCATGTGGAAACCGATCCGCGACGTGCTGACCCGCGGTACCTACGCAGAAGGCTTCCGCTCGCCGACCCTGGGCGACACCTTCGGCGGCGGCTCGCAGACCTTCGCCAGCTACCTGGACGTGTGCGACAGCCTGCACGGCGAAGCGGCGCGTAACCCGACCGTGGCGGCGCGCTGCGCGGCCGCCGGCGTCCCGGCCGGCTTCCGCCAGAAGAACCAGACCGGCGCCGACGTCGGCGCGACCGGCGCCCAGACGCCGTTCCCGTTCACCACCGGCGCCGGCAATTCCTTCCTGCAGCCGGAATCGGCCAAGACCCGCACCCTGGGCCTGGTCATCAGCCCGTCGAGCGTACCTGGCTTCTCGGTGTCCGTGGACTGGTTCAACATCCGGATCGAGAACCTGATCACTGGCGTCTCGGCCACCAACACTCTGGAAGAGTGCTACGTCAACAACGTATCGAACTTCTGCTCGCTGATCCGTCGTGACGCAACCGGCCAGGTTGTCGATCTGCAGATCGGTAACACGAACCGCGGCAAGGTCGAGACCGAAGGCGTCGACGTGGCGATCAACTACCGCCTGCCACGCACCCGCTTCGGCCAGTTCAGCATCCGCAGCGAATCGACCTACACCGATTCGTACAAGCAGCAGTCGACCCTGGACAGCGAGTGGGTCGAATACGCCGGCGAGTACGACATCTTCCGCGTGAAGTCGAATACCTCGCTCGACTGGAGCCTGGGCAACTGGAGCGCTACCTTCACGGCCCGCTTCTACAGCAGCCAGAAGAACCGTTGCTACTCGGCGACCCAGGTCATCTATTGCTCGGATCCGACTGCAGCGGCCAGCTGGGGTACCGGCTACAACCGCCATGGCGAGATGTGGTACGGCGACCTGTCGGTCGGCTATGCCCTGCCGTGGAACGCGAAGCTGCTGTTCGGCGCGAACAATGTGTTCGACAAGAAACCGGAAATCAACTACAGCGCCGGCTCGGCGACCGGCGGCAACTCGTCGTCGTCGTCGGTGTCGCCGGAACTGCCGATCGACCGCTTCTTCTACGTTCGCTACAACCAGGCCTTCTAAGTCACGCTGCCCAAAAGCAATTTAATTGCTCAAAAAGCCCTTCCGGCGCTAGCCGGAAGGGCTTTTTTCCTTTTGACAAAATTTAGATCATTTGTTGACCAGTGAGTCAACAACTTGTCAAACTGGCAATCGGTAAATACACATTTCTGCAACACAAACGTCATACATCATTTGTATGCATTGACAGTGACGCTCTGCAAATGGTTTTATTGCTAGCTTGAAAACTCGTTGAACCAACCAGGTAGCGTTTTTCAGGTAGTCGCATAGCGACATTTTCGGTGGCAGTGCCCTTCCCATGGTGCCGCCGCGTTTTCACCCCTAGGAGTTTGCAACATGATGGAAACACTCTTGTCCCGGTCGGTCCGCGCGATCTGCCTCGGCGGTATGACCCTCGGCATGACCGCAGCGGTCGCACAGGAAACTTCGCAGCAGCAAAACCTGCAGCGCGTCGAAGTGACCGGTTCCCGTATCCGCCAAGTCGACCTGGAAACCGCACAACCGATCCAGATCATGAACCAGGAACAGATCCAGCGTACCGGTCTGGTCACCGTTGGCGACATCCTGAATAACCTGTCGTCGGCAGGCGCCCCTGACTTCTCGCGTTCGGGCTCCCTGACCTCGAACAGCGAAATCGGCGGCCAGTACGTCAGCCTGCGTAACCTGGGCTCGAACCGCCTGCTGGTCCTGGTGGACGGCAAGCGCTGGACCCAGTCGGTCGACGGCTTCACCGACCTGTCGACCATCCCGTCGGCAATGATCGAGCGCATGGAAATCCTGAAGGATGGCGCTTCGTCGATCTACGGCTCGGACGCAATCGCCGGCGTGGTCAACATCATCCTGAAGAAGAACATGCAGGGCGGCCAGCTGTCCCTGTACACCGGCCAGAACGAAAAGAACGACGGCAAGAACAAGGACTTCTCGCTGAGCTACGGCGCCGGCGATGAAAAAGCCTCGCTGATGTTCGGCCTGTCGCACACCGAATCGGGCCGCGTGGACACCCAGGCGCGCGAGATCACCGCCTTCGGCCGTGGTCCACAGTACAAATTCGACGGCCTGGGCGCTGGCCCATGGGGTCGCATCACCCCGGTCAACCCGGCCAACGGCGGCACGCTGACCAACCCGGCACAGGGCGGCTTCAACCAGGTCCTGAACCACACCGGCACCTATGACGGCCGTGGCGTCGGCGCCGATCCGCGCAACCCGAACAACTACCACGCGTTCAACAACGGCATCCAGGAAGACAAGTACAACTCGTCCCAGGATATGGACTTGCTGATCCCAAGCAAGCTGGACACCCTGTTCGTCAAGGGCGAAGTCGCGCTGCCGAAAGACATGCGCTTCAAGACCACCGCGATGTACTCGCAGCGCAAGTCGAACCAGCAGATCGCCGGCTACCCGCTGACCTCGATCTCGCAGGCCACCTACCCGGTCTATGTCGACAAGGACAGCTACTGGAACCCGTACGGCAACCAGGTTGCCGGCGCTGGCCTGGGCCAGGACCTGTTCTTCGCCCGCCGCACCATCGAGCTGACCCGTCAGACCGAAACCGAAAACCGCACGCTGCACATCGATGCGACCCTGGAAGGTGAATTCACCATCAAGGATCTGGCATGGAACTGGAGCGCTGGCTACAACCACAGCAAGGTGTCCGGCTCGCAGTTCGGCGTCGGCAACATCAACCTGCTGAACCTGAAGCGCGCCCTGGGCCCATCGTTCATGAACGCCAGCGGCGTCGTGCAGTGCGGTACCCCTGATGCGCCAATCGGCCTGTCGTCGTGCGTGCCGTTCAACATCCTGGGCGGCCCATCGGCCTCGACCCCGGAAGCGCTGGCCTACATCAACTCGACCTCGCAGAAGAGCTACGGCTCGACCGTGAACAGCGCCACCGCCGACCTGGCTGGCGAACTGTTCCAGCTGCCAGCCGGCGCCGTGGGCCTGGCAGTCGGTATCGAGCACCGCGAAGTCAAGGGCCAGGAAGTGCCGGGCCAGTTCGAGCAATCGGGCTACTCGACCGAACTGGCAGGCGCGCCGACCTACGGCCGCTACACCGTGCGTGAAGCGTACGCCGAACTGAACGTTCCAGTGCTGAAGGACGTCCCGTTCGCAGACCTGCTGAGCTTCAACCTGGCGCACCGCTACTCGGACTACAGCAACTTCGGCGTGGCCAACAACAGCAAGTTCAGCTTCATGTACAAGCCGGTCAACGACCTGCTGGTGCGTGGCACCTGGGCTGAAGGCTTCCGTGCTCCAACCCTGGGCGACACCTTCGGCGGCGGCACCCAGACCTTCGACACCTTCCTGGATCCATGCGACACCGTGTTCGGCGAAGCCGCACGCGACCCGGCAGTCCAGGCACGTTGCGTGCAATCGGGCACCTTCGCCGGTTACCGCCAGGTCAACCAGGCTGGCGCAGTCCTCAACGGCGCCGCGGGCACCCAGTCGACCGTGGCCTTCAACGCGGGCGCCGGCAACCAGTTCCTGACGCCAGAAACTGCGAAGACCCGTACCGTCGGCTTCGTGTACAGCCCATCGTTCGTGCCTGGCCTGAGCGTCGGCCTGGACTGGTATAACATCCAGATCCAGAACCGTATCACCGCGATCAGCGCGACCTACGTCGCCAACGAGTGCTTCATCAACAACAGCGCCAACTTCTGCTCGGTGATCCGTCGTGACCCGGTCACCGGCCAGATCAATGCACTGCAGCGCGGTAATGCCAACCTGGGCAATATGGAAACCGAAGGCCTGGACATGTCGATCTCGTATCGCCTGCCACGTACCGCCTACGGCCAGTTCGGTGTGCGTAACGAAACCTCGTACGTCGACAAGTTCCGTACCCGCAGCGGCGCCGATTCGGAGTGGAACAACTACGCCGGCGAGTACTTCTACAACCGCGTGAAGTCGAACACCAACTTCGACTGGTCGCTGGGCAACTGGAGCGCCACCTGGGGCTTCCGTTACTACAGCCCGGTCAAGGACATCTGCTACACCGACGCAGAGTGCAACCTGCCTGACTTCGAAGCATCGTTCGGTACCGGCGCCAACAAGATTGGTTCGGTCACGATCCATGACCTGAGCGTTGGCTACAAGACCAACTGGGATGCTCGCGTCCTGTTCGGTATCAACAACGTGTTCGACAAGTCGCCACGCATCGTGTACAGCACCCAGGCTTCGGCTTCGATGGTCGATGCAGACATGTCGCTGGACCGCTTCTTCTACGTCCGCTACACCCAGAACTTCTAATGGAACAGGGCCTTCGGGCCCTCTCCTGAAGGGTTTCTCGATGCCCGCCCGGCCTTGCCGGGCGGGCATTTTTACTGGCGCTGTTCGCGTTAGTTCGTTACTTTGCATCGGCAAATCGCACACTGGATAATAGCGGTTAGCAATTGAGCTGGAGTACGCAATGCGCCGTCGTCCAAGAAGCGCTGCCAGCCGGAGTAGTTGATCAGGTAACGACTGGCGATGCCGTTGAAGCGTCTGAGCCAGGTCTTGAATCGGGCATGCCAGCCATTGACGTTATTGAGATGGATCGTGCCGCGGGCCTTGATCCCGGCACGCAGATTGACAGTCTCATGCGCGATGCCGGCATGGGAGGCGAAGACCCGGTAAGCGGCTGCCGAATCGCTGATCAAGAGCACATCCGGCGCCAGCGCCGGCCTCAGGCAATCCTCGAGCCGGGCGGCGCTGACCGGCCCGCGGCCGGTATGGAAGTCCAGCGTCCGCCTGCCCCGGTCGCGCGCGACGAGCAGGCACTCATGTTCGCGGCTGATGCCGCGCCGACTGGCCACGCCGCCGCGCCGCCGTGGTGGCCGCGCCAGGTGGCGCGAGCCCTTCTGCGATTCGAGCATATAGGTTTCGTCGGCCTCGACCATGCCCTCAAGGCGAGCTGGACGTTTGCTTGCGGCCCCGGGCACGAAGCGATGGCGCCAGCGGAAACTGGTGGTACGGTGCACGCCGACGAGTTCGGCCGCTGCGCGGACCGTGCGCGACCCCAATACGCATTGCAGGTAGGGCAACCAGACGGCTTTCTTGCGCAGGCGCGCCAGCGGCGTATTGGTCAACGCGTTGAAGCTGCGCCGGCAGGCCAGGCAGCGCCAGCGCTGCAGCCCGCTGGCCGAACCGCAGCGATGCACGCGCGGACATTGGCAATGCGGACAGCACGGCGTGCCGGCGGCCTCGGCAATCAACCGAAGGCACTCGCCAGGGTGGACGATGGCGGCGACCCACTCCCGCAACTTGGCGACGTCATCAGTCTCCAGATGCAGGGAAGTCAGTGCCGAAAATACTACTTCGAAGCCTAAGCCTTGCATCACCGCCACCCGATGAGTTAACTCGACAGTGGCTGAGACCGGCGCGAATGGGAAAGGTTCGCATAATTAACGCGAACAGCGCCTTTTTACTTGCACATCCCACCCTGCCCCGCTTGACCCGGTATCATGGCGGTTTGCCTGCAGCACGCAGCGCCCGATTCCCCTTTATATGACCATCAAACTCAAGAACGACAAGGACATCGCCAAGATGCGCGTCGCCGGTCGCCTGGCCGCCGAAGTCCTGGAAATGATCAAGGAATACGTCGTCCCCGGCGTCTCCACCGAAGAACTCGACCGCCGCTGCCACGACTACATCCGCAAGGTGCAGAAGGCCACCCCGGCCAATGTCGGCTACCACGGCTTTCCAAAAACCCTGTGCACCTCGGTCAATGGCGTGGTGTGCCACGGCATCCCGAGCGAAAAAGAAATCTTGAAGGACGGCGACATCGTCAATATCGACGTCACTGTGATCAAGGATGGCTGGCACGGCGACACCAGCCGAATGTACTTCGCCGGCACGCCGAATCCAGAAGCAAAGAAGCTGGTCGACACCACGTATGAAGCGATGATGGCCGGCATCCGCGCCGTGCGCCCCGGCGCGCGCCTGGGCGACGTCGGCCACGCGATCCAGAAGCTGGCCGAAGGCGCCGGCTACTCGGTGGTGCGCGACTACTGCGGCCACGGCATCGGCCGCGTCTACCACGAAGAGCCGCAGGTGCTGCACTACGGCCGCCCGAACACCGGCCTGCTGCTCAAGGAAGGCATGACCTTCACGGTCGAGCCGATGATCAATATTGGCGAGGAAGACGTGATCCAGCTCGAGGATGGCTGGACCGTGATGACGCGCGACGGTTCGCTGTCGGCGCAGTGGGAACACATGATCGTGGTGACCAAAAACGGCTTCGAGATCCTGACGCCCTGGCCGGACGCCTGAAACGCAGCCGGCGTCGGATAAAAAAAGGGCCGGATCCCTCGCGGGATCCGGCCCCTCTTACGTTCGGCTTAGAACTTGTAGTTGCCGGTCACGTACAGCTGACGGCCGAGCGGATCGGCGTAGCGCGGGTCGAAGCCGACCTGGTGGCCCGAGGAGGCGCGCAGCGACAGCGGCGGCTTGCGGTTGGCGATGTTCTTCATGCCGGCGCGCAGCGTGAAGGCATCGGTGAACGCGTAGCGGCCTTGCCAGTCGAAGGTCAGGAACGACGGCACTTCCAGGCGGAAGCCGGTGACGTTGACGCCGGTGTCCAGGTTACGCACGGTCGCCGCCGCGTCGGTATAGCCGTTGCGGTAGTTGACGATCAGCGAGTTCGACAGCTTGCCGGTGTCCAGCGAGGTCGACAGGCGGACGATGTGGCGGAACGTCACGGCATTGTTGGTGCCGAAGTAGTTCATGCTGTTGGTCCAGTCGTTGGCGGTGCCGGCGCGAGTGTAGTCCGACTTCAGCATGTAGGTGCCGTTCAGGGTCGTGGTCAGGTTGCCGAAGCCGAAGCGGTGGCGGCCGGTCAGGTCCCAGTCGATGCCGCGGTTATGGGTCTGGCCGATATTCACCGACGAGCGCAGGAAGGCCCAGTAGGTGTTGCCGGTCGCCGGTTCGGTATAGGTGCTGAACAGCTGGCGGAACTGGTCCGGGTTAGCCCAGGCCTGCTGCTCGCTGACCGCGCTCACCGCATCCTTGATCTTCACGTCCCACAGGTCCAGGCCTGCCGAGAAGCGCGCGGTCGGCTCGAAACGCATGCCGACGGTGAACTGCTTCGAGGTTTCCGGACGCATGTTCTCGTTACCCGACGACAGCACGTTGTACTGGGTGGTGCCTGGACGGCACAGGGTCGGATCCTGGATCGGGCAGCCCCACGACGACGCGGTGAAGCCGGCGTTGACCAGCGGCTGGGCGATGTCCAGCATGTCGGGCGCCTTGAAGCCGGTACCGTAGGAACCGCGGAACAGCAGCGCTTGCGAAGGCTGCCAGCGCGCCGAGACCTTGTAGGTGCTCTTCGAGTGGTCGCTACCGACCTTGCGGCCGCGAACGCCATCGTCGATCGCCGAGATGGTGTCATAGCGCAGCGCCGCGGTGACTTCGATCTCCTTGGTGATCGGCGCCAGCACTTCGGCGAAGGCGCCAGCGTTGTCGCGCGTCAGGTCGTAGCGCGCCGGGGCGTTGAAGTTGTAGATCACGCCGTTGACCGCATCGGCCGACGGATCCTGCTGGTAGTGGTACTCGCGGTAGTCGGCGCCGATTGCCAGCTGGGCCATGCCGCCACCCAGGTTGAACAGCTCGTGCGAGCCGCGCACGTCGGCCGCCTTCAGGGTGGTCGAGGCTTCGCGGATCGAACCATGGAAAATCGAGTTCTCGATCAGTTGCTGGGTCGCCGGGCTCTGCTGGCCGATCGGGGCGAACGGGTTGAAGGCATTGTTGGCCAGCATCGAGCGGAACTCGGCGTTGCGCATATAGCCGCCGACATAGCGTTCGTCGATCGAGTTTTCCGACCAGGTCAGCGCACCGCTGACGGTCCAGCCGGCGATCTCGCCGTCCAGGCCGGCCACCGCGTGCTTCGATTCGGTGATGGTCTGGCTGTCGCGGGTGCCCCAGTCATAGGCGCGGTAGTTGCCCGACACGGTATTGACGCGGCCCAGTTGCTCGGCCGTCAGGTAAGGCGCCACGTACTGGTTGAACTGCGGCGAACCGGCGGCGATCGTGAACGGCGCAGTGTTCGGCGCGATGCGCGCGGTCAGGTCGAAGCGCGAGTAGGCGATGTCGGTGAACGCTTCCCAGTTGTCGCCGAGCTTCTTGGTACCCTTGACGAAGAAGCTGTCACGTTTGTTTTCCGGAACCATCTCGACGGTCTGGATGTAGTCGAAGGTGCAGTTGCGGGCGGTGGTGCCGTTGTTGTTGATGCTGACCACGTTCAGCTCGGGGCAGTTGCCATTGGCCAGCAGGTAGGGCGAGAAGCCGATCGACGGCAGCGCAGGCACGCCGGCCGGGTTGCGGAACGCCACGGTGACATTGGCCGGCGCCGAGGCGGTGCTGGTGTTGTCGTAGACGTAGTTGGTGCCGTTGCGCGAGAACTGGCGGAAGGCGGTGTTCGAGAAGTCGCGCTTGGTCGACAGGATCTGGTCCTGCTCGTCGCGGCGGTAGCTCACCAGCACGTTCCAGCCATCGTTGTCCAGGTCGCCAAAACCGTAGGTGGCCGCGACGTAGCGCGAACCGCCATCCTGGCCGGCGGTCGGCTGGCTGTAGTTGGCTTCGATGTCGCCGCCCTGCTGGTTTTTCTTCAGCACGAAGTTGATGACGCCGGCGATGGCGTCCGAGCCGTACAGGGCCGACGCGCCGTCGGTCAGGATCTCGACGCGCTCGACGGCGCTCATCGGGATTGCCTGCAGGTTGACCGTGCTGCCCGAACCTTGCGGCGCCAGGCGGCGGCCGTTGAGCAGGACCAGGGTGTAGGTTTCGCCGATGTCGTGGATCGAGGCCGACACGCGGCCGCCCGAGTTGGTGCCGGCGGCGATGGCGCCGATGGTGAAGCCCTGCATCGCCGGCAGGGTCTGGATCAGCTCGGCAACGCTGGTGGCGCCGGTCTTGGCGATCGCTTCCTGGCTCAGGGTCTGGATCGGCAGGGCGCCTTCGACGTTGATCCGCTTGATCGCGGAACCGGTCACTTCGACGCGCTGGATCGGCGCTTCCTGGGCCATTGCCTGGGTTACTGCAAGGCCGGCCACCAGGCCGAAGGCGAGGCGCACTGCGCGGGCGCCCATCTTTTCTTTCAACATCATTGGCATCTCTCTACTGGTTACGATGATCAACGCGCTCGCAACGCCAAGGATGTCTCTCCTGCCCGGGCTGCGACGCGCCCTGATTATGCAATCCGAGTCAGTTTATGCAACGCAATTATTTCGGAATGTAACGTCGTGTATCCAGCGATCCAGGGGCGCGAGGTATTTACTTCGTGCAATGAGTTGCCAACGTCACCTTATGTCGGCCAAAAGGAGTAGTCGGGAATGCAGGATTTTTTTGTCATGCATATGCGCCTGATGTAACACTTTGTTGTACAGGCACAACCTGTTAGTGGCAGGATCGCGCCGTGTCATCCGCCTGCCACAAAGACATCGGACAAGAAAAAGCCCCGGAGGCCACGAGGGCGTCCGGGGCTTGCAGGGGTGCGAACGGATTATTTGGCGTTCATCAGCGCGACGGTGGTGTCGAGCATGCGGTTCGAGAAGCCCCACTCGTTGTCATACCACGAAGTGACCTTCACCAGGCGGCCCGAGACCTTGGTGAGCGTCGCGTCGAAGTTCGACGATGCCGGGTTGTGGTTGAAGTCGACCGAGACCAGCGGATCGGTGTTGTAGGTCAGGATGTCCTTCAGCGGGCCCTCGGCAGCGGCCGCCTTCATGATCTGATTGATCTCTTCCACCGTGGTGTCGCGCTTGGCGATGAACGACAGGTCGACGATCGACACATTGATGGTCGGGACGCGGATCGCGAAGCCGTCCAGCTTGCCGTTCAGTTCCGGCAGCACCAGGCCGACCGCGGCGGCGGCGCCGGTCTTGGTCGGGATCATCGACTGGGTGGCCGAACGGGCGCGGCGCAGGTCTTCGTGCATCACGTCGGTCAGCACCTGGTCGTTGGTGTAGGCGTGCACGGTGGTCATCAGGCCGGTTTCCAGGCCGATGGCGTCGTGCAGCGGCTTGACCAGCGGGGCCAGGCAGTTGGTGGTGCACGATGCGTTCGAGATGACGGTGTCGCTGGCTTTCAGCACGTCCTGGTTGACGCCGAACACGACGGTCGCGTCGACGTCCTTGCCGCCCGGGGCCGAGATGATGACCTTCTTGGCGCCGCCCTTCAGGTGGGCCGAGGCTTTTTCTTTGGTAGTGAAGAAGCCTGTGCACTCGAGGACGACGTCCACACCCAGCTCGCCCCATGGGATCTCGGCCGGGTTACGCTGCGCGAACACGCGGATCGAATCGCCGTTGACGATCATATTGTCGCCCTCGACCGTGACGGTGCCAGGGAACTTGCCGTGGGCGGTGTCGTAGCGGGTCAGGTGGGCGTTCGATTCGGCATTGCCGAGGTCGTTGATCGCCACGATCTGGATGTCTTGTTTCTTGCCGCCTTCATAGAAGGCGCGCAGGACATTGCGGCCGATACGGCCATAACCATTGATTGCAACTTTGATCGTCATGCTGTGCTCCTGATTAGAAAAGAACTTTTTTCGTAACGAACGAACATAGTAAAACGGGCCGCTATGACGGCGGCCCGTTTGCAGCAAACACTTATGCTGCGATAACTTCTTTCGCCTTGGCGACGACGTTCTCGACGGTGAAGCCGAAGTGCTTGAACAGCACCGGCGCCGGCGCCGATTCGCCGAAGGTGTCGATACCGACGACTGCGCCTTCCAGGCCCACGTACTTGTACCAGAAGGCGGTCACGCCGGCTTCGATGGCCACGCGAGGCGTGCCCTTGGTGAGGACTGCTGCCTTGTAGGCGGCGTCCTGGCGGTCGAACACGTCGGTCGACGGCATCGAGACCACGCGCGCGGCGATGCCCTCGGCTGCCAGCGCGTCGAAGGCTTTCACTGCCAGCTCGACTTCGGAGCCGGTGGCGATCAAAATCACTTTCGCGTCGGCCGTGTCGCGCAGCACGTAGCCGCCCTTGGCGACGTCGGCGATCTGACCCGCTTCGCGTTGCATGAACGGCAGATTCTGGCGCGAGAAGATCAGGGTCGATGGACCATCCTTGCGCTGCACCGCCGCGCCCCATGCCACCGCCGACTCGACGGTGTCGCATGGACGCCAGTTGTCCAGGCCCGGGATCAGGCGCAGCGACGAGACGTGCTCGATCGACTGGTGGGTCGGGCCGTCTTCGCCCAGGCCGATCGAATCGTGGGTGAATACCGAGATCGAACGCACTTTCATCAGCGACGCCATGCGCAGGGCATTGCGGCTGTAGTCCGAGAAGGTCAGGAAAGTCGCGCCGAACGGGATGAAGCCGCCGTGCAGGGCCACGCCGTTCTGGATCGCCGACATGCCGAACTCGCGCACGCCGTAGTTGATGTGGTTGCCGGCGATGCCCGAACGCACCGGTACCGATTCCTTCCAGTTGGTGAGATTGGAACCGGTCAGGTCGGCCGAGCCGCCCAGGAATTCAGGCAGGGTCGGGGCCAGGGCCTGGATCGCGTTCTGCGACGCCTTGCGGGTGGCGATGGTTTCAGCTTTATCCACGCAGGCAGCGATCGCCGCGTCCAGGGCCTTGCCGAAGTCGGCCGGCAGTTCGCCCTTCATGCGGCGCTCGAATTCGGCGGCCAGCTCGGGGTGGGCGCCGCGGTAGGCGTCGAACAGGGTGTTCCACTCGCCTTCAGCCTGGGCGCCGCGCGCTTTCGCGTCCCACGCTTCGTACAGGTCGGCCGGGATGTCGAACGGGATCGGATCCCAGATCAGGTGCTTGCGCACGGCCGCGATTTCGGCATCGCCCAGCGGCGCGCCGTGGACCTTGTCGCCGCCTTCCAGGTTCGGGGCGCCCTTGCCGATGATGGTCTTGCAGCAGATCAGGGTCGGACGATCCGACTGTTTCGCTTTCTCGATCGCCGCCGAGACGTCGCCCACATTGTGGCCGTCGACTTTCGGGATCACGTTCCAGCCATAGGCTTCGAAACGTTTCTGGGTGTCGTCGGTGAACCAGCCTTCCACGCGGCCGTCGATCGAGATGCCGTTGTCGTCGTACAGCCAGATCAGCTTGTTCAGGCGCAGGGTGCCGGCCAGCGACGCCACTTCGTGCGAGATGCCTTCCATCAGGCAGCCGTCGCCCAGGAAGGCGTAGGTGTAGTGGTCCACCACGTCGTAGCCTGGACGGTTGAATTCGTTACCCAGCAGCCATTCAGCCAGCGCCATGCCGACCGAGTTGGCGATGCCCTGGCCCAGCGGACCGGTGGTGGTCTCCACGCCCGGGGTGATGCCGACTTCCGGGTGGCCCGGGGTCTTCGAGTGCATCTGGCGGAAGTCGCGCAGGTCGTCCATCGACAGGTCATAGCCGGCCAGGTGCAGCAGCGCATAGTGCAGCATCGAGCCGTGGCCGTTCGACAGCAGGAAGCGGTCGCGGTTCGACCAGCCCGGATTGGCCGGATTGTGGCGGTAGTGCTTGTCCCACAGCGCAACGGCGATTTCGGCCATGCCCATCGGCATGCCAGGGTGGCCCGAGTTGGCTTTCTGGACGGCGTCCATCGCCAGCGCGCGGATCGCGTTGGCCATCAGGGTGGTGGTTTGCGTAGATTTCATGGAGATCGTGGATCAGGGATTGGAAAGCGATGGCCCGCGAGGCCGTAGCCCGTTATTCTACCAGACCGGGGTGCTGCCGATTTAAAATGCAGGTTTATTCCTTTAACGCAAGCCCGCGCTGCGATCGCCCAGAATGCCCCGTTTTTACTGCCCCCAGCCGCTCGCCGCCGGCGCCACCGTCGACCTGCCGGAAGCCGTCGCCCACCACCTGCACGTGGTGCGCCTGCAGCCGGGCGCCGGCCTGACCCTGTTCAATGGCGAAGGCGGCCAGTACCGCGCCACCCTGCTCGACACCGGCAAGCGCCGCGCCACGGCGACGGTCGTGGCCTTCGAGGAGGTCGAGGCCGAAGCGCCCTACGCCGTCACCCTGGCCCAGGGCTTGCCGGAAGGCTCGAAAATGGACTGGATCGTGGAAAAGGCGGTCGAGCTCGGCGTGACCGCGATCCAGCCGCTGGCGGCCGGGCGCAGCGTGGTGCGGCTGGCCGGCGAGCGGGCCGAGAAACGGCAGGCCCACTGGCAAGGGGTGATCGTGGCCGCGTCCGAGCAGTGCGGACGCAACCGGCTGGCGCGGCTGCATCCCTTGATGGACGTCGGACCGTGGCTGGCGGCGCCGGCCGAGGGTGTGCGCATCCTGCTCAGCCCGCGCGCGACCGAATCGTTGGCCGGCTGGGCGCGTGGCAATGCGCCGCAGCCGGTGACCTTCCTGATCGGGCCCGAAGGCGGCCTCACGCCGCAGGAAGAAGCCGCGGCGGTTGCCGCTGGCGCCCTGTCGCTGTCGATGGGGCCGCGCGTGCTGCGCACCGAGACGGCGGGACTGGCGGCGCTGGCGGTACTGGCCGGGGCCTGGGGTGGCATCTGAGCGTTCACGCACTATATATATTCCATTGTTAACGTCAAAACGTCGTTCCCGCGCAGGCGGGAACCCAAGTGCTGCTCGCGCTGTCAAAACGCTTGCAAACTTAGGTTCCCGCCTGCGCGGGCACGACGTGCTTATGCAGTTGGCTTAGAACTTAGAACGTGTAGTTCGCCCCCACGCTGAAGAAACGACCCACCGCGCCAGGCTGGTGCAGCGAAGCGTTGTACGAGGTCTGGTTACCTGCGTTGCCATAGGTGGCGACGTCATACGGGGCTTCCTTGTCGAACAGGTTCAGGATCGCGCCGCGGATGGTCAGGTTCTCGGTGAGCTTGTACGACACGTTCAGGTTGGTCGTGGTGAACGACGACACATTGCAGTACCACGAAGGCTGGACCAGGCCCTGGAAGTAGGCGCGGCCGCCCACGTGTTCCGCCGTGGTGGCGCAATCGGTCTCGCCCAGCGCCGGATCGAAGGTCGAGAAGCCGCTGGTGTAGTTCACGGTGGCGGTCACGTCCAGCGGGCCGCGGGCGTAGCCGAGGGTGAACTGGGCGCGGTCTTTCGGGTTGCCCGTGGCGCCGCCGACCGACGACGGACCCTGGGTGCCGGCCAGCTGGTATTTTTCGCCAGCCACTTCGGTCTCGTAACCGAAGGTGTGCGCGGCGCTCAGGTTGGCCGTGATGGTGCCCTTGTCGCCCAGGCGCCAGCGGTAGCGGATGTCCGCTTCGATGCCGTGGGTTTCGGTGCTGCCGGCGTTGATGTACGGCGACAGGCCGTACAGGATCGGACCGACAGCCGGGATGCCCACCGTCGTGTTGCTGCCGACGCCGGTCGCGATGTCGATCGGCGCTGCCGGACCACGAACCCAGGTCGGCGTGAAGCTCGGGTCGTTGCCAGCCTGGGTCACGATCAGGTTCTTGATCTGGATCTTGTAGTAATCCAGGGTCATGTTCAGGCCACGCATCGGCTCGACGATCATGCCGAAGGTGAACGACTTCGATTTCTCGGGCTGCAAGTCGGGATTGGTGGTCTGCACGTATGGCGGGCTGAACGAGCAGGCGGTCGGCACGTTGCCGGCCGTGGTCTGGCTGCCGTTGGCGCACAGGATCGGATCGCGGATCGCATTGAAGGTGAAGAAGGAACCGGCATTGCCGACCTCGGCCGGGGCCGGGGCGCGGAAGCCGCGCGCGAAGGTGCCGCGCAGGCCGAACTGCTGCATCGGCGTCCACTTGAAGTTGGCCGACGGCGTGAACGAACGACCGTAGGTGTCGTAATGGTCGTAGCGGCCGGCGACGCCGATCTCGACGTTCTTGATCGGGATCGCCTGCAACTCGGCGAAGGCCGCCTTGTTGGTCTCTTCGCCGATCGTGAAGGCAGAGGTGCTGGCCACGGCGCCATTGAGCGTCAGGCTCGATGGCGGAGCATCCTGCTCGCGCTTGTGCCAGTGCAGGCCGGCGGCGAAGTTCAGCGGGCCGGCGCCGAAGTTCGACAGCAGCTCGCGCGAACCGATCAGGTCGGCGTAGTTCAGGGTCGATTCGATCTTGTTGCTGAAGCGCGGCGACACCTGACTCATGACGGCCGGCGAGTTACCGCCCAGCACATTGAAGCTGCCGTTGCGCAGCGCGTCGTACAGCGCGCTGCGGTTGACGTAGCCGCTGTAGTCGAGGTCGTTCTTGACCTTGGTGGCGCCAATCGAGGCGGTCACGTCCCAGCCGTAGGCGCTGCCGATCAGGTCGGCCGAGAAGCGGGTCGCGGTCGATTCGTTGTAGGTCGTCAGGGCCGGGCCGACGTCCGGGATGTAGCCGTACAGGCGGGCATTCTGGCCGAAGGGATTGGTGACGTTGGCGCCGACCTGGGCGCCCGGTGCGAAGGTCGTGTTCGGCACGGCGCCGACGCGCGGGGTCAGCACGCCATTGACCAGCGTGGTGGTGCCGTTGAAGCTGATCGGATTGAAGGCCAGCGGCGAGTTATTGGCGCTGTTGCGGTTATTGGTGCTCTCGCGGCGGAACATCGAGCCCTTGAACTGCACCTCCCAGTCTTCGCTCAGCTTCTTGGTCATGCCGACCAGGATGTTGAGGTTCTCGGTCGGCGGCTGGATGAACGATTCGGTGTCGCGCACCGAGCAACCGCCGGCGCGGTATTTGGCGAAGTTACAGTTCGGATCCAGGAACACGTAGTTGGCCGGATTGTCGACGTTGTTCACGCCGGCCGGGTTGTTCGGATTGGTCGGGTTGTACAGGAACGGGCTGCTGGACGGGGTCAGGAAGCTGTTGATATTGGTCGGCACGCCCAGGGTCAGGTTGTTGCCGCCACGCGCGCGCCAGTCGCGGTTGGCGTAGCCGAACTGTTCGCGGTCGGCGACGTAGATCGGGTCCTGCTTGCGGTATTCGGCGGTGATGAAGGCGTTGTAGCCGTCTGCGCCGAGGTCGCCGATGCCGGTGCTGATCGAGGCGCGCTTGGTCTTGCCGCCGCCGTGCTGGGTGTCGCCCACTTCGGCCGACAGGCGGGTGCCGTTCAGATTCTTCTTGAGCTTGATGTTGATCACGCCCGCGATCGCGTCGGAGCCATACAGCGACGAGGCGCCGCTTTTCAGCACCTCGATGCTCTCGATGGCGTCGAACGGGATCGACGACACGTCCACGAAGGAGCGCTGGGCGTCGTCCGACAGCGGATACGGGGCCATGCGGTGGCCGTCGATCAGCACCAGGGTCGCGCCGACGGTCAGGCCGCGCAGCGAGATGCCCGAGGCGCCGTTGGCGAAGGCGCCGGCAAAGCCGGTGCCCAGGGTACCGGCGCCGTTGGCGGCCAGGTCGGTCAGGAGTTCGGCGACCGAGGTCTTGCCGCTCTTCTGGATGTCGGCCGCGGTCAGCACCTGCACCGGGGTCGGGGTCTCGGTGTTGGCGCGGCTGATCAGCGAGCCGGTCACCACCACGCGCTGCGGGCCAGCCTCGGCAGCGGCCGGCTGGGACTGGGCCATGGCCGGCGCTACGCCGACCAGCGCGCCGCTGGCGATTGCGCAGGCAATCGCAAAGGGCATCGACTTGAGTTTCAACATGGGTACTTCTCCTTATTCTTTTCTTGTGGTTACTTGCGGCATCGATCACGACGACGCGCAGCGCCCCCTGGGAAGGATGGATTTTTCTGCGTCTGAATACCACGCCTGCATATAAACCTATTCACGGCCATACGTCATATGCATAACAAATATAAAGAACGAACAGCCTCGATTAACGCTTTCATGGAAATCAAACGTTATTCAAGTGAACATATAAAAACATATGACATTAAAAAGTGTCAATACGACACAATGGCATCAAAATGTGAAATACAACACATTTCCAAGGTGGATGCTTCTCTATGCTCAATGCATGAACGCTGACAGCATGGACCATACATACGAGGTAAATATGGTATAAGGAACGCGGAAATGCGCTAAATCCTTGTATTTACGATAGTTTCATTGCTTATATCGGTGATCTTTCGCGGCTCTGCCCATCAGTGCGTCAGCCCATCGAGCCAGACAATATTTACACGACCGTACTCAATCCGAATTGTGGTGAATTTGTAGAACGCCAGAATGCAGTTGCGTAAACACTACAGAACATCCTTACTACCGCGAAACATTCAACAAAATTGAAAAATACACTCTCACATTGGGTATAGGGGCTAAAAACAGGCTTCTCCAGTCGGTGCTCAAGGGCAGCAACGGCGGCTCCGCCGCGGGCCCGCTGCCGAGGTAAAATAGCGGTTTGCCCGCTCCCTTTGTTGCCTCACCAGCAACCACCCGCCCATGCTGCGTATTAACGAACTCAAACTCCCCCTGAACCATCCCGAACCTGCCCTGCGCGAAGCCATCCTGGCCCGCCTCGGGATCGGGGATGCCGACCTGCTCGACTTCACCGTCTACAAGCGCAGCTACGATGCGCGCAAGAAGGCCGCCATCGTGCTGATCTATTCGATCGATGCCGACGTGCGCAATGAGGCGGCGGTACTGGCGCGCCTGAAGAAGGACGCGCACGTGATGCCCTCGCCCGACGTCGACTACAAGTTCGTGCAGGTGAACAAGCCGGCCCCTGGCACCCCGCGTCCAGTCGTGGTCGGCACCGGCCCCTGCGGCCTGTTCGTGGCGCTGATCCTGGCGCAGATGGGCCTGAATCCGATCATCCTGGAGCGCGGCAAGATCGTGCGCGAGCGCACCGTCGACACCTTCGGCTTCTGGCGCAAGCGCAAGCTCAATACCGAGTCGAACGTGCAGTTCGGCGAAGGCGGCGCCGGCACCTTCTCGGACGGCAAGCTGTACAGCCAGATCAAGGACAGCAACCACCACGGCCGCAAGGTCCTGACCGAGTTCGTGCGTTTCGGCGCGCCCGAAGAGATCATGTACGTCAGCAAGCCGCACATCGGCACCTTCCGCCTGGTCAAGATGGTCGAACAGATGCGGGCCGAGATCATCCGCCTGGGTGGCGAGATCCGATTCGAAACGCGGGTGGATGACGTGCTGATCGAAGAGACGGGCGGCGTGCGCCAGGTCGTCGGCGTGCGCCTCGCGAGCGGCGAAGAGATCGCAACCCGCCACCTGGCGATGGCGATCGGCCACAGCGCGCGCGATACCTTCCAGATGCTGTACGACCGCGGCGTGTACGTCGAAGCGAAACCGTTCTCGATCGGTTTCCGGGTCGAGCACCCGCAATCGCTGATCGACGTCTGCCGCTTCGGCCCCAACGCCGGCAACAAGCTGCTCGGCGCGGCCGACTACAAGATCGTGCACCACGCCTCCAACGGCCGCTCGGTGTACAGCTTCTGCATGTGCCCGGGCGGCACCGTGGTCGCCGCCTCGAGCGAAGAAGGCCGCGTGGTCACCAACGGCATGAGCCAGTATTCGCGCGCCGAACGCAATGCCAATAGCGCGATCGTGGTCGGCATCGAGCCGAGCGACTACCCGGGCCACCCGCTGGCCGGCATCGCATTCCAGCGCGAACTCGAATCGCGCGCCTTCGTGCTGGGCGGCGGCACATACGACGCGCCGGGCCAGCTGATGGGCGACTTCGTGCGCGGCGTCCCGTCGAAGGAATTCGGTTCCGTCATCCCCTCGTTCCGCCCGGCCGTGCACCTGACCGACCTGGCGACCTCGCTGCCCGACTACGCGATCACCGCGATGCGCGAAGCCTTCGTCGCCTTCGACAAGCAGATCAAGGGCTACTACAAGGAAGACGCGGTGCTGACCGGCGTCGAGACCCGCACCTCGTCGCCGATCCGCATCCGCCGCAACAACGACGACCTGCAAAGCCTCAACACGCGCGGCCTGTTCCCGGCCGGCGAAGGCGCCGGCTACGCGGGCGGCATCATGTCGGCCGCCGTGGACGGCATCCGCGTGGCCGAGGCGGTAGCGACCGCGATGGCGGCCAGGTGACGGGCAACGCCGCCGCCAGCCCCCAGGGAGTGGCCGCGCCCGCGCTGGCCATCCTCGGTTCGCTGGTGTCGGTCAATGCCGGCGCGGCCTGGGCCAAGGGCCTGTTCCCGGTGGTCGGCAGCACTGGCGTGGTGGCGCTGCGGGTGGGGCTGTCGGCCCTGATCCTGCTGGCGCTGGTGCGCCCATGGCGCTTTGCCCTGCGCCGCGCCGACGTGCCGAATATCGTCATCTACGGCGTGATGCTGGGGGCGATGAACCTGTGCATCTACCGCGCCTTCGAACGCATCCCGCTCGGGATCGCGGTGGCGATCGAAGTCACCGGGCCGCTGGCTGTAGTGATCCTGTCCTCGCGCCATGCGCGCGATTTCCTGTGGGTGATCTGCGCCGCCATCGGCCTGTGGCTGCTGCTGCCGGTCGCCGGCGCCAGCGCGCTCGATCCGGTCGGCGTCGCGTACGCGCTGGCGGCGGCGTTCTGCTGGGCGATGTACATCGTGTTCGGCAAGCGGGTGTCATCGCTGGACGGTGGCCAGGCCGTGTCGCTCGGCCTGCTGGCGGCCAGCGTGTTCGTGGTGCCGTTCGGCGTCAGCCACGCCGGCGGCGACCTGCTGGCGCCGGCGGTACTGGGCGGCGGGCTGGCGGTGGCGCTGCTGTCGTCGGCCGTGCCCTATACGCTCGAGATGAAGGCGCTCAAGCGGCTGCCGCAACGGGTGTTCGGGATCCTGGTCAGCGCCGGGCCGGCCGTGGCAGCGCTGGCCGGCTTCGCGCTGCTGGGCGAGCGGCTCACCTCCCTGCAATGGCTGGCGATCGGGCTGGTGACGCTGGCCTGCGGCGGGGCGGCGGCTACAGCCAGCCGGCCTTCCTGAAACGCCGGTACAGGTAGGCGCATACGCCGACCATGGTGAGCAGCGCCAGCGGATAGCCCCACTTCCACTTCAGCTCGGGCATGAACTCGAAATTCATGCCCCACACCCCGGCAAAGGCCGTGAACACGGCGAAGATCGCCGCATACGAGGCCAGCTTCTTGCTGACCTCGTTCTCTTCGATCGCCACCATCGACAGGGTCACCTGGATCGCGGTATTGATCGTGTCGCGCACCGCGTCCAGGCGGCCGGCGATGCGGTACAGGTGGTCATGCACGTCGCGGAAGTAATCCTGGGTCTCGACCACCACGCCCGGCACCCGGCCGCCATACAGGCGCCCGACCGCGTCCATCAGCGGCACCACGGCGTGGCGCAGCGTCTGCGCCTTGCGCTTGAGCTCATACAGGCGCTCGACGTTGGCGCGCTGCTTGCCCTGCATGCCGAAGATGTGGTCCTCGATCGATTCGAGCTCGGATTCGAGCATGTCGACCACCGGGAAGTAACGGTCGACCACGGCGTCGACCAGCGCGTACAGCACGAAGCCGGCGCCCTTTTTCAGTTGATGCGGTTCGCGCTCGGCGCGGGCGCGCACGCCCAGGAAGCCCTGGTTGGCGTCGCGCCGCACCGACAGCACGTAGTTCTCGCCCGCGAACACGGCCAGCTGGCCGACGTTCAATTCGTCGCCCGCCAGTTCCACGATCTGGGCCACGACGAACAGCGAGTCGCCGTATTCCTCCAGCTTGGGCCGCTGGTGGCCGCGCAGCGCGTCTTCGACCGCCAGTTCGTGCAGGCTGAATTCTTCCTGCATCAGCGTGATGTCGGCGGGGGCCGGGTCGCGCAGGGCGACCCAGACGAAGGTGTCGTCCTGTTTCAGGTATTCGCTGATATCCTCGACCGGGATATCGCACAGTTTCTTGCCTTCCTGGTAGGCGACGCAGTTGATCAGCATGGAGGTGAACAGTAAGACGGGCGATGCAGGAGCTTACACCACCGCCCGTACGGTACACCACCCTACTCTTCGCGCGCGCCGTCGATCCCCAGTTCCACGATCTTGCGGGTGATCGTGTTGCGGCCGATCCCGAGCCGCATCGCGGCATCGTTCTTGCGCCCGTGGGTGTGCTTCAATGCAGTCCTGATCAGCGCCGATTCGAACTGGCGCCCGAGGATATCCATCACGTCCATCTGGCCGGCGCTGAGCATGCCGGCGGCCTGCAGCTCCAGCAGGCCGATCCAGCCCTCGGGCAGCGCGGGCGCCGCCGCGGCCTGCATCACGATGCCGCCGGCGCTCGCCATCGGCAGCGCCCCCGCCCCCACCACGCCATCAGACAGCGGCACGGGATTGGTCCCCTGCGGCGCCTGGCCCTGGGTCAGGTCGCGCGGCAAGTCCTTCACCTCGACCGTCTGGCCGGGCGCCATCACCGTGATCCAGTTGCACAGGTTTTCCAGCTGCCGTACATTCCCCGGCAATTCGAGGCCGGACAGGAAACGCATCGCCTGCTCGCTCATGCGCTTCGGTTCGACGCCCAATTGGTGTGCACTCTGCACCAGGAAGTGGCGCGTAAGGATCGGAATGTCGTCGCTGCGCTCGCGCAAACTCGGCAGGCGCAGGCGGATCACGTTCAGGCGGTGATACAAGTCTTCGCGGAACAGGCCGTCGCGCACGCGCTGCTCGAGGTTCTGGTGGGTGGCGGCGATCACGCGCACATTGGCCTTCACCGGCTGGTGGCCGCCGACGCGGTAGAAGTGGCCGTCCGACAGCACCCGCAGCAGGCGGGTCTGCAGGTCGAAGGGCATGTCCCCGATTTCGTCGAGGAACAGCGTGCCGTCCTCGGCCTGCTCGAAGCGGCCGCGGCGCATGGCCTGGGCGCCGGTGAAGGCGCCGCGCTCGTGGCCGAACAGTTCCGATTCCAATAAGTCTTTCGGGATCGCGGCCGTGTTCAGGGCGATGAAGGGCTGCGCCGCGCGTGGGCTGTGCTTGTGCAGGGCGCGCGCCACGAGTTCCTTGCCAGTGCCCGATTCCCCCGTGATCAGGACCGTCACATTCGATTGCGACAGGCGGCCAATGGCGCGGAAGACTTCCTGCATCGCCGGCGCGTGGCCCAGGATCTCGGGCGTCTCGGCCGGCGGCGCCTCGACGCTGGCCTCGCGCAGGCTCTCTTCCAGCGCGCGCCGGATCAGCGCCACCGCCTTGTCGATGTCGAACGGCTTGGCCAGGTAGTCGAAGGCGCCGCCCTGGAACGAGGACACCGCCGAATCGAGGTCCGAGAAGGCGGTGATGATGATGACCGGCAGGCCGGGATGGCGGGCTTTCACCGCCTGCAGCAGGTCGATGCCGGATTCGCCCGGCATGCGGATGTCCGATACCAGGACCTGCGGGGTATCGGTCTCGAAGGCGGTCAGGGCCTCGCGCGCGTTGGCGAAGCTGCGGGTCTCCAGGCTTTCGCGCGCGAGGGCTTTTTCAAGTACCCAGCGTATCGATGCGTCGTCGTCGACAATCCAGATTGGTTTCATGTATTCGTGCTTCCCGCAACATGGATTCAATAAGGGACTGGCCGGCGCACCTGGCCCGTCGCTTATGGCAACGGCAGCAGGATACGGAAATCCGTCAGTCCAGGCCGGCTTTCGCACTCGATCACCCCCAGGTGCTGCTGCACGAAGGTTTGCGCCAGCGTCAGCCCGAGGCCGCTCCCGCCGTCGCGCCCGGATACGAGCGGATAGAAAATGCGGTCGCGGATATCGGGCGCGATGCCCGGTCCATTGTCGATGATATGCAAGTCTAATGCCAGCCCGTAGCGGACCTTGGCCAGGGTGACCTGGCGCGCCACCCTGGTGCGCAGAATGATCTCGGCGTCGCCCTGCGCGATGCGGCCGGCCAGGGCCTGGGCCGCGTTGTGGGCGATGTTCAACACCACCTGGATCAGCTGCTCGAAATCGCCGCGGAACTCGGGAATCGACGCGTCGTAGTCCCGCTTGATCGTGAGCCCTTGCGGGAACTCGGCCAGGATCAGGCTGCGCACCCGCTCGCACACCTCATGGATGTTGACGTCCCCAACGATGTGAGGTTTCCTGTGCGGCGCCAGCAAGCGGTCGACCAGCGTTTGCAGGCGGTCGGCTTCCTTGATGATCACCTGCGTGTATTCCTGCAGCTCGAGCAGGTGGTGCGGCGGCAGCTCGAGTTCGAGCAACTGGGCCGCGCCGCGGATGCCGCCCAGCGGGTTCTTGATCTCATGCGCCAGGTTGCGAATGAGTTCCTTGTTGGCCTGGCTCTGGTCGAGGATGCGCTCCTCGCGGTCGAGTTTCAGCTGCTGCACGTTCTCGCGCAGCTCGATCAGCAGGGTGCCGTCGCCCAGCGCGCTGACGATGCTGTTCACGTGCAGCGGCTCGCGCCCCGCGCGCTGCAGGGTCAGGTCCTGGCGCAGGTCGGCGTATTGGTGGGCCAGCGCCTGGCCGATCAGCGCGGCCAGCTCGGCGCCGTTGACGAACAGCTCGGGCAGGCGGTGGCGCTGCAGCGACTTGAGCGACAGCTCCATCAGGTTCTCGGCGGCGGCATTCGCGTAGAGCACGTCGCCTTCCGCGCCGGTCAGCAGCACGGCCGAGGCCAGCAAGTCCAGGCCGGCGTAGCGGGCGGGGTCGCCGGCATCGAAGGCGGGCGTGTCATCCATCGGTGGCAGGGTCATCGAATATTGCCGATCTCGCGCCGTAGCGCCTCGATATTGCGTTCGGTACGGCCGATCTCGTCGCGCATCGAGGCCACCCGCTCCTGGTACTTGGCGTAGTTGCGTTCGTTGCCCTGGCGTTCCGGCTCGCCGTTGTTGAATTCCTTGCGAAGGTCGGCCAGCTTGCGTTCCTCGATGCGCAACTCGTCGCCCAGGATCTCGCGCCGCTCGTCGTCGCGCGCGCGCTGCACGGTATTGTCCACGCGCGGGAAGCTCGACGGCGTGCTGGCGGCCGGGCTCGAGGCGCTGGCGCCGCCCCCACCGCTTGACGAGCGCGGCGCCGGGATCGGGGCCGATGCGGCCGGCGGCGAACGGTAGCCGGTATCGATCAGCTGGCACTTGCCGACCTTGGTGTCGGTGTACAGCGGGCGTCCGTTGGCGTCGGTACAGCGGTAGATCTGGGCCTGCGCCGAAGCGCACATCAGCAGCGCAAAGACTGCCACAACACTCTGGAAAACGATGTTTGTCATTCCTATCACTCGGTAGCTGGCATCGGCAGGATGATGCATTGTAGTCGCGCCCGACTATACCCGAAGCAACAAAAAACGCGGGGAAAGCCATCGCTTTCCCCGCGTTTCATGGCATCGCCGTCAACGCCGGCGATGCGCAGGTACAACAGTATTGATCAAGCGATCACGACGAGTAGTACATGTCGAATTCAGCTGGGTGCGGGGTCATGCGCAGGCGCTGCACTTCGTTCATCTTCAGCTCGATGTAGGCATCGATCATGCTGTCGCTGAACACGCCGCCGCGGGTCAGGAACTCGCGGTCCTTGTCCAGGGCTTCCAGCGCTTCTTCGAGCGAGGCGCACACGGTCGGGATCAGCTTGTCTTCTTCCGGCGGCAGGTGGTACAGGTCCTTGGTCGCGGCTTCGCCCGGGTGGATCTTGTTCTGGATGCCGTCCAGGCCGGCCATCAGCAGCGCGGCGAAGCACAGGTAGACGTTGGCCAGCGGATCCGGGAAGCGGGTCTCGATGCGGCGGCCTTTCGGGTTCGCCACGTGCGGGATGCGGATCGAGGCCGAACGGTTGCGGGCCGAGTAGGCCAGCTTGACCGGGGCTTCGTAGCCAGGCACCAGGCGCTTGTACGAGTTGGTGCCAGGGTTGGTGATCGCGTTCAGCGCGCGTGCGTGCTTGATGATGCCGCCGATGTAGAACAGCGCGGTTTCCGACAGGCCGGCGTAGCCGTCGCCGGCGAACAGGTTCTTGCCGTCTTTCCAGATCGACTGGTGCACGTGCATGCCCGAGCCGTTGTCGCCGTTGATCGGCTTCGGCATGAAGGTCGCGGTCTTGCCGTAGCTGTGGGCCACGTTCCAGATCACGTACTTCATATTCTGGGTCCAGTCGGCACGCTCGACCAGGGTCGAGAACTTGGTGCCGATTTCATTCTGGCCGGCGCCGGCCACTTCGTGGTGGTGCACTTCGACCGGGATGCCCATCGATTCGAGGATCAGGCACATTTCGGAGCGCATGTCCTGGAACGAATCGACCGGTGGGACCGGGAAGTAGCCGCCTTTGACGGTCGGACGGTGGCCGCTGTTGCCGCCTTCGATTTCCTTGTCGGTTGCCCACGACGATTCGTCCGAGTCGATCTTGACGA
Organism: Telluria beijingensis; assembly: GCF_030770395.1. GTDB lineage: Bacteria > Pseudomonadota > Gammaproteobacteria > Burkholderiales > Burkholderiaceae_D > Telluria > Telluria beijingensis. The sequence continues at coordinate 1,259,076 of NZ_CP132480.1, read as the reverse complement.
AGCAGCCCGACATGTCGATCTTCCAGCGGATCGAGTCGAAGATGAAGAATTCAGGCTCCGGGCCGAAGAAGGCTGTGTCGCCGATGCCCGACGATTTCAGGTAGGCTTCGGCGCGCTTGGCGATCGAGCGCGGGTCGCGGTCGTAGCCCTTGCCGTCCGACGGCTCGATCACGTCGCACTGCATGAACAGCGTGGTCTCTTCCATGAACGGGTCGAGGTTGGCGGTGTTCGGGTCTGGCAGCAGGAGCATGTCCGAGGCTTCGATACCTTTCCAGCCGGCGATCGACGAACCGTCGAAGGCGTGGCCGGATTCGAATTTGTCCAGGTCGAAGTGCGACACCGGGACCGTGACGTGCTGTTCCTTGCCGCGGGTATCGGCGAAGCGTAAATCAACGAATTTGACTTCGTTGTCCTTGACCAGTTGCATTACATCTGCGGCGGACTTTGCCATTCGGAATCTCCTAATTGAAAAAAGGATGTCGCATCATGAGAAACGACAACTTGCATCATCTTGAAGCATAAAGCGTGCCAACTTAGCTCCACGCCGTTCGCATGAGGGCATGCGCAAATCGTTCTTGGGAGGCGAGCCAGTTTACCCATAAAATCGCGTCGATCGGCAGGGTTGTCGAAAGAATTATGCTCAGTTCGAATGCACCATCCCGGTGCAAATTAGCGCCAATGCACCAATCTAGCGCAGGATACACTGATCCACAATGGTGCAGCAGCGTTGCCTGCCCAAAAACGGAACAATACAAATGACGACAGAAAACATTCTCTCCCTGGCGCGCCAACGCGGCGCAGGCCAGCCCTATGCCGGTGCGGTCACGCCCCAGGAAGCATTCGAGCTCTTGCGGAGCGACCCGAAGGTCAGGCTGGTCGACGTGCGCACCAACGCCGAACGCGACTGGGTGGGCCGGGTCGCCATTCCCGAAACCCAGCATGCGGCGGTGCAGTGGGCGACCTATCCGGGCGGCCAGCCGAATCCCGATTTCGGCGCCCAGCTGGAGCGGGTGGCGCAGAAGGACGAGACGCTACTGTTCCTGTGCCGCTCGGGCGTGCGCTCGCGCCACAGCGCGCGCGTGGCGACCGAGCTGGGATATGCGAACTCGTTCGACATCCTCGAGGGCTTCGAAGGCGACCGCGATGGCGACGGTCACCGCAAGACGGTCGGCGGCTGGTGCAAGGCAGGCTTGCCGTGGGTGGGCGCATGAGCGACGCATCGATGAGTCCCATCGAGCGCCTGGCGACGGCGCGCGAACTGGCCGACCAGGGACAGTACGACGCGGCGCTGCAAGAACTGGTCTGGTTCCACGACCACGCGCTGGAACAGGATGCCTCGCTGGCCGGCGTGCGCCGCTCCCATGCGCTGGCCGACTGGGCGGTGCTGGCCGAGGCCCATCCGCCGGCAGCAGCGGCGCTGGAAGCGGTACGCGAGCGCAATGCCGCCGCCCTGCTGGCCGGCACGGGAACGCGCGAGCAGTTTCTCGATGCGGCCTCGATCGACCATGCGCTGGACCAGCCGGCGCGCACGCGCGACCTGTTCGTGGCGCTGGAACCTGTGGCCCCTGCGCTGGCCGCATCGCTGACCCGGGTGGTGCTGCCGCAGGCGATCGCCGCCGGCGACGCCGAACTGGCCGAGCGCCTGATGCCGAACCCGGACGAGATCGTCCGCCAGCATGCCGACTACCTGATGGATGCGTTTCGCGAACGCCGCAAGCGGTTTACCAGCGCGCCGAGCATCCCGGCCGAGATCCACAATTATGTGCAGGACGTGAACGGGGTGCTGGGCGTGTTCGCGGCGCGCGGACGGCAGGCCGAGGTGCAGCGCCTGCGCCGGCTGGCGGTCGACCTGATTCCCGCCACCACCCTGCGGCGCGAGGTGCGCGCCGCGCTCCTGCCCGGCGCACGGCCCTGGTTCGAGCGTGGAACGCCGCGGTAGGGTTGGCGGCTTCGTGCCGTGAAAACAGAGGCAGGCCTTGATGGCATTAAGTTACGAGTAATCACCACGTCGTTCCCGCGTAGGCAGGAAACCAAGTTCTGCTGACTTCGTCGAAATTCTTGCAGAATTAGGTTCCCGCCTACGCGGGAACGACGATACTTACGCTAACTTAACGGCACCAGGGCCAGGCCTGGTCTACTCCAGGCTGTCCACCGCGGCCTTCAGCGACTGGGCGTTGTAACCCTTCAGCTTGTGGTCGCCGACCAGGATCAGCGGAACGCCCTGGCCGCCCAGCGCGGCATGTTCGCGCTTTGCGCGCTCGGAGGTTTCGATGTCGAGGTCGGTGAACGCCACGCCCCGCTGGTTGAGATAGTCGCGCGTCTGCGCACAGTAGCCGCACCACTCCGTCCCGTAGAGCACGACCTTGACGTCGGGCGAACGGAAGAACTCTGCATAAGCCGAGTCGTCGGCGACATCGGCCACCTCATTCATCTGCTGGTAGTGGCGCCAGCCCGACAGCACCGCCAGCACCAACAGCACATAGAAAGCCAGCTTCACAATGTCACCTTCGCCCCGTGTCGATTCACCCAATAGTTGCCGACATTAAAGATGGTATGCGGCGCTGTCAAGACATCGCGCGTGGCTTCAGGGCAGCACCGGCAGTTCGATGCCGGACGCCGTTCCAGGCGCACGGTACACGCGCTGGGTCGCCTTTCTAAAATCCTCTGGCTGCGCCTCGGGAATCCGCATGAAGGTCTGCGGATTCGAATCGATCAGCGGGAACCACGAACTCTGCACCTGCACCATGATGCGGTGGCCGCGGCGGAAGGTGTGGTTTACCTGGCCCAGTTCATAGCTGAGCGCCTCTACCTTGCCCGGCACAAAGGGCTCCGGCGCCTGGTAGCTGTTACGGAACTTGCCGCGCAGCGGATTGCCGCGCACCAGTTGCTGGTAGCCGCCCAGCTTGAGGGCCGGCGGCCCGACGTCCTTGCCCGTGCGCGGCGCGGCCGGCGTCGGATAGTCACCCGGATACACGTCGATCAGTTTCACCACCCAGTCGGCGTCGGTGCCGGTGGTCGACACGAACAGCTTTGGCAGCACGGGGCCGGCGATGGTGACGTCTTCTTCCAGCACCTCGCTCTGGTACACCAGCACGTCGGGCCGGGTCGCGGCGAAGCGCTGGTCGGAGACCATGTATTCGCGCGGCACGCCCTGCGCCGGATAGCCGATATACGGCACCGGACGCCTGGGGTCGGCCACGTATTCGTCGTAGGCGCCCGCGCTTGCCGGCTGCTGCCACGTCAGGCTGCCGTTGGCGTTGAAGTACAGCGTGCGCACCCTGGCCGGCTTCGGCGGCCAGGTCTCGTAGCTGCGCCAGACATTGGTGCCGGTCTCGAACATGGTCACCGGCGCCAGCGCCTGGGCCGGCTTGATGCCCTTCAGGTGCTGCTCGAAGAACGGGAACTGGATATGGCGCCGGAAGTAATCGCTGGTATTGGCGTCGAAGCGCACATGGCCCAGGCGCGCGCCGTCGCCGCGCATCCAGCCGCCGTGCACCCATGGGCCGATTACCAGCTTGTTCTCGGCGGCCGGGCTGTGGCGCCTGAGCGCGTCGTGGATGGTGAACGGGCCCTGGAAATCCTCGGCATCGAACCAGCCGCCCACGGTCAGCACCGCCGCCTTGACGTTCTTCATGTGCGGGCCGATGGCGCGCGACTGCCAGAAGTCGTCGTAGGTATCGTGCTCGATATTCGGCATGAACAGCTCGCGCTGGCGCTCGCTCATCGTGCCCGCGATCGCGCCCAGCGTCAGGTGCTTGCGGAAGAAATCGTAGCCATCGGCCTCGTCGTAGTCGAAGCCGCCGCCGGAGGCCGACTTGGGCGAAGGATTCGGCGCAGCGACGAAGGACGAGTAGAAATCGAAGTTGGCGGCCAGCTTGAATGCCCCGCCGTGGTAGGAATCGTCGCCCATGTAGAGATCCGCGATCGGCGCCTGCGGCGAGGCGGCCTTGATTGCCGGATGCGAATCGATCACGCTGGCGGCGGCGTAGAAGCCGGGATAGCTGATGCCCCAGATGCCTACCTTACCGTTGTTGTTCGGGACGTTCCTGAGCAGCCAGGCCACGGTGTCGTGCATGTCCTGGGCTTCGACGCCCTCGCCTTGTTCCAGCTTCGGCTTGGCATGCGGCGTCATCTCCTGCCACACGCCCTCGGACATATGGCGGCCACGCACGTCCTGCACCACGAAGATGTAGCCGGCGTCCTCGAATTCGCGCGACGGGCCGAGCGATTCGGGCATCCAGTCCACGCCGTAGCGCAGCTCTCCGTCGGCGCGCACGCCGGCGCTGTAGGGTGTACGCTGCATCAGGAAGGGATAGGACTTCGAGGCGTCCTTCGGCACGTAGACCGCGGTGAACAGGCGGGTGCCGTCGCGCATCGGGATCCGGTACTCGTACTTGGTATAGGCTTCGCGCGTCGAGCGCTTGGCGGGAGCGTCATCTGGCGCGGCCTGCATGCCGGCGGCGAAGGCCGGCATGGCGCCGGCGAGCATGAGACCA